>NZ_BMTV01000024.1 GCF_014649855.1 Streptomyces roseolus | reverse complement strand
CTCCCACGACCTCTGCCCCATCGGCTGCTGCCCCGCCCGCACCGAACACCCCGCCGCCGCCGGCGCCGACAGCCCCTGGGCGACCGCCCGCTGACCGTCGAAGACACGGACGCCCCTGGCCCGCTGCTCCCGGCCCGCCACCTCCAGTCAGGTGGCGAGGGCCGCCTTGGCGGCCGCGCAGTCGGCCGTGCCCGCGGTGGCGCGTCGACCACCGCGCCGGTCACGACCGCGGCCGTCCCGCCGGCGACGTGCCGGGGAGCGACGCCCGCGCGGCCCTCCCGTCCCGCGCCAGGACGGCGGCGGCCGCCCGGCGTCGGGCGAGCGACTCCGCGGCCGCCTCGCGCGGGTGGCGCCGGCGCCAGTACGGATTGTCGTGGGGCAGCTTGCCGGAGACCCGCCCGTACATCCCGAACGTGAGGATCAGCAGCCCCATGACGAAACTGAACATCACGTTGGTCATGCCGAAGTCGAGGAAGTTGGCCGGCCTGTCCAGCACGAACAGGTGGTAGAACCCGCTGATCAGGAACGAGCCCCCGACGGTCATGTTCAGGGCCGAGGCGGCGTTCCCTCCCACGACGGCGCCCGCCAGCAGGACGAGCCCCACGGCGACCGAGATCACGCTCAGGGCGGTGTTGGTCGTCATCCCCGCGATCCGGCCGCCGGACGTGTCGAAGGGGCTGAGCGCGTCGGCGAAGCCGAGGCAGCCGAACACGAGCAGGATGCACCCGCAGAGGGCCGCGCCCCAGCGGTACACCCTGGCCAGGTGGTGGTCCACGGGCAGTTCGTCCTTGAGCCGCACAGCGTTCCCCTTGCTTCCCGTGCCCGCCGGTTCCCGCCCGGGGGCGAGTCGCGGGCGGGCCGACGTCTCCTGGGGCACCTTTTGTGGTGCTTCGGAACGTTTTTCTCGGCACGGCCCGGATCGGATGCGCTTCGCGGGTCCCCTCCCCCGCCGGGCGGACCGGCGCGGGAACGACGCCGTCCGCACCGCCGGCTGCCGCATCCGATGGTGGGACGGCCTCGACGCGGACGGCGTGTCGGCCCGGTGCGCGGCGACGGTGCTGCGCCGGAGCCGGGACACGGGAGGACCCGTCACACCCCACGCCTCACGGTCCTGGGCGGTCACGCACTCCAGCGCGGCTGGGATCCCGCCGCCGTGACACGCGGCACCGTCCGCTCCCTCGCCACGCCGGCGGGCCGTCCGGGTGAACGGCCGCGGTCTCGCATCCATCGGCGGACGGGCGGGCGAAGGCCGTCCCGGAGTCACGTCGACCGAGCGAGGAGAACACCATGGCCGCACCAGCCCGTCACCTTCCCCGCACGTACACGCCCGAGGCCGGCGAGTACGTCTGCGACTGTGCCGCCGCGCACACGTGGCGCATCGACATGGCGGGGCACCTCTTCCCGGCCTTCCCGCCGGACTGCGGTGCCCGCGCGTGGCGTGCGGCGGCGCCCGCCGAGCTCCCCCGCCACCAGGAGCCGCAGCCTCCCGCCTGACCGGCCTCGCTCCTGCGCCGGCCTCGGCGGCGTGACCGTCGGCCGCGGGGATCACCCCCGCGACGACGCCGCCCACGGGCGCGCCGCACGTGCGGGGCCCCTCACCGCCGAAGGGCCGTCAGGCTCCGGAAAGCTCGTGCCCTCGCCTCCGGTGCGGCTCCTCCCCTCCGGCACGACCGGTAGGCGGCCGGGCCCTTCGCATGACGGCGCGGCGCCCTTCCGGCCCGTAGGGATGCGGGCCGCCACGGCCGTGTAGTGGCGGGTCAGGGCCCGCGCCATGGCGTCCGAGGAGTAGGTGGAGCGGACGAGGCCCTGCGCCCTGCGCGCCATCGCGGCCGCCGCACCGTCGTCGACCCGCAGCAGCCTCAGCAGACCCTCGCCGAGCGTCCGGGCGCAGGAGGTGTCGACCAGCAGGCCGTTGCGGCCGTCGACCAGGTAGTGCGGGACGCCGCCGCGTACGGGAGCGGCGACGAGGAGTCCGGCCTCCATCGCTTCGAGCACGGCCAGGCCGAACTCCTCCTTGGCGCTCGGGCACACGTACCGGGCGCGGAATCCGTTCGCGGGGTCGGCCAGTCGACGCTCCAGCGTGCGGACGTCGGCGTTGGCGAGGGCCGGCAGGAGGAGCAGGCGTTCCGCCGCCTCGGGGGAGGCGGCGACGGCCCGCTCGACGCGTGCGCGCATCGCGCGTTCGGCGGGATCGGCGTCCGACGGGCTGCCGCCGACACAGACGAGGACCGACTCACGAAAGGCCCCCGACTCGACCCAGGCACGGACGAGGACATCCTGCTGCTTGACGGGGTGCAGGCGCCCGATGGTGAGCAGCACCGTGGGCGTGCGTGGCCGGCCCGGTCCGGCCGTGGCGCCGAGGGCGGCTCCGACGGCCGCGAGCAGGGAGTCGATCCGCCGGCCGGCGTCCGCCGGAGGCCGGTACGGCGGGATTCCCTCCGGCGGCGCGTCGGGAGCTCCTCCTCCGGCTCGGCCGGCCAGCTGCGGGAAGTGGTGGAGCAGCTCGTCCGTTCCTCCCCCGGGGCCCGCGATGCCCACGACGCGGTCGGCCCGGTCGACCAGCCGGTCCGCGACGAACACCCGGTGCAGGTCGTACCGGAGGGCGTTCGCGTCGGCGCCGGGCGCGGCATGGCGCTCCGTCATCTGGCGGTGCGGGTCGGGCGCGGCGGTGAACACCAGGGCCGCGCCCGACCGGCGGGCCGCTTCGGCGAGGGCGAGCGAGCCGTCGTCGGCGTAGCGGACGTGGAGCACGTCGACGGGTCTGCCCAGGGAGCCGAGGAGCCGGGTCGCCCACCAGGCCAGCGCCTCGCGGTGCCGTCCCAGTTCCTCGGGCCGGACCTGCCGCGGGCTGTCGACGGGGAGTCTGAGCGCCCAGTGCCGCGGGCCCCGACGACGCAGGAGGAGCGGGTCGGCCTCCAGTTCGGGGACGCAGGCCGTGACGAGGGTGAGGACGCCCGCGACGCCGTCGGCCCGCGCGAGCGCGTCGCCGAGGGCTCCCAGCAGGACGCCCAGACCGCCGCTGAGCCCCTCACCGGGCCGGTCCAGGTGCCCCAGGAGCATGGACTGGGCGACGAGCGTCCCCGGCCGGAGCTCCGCGCCCTCCGGGGCGGCGGGCGGATCGGGGGTCCGCAGGGCCTCACGGAGCAGCCGCTCATAGGCGTCCGCGGGACGGGTCCCGGGCATGGCGTCGGCGTGGGGCAGCGGGAGAGCGCCGTCGTACGCGGCGAGAAGACGCCAGGCCGCGTGACGTACCGTCCGTTCGGGCGCGTGGGCCAGCCGGAGCAGTTCGGGCCGGGCGAGGGGGACGAGGGACTCCGCGGCGGCGAGGTCGAGCAGGGGCGCGGCGAGGTGCGGGGGGAGGGCGCCGTGGAGGCCGCGCCGCACGGCGGCCGCGGCGCGCTCCGTCCCGTGGCGCCGGACGACCTCCGGCCACGCGTCGAAGACGGCCGCGCGGGCGTGGTCGCCGTCGGCGAGGAGCCGCACGCACGTCTCGGGAGGCGGCGTGTCGCCCGCCCGTACGCGGCGGCGCAGCCCGGCCAGGACGAGATCCCCGGAGGGCGCACCGGCGGGCCGGCCCGCCGGTGCGCCGTCGGGCCGGTACTCGGCCCGGACGAGTTCGGTGAAGAGGTCCGGCGCGGCGGCGCGGCTTCCTGGGGAGGGGTGGGGCGCGTGCTTCCAGTAGGCGGCCCTGGCCGCCGCGAACGGATCGGGCCTTCCCGGAGGGCGGCCCCCGGGGGCGGGGTCGACGGGCACGGCGGGATCGGGGCGTCTCATCGGAACTCCTCGACGACGGGCGGCGAGGAGTTGTTCGCCGGAGGTCCGGGGCGTGGATGCACGGGTCTTCGACCGCGGAAGGCGTCGACACCGGGCGGTGGTCTCCCGGCGTCCGCCACGCGGGCCCGGCGGCCTCCCCGCGACCGGCAGGCGGTTCCGGGGGCGTGCGCCCGCGCATCCGCCGGACGGCGGGCGGGGGAAACGCCGGCATGAAGCACTCGCGTCCCGGTACCACCGGAACCAGCCGGCCACGCGTCGTGGTCGTCAGTCCTCCGTTCCTCTCGCACGCCCAGCCCCTGTCCGTCCTCGCCGGGGCACTCGCCCGGGCGGGCTGCGCGGTGCATCTGGCGACCGCACCGTCCTTCGCCCCGCTCGCGGAGGCGGCGGGGGTGCGGTTCGTGCCGCTCACCGTCACGCGGAACGCGAACACCGGCGTCGCCCGGAGCACCCGGCAGGGGGCCCGCGAGGCGGAGCGGCTGGAGGAGTTCCTCGCCTCCACCCGGCGCGGGGCCGTCGCGGCGCTGCTCACCCAGGCGCGGCACCGCGGCGAGGACCTGCTGGGGGACCCGTCGGCCGTTCTGGCGGAGCTGCGGAAGCTGCACGCCCGCCTGTCGCCCGACTGGTACGTCGTCGACCAGCTGAGCTACCCGGTGACACTGGCGCTGCACTGTCTCGGCCTTCCGTACGCCACGTACTGCCCCGGACACCCGACGTATGTGCCGCACGCGCCGGAGGCCCTCTTCGGCGTACCCGGGACGTGGCCCCGCGCGGTCCGCCCCGACGAAGGGGATCTGGCCGACCTGCGGCGCGCCGCGGAGGCGGCCGAGGAGGCGTTCACCGCACGGTTCGCCGAGGTCGCGCGTGTGCACGGTCCGGCCTCCCCGGCTCCCGGACGCGCCTTCGCGCTGACGTCGCCCCACGCGGTGGCGTTCGCCTACCCGCCGTTCCCGTGGCTCCCGGAACGTCCCCGGGGAGACCCGGAGTCCTTCTACGGAGGGCACTGCTCGCCGGCCACGGAGCCGAACCCCGGCGGGGCGTGGGACGCGGTGGTGCGCCGGCTCCGGTCGGTCCGCCGCCGGCTGGTGCTCGTCGCCCTGGGCACCTTCCTCTCGGCCCGCGACGATGTGCTGGCCGTCCTCGTGCGCGGGATCCGGTCCCATGTCCCCGACGCCGCGCTGGTGGTCGCCGCGGGCGACCGGGCGGGCTCTCTGGCTCCGCTGGCTGGGCCGGACGTGCACATCGCGGACGTCGTGCCGCAGCGCTGGCTGCTGACGAAGGCCGACGCGATGGTCCACCACGGCGGGAACAACTCCTTCACGGAGTGCCTGGTCGCGGGGACGCCGGCGCTGGTCCTGCCGTTCTCCAGCGACCAGTTCTGCATCGCGCACGACGCGGAGAGGGCCGGCCTCGCGCTCTGCCTCGACCCGTACCGGCTGACTCCGCGCGCGGCCGGAGAGGCGCTGCGGGAGCTGCTTGCGGAGGTGCCGCCCGGTCTGCCGGGATGGACGTCCGAGGTGCGGCGCCGCGGCCCGGACTGGATGGCGCGGCGGCTGGCCCGGACCATGGCCTCGGTGGCCCCGGTCCGCGGGTGAGAAGCGCCCCGGCCGGGGAGTCGGTCCGGCGGCACGCTCGTGATCGCTCCCCGGAAGTGCGGCCGGACGCCGCCGGGTCTCCACCGCCTCCCGCCGTGGACGCGACCGCCGGACGCGTCGACGGTGCGTCGATCGAGGGCCGCGCGCCTCCCCGGCGTCAGGCCGGGGAGACTGTCCAGATTTCGTAATAGGCGATACATTCGGCTTCTCAAGCTCCTTGATCTGAAACACCGGAAGCCGGACGGCGCGGCCCTGAGGACCGGCACGGCCTTCGGTGATCTCCCGCCGCAGAAGGGAAATCCATGAGTCCCACGCTGGCCGACGAGATCCGCAGCCGGCTCGGGGAACTGAGCCCGGCCGAGCGCAAGGTCGCGCGGGTCCTGCTGGCCGGCTACCCGTCGGCGGTCTTCGAGACGGTCGCCACGATCGCGGAACGGGCCGGCGTCTCGGCGCCCACCGTGCTGCGGTGCGCCTCGCGCCTCGGCTACAGGGGCTTCCCCGACCTTCAGGCGGCCCTCCGGTCCGAGCTCGACGCCCGCAACGCCTCGCCGATCACCCTCTACGCGGCCACGGGGACGGCGGAGCGGGCGACGGAGGTCCCGACGGGCTCCGCGGGCACCCCGCTCGTCGAGCGCTCGGCTCTGGTGCAGCAGGCGGTCGCCCAGACCTTCGAGGAGGTGGCCCCGCACGAGTTCGAGGAGGCGGTGAGCCTTCTCGGCGATCCCCGGCGCCGGGTGCACGTGGCGGGCGGAAGGTTCACGCACCTTCTGGCCGAGTACCTCGGTCTGCATCTGATGCAGTTCCGCGATCAGGTGAGTCTCGTGCCGCACAAGGACGTGGAGCGGACCTCCTTCCTCACGCAGCTCGCCCGGCGCGACGTCACCGTCCTGTTCGACTACCGGCGGTACGAGACGGACAAGACGCTCATCGCCGAGCTGGCCAGGGAACGCGGCGGCAAGGTCGTCGTGTTCACCGACCCGTGGCTGTCGCCCGCCGCCGCCCACGCCGACGTCGTCCTCATCACCCAGGTGTCCTCGGACTCCCCCTACGACAGCCTGGCGCCGGCCCTGGCGGTCGTCGAGTCGCTCGTCGCCGCCGTCCTCGGCAGCATCGGCGGCGACGGCCACGAACGGATGAAGGAGGCCGAGAGGATCGCCCAGCGCACCGGACTCCTGTAGGCAGACCTCGCGGGGGCGGGAGTCCCCGCCCGGTCACCGCGGAGCGATGTCGATCCGCAGTCCGGTGACGGTGCCGGCTCCGGCACCGTCACCGGAGTAGGCCGCGAATCCCCGCCCCTTGGTGAAGGTCACGGTGAAGCGCGGCCCGGTCTCGTAGGTGGTCGCCGTGGCGCTGTCCTGTGCCCGGGTCGACGCGAGCGCGCGGGCGGTGGTGCGGAAGGAGTAGGGGGCGCCGTCCGGGTTCGCGGTCGAGTGGAAGACGTCGCCGTTGGCCGGCACGGGCGTCGTGGCGGAGGGGGCGAGGGGCCGCTTGCCGGGGGCGACACGTGCCGTCCAGGTGCGGGCGTCGTACCGGTCGCCGTCGGTGAGGTGGCTGTACCGGGCGCGGCGCAGGGTCCAGCCGTCCGCGGAGTCCCCGGCGCGGGCCTGCCGCAGGTCGAGGACGGCCACGCCCTGGGGGCCGAGGACGGTCAGGTGCTCGTGCGGGGTGCCGGGGCGGTCGACGACGAGGGCGGTGTTCTCCTCCAGGCCGTAGACGCGGTCGTGGCCGGTGTCGGCGGCGAGGCGCAGGGCCCGGCCCTCACGGCCGTAGGCGCCGGTGTGGGTGTCGACGAGACCGGACCTCAGGAAGCCGAACCCGCCCCGGGGGACGTATCCGAGGCGGGCCGGGTCGTCGAAGTAGCCGGGGGCACTGCCGTCGCGGAGCCCTTCGTACGATTCGCCGCCGCTGACCATGTCGGGGCCGGAGGCGATCTGCGCACCGGCGGAGGACCCGGCGACGACGGCCCCGCGGGCGAGCTTGGCGCGGATGGCGGCGAGGACCCTGGAGTCCTTGTGCTCCTCTCCGCGCAGGAGGGTGGTGACGTAGCGGTACTGATCGCCGCCGCCGAAGAAGAAGCCGGTCATGGACTCGACCTGGGCGACGACGGCGTCGGAGTCGGCGTCGGCCACGTGGTCGATGTCGAGGGGGATCCACTGGGCGTCGGCGGCGCCGTGGCGCTTGAAGAGGTCGGCGTAGTACGCGCCGTTGCAGGCGGAGTTGCTGCAGCGGTCGGGGTCGCCCGCGTGGGGGTCCTGGCTCTCGGGCACGGACGCCGCGGTGATGACGCCGATGCGGGCGTGCTCCCCGCCCGCCCGCTTGACGATCTCGCCGTAGACCTGGGTGTTGTCCTCCTTCAGGGCCCCGCCGATCAGCACGAGGGATCCGGCCCGGTGCGGGACCGGACGGGAGTCGGCGGTCGCGGGGGAAGCGGCGGTGAGCAGGGCCACGGCGAGACCGCAGGCGAGGACGGTGCGGCGTGCGGGAGCGGAAGGTGCGCGCATGATGCCTCCGAGGGCGGGAGAGGGGGTCGGCGGGCTCGCGTGCCGGGCGTGCGGCACGAGCCCGTGACGTGTGGCGGGGGTGTCGGCGTGGGCGGAGGAAGTCGCCCCCTCCGCCCGCGCGCCGACGCCGTTCAGGGGGTGCCGATGTCCCCGAGGGAGACGATCAGGTCGGCGAGCAGCGCGACGCGCTGGGGAACGCCGGCGATGTCGAGCCACTCCTGGGGCGTGTGGTCCGCGCCTCCGACGGGACCCAGGCCGTCGAGGACGGGAACCCCGGTTCCGGCGATGAGGTTGGCGTCGCCGACTCCGCCGGTCGCCGCGGCGCCGAGTTCGATGCCGACCGCGTGCGCGGCGCGGCACGCGTGGTCGAACATGCGCCGGGAGGCGGGGGTGTCCTCCATGGGAGGGCAGAGGTCGAGCTGCTCGACCTCGACGGTGACACCAGGGACGCCGGGCTGGTCGGCGGCTTCACGGATGGCCCGGGTGACGCGCCGGATGCCGGCCGTCGTGGCGGCGCGCACCTCGATGCGCAGTTCGGCGTCGGGACAGACGATGTTGGCGCGGGTACCGGCCCGCACGACACCGACGTTGACCGTCACGTCGTCCCAGTGCCCGTTGAGGGCCTGGAGGGCGACGGTCAGATGGGCGGCGGCGAGGGCCGCGTTGGCTCCGCGCTCCGGTTCGATGCCGGCGTGCGCCGCCCGGCCGGTGACCGTGAGACGGAAGTCCGCGACGCCCTTGCGCGCGATGACCAGATCGCCGTTCTCCCGGGCGCATTCGAGGCCGAGCCCGTAGTGCACGCCCTCGGCGGTGCGCTCGATGAGGCTCCTGCCGGCCGGCGACCCGATCTCCTCGTCGGGGGTGGCGAGGAGGACCAGCTCGGCGTAGGAGTCCTCGCCGCACTCGCCGAGTATCTCCAGAGCGGTGAGGCCGGCGAGGAGGCCGCCCTTGTCGTCGCTGACCCCGGGACCGTACGCCGTGGAGCCGTCGACGCGGAACGGGCGGGCGGCGGCGGTGCCGTCCTCGAAGACGGTGTCCATGTGACCGGCGAGGAGGATCCTGCGCCCTCCTGCCGCCTCGGGCAGGACACCGCGTCGGCGCCCGACGAGTGCGTCGCCGGTGCGGTGTCCGTCGGCGGTCACCGGGAAGCGCACGCGTTCGACGTCGAACCCCATGCGTGCGAGGCGACGCTCGACCCAGTCGGCGACCTTGTCGACGCCGTCGGCGCTGTAGGAACCGGAGTCGATGGAGACGAGCTGCTCCAGATCGCGCAGGTAGTCGGAGCGGCGGGTCCGTGCCAGGTCGAGGAAGCGGCCGAGCCTGTCCTGCCGGGGGGCGGGGGCGCTCACAGGACCTTGGACAGGAAGGCGCGGGTGCGCTCCTGCTCCGGGTCGACGAGCACGCGGCGCGGGTCGCCCGCTTCCACGACGACGCCCTCGTCCATGAAGACGGCGGTGTCGCCGACCTCGCGGGCGAAGCCGATCTCGTGGGTGACGACGACCATGGTCATGCCGTCGGCCGCGAGCTGCCGCATGACGTCCAGGACGTCGCCGACGAGCTCGGGGTCGAGGGCGGAGGTCGGCTCGTCGAAGAGCATCAGCTTGGGCCGCATGGCCAGGGCGCGGGCGATGGCGACCCGCTGCTGCTGGCCTCCGGAGAGCTGGGCGGGGTAGTGGTGCGCCCGGTCGCCGAGGCCGACCTGTTCGAGCAGGAGCTGCGCCTGCTCGCGGGCGTCGGCCTTGGAGGCGCCGCCGACCTTGACGGGCGCTTCGGTGACGTTCTCCAGGGCGGTCATGTGCGGGAACAGGTTGAAGCGCTGGAAGACCATGCCGATGTCCCGGCGCCGTGCGGCGACTTCGCGTTCACGTAGCTCGTGGAGCCTGTTGCCCTGCTGCCGGTGGCCGACGAGCTCGCCGTCGACGGTGAGCCGGCCGCCGTCGACCTTCTCCAGGTGGTTGATGCAGCGCAGGAAGGTGGACTTGCCCGAGCCGGAGGGGCCGAGGAGGCAGCAGACCTGACCGCGCTCGACCGTGAGGTCGATGCCCTTCAGCACGTCGAGTCTCCCGAAGTGCTTGCGTACGCCTTCGGCGCGCACCATGGGGGTGCTCATCGGTTCCGCTCCTTGTTCTTCTTGCCGAGCCGCTCCGTGGTCCCGCCGAGCAGGCGCCGGAAGGGCGAGGCGTGGCCCGCGCGGGTGGTGCCGCGTCCGTAGCGCCGCTCCAGCCAGGCCTGGGGCACGCCGAGGAGGGTGACGAGGGCCAGGTACCAGATGCTGGCCACGACCAGCATGGGGATGACCTGGTAGTTCTGGGCGTACACGTCCTGGATGTTGGACATCAGGTCGTGGGCGGAGATGACCGAGACGAGGGCGGTCATCTTCAGCATGTTGATGGTCTCGTTGCCCATGGGCGGGATGATCACGCGCATGGCCTGGGGCAGCACGATCCGTCGCATGGTGAGCGCGGGACGCATGCCCAGCGAGTGGGCGGCCTCCGCCTGGCCGGGGTCGACGGACTGGATGCCGGCGCGGACGATCTCCGAGGCGTAGGCCGCCTCGTTCAGGCCGAGGGCCAGGAGTGCGGCGATCGCCGGTGTCAGCAGGGCGTTGGTCTCGGCCTGGAAGAACGTGACGTCGGTGAAGGGGATGCCTATCTTGACGTACTTGTAGAGCGCGGCGGCGTAGCCCCAGAAGATGATCTGGACGAGCAGGGGGGTGCCGCGGAAGACCCAGACGAAGGCGTTGGCCAGGCCGTACAGCACGGGGCTCGACGAGAGCCGCATGACGGCGATCAGGGTCCCCAGCGCCAGGCCGAGGACCATGGCGGCGGCGGTCAGCCAGAGCGTCGTGGCCAGACCGTCGAAGATCAGGTCGGCGAAGAGGTAGTCACCGACGACGTCCCAGCGCAGGTTGTCGTTCTTCGCCAGCGATCCGATCAGCCCGACGAGGGCGAGCAGGGAGGCGACGGCGGCGATCCAGCGGCCGTGGTTGCGGACGGGGACGATCTCCAGCTCGGGCGTGCTCGTTGCGCCGCCGGTCGCCCGGGCGGCGGGAGACGTGGTGTCGATCATCGTCAGTCCACCGACGCGTTCTTCGTGGCTTCCTTCACCGCGATCGACGCCACGCCGTACTTGTTGTAGATCTTGATGAGCGTGCCGTCGTCGATGAGGGCCTGGAGGGCCTTCTGGATCGCGTCCGTCAGCTCGGGCAGCTGCTTGCTGACCGCGATGCCGTTGGGCGAGGCGTTGTAGCCGCCCGGCGCGGCCGGGTCCTCGACCAGGTCGAAGGCCTTGCCGGCGTCGGCGGTCTTGGCGACCCAGCCGGCGGCGGGCTTGGTGAGGACCTGGGCGACGACCTTGCCGGAACGCAGGGCGAGCTGGGCGTCGGAGTCCTTGGGGAAGGTCTGGACGTCGATCGTCCCCTTGCCCGCCTTCGCGCAGGCGTCCTGATGGGACTTCAGCAGGTCGAGCTGGTTGGTGGCGGTCTGTACGGCGACCTTCCGCCCGCACAGGTCGTCCAGGTCGCCGATCTCGGAGGGATTGCCGTCGGCGACGAGGATGCCGGAGCCGGACTGGGAGTAGTCGACGAAGTCGACGACCTTCTGGCGCTCCTCGTTGTCGGTGATGGCGGACATCGCCACGTCGAACTTGCCCGCCTGGATGGCCGGGACGATGCCGTCGAACTTCTGCGGGGAGAAGGCGAAGGTCACCCCCAACTTGGCCCCGAGCGCCTGGCCGAGGTCGTAGTCCAGTCCCGTCAGCTCGGTCTCGCCCTCCTTCACGTACATCTCGAAGGGCGGGTACGGGACGTCCGTGGCGACGCGGACCTCGCCGGCGCTCTTGATCTTCCCGGGGAGCAGGTCGTGCAGCTTCTGGTCCTTCACGACCTCGACGCCGGCGACGACCGTCTTCCCGGACGGGGCGGCGGTGCCGTCGCCTCCACAGGCGGACAGGGACACGAGCATGATCGCCGCGAGAGCGGCGGCCGCTGCGGGGCGTGCGATACGAGCGTTCATCGCGTGGAACCTCTCGGTGATTTTCTGCCGACGGAATCTGGCCGCCAGACACAGCAGAGAAGTTACAGACGAACGCAATCACTGGCTAGATGTAAGTTCCATTACGTTCACGTAACGCCACGCTCACCTCTCACTTGAGGATGGTTTAGCCCACTATGCGGCTGCACTTCCGCGAGGAGCCCGGATACGAAGAAGCGAAATGGCCTTACATCTTCCTCTACAGTCGCGTTACTTGTATGTTCCGCTACCAACCGCCGCTTCTCAGGGTTCGGCGCGGATTCCCCCTCCCCCTCCTCCTCTCCAGGAGCGCAGATGCCCCTCCGTTCACCCAGGTTCACTTCGGCGGCCGTCGTCCTCACCGCGACGGCCTCGGTCCTGATCGCACATCAGCCGGCCCACGCCGCAGCCGACAGGATCAGGCTCGGCAGCGCGTCCGACGTCAGCAGGAGCGCGTGGAACGGCCCGGCGTTCACCATGAACGGCGCCGGCGGCATCGTCACCGCCTCGATGACCCGGGCCATCGACGACATCCGGGGCGGCACGGGAACGATCGACGTCGTCGTCCTGGCCGGCTCGGCGCCGACGTCGGGGAGCAAGAGCCCGGAGTGCGACACGGTCATCGGGATCGCCGGGGTCAACTCCTGTACGACCTGGACGCTCACGTCGGCGAACGACGGCAACAACAGCCAGGTCAACACCGACGTCCGCAACGCCGAGTTCGTGTACTTCGCCGGTGGCGACCAGTGCCGGTACGCCGCGTGGAAGGGGACCGCGCTGGAGGCGTCCGTCGAGTCGGTCGTGGCGAAGGGCGGTGGTTCCGGCGGCGGGAGCGCGGGGCACCACATCAACAGCCCGATCGTCTACGACGCGTGCAACGGCAGCGTCACCAGCGCCGAGGCGCTCGCCAACCCCTACGACCGGTACATCAGCTTCACCACCGGCATGTTCGAGTGGGCGCACTACGGTTCCGTCGTCAACGACTCGCACTTCGTGACCCGCGACCGCATGGGCCGCACCATGGCCTTCCTCGCCCGCGCGGTGAAGGACGGCCTCGCACCGGGCGGAGCCGCGTGGGGCGTCGGGGTGGAGGAGGGCGGCGGCTCGCTGTACCTCGACCGCGACGGAAGGGCGACGCAGTACGGCGAGGACGCCTACGTCGTCCTCGCCGACCACCAGCCGGAACAGGCCGCGGACAGGAAGCCGCTGACGTACTCGGGCTTCAAGATCTGGCGCCTGACACCCGGAGCGACCTTCGACTTCAAGAACCGCCCGACCTGCGGCTACTACCTCCGCGGCGTCACCAACGGCGTCGTCGACGCCAACCTCTACGACGGCACTCCCCTGACCGTCTGCGGCAGCCCGGGCGGCGGGGCCACGCTCGCCGAGAGCGAGCCGAACGACACCCGGGACACGGCCGACGACGCCACCGGCCTGGCCTCCCCCGGCACCCTGACCGGCGGCATGAGGTCGACCAGTGACCGCGACTACTTCAAGCTGGTCCTGTCGTCGGGCCAGACGGCCTCCGTGAACTGTGCCGTCCCCTCCGCCTACGACGCCGACGTGTACTGGCTCGACGCCGACGGCGGCACGCTGACCCGCTCCGTCGGCGACGGAGCCGGGACCGACGAGTCGCTCTCCTTCACCAGGACCGCCTCCGGCACGGGCACGTACTACCTCGACGTGGAGGCCTACAGCGGATCGGGCACCGCGTCGTACGGCTGCACCGTGAAGAAGAGCTGATCGGGCCTGTACGACGGGAGGCCGGGCCGCGTGCGGCCCGGCCTTCCGTTCGCCGTCGGACGTGACGTCCCGGACGACCCTCTGTCGGAGCCGGGCGCCTCACCGCGGCCGGGCGAGCCGCCATGGGGCGAGGAGGGACGCGATCTCCTCCTCGGGGACCAGCCCGTCGCGAGCCGCCGGCTCCCGGACCGGGACACCGGTCGTCCGGCACTCGCGGGCCAGGGCGGTGGCCCGCTGGTGGCCGACGACGGGGTTGAGGGCGTGGCGAGACCCGCGCTGCTCTCCACGAGTGCGAGAAGACGCTCCTCGTCGCCTCGCGCCGCCGACGCAGCGCTCGGCGAGGAGCACGCAGGCGGCGTTCAGCTGGAGCTGCCCCGACTGGGCGGCCGCACAGACGGCGGCGGCCGCCCCCCATGACGTCGAACCAGACCTGGTTGACCGCTTCGGGACGACGGGATTGCCCTTGCCCGGCATGATGCTCGACCCGGCCTGGAGCTCCGGCAGCCTGATCTCGCCGAGCCCGGCACGAGGGCCCGACGCCAGAAGCCTGAGGTCGTTGCAGATCGTCGAGCAGGTGGCCACCGACTTCGGAGTCCCCCGATGACGTGGTGGAAGCGGATGCGCCGGGCGGACATCGGCGACGGCTCCAAACCCGGAACCTCCAGCCAGGAGAGCGTGGAACTGCGGATCGCCCTCGTGGTCCGGATCGAGCGGACCCGCCACCGTCACCGGCAAGCCGCACTCGGCCGACCGGCCCCCGTCCGATTCGAGACCGTCGTGACCACACCGGCCCTCCGGGCCGCGTGGCTCAACCTGTCACCCGAAGTCGCGTCAGGCCCATCCGGCGTCGGCTTCTCCTCGAGGCCGCTCCTCCGCAACGGCCACCGGACGGCCGTCAGCGCCGTGTCGCGGCCCCGGTCGCGCTTCTCCGCCCCCGCGGCACTGCGGTCAGGCGGATCCGGACCGCGGGCCGGTGGCCGCGGCACGGGGCGGGCGGGCGGGCCGGGCTCTCCTGCCCCGCCCCTACCTCCGCGCGCGGGCCGCCACAGGGGAGGAAGGGGCCTGGTGGCCGCCGCTCGCGAGCATGCGGATGTCACCGCGCTCGCTGATCTCCGCGCGCACGATGCCCGTATCGTCCTCGTAGACCGGGCAGCCACCCGGGCCGGCGCGCTGCGTGCGGCGGACCACGACCACGTCGTCGGCCGCCGCCGGTTCCTGGAAGACGAGCTCGTAGCTCTCGGGGTATTCCATCGGTACCACCACCCTCTTCCATCGTGACCCGCGCGCCGGTCACGCGCCTCTTCGCCGAGGCGAGCGGGTCAGATGCCGAACTCTGCCGCCGAAAGGCCGAGCGCCGCACACGCCTCGCGGATGATCTGCTCCTCGGCGGGCTCGATGAAGCCGTCCGCACCCGCGACCACGATGCCGGTCTGGATGACAGCCCGCGCCTCGGCGGGCTTCTTCGCCACCTTGACGACCTCCTGGAGCACCGCCGCCTTGCCCATGACGAAACCGGCCGAAAGCTGGTCGACGTGCTTGTTGAAACGCTGGCGGAGCTGGTCGGCGGGGAAGTTCTGGAGGACGTCGTTGGTGAGGATGAGCGATTCGACGTGCCGGCGCTCGGCCGGATCGATCCGCCCGTCGGCGGCGGCCACCAGCGCGCACATGGCCATGCTGGCGTCCCGGAAAGCGCCGCTCTTCAGCTCCGTCTTCAGCGACGTGAGCTGCAGCTTCAGCGCGCTCACGAGCTCGGCCCTGGAACCGCCACCGGGCCGCGCGCCCGACGGCCCGTGACCGCCGGAGCCGCCGCCGCGCGCCCCTTGGGCCTGCTGGAGACCCCTGGTCGCCTGGTCCTTGATCCGATCCCACATCGCCACTCGTGCCACCCCGGCTTCTGCCATGTCGTCCGTCGTCAGGCACGCGTCATCACGCACCACTCTGCCAACGCCTTCCGCATGTGAGGAAGTTCCGCCGCCTCGACCGACATGGCACCCTCAGCACACGTGCCGCTCCGATGCGGGCGCGGGCTGGTGCGTGCGGACGTGGGCGAAGTCGGTGATCCTTTCCGGCTCGGGTGCCGGGGCCGTGAAGTCGCGGTCCAGAAGGTACGGGGTCCGCGCGTCGGTCGCGTGGGGATCGTGGTCCTGGGTCTTCGCCCGTGGGGTCAGCACACGCTCACCGGCCGTGTCGGCGGTGAAGGCCAGGCGGCGGGCCGCGTCCTCGGTCAGGGCGTCGACCGCGGTCCGGGCCGCGGCCACGGGGGACGGGCCGGCTGGGCACACCAGGCGCGCAGGGTCGCACCTCGATCTCCAGCCCTGCCCGGCACGAAGCGGTGAGGATCGACTCGACGGCATCCCCGGCGGCCCGCGTCCGATCGGCGAACGCCACGTTCAGCGGTTTCGAGGGCGAGCTCCCCGCGAAGAGGATCGTCGCCGCCTTCGGCACTTCATCTATGTCGTGCAGCTGCTTGTTCTCCGCCCGCGACCTGCACGGTTCCTCCTGTCCGTCCGCGCTCATGCCCGCCGCCCGGCCGGCGTGGACCTGGTATCGCATCCCCCGCCGACAGGCGCCCGCCCGCCGTGCTCCCGAGCACGACGCGTACGCACTGGAGCCGCTGAAGAAGGGAGTGGGGCCGCGAGTGAAAGGCGCGCGGCGGAGTCCGGGCCCGGGGCGTTTTCGAGGACGCGGCCGGGTTCTCGATGACGCCGCCGGTCGCCCGTGCCCGGGGCCGACGGGGGCGTGCCCCTGCCGTCCGCCTGCGAGGAACTCCGCTCCCTGGCTCCGCGGTCCTCCTCCGCACCGCGCAGGCCTCGGCTGTCACCGGAGCGCGTGCCGCCGCCCTCGCACCGCGGCTCCAGCTCGCCGAGGACGGCCTCGAATCCGAGATCATTTTGTTAGTGGGAAAAGCATTGACGGCAATAGTTGAGTGCTTGACGATCAGGGCGGTCGGCGAGTCTCTTCGCCGGCCGATTCCTTTCGTCCTTCGGCCGGCGCCCACGCCGTGAGCGGCACCAGCGCCGGCCGAAGGCTGCTCAAGAGCGGAAGAACGTATGTCTGCAGCAGTTGCGGCGCGGCGCGCCGTCGTCGGTGGCATGGCCGCCGTGTGTCTGACCCTCGGTGGCGGTACGGGGGCCTGGGCCCAAGGGACACCGGGCGGCGAGGGCTGGGAGGGCCGCGGTGCCCGCGCGTACACGGCCGAGGACGCGGTACCGGCCCAGGACCTGAGCGGTGACTGCGAGTTCTCCCTGGACGGTCGGGCGTGGGCCGCCGCCGTGAAGGTGGACGACCTGTCGCTGAAGCCGGGCGCCGACGGCAAGGTGCACCTCCAGGTCCGGGCCGCCGGTGACCGTGCCGGCTGCACCGTCTCCCTCGCCTCCTACCGCACCCACGGCGCCACCTGGAACACGTCCGGGCCGCAGGTCTTCCACGACTTCGACACCGTGTCGGTGAAGGGCACCGAGACCGGGTCCCTCGACATCGCCGTCCCCGACGCGGGCTGCTACGCCCAGGTCGACCTCTACCGCGGCAGCGTGAAGTACGACGGGGTGAAGGACGCCGGCGACGGCCTGGTCCACGGTGACCTGCCCGAGGGGCCGGGCCGGCCGGTCATCAAGGAGAAGAACATCAGCTGGTGGAACGGCGGCACCCGCGACTGCACCGCCGACACCGAGCCGACCCCCACCGCGACCACGTCCGCTCCCGCCGGGCAGGAGCCCACTCCGACGACCACGGCCCCCGCCGCGACCACCTCGGCTCCGGCGTCCCCGGACGCCTCCTCGGAACCGTCCGGTTCGGCGGCTCCGACCACGCCGGCGGCCTCGGCCACCGTGTCGGACGGCCCGGCCGCGTCCGAGGAGTCCTCCGAAGCCCCGTCGCCGTCTTCGTCTCCCACCACGGCCCCGGCCGGGTCCGAGGGCGACCTGGCCGAGACGGGCGGCGGAAACGTCACCGCGATCGCGGCCGCCGCCTCGGTCCTGCTGCTCGCCGGCGCCGGCCTGGTCGTCGTCCGCCGCCGCCGCCGCAGCGCCGACAACCGCGCCTGACCGCCGATCCGCAGCTCCGCAGCTCCGAAAGAACGCAGCATGCCCCATCGCCCCGACGAGGTTCCCGCCGTCGTCCCCTCCTCCGGAGACCTCGCCGGGGCGAGCCGGCCCGAGGCCGCCTCGAGGCGGCTCGACGGGTTCGGATCCCCTGCCGGACGGACGGCGCCCCGCGGTGTGCGCCGATCCCGCCCCCACGGCCGCCGCCGCTTCCGGCCCGGCCGGCGCCTGGCCGCGGCCGGTGTTCTGACCGCCCTCGGTGTGGGGGGTGCGCTGTACGTCACGGGGGGCGGTACGCCGCCGAGCACGGCCCAGCCGCAGGTCCGCCGCACGCTGCCGAGCATGAACGTGCCTGCGGCCTCCGCCTCCGCCCTTTCCTCCGTCTCCGTACCCGCCGCGACGGCGCCGACGGCCCCGAGTGCCACCGACCCGGCCCCCGGAGAACCGGGCCGGACACCGTACGGCGCGACTCCGTCCGCCGACGCTCCGAAGCCCGTGGGATCCGGCCGGCCTCCCGCCGTGTCCGCTGCCCCACCGGTCGTCCCTACCGAGGGAGCCGGCAACGGGCCCGTCGGAGCGGGTGGCCTGACGCCGAGTCCGTCCCGGGAAACGGCCGGTTCACCGGCGCCGGCCGAACCACGCACCCTCCGCACGGGCGACACCGGGCCCGACGTGACACGACTGCAACAGCTGCTCTTCGGCCAGGGATTCACCTACGTCACCACCACCGGAACCTACGACAAGGCGACCCGTCGTGGAGTCGCACAGCTTCAGAGCGACCGCGGACTGTCGGGAGATCCCGAAGGCGTGT
This sequence comes from Streptomyces roseolus, assembly GCF_014649855.1. Lineage (GTDB taxonomy): Bacteria > Actinomycetota > Actinomycetes > Streptomycetales > Streptomycetaceae > Streptomyces > Streptomyces roseolus. The sequence continues at coordinate 126,685 of NZ_BMTV01000024.1, read as the reverse complement.
ACGGACCCGACACCCGCGCCTCGCTCGAAGGAGGAACCTGAACGCCGAACTCGTGCGGCCGCCGCCCCGGTCGGGAACACGCAGCCGCCCGGGGTGGCGGCGGCGCTCAGGAGCGGGCGGCGCAGGCGGGGCCACCCGATCCCACAGGCCGCCGGGACGGCTTTGTCCACGCATGGCGGTTCCGGCTCGACTTCCGTGAAGCGGTCACCGGGCATTGCGAGCCGGGAGGGGTGAACGCCTCGGCGGTCAAGGCTGGATTCGTCGCGAGCAGGCGATCGGCAGCAGCGGCCTGGATCCGCCGGGGCCGGCCCGCTTCGCGACCACGGCAGCGCCGTCGTCCCTCCTCGGCCTCCCGGAGCCGACGGTCGCCGCCCTCTCACTGGACGTGGTGAGCAGCGGGAGGCGAACCGGGGCGGGGTGCGGTCGACGGGGTCATCGCCGGCGCACGCTTCAAGGCGCACCGGGCGGTACACGCGGAGGTGCGCCATACCCGGTGGCCGATCTCGCCGGTCTGTCACAGAGGGGTGTTGTGGCCTCGGTCGAGATCCTCGAGGAACTGTCGCTGGTCGTCCAGGAATCCGTCCGCGAAGAGCGAGCGGGGCGAGAACAGCGCGGTGAGCGTGGTCTTGACGTCCGACCGCTCGACGGACTGTCTGAGGAACGAATGGGTCGCGTCCGGGTAGCGCTTGGCCGTCAATGTGTCGCCCGCGGCCAGCACCTCGCGGTAGACGCGCTCCGTTTCGGCGACGTCCACGTTGACGTCATGACCCGCGAGGGCCAGCAGCACCGGCACGTCGCGCAGGGCGCGGAGGTCCCGCGCGGCGTCCGCGGTGTAGTTCTCGGAGATGAAGCCCCAGCGGTCGGCGGTCATGCCGTCCGCGTCGCCGCCCATGGTCTTGAGGTACTCCTCGAAGGTGGCGTGGCGTTCCAGCAGCCGCCTGGTGGTGTCGCTCTTGGCGATCGCCGCGCGGGTACGGCTTGCCGACGCGCCGTCGGCGCGTAGCTCGGCGAGGAGGTGGTAGCGGCCCTGCCGGAGCCAGTTGATCGCGGGTGAGACGGCGACGACGAAGCTCACGGGCGTCTTGGCGGCGACCTTCGGCAGGACCCAGCCCGCCTGGCTGGCGCCCCAGAGCCCGATCCGGTCTCCGTCGATGTCCGGGCGGGCGCGCGCCCAGGCGACAGCGGCGGCGGTCTCGTCGGCCCGGTCGTCCATGGACTGGCCGAGCCAGTTCCCGGGCGCGCCCGCGACACCGGGCTTGTCCCAGGACAGGGAGGCGTAGCCGGCCTTGGCGTTCGCTTCCCACAGGGGCTTGTACCCGTCGCCATGGGTGGCGTCGACGGGGCCGTCGCCGTGGACGTACACGACCAGGCCGTGACGCTCGCGACCGTCCTTGGGGGTGACCAGCACTCCGTTGAGGGTGTGGCCGCCGTGACGGATCGACACCCGCTGCTCGTCCATGGCGTAGGAGTGCTGCCACAGCACCACACCGGCGAGGCCGGCGGCCACGACCAGGGTGGTGACGAGCGACCACACGGCCGTGCGAAGCCTGCGCCGTCGGGGCTGGATCTTCGGATGCATGGGATCTGACCGCCTCTGTCCGGGTGAGCGAACCCGAAACTATCAGAGCAGGAACGATCGTCGTAAGAGTGATAGCTTTGGATTTCGGGTCGCAGGGGAAGAGAGGGCACGGCATGGGACTGGACACGACGGACGGCGGTACCGGAGCGGTGACGGTCCGGCGGGGGCTTCCGGCCGGCGCCGAGCGGCGGGCGGCCGAGATGTACTGGGACGCCTTCGGCCGCAAACTCGGCCCCGCGTTGAACCCGCCGGACAAGGCGGTGCCCTTCATCGCCTCCCACCTGAACGCCGATCGGGCGGTGTGCGCGCTCCTCGACGGGCGGCTCGTCGGCCTCGCCGGCTACCGGCTCGGCGGCCGCGCCTTCACCGGAGGATCGGCCTCCGCCGTGCTGCGCGCGTACGGACGCCTGCGGGGGCTGCCCCGACTCCTGCTCCTCGCCCTGTTCGAACGCCACCCGGCCCCCGGACAGCTCGTCATGGACGGCATCGCCGTGGACCCGGGCACACGCGGGCGCGGCGTGGGGAGCCTGCTCCTCGAGGAAGTGGCCGCCGTCGCGGCGGAGCAGCACTGCCGGGAGATCAGACTGGACGTGATCGACACCAATCCGCGCGCCAGGGCCCTGTACGAGCGGCGCGGCTTCACCGCCGTACGGACCGAGCACACGCCGTATCTGCGCGGGCTGCTGGGGTTCGGCGCGGTGACCACCATGCGCCGCGCCGTCGGAACGAAAGGGGCGAGGGAGCTGTGAGCGCCGAGACCGACCACGTCGAGGTCCCCACCCGCATGCTCGTCCACGCGCTGATCCGCGAGGACGGCACCGTCGGTGCGGACGAGCTCTACACCGTCGCCAACACCCTCGGCATGAGCGACCAGCAGGTGCGACTGTGCGTCAAACGCCTCGTGGCGGAGGGCCGGTTCACCCACGAGGGCCGTGGCCGCAAGGCGGAGTTGCACGCGACCGCGGACACCATCCGCACCCTGGCTCCCAACGCGGACTTCCTCCGGCACGCGTTCACGCAGGACGCCGGGCTCGCGCCCTGGGACGGCGTCTGGCACGTGGCCGCCTTCGCGGTGCCCGAATCGGCGCGCGCGGCCCGGGACGCCCTGCGCGAGAAGCTCGTCCACCTCGGCGGCGCCCCGCTCCAGGGCGGACTGTACGTCTGCGCCAACGCCTGGGAACCGTACGTCGAAGAAGCGGCCCATCGCCTCGGCGCCCATGACGCACTCACCCTTCTCACCTCGACCGACCTGCGCCAGGGCGACACCCACGAGCCTGTCGAACTCGCCCGTCGCCTGTGGCCCCTGCGGGAGATCGCCGACCGCTACCACCGCCTCAGCCGTATCGCCCGGCCCCGCCTGACCCGGCTCGTCGGCCCTGCCGGACTTTCCCCGTCCGCGCTCCTCACCATCGCGGTCGAACTGGCCGCCGAACTCACCCGCGCCATGGAGCCCGACCCGCTGCTGCCCCCTCAGCTCCTGCCCCGGCCCTGGCCCGGCACCCAGGCCCGGGAACTCGTCGCCCGGTGCTGGGCGATCCTGCGCGAACGAGACGATGACGGGGCCCGCCCAGCCCTCTTCCGCCTCTACGCCGACATCACCCGAGAAGCCGCGGGCCGGGCCACGCGCTGAAGACGGTCGGGGCGGGCCCGCTTTTTCCCCGACCAGCAGGTGCTGTGCGCGGTGGCTCCTGTACGGACGGGCTCGGCGAAGTGGCGCCACAGGCGCGAGGTCGTAGCCGCGTCGCTCATGCATCCGGCGCGATTCTGTACCTACGAGTATGTACACTCTGCGCATGAGTACTGCGGAACGTCTCATCGAGAGCACTCGCGAACTGCTGTGGGAGCGCGGTTACGTCGGCACCAGCCCGAAGGCAATCCAGCAGCGGGCCGGTGCCGGGCAAGGAAGCATGTACCACCACTTCGCCGGAAAGCCGGATCTGGCACTCGCTGCGATCCGGCGCACCGCCGGGGAGATGCGCGCCAAGGCCGAGGAACAGTTCTCCGCGCCGGGAACCGCAGTGGACCGCGTCACCGCGTACCTGCACCGGGAACGGGACGTCCTCAAAGGCTGCCCGATAGGGCGTCTCACCCAGGACCCGGAGGTCATGGCCGATCCGGTGTTGCGGGCCCCTGTCGACGAGACCCTCGCCTGGCTGCGGGAACGCCTTGCCGCGTTGCTGGCCGAGGGGTGCGAGCGCGGCGAGCTGAACTCCGCACTGGACCCCCGCACGACCGCCGCGACCGTCGTCGCGGTTCTCCAGGGCGGCTACGTACTGGCCCGGGCCGCCGACTCGGTGCAGCCGTTCGACCAGGCGATCGCCGGGGTGCTGGGCCTCCTGGCCGCGCACGCTTCGGCCACCCCCGAGTAGAGAGAGCCTGCCGGCCCCTCGTGCCTCCCCCACACCGCGGCCCACCACCGTCGCACCACCCGGGTGGGACCACGGGACGGCACGGGGCGACGGGCTCGCCGCGCCCGGCGGCCTCGCGTTTCCGGATCGGCCGCGCTCACTTGGCGCCGGGTGCCCGTACTGCCGGGCACCGTCGTCCCCGTGACCCGGTCCTTCACGACACCGAGGGCGGCGTCGAGGCCGGACGCGACGCCCGTGTCACCGAGGCCGAGCACCTCACCGGCCCGCCTGCTCACCCCTCGCCCACGACAGAGAGGCGGCACCGTCCGTGTATGCCCTGCAGTACGAGATCACCCTGCCCCGCGACTACGACATGGAGATCATCCGCAAGCGGGTGGCCGCGGGCGGCCACCTCTTGGACGACCGGGCCGGACTGGGCCTGAAGGCGTACGTCATCCGCGAACGCGGCATCGACGGGTCGCCGGTCAACCAGTACGCCCCCTTCTACCTCTGGAACGACACCGGCGCCATGGCCCACTTCCTCGTCGGTGGCGGAGGGTTCCAGAACATCGTCCGGGACTTCGGCCTCCCCGTCGCCCGGCACTGGACCGGCCTCGCCTGCCACGCCGGTCCCGCCCGCGCAGCGCCTCCCAGGGCGGCCTCACGCCGCGTCACCTCCCTGCTTCCCGTCGCCGACCCCGACGGCACCGGCCTGGGCCTGTCCACGCTGATCGAGCGGGAGTCCGAACGTCTGCGGAGGCTCGGCACCCATGAGGGCGTGCACACCGCCGCCCTGGCCGTCGACCCCCACCATTGGGAGTTGCTGCGGTTCGTGGTGTGGGCGGACTCCTCCGCACCGGACGAGGAGGCGACCGAACGCTATCGAGTCCTGCACCTGTCGACCCCCGGCCTGGGCGACCTGCCGGAGCGACAAGGCCGGTAGCACGTGCGCGCCCGCGATCGACACCGCCGGCTGCGGCCGATCGCGGACCGGGACCGCGAACCGGGACCGCGGACCGGCCCGGCGTCGAGGGCCGGGGCGGGCCCCTGCTTCGCGCGGGGGCCTCAGGAGCAGGCCCCCGCGGGCGAGCGCCCGCCGCCAGTCGGCGGCCCCCGGGGCCACTGCCGTCCGGGCGGCGGAGAGGACGACGCGGGTGAGGGCTGCCCCCGGACGGCCACGTCCAGGGCCCCCGCTCCTACAAGCCGCTGACGGCCTGCACCTGAACGCGGCGGACCTGGCGGCCTGACGCCCCCGGGACGGCGTCCAGCCCTCCGTTTGTGATCACGGGGGTTCTCGACGGCGAGGCCGCTTCCCGAACCGCCACGCCATCGAATGACACGGCTCGGCCGGACGAGTGACGGCGGCGGCCGCGAACCGCTGCCGGAGGAATCGGTGTTCCAAGATCAGTGCCGCCGCCGTCTCCGGCGGTATCCGCTCTCCACCGCGTCTGTGCCGTGTGATCGGATCGACCACGGCTGTTCGAGGAGTCCCACCCCATGCGTTCACGCGTCATCGCCGTCACGGCCGCCGTGCTCGCGGCCACCGCGGCACTCGCGCAACCCGCCCACGCCGCCCCGCTCGTCGACGGGGTCTACCGGTTCGCGGCTCTCACGGACGGCACGTGTCTGGTCTGGCCCAAGACACACGCGAGTACCGGTGCGGTGTCGCTGGGCGACTGCGCGGAGACCGCGTCCACCTCGGCGAACTGGCAGGTGCTGCGCCGCCCCGACGGAATGATGGAGGTCTCCCCGTCGGGTTCGGACCCGCGCACCTGCCTGAAGGTGACGTCGCAGCACACCGTGTCGGTCAGCAGCTGCGGTGACAGGTACGCCGAGTGGACCGTCTCCTACGGCTCCGACGGGCCCGGCAGCGTGGTGTGGGCCGACATCGAGCACACGCCCGGCGACTTCTCCCTCTCGTACGGAAAGATCGTGGACGATCCCGGCGTGACCGGCCGGATCGTGGTGAGGCGGGCCCCCATCGAGCCGCACTACTGGGCATTGCAGCCGGCCGGATAGGAGCCGTCGGGCCGATCGCGGTCCCGGACCGCCCGGTGCCCCTTGCCGCCTCGTGCCGCGGGCGGCGCGTCGCAGTACGTCGGGGACGACGCGCAGCGGTCGGCGCCCTCGTGGAAGACCACGCACCGGAGACCTCGGTGAGGGGGCTGACGAAGGGCGGCGGCGACGGTTTGTCCGTCGCGGACGAGTCCGGTGTCCTGACCGTGCGGGGGCAGCCGACGTGTTCCCGCACGACGCGGGCCGGCCGGACGGGCCGCCCTCCGCGAGATCCTCGCGTCCCGCCCCGGCGCGAAGCGGCCGGCCGACCGGAGGCGGTACGGGCCTTCGAGGCACAGCCCGGCGTCGTGCTGCCGGAGCCGTACCGGACGTTCGCCGCGGAGGTCTGCGACGGCCAGCCCGGCGGCCCGCCCTCCTACGGCCCGCTGCCCCTCGCGCGCGTCCCCGGCGACTGAGGCGCGAAGCGCCCCGCCCGCCTCCTCGCCGGGCCCTCCCGCTCACGACGGCCCTCCAGTGGGAGGAACACGAGGAGCACGCGGCGTCGGCGGAGGAGCAGGAGGCGGCGCACGTCCACGGCTCCCTGTCGAACGAAATGCCATCCGAGCGGAGCAATGTTCGAGTGCGTCGAGTGGCGGTCGGTCACGGAAACCGATGGGATCGCGCGTGACGGCACACGCCTCACGTCTTCCGCCTGGCGGGGGTGTGCCGGTGTGTCCCCGATCAGGGCTCGCGCCCTGTGCCGCCCGGTGCACAGTCCCGTGCCCGGCCTTTCGTCGAACGGACGGAGACGTCGATGCCGATCTGCAAGACCCGTGACGGGGTGGAGATCTTCTACAAGGACTGGGGCAGTGGCCGTCCGGTCGTGTTCATCCACGGCTGGCCGCTGAACGGCGACGCGTGGCAGGACCAGCTGAAGGCCGTCGCGGACGCCGGGTTCCGGGGCATCGCGCACGACCGCCGCGGGCACGGCCGGTCGACGCCGGTCTTCGACGGCTACGACTTCGACACCTTCGCCGACGACCTGAACGACCTGCTGACCGGGCTGGACCTGCGGGACGTCACCCTGGTCGCGCACTCCATGGGCGGCGGGGAGCTCGCCCGGTACATCGGCCGGCACGGCACCTCGCGCGTGAAGTCGGCGGTCCTGCTCTCGGCGATCCCGCCCCTGATGATCCAGGGGCCGGACAACCCCGAAGGCGTACCCGGGTCGGTCTTCGACTCGATCAAGGAGGGGATCCTCAAGGAGCGTTCGCAGTTCTGGAAGGACACCGCGGAGGGGTTCTTCTCGGCGAACCGGCCGGGCAACAAGGTCACGCAGGGCAACAAGGACGCCTTCTGGTACATGGCGATGGCGCAGACCATCGAGGGCGGTGTGGACTGCGTCGACGCGTTCGGCTACACCGACTTCCACGAGGACCTCGAGAAGTTCGACATCCCGCTGCTGGTCGTGCACGGCGACGACGACCAGGTCGTGCCCATCGACGCGACCGGCCGCAAGACGGCCGAGCTCGTCCCCGGCGCCGTGCTGAAGGTGTACGAGGGCGGTTCGCACGGCATCGCGATGGTGCCCGGCGACAAGGAGCGCTTCAACGAGGACCTGATCGAGTTCCTCAAGTCCTGACGCAACCCGTGCCGCCGGCCGCTCGCCCCGTGCCGACGGCCGGTGGCCGGCGAGGAGCCGCCCCCTCAAGGCATCCCCGCTCGGCGTGTACGTCCCCAGGGGATCGGCACCGTCGGCCTCCTGTGCCGGTTCGGTGCCGGCTTCGTCCTGGCCCTCGCCGCGAAACCGCAGGTCCCAGCCCTGACCGAATGATTCGTCGTACCACTCGACGGTGGTGCCGATGAGGCTCGCGGCGACGACGCGCTTGATGGATCCGGGGGCGCGGGGGCGGGCCTTGCGGCGGCCTGTTCACCACTTCCGGGCAAGCGAGGGGATGTCCTCGTATCGCCACACCGTGGAAACCCGCTGATGACGCGCGCAGGTGGCTGCGCACCGTGGCTCGACGGGCGAGGGCGCGGGCGGCCACCGCGCCGGCCCCGGCGCACGGCCCCCGGAGGAGCCCTCACGGGCCCGCGAGAAGGGGCCGGATCCGCACGGCGCGTCCCACGTCGAGGTGGCGTTCGAGCCGCGCGGCGGCTCGGCCGGGCCACCCGTCTCGCTCCGCCCGGTGCCGGGCGATCGCCCACCGCGGCCCCCTTGCATGTTCTATGCCATACCCCATAAGTTACCGGCAGGTAGCCAAGTGGCCCGCTCGACGGCCGGCCTGCCGAGGGGGAGGTGGTGACGGATGAGTCCGCGCGAGGGTGGCAGTCGTGAGCGGATGGTCCTCAGTGCCGCCACCCTGCTGCGCGAGTACGGGGCGAGCGCGACCAGCGTGGACCGGGTGCTCGCACACAGCGGGGCTCCCCGGGGCTCGGTGTACCACCACTTCCCTGGTGGGCGGGCGCAGCTCATCGACGAGGCGGTCGCGTCGGCGGGGGACTTCATCGCGGGTCTGATCGATGCCGCGATGCGTGCGGACGATCCGGTGGAGGCCGTCGACGCCTTCTTCGCGCTGTGGCGCGACCGGCTGGTCGAGAGCGGTTTCAGGGCCGGCTGCCCGATCGTGGCGGTGGCCGTCGAGACGAACGACGACGCTCCGCAACTCGCCCGCTCGGCCGCCGCCGTCTTCGCCCGCTGGCAGGAAGCGCTCGCGGCGCTCCTCCTACGGCACGGCCTGCCCGAGGAACGCAGCCGACGGCTCGGCGCCTTCATCATCGCCGCGGTCGAAGGCGCGGTGATCCTGTGCCGGGCCGAGCAGAGCACCGCCCCGATCGAGGCCACCGCCGCCGAGATCCACGACCTGCTCCTCCACGCCCTGCGGAACCGCCCCGGCGCCGGATCCGGGCCCCGGCCCCGGGCGTAGTCCGCGGTCCTCCCCGAACCACGTCCTCGGTCCGCGTCCAGGACCCACGTCCTCGACCCGCGTCATCTCAGCCCGAAGGAGTCGCCATGCCCTCGCTCGACCGTCACGACAACGTCTTCGTCCTCGACCTCGGAGACGGAGAGAACCGCTTCCACCCCGACTGGATCACCGCCGTCGGCGCCGCGCTGGACGAGGTGGAGAAGGCGGAGGGGCCCCACGCCCTGGTCACCGCCGCCACGGGCAAGTTCTACTCCAACGGGCTCGACCTGGAGTGGTTGTTCGCCCACGCCGACCAGCACCAGGACTACGTCGTCTCCGTCCACGGGCTGTTCGCGCGGATGCTGTCGCTCCCCGTCGTCACGGTGGCCGCCCTGCAGGGGCACGCCTTCGCCGCCGGCGCCATGTTCTCCCTCGCCCACGACTTCCGCGTGATGCGCGCCGACCGCGGCTACTGGTGCCTGCCCGAAGCGGACATCAACATCCCCTTCACCCCCGGCATGGCCGCTCTCATCCAGTCCCGCCTGGCGCCGCAGACCGCCCACGAGGCCATGCTCACCGCCCGCCGCTACGGCGGCGCCGACGCCGCGGCCGCCGGCGTCGTCGACCGGGCCGTCAGCGAGGACGCCGTGCGCTCCACCGCGATCGAGATCGCCCAGGCCCAGGTGAACAAGGCCGGCGACACCCTGGGCACCATCAAGGCCCGGATGTACGGCCCCGCTCTGGCCACCCTGCGCGACACCGGCAATCCGCTCGGCTGACCGGCACCTCACCGGCCGCACCACCGCCCCGCCCCCGGGAGTCCTGCCGGGGGCGGGCCGTCCCCGCCGTCGACCACCGTCCCCGCCCTCCCCTCGGGCACCCGCTCCGCCGCGGTGCTGTGGGCGCTCGCGCAGCGGATCGCCGAGGAGCACCCGGCCGCCATGCGCCGCGCCGGGCACCGAAACGCCGACTCCCTGTTCGACGCGATGCCGGCGGGCCGGTCCGCGATCACGTTCACCGAGGACGAGTACACCGACACTCGGGGTTACGTCTTCCGTCCCGGCCACCGCGTCCCGTTGCCGCTCCCCGAACTCCTCGGCCTCCTCGCCGACCCGGACTCCACCCCGGCCGTCCGCACCACCGAGGACTTCCCGGTCGTCCCGGCCGCCGGCCGGTGCCGGGCCCTCACCGCGAACACCGTCTTCCGCGACGACACCTGGCGCAAGCGCGACCCTCAGGGCGCGCTGCGCGTCAGCCCCCACGGCGCCGAACGGTCCGGCCTGTCCGACGGCGCCCCCGCCCGGATCGCCACCGCACGCGGCACCGCTCGGGCGGCCGTCGAGATCGACGACCGCCCGCAACCAGGCCACGCGGCCCTGCCCGACGGTTTCGGCCTCGCCCTGCCCACCGAGGACGGCCGCACCGAACGCACCGGCGTCGCCCTGCTCTCGTCAGCCGTCAGCCGTCAGCCGTCAGCCGTCAGCCAGGGTCCGCGCGCCTCCGCACCAGCAACCAGGCGAGCTGCACGGTCCGGCGGCCGATGGTGACCCCGTCGGCCGGGGGCCCTGCCCTCACGTGTGGCGTCGTGTCCACCAGAGCCGCGCACGAAGGCTCTGCGCCGAGCGGCTCGACGGTGCGCATCCGCGCTGCGAGGACGAGCACACCCCGGCGCGGCGGTTCAGATCGGCCTACCGCGATTCAGTGGACGAGCGTCCGACGCTCGACGGCAGGGGTACGAGAACGTCCGCGTGTTCAGTTCAGATTCACTGAACCTACTGCACCGTCTCAGCCCCTCGACACCAAAACGTTCCTCACGCTTGACACGGATCCGGCCACCGGTGCCTCATGGTGGACACCCCCGACGCGTAGGCCTGCGGCTCGGCCATCGGACTCTGACAACGTTGTCCAACGACGGAGTCCCGCACGACGGGGCCTGTCCCCACCCCTGATTTCCCTGAGGAGAGGCATGACCCAGTCACCGCGCAGGACGTGGCTCACCGCCGCCGGCAGCGCCCTCGCCGGCGTCGCCGGGCTGCTGCTGCCCGTCTTCGGCACCGCCGGAGCCGCCCAGGCCGCCGACAGCGGCATCCACGTCAGCAACGGCCGCTTGTACGAGGCCAACGGCAGCGAGTTCGTGATGCGCGGGGTGAACCACGCGCACACCTGGTACCCGAGCGAGACGGGCGCCATCGCCGACATCGCCGCCACCGGCGCCAACACCGTCCGCGTCGTCCTCTCCAGCGGCGACCGCTGGACGAAGACGAGCACGTCCCAAGTGACGTCGATCATCGACGACTGCAAGACGAACAAGGTCATCTGCGTCCTGGAGGTGCACGACACCACCGGGTACGGCGAGGACGGCGCCGCCGCTTCCCTCGACCGGGCCGCCGACTACTGGGTGGAGGTCAAGAGCGCCCTCCAGGGCCAGGAGGACTACGTCGTCGTCAACATCGGCAACGAGCCCTACGGCAACAGCGGTTACACCGCCTGGACCGGTGCCACCAAGAACGCCATCGTGAAACTCCGCAACGCCGGCATCGAGAACGCCCTCATGGTCGACGCCCCCAACTGGGGGCAGGACTGGTCGCACACCATGCGCGACAACGCCGCCTCGGTCTTCGCCGCCGACCCGCGCCGCAACACCGTCTTCTCCATCCACATGTACGGCGTGTACGACACCGCCGCCGAGGTCCAGGGCTACCTGAACCACTTCCTGAACAACGGACTGCCCATCGTCGTCGGCGAGTTCGGCGACAACCACAGCGACGGCAACCCCGACGAGAACGCCATCATGGCCACCGCCCGCTCGCTCCGCGTCGGCTACCTCGGCTGGTCCTGGAGCGGCAACGGCGGCGGCGTCGAGTACCTCGACATGGTCAACGGCTTCGACGCCGGCTCCCTGACCACCTGGGGCAACCGCTTCCTCAACGGCCCCGACGGCATCTCCACCACCTCGGTCCGCGCCACGATCTTCGGAGGCGGCGGCACCGGAGGCGGCGGCAACACCGGCGGCACGGCTCCGAACGGCTACCCGTACTGCGTGAACGGCAGCTCCTCCGACCCCGACGGCGACGGCTGGGGCTGGGAGAACAGCCGCTCCTGCGTCGTCCGCGGCAGCGCCGCCGACACCGGCTCCGGCGGCGGCAACACCGGCGGCACCGCCCCCAACGGCTACCCGTACTGCGTGAACGGCAGCTCCTCCGACCCCGACGGCGACGGCTGGGGCTGGGAGAACAGCCGCTCCTGCGTCGTCCGCGGCAGCGCCGCCGACCGCTGAGCAACCGGGGTGCCCTCCCGTCCTGACCGACGGGAGGGCACCCCGCGTCACCTCCCGGATCAGGCCAGTTGGGTCGCCTGCAGGCGCGCGTAGGCCGAGTCACGGGCGAGCAGTTCCCGATGGCTTCCGGACTCCACCACCCGCCCCCGTTCCAGCACCACGATCCGGTCGGCCCGTCTGATGGTGGAGAGGCGGTGTGCCACGACGAAGACCGTACGGCCGGCGACGAGACGCGCGAGCGCCTCCTGGACCTGCGCCTCGGAGCGGGCGTCGAGCGCGGACGTGGCCTCGTCGAGCACCAGGACGCGGGGGTCGCGGATGAGGGCACGGGCGATGGCGAGCCGCTGGCGCTGGCCGCCCGAGAGCCGGGTGCCGCGCTCGCCGACCACGGTGTCGAGGCCGTCCGGCAGCGCGTCGACGAACTCGGCGGCGTTGGCGTCGCGCAGGGCGCGCCGAAGCGTCTCCTCGTCGACGCGCTCCATCCCGTACGTGATGTTCTCCCGGATGCTCCCCTCGAAGAGGACGGACTCCTGGGGGACGACGGAGACGAACCTGCGGAAGCTCCGCAGGTCGAGCCCGGCCATGTCCTGGCCGTCGAGGAGGACCCGGCCCTCGGTGGGGCGGTGGAAGCCGAGCACCAGGTTGAGCAGGGTGGACTTCCCGGCGCCGGAGCCGCCGACGATCGCGAGGGTGGTGCCGACCGGTACGTCGAGGTCCACCTCGCTCAGGGCGGGCCCGTCGCCGTCGGCGTGCCTGAGGCCGGCGCCCTCGAACCGGAACGTCCCGGCGACCGACTCCACCCGCCGCTTGCCGTCGTTGACCTCCAGGTCGGGCGCCTGGAGGACCTCGCCGACGGACTTGAGGGACTCCACCCCCTTGCCCACGACGGGGGCCAGCGCGAGCAGGCTCGTGACGGCGCCGGTGAGGGTGGAGAAGTAGGCGCTGAGCATGACGACCTCGCCCGGGGTCACCGACGTCCACCCGTAGTAGGCGACGAGCGCCGCGCCCGCGAGGCAGGCCGTGCCGAGTCCGTTGAAGGCGACCCAGGACAGGGAGCCGAAGCGGGCGTTGAGCAGGTCGAGCCGGGTCCCCTCCCGCTGCACCTCGTCGAGCTCGCGTCCGACGCGGCCCAGGGCCGTGCGCTCCAGGGCGTGGGCGCGGGTGATGGGGATGAGGGTGGTCATGTCGCTGACGGAGGCGGACATGCGCTCGACCGAGCGGCGGTACGAGGTGTTCCCCTCCCCCAGCCTCGCCCGCAGGGCGCCGATCAGCAGGACGGCGACGGGGACGAGGACGAGGAAGACCGGCAGGAAGACCGGGGTGACGACGGCGATGACGGCGAGGCCGCCCGCCAGGGTCGCGACGGCGGTGAGGCCGTTGTCCGCCGTCTGCTGGAGTCCCGTCTCCAGCGTCTCGACGTCCCGGACCACCTTGGCGTGCAGCACGGACGAGCTGGTGCGGCTGTGGAAGCCGATGGAGAGCTGCTGCATCCGGGTCACGAGGGCGGACCTCAGGTCGCGGCCCAGCCGGCGGATCGCCCCGTGCGTCCAGCGGACGTACAGCAGGTGCAGGGGCGGGTTCAGGAGGAGGACCGTGAGCATCACGGCGCAGTTCCACCACAGTTCGGCGATCGGCCGGTGCTCGACGACGACGTCGATGACGTTCGCCGTCACCGGGGGGAGCAGCCAGACGGGCGCGTGCTTGGCGAAGAAGACCGCGACGGCCCCGGCGAGCCGTGCCCGGTCGGGGCGGAAGAGGTAGTGGGCGGTGCGGATCGGGTGTTCGCCCCGGTAACGGTGGTCGAGCGGGCTGTGATTCATGGCTTCTGCGGCTTCCTTCGTCGTGGCCGGCCGCGCCTCTCCCCGTGGCGCGCGTCCGGTGGCGGCGCGTGGACCGGGGCGGAGCCCGCCGCGTACGAGGGCCGCCCGGTTCCGCGGCCGCAGGGCGGTCGGGGTCTCCCTGGGGTGAGGACGGCGGCGTGCTCTCGTAGAAGCATGCGGCGCGCGGTCCCTTCGATTCCAGCGTTGACGGTGCCGCTCGGAAGATTTGCGAAACCCTGGCTAAACCACTGATGTCCCTTGCGGGTTCGCCCCGGTCCGGGGTGCCGGGCAGGCACAGGGCGCGGTGTCGTTCCGCTCCGGTTGGGCACGGAAGTTCCTTTTGCCCATGCCCCTCCGAGTGGGGTCAGCGGTCGGCCGGGGCGCGGGACGGGTGACGGGTGACGGGTGACGGGTGACGGGTGACGGGTGACGGGTGACGGTGTGCCCGTGCCCCGGTGGGTGAACCCCGCGCTTCGCGGGAGGACCGGAGCCGCCGGTTGGAACGCGCACGGTTCAGCCGCCGTGTGGTCTCGAAGCGGGCGGTCCACTGGCTGGTCCCCGTTCCCCGCTGGACGTCAGGCTCCGCGACGCGGCCTTCAAGGCGTTCCTGCCCCGCCGTCCCCCGTTCGTGCTGGGCAACGACCTCGCGGGGAAGGTCGTCCGGGTCGGCCCGGCCGTCACCCGCTTCGCGGTGGGCGACGGGGTCCACGGCCGGCCCGAGAAGGGCCGCATCGGCACCTTCGCCGAGCGTCACGCCGTCCACCAGGACGACCTGGCCCTCAAACCGGCCGCCCTCACGATGCCCGAGGCCACCCCGCCCTCCCGGGCCGCCCTGACCGCGTGCAGGCGCTGGTCGAGCGGGCACGTGTGCGGCCGGGTCAGAAGGTGCTCGTCCACGCGGGTGCCGGCGGTCTCGGCTCCGTCGCCGTCCAGCCGGCCAAGGCACGGGGCGCGCACGTGGCCACCACCGCGAGCGCCGCCACGGCCGGTCTGGTCGAGGAGCTCGGCGCGGACGAGGTCGTCGACCACCGCGCCCACGAGTCGTCGCGGGGGCGGAAACGGCCGTACGGCACAGGGCGTCGACGGCTGGTGCCGATAGATTCCCCGGCCGTCCACGTCCACCGGCACGCGGCGGGCCCGAGGAGGGCGATCCGGCACTCGGCCGGTCCGGAGGCGGCCCCCGACGGACGGGCCCACCTCCTCGCCTCGTTCCCGGCACGGGTGTGACAGGCGACGACAGGTTCCGGTCGATGTCGGCAGGCGCCCCACGATCCAGCCTCGCCTTGTGGCTCTCGGTCGCCCCGATCCTCTACCGTCTTGGATTCCAGCAGTCAACGAGCGGCCCAGGAGGCTACGTTGCCCTCGGCACCGCCCTCTACGAGCAGCGGCTCCGACCCGGTCCCCGACCCGGTTCCCGGGCCGGAGCCCGCGCCTTCACGGCGACCGCGCACGGGCAGGGCACGGAGGTGGTTCGGCGGTCTGAGCGAGGCCGGCAAGGTCGCGCTCGTCACCGCTGTGCTCACGACCTCCATCGGCGGGGCGTTCAGCGTCGTCAACGCCGCCACCTCCGCGTGGGGCGGCAAGGGCAACCAGGCCGGCACCGGGACGTCGCCGAAGACCGATCCCGCCGTCACGCCTTCCGCGCGCGACATGACCGACGGCAGGCCGGACGCGTCGGGTGCCGTCCCGTCCGCCCGGTCTCCCGAGTGCGAGATCCGCTCGGACGACCTCTCCTGCACGAATACGGCGGGGATCACGACGTACAGCCAACGCGACCGCGCGTCCCGCCCCGCCTGGCCACTCGGCCCCGAGAGCCTTTTCGTGTGCTGGGGGAGGGGGAAGGGCGGTGAGATCTGGTACTGGGTGGAATTCAAGACGAAGGACGAACCCTGGGGCAATGTTCCGGCGAGGGTGGTGAGTACGGACCCGATCCCCGCCACCGGCCTGAACGAGTGCTAGATCCTGACGTCAGATGTCACGCTCACATCAGGAGTGCGCGAGGGCGACGGCTGCCTCGTAGGACTCGGCGGTCTTGTCGTAGCGGGTGGCGATGCCCCGCCACTGCTTCAACCGGGTGAAGCACCGTTCCGCGGTGTCGGGGTGCTTGTCCCGTCGCAGGCCGAGGAACCCCTGCCGACGGTGATCACGTACCTCGACACAGCGGCGGGCGGGGGCTGGTGACCGACCACCTCCTGTACGCCTCCGCCGGCTACGCCCACCTCGTCGTCGACGGCCGCGGCCAGGGCCACGACGCCCTCGGCCCCCACCCGGACGCGGGCCCCCACCGGGTGCACGGGTACATGACCGGGGGATCGAGGATCCGCACACCCATGGCTACCGCCGACACCGGAACGCCCCGGGCCCGGCGGCCTTTCCGTCCCGGTCGACGGCGACACCTCGACCGTCCCCTCCGCGGAGCGGACGTGGGCGGGGAGGCCCCGCGGGAAGGGGCGGAGCGTCGGGGTCAGCCGGCCGTCCAGCCGCCGTCGAGCGGCAGGGAGGTGCCGGTGAGGTAGCCGGAGTGGGGGCCGCAGAGCCACAGGACCGCGGCGGCGACCTCCTCCGTCTCCAGGAGGCGCTTCACGGGCGAGCGGGCCAGCATCACGTCGGCCAGCACGTCGCCCTCGCTGATGCCGTGCGCGGCGGCCTGGTCGCGGACCTGGCCCTCGACCAGCGGGGTGCGGACGTAACCGGGGTTCACGCAGTTGCTGGTGACCCCGTGCGGGGCGCCCTCGATGGCGGCGACCTTGCTGAGGCCCTCCAGGGCGTGCTTGGCGGCGACGTAGGCGGCCTTGTAGGCGCTGGCGCGGAGCCCGTGGACGCTGGAGACGTTGACGATCCGGCCCCAGCCGCCGCCGTACATGTGCGGCAGCGTCCTGCGCATCAGCAGGAACGGGGCGGTGACCATCACCTTCTGGATCAGTTCGAACCGGTCCGGCGGGAACTCCGTGAGCGGGGCGACGTGCTGGAGGCCCGCGTTGTTGACGAGGATGTCGGCGTCGGCGGGCAGCAGGTCGACGGCGCTCGCGTCGGCGAGATCGGCGACGTGCGCCCGGCCGCCGGTGAGCTCGGCGACGGCCTTCGCCGAGTCGGCGTCCCGGTCGACCACGTGGACGAAGGCCCCCGCCTGCGCCAGGGCGAGGGCGCAGGCCCGGCCGATGCCGCTGCCGCCGCCGGTCACCAGCGCGGTGCGCCCGCTCAGGTCGAGCGCGCCGCCGGGTGACGGCAGCCGGTCCGGGGTGGGAAATGTGTTCGTCATGGCCCGAACAGTAGGGAGGGCTCTCCCGTCGGCCCATGTGCGAGCCATCCACAGTGCCGGGCGGTTCCATGGTGCGATTCCCCATGCAATCGCTCCCGCGCGGAGGCCGCACGGCTCAGGAGGGCACGTGGACGGCCTTCGCGGGGTCGAGCGGGCACTCGTTCGCCAGGGTCACCGCGTCCTGGCCGGCGGGCCGCGCGACGGTGCGCGAGGCGGGCGGGCGGGTTCCGCCGGCGAGCCAGCCCTCCAGGGCCGTGAAGGCCGTGCGGTGGCAGGGCGCGAGCGGCCGGAGGCCGCCGTCCGGGAAGACGTCGACGAGCGAGTCGGTGTGGGTGCCGCCCTCGATGCGGTAGTAGCGGTGCAGCGCGCCCCGCCCGGCCTCGCGCACCATGCGGGCGTACACGTCGGAGTCCCGGCCGATCGGCAGGAGGGCGTCCAGGGTGCCGTGCAGGGTGATCAGCGGCTTTCCGATCCGCCCGGTGAGGGCGATCTTCCGCACGGCCTGCCGCACTTCGGCGGGCCGGGCCGCGTAGTCGTAGTCGGCGTCGCAGGCGGGCGTGCCGGGCAGGCAGTACGGCGTGCCCGCCTCGACGGGGCCGTCGAAACCGGGGTCCAGCTCCTCGCGGTAGACGCGCTGGGTCAGGTCCCAGTAGACCTTGTGGTGGTACGGCCACAGGAACTCCGAGCCGGCCGGGAAACCGGCGGCGTGCAGCTCCCGCCGCGCCTCCTCCGCGCCCGCGCCGCCCGCGGCGTACACGGGATAGGCGCGCATCGCCTTCGGCAGGAAGTCGAGGAGGTTGGGGCCGTCGCTCCGCCAGAGGATGCCCTCCCAGTCGACGCCGCCGTCATAGAGCTCGGGATGGTTCTCCAGCTGCCAGCGGACGAGGTAGCCGCCGTTGGACATGCCGGTCGCCAGGGTGCGGGCGGGAGGCCGGTGGTAGCGCTGCGCCACCACCGCTCGCGCCGCACGGGTGAGCTGGGTGACGCGGTCGTTCCATTCGGCGATCGCGTCGCCGGGGGCCTTTCCGTCGCGGTGGAAGGCGAGGCCCGTGTTGCCCTTGTCGGTGGCGGCGTACGCGTACCCCCGGGCCAGCACGCCGTCGGCGATGGCCCGGTCGTTGGCGTACTGCTCGCGGTTGCCGGGCGTGCCGGCGACGACGAGGCCGCCGTTCCAGCGGTCGGGCAGCCGGATGACGAACTGGGCGTCGTGCTGCCAGCCGTGGTTGGTGTTGGTGGCGGAGGTGTCGGGGAAGTAGCCGTCGATCTGGATGCCGGGCACCCCGCTGGGGACGGCGAGGTCCTTCGGGGTGAGCCCCGCCCAGTCGGCCGGGTCGGTGTGGCCCGAGGCGACGGTGCCGGCCGTCGTCAGCTCGTCGAGGCAGGCGGACCGCTGGTGCTCCGCGCCGGGGACGCGGAGCTGCGCCTGGCGGGCGCAGTGGGCTCCGGTGGCGGCGGGGGCCGGGGCGGCCTGGGCGGCGGGGACGGCGGTGAGGGCGAGGGCGGCCACGGCGAGGGCCGTTTGTACGCCGCGCCGCCGGGGGCGTGGTGAGGAGCGGAAGGTGGGGCGACGACGCATGGGTGCGTACCTCCGGGGTCGGGGACGGGACCGGCGGGGCCCGCCGGGCGAGGGACCGGTCCGTGGCGGACTCGCGGGAGGCTATGTCGCCCTCCGGCCGCCCGACATGGCTGCGCGGCCCACCGTCCCGGGCCGTGCGGTGGGCGCCGGCACCACCCTCCCGCCCCGGCGACGCGGCACGGGCCCGGCGTACGGAGGCAGCGGTGGGCGACATGAGGGAGGGGGGAGGTGTGTGCACGACAGCCATGGTCGCCGCCGACGCCCGCTCCCTAGGGTCGGTGCCTGTCGCTGGTACCGGCACCGGTTCCGACCTGCGAGGTCGTCCGGCTGCCCGAGGGAAGGGATCCGTCCTCATGGGTCTGGACAAGACGGTCGCGAGCGCGGCGGAGGCGGTGGCCGACATCCCCGCCGGAGCATCGCTCGCCGTGGGCGGATTCGGGCTCTGCGGGATACCGGGCACGCTCATCGACGCGCTGTGGCAGCGCGGCACGGAGGGCCTCCGCGTCGTGTCGAACAACTGCGGTGTGGACGACTGGGGCCTCGGCCTGCTGCTGGCCGCAGGCCAGATCGCCCGGATGACGAGCTCGTACGTCGGCGAGAACAAGGAGTTCGCCCGCCGGTACCTGAACGGGGAGCTGGAGGTCGAGCTCGTCCCCCAGGGCACGCTCGCGGAGCGGCTGCGGGCGGGCGGCGCGGGCATCCCGGCCTTCTACACCCCCGCGGGGACGGGGACGCAGGTCGGCGAGGGCGGGTTGCCGTGGAGGTACGCGGCCGGGGGCGGCGCGGTCGCGGTCGCGTCGCCGGCCAAGGAGACGCGGGAGTTCGGCGGGCGTCCGTACCTCCTGGAGGAGGGGATCACGACGGACTTCGCGCTGGTACGGGCGACGATCGGGGACCGGCACGGCAATCTGGTCTTCCGTTCCTCGGCCCGCAACTTCAACCCGCTGGCCGCCATGGCCGGACGGGTCACCGTCGCCGAGGTCGACCACCTCGTCGAACCGGGTGAGCTCGACCCCGACGAGGTCCACCTCCCCGGCGTCTTCGTCCAGCGGGTGGTCCGGGTCACGCCCGGCGACCCGGCCGCCGAGCGGCGCGTCGAGCGCCGTACCGTACGCCGGGAAGGCGACGTCTGATGGCCCTCACCCGCGAGCAGATGGCGGCCCGCGCCGCCCGGGAGCTCACCGACGGCAGCCACGTGAACCTCGGCATCGGCCTGCCGACGCTCATTCCCAACCACCTCCCGCCCGGCATCGAGGTCGTGCTCCAGTCCGAGAACGGCATCCTCGGCGTCGGCCCGTACCCCACCGAGGACGAGCTCGACGCCGACCTGATCAACGCGGGCAAGGAGACGGTCACGACGCTGCCCGGCGCCTCGTTCTTCGACTCGGCGCTGTCCTTCGGGATGATCCGCGGCGGTCACATCGACGCGGCCGTCCTCGGCGCCATGCAGGTCTCCGCCTCGGGCGACCTCGCC
This sequence comes from Streptomyces roseolus, assembly GCF_014649855.1. Taxonomy (GTDB): domain Bacteria; phylum Actinomycetota; class Actinomycetes; order Streptomycetales; family Streptomycetaceae; genus Streptomyces; species Streptomyces roseolus. The sequence continues at coordinate 106,451 of NZ_BMTV01000024.1, read as the reverse complement.
AACTGGATGATCCCCGGCAAGATGGTCAAGGGCATGGGCGGTGCGATGGACCTCGTCCACGGCGCCGGGCGGGTCATCGTGCTCATGGAGCACACCGCGAAGGACGGCACGCCCAAGCTCGTCGAGACGTGCGGGCTGCCCCTGACCGGGCGCGGCGTCGTCCAGCGCGTGGTCACGGACCTCGCCGTCGTGGACATCGCCCCCGACGGCTTCCTCCTGGCCGAACTGGCTCCGGGGGTCACCGTCGAGCAGGTCGCGGCGGCGACGGCGGCGCCCCTGCGCGTGCCACCGGGCCTCACTCAGGGAGCCGGCCCGGCTGCCTGACGGCGCTTCGGGTCCTCCAGGGGGAGGGGGCTCCGGTCGGTGTTCCGGGGGCGGTACGCCGGATGGATCCGGGTGAGCGCCTCCGCGAGCCGGTGCCGCCGTTCCACGGGCCGGCCGCGTCGGCCGCCCGCCGGCATGCCGGCCGGAAGCCCGCTCCGGTCCGGCACGCGGGCGGCCTCGGCGACCGACAGGTGGTGGTGGAGCGTGCCCGGGACCCGCCGCGTCCGGGATCCGCCGCGTCGGTGCCCGCCCGGCCGCGGCCTTCCCGCGGTACCGCGGTCCGGCGGGCCGGGTCACCCGCGGTCCCCGGCGCCTCGGCGAGGCCGCAGCGGGCGAACGGGAGGCCCGGCAATCCGCTTGACCGCGGCCCGTCCGGCCGTGGCACCATCCGTGGGATGTCCCCCTCCCTCCGGATCGGCCCCTACACCGTCATCGCCCTCACGGACGGCGAAGGCCCCTTCTTCTCCCCCAGGGCGGAGGCGTTCCCCGACGCCACCGCCGCACAGTGGTCCGCGGCCGACCGGTTCGATCCCGGTGCGCTCGACGCCGAAGGGCGCTGGTGGCTCCGGTTCCGGGCGTTCGCGATCCGCAGCGACCGGGGTGTGACGCTGGTCGACGCGGGGATCGGGCCGGCCGGCAGCCCGGCGGCCGCGTGGGCGCCCGTGCCCGGAGTGCTTCCGGCGGAGCTGGCCGCGGCGGGCATCGAGCCGTCCGAGGTGGACACCGTGGTGCTCACGCACCTCCACACGGACCACGTGGGATGGGCCGTCGTCGGCGGCGAGGAGGCCCGCCCCTTCTTCCCGAACGCCCACTACCTGCTCCAGCGGGCGGAGTTCGACGCCCTGGAGCGGATCAACCCCCCGCTGCGATCCCGCGTGATCGATCCCCTCCGGTCTGCCGGCCGACTCCGGCTGCTCGACGGCGAGGCCGCGCTGCACAGCGGCGAGCGCCTGATCGCCACGCCCGGTCACACACCCGGCCACCAGAGCGTCCTCGTCGAGTCCGGAGGCGAACTCCTGGCCGTGACCGGCGACTTGCTCGTCCACGCGATCCAACTGCTCCACCCGGAACTCGCCTACGCCCACGAGATGGACCCCCACCGGGCCAGGGCCTCGCGGGAGCAGGTGTTGCGCGCCCGGGCCACGCACACCCTCCACCTGGCGACACCGCACCTGACCGATCCGTTCGTCGTGGCGGGGCGCTGAGTCCCCGGTCGCCCGACCGCGGATCAACACCCCTCCCACCGGAAGAGCGCGGAGAGGCGGTGGTCGTGCTCGTAGGCGGGGTGAGGGGGCTGCCCCAGCCGCCCGATCGCGTCCCCGGTGCGCGGATCGCCGCGCCTCAGAAGCCCGTAGGCGGCACTGAGCCGGGTGTCGAAGTCGTGGTCGTCCAGGAGGGCCGCGAGGGCGTCGGCGAGTTCCGGCGAGCGGTCGTCGCCGGCCGCGGCGGCTTCGGCGACGCCTGCGCGCACCTGGACCTCCGGATCCCGGAGCAGCCGCGCGACGACGTTCGTGAACGCGGCACCGCCGTCGTGTTCCGCGCCCATCACCCGGCCCGCGGAGGTCCGTACCGCCCGGTCGTCGTCCCCGGCGAGTACGAGCAGGGCGGCGCGGACCGCCGCGTCGGGAGGCGCGGGCGGGGTGGCCCGGCTCCGCAGGAGCGTCGGGACCCGGGCTCGGACGCGCGCGTCCGGGTGCGTCGCGTAGCGCAACCCCAGGGCGTCCGGTTCCTCGCAGTCCGTCTCGTCGAGGACGCGGAGAACCTGGGCCAGGACTCCGGGGTCGTCGTCTCCGTCCCGCGCCCAGGCGGTGAGCAGTTCCGTCACCTCCGCCTCGTAGGAGTTCATCCAGCCCCCGAAGGAGACGAGGTGGCCGAAGGCGACGTCCACGACGAAGCTCCGGTGCTCCGGACGTGGGCTGTGCCGGTACGCCGTCACCGCGGTCCACGTCTCCTTGCTGCGGCGTTCGCTCAGGATGAAGCCGGCGGCGGACCGGTCGACGTGGTCCGGGTCCGCGACGACCGCGACCGGCGCCGGGTCGTGCTGCGCGTCGAACCGGAGGCCATCCGTCTGGGGCAGGACTTCTTCGGCCCCGTCATCGACGGGCTGCTGGACGTGCTGGATTCCTTCGACCCCGTCGAACGGGACGCCGTACGACGCTTCCTGACGGCCGCCCACACCGCCCTCGGCCCGCAGCGGGGGCGATGATCGTCGCACAGGCCCCGCCCTCCGCCCGTCCCTTCACCACCGCCCACGGTGGCTCCGGCCTGTGACAACCGCCTGCCCTCCCGCACGGCATGGGGCAGACGAGGCCGACGTGTCACGACACCACGTGAAGACGCGCAGGTCGCGGCCCGTCCGGATCGGGCCCGTCGACGCCCGGCGGGGGAAACCGCCGAGCCGCGAGCGGATTCCCGCCCGGCGGAACGCCGGAACCGGCGGCGGGTGGCCCCGACCCGTCGCGGGTCGCCGGACGCGTAGGGTGCCCGGATGATCGATGTGCCCGAGGAGTTCGTACACAGCACCGTCGGCCGGGAGGGCGAGGCCGGGGTGGCCTGGCTCGCCGAACTGCCGGGCCTCATCGAGGATTTGCTGGGTCGGTGGCACTGCGCTCCGGACGGTGCGGTGATGCACGGGGGTGTCGGCGTCATCGTTCCGGTGCGACGGGGGTCCGGGGAAGGAGCGGTGCTGAAGGTGTCGTTCCCCCATCCCGGGAACGTCCATGAGCCGGACGCGTTCGTCGCGTGGGGCGGGCGCGGGGCCGTGCTGCTGCACGAGCGCGACGACGAGCGGTTCGCGATGCTCCTGGAACGGGCCCGGTCGACGACCCTGGCGGAGGTGGAGGACGGTGACGAGGTCGCGGCGGTCGCCGGTCGGCTCAATCGCCGCCTCGCCGTTCCCGCGCCGCCCGGTCTGCCCCGGCTGCGCGAGCAGGCCGACGCCTGGGAGGCCCGGCTCCGCGAGGACGCGCGGCGGTTGCCGCACGCGATGCCTCCGCGCGTACTGCACGCCGCCGTGGACACCGTCCGGGAACTGGGCCCGGAGCAACCGGACACCCTCGTCCACGGCGATCTGCACGGACGGAACATCCTGCGCGCCGAACGGGAGCCGTGGCTGGCCGTCGACCCCAAGGGACGCGCGGGCGATCCCGCCTACGACGGCGGCACGCTGCTGAAGTCCCGGGCACTGACGCTCCTCGGAGCGGACGACCTGCGCGGGGCCGCCGACCGGGTCCTCGACGTCTTCGCCGAGGCAGCGGAACTCGACCGGGAACGGGTACGCCGTTGGGCGCAGTTCCACGCCGTCGAGGCCGCGTTCTGGGGTCGTCGACACGGTTTCCGCGTCGCCCGCGGCGGTCCGCGGCTGGACTCGCTCACCGAGTTCGCGGAACGCTTGGCCGGGTTCCTCACCGAAGGCCGGTAGGGGCGAGGCGTCCCCCGTACGGTTCCAGAGGCCGGTCGGGGACCCGCCGGCTCAACCGTCGGCGTCGGTCAGGTCCGCGGTGATCCGGGAGCAGAGCAGCATGTCGCGTCGTTCACCGCCCACCGACCGGTAGCCGCGGAGGTGGCCTTCATGGGTGAAGCCCGCGTGGACGGCCGTCTTGCGGGAGGCGGTGTTCCAGGGTTCGACGTACAGCTCCACGCGCGCGAGGGCGAGGTCGCGCAACGCCCAGGCCGCGACCGCGCGCAGGCCCACCGTGGCGATGCCCTTGCCACGGGCGGAACCCGCCACCCAGTAGCCCACGGAGGCACGGCCCTGGCCGCCTGCGTCCGGCCAGAGACCGATCGCGCCGAGGCCGCGGTCTCCCGCCGCCTCGGCCATGACGAACGGGTAGCCCGTGCGGCTGAGCGCCCGGTCCTCCTGGCGGGCGATGAAGGCGACGCCCTCGGCGTGGGTGTAGGGGCTGGGCACGGTGGTGACCAGCGGAATGTACGCGTCCTCCGCCGCCTCCCGCACCAGCGGCAGGTCGTCGAGGCGCCAGGGCCTCAGCACCAGGCCGTCGCTTGCGGCGATCCGGGGAACGATGAAGGGTGTCGACACGCTCCTTACCATGCCCGCATCAGGGCACGCCGGCGCAAGCCGGACCGCCGGAACGCGCCATCGCCACCGCCCCAGTACCCGGACCGGCACCGGCACCGGCACCGGCACCGGCCCTACGCTCGGTCGACGCTGCCCGTCATCGACCTCAAGGAGCTCCCCCATGACCACGCATCCCGATGTCGCCGCGCTGCTCGATCTCGTGCCGGCGGAGTTCGCCGGCGGCGAGCGGATCGACTGGGACGCGGCGGAGGACGCGCTGGGGACCGCGCTGCCGGGCGACTACAAGGCCCTGCTGGACACGTACGGTGTGGGCGACATCGGTGACCTGGTCATACTGCCGCCGCTCCCCGGTGACGTGCGCGGGTGGGAGGGGTGTCACATCGGGGCCAGGACGGAGGAGCTGCGCGGGCTCTGGGCGGAGGACGCGGGAGTTCCGGGAGTGGCGTCGGGAGCCGACGCCGTGTTGCCGTGGGGCACGGGAATGAACGCGAACGAGATGGGCTGGCTCATGAACGGCCCGGACCCGGACGAGTGGCCCGTCGTGGCCTGGCGGCGGCACCACGCGTGGGGCGAGTCGCCGTGGGCTCTGTTCGACCGCACCATGGTCCAGTTCCTCACCCGCATGATGCTGGGCCGGTTCGACGCCTGTCCGCTCGGGGACGCGTCGCTCTGGAAGCGGACCGGCGCTTTCGTGAGCCGGCGGGAGCAGGAGCGACGGTTCAGGGCCGGCCTGGATCCGTTCACGGGCGAACCGGACCCCTACGCCCGCATGTTCCCTGCCGTGGAGGATCCGCTCCGGTAGCGGGGTGGCGGGCCCTGGCACGGCCGTCTCGCCACGGAACCGCGGGAGCCTGCTTCTTTGCGCCGGTGAATGGCCGGGTCCGTCCGCCGAGTGCCGTCGCCGGCGTCGGAGGGACGGGCGGCGACGGGCTCCGGACCGGCGGCCCTCGACCTTCGGCCTCCGGCCTTACGCGACGACGAAGTTGTGGGCCGGGACGATCGTGGGCCGGACGTCGGCGTGGCCGAGCTCGGCCAGGATCGGACCGAAGGCCTTCGCGTGGGTTTCCAGGGCCTCCTGGCTCTCCCAGACCTCGGTCACGCGGAACACGCCGTCGGCCGTCCCCGCCGCGTGCGAGACGAGACCCACGACCGGGAGGTCCGCGAAGCGGGTGAAGCCCCTGCCGTTCGTCATCCGCTCGACGACCGTGTCGTAGAGCTCCTGTCCGGCGCCGGGGAAGTCGAAGGTGACGATGATGGCCATCGGTGCGTCCCTCTCTCGGGCCGCCGCACGGTCGCGGCGGCAACGCCCGCGATCCTAGCGGTGGGTGATCGCGTGAACGCACAGAGCGAGGCGTGACGGTGAAGCGGCCGCCGGTCGTTGACGGTCGATTGTCAGTGCCCGCTGAGATGCTGGTCCGAGAGTCGCCCCCCGGCCCTGTCGCGTTCGGGGCGGGGCGGCGTCGGCCGTCGCGGGAAGGGGCCTGCTTGAGGATCATGCTGGACAACAACATCTGGTCGTACCTGGGGGACGAGCAGGCGGGCGACCGGTTCAAGGCGCTCGTCCGCTCCCTGGGGCACCGTGTGGTGACCCCGCCGGGTGTCCTGCTGGAGGTGCTCCAGCACCCCCGGCCCGACAAGCGGGAGGCCATCGTGAGGGCCCTCGTGACCGGTACCGACGAGCGGTTGCGGAGCGAGGCCGACCTGGAGGCCGAGGAGGTCGTCGGAGAGGTACGGCGCCTGCGCCCGGAGTGGGCGCGTGCGGTGCCCGACACCGGCCGCGAGGCGAGCCTGCGCACTTTCTGGACGAAGACGGTCTGGCGGCGGGCCCTCGACTCCCACGACCTCTTCCGCGAGATCGCTCCGGCCCGGCACGCGGACCGTACGGCGAAGCACCTGGTCGACGTCCAGAAGACGCAGCAGAAGGAGTGGCGCGCGGGGAAGTTCGACGTCGGCGACCTGTCCCGCATCACCGCGTTCCCCTCCGAGGAGACCGCGCCCGGGCCGCGGCTCGGGTGGCGGCCCGGCGACCGGATCGCGGCGTGGCGGCCGCTGACACAGGAGGTGTACTGGCGTTACTTCGCCGTGGGCCGCCGTTCGGTGCTGACGCACGAGGACGCCACCGGCGCGGACTGGGTCGGGGCCCGTGTCGACCTGCGTGCCATGTGCGCCTCCCGCGAGGAGTTCAACCGCTTCTGGCTGTACGGGGTGGATGCCGCGAACATGCCCCGCAACTGGCTCCGTTGGGCGGCCCAGACCGTCCAGACGGACATGAAGGTCACCGGTGGCAATCCCCGCGACGTGCAGCACGCCTCCCATCTGCCGGACTGCGACGTGTTCCTGACGGCCGACAAGAACTTCGCGCGGGTCCTGGACCGGATCGGGCGGCAGGCGCCCGTGCCCGTGGGCCGTGGCCTTCGGGTCGCCCCGGCCGCCCACGGAGGCGTCGTCGAGGCCGTCGAGGCGGCGCTCCGCACCCTGTGAAGCCGTCGCCGGTCGCCGTTCCTCGGACCGTGCGCCTGTGCGGAGCGGCCGGTCGGGCCACCCGACTGCTTTGCGATGGCGACGGGTTAGGGTGCTGTGTCCTGCCGTCGATCAAGGTCTGGTGTTCCGCGTGTCGCAGCAACCGATGCCGCCCGTGCCGCCGTCGCACTCGCACTCTCCCTCTCACTACGGCTCGTACCCGCCTCCGTTCCCTCCCCCTCCGCCGTCGCAGCCGCCCGGTCCGTCTCCCCGGCGCGGGTGGCGGCGGCCGGCCGTGCTGGTCGGAGCGGCGGCGGTGGCGCTCGCGGTGGTGGCGGGCGGTCTCGTGTGGGCGACGGGCGGTTCGGGAACCCGGGACGACTCGGGGAAGGGTTCCGTCCCGCCGTCGGCTTCGAGCGCGCCGACGTCCGCGTCGGCGTCGCCGTCGCCGACGCGGCCGAGTACCGAGGGGAAGGTCGCCTGGAAGATCGGCGCTCCGGCAGCCGAGCGGGACGGACGGAGGGTGTCGGCGCCGGGGGCCTGGCTCTCGGGGACGACGTACGCGACCGGCGTGTCGGACGCGGTCACGGGCTACGACGCCGCGACCGGCCGCGTGCGGTGGTCGGTTCCGCTCGACGGCGACATCTGCGGAGCCTCCCCCACGCAGTCGGCGAACGGCCTGGTCGCGGTCGCGTACCGGAGCGGCAAGGAACCGAAGAGCCCCTGCACCCGCTTCGCCGTCATCGACATCGCCCGGGGCGGCGTCGTCTGGCGCACGGCGCTGAAGACGTCGCTCCGGCCCCTGGGGCTGGGCCTGACGGTCGCCGTCACCGATCAGGTGGCTGCCGTCGGCTGGCCCACGATGGGTGACGAGGCCGCCGCGGCGGGTGGCTCCTTCGGGTTCCGGCTGTCCACGGGGAAGCCGGTGTGGACCGCGCCCGCCCAGGGGTGCTCCGGCGAGGAGCACAAGGGCGGCAAGGCGCTCGTCACCCACGCCCTGTGCGGAGGGGACTGGAAGGGCGGCACGCACCGGGTCGGCCACCGCGACCCTTCGACCGGGAAGGCGAAGTGGCTGTACACGGCGTACGCGACCGACCTGTGGATCGCGTCCGCCGACCCCCTGGTCGTCGGCGTCAACCCGGGCCCTTCCGACGCGTACGCCCCCGACCGCCTGGTCTCCCTCTCCCCCCAGGGCAGGGCGCGCGCCACCTGGAAGGTCAAGGAGACCCACGCGACCGGTTGCGAGAACTACCAGCGGCGCTGCGGCGGCGTCCTCGCCACTCGCGACACCCTCTACCTGGTGGCGACCCACGACGCCGGGGAGTCCGACTCCCTCGAGGCGTTCGACATCGCCACCGGCAGGCGGAAGTGGTCCTTCTCCCCGCCGGAGAAGAGCTGGCGGAACCTGTCCCCGGTCCGGGCCGACAGCGGCGGCCTCACGGTGTACATGCAGCCCTCCAGCATGCGCGGCAGCAAGGTGCTGCACCTCTCGGCCGCGGACGGCGAGGCGACCCGGCTCATGGAGATGCCGGACCAGGGGATCCACACCGCGCCGGACAAGGAGATGGTCGACGCGGCCATGGAGGACCCGTTGCACTACGCGGATCAGAGGCTGTTCCTCCACCGTCGCGGCCAGTTCAACTACGCCATCGAAGCTCCCATGACGCTGGTCCTCACGACCCGTTGACGTCACCGCCGCGGCGAGGCCCCGCACCCGGGGCCTCCGCGCGGAGGGGCGTGGAGTGCGCCGCGGACGCCTCCGCCTCGACGGCGGTGTAGGCGGAGGCGAAGGTGAAGGCACGGGGGGAAGGGCCGTGGGCGCGCAGCTCCGCCAGGCGCTCCAAGGCCTCCTCCGTGGTCGGGCGGTGGCCGGCGGGGACCCACCAGAGGACCAGGTGGGCCTCGACGTGCCGCGCGAACCACGCGCGGCGCTGCCGCATCACTTCCAGGTGCCCGCTGCGGTAGGTGAAGTCCCACAGGGCTTCCCGGGTCTCCCAGACGGTGAGGTTCACGATGACGTCCTCGCCCGCGGGACGCGCGCCGGTGGCGTCGGCCGTCCCCTCCTCCACGAACCGCCAGACGAAGCCGGGCGCGCCGTCGGCGGCGGTGTTGACCGGTTCGAGCATCTCGACGAACGGGGCCATGCGGGGATCGTCGAGGGGGTGGAGGAGCGTGGCCACGTTGAGCTGGGCGAGGTGGTGGGCACCGGCGGGCGGGTGCGGGGATGCGGTCATGGCCTCATCCCAGCACGGCGCCCATTTCTATGTCAATGATCGTTGTTTTTAGAAGGTTCGATCACGACGCAGCACTCCCCCGGCCTGGCGTCCATCCGGGCGCGGAGCGCGTCCGACCCACCCAACAGCCCCTCCAGGAGGGCCAGGTTCATGCCGCAGACGAGCGGCGGGAACCGCTCGGCGACGGCGTGGAAGGGGCAGTTGCGCATGCGGATGACGGGGGCGGTGGACGTGGTACCGGCGGCGCCGCCGGTGGCGGTGACATCGGCGGCGGAGCCATCACCGGAACCCGCGTCGGCGTCGCCGCCTTCGAGGCGCGGCTCGTAACCCCGGGCCGCCAGCAGCTCCATGGCGTCCTCGAGGCTTCCGCACGGCCCGGCCGTCTCGCGCAGGGCCTCGCCCCGGCGGCGGGCCGCCGCGCAGAGACCGGCGTCCAGGCCGGCCAGTTCGGCGGCCTCGGCGAGCAGTTCGGCGGCGGTGCGGTAGTCGCGGGCGGGCAGCGAGACCGAGCGCTCGCCGGGCGCCCTCCGGTAGACCTTGGCGGGGCGGCCCGCTCCGGGGCCCGAACGGCCCGTGAGGCGGCGGCTGCCGCTCTCCAGCAGCCCCGCCTCCGTCAGGCGGTCCAGATGGTGCGCGGCGAGCGTGCGCGCCACGCCCGCCGCCTCCGCGGCCTCGTTGCGCCCGACGTCACGGCCCTGCGCCGCCACGTACTCGTACAGGCGACGGCGTACCGGATCCTGCAGCGCCGCGATTGCTTCGATGTCCTCCATCCGGCCATTCTAATGACAATGGAAGTTGGAGATAGAGAAGGCCGGAGGGGAAACGGCCCGGTCAGGCGATCGTCGCCATGCGGTCCTTGTCGCCGACGGCGGCGGGCCGGTGCGTGGCGGCCAGGGACCGTTCGAGGAGGTCGAGGCTCTGCCGCATCTCGGCGATGCGCTCCGCCAGGTCCGCGGGACGCGGCTCCCCGGGGGCCGTCGCGCTCGCACTCACGCCCTCCTTCTCGGCCGCGCCGCCGCGGGAGTTCCGGCCGTCGGCGTCCAGTGCGGCCCTGTCGAGTTCGCGCGCCTCGTCCAGGCTGTTCAGGACCACCCCGATGAGGACGTTGACCAGGACGAACGAGGCGAGCAGGACGTACGAGCCGTAGTAGAGGAGGCTCAGCCGCGAGACGGCCAGGCCGTTGTAGATGGCGTCCTGGAGGCCCTCCAGGGTCATGAGCAGGAAGAGGGTGAGCAGGGCGCGGCCCAGGGAGCCGAAGTGGGCGGGGTCGTGGGAACCGAAGCAGACCCAGCCGATCATGGCGTAGACGTAGAGGATGACGGCGCCGACGAAGAGGAAGCTGACGGTGCCGGGCAGGCTGCGCGAGACCGCGATGAAGAGGACGCGCAGCTGGGGAAAGAACCGGGCCGTGCGGAGGACGCGTACCAGCCGGAGCAGCCGGAGGACGGTGGAGTTCTCGCGCACGAAGGGGATGTAGGCGCACGCGACGACGATCAGGTCGAAGACGTTCCAGCCGTCCCGCCAGAACTCCTTGGGCCGGTCGGCGTGGGCGCCGACGCGCAGCACCATCTCCAGCGTGAAGAAGGCGAGACAGGCGAGTTCGGCCCCGTGCAGTCGGGCCGCGTGCTCGCTGACGAAGCCGCGGTAGGTCTCGGCGCCGAGGAGGACGGCGTTGAGGAGGATCACGGCCAGGACGACGAAGGAGAAGGCGGGGGCCTCGGTCACGGCGCGGCATGCTGCCGCGATCCGGACCCGGGTGGGAGCCGGGGCGGTGGTCATGAGGGTCTCCGGGGGCGCTTGCGCCGGGCACTGGCTCGGGTGCGGGCGCGCGACGGGATACGGGGGTGGGAGGGGAGCCGAGGGAGTGGGTTTCCTGCTGTCCTAACGGGCCGGGAACACGTCGGGCTGCGGGATGGGCGCGAAATGGCTGAACGATTCATCCGCTGCGGGGAAAGACCGCGCATTGGGTCCCCTCCGGGCCGCCGGGTCCGTGACCGGCCCCGCCCAAGATCGTTAACTCCGGTCCCCCGGCGCGGGCTCCCCCGGCACGGACTCCGACTCCGTGCGGGCGACACCCGCCGGCCGGAGGGCGATACCTCCCGGGCAGAGGACGACATCCGCCGGGCGAAGGGCGAGATCCACCGGATGGAGGGCGACACCCCCGCGGCCGGGGGCGACGCCCGCCCGCCTCACGGCGCCCCCGCCCGACGGGGGCGCCCCGCAGGCGACCTCGACCGTCCGCCCGTCGAGCCCTTGCCCCCTCGGGGCGGAGCCCGGCCGTCCAGGAGGCGCGCGTCGGCTGCCCCTGAATCGCCGTCCGCGATGTCGACGGGCGCGGGTCAGTAGACATCGCGGACGTAGCGCTTCTCCGCCGCCAGCTGCTTCACGTACGCGGCCGCCTCCTCCTCGGTCATCCGCCCGTGGCGGGCGACGACCTCCCGGAGGGCGCGGTCGACGTCCTTCGCCATGCGGGCGGCGTCGCCGCAGACGGCGACGTGGGCGCCGTCCTGGAGCCAGGACCACAGGGCGGCGCCGTGCTCGCGCATGCGGTCCTGGACGTAGACCTTGGCGCGCTGGTCGCGGGAGAAGGCGGTGTCGAGGCGGTCCAGGTGGCCGCTCGCCAGGTGGGCTTCGAGGTCCTCCCGGTAGTAGAAGTCGGTGGCCTCGCGCTGTTCGCCGAAGAAGAGCCAGTTGCGGCCCTTGTGGCCGCGGGCGAGGCGGTCCTCCAGGAAGCCGGCGAAGGGGGCCACGCCCGTGCCCGGGCCGACCATGACGAGCGGGGCGGCGGGGTCGGCGGGCGGGCGGAAGTGCGGGGAGCGCTGCACGAAGACCTGCACCGGGCCGTCGTCGGCGTGGTCGGCGAGATACGCGGAGCAGACTCCCGTGCGCTCCCGGCCCCGGCCGTTGGCGTAGCGGACGACGGAGACGGTGAGGCTGACCTCGCCCGGCTGCGCGAGGGGGCTGGAGGAGATCGAGTACAGGCGCGGCTGGAGCCGTTTGAGGACCCCCGCCCACTCGGCGGCCGAGGCGCGGACCGGGTGGGCGGCGAGGAGGTCGGGGGCCTGGAGTCCCCAGCTCCACTTCGCGAGTTCGTCCTTGTGGCCGGGGCGGAGCAGCCGCCTGAGCTCCTGGCTCCCGGTGCGCTCGGCGACGAACCTGAGCAGGTCCGGGGTGATGCGGGTGATGTCGAGACGGGTCCGCAGCGCTTCGGCGAGGGGCAGGGTGTCCGCCTCCGCTCCCGTGCCGGTGCCCGTGGTCACGGGTTCGGCGGGGTCGAGGCCCGTGAGGGCCAGCCACTCCGCGACCAGTTCCCCGCTGTTGGCCGGCCAGACGCCGAGGGCGTCGCCCGCCTCGTACGCCAGCTCGCCGCCCCGGGTGTCGAAGGTGAAGCGGCGCACCTCCTTCTGCGAACCGGGCAGGCTCAGCAGCCGGTTGCCGACGAGGAGCGTCGCGAACGGCGAGGACTTCGAGTACGCCGGGGGGTCGGTGCGCGCGGCGGAGGCCGGCACGGGGACGGTGCGGGGCCGCTCGACGGGTATCGGTGCGCAGGCTTCCGCCGCCTCGGTGGGCAGCAGCGGCAGGAGGGCCGTGAGCCAGGCTCCGGAGGTCTCCTCGTGGTCGGGTTCGCAGTCGGTACGGGGGAGGAGGCGGCCCGCGCCGAGTTCCGCCAGGCGCTCGTCCAGCCGTCGGCCGTGGCCGCAGAAGTCGTCGTACGCGGAGTCCCCGAAGGCGAGCACGGAGTAGCGCAGGCCGTCGAGGCGCGGGGCGCCGGGCGCGTTCAGGGCCGCCCAGAAGGCGGCGCCGTTGTCGGGGGCGTCGCCGTCCCCGAAGGTGCTGGCCACCACCAGCAGATCCGTGTCGGCGCCGAGCTCCGCGAGGTCGGCGCTCTCCATCGGGAGGAGCTCCGGCCGGTGACCGGCGTCGGCGAGCCGGCCGGCGGCCGTCGCGGCGAACTCCTCGGCGGTGCCCGTCTGCGAGGCCCAGAGGATCAGGAGCCGGCGGGTGGAGGGGGCCGGCCGCCGGGGGTGGTCCTCCGAGGCCGCCGGGGCGATGGAAGCCCGCGCCGGGAGCGGCGCGGACGCGTCCGCCGGGGTCCGGGAGAACATCCCGGCGAGGACCCCGTCGACCCAGAGGCCGTGGTCGGGGCTGAAGGGGGCGGTGGCGGGCAGGACCGGGACCTGACCGTCGGCGGGGGCGGCGGCGAGCCCGGAGAGGTATCCGGCGAGGTAGCGGCGCTCCGGTTCGGTGAGCGGCGGCGGTACGAGCTCCGCGACGCCGAACAGGGCGGCGAGGGCCGTCGCCGCGGGCCCGGTGCCGGGGTCCGCCTCCGCGGCGGGCTCGGTGGCGGATCCCGCGGTCGGCGCCGGGACCGGCACCGGCGCCGCCGTCCTCGTCAGGCTCACGGCGCACACCTTGAACTCGGGCTGGAAGGAGAGGGGGTCGACGGCGTCGTTGGTGACGGCGTTGACGCTCAGGTACTCGCCGAAGAGGTCGTTCCAGTGGAAGGGGGCGAAGCAGGTGCCCGGCAGGACGCGGTCGGTCACCACGGCGGGCAGGACGGCGCGGCCGCGCCGGGAGGCCATCTCCAGGTGGTCGCCCTCGTGGACGCCGAGGGCCGCCGCGTCGTCGGGGTGGACCTCGACGAACGGTCCGGGGTTCAGCTTGGTCAGCTTGGCGACCTTGCCGGTCTTGGTGAGGGTGTGCCACTGGTGCGGGAGCCGACCGGTGTTGAGGACGAACGGATAGTCTTCGTCGGGGAGTTCGGCGGCCGGGAGGTACGGCCGGGCGAAGAAGCGGGCCCGGCCGTCGGGCGTCGGGAAGGCGAGGTGGGGGCGGGTGCCGTCCGGGCGCTCCAGCAGGGTCTGGCTGACGCCGTCGTTGAGGTAGCGGATCGGGTTGCGGGCGGGGCCTTCGGCGCGGGGGGCGGGCCACTGCACGGGGGTGGCGCGCAGCCGCTCGTACGTGACGCCGCGCAGGTCCCAGCCGGTCTGCGGGTTCCAGGCCTGCTTGAGCTCCTCGAAGACCTCCTCGGCGGAGGTGTACGTGAACGCCTCGGCGAACCCCATGGCGCGGGCGACGTGGGCGATGAGCTGCCAGTCGGGGAGGGCCTGGCCGGGCGGGTCGACGACGCCCCGGACGAGGGTGAGGTTCCGTTCGGAGTTGACCATGACGCCGTCGGACTCGGCCCACAGGGTGGCGGGGAGGACGACGTCGGCGTACGCGTTCGTCTCGGTGTCGGCGAACACGTCCTGGGTGACGACGAGTTCGGCCGCTTCGAGGGCGGCGATGACGGTCTTGCGGTTGGCGACGGAGGCGACCGGGTTGGTGCAGATGATCCAGCAGGCCTTGATGTCGCCGGCCGCCATCCGTTCGAACATCTCGACCGTGCCGCGTCCGGCGTCCTCGCGGAGCGAACCCGCCGGTATGCCCCACAGGTCCTCGGTGAAGGCGCGGTCGGCGGGGACGAGCACCGACCGCTGCCCGGGCAGGCCGGGGCCCATGTAGCCCATCTCCCGTCCGCCCATGGCGTTGGGCTGGCCGGTGAGGGAGAAGGGGCCCGCGCCGGGTCGGCAGATCGCGCCGGTGGCGAGGTGGAGGTTGACGAGCGCGTTGGTGTTCCAGGTGCCGCGGGTGGACTGGTTGAGCCCCATGGTCCAGCAGCTCGTCCAGGCGCCGGCCTCGCCGATCCAGCGGGCGGCGCGCCGGATGTCGTCCTCCGGGATGCCGGTGAGCTCGGCGACCCGCGCGGGCGGGTAGTCGGCGAGGAAGGCGGGCATGGCGTCCCAGCCCCCGGTGTGCGCGGCGATGAACTCCTCGTCGAGCCGGCCGTCCTCGGCGAGGAGGTGCAACAGGCCGTTGAGCAGGGCGAGATCGGTGCCGGGCCGGATCTGGAGGAAGAGGTCGGCCTTGTCGGCGGTGGCGTTGCGGCGGGGGTCGACGACGATCAGTTTCGCCCCGGCCGTCCTGATCCGGTCCATCATCCTGAGGAAGAGGATCGGATGGCAGTCCGCCATGTTGGAGCCGATCACGAGGAAGACGTCGGCGTGGTCGAAGTCGTCGTACGAGCCGGGCGGGCCGTCGGCGCCGAGCGACAGCTTGTAGCCGGTTCCGGCGGAGGCCATGCAGAGCCGGGAGTTGGACTCGATCTGGGGGGTCCGCACGAAGCCCTTGGCGAGCTTGTTGGCCAAGTACTGGGCTTCCAGGGACATCTGGCCGGAAACGTAGAACGCGAGGGCGTCGGGGCCGTGTTCGTCGAGGAGGGCGCGGAGGCGGCGGGCCACGTCGGCGACGGCGGTGTCGACGTCGGTGGCGACCGGTGCCGCCTCGCGCTCCGGCCGCACGAGCGCCGTGGTGGCCCGCCCGGGGGCGGCGAGCATGTCGGCGCTCGTGGCCCCCTTGGTACAGAGCCGCCCGGCGTTCGCGGGGTGGGCCTTGTCGCCGGACGCCTTCACGGCCCGGCGGCGCCCCGTCGCGGGGTCCGTCACGACGTCGAGGACGATCCCGCATCCGACCCCGCAGTACGAGCAGGCCGTACGCACCGTTCCGTCCTCCGCTTCCGGCGACCCCACGTGCACCCCTCCCACCGGTACCGACACCGTCTCCGACATGGGAACTCTCCCATGGGCAAGACGTTAGGAAGATCCGGTTTCCGGCCGATCACGCCCTCCGGGCGGGACGGGTTACGCGGGCCGCACGCCGGCCCCCGGCGCTCGGTGAGGGCCCCGCTCCGCTTCCGCGGGACCCCGGGGCCCCGCGCCCGCACGGCGCGTTCCGGTGCTTGTCGACGGTCGGCGCGGGCACGACGATGTGCCCCTGGAGCGAGCCGTACGTCCTCGATGGGGAGGCCGACTTGAGCGAGGCGTCGACGCGGTGGAACGTGCGGTCCGGCGCGGGACCGCGGGCGGTGGTGGCGGAGTCGTGGCGGCGGTCCGAGCGGGCGCGGGTCAGCCGGGAGGGGGCGGCGCCGACGGAGCTGGACGAGGAGGAGCTGGCCGCGTACCGGGCGGGGCATCCGCTGGCGGCGGCGATGCCGGTGATCAGGGAGCTGCTCGGCGCGGACGCCCGGGACGGCGGGCATCTGCTCGCGGTGTGCGACGCGGCCGGGCGGCTGCTGTGGGTGGAGGGGGATCCGGCGGCGCTGCGGCAGGCGCGGCGGATGAACTTCGTCGCCGGTGCGGGCTGGGCGGAGACGGCGGCGGGGACGAACGCGCCGGGGACGGCGCTCGCCGTCGGCCGGCCGGTGCAGGTGGTGGCGGCGGAGCACTTCCGGCCGCCGGTGCGGGCCTGGACGTGCGCGGCGGCGCCGCTGCACGATCCGCGCGACGGGCGGCTGCTGGGCGCGGTCGACCTGACCGGCGGCGCGGGGCTCGCCCATCCGCACAGTCTCGGGCTCGTCCGGGCGGTGGCGCGGGCGGCCGAGGCGCAGCTGGCGCTGCTCGCCCCGGAGCCGGCGCCGGGGCGGCCGCGGTTGACCGCGCTGGGCCGGGACGAGGCGCTGCTCGTGGTGGACGGGCGGCGGCTGCGGCTGAGCCGCCGGCACAGCGAGATCGTGGTGGTCCTGGCGCACCGGCCGGAGGGGGTGGGCGGGGAGGAGCTGCTGTCCCTGTTGTACGAGGACGGGTCGGTCACCCCGGTGACGCTGCGGGCGGAGCTGTCCCGGCTGCGGTCGCTGCTCGGGCCGGAGGTGCTGGCCTCGCGTCCGTACCGGCTGGCCGGACCGGTGGACGCCGACTTCGCGCTGGTGGACCGGCGCCTCGCCGCGGGGGCGGTCGCGGCGGCCGCCGGGGAGTACGCGGGCCCGCTGCTGCCGGGGTCGGCGGCGCCCGGGGTCGTACGGCTGCGGGAGCGGCTGGCGGGCCGGCTGCGGGCGGCGCTGGTGGCGCGGGCGGATCCGCTGCTGCTGGCGGACTGGGCGCACAGCGCGTGGGGCGAGGACGACCTGGAGGTGTGGCGGGCGCTGTGCGCGGCGGTGCCGGCGGCGCAGGCGGCGCCCGTACGGGCCCGGCTGGACGCGCTGGAGGCGGAACTGTCGGCCGGTGCAACGGGGCTGCAACGTCCGCTCCCCCACACTCGGCGGTGAGAGCGCCGGTCGGGACGACGGGCCCTCTCTCCGTCCCCGGCCGCTCGCGCGCCCGCCGTCCGGCGGGTCCCGGCGGCCGGATCCGTACGACCTTCAGGGAGGTCTGCCGATGACCCGCTACGCCGCACCCGGTACCGAGGGCGCGCTCATGGCGTACCAGCCGCGTTACGACCACTGGATCGGCGGCGCGTACGTCGCCCCGGCGCGCGGCCGGTACTTCGAGAACCCGAGCCCGGTCGACGGCCGGCCGTTCACCGAGATCGCCCGGGGCACCGAGGAGGACGTGGAGCGCGCCCTGGACGCGGCGCACGCGGCCGCGCCGGCGTGGGGGCGGACCTCGGCGGCCGACCGGTCGGCGGTGCTGCTGCGGATCGCCGACCGGATGGAGGCGAACCTGGAGGCGCTCGCGGTCGCGGAGACCTGGGACAACGGCAAGCCGGTCCGCGAGACCCTCGCCGCCGACATCCCCCTCGCCGTCGACCACTTCCGCTACTTCGCGGGGGCGCTGCGGGCGCAGGAGGGGTCGCTCAGCGAGATCGACGAGGACACGGTGGCGTACCACTTCCACGAGCCGCTGGGGGTGGTGGCGCAGATCATCCCGTGGAACTTCCCGATCCTGATGGCGGTGTGGAAGCTGGCGCCGGCGCTCGCGGCGGGCAACGCGGTGGTGCTGAAGCCGGCGGAGCAGACGCCGGCGTCGGTGCACTACTGGCTGAGCCTGGTCGCGGACCTGCTGCCGCCGGGCGTGCTGAACGTCGTCAACGGCTTCGGCGAGGAGGCGGGCAAGCCGCTGGCGTCCTCCCCGCGGGTCGCGAAGATCGCCTTCACCGGCGAGACGGCGACGGGCCGCCTGATCATGGAGTACGCCTCCGCGAACCTGAAGCCGGTGACGCTGGAGCTGGGCGGCAAGTCGCCGAACATCTTCTTCGAGGACGTGTGGGCGGCGGACGACGACTTCCGCGACAAGGCGCTGGAGGGCTTCACGATGTTCGCCCTCAACCAGGGCGAGGTCTGCACCTGCCCCTCGCGCGCCCTGGTGCAGCGCGGCTGCTACGGCGCGTTCATGGAGGCGGCGGTCGCGCGCACGGAGGCGATCGTGGCGGGCCATCCGCTGGACCCGGCGACGATGATCGGCGCGCAGGCGTCGGCGGAGCAGCTGAAGAAGATCCTCTCCTACCTGGAGATCGGGCAGCGGGAGGGCGCCAAGATCCTGACGGGCGGTCAGCAGGTGGGTCTCGGCGGGGACCTGGAGGGGGGCTACTACGTCCAGCCGACCGTCTTCGAGGGCGACAACCGCATGCGGATCTTCCAGGAGGAGATCTTCGGCCCGGTCGTCGCGGTCGCCTCCTTCACCGACTTCGACGACGCCGTCCGCACGGCGAACGACACCCTGTACGGGCTCGGCGCCGGCGTCTGGACCCGCGACGCGAACACCGCGTACCGCGCCGGCCGCGCCATCCAGGCCGGCCGCGTCTGGTCCAACTGCTACCACGCCTACCCGGCCCACGCCGCCTTCGGCGGCTACAAGCAGTCGGGCATCGGCCGGGAGACCCACAAGATGATGCTGGAGCACTACCAGCAGACGAAGAACCTGCTGGTCAGCTATTCGCCGAAGAAGCTCGGATTCTTCTAGGACCGTGTCCTATGTGGTGAGGCGGACGAGTCGCTTGTAGCAGCAGATGGCTGCGGCCAGGCCGAGGAAGGCCAGGTAGTTGCGGGGGTGTCGTTCGTAGCGGTGGTTGAGCCGGCGGTAGCCGGTCAGCCAGGACATGGTCCGCTCGATCACCCGCCTGCGGCGCCCGAGGCGTTCGGACGACTCGATGCCCTTGCGTGCGATGCGGACGCCGATACGTTTCCCACGGAGCCATTTCCGCAGTTCAGGTATGTCGTAGGCCTTGTCGGCGTGCAGACGCTGGGGTTTGAAGTTCCGGCCCCGGTGAGGGTCGTGTCTCGTTTGGTGACCGAGCATCATGGGCTTCAGGGCCTGGCTGTCGTGGGTGTTGGCGGCCGGGAGGCCGACGAGGAGGGGCGGGCCGTTCGCGTCCGACAGGGCGTGCGTCTTGGAGCCCGCCTTGCCCCGGTCCGCTGGGCACGGTCCGGTGGGTTCGCCCCTTTTTTCGCCCTCGTGTGGGCGGAATCGAGGACCGCGCGGGACAGGTCGAGCAGGCCGGCGTCGTCGAGGCGGTGCGGGATCTCCTCGTGCAGCCGGCCCCACACCCCGGCCCTGGACCAGATCAGGAACCGGCGACGGGCGGTCGACTTCGAGACGCCGAAACAGGGCGGCAGACCCCGCCAGGCGCAGCCGCTGACCAGGACGTGGACGATCGCGGCGAACAGCGTCTCATCAGGCGTGTCCTGCGTCCCACCGCCCTGCGGCCGCACCCGAGAGGGCGGGATCAACGGCTTCGCGATCTCCCACAGCCCGTCCGGAACGATCCGACTCCACGTACCCCGCCCCATGACAACCCCAACGACCACCTCACCACGTAGGACACGACCTAACGAGTTGGTGCGTGATAGCGGGCGAGGCGTGTTCGCCCTGTTCACGGCGTCCGTCAGGTGGTGGTGTTGCGGTCGGAGACGAGGCCGGCGATAGCGCGGTAGGTATCGGGGAGGCGGTCGCGACGGTGGATCCAGCGCTGGAGCTGCTTCCAGCGCTTGTGGTCGGCGAGGGCGTGTTCGACGGTGATCCGTTGTGAGGAGTGCTCGTGTCGCTGGCGTTCGTTGTGTTCGAGGAAGGGAAGTGTTGCGCCCGGCCGTAGCTTGCGCGGCTGAGTGAGGGCCTTGCCGCGATGGTCTCTGCTCAGGCCGAGGTAGCCGTCATCGAGGAGGACCTGGACCAGGTCGAAGGTATGGAAGCAACTGGCGATGCCGGCCGTGCGGGCGGCGGTGGCGTCGTGCATGCGGCCTGGCCGCAGGGCGTCGGTCCACAGGGTACGGCCGTGGTGGTCGGCGATGACGGTGGCCTTCATCGTGTTCTGCTTCTTCTTGCCCGACACGAACGCCCGCCGTCCGCCCCGGCCCGCGGTGGGCCTGCGGACCTGGACCTCGGTGGCGTCCAGCCGCAACAGGACCCCTTCGGCCTGGGCGTAGGCGAAGACGTCTTCCAGGGTCCGCAGTCGCAGCCCGGGCCGCTTGGGGACGGCAAATCCTCTCCCGGCCAGCAGACGGCGCACCTCACCGACCGCCCGGGTCATGGTGGAACGGTCCACTTCGTAAAGGAGGGCCAGGGCCCCGTGCGGGAGGTCGTGACGCAGGTGGATGAGCGTGGCGACAAGCCGGTCCACGAACACCAGCCGATGGCGGGCACCCGCTCCCGGCGCCCGCTTCCTGGCCCCGCCTCGAGCCTGGTGCCGGCGGCCTTCGACCCCGGCCACCCACGGCCCTGCCAACTCCGCGATCAGCGAAGACAGATGACTCCTCGAGACACCTGTGAACAACGGATGCGCCAGGACCGAACGGTCCACCATGCTTTTCACCAGCAGAGCATGCCCACCCGCTATCACGCACCAACTCGTAAGAGTAGATCTTGCTGTGCTCGCGCCTTGCTGAGCGCATGGGACCACCCCCGCGGGCGCGGGGAGCAGGTCATCCGCCTCAGCCGGATCGCCCTGGCCAAGGGGCCGTCCTCACCCATGGCGTCGCACGGGCGGCCCGCTCGCTGGTCTTCTTCGGCGCGTCTACCACCGTCTCCTTGCGCCGATGCACTCGCCGCCTTCCGCCATGACCTCGCGAGCCGTCGTCACCCCGTCAGAGGAAGGTGTGCCATGTGATTGGCCTGTTTCACCCATGAGCCCAGGACGAATGAGATTCACTACGAATACGAGCGTGTGCAGTCAGTGACGGAGGCTTTGATGTCCGACCCGATGACGGTCCTGGCCATGACGGGGGCCACCACTGTCGTGGCCGCGATGGCCACCAGCGTGTGGGAAGGCACACGGGACCGAGTTGTGGACCTGTTCCGGCGCCGTGACGAAGACCAGAGTGCGGTGGTGCGCGCCCAGTTGGACGGTGACGCCGAACTCGTCTTGGGCGAGGGGGATGACACCGACGGTGTACGGGACGACTTGGTACGGCCCTGGGCCCGTCGGCTTGCCGCACTGCTGCGGGATCATCCCGAGGCCGCCGAGGATCTGCGAGCTCTGGTCGAGGACGGTGCCCGGACTCGGGGCGGGGACACGTGGTCCCAGCACATCATTGCGCGCGCGGGCGGCGCCGCGTTCGGGGCACAGGGCCCCGGCAGCAGCGTCCACGTCCACCACCACCGGCCGACCCCCGGTGACGCCCCGGCATGAGCGGGCGGGACCCTTCCGCACGCCAGCGCGTCAGCGCCGAGGGCGGCTTCGCGTACGCGGTGGTCGACGGTGACATCCATGTCTACGTGGACGGACTGCCCGTCTACGTCCTGGAGAACTGGCGCGCCGTCCCGGAAGCCGATCCGGAGTGGCTGCGCGAGCTGCCCAGTCGCATGCTCAGCGCCCGGCACGAGATCGTGCCGTTCACGGGGCGGGCCGAGGAACTCGCCGATCTGCGCGCCTGGCGCGACTCCGCGCGCAGACTGGCTGTCCGGTGGCTGCAGGGCCCCGGAGGGCAGGGCAAGAGCCGTCTCGCGGCCGCCTTCGCACGGGAGACCCTCGCCGACGGCTGGAAGGTGGTCAGGGCGGTCCACGGCCCCGGCAACGTGCTGGCTCCGCCGACCGCCGACGAGAGCGTCGACCTGCGGACCGACGGCGCCCCCGGGCTCCTCCTCGTCGTCGACTACGCCGACCACTGGCCCCTGCCGCACCTGACCTGGCTGTTGAGCAACCGGCTCTTGCACCGGCCGGCTCTGCCGACTCGTGTGCTGATGCTCGCCCGTTCCTCCGACACGTGGCCGGCCGTGCAGGCCACGCTCAGCGACGTCCAGGCTGCCACCTCCACCCAGCTCCTCGGACCGCTGCCGGGCGGTGACGGCAGCGAACCTCGGGCGGAGATGTTCCGCGCCGCCCGGGACGCCTTCGCCGCCGTCCACGAACCGGAGCATGGTCCGGCCTTCGCCGCGCGGGTATTACCGCCGATGCCCCTGGAGGACGACGACTTCGGACTGACGCTCAGCGTCCACATGGCCGCCCTGGTGGCGGTCGACGCGCAGGTGAGGGACGAAGTTCCGCCCACGGACGCCGCGTTCCTGGTCACGTATCTCCTCAACCGGGAGAGGGCGCACTGGGCCCGGCTCCACACCCAGGACGCGGGCCGCCGCTCGGCCGCGGTCGGGCGGGTCTGGGCCACTGCGCCCGAGGTGATGAACCGGACGGTGTTCGCCGCCACCCTCACCGGTCCGCTCCCCCGGCAGACCGCTCTCGACGTCGTCAGCCAGGTGGCCGCGAATGCTCCGGCCGTGACGCACCCCGCCGAGCGGACCGTCGCGGACCACACCGTCTGCTATCCGCCTGCCGGTCCCCACCGGGGCACCGTCTTCGAGCCGCTGCTGCCCGACCGGCTCGCCGAGGACTTCCTCGCCCTCACCCTCCCCGGGCACACCGCGGAGACCGCCTACCCGTCCGCGCCGTGGGCCCCAGCGGTCCTCGGCGCGCTGCTGCCGCACGGCCTGGACGAGCGGCCGGCGCCGTGGGCACCGCGGGCCCTGACCTTCCTGGCCGCCTCGGCCGCGCGCTGGCCGCATCTGCGCCACGGCCATGTGTACCCGCTGTTGCGGCAGGCCCCCTGGCTCGCCGTGGCCGCCGGGGGGCCGGCGCTCAGCACCCTGCTGGCCCTCGACGACATCGATCCCGAGCTGCTGGAGGACATCGAGGCCAAGCTGCCCAGGCACGAGAGCGCCGAGTTCGACCCGCCCCGTACCGTCCTCGTGGAACGACTGTTCCCCCATTGGATGGCCACCTCTGACGACCCGGACCGGCACGCCGCGGCGTACGAGTCGCTCGCGTTCGCGCTGACGGGGGCCGGACGGCTGCCGGAGGCGCTCGCCGCCACCGAGAAGGCCGTCGCCCTGTACGAGACCCTCGCGGCGCGGCATCCGGAGGTGTTCACACCGGACCTCGCGAGGGCACTGCACAGCCTGTGCGGTCTTCTCAACCACCTCGACCGGCTGCCGGAGGCGGAGGAGGCGGGCCGCCGCGCGGTCGAACTCCGGCGCAGACCGACACGGATCCACCACCCGGACGATCAGCGCTACTGGTTGTCCGGCGCCCTTGCCAGCCACGCGGCCGTACTGCGCCAGTGCGGACGGGACATGGAGGCACTGCGCGCGCAGACCGAGGCGCTGGAACTGGTCACCGAACTCGCCCATGAGCACCCCGGGGCCTACGAGGACACCCTGGGCCTCCAGTTCCTCAACCTGGGCGTCACCCTGATGGCAGCGTTGAGGGAACCGGCCGCCCTCGCTGCGACGCACGCAGCGGTCCTCCTCCTCGACCGCAAAACCCGCAAGGGGCTTCCTGCACGCGAGGGCCCTTTGTCGACCGCCCTGACCAACCTGGCACGTTTCCTGCTGAGGATGAGCCCGCAAATGCTGTCCGAGGTCGACTGGCGAAGGTGGGCGGTGGGGGCGAGTGCCCGCGCGGTGGACATCAACCGGCGGCGGGCCAAAGCGAATCCGTTCCCGCTGACGGATGACCTCGTCCAGTCCCTGCGTGTCCACGCCGCCGCGCTTGAGGCAGCGGGCCGTCACTCGGCCGCCCGTACGGTACGGGACGAGGTGGACCAGCTCGCCTACAAGCCGCCGGCCACCAACCGCCATCTCCCTTACGTCGAGTACGACCGGCGGGAATGGGCGGAGGTCGTGGACGCCGTGGAACTGGCGGTGTTCCGTCACATGGCCCGCCACGACGCGCGTGGATACGGCGCCCATCTCCTGCCTCGCCTCGAAGCCGCCCTGCGGCGGGAAGGCGCGGCTGAAATCCCCTTGCTGGAGGAGATCGCCGATCTGCACCGGCGCATGGTCCCCTATGACAGAAGGCAACGGTACTGGCTGAGCAACACCTATGTGCTGCTCGGTCTGGCACATGGGCGGGCTGACCGACGGCTGGAGGCCGTCGGAGCGTTCGAGCGCGCCGTGGAGGTCGACCGGCAACTCGCGGCATCGGACCCCGGACAGTACCGCGATCACCTCATCGACCGCCTCTACATGCTGGCAACCCGCCAGAAAGCGGCCGGCCTGCGCCACGAGGCGCGTGCCAGCCGACGTGAGGCCCGACGTCTCCGCTGGGGCCTGCGCAGGAGGACAGCCGTGCCGTCACCTCGATGACCCGCCATCCCGTACGGGCCGGACACCTCGATCAGGTGCACCTGGTGCGCTCGGTGACGGGAGGGCGGGCCGCCATAGCCAGACCACAGGTGCCGGGCCGGCGTACATCGAACAGTGCACCTGCGAGACTGGTGCTCAGCCGAATACCGTGCGACGTCGGTGGGCGTCTACGTGGTGGCGCCCATGGAGTCGTAAAAGACCCGCCACTGCTGGTGCGTATTACCACCGCCGCAGCGGAAGGTACGGAGCCCCCCGCCCAGACTGTCGTCCAGACACAGACCCGTGGCCGCGTTGAGATACTCGTTGCCCTGCTCCCAGATTCGGGGCTTCCAGGACTGGAACGTCGTGCCGCCGTTGCACTCGTACGAGCGCAGCTTGAACGCCTCACTGTCGTCCAAGCAACGCCCCGTCGCCGCGTTCTGCAGCACGTCGCCGTGCTCGGACGGCAGAACGCGCCACTTCTGGAAGCTGAGCTGGTTGCACTCCAGCGTACGCAGCCCCCCACCATGACTGTCATCGAGACACCTGCCCGTCTCGACGTTCTCCAGCCAGACAAGATCCTCTGCGGCCTGCTCCCGTGCCTGACTCGTCGGCGCGCCGGTCATCGCCAGGCCTACCAGTGCCGCCAGACCGACGACCGTCCTACTGCCCCTGAAGCGCATGTGGGGTCCCTCCTGCACGTGAATATGGCTCGCATTCGATAACAGGACTGTCAGCGCAATTACTGCTCAAATAGGGAATTCAACCTTAATCAAATGATCAGTTCCCTTTTGCGCCGTTTCATACTCCAGCCACCGTACCGGTGGTGTGCGGTTGGTCGTGTCGGTGGCGGGTGGGGTGGTTCCGAGCTTTCCGCCGGGGTCGTCGGCTGCGAGGCGGTGGGCGCACCAGGTCGCCATGGAGCAGCGGCCCGGTCTGGTCGCAGGCTGCTGAAGGTGCACCGGTCAGCGACAGTGCGAAGGCCCCTGGAAACCGCCCGTGCCCAGGGGCCTCTTCGCCTGACTGCTACCCGTAGCAGCGGGGAATTCCGGGAAGTTGGTGATGTGGGGTGTCGAGCAAGTCGACCGGTACGAAGCCGTAGGCGTAGGCCGCACCGCTTCCCAGGGCCCACCAGTTGGTGCGTCCGTACTGCTCGCCGGGCTGCTGGCAGACGATGTCGAACAGGTCTTCTCCCGCCATCATGAGCCGTACCAACGGGCAGTTGTTCAGACTGGGGTACTCGAAGCAGCCGCGACCCGTATCGACCATCGGCGTGTTGTTGAGCCGAATCCGGTACGAAGTGGGTGCGGCGGACGGCGCGTGCCCCATATGAGACCCGCCGGTGACGGGCATCTGTTCGACGACGCTACCCCGGGCCGACATCTCCCCGGCAGCAGGGGAAGCAGGCGCGGCGGTAACCGCGGAGGGAAGTGCCAGTGAGGTGAGGACGAGGGAGAACGTGGCAACGCCGCGCAGCAGGTTCCTGATCACGAACGCAGAGATACCAGCCGACCGACCTGCGGCGGAGGTGGTCTCGCCAACGCCTCGACCGCATGGGGGAACAGAATCACCGCAGAAACGGTCCGTCTGGTGAACCGGCCAAGGAGCCCGGCCTTCCTCCGACCGAGCGCATAGCGGCATACGTAGCTGCGCTTCTGGAACGGTGGTGCGACCTCACGGAGGACGAGGAAGCCGCGGAGGTAGACGTCGCCTTCGAGTTCGAGGCGGAAGCCCTGAGCTCGGTGCCCTGTCCGGCGGCGAGGGAGGCGAGGGTGGCGGCGTAGCAGCCGGTGAGGGCCTGGAGCAGGTGCTCGGCGGGCGAGACGGCGGTGTCGGTGCCGAGGAGGGCGGCGGACTCGTCGCTGCTCATCGCGTGCTTCGCGACACGGGACTCGTCCCGCTCGTCGGCCTGGGTCAGCGCGCCCGTCTGTGCGGTGAGGCGGCAGCCGCCCTGCCAGGCGCCGTCGACGGAGAAAGTGACCTGGCCGAGCTGGAGGTTGGCCGCGACGGCGGCCGTGGTGTCCTTCAGGGCATGGACGTCGATGTCGTCGACGACGGTCATGGGTGTTCGCTCCTGGGGCGAGTTGCCGGATGCGGAGAAGGGGCTGGTCTCAGATCACCGTCTCGGGGCGGTCGGGGTGGGACCAGTGGGTGTGGAAGGTTCCGGGCGGTAGGTGCGGGCGCCGGAGTGGTCGCGCTGCCCTGGAGGAGGGCGGCGGGCAGGAGGTCGGCGCGCAGGGTGTCGTAGTGGGCGAGGGCGGCTTCAATGGCCGGGGTGGGGATGCTACGGCGGACGGCGGAGGCGACGACCTCGTGCCAGGGCACCTGGGCGGCTGCGATCTCACTGCGAAGGTCTCCTCGGCCAGGAGGCCGACCAGCTCCGGGTCGGCGGCGTGGGCGGCGCGGATGCGGTCTGCGGCCCACCTTCCTGGCCGGCCGTGGTACGCGCTTTCGGGCTCGCACCAGCCTGTCCGAAATCAAGGCGACGGTGCAGCAGTGGATGTACCTGGCCACGTAGCTGGAGGGGCAGGGCTTGACCTCTCTGGGCCAGCACACCAGTGACGTGTGGTGCCGCTACGCGCAGCACCCCGCCGCGAGCGGCACCTCCCATGACCGGATCGAGGACATCTTCACCTCACTGACCCGGCTACGGGCGTTCGATCTGCTCAGCGCCCACCGGTCCGGGATTACCCAGCCACCGTGGGACGAGTCGGGCAGCGACGCATTCCTGCCGCCGGCCACCTCGCGCGGCGGGGAGAACGAGGCCGAGCCGATCGCGGAAGCGACCATGGGGCCGCTGCTGGTGTGGGCGATGGGGATGGTCGACGGCTTCGCCGAGGACACCCTGGCTGACCACGCCGAAACCGAGCGCCTCACCTGCGGCTGCCCGTAGCGACCCCACCACCGACCACGGGCAGGCCGCCTTGTGCGCCTTCCTCGATCCGCTCCTGGTCGGCGGCATGCCACCGGGACACGGTGTTGTACGCCGTGGACGCTGTGAGCCTGGGGCACCAGCGATACAGCGTGTGCTGGAGGTTACAGCCACTTGGCGGGGGTGCATCCGACGATCGTCGGATGGCCGACGGAAGGCATGGGCTTCCAGGCTGGCGGCATGACAGAGCGTGCGCGGAAACTGGAGCCGCCGTTTCCCATCGGCCCCCGGCCGGAGCAGGGGAACGTCGGGCAGCGCAGAAGCGCGCTCTGAGAGTTCTTCGGCATGGCGCTCGTGGCGAGTGGCCTCCGCATGGCTGTCCTCAGCCCTGACCTGCGCGCTGTACTTGTGCACACGATCGCCGCGACGGCCGGCCGTCACCCTGGGTCAAGCGCCACGGCTCGATTCGACCGATGCCCGCCGCTGCTGACGCGCTGCGCGGCAGGTCACGTACGAAAGGAATCTTTGTGAACACCCCATCCGCCCCGGAGGCGACGGGTGCCGAGTCCCTGCGCGTCCGCGAGACGCTCAAGGCGCTGTACGAGTACGTCCGCCCGCACCGGTGGACCGTCGTGCTCGGTCTGCTGTTGGCGCTGGTGGGAGCGGCCGGCGGGCTGCTGCAGCCGCTGGCCACGAAGGCGCTCGTCGACCGGCTCTCGTCCGGTGGCACGCTCACCACCATCCTGCTGGCCCTGACCGTGCTGGTGCTGCTGAGCACAGTGGCCGAGGCGTTCGGCGCCCACGTCCTGGAGCGGACGGCGGAGTCGGTGGTCCTGGCCGCCCGCCGCAGCCTCATTGGCAGGCTGCTGCGGCTGCGGCTCTCGGCCGTGGACCGGATGCAGCCGGGCGATCTGATGTCCCGGGTCACCTCCGACACCACGCTGCTGCGGGCCGTCAGCACACAGGCGGTGGTCAATGCCGCGACCGGGGCGCTGACGCTGATCGCGGCGATCGTGGTGATGGCCTTCCTGGACGCCGTCCTGCTCGGCGTCACCCTCGCCGTGGTGCTGGTCGTCGGTGTGGGCGCCGCCCTGGTGATGCCGAAGATCGGGCAGGCCGCCGAGCGCTCCCAAGCCGCGGTCGGGGAGATGTCCACCGGCCTGGAACGGGTCTTCGGTGCGTTCCGCACCGTGAAGGCGTCCGGCGCCGAGGAGCGGGAGACCGCCCGCGTCGAGGCGTCGGCCCGACGGGCGTGGCGCCACGGCGTGCGCGGCGCGAAGTGGGAGGCCCTGCTGGGAACGGCGGACAACCTCGCCGTCGAGCTGGCGTTCCTCGCGGTGCTCGCGGTCGGCGGGGCGCGGGTGGCGTCCGGGGACATCCCCGTCTCCACGCTCATCGCCTTCCTGCTGTACCTGTTCTACCTGATGGAGCCGGTGTACAAGCTGGTCGACGCCGCCTCCGCGTACCAGGAGGGCGCGGCCGCGATCTCCCGGATCAAGGAGGTGGACCGTCTGGCCGCGGAGCCGCCCGCCACGTACAGGCCGGCGCGGACCGAGGCGCGTCCGGCGTCGGTCCGCTTCGAGGACGTGTCCTTCCGCTACGGGCCCGGGCTGCCGTACATCCACCAGCGGGTGGACTTCGAGGTGCCGGGCGCCGGGATGACGGCCTTCGTCGGGCCTTCGGGCGCGGGCAAGTCGACGGTCTTCTCGCTCATCGAGCGGTTCTACGAGACGACCGGCGGGCGCGTCCTGGTCGACGGCACGGACATACGGCAGTGGCCGCTGTCCGAACTGCGCTCCGTCATCGGGTACGTCGAGCAGGACGCGCCGGTGCTGGCCGGCACGCTGCGGGAGAACCTGGTCTTCAGCGCGCCCGGCGCGACGGACGGCGAGATCCGCGCCGTCCTCGCCCGGACCAGGCTCGACACCCTCGTCGAGCGTCTCCCGCACGGACCGGACACCCTGGTCGGGCACCGCGGCTCGAAGCTGTCCGGCGGCGAGCGCCAGCGCGTGGCGATCGCCCGCGCCCTGCTGCGCAAGCCCCGGCTGCTGCTCCTGGACGAGGCGACCTCGCAGCTCGACGCGGTCAACGAGCTGGCGCTGCGGGACGTCATCGCCGAGACGGCTCGCGAGACCACCGTCCTGGTGGTGGCGCACCGCCTGTCCACGGTGACGGACGCCGACCGTATCGTCGTCATGGACGCCGGGACGGTCCGCGCGATCGGCACCCACGAGGAGCTGGTGGCCGAGGACGAGCTGTACGCACAGCTGGCGACGACCCAGCTCCTGGTGCCGGCCGAGCGCCCCGCCGTGTGAGTGGAGTGCCCGGCCGGTCTGCCCCCGCCATGCGGCGGGGGCAGACCGGCCGGGTGGCGGAGCGGCGCCAGACAGCCGTCGGATACCGGCGCACCGGACGGCGCGTGAGGCTGAGGACGGCGCCGCACGTCACCAGGCGGTTCGCTCCTGCACGCTCTCCGTCCGCAGGCTCATCTGGAGTCCCCGTGCCCGTCCACATGACCAAGGGCCGGTAGGTTCCCCTGTGCACAGCGGACGGCCGCCCGCTCAACCTGATGCGGATGGGGACCGGCTGGCGGTCCGCTCCGCGTCCCGGTTCCCTCGCGCCATGCCTGCACGGCCGCCTCGGCACCTTCGCCCTGCTGTACGACCAAGGCCGGTTCCTCGACGCTGTGTTCGCCGAGAACTCCGCCCACCCGGACGGCTCCATCGAGCACCTCTCCGGCCCGGTGGCGGAGAACATCGCGGGCGAGGGAGACGACGAGTCGTTCGTCGCCCGTCTGTCCCGGCTGCCTCCCCACACGGACCGCGTCGTGTTCGCCGTCAGTTCCTTCGACGGCAGCACCTTCGAGACCGTACAGAGCGCACACTGCCGGGTTGTCGACGAGAGCCTGGGCCACGAGCTGGCCCGGTGCGTGCTTCCCGCCCGCTGCCTCCACACGGCGCTGATCATGGCGGACGTGACCCGCGCCGGCGGCGCGTGGACCATGACGGCCCTCGGCGAGCCGGTGGCGTGCACCACCTCCGTCGACCTCCTCCGGGCCGCCGAGGCCCGGCCGGCCCACGTGCTCAGCGATCCATTTCCAGGCTGACCGGGGAGGCGGCGGGGGCGGTGAGCAGGCGAGCGAGGGGCGTCGAGCCGAGGCCGTGGAGCAGGACGCTGCCGAGCACGGTGATGGTCATGGCGTACAGGGCGGTGTCCGCGGAGGGGCCATCGGGGAGCGCGTTGAAGGCGAGCAGGCGAACACGATCGAGGTGGTGCCGCGTGGGCCGAGGGCTCCGATCATGAGCCGTTCACGCCGTGTGAAGTCCGAGCCGAGGAAGGCGAACAGGATCGGACCGACGCGTACGACGGTGAGCGCGGCGAGGCAGAGCAGCACGGTCGGCACGTCGATGCCCTCGCTCAGGGCGAGCACGGTGGCGTTGCCGAAGAAGAACCACATGCACATGGTCATGATCGAGCTGGTGTCCTCGACGAGCCGGAAGTCCGAGGCGTCCGGGACACGGGGCTCGTGCCGCCGGGCCGGGGTCTGCCGGACGTACCGGAAGGCGATGCCGCAGACGAACGCGGCGACGAAGCCGTTGCCGCCGACCGCCACCGTCACGGTATGGACGAGAAGCGGTGTGACCAGGACGAGGATCCGGCGGGACTGCCCGGTCATCCACTGCCTGCGGTCGGCCGTGATCATCAGCCATGCGAGCAGGGAACCGAGGGCCATCCCCGCCGCCAGGGCCTTCACGGCAAAGGGCACGGCCGTGCCCAGTGCCTGCATGGGGGGGTGCGCCTGTGAGGTGGAGCCCGCCAGGATGAGGGCGAAGAGGAAGACAGGCGAGATGATGCCGTCGTTGTAGCCGCTCTCCACGTTGAGGACGTCGCGGACGCGCGCCGCGATGCGGGTGTCCCGTACGAGGGTCTCGGCCGGGGCGAAGTCAGTGGGGACGATGATGCACGCGATGATCAGGAGGATCACCGCGGGCAGGCCGGGGAGCGTCAGCGTGCCGAGCAGGACGACGGCGGCCAGGCTCAGGGGCAGCGCCACCAGCAGGGTGCGGGCGGCCGCGCCGGGGTCTTTGCCGAACAGCCGGCCGCCCGGCAGTTCCGTGGCGTCGACGAACAGCAGGACCGCCAGGATGACCTCGGCCACGTGCTGGGCGATCTCGGAGTTGAGCGTGACCGCGATCTGGCTGTGCGTGAACACCCCGGTGACAACGCCCGCGAGGACCAGCACCACGGGCGCTCTGACGTGCCCCCGCTCAAGCCCACGGGCGACGAGCGCCCACCCGGCTGTCACTGCGGTGATCACGATCAGGACGAAGGTCGTGTGGATTCCGGTTCCGGGGCGACAACACGTACGAAGCAAGAAGAGCCGGCCCTGCCGCTCAAGAAGCACGCTCCGCAGGGCCTCGTGAGCCCGGCCGGAGCGCCGCCGCATCCGACCCTAAGATCCACCGTCCGTGGAGTGCGGCGTCGAGCGCTCCTGTCCGAGCGGCTCGGCCCTGTTTCAGCCGTTCGGCGGGGTGCCGGAGTGTCGGACCGGACGGTCGATGTGAGCGGGCCGCGAGGGCCGTCGGAGCCGGGGCGGGCCGTCAAGGACCGCCCGCCCCGGCCAGCGTCACCGCACGTACTTCGCCGGCTTCGTGGCGGTGTTGAGCAGCGCCTCCAGCGGTCCGCGGCGGAAGAACCGGGACCAGACCGCGGCGAACGCGATCGCCCCGAGGATGAACGCGAGCACGGGGATCCAGGACGTCTGGGTGCTCTCGCCGGCCGATACGCCGAGCAGGGACTGGGCGAGGAAGTGGCCGACGTAGGCCGTCAGGGACATGGTGCCCACGGCGATGACCGGCTTCGCCAGACGGCGCAGGCGCGCCACGCGGTCCATGAGCACCGTCGCGCCGACGATCATGAGGATGGCGACGCCGACGCTGCCGATGATGTCGAAGGTGGTGCCGCTGTGCGGTCCTGCGGACAGCAGTTCCGAGGCCGCCCGCTGCGGGGCGTCGAAGGATTCGCTGCCGAAGGACGACACCTTCTCGAACCCTGCGGACGACTTGCCGTCCTCCGCCATGCTGCGCAGCGCGTTCGGGCCCGCAAGGAGCAGGGACAGGCCGTACGCGCCGGCGGTGAGGGCGGCGCCGAGCACGGCCAGGCGGCGCTGGACTGAGACGGCCGACAGGTCCAGGCGCGCCAACGCCATGCCGGCGACGACGAACGACATCCACGTGATCGCCGGGTAGAAACCGGCGAGCAGCAGGTCGAGCACGCCGACCTCGCTGATCTTCTTGAGCGGGTCGTAGGCGTCGATGGTCTGCTGGACGGACTCGCCGAGCCCCGAGTTCAGGACGAACGCCAGCTGGGGTGTGACGAGCGCGAGCCCGGCGGCGATGATCGTCAGGGCCTTGGCGGACAACCGCAGCAGGGGCAGGGCGAGGAGGAAGTAGACACCGTAGAAGCCGAGGATGATCACGCCCCCGTACTCCATCGCCAGCACCGTGCCCAGGGCCAGAAGCACCACGGCGCGGATCGCGATCCGGGCCTTCGCCTGCCGGCCGGCCAGGCCGGTCTTCGGCTCACGGCGGCCGGCGATCAGCATCAGCGAGAACCCGGCGAGGGTGGCGAACAGGACCGACGAATGCCCGTCGGCCAGGTACCGGACCCAGGTGCCGACGCCGTGCGTGGACGAGAGCACCGGGCCGATGTGGACGATGTACATGCCGAACACCGCCAGCGCGCGGGCCAGGTCCACGCCGACCAGGCGTCCCGTCGATGGGCCGCCCGAAGGTTTCCCGGCGGAGCCGGGCGAGGCTGCGGGCACGGGAGACGCGTTCTCCCGCGCAGCTGACGTCGCCTGCGGCGGCTGTATCTGAGTCATACGAGGAATCTCCCGGTGCGGTACGGCCGCGGACCATCCGGCAGGCTTCGGTGGCACCCCCGCCGACCGGCGGGCCGGGCGGACGGGATCAGAGGTGGCGGTCGATGGCGGGCAGGAGGTCCTGGAAGGTGGTCCCGGAGGCGGGTTCGCCGATGGCGGTCAGTTGCCACGCCCCGTTGATGCGGGCGATCTTGGCCATGATCTGGGCGGTATGGTGGCCGCCGCCGGACAGGGTGCACCGGGCGAGTTCGGCCCCCGTCGAGTCGTCCACCAGGCGGCAGTAGGCGTTCTCGACCTCGTCGAAGGTCGCGCCGGTGAAGGAGTTCACGGTGAAGACGATCTGGTCCACTTCCACCAGCATCCGCGTGAAGTCGACCGTGATGGCCTCGTCGTCCCCCGGCCCGTCGCCGGTGCGGTTGTCGCCGGAGTGCTTCACGGCACCGAAGATGCCGGTCAGGTGCTGGAAGCAGACGACCTCCACGACCCTGCGGCCCGTGTACAGGACCGCGGAGGCGCCGAGGTCGACCGCTGTGGGCCCCTCAGCCTGGCCGGGCATGGCGGGACGGTCCTCGAAACGGTACGGACATCGGCTGCGGCCCTCGGACTCGGCGCGGGGCCACGGACCGATCCCACGGTACGAGCACGGCGGCCGCCATCCGCCGAGCCTCGCCCGCCGACCTGCCGGAGCGCACCCCCGAACGGCTGGAGCCGACCCGCCGGGTGTCCGGAGTCGGTGGGCGATCACACCCCCACGTACCCTGCCGGACGTACGGTCGACGTCAGGCGGACCCGTACGGGCACGCGGGACCCCGAACGTACGGGTCGCCGAGCAGCGGGACAGCGCAGACGAGAGTGTGAGGCGGGACGCCGGTGATCCGGGTAGTGGTGGTGGACGACGAGGCTCTGGTGCGGTCCGGTTTCCAGATGATCCTGAACGCGTCCGACGGCATCGAGGTCGTGGCGACCGCCGAAGGCGCCCAGGCGACCGACGTGATCCGGAACGAACGGCCGGACGTCGTCCTCCTCGACATCCGCATGCCGGACGTGGACGGCCTGACCGTCCTGCGGCAGATCCAGACGCTGCCCGAACCACCGCACGTGGCCATGCTGACCACCTTCGACACCGACGAGTACATCCTCACCGCCCTGCGCTCGGGAGCCTCCGGCTTCCTCCTCAAGGACACCGAGCCCGAACAGCTCGCCCAGCTCGTCCGCACCCTGGCCGCGGGCGGCGTCGTCATGTCACCGAAGGCATCACGCGCGCTACTCCGCAGCCACCCGGGGGCCGGAGCACCCCACGACGCGGACGTCGCACGCGTCGGCCTCCTCAGCGAACGGGAACGCGACGTCCTCGTCCTGGTCGCCGAAGGGCTCTCCAACGCCGACATCGGCACCCGCATCCACCTGAGCGCGGGCACCGTCAAGGACCACGTCAGCTCGATCCTGACCAAGCTGCGGGTCACCAGCCGCGTTCAGGCAGCACTCCTCGCCGAGCGCGCCGGACTACTCACCCACAACGACGACAACGCGGCACGGGACGACAGCCGATGAGCACGGGCCGGGCCCTGTGGCGGCGACTGCCGCCCTGGGCCGTCGACACGGGGCTCGTGGCGCTGGCCGCGCTCGACGCCTGGATCAACCTCGTCGGCGAGGGCACCCCCGTGATGTGGGCCTGCGCCGCCGCGGGCTCCGTCGGCCTGTTCCTCCGTCGGCGCTTCCCGCTGGCCGTCTTCCTGCTGACCCTGCCCATGACCCTGTTCATGGACGTCGCGGTCGCGCCGATCGCCGCCCTCTACACACTCGCCGCGTCCATCCGCAACCGCCCGCTGCTCGCTGGCTGCGCCCTGCTCAATGCCACCGCCGGCACCCTGCTGGGGCCGTTGCCCGACGCGCTCGACGGAGACAGGACCTGGACGCTCGTCCAGTTCGTCTACACGCTGGCCACTGCCTTCGCCCCCGTCCTCTTCGGCCAGCTCGTGCAGGCCAGGCATGACGTGGCCCGCCGGCTCGTCGAGGTCAAGGAGGCCCGGGAGCACGAACGCGCCCTGTACGCCCAGACCGTCCTCGCCCGCGAACGGGCCCAGCTGGCACGCGAGATGCACGACGTCGTCTCCCACCAGGTCAGCCTCATCGCCGTACAGGCCGGAGCCCTGCAGATGGCCGCCAAGGACCCCGACGCCCGCGACGCCGCCCGCACCATCCGCACCCTGAGCGCGAACACCCTCGACGAACTCCGCCACATGGTCACCCTGCTCCGCGCCTCCGGCGGCAAGGCGACCGAACTCGCCCCCCAGCCCACCCTCGCCGATCTCCGGCAGCTCGTCGCCGACAGCGGGATCGAGACCACCCTGACCGGAGAGCTTCCTCCCGGCATCAGCACCACCGCCCAGCGCACCGTCTACCGCACGGTCCAGGAAGCCCTCACCAACGTGCGCAAACACGCCCCCGGAGCCCGCGCCGACGTCCACCTGTGGCACGACCCGCACCACTTCGGCGTCACCGTCACCAACACCGCCCCCACCCGCCCGACCGTCGCTCTTCCCAGCGCCCGCCACGGCCTCATCGGCCTGAAAGAACGCGCCGAACTCCTCGACGGCGCCCTCACCTCCGAACCCACCCCAGACGGCGGCTACAAGATCGAACTACGAGCTCCCGCCCGGCCCGACTGACCGCTTCAACATGCCGGACCTGATAGGGAACCCCGTCGGTGAGGGGCTCTGGCACGCCACCGTCACCGCCGGCACTCCCGTGCCCCTCATCCGCGCAGCGCTCCAGTACCTGGGCGCCCCGCCCCCCACCACCGCGAGCCGCCCGGAGGAAGTCCTCCACGACGCCGCCTTGCACCCGGCCAGCCACCTCGCCGGAATCGCCTGGACAGCACCGGACCGGACCATCGTCTTCGAGTCCACCCCGCACGTCGCAGCGGACCGATGAACGCCATACGACGGGGAGGACCTCGACCGAGCAGCGTGGACCGTCCGCCTCTCCGCCAGCGTTCCCCGGACCCTCACCCCCAGGTCGGCGAGGTGACGTGCGACTGCGACGTCCGCCTCGTCGTGTACAAGCTGGCCGCAGGTTCCGCCGATGCAGAGAAGTCGGAGTTCCTGCGGGTCACGAACGGCGCCCGCGCCGACGACTCCTCACCCGGGCGCGGTCCGTTCTTCACGCCATAACGATCGGGCCAGCCGAATGGCGGTGGCCGGCCTGCTCCCTGCGAGGCGCCTGCGATGGGCTCACGCTCTGGCTGCACTCATCAGGTCCCTCCACCGAAGTCTCATCGCTAGGCACTCGTAGTGGACTGCTCCGTGGCCTTCCACCTACGCCGGCTTCGAGCCTCGTCAGCTCGAATCGACCGCGCAGACCCGGTGGTCACTCGTCTTCATCCTCGGCCAGGTGCTCCGTGAGTCGCTCCAGGGTCTCCGTTGAAAGGGCCGGAGTCCGTTGCAGCCAGCGATCAAGCCATTCCGCCTCCGTCATCACGCCTGGTCGACCACCTTTCACGCCTACGGACTTTCATCAAAATCCGCCCACGCCGCCTTCGGCGGCTACAAGCAGTCGGGCATCGGCCGGGAGACCCACAAGATGATGCTGGAGCACTACCAGCAGACGAAGAACATGCTGGTCAGCTACTCGCCGAAGAAGCTCGGGTTCTTCCAGGGGCACGCGGGACGCGAAGAGAGGTGCCTGAGCCGGGTTCTGCCCATCGAGCGCCTCTCGACAGCCTCATCCGGCCCACCGGCGGTGGCCACGCCCCGGTGGTCCCGGCCCCGCCCCCGCCCCCGACGTGGGGCGCCACCGCCGCCCGGGCACGCCCCCGGCGCGTACGGCGGTGGCGCCCACGCCCGGTCCTCTGTCCTTCCGCGCTCCGCTGCGGGCCCCGCCGCCGATCCGTCGCTGACGGGGTGAGAATCAGAACGGCGAAACGGTGATCACCTGGTCCGGTCGAGCACGTACGTGAACAGCCTGTCCAATTGCTGTACGGCGGTGTGCGTGAGGGACGCGTCGCGCAGCGCGCGGCGGGCGGTGTCCAGGTGCCGGCGCGCTTCGTCTCGGGTCGCGGTCCGCCCGCCCAGCTCCTCCACGAGCGCCGCGACTTGTGCGGCGACCTCGTGGTCGAGCGGCCGGGGAGGGTCGAGCAGCGCCGCCAGCTCGTGCGCGGCCCGGCCTCCACCGGCCAGTGCGGCCAGCATCGGGTAGGTCTTCTTGCCCCTGCGCAGGTCGGCGTGGACGGGTTTGCCGGTCACCGCGGGGTCGCCCCACATGCCGAGGATGTCGTCCACCGCCTGGAAGGCGAGGCCGAGATGACGGCCCGCCCGTTCGAGCGCGTTCACGGTCCGGTCGGGGGCGCCGCCGAGGACCGCGCCGAGCGCGATGGCGCAGCCCAGCAGGGCGCCGGTCTTGTGTTCGGCCATCGACCGGTACTGCTCCGGTCCGACCGCGCCGGGGCCGTACCACGAACGGCGCTCGAAGCGCAGGTCCTGCGCCTGGCCGGACACCAGCGCGTTCAGGGTCCGGCAGAGGCAGCGGACCGCGGACGCCGCGTGCCGGCCCGGGGCCTCGGCCAGGGTGGTCACGGCCCGGGCGAGAAGCGCGTCGCCCGCGAGAACGGCCGGTCCGGTCCCGTACGCCTTCCACACCGCAGGCCGCTGCCGACGCAGGGCGTCGCCGTCCATGATGTCGTCGTGGAGGAGCGAGAAGGTGTGCACGAGTTCGACGGCCACGGCACCGGGAACGGCCTCCGCGCCATCGGCCCCGACCGCCTCGGCCCCGAGCACGGCGAACGCCTGGCGCACTCCCTTGCCCTCGGATCCGCCGGGGTCCGGTGTACCGACCGTGTCGGACCAACCCAGCGCGTACGCCGCCATCTCACCGGTCCACGGATGGAGGCTGCCCACCGCCTCCACCAGCGCGGGTCGGACGAGTTCACGACAACGCTCCAGGACACGGACCGACGCCGCGTCATGATCGACGTCGTCATCCGTCTCGCGATCAATGTCGTGATCACGAGACGAACGCACCGTGGCCACGACTGCGGCACCCGGCGAGGACGGTGTCGGGACGGCGCTCACCGCAGGCCCTCCACATCGGCGGCCTGAAGCGCCTCGGCCCCGGCCGGCGGCAGCACGGGCCTCGCGGCACCCTGCTCGTGGCCGCCGTGGTCCGGCAGCGGCCCGATCCCCAGTTCGGCCGCCGCCTTGTCCACCATGTCCCGGGCATGGCGCAGCCCGATACGGTCCAGCGTCGAGCGCAGCTCGGCCAGGTCCACGGCCGTGTGCGCGGCGTCGCGCCCCAGACGGGCGGAGGCCTTGACCAGCCCCAGGCGCGACAGCGCCGTCCCGCGCGGCTCGTCCATCTCCTGGAACTCCTCAAGGGCCAGCGCGTACATCGCACGGGCCTGCTCGTAGCGGCCCGCCCGGTACAGCACGTTGCCGCGCATCTTGTGGTTGTAGGCGAGCGCGCTGGAAAGCCGCATCTCCCGGCAGGCCTGCTCCGCCTGGGACAGCAGCGACAGGGCGCGTTCCACGTCGGCGTCGCGCACGGACACCACGTCCGCGATGCCGCGCAGCGCCCATGCCCACCCGCGCCGGTCCTCGGCTCGGAACGCCGTGTCGGCCGCCTCCTCGAACAGGGCCAGGGCCTCGTCGTATTCTCCGGTGTTGCGGTGCATCTGCGCGATGCCCTCCAGCGCCCACACCGTGTGACGGGCCTCGCCCCGGCGGCGGGCCTCGGCGAGCAGCTGCTCGTGCAGCCTCCTCACCGCCGCGTAATCGCCCTGGATGCGCCCGGTCTCGGCGAGCCCCGCCAGTGAGTAGCCGCGCACGACGACGTCCCCGCCCCGCTCGCCCGTCTCGGCGGCCAGCCGCAGCAACCGGTACGCCAGCCTGAACGCACCCCGCTGTCGGGCCAGCGTGCCGCCGCTCCACAGGGCCCACGCCATGGCCCCCTCGTGACCGGCCGAACGCGCCGCTCGGTAGCTCGCCTTCCACGCCCGGTCGGCCTCCTCGACGCGTCCGAGCCTGCGGCAGGCCTCCGCCACGGCCAGCCCGCAGCGCGCCTCCTCCCGCCGGTCCCCGGCCCGTTCGGCCGTCCGCAGCTCCTCCATGCCCCGGGCCAGCACCTCGGGCAGCGAGGCGTTCACCGACAACGATTCGAGAGCCCCCTGGTACTCCGGCGCCGACGCCTTCGCCCGCCTCGTCCTACGCACCTGACCTGCCATCACACCCTCCTCGTGTCGACTCGACGATCAAGCCGACACGAGGACGAAGACGGCGACCGCAGGCCGAGGTTCCCTCCCGGTCGAGAAGTCCGCCTCCCTATGGACGCGGGATCGTCCTCAAGTGCTACGCGGTCGCCGACGACTCGTCAGCGGGATGTACACCCGGCGGTACCCACCCGGTCTGCTCGACGGATTCGCCACCGGGGCAGGACGAGCCGGCCGCGGCGGATGGGACGGACGCGGCCCGTGGCGCTCCTGGCACGGCTGGCGGACGGGCGCCCGCCGGCGCCGGGTCAACGCCGGTAGTACGTCACGATCGGGACGCGGGCCTCGTCGAACAGGGCCGGGCCGTCCTGTACGACGGCGGGCCAGGCCCCCGAATCGGGGTTGAGCTCCACGAGTTGCGCGGTGGACAGCGCGTGGACGACCCGGCCGAGGCCCGAGCGGACGATGGCGCCCGCGCACATGCCACAGGGCTCGCAGCTGGTGTACAGGGTTGTGCGGGCAGCCGTGTCCGGGTCGAGTTCACGCGCCGCCCAGCGGGCCAGCTTCAGCTCGGGGTGGGCGGTGATGTCCTCGTCGCGCCGCACGGTGTTGTGGGCCTCGGCGAGAATCGTGCCGTCCGGCCCGGCCAGCAAGGAGCCGTACGGGGCGTCGCCCAGGCTGACGGCGTGCGCGGCGATCTCGACGGCGCGCCGCAGGAGTCCCTCGTCGGTGGGGGTGATCACAGTGCTGTTCTCCGATGGTCGGCCACGGCGGCAAGGGTCTTCCAGGCGGCGTGCGGCCGACGGGTCTCCTCGGGGTCGCCGTGGTACGGGTCGAGTACGACGCTTTCGGCGCCGAGACGCGCCAGTTGGTCGAGGTCGTCCAGGATCTGTTCGAGGGTGCCGACGCCTGCGGGCCGCTCGGGGCCGTCGACCGGCGCGGCGGTCTCCTTCAGGGCGATACGCGGCGCGAAGCCCGGCAGTTCGTGCCGGGTGACGACCGAGCGCATCCAGGGCAGGGTGCCGCGCAGCGGGTGCCAGGCGTCGCCGAAGCGGAGGGCGCGGCGGATGCCGGCCTCGCTGTTGCCGCCCACCCAGATCGGCACCGCTCCCCCGTGCGTCTGCCAGGTCGCGCGCAGGGCGGCCAGAGCGTCGTCGGTCAGTCGGCCGCGCGCGGCGAACGGCACACCGAGCGCGTCGAACTCCTGGCGCGCCCAGCCGATGCCCACGCCCAGCACGAAGCGGCCGCCGCTGAGCCGGTCGAGTCCCGCCGCCATGCGGGCGACGAGCAGCGGATGCCGGTACGGCAGGACGAGCACGGTGGTGCCGAGCCGCACTCGGGTGGTGAGGCCGGCGAGCCAGGAGAGCGTCGTGAACGGTTCGTAGAACGGCTCCGGATACCGCTCGGCCACGTCCGGGGTGACGGTCACGTGGTCCGAGACCATGAGGAGGTCGAAGCCGAGGCCCTCCACGGTCCGTGCCCAGTCGCGGAGCGCGCCGGGATCGGTCCCGGGGCCGAAGTTGGGGACGTTGACGCCGATTTGCATGGTCGGAGGCTATCCCCGCGATCATGAGGGGCTGAAGAGAACTCTCCTTGTATTCCGCGGGTTTCGCCGCGGCTTTCCCGGTAGTCTCGCCGGATGACCGTGAATCTTGACGACGTCGACTGGGCGATCGTCCGGCAGCTCCAGCAGGACGGCCGAATCTCCCTCAGCGAGCTGGGACGGCGGGTGAGCCTGAGCCCGTCGGCCACCACGGAGCGGGTGCGCCAGCTGGAGGCGGCGGGCGTCATCACCGGCTACCACGCGGAGGTCGACCTGACGAAGGTCGGCTACCCGGTGCTCGCGGTCGTCCGGCTGAAGTACCCGGGCAACCGGCACGAGCCGCTGCGCCGACTCCTCGCCGAGCGCAGGGAGTTCCTGGAGTGCCTGCGTACCACCGGAGACGACTGCTACGCCCTGAAGGTGGCCGCCACCTCCATGGGGCACCTGGAGACGCTCGTGGACGAACTGGCCGGCTTCGGTTCCACGACGACGAACGTGGTCTACAGCCGGACCCTGCCGTGGC
This sequence comes from Streptomyces roseolus, assembly GCF_014649855.1. GTDB lineage: Bacteria > Actinomycetota > Actinomycetes > Streptomycetales > Streptomycetaceae > Streptomyces > Streptomyces roseolus. The sequence continues at coordinate 65,068 of NZ_BMTV01000024.1, read as the reverse complement.
GCGGCCCGGACCGGCCGCGCCGGGGGCCCGACGACGGCCGGCGGCCGTCCGGAGGCCGGTGACCGTCTGGTCGGCGCCGGCCGACACCGGCTGACGGCGGCCCCCCGGCTCTTCACCCTCCTCGAGGGTCTCCCGCGGCGCTCCCCGCGAGTGATCGACGGCACCGAATGACACGACTCGCCCGCCGTGCGCCAAGAAGCCATCGACAACGTCCCCGAGGCCGCGTTCTCGCCCGACGCCCACCGCTGGTGGAGCGCCCAAGCAGCCGGGCGGCTCCCCCGCCTCCTGTCCACGGCACGCGCGGACGCCGCCTCCGCACGACAACGGGCGCAGCGCGTCCGGGCGCCTTGGCGGCCGGGTTCGCGTCCGGAGCGTGTCCCTTCGACCGGGCGGCCGGTCGGGGGTGTCCGCCCGGTGGGTGGTCACCGCTGGGACGGGGGGCCGGATCGGGCCGCCGGTGCCGGCCGGTCCGGTCCGCGGCCCGCGGGCGGGCCGCCCTGTCCGGAGCCGCCGTTCCGGTGGGGCCGGGGGGACGGGGCCCAGGACGGGCCGGGCGGCGCCGCGAGCCCGAAGTGGGCCCAGGCTGCGGGCGTCGCGACCCGCCCCCGGGGCGTCCGGGCCAGCAGTCCCTCGCGTACCAGGAAGGGTTCGGCGACCTCCTCCACCGTCTCCCGGTCCTCCCCCACGGCGACCGCGAGGGTGGCCAGGCCGACGGGGCCGCCGCCGAACAGCTTCAGCAGGGCGTGCAGCACGGCCCGGTCCAGACGGTCGAGGCCACGGCGGTCGACCTCGTAGACCCCCAGGGCCGCGGACGCGATCTCGCGGGTGACCACGCCGTCGGCGGTGACCTGGGCGTAGTCCCGCACCCGGCGCAGCAGCCGGTTGGCGATGCGGGGGGTGCCGCGGGAGCGGCCGGCGATCTCGGCGGCGCCCGCGGGCTCGACCTCCACCTCCAGCAGCCGGGCGGAGCGCTGGACGACGCGTTCCAGTTCGGCCGGGTCGTAGAACTCCATGTGGGCGGTGAAGCCGAAGCGGTCGCGCAGCGGCGGGAGCAGCAGGCCGGCCCGGACGGTGGCGCCGACCAGGGTGAACGGCGGCAGGTCGAGGGACAGGGCGGTCGCGTCGAGGCCGGTGCCGGCGACGATGTCGACGCGGAAGTCCTCCATCGCCAGGTAGAGCATCTCCTCGGCGGGCCGGGACATGCGGTGGATCTCGTCGAGGAAGAGGACCTCGCCCCCGGTGAGCGAGGTCAGGACCGCCGCCAGGTCGCCCGGGTGCTGGATGGCGGGGCCGGAGGTGACGCGCAGCGGGACTCCCATCTCGGCGGCGATGATCATCGCCAGGGTGGTCTTGCCGAGCCCCGGGGCACCGGAGAGCAGCACGTGGTCGGCGGTGGCGCTCCGCTGCCGCGCGGCCGTGAGGACGAGGTCGAGCTGCTCGCGGACCCGTACCTGGCCGATGAACCCGTCCAGGTCCTTGGGGCGCAACGCCGCGTCGGTGACCCGGTCCTCGCCGTCGGCGGGGGCCGCGACCGGCCGGCGGGCCGGCTCCGCCGCGGTGGGCCGGCCGGCTGCGTCCCCGCCCGGGGCCGGGGTCTCGTCCCGGGGCGTGGCGGCGCCGGGGAACACGGTGCCGCGCCGGTCCACCGGCGTTCGCCCCGCGCCGGAGTGAGGGAGCGGCCGGCTGGTCTTCACGGCCCGGCCGGAGTGCCGTCGAGGAGGACGCGGGGGGCCGGACCGCTCGGGGCCGACGGGGCCGTCCCGGTGGAGCGCGGGCCGGTCGGGGCCGGGTCGAACGGCACGGTGCCGGGTGCGGCCGCCCGGTTCGCCCCGTCCGCCGGCCGGGACTCCGCCGCCGGGGCCTCCGGATGCGTCCCGATGCCCAGTCTCTCCCTGGTCTTCTTCTCGATCTCCTCCGCGAGGTCGGGGTTGTCCTTCAGGAAGGCGCGGGCGTTCTCCTTGCCCTGTCCGAGCCGGTCGCCCTCGTACGTGTACCAGGCGCCGGACTTGTGGACCAGGCCGTACTGGACGCCCAGGTCGATCAACTCGCCCTCGCGGCTGATGCCCCGGCCGTAGAGGATGTCGAACTCGGCCTGCCTGAACGGTGGGGCGACCTTGTTCTTGGCCACCTTGACGCGGGTGCGGTTGCCGACCGCCTCGGTGCCGTCCTTGAGGGTCTCGATCCGGCGGATGTCCAGGCGGACCGAGGCGTAGAACTTCAGGGCGCGGCCGCCGGTCGTGGTCTCCGGCGAGCCGAAGACCACGCCGATCTTCTCGCGCAGCTGGTTGATGAAGATCATCGTGGTTCCGGAGTGGTTCAGCGCTCCGGCGATCTTCCGGAGGGCCTGGCTCATCAGCCGGGCCTGCAGGCCGACGTGCGGGTCGCCCATCTCGCCCTCGATCTCCGCGCGCGGCACCAGCGCGGCGACGGAGTCGACGACGACGAGGTCCAGGGCGCCGGAGCGGATGAGGGTGTCGGCGATCTGCAGGGCCTGTTCGCCGTTGTCCGGCTGGCAGACCAGCAGGGCGTCGGTGTCGACGCCGAGCCGCCCGGCGTACTCGAGGTCGAGGCCGTACTCGGCGTCGATGAACGCCACGATGCTGCCCGTCTTCTGGGCGTTGGCCATGGCGTGCAGGGCCAGGGTCGTCTTGCCGGAGGACTCCGGGCCGTAGATCTCCACCACGCGGCCGCGCGGCAGGCCGCCGACGCCCAGGGCGAGGTCCAGGGCGATCGAGCCGGTGGGGATGGCCCCGATCGGGGCCTCCGGTTCATCGCCCAGGCGCATCACCGAGCCGGTGCCGAACCTTTTTTCGATCTGGGCGAGGGCGAGTTCGAGCGCTTCCTCGCGGTCCTGTTCCTTCATGGGGTCCGCCTCGGATGGGTGCGGTGGGGGGCGCGGCCGGCGCACGGGTGCGCCCGGCCGTCAGAAGGGGTCCGTCTCCTCTCGGGGGGCATGCCGTCCGCCCGCGGCGGGGGCCGGCTGCCCGCCGCCGGGCCGGGGGAACGGGTCCTCGGCGGGAGGACGGGGGCCGTTGCGGGAACCGGCGGGGACGCCGGTGTGCGGGGGTTTGGTGACCGTCACGGCGGCGAACCTCAGCGACGGGCCGATCTCGTCGGCCTCCAGCTCGATGACGGTCCGCTTCTCGCCCTCCCGGGTCTCGTACGTCCGCTGGCGCAGCCGCCCCTGGACGATGACGCGGGTGCCGCGGGACAGGGACTCGGCGGCGTGTTCCGCCTCCTGCCGCCAGACCGAGCAGCGCAGGAACAGCGTCTCGGCGTCCCGCCACTCGTTGCTCTGCCGGTCGAAGGTGCGGGGCGTGGACGCGACGGTGAAGTGCGCGACCGGGTCGCCGGACGGGGTGAGGCGCAGTTCGGGGTCGTCGGTCAGGTTGCCGACGACGGTGATGACGGTTTCACCGACCATGGCGGCTTTCCTCTCGTGCGACGGGTGGTCCCCCACCCGTGCCGGTTCGGGTGCGACGGGCGGCCTCGTACCGGTGGTGGGGGCGCCCGGAGGGGAGGCCGCGTCGCTCCGGCCCGGTGCGAGGGGCGAGCCGGGCGACGCGGGTCTCCAGGGGAGTCTCGGCGGCGGGGGACGGCAGGGCCGCGGCGCGGCGGTCCTTCGTCGCGTCGGGGACCATCGGGTTCACCTCGCTTCCCCCTCCCGCCCCGGCCCGGGTTCGGCGAGCCCGGCCGCGACGAGCCGCGCCTGGTGGGCGGGGGCTCTCCTGAGCGGGGTTCCGAGTCGGGGGACGGTGCAGGGGCGGCCCGCGGCGGCCCCGCACCAGGGACAGGGCACGCGGAGGGAGCGAGCGCGCGGGTCGTGCTGCGCGCCGGCGGGGCGGGAGGGCGGGCCGGCCGGGGCGGCGGGCGCGCGCTCGACCCGCCGTCCCGAGGCGATCGCGGTCACCAGGTCGAGGAGTTCCGCGCGATAGCGGCGCGGGTCGTCGGGGTCGCTGTCCGGAAGCGGCAGCGGGTTGCGGGCGAGCCGCTCCTCCCGGATCGCGCGCACCTCGGCGCGGATGTCGGCGGCGGCGATGTCGGGCCGCTGCCTGCCCAGCCGGATCACGGCCGCCCGCACGTCGGCGACGTCCAGGTCGGCGAGCAGCAGGTGCCAGGCGTCCGTCGTGGTGCCCTCCAGGTGCATCGACGGGCACATCGCCGCGACCAGGGCGACGAGCTGGGCCGTCTCGGCCGGCAGCATGCGTTCTTCCCTTCCGCGGGGGAGCGTCCCGGCCGACGCCGGCGTGCCGCTTCCCGCCGCATCCTCCGGCTGCTGGTACGCGTACAGGACGGCCCCGCAGGCGCACCGCAGCCGCTTGTCGTCCTCGCACGTCCAGCGGCCGCAATCGAGGTGATCGGCTCGGGAGACCAGGAACCACACCGTGCCGAGCGCGTCCCGGCCGGGGCGGGCGGTGACGGCGCTCATGGATCCTCACCACCCTCCAGGGGGATCAGACGGCTCAGGTCGAGCGTGCCGGTGTGCCAGGCGCGGGCGATCCGTTCCCGCCCGCCGGGCAGGGGGCGCAGGCTGAACGACCGCGGTTCGGGGGCCGACAGCACGCCCAGCCCCGGGATCGCCTCGCCGGTGTACGGGTCGGCGACCGGGTCGAGACAGCTCAGCCGGGCGAGGAACCGCCGCTGCCAGCCGGGGCGCACCCGGACCAGCGTCTCCACCTCGCCGGGGTGGTTGTCGGCCACCCAGGCGGTGAAGGCCTCCTCGTCGGCGACCACGACCGCCGGTCCGGGATCGACGAGGGTGAGGGTGGCGACCGGTGTGCCGTCCGGCAGGGCCACCCGGACCGACTTCAGGTTCAGTTCGGCGCGGGCCGCGCGCAGCTCCTCGAGGACCTCGTGGCGCTCGGCCTGGTACTCGGCGTCGACGGCGTCGCGCAGCACCCGGAGCGCGGCGACCCTGGTGGCGTGCTCCTTGAGGCTCATGCGGACCTGACCTTCCGCTCGGTCCCGTTCTCCCGCTTGGCCCCGGCCTCGACGTCCTCGGCGACCCTGTTCCTCGCCGCCGCGGTGCCGTGGCGCACTATCAGCTGGCCGAGCGTGTGGGTCTCCCCGGTGTCGTCCAGGACGGCGGCCCCGAGCAGGTTGTGCCGGCGGGCCTCCTCGTACAGGGCGCGCAGCTCCTCGTGGCTGGCGTCCGGCGCGGTGGCCGCCGTGACGTAGTCGGACACGGAGGGGGCGGGCCGGCCGGTCTCCAGCCAGCCGAGGACGGCCTCGGCGAACTCCGGGCCGGGCCGGTGGAGCACCGTCCCGGACAGCAGCTTCGCCCGGGACTTGGAGATCACCAGGGTGTTCTCGTGGTCGAGGTCGCCGACGATGTCGAATTCGTACTCGATGCCCTCCCGCTGCTCGGGCTTGAGCCCGATCTTGCGCGGCACCTTGCGGCCGCGCTCGTCGGCCTCCACGACGTATTCGGTCTTGGTGCGCATGGTGACGATGAGGTGGCCGGGGTAGGCGAGCAGGGCGTCGATCATCGCCCGCTCCTGGGGGCGGGCCTCCTTCCAGCCGGCGAAGCTGCCGCCCGCCCCGAGGCGCTTGGCCGCGTTGTCGACCTGCTCCAGCATTCCGCCGGTGCCGGACCAGAAGTGGCTCAGGGAATCGACGATCATGACGTCGTAGCCGTCGTGGGCGGCCACTGCGAGCGCCTCGACGAGGGTGGTGGGCTGGAACGTCGAGAGCGGGAGGGTGTCGAAGACGAACTCGTCGGCGTACTTGGCGGCGCTGCCGTGCTCGGTGTCGATCAGGGCGATCCGCTCGCCGAGTCCGGTGGCGGTGACCAGGGCGGTGTAGGTCTTGCCCGACCCGGTGGGGCCGGCGAGCGCGATACGGGCCTTGGCCTGTTCCTTGGTGGCGGTGGTGAAGGTGAGGTTCACGCCGTGCTCCTGGCATCTGCGACGGCGGTTCCGGGTGGGCCTGGCCGACAGGGGACGCGGTCCTCGTCCGGCAGGACGTGCCCCCGTGTGGCCGCCGCTCGGATCGAATATGTATTCGAATTACTGTCTGCGCCCAGACTAAGCACTCAAGAAGTGACAATCCACCCTTTTCACCAAAAAAATACAGGAAAAGAAGAAATGTCAGCAGAGAAGCGTATAATTCCTCCCGCACGCGCGCGGGTGCCGCAGGCCTCCGGCCTCAGCCGGCGTCGGTGGCCGGGTGCTCGCCCTCCCCCGCGACCGGGTCCGTGGCGACGGCCAGGGGATAGGGCGGCGGGGTGCCGCCCCAGGCCGGGCACAGCGCCCGGTAGGGGCACCAGTCGCACACCCGGCTCGGGCGCGGGGGCCAGTCGCCCGTCCGTGTCGCCCGCCCGATCGCGTCCCACAGCGCCAGCAGCTTGCGCTCCACGGCCCGCAGATCGGCCTCCGTCGGGTCGTAGGTGAGCACGTCCCCGCTGCCCAGGTAGACCAGCTGCAGGCGGCGTGGCACGGTGCCCCGCAGCCGCCACAGCACCAGGGCGTAGAACTTCGGCTGGAACAGTGCGTCCGCCGCGTACTCGGGCGGGGGCGCCCGACCGGTCTTGTAGTCGACGATCCGTACCTCGCCGGTCGGCGCCACGTCCACCCGGTCGATGATCCCGCGCAGCCTCAGCCCGGAGTCCAGCGTCGTCGTGACGAACGACTCCCGCTCCGCGGGCTCCAGCCGGGCCGGGTCCTCCAGGGTGAACCACCGCTCGACCAGCTGCTCCGCCGTGGCCAGCCACTCCGCGACCCGTTCCGGGGCGGGCGCCCCGCCGTCCCGCGCGAACAACTCCGCGAACTCCGGCCGCGCCGCCCTCAGCCGCTCCCACTCGCCCGCCACCATGGCCCGGGCCCGGGCGGCCGTGCGCTCCGCCGCCGGGACGTCGAAGAGCCGCTCCAGCACCGCGTGCACCAGGACGCCCCGGGCCAGCGCCGCGTTCGGCTTCTCCGGCAACCGGTCGATCACCCGGAGCCGGTAGAGCAGCGGGCACCGCATGAAGTCGCCCGCCCGCGACGGCGACAGCGACGACGGCGGCGCGGCGGGCCGGGGTGCCGCGGGCGGGGCCGGTGCGCCGGAGGGGTCGATCGGCTGCACACCCCCGACCTTACGCCGGAGACCGGCCCACCGCTCCGACACCGTCCCGCCCGCGGAGGTGGCGGCCGCGCGCCCGCACCCTCGGGACCGCCGAAGCCTTCGGGACCGGGCACCCGCCGTCGAGCGGATCCCCTCCCCGGCCGCGCGAGGAGACCGGGCCACGGGCGGCTGCCGCACAGGGGCTGCCCGGGCCCACCCGCACCGAGGGGCGACAGCGTCCTCCGGCTGCCGTGGCTTCCGACGGGCGCCGGCACCGGCACCGGCTCCGGAACCTTCGCCCCGAGAGGATCGGGGGCATCGGTCCACGAACGCCGGCGCAGGGTCGCTCCTCACGTCGGGTCGGCGTCGCGCCCCTGCGGAACCGGCGAGTTCCCGCCCGTCACCACGGCGGCCGCGAGCACCCGGCGTCCCCTTCCGACCGTCGGCTCGGCGCGGCACCCGCTTCCGGGCCCGCCCTTCCGGGTCTTCGGCCCCTCGCCACCGGGGAGGCGTGATCAAGCCGTCTTTCCGTCACCCGGTCGGCCCATCAGGATCTAGAGTGTGCGCGTGACCGAGGAGAACCACGCGCTCATCGCCGGCCGCTACCGTCTCGTCGAACCTATCGGCCAAGGCGGCATGGGCCGGGTCTGGCGCGGTCTTGACCAGCAGCTCTTCGGACGCGAAGTCGCCATCAAGGAAATCCTCTTCCCTCCGGGCATGGACGAGACCGACCGCGAGGCGCTGCTCAGGCGGTTCACCGGGGAGGCGCGCGCAGCGGTCACTCTCAGCCACCCGGGGGTCATCACCGTCCATGACGTCGTGGAGCACCGCGGCGCCCCCGTCATCGTCATGGAACTCATCCGCGGCCGGTCCCTGGCCGCGGAGATCCGTGACCACGGCCGGCTGCCCGTACGGCGGGTGGCGGAGATCGGCGCCGCCGTGCTCGACGCGCTGACCGAGGCGCACGCGGCGCGGATCGTCCACCGCGACATCAAGCCGGACAACGTGCTCCTGGCCAAGGACCGCGTCGTCCTGACCGACTTCGGCATCGCCCACCTCGCCGACGCCACGACCAAGCTGAGCCGCAGCGGGATCGTCATCGGCACCCCGCAGTACATGCCGCCGGAGCAGCTCGACGGCAAGCACCCGACTCCTGCCAACGACCTCTGGGCGCTCGGCGCCACCCTGTACCACGCCGTCGAGGGGCGCCCCCCGTTCGAGGCGGAGGGTCTCCACGCCCTCGCCGTGGCCGTGTTCACCCGTCCGCACCGGCCGCCGGTCCACGCGGGCCCGCTCGCCCCGCTGCTGGACGCGCTGCTCACCAAGGACCCGGCCGAGCGCGTGGGCGCCGCGGAGGCGGCCGGGATGCTCAGGGTCGTACGGGGCTCCGGCCCCTCCGCCACCGGCCCGGACCGTGGCCCCGGCACCGCGCGGGAAGCCGGAGCGGACGGTGCTCCGGGACCGGAACCCGCTCCCGGCCCGAAGGGGGCTCCGACGCCGGACGCGCCGGTGGAGCCCTCCTCCGCCCCGCCGCCGCCCGAGCGGGACCCCTCGTCGGCACCGTCCGTGCCGCCCCCCACCGTCCCCGACTCCTCCGGGGACGGCGCGGGTCCCGCGCACCACCACGTGCCCGACCGGCCGACCGCGCCGCCGGCCGTGGTTCCGGACGAGCAGCCCCCCACGCTCGACGCGACGGCTCCGCCGGAGCGGGGCGACCGGACGGCCAGGGGGCCGCGGGGCCTCACCCGGCGCTCCGCGGTCCTGGGGACGGTGCTCGCCGTGGTCGCCACGGGCTCGCTCCTGACCTGGTCCCTCACCCGCGAGGACGGCCCGCGGGGCGGCGGTGCGGCGGGCCGCGGGTCGGCGGCTTCCTCCGTCACGGTGCGGATCGGGGTGGACGCGCCCCTCAGCGGCGGACTCTCCTCGATGGGCACCGGCATCAGGAACTCCGCCGAACTCGCGGTCCGGACCGCCAACGAGACCGGGCACGTCCCCGGCGTGACCTTCGAGCTCATGGCCGTGGACGACGGGGCCGACCCCTCCAAGGGCGCGGCCAACGCCACCCGGTTCGTGTCCGACGACAAACTGGTCGGCGTCGTCGGCCCGCTCAACTCCACCGTCGCCCGCACCCTGGTGCCCGTGCTCTCCCGCGCGGGCGTGGTCAACGTGTCGCCGGGCAACACCGACCCCGCCCTGACTCTGGGCCCTGACTGGGCCACGGGCACCCGCGTCCGTCCGTACCCCACCTACTTCCGGACGGTCGGCACGGATGCCGACCAGGGGCCGTTCGCCGCCCGGTACCTGCACGGCGCCGGGAAGACCAAGCTCTACGTGGTCGACGACGCGAGCCCCCACGGAACCGCCGTCGCCTCCGGCCTCACCGCCGAATGGAAGAAGCTCGGGGGAACCGTCGTGGGCACCGAGCGGGTCGATCCCGCCGAACGCGACTTCGCGGGCCTCGCCCTCAGGGTGCGGTCCTCGGGAGCCGAAGCCGTCTGCTTCGGCGGCTACTACGACACCGCGGCACCGCTGTCCCAGCAGCTCAAGGAAGCGGGCGTGACCGTCCCCCTCATGGGCGGCGACGGCATCTTCGACCAGGCGTACCTCACCGGGAACCCCCGGGCCGACGGCGACCTCGCGACCCAGATCGGCGTACCGGCCACGGAGTCGGCGGCGGGACGCGACTTCCTCGCCCGGTACGAGAAGGCGGGCTACGCGCAGCCGCCCGGCTGGTACGGCCCCTACGCCTACGACGCGACCTGGGCCCTCATCGAGGCGGTGAAGGCCGTCGCGAAGTCGAACGGCGGCACCCTTGCCGGCGACACCCGCGCGAAACTGCCGCAGGCCGTCGAACGTCTGGCCTTCGACGGCGTCACCGGCCCCGTCGCCTTCGACGGCGGTGACACCGTCAACCGCCGCCTGACGGTGTACCAGGTGGACGGCGGAAGCTGGCAGGCCAGGACGACCGGTTCGTCCACCCCATGACGGGGCACGGGCGCCCCTCGCGCTCGCCCGCTCAACGCCAGCCGGTATGCCCGTCCTGGTTCGCGGGCCCGGAGTCCGCGCCCATGAGGCCGATCAGGAAGAGGACCACCACGATCAGCGCCAGAAGCACCAGCCAGAAACGGTCCTCGAATCCCGAAGTGTTCCGGCCCCGGGCGCCCTCTTCGGTGCGCTCACCTACCTCCTCCAAGCGCTGCTGCCGGCCCTCCACACGCTCATGGCCGTCCTGGGCGCCGCGGGGGCGCGCCTGTTCGTCGTTCTCGACCGGCTCACCGGACCGGCCCCCGACTCCCCCGCCGTCCCCGGCGGACGGCCCGCTCCCGACCCGCTCTCCGCCACCACCCCCGGCGAGCGGGTGCGCCCCCCGGCGGCGGGGGCGACGCCCGCGCTGGAGCTGCGCCGGGTCCGGGTGGCATACGGACCGGGGGCCCGCGCCGTCCTCGACGAACTGGACCTGACCGTCGAGGAGGGGGAGCAACATCGCGGTCGTCGGCCCGAGCGGCATAGGAAAGTCGACCCTCCTCCAGGTGGCGGCGGGCGTGCTGACGCCGGACCGGGGCGAGGCGCTCCTCTCCGGCCGCCCCGTCGGCGACCGTCCGTCGCCCGGACTCGCCGCCCTCCGCGCCCTGATCCCTCAGGAGGCGTACGTCTTCAGCGGCACCCTGCGGGACAACCTCCGCTATCTGCGCCCCGACGCCCGCCGGTCCGACGTCGACGACTCGGTACGGGCCCTCCGGCTCGAACCGCTCGTCGAGCGCGTCGGCGGGCTCGACCGTCCGGTGCGGCCGGACGCGCTCTCGCTCGGCGAACGCCAGCTGATCGCCCTCGCTCGCGCCCACCTCTCCCCCGCGCCTCTGCTCCTGCTCGACGAGGCCACCTGTCACCTCGACCCCGTGGCCGAGGCCCGGGCCGAACACGCCCTGCGCGCCCGGCCCGGAACCCTGGTCGTCGTCGCCCACCGGTTGTCGTCCGCGTTGCGGGCGGACCGGATCCTCGTCCTCGACGGCACCCGCGCCCGGTGCGGCACGCACGGGGAACTGCTCGTGCGGTCGGCGCTGTACCGCGATCTGGTGGGGCACTGGAACGACGTCCCGCGCTGACGGAGGGCCGCGTACCGGCGGGGAACTCTCGCGGAGACGTCACGCGGAGGCGTTCGGTCCCGACCGGCGGCGTTCAGGTCCACCCGGCTCCCTGGGCTATCCGGATGGCGTCCACCCGGTTGCGAGCGCCGACCTTGCGGATGACGCTCGCCATGTAGTTCCGTACGGTCCCCTTGGAGAGGCACAGCGTCGCGGCGATCTCGCCCACGGGAGCCCCCTTGGCGGCGAGCGAGAGCACGCTCAGCTCACGTCGGGTGAGGGGCATCTCGGCGGCCTGGAGGAAGCCGAGGGCGAGCGTTTCGTCGATGAAGCGCTCCCCCGCGGCGACCCGGTGGACCGCCTGGAGCAACCGGTTCTTCGAGCCGTTCTTGTCCACGAAACCGGTCGCCCCCGCCGCGTGCGCCCGGCGCAGCGCTCCGGGCCGCTGGGCGGGGGCCAGCGCCAGGAGGGCCGATCCGCCGGCCTCCAGTGACGCCGCCACCGACGCGGTCGGCGTGCCGGGCTCTGCCCCGGGGGGCGGCAGACACTCGGCGTCGGCGACGTACACGTCCGGCGCGGGCACGCTCGCAGGCCCCTGCGGCCAGTGGGAGACCGCGGAGACGACCGAGACCTCGTCGTCCGACCGCAGCAGGTCCACCAGCGCGGCACGCAGCAGCTGTGCCTCGTACACGACCGTGACTCTGATCATTCCCACCCCTTCGGTCTGCGTCACGCCCCCGGGGCGTGACGCGATCAGCCCTCACCCCTCTGCCCGTGTCTCCCGCGCGGGAACGCGGCACCGGGCGCACAGGGGGCGCACTTCGGGGCGCCGGGGCCGGTTCCGTTCCCCGCGCACGAACGGTGCGCAGGCCGACCGGGTGGGAGTGCGCACGGCGCCGGTCGGGAATGTCCGGATCCGGACGGATCCCCGGGGCCGGGGACGAGGGTGTGCGGCGTGCCCCGCCCTCCGGTCCGGGCCGGTGCCTCGGGGCGGGTGCCGCCCGGCGCCCGGGCCGGTCCGGCGAGCTCCGGAAGCTCCACGACGGCGACGCCGGCTTCCTCACGGCCCTCGTACGGGTGCGGGGCGCCCGGACGGCGATGCCCGGGCCTTCTGTCGGGTCTCGGCTTCGTGCCGGCGGTCACGGGCGCGGGGGCGGTGGCGTGGTGCCCGGAGAACCGCGAGCCGGGGCCCGCCCGCCACGTCGCTGAGCGGGCCCCGCGCGGATACTCTGGAATTCGTGATCGAGTCCGGACGGCCGCGGCTCCGTCGAAGCCACGGCTACGGCAGGCTCGTGCGGCTGTCGCCGGTGATTCTGACCGTCGTGATCGCCTGCTTGGCCTACGCCACCCCGCCGGAGATGGCCTTCAGCCGCCTCCTGCCCGCGGCGCCGGCTCTGGCCGCCGCCATGTGGCCGGTCCTCCCGACCGTCCTGCTCGGGACCGTCTGCCTCCTTCTGATGATCGGCCTCAGCCTCGTCTTCCCCGACCTGGGGACGTGGTGGACGTGCGGAGGGATCGTCGCGGTCACCGTGGCCGCCGCGTACGGAAGCCACGTCCGGCTCCAGCGGGAGCGCACCCTCTTTCAGGTACGGCTCGTCGCCGACGCGGCCCAGCAGGTGGTGCTGCGGCCCCTGCCGCGTCGTTTCCGGAACGTCGAGATCGAATCGCTGTACCTCGCGGCCGCCGCGGAAGCCCGCATCGGCGGGGATTTCTACGAGGTGGTCGACACGCCGTACGGGGTGCGACTGCTCATAGGCGACGTGCGGGGAAAAGGCCTGCCGGCGGTGGGGGCGGCCGCGGCGATCGTCAACGCCTTCCGGGAGGCGGCCCACGGAGAGGCCGCCATGACCGATGTCGCCCGCAGACTGGACGCCGGCTGCGCCCGGCACAACGCCGCCCATCCGCCCGAGACACCGATGGAACGCTTCGCCACCGCACTGCTCGTCGAGATCCCGCATCGAAGCGACCGCATCGCCATCGTCAACTGCGGACACCCCCCTCCGTTGGTCCACGGTCCGAAGAACGTGCGCGTCCTCGAGCCGTCCGCCCCCTCGCCCCCGCTCAGCCTGGCGGAGTTGATCGGTGACCGGTACCGTGCGGACGTCTTCGACTTCGCTCCCGGCGAGCTCCTCCTCCTCTACACGGACGGGGTCTCGGAAACCCGCGCCCGGGACGGCGAGTTCTTCCCGCTGACGGAATGGATGCGCCGACAGCCCCCCGTACCTCCCCGTGATCTGCTCACGGCCCTGCACCACGACCTCCTCCGTCACAGCAGGGGCGGCCTCGACGATGACATCGCCGCCTTGGCCGTACGCCTGCGCCCCCCATGAGCCGTGCGCACGGAGAGGCCGCGGGCTCCCGCGCCGCTCAGGCTCGGACCGGCCGGTCGGGCTCCGCCGTGCTCGGACCGCCGCTCGGTGCGGCACCGCCCCGGGCCCGGGCGGCCTTCAGGCCACGGGCAAGGCCTGTTCCGCCCAGATCGTCTTCCCTGCCGGCATGTAGCGCGTCCCCCAGTGCTCGGTGAGCTGGGCGACCATGAACAGTCCGCGTCCGCCCTCCTCGTCGCTGCCGGCGTAACGGGCATGCGGTGAGGTGTGCTGCGAGTCGGAGACCTCGCAGATGAGAGAACGGTCCCGGATCAACCGCAGGCCGATCGGGCCGGAGGCGTGGCGGATCGCGTTGGTGACCAGTTCGCTGACCACCAGTTCCGTGGTGAAGACCAGATCGTCCAGTCCCCACCGCCCGAGCTGTTCCGCGGCCGTCGCACGTGCGCGTGCGACGAGGGCGGGGTCCGAGGGCAGTTCCCAGGTCGCCACCTGACGCGCCCCCAGCGCACGGGTGCGCACGACGAGGAGCGTGGCGTCGTCCTGCACCTGGCCCGAGGCCAGCTCCGCGACGATCCGGGCGCACAGGCGATCGGGCGACGATCCCCGCTGCTCGCCGAGTACGGCCGCCAGCCTGTCCGTCCCCGCGGCGGTGCCCTTCCCCCGGCCCTCCACGAGACCGTCGGTGAACAGGACGACCAGGCTTCCCTCGGCGAGCTCCACTTCCGCGCCCTCGTACGGAAGCCGTCCCACCCCCAGAGGAGGCCCCGGCGGCAGACGCAGGAAGCTGACGGGGCCGTGCGGCTGCACCACGGCCGGCGGCAGGTGTCCCGCCGCCGCCCAGGTGCTCGTCCGGGAAGCCGGATCGTAGACCCCGTAGACGCACCTCGCTCCGACGGCTCCACTGCCGTCCGCGTCTTTCCCGTTCTGTTCCGACGCGTCCTTGCCGACCTGGTCGTTCAGCCGGGCCAGGAGTTCGTCGGGCGCGAGGTCCAGTTCGGCCAGCGTGCGCACCATCGCGCGCAGGCGCCCCATGGTGGCGGCGGCCCCCAGACCGTGGCCGACGACGTCCCCCACGACGAGTCCGACCCGTGCCCCCGAAAGCGGAATGACGTCGAACCAGTCGCCGCCGGCACCGAGGTGGCTGTCGGCCGGCAGGTAGCGACTCGCCGCCTCGACCGCGCTCAGCTCGGGCAGCGATCGTGGCAGCAGGCTGCGCTGGAGCACGAGCGCGGCGGTGTGCTCCCGGCGGTACCGCCGGGCGTTGTCGATGCACACGGCGGTCCGCGACGCCAGTTCCTCGGCCACTGCCCGATCGCCGTCGTCGAAGGGTTCCGAGCCCTCGCCCCGCACGAAGGTGACGAGGCCCCAGGGCGTCCCCCGTACGATCAGCGGGACGTACAGCCGTGTCGGCGCGACCACGGCGTCCGTGGTCGACCGGCCCTTGGCCAGGCTCTCGGCCTGCGACGAGCCGGCGGCGTACACGACCCCCGCACCCACCCGGGAGGGTCCTCCGTCGGAATCCGCCACGCGTACGAGGTCCGATGCCGTGACGGGCTTCGGTTCCTCTCCCTCGAGCACTTCTGCCGCCACGTCGACCAGCACGGCGTCGGCGTACCGCGGCACGGCGACCTCGGCGAGCTCCGCCGCCGTTCCGGACAGGTCGAGCGTCGACCCGATCCTCGCGCCGGCCTCCGCGAGGAGCGCGAGGCGCTGCTGCGCACGGTAGTGGTCGGTGACGTCGATGGACTGTTCGCACACGCCCACCGGCTCTCCCCGGCCGTCCAGCAGCCGGAAGTAGGACGAGGACCAGACGTGCTCGCGCCGCGGGTCGGCCGGGGAGCGCCCTCGGAAATGCACGTCGATGACCGGCTCACCGGTCTCGAGGATCTGCTGGACGAAATCCTCCGGCGGCGCCAGGTGCTGGGTGGTGAGGACGTCACCGGGAAAGAGTTCGGCCATGGAGCGGCCGAGCAACGCCGTGAGGTCGCCGCCGAGTTCCCGGACGCTGGACGCGTTGGCCCACAGGAGGCGCGCGCCGGGGCCGTAGATGGTCAGTGTCACCGGTGACTGGGTCACGAGCCCCTGCAGCATCGCCTGTCGGGTCTCCCACCAGCGGAGCCCCTCCAGCTCGGCCGCCACGAGGACGGCAAAGGGGGTCCGGCCGGAAGGGGCCCCGTCGGAGGCAGGGGCGAGGGGGTGCAGGGTCACCGCCACGCGTACGGTGTCTCCGCCGCGGTGGCGCACGTCCACGACGGCACTGCGTGTCCCGTCGAGGCGCAGCCGCTGGTCCGGCCCGGGCCTCTCCGATCTGTCGCGGTCGGCGTGCGAGGGAGCGATCAGGTCCACCGCCCGGCGTCCCAGTACCTCCGAAGCCGGATACCCCAGGAGGGCCTCGGCCTCACGGCTCCACCCGACGAGCACTCCGTCCGCGGCGATCAGGGCGAAGCCGGCCGGGGGCGGGCCGAGGTGCCCGCCTTCGCCCACGTCGCCGAGGGGAACGAACGGTAGCCCTTCCATGCCCCCATCATCCTTCCCCGCGGTCGCGGCCGCAGCGCGCTTGATCCGGGCCGGGCCGCCGCCGCAGGGCGCGGGCGGGCGCGCGGCCTGCCGGGGGCTTCGCCGAGGGGTCTCGTCGAAGTCCGGCGCCGGGAAGTCGTACGCCGTGGAACCGGGCCCGAACCGGAGCGGACCGTCCGGACCGGGCCACCCCTTGTGCCTGCCACCGGCAGGGGAGCAGCGGCGGCGGCCGATCCCGTACGACGGGCACACCCTGGCGGGCACCGCCGAGTACCGACGAGCACCGACGAGCACCGAGAGGAACCCCACGCGGCCGCCGCCCTCGGTGCGACCTTCGATCCGCTGCCGACTCCCGCATGGCGCTCCCGGGTACGGGTGAACGTGCGGATCCGGCGTTACACGGGGTAGGCGGGCGGTCCCGGACGTGACCCGGTGGACGTCCTCGCCGTGCCCGCACGCCTCGATACCGCGCGCGGCGGGCTTCGGTGGCCCGTCCGGTCCGGGCAGCCGTGGCGGTCGACGTCCGTGGCCCCCACCGGGCGGGGCCGTGCCACCACCGTGCCGCGCGATGTCAGCGGCCGGCCGCGACGAGCGGCGGGACGAGCGTGCGGTCCTCCAGGCCCTGCCGGTACGCCCCGCGCCGCTCGGCGTGGACGCTGCGGCGGGCCAGGCACAGCGTCCCGGCCGGCACTCCGCACGTGGGGCAGGGAACGCCGAACGCGCCGTGCCCGTACAACCGCTGCGTCTCGTACGCGGCGTCCAGGACCGCGTCGGCGATCCGGTCTCCGGAGGACGGCGCGCGGCGCGGCGTGAGGGTCCTGCTCATGCGGGCGATCTCCTGGGTTCGGCGGAGGACGGCGTGGTCGTCCCGGGACTTCGGTCGTGCCGTCGTGTACCCGTCGGCGCGGAAAGGAGTCCTGGTTCACGACTCGACTGCGATGAGCACCGTTCTACGGGACGGGTCTGACATCGATGCCCGCAGCGGATTCCGATGGCCTCGACTGAGGGACCGACCGGCGTCCTGCCGGGCTGTCCCGCGACCGTTCCGTCCGGCCGCCGAGATCCGTTCTCCATCGCTCCGGCCGGGTGGAACACGACCTGACGGGCGCTTGGCCAGAGACTCCCCCGATGTCCCGTCCGCCCCACCCGGCCGACGTCGTCCCCGGCCCGGGAAGGCAGCTGACCGGATGACCGTGACGATCACGCCCGCCGCCGAACCGGACGCGGTGTTCGGCGGAGTGGGCTCCCAGGCGGGCACGATCCACGCTGCTGTCATCACCGGCCGGGGCGGCCACGTCCCCGACGCCGGGTTCCCCACCACGGCATCCGCACCGCACCCTCGGGCCCTGCCCGTCGGGACCCGCTCGTGCCGGGTCCCGGCGCCACGGTCCGGCCGGTGGCGCGCACCGGCCGGGCCCGCCCCCTCGGCTCCTCGGTTCCCCGGCTCCTCGGCGCGACTCGTCCCGTCCTCGTGAGCGGCCGGGGCCGTGCCGAATCCCTCGGTGCCCGTCGTCCTGGTGTGGAGGACCGGGGCGCGGGCACAGGGGGCCGCCCGGACGGCTCTAGGGTGATCGGCATGTCTGCCTCTCTCAGTCCTGCGAGAACCCGTGCCGCGCTGCGCGCCTCGGCCCGCATATCGGCGGAGCTGCTGCTGGTCCTCTTGGGCACCGCGGTGATGATCTGGCTGCTCGGCCGGATGTGGTCGATCGTGTGGCCGCTCGTCATCGGCCTGCTGATCACTACGCTGACCTGGCCCTTCGCCCGCTTCCTGCGCCGCCGCGGCTGGCCGCCGGCGCTCGCCGCCTCGGTGGTCACCGTCCTCTTCCTCGCCGTCACCGCCGGCGCCGTCGCGCTCATCGCCGTACCGGTCGCCTCGCAGTCCGGCGAGTTGACCGACGGGGTCGTCGAGGGCATCCAGCGCCTGCGCGAATGGACCGCAGGTCCGCCGCTGAACATCGGCGACGACCAGATCACCAGCGCCCTGGACACCGCCACCGACCGCCTCCAGAACAGCGTCGGCTCCATGCTGACGACGCTCGCCACCGGCGTCGGCACGGTCGTCAACGGCGTCGTCACGGCCGTGCTCGCGCTCTTCCTGATGTTCTTCTTCCTCAAGGACGGGCCGCGCTTCCTGCCCTGGCTCGCCCGTCAGCTCCCCGGCCGCCTCGCCACCGACGCCACCACGATCGCCGAACGCGGCTGGGACACCCTCGGCGCCTTCGTCCGCTCCCAGGCGGCGGTCGGTCTCCTCGACGCCGTCCTCATCGGCATCGGCCTGTGGGTCCTGGACGTCCCCCTCGTCCTGCCGCTCGCCGTGCTCACCTTCGTCAGCGCCTTCGTGCCGATCGTCGGCGCGCTGTTCGCCGGGTTCGTCGCCGTGCTCATCGCCCTGGTCTCCAACGGCCTGACCGACGCCCTGATCGTGCTCGCCGTCATCGTGGTGGTGCAGCAGCTGGAGGGGAACGTCTTCCAGCCCATCATCCAGAGCCGCGGGCTCGGTCTGCACGCCGCCGTCGTCCTGCTCGCCGTCACCCTCGGCGGCAGCCTGGCCGGCATCGTCGGCAGCCTCCTCGCCGTGCCCGTCGCCGCGCTCATCGCGGTGGTGTGGGGGTACGTGCGCGAGCAGTTGTCCGAACCGCCGCGCCACGACCCCGACGGTGGTACGGGGCCGGGCCCCGGCGGCGGCCCCGAGGCCGTCGCCCCGGCCGTGACCCCGGCGTCCTGAGCGGGCCGGCGCCCGCCGCGTACCGCGTGCCGAGCGGTACGGGCACGCGGCCGGTGCCCTCCGCCGCCCCGGGCGTCGCCCGGACGTCGCTGATGCCCCCTGTCCCCGCCAGGGGGGGCGGGGGCGGGCGGGGCGCTGGGCGCGACGGTGCCGCGGTGGGAGGTGGTCGCCCTGCCGGCCTTCGGAGGGTCTTCCCCGGCCAGGAGGAGGCGGGTTCTCTCGCCATGGGTCCTGCCGCCGGGCGGGAGGCCCTGCTGGTGCGCGAGTGCCGTCGTCCTCCCCGTGTGCCCGTGAGACCTGTCGGCTGTCCGTGGACATGCGGCGGCCCGCACGCCCCGTGGGAGGGGCGAGCGGGCCGGCTGCTCGCTCATCGAGGTGCCTCGAACCCGAAGGAGGACCTTCAGGGGTTCTGGCGGCCTCGGAGGGAGTCCTTGACGCCCCTGGCCTGCTCCTCCGCCTTGCCCGCGGCCTCCCGCGTCTTGCCCTTGGCCTGGTCGGTCTTGCCCTCGGCCCGCATCCGCTCGTTGCCGGTCGCCTTGCCGACGGCCTCCTTGGCCTTGCCCTTGGCCTGCTCCATCTTGCCCTTGGCCTTGTCCGCCACGGGTCGACTCCTTTCCGGGATGAACATTCACCCATAAATTAGGGCAGATGCGGGGTTTCCGCTCATCGAGTCGAAGAGGTGGGGCCGGGGCGGGGAGCAGGTGTGCATGCAGACTTTTCTTCCGTACGAGAGTTTCTCCGCCTCCGCCGCCGTGCTGGACCCGAAGCGGCTGGGGAAGCAGCGCGTCGAGGCGCTGCAGGTGTTCCGGGGGCTGACCGTGCCGACGTACGGGTGGCGGCGGCACCCGGCGGTGCGGATGTGGGCCGGGTACGAGGAGGCGCTGGTGCGGTACGGGCTGGACGTCTGTGCCGTGTGGACCGGGCAGGGGCGGGGCGACACCTGCGCGGTGACCCTGCTGGACGACTACCGTGCCTGGCGGCCCTCGGGCACGGTGCGCGAGCAGGCCGAGCTCGCACGGGCGGGTGAGCTGCCGCCGTGGCTGGGGGACCCGGCGTTCCACCGCAGTCACCGTTCGGCGCTGGTGCGCAAGGACCCGGCGCACTACCGGGGCCGTTTCCCCGACGTGCCGGACGATCTCCCGTACGTGTGGCCCGCGTCCGACCGGAAGGGGTGACGGGCGGGGCTCGTAGACTGGGGCAAAGACATCGGAATCGGAATCGGCGGCGGAGCGGGCATGGGGCGGCCTCAGGAGACGGACGGGGAGGCCGAAGGGCTGTTCGGGGTGGCGGAGCTCGTCGCCGCGTCCGCGCCGGCCGGGGCGCGCGAGGGACGGGCGTTCCGGGACGGGCCCGAGGCGGCGCGGCTGCTGCGGGTGGCGGAGATCCACGCGGAACCGGGCGCCGCGGCGTCCTGGCGGGGGCGGCAGATCATCGCGCGGTTCCCCGGCGCCCGGCTCGTCGAGACCGGCTCGCACTGGCGCATCCCGCACCTGCACGGCAACGAGGGGAACGTCGAGCACTGGGTGCGGGTGAAGCGGGAGACGCTCGTCCTCGGCGAGCGCTCCTCCCTCACCGTCCGCCCCAACGGCCGCTCCGCCGACTGGATCGCCCCCGGGCTGTCCAACGGCTGCGCCATGGCCTGCGCGTACTGCTACGTGCCGCGCCGCAAGGGCTTCGCCAACCCCATCACCGTCTTCACCAACGTCGAACGGGTCCTGGCCGCGATCGGTCGGCACATCGCCGCGACCGGACCGAAGAAGGAACCCAACCAGTGCGACGAGCGGGCGTGGGTGTACGACGTCGGCGAGAACGGAGACTGCGCGGTCGACGACCTGATCAGCGACAACACCGCCGACCTCGTCCACGCCTTCCGCCGCTGGCCCACCGCCAAGGCGTCCTTCGCGACCAAGTTCGTCAACCCCGACCTGCTGCGGCTCGACCCCCGCGGGCGCACCCGGATCCGCTTCTCCCTCATGCCGCCGGACGACTCCCGGCTCCTCGACGTCCGCACCAGCCCCGTCCCCGCCCGTCTGGCGGCCGCCGGCGACTTCCTGGACGCCGGGTACGAAGTGCACTTCAACCTGTCGCCGGTGGTCGTCCGGCCCGGGTGGCGGAACGCCTGGGGCGAGCTGCTGCGGATGATGGACGACGTGCTCCCGCGGCGGGTGAAGGAACAGGCCGCGGCGGAGATCATCATGCTCACCCACAACGAGGACCTGCACGGGGTCAACCTCGGCTGGCACCCGCGCGCCGAGGACGTCCTGTGGCAACCGGACCTCCAACAGCCCAAGAGGTCGCAGAACGGCGCGCTGAACGTCCGCTATCGCACCCCGGTCAAGCACGAGGCCGTCGAGGCGCTGACCGGCATGATCGCGGAACGGACGCCGTGGCTGCGGGTGCGCTACGCCTTCTAGGACCGCGACGGTCCCCGTCGTGACGGTCCGACGGTCGGTTCGCCGGCCTGGTCACGGGGGCGGAGGCGGCCGAGGCCCGGCCTTGGGCGAGGCTCGTCGAGAGGCGCTGCACGAGGTGTCCGAGATCGTGCGCGGTGGGACGGCGCCGAAGCGGACGGCGCGTCGTGCCCCCACGACCCTGGCGGTGGGCGAGACCCGCCGGGGAAAGCGGAGGGCATCGCCCCGGACCGTGGGTGCCCGGTCCGAGCCGCCCGGGCCGACGGCCGGCGAACTCACTCCTTCGGGTACTCGCGACCGCCGCACCGCCACGGCCCTCCCCCCGGTGCGGTTACCTGGAAGCAATCATCGAGCCAGGCCCGCCACCGGCGGGCCGCACGAGACAGGTGACGGGCATGCGCGCTGAGGCCGCCAAGCGGGTCGAGCTGGTCTTCTCCCTCTTCGACGCCAACGGCAACGGAGTCATCGACTCCGGCGACTTCGACCTCATGACGGAACGCGTTCTGGAGGCGGCGGTCGCCTCGAACGCCGATGCCAGGCAAGCCATCCGGGCCGCGTTCCGCCGCTACTGGACGACACTGGCCACCGAGCTGGACGCCAACGGCGACGGCGTGATCACCGTCGAGGAGTTCCGCCCCTTCGTACTCGACCCCCAGCGCTTCGGTCCGACGGTCACCGAGTTCGCCAGGGCGCTCTCCGTCCTCGGCGACCCGGACGGGGACGGGCTGATCGAGCGCCCGCTCTTCCTGTCGCTGATGACGGCGATCGGCTTCGAGGAGGCGAACATCCACGCGCTCTTCGACGCCTTCGGCCCGGACGACGCGGACCGCATCACCGTGGCCACGTGGGCCGCCGGCATCGAGGACTACTACGCACCGGACCTGGCCGGGATTCCCGGCGACCAGCTGGTGGGCGCCCCGGCCGTATGAGCCGTACGGCACGGTCCGGTCGGGAGGGTCCCGGGGCGGCGACGGCCGTCCCGGGGCGCACCGGCGGGCCCGCGGGCGTCACGGTCCGGGCTTGTGGGCGAAGACCCACCGGTTCCCCTCCAGGGCGTCGTTCGGCTCGGGAAGCGGACCGCGTCCGTGCCGGCGGGTGAAGTCGAAGGGGGTGCGCACCGACGTGGACCAGCCCCTGGCCGTCAGGTGACCGGCCGAGTCGGGGCGTGGTCCCAGGTCGAACAGGTCGAGCAGGTCGATCCCGATCCGCTCCCGCGTCGCCGTGTAGATCGCGCTGTCGCGGTACGCCAGCAGGTCCTTCTCCAGCTTGGCCTCGAAGGCCAGGGCACTGCCCCCGGTGGTCAGCCGGTCCACCCTGTCGACGAGGTGCGTCTCGACGGGGCCCGGCAGGTAGAAGAGCAGCCCCTCGGCCAGCCAGACGCTCGGTGCGGCCGGGTCGAAGCCGGTGGAGGTCAGCGCGGTGACCCAGTCCTCGCGCAGGTCGGCCGGCACCGGGACGCGCTTCGCCCTCGGGGCGGCCGACAGGTTCGTGAGCACCTGCTGCTTGAAGGCCAGCACGCCCGCCCTGTCGATCTCGAAGACGACGCACTCGGACGGTAGTTCCAGCCGGAAGGCACGCGTGTCGAGTCCCGCGCCCAGCAGGACCACTTGACGGGCGCCGTCGTGGACCGCCCCGAGGACGAAGTCGTCGAGGACCCGGGTCCGCAGCCCGAAGTAGCGGGCGAACCTGCCCCACAGCGGGTCGTCGTCCCCTTCCGGGACCTGCTCGATGCGTACCGGCCAGTCCACGCACGCCGGGGCCGCACGTACGAAGTGTTCGGCGTGAACGTCCTGGGCCAGGCTGTCGTGGCGGTGGGTCTCGATCGCCCGGGCCGCGGCGACCAGGAGGGCGGTCAGCCCCACACCTCCGTCCACGCCTTCCGCATCGGCCGGCCGACTCGCCGTGGCGGCCGTTTCTCCTCCGGTGGTCGTTTCTCCTCCGGTGGTCGTTTCTCCTCCGGTGGCCGGATGGGGGGACTCCTCGGTGAGGGAGGTTTCGCTCATCGGTCTCTTCTTTCCGGCAGCAGGACGGGTTTGACCACGCGGCCGGCGTCGCAGTCGCGTTCGGCCTCGTTGACGTCGGCCAGCGGGTAGGTGCGGATCAGCTGGTCGAAGGGGAAGCGGCCGGCCTGCCACAGGCCGATCAGCCGGGGTATCAGCAGTCCGGGTACCGCGTCGCCTTCGCAGATGTGGCGGATGCCCCGGCCCCGGTCGAGCGTGCCCGGTTCGAGCGTCAGCCGGCTGTGGAGGCGTGCCACGAGGCCGAGTGTGCCGGTGGGACGCAGTGCCCGGAGCGCGTCGTTGATGAGCGGGGCCGAGGCCGTGGTGTCCAGGACGTACTGGGCTCCGCCGTCGGTCAGCCGGCGGATCCGTTCGGGGAGTCCGTGCGATCCGGCGGACAGCGGGGTCGCACCGAACCGCTCGGCCAGGTCCAGCCGCTCGGGACGGCGGTCGGCGGCCACGGTCCGCACGCCGGCGGCGGTGGCCGCCATCACGGCGGCCAGGCCCACGGCCCCCGCGCCGAGGACCACGAGGGTGTCGCCGGGTCCTGCCGCAAAGGTGTTCAGTACGGCTCCGGCACCGGTGAGGAAGCCGCAGCCCAGCGGCCCGAGCAGTTCGACCGGCAGGGCGGGGTCGACCCGGACTGCGTTGCGGGCCTGGACGAGCGCGTACGCCGCGAAGGAGGACTGGCCGAACCACCGGGGAGCGAGGCCCTTTCCGGTCGCGTCGGCGAGTCGCGGCGGATCCTCCTCGCGCCCCCCGAAGAGGTTGAGGGAGGCGAAGGAGTCGCAGTAGGCGGGGGCCGCGGCACGGCAGCTCCGGCAGTGTCCGCAGGAGTCGAAGCTCAGCACGACGTGGTCGCCGACCTCGGGCGCGGCACCGGGGCCACCGCCTGTCGCCACCACGACTCCGGCGCCCTCGTGGCCGAGGACCGCCGGGAGCGGGCTGCGGCCGGCAGACCGCCGTACCGCGAGGTCGGTACGGCACATCCCGGCTCCCGCGATCTCCACCAGGATCTCGCCGGGGCCGGGTTCCGCACCCAGGGTCACTTCCTCGATCGTGAACGGGTCCTCGTAAGAGCGCAGCACGGCCGCCTGGAACCTCATCGTCACGCCTCCTCCTCACGCGGCCGGTGGACGACGAACGGCCGGAGGTTGCCGTAGAGGCCCCACGGGCCGCCTGCGACACCGACGCCACTGTCCTTCACGCCCGCGAAGGGCTGGGCCAGGGAGAGTTCGGCGTGGTGGTTGATCCAGGCCGTGCCGCATTCCAGCCGGTCGGCCACCGCCTCGGCCCGGTCGAGATCGGTGCCCCAGACGGAGCCGCCCAGTCCGAAGCCGGTGCCGTTGGCCGCGTCGAGGGCCTCGTCGAGGCTCCGGTACGGCAGTACCGGCAGGACCGGTCCGAACTGTTCCCCGGTCACCACCGGGCTCTCGGGCGGGACGTCGCTGAGGACCGTGGGAGCGAAGAAGTACCCCGCTCCGTCGAGTCGGTGGCCGCCGGCCGCGGCCCGGGCGCCGTCCGCGAGGGCCTGTCGTGTGACCTGCTCGACCCGGGCCAGCTGGGGAGCGTTGTTGACCGGACCGATCCGGGTGGCCGGGTCGAGTCCGGATCCGACCGGGACGGTCTTCGCGCGCTGGGCGAGGGCTTCGACGACCTCGGCGTGGAGGCGGGCGGGGGCATAGACGCGTTTGACCGCCATGCAGACCTGCCCGCAGTTGCGGAACGCGGCCCAGAACAGCCGGTCCGCGATCCGGTCGACGTCGACGTCGTCCAGGAGGACGGCGGCGTCGTTGCCGCCCAGTTCCAGGGTGACCCGGGCGAGCGAGGCCGCCGCGCCCTCGGCGACGGCCCGGCCGGTCGGCACCGAGCCGGTGAAGGTGACGTGACGGATGCCCGGGTGGGCGGCCAGACGGGCACCGAGGGGCTCTCGGCCTGTGACGACGGTCAGGACGTCCTCGGGCAGGACGGTGGCGAGGACGCGGCCGAGCAGTCGGGTGGCGAGGGGGGTGTGAGGGGACGGCTTGAGGATCACGGTGTTGCCGGCCGCGAGGGCGGGCGCGAACTTCGCCGCCGCGAGCTGGAGCGGAAAGTTCCACGGCACGATCGCGGCGACGGGCCCGACGGGCCGCCAGCGGACCTCGCTGTGCACGGGTCGGCCGTCGTCGATCCGACGGGTCCTGGGGGCCAGGCCGGCGAAGTAGCGCAGCCGGGCCGCCGTACGGGCGATTTCGGCGTACGCCTCGTCCAGGGGCTTGCCCTGTTCCCGCGTGAGCAGCCGGGCGAGGTCGTCGCCCGCCGTTTCCACGGCGTCGGCGGCGGCGCGCAGGGCGGTGGTGCGAACGACACGGTCGGCACGCCAGCCGCGCCAGGCCCGCTCGGCCCGGGCGACCACCTCGTCCACCTCGTCCGGCTGCTGGTCGGGGGCCTCGTCGAAGGCCTCCCCGGTGGCCGGGTCGACGACGGCGAAGCGTGCGGCACGACGCCCGGGGGCGCGATCGGCTTCTGGTGTCGGCATCCGGGCGGTCAGCTCACGGCCGGGGTGCCGACGGCGTGTTCCCGGGCCTGCCGGTCCATCTCGGCCCGGAAGGCAGCGACCAGATGCGGCTGGATCCTCCCGACGTTGCGGTCGCCGCCGGCACAGACCGCTCCCCGCACGCCCACGATGTCCGTGCCGATGCGGGTCAGCGGACCGAGATCGGCCTGTTTGACGCTGCCCGCGAGGGCGGCGAGCAGACCGGACGCGTGGGCGCGCCGGACGAACTCGGCGCAGGCGTCGGGCGGAACGTGGTCGAAGAGCCGTGTGCCGTCCTTGATCGCGGTGTCCAGCATGGCCGCGTCGGCACCGGCGCGGGCGGCGATGTCGGGCAGGGCGAGCGGGTTGACGCAGCCGACGCGGTGGGCGTCGGCGTAGCCCGAGGCGACCACGAGCGCCTCGGGGCGGTGGTCCTTCACCGCACGGACGACCGCCCGCATGACCTCGACGCCCTGCTCGGGAGTCGTACAGCCGTACAGGCCGACCTTGATGTACGTGGCGCCGGAGACGACCGCGCCGAGCGCGGCCTGCGCCACCGTGCCGGGCTTGTACGGCACGTCCCCCACGGTGGCGGACACCGGCTTGTCCGTCGGCACCGCGTCGCGGATCTCCCGGATGACCCACGGGAAGTTGGCGCCCAGAGAGCCCTCGTCGGGCTTCTTGACGTCGACGATGTCCAGGTGTTCCGCAGCCTTCGCACAGTCGAGGGCTTCCTCCACACCGTCCGGGGAGATGAGAAGCAACACCATGAGCTCCTTCCGCCGCTTGCCCGCCCGGCCGAGGACAGGGGGCGCGGATCACCTGGTTCGTCCGCGGTGCGCTCATCCTTTCCGTCGCCCCGCGGGCACCGGTAGAGCGCACGGAGCTCTCCGGAGGTGCGTGGAGGCACGCGCACGACGCGATGGACACCGGCGTGCACCGGCGTCCGCCGGTGCACGCCGCCCCTGCCTCCGGATGCGCACTTGCCTGCTCCGCGCTGGTGGGGCCGGGCGAGCGGAGGCGACGTGCGGTCGGTCGGTCCGGAGCCGCTCGAGTCCGCCGGGCGGAGGGGTACGAGGTGTTGCGGTGCGCGTGGAGGTCGGCGGCCGCCCGGGTGGTGTCCAGCGGCTCAGCCCTCACAGCCGTACCCGGAGCCCCCGGCCCTCCGATCCTACGAATGACCGGTCAGGCCCACGCCGGGAAGGGGGGGACAGCCCTGAGACCGTTCCCTTCGGATCATCCGGTCGTCGGCGACAGGGCACCGCTCGCGGCCCCGGCAGCTCGGCCCACACTCCTATGGCCGCGTGGGCGCCGTACGTGGTCGCCGATACTCAGCGTGTACGGTTCCTGTGTTACCCAGCCGTCCCTGAGCAGCGGCAGCGCCGCGTCCGTGCGCGGTTGCCGGTGCCGTGGCCGGTCCCGCCGTCCGGCCCGGGGCCGGGTGCCGGGCGCACTGGCCTTTCCGGAGCGTGGAGGTGCGGGGATGAACGACACGACGGGTCCGGTGAGCCCTCGTGAGCGGTTGGCCATGCTGCAGCGTCTGCTGGGCGGGGCGCTGGACCGGCTGGGCGCCGGGGCCTACGCCGTGGACGCCGACTGGGCTCTGGTCGCCATGAACGCGCAGGCCGAGATGCTGCTCGGCCGCAGCGCGGACGAAGCGCTGGGGCAGGACGCGCACGACCTCCTTCACCGCCAGGCCAACGGAACGCGCATGCCGCGCAGCCAGTGCTCGATCATGGAAGCCTTCATCGGCGGCCAGGCACGCCAGGAAAAACAGGGCTTCTTCGCACGCGGGGACGGCACGCTGCTGACCGCGTCCTGGCTGGTGACCCCCTTGCGCTTCACCCCCCGGGAGACCGGGGCCCTGGTGGTCTTCCACGCGTACGACCCGGCCGGTGTCTCCCTGCCGGCGTCCACCCTCCACACAGGGCTGCTGCCCGAGCTGGAGCGGCTGGCACTGCTGGCCGAGACCACCACGCAGCTGACGGCCACCCTCGATGTCAACGAGGCGCTGGACCGGCTGGTCGGGCTGGTCATCCCCATGCTGGCCGACTGGATGGCGGTCGACCTGATCACGGAGAGCGGCCATGTCCAGCGCACCCTCGTCGCCCACGGTGACGAGGAGGGCGTCACCCGCAGACAGGACCTGCAAGGAACCCTGCTCTCCGTCCCCGAGACCTCTCCGCTGCCGCTGTCCCGCGCGCTGCGCGGTGCCGGCTCCACCTTGGCGACCCCCCAGACGTATCAAGGGCCGCCCGACACCCACATCGCCATCGAACAGCGCAGGCTCTTCGACGCCACCGGCATGCACTCCGCGGTCATCGCCCCCATCCGGGGCCTGCGCGAGGTTCTCGGCGCGCTCACCCTGGGCCGGTCCAGGCAGCCCGAGCCGTTCACCACCGCCGAGATCCCGCTCCTCGAGGACATCACCCGCCGGGCCGGTCTGGCGCTGGACAACGCCCGCCTCTACCAGCGTCAGCGCAAGGTCGCCGACACCATGCAACGCCACCTGCTGCCGCAGCTGCCGAGCGTGCCCGGCCTGGAGATGAACGCCCGCTACCTCTCCGCCCCCTACGCCTCCCAAGTGGGCGGAGACTGGTACGACGTCTTCCGCCTGCCCGACCAGGCGCTCGCCCTGGTGATCGGCGATGTCGCCGGACACGATCTGGACGCCGCGGCCGGCATGGCCCAGCTGCGCAACATCCTGCGCGCCTACGCCTGGTCCCAGCAGGAACCGCCGAGCGTCATCGTCGACCGCTTCGACCGGTCCCTGCCCCACATCACCGATGTCGGCATGGCGACGATGGTCCTGGGCCGGCTCCAGCCCCGGACCGGCGGGCAGTGGCAGCTGCACTGGACGAACGCCGGCCACCCTCCTCCCCTGCTGGTCACCGACGACGGCCGGGCCCGCTACCTCACCGGCGGGCACGGCATCCTGCTCGGTGCCCAGGCCGGCCTCCGCCGCACCGACGCCACCAGCACGCTGCCGCCCCGGTCGACACTGGTGCTCTACACCGACGGGCTGATCGAGTCCCCCAGCCACCCCATCGACGACGGACTGGACCGACTGCGCCGCCACGCCGCCCGCCTCGCCCGCCACCCGTTGGAGAATTTCATCGACGTCCTGATGGAAGCCCGTCCCTCCGACAACGACGACGACGTGGCCGTGCTCGCCCTCCGGGTACCTCTGGCCGGGGCCCCCTCACCGTGAACCGTGCCCTCTGTCCGAGGCGCTCGGACGGTCCGAAGGAAACGGCCTGGACCGGGCGGTGGGGCCGCTTCCGGCGGACTCGCCGGTGGCTCCGGCCCGGGCCGGGTGGGCGCGGGCTCGCGCGCGGGAGGACGCCGTGGCATGCGGCGAGGGCCTGGAGCCGCAGGGCGCGGTCCAGGCCCTGCCGGGGCGCGGCGGCGCAGTCGAAAGCGGCTCCGGGCCGGGGCTCCGCGAGCAGGCCGGAGTCGAACACGCCGCCGATCACGACGCACTTGCCGCGTGCCGCCGCCTCGGGCATGAGTTCCGCGTGGGCGCTCTGGTCGAGGAGGGCGGACCGGCCTGCGCACAGCACCACGTCGTCGTCCGTGTCGCGGGCGAACCGGTTCGGCATCCCGGTCCGGTTCGTGCCCGCGCCGATGGCGCCGATCACGCCCCGGGTGCGCAGCCGTTCCGGTTCCGGGTAGGGCCTCCTCGGCGTGGTCGTCCGGGTGGTGGAGGCAGACGATGCCGATGCGGTCGTGCCCGAGGGGTTCCCGGCTCTCGCGGATGCCGCGGCGCACGCCGGCGGCGACGCGACGGTGGGTGGCGGGCACGGCGAAGCCGTCGGTGAGGTCGTCCCCGCCTCCTGTGCCGGCCGGAGCGGTCGCCCGGCCTTGGCGGAGAGCCCGTGCGCGCCGCACGGGCGGTTCCGCAGGGCCGTGCCAGGCGCGCCTCGAAGCGGCCGGGCCCGTGTGGTGCGGGGCGGTGTCGAAGCAGCGGACGCCCGCGTCCCAGGCCGCGTCGACGGCGCTGCCTCCCTGTGCCACGTCGACCGGGGTGCCGGCTCATCGGGTGACCGGCGGAGTCCACGACGTTCCCGGGTGCTGCGGATCGACGCTTCGCAGGGGACTTCGACCGTGCACCAAGATCCGGCCCATTCCCGGGCCGGCTCGCTCTCCGGGAGCGACAGCGCCGACGTCTCCGCAGGCCAGGGTCTCGAAACGCCTGTGCCACCAGCACACGAAGAACATCCTCCAGAGCGACGGCCCCAGGAAGCCCGGATTCTTCTGACGGGGGGGAAAGCCGGGTGCTCGGAAGGAGCATCGTCCTTCGAGCGCCTGGTGCCCGGGGCCTGCGCCCGGGGCCACCGAGCGGTGCTCCGGCCGGGGTGTCCGTCCCGGGGCTGTTCCGGTCGCAGTGGGTGCGCAGGAGGCATCCGGGGGGCATGCGGGGGGTGCGTAACCTCGGACGCATGCACATCGTTGCGGTTCTCGCGCTCGACGGGGTGTCGGCCTTCGATCTCGCCATCCCCTGCCAGGTGTTCGCGCTCGTCACCGGTCCCGACGGATCTCCGGCCTACGAGGTCCGCGTCTGCGTCGACCGGTCCACGGCGGCGACGGCCGGGCCCTCGGCGCCCTTTCGCGTCTCCTCGTCGTACGGCTGGGACGGCGTTCTCGGCGCGGACACGGTCATCGTGCCCGGCGTCCCCGCCGAACGCGTCCCGGCTCCCCGCGCGTTACGGCTGTTGAGGGAGGCGGCGGAAGGCGGAGCCCGTATCGCGTCGATCTGCACCGGCGCCTTCGCGCTCGCGCACGCGGGACTGCTCGAAGGCCGACGGGCGACGACCCACTGGCGGTTCGCCGGCGCGCTGGCCGAACGGTTCCCCGGGATCGACGTGGATCCGTCCGTGCTGTACGTGGACGAGGGGCGGGTGCTCACCTCGGCCGGCATCGCCGCGGGCCTGGACCTGTGCCTCCATCTGGTCCGCCAGGACCACGGCGCCGCGGCCGCCGCGAGCGCCGCGCGCGTCCTGGTGATGCCGCCCCAACGAACCGGCGGCCAAGCCCAGTACATCGAATACCCACACCCGAGACCGACTCCGCCGACCTCGGCGAGACGCCGCAGTGGATGCGCCGGAAGCTGAGCGAGCCGCTGTCCCTGGCCGACATCGCGGCGCACGCGATGATGAGCCGGCGCAGCCTGGCGCGGCACTTCCGGGCCCAGACGGGAACCACGCCGCTGCGCTGGCTGCTCGCGCAGCGCGTCGAGCGCGCCAGGGAGCTCCTGGAGACGACGGAGCTGCCCTTGGCGCGGGTCGCGGAGGCCACCGGCTTCGGGGCGGTCGAGACGCTCCGCCATCACTTCGCCCGGCAGGTCGGCACGACGCCGTCGGCGTACAGGTCCGCTTTCCGCCGCTGACGGAAGCCGGGGGCCGGGCTGGCCGTATCTTGCGCACCGGGGGCACGCGTGCCGGTGTCGCCGGGGAGCGGCCGCCGGAAGACTGGACGCGTTCCCGCCTCGCGGCCCGGTCCGCGAGGCACACGTCCCCCCCTTTCTCCCCGGAGGCCCCTTCATGCCTTCTCCGTCCGTACGTCCGCGGCCCGCGCGCCCTCTGCGCGTCCACACCGTCCTCTACGACGGGGTGGAGGAACAGGACTTCGCCGGACACATCGAGGTGTTCGGCATCGTCGGCGGGGAACACCTCGCGCAGTCCTTCGTCACGGCGGACGGAACGCGCCGGGTGACGACCTCCTCCGGTATGGAAGTCGTCTGCCGGGACGCCTGGTCGCCGCGTTCCGCCGACGTGATCGTCGTCCCGGGCGGAGGCTACGGCGAGGGCTCCGGTCTCCAGCGGGAGATCCGGCGCGGCACCCTGCCCCGGGCACTCGCGGCCGCCCGGCGGGACGGTCTCGTCATGGGCGCGGTGTGCACGGGCACCATGCTGCTGTCCGCCGCCGGCCTGACGGCCGGACGCCGCTGCACCACCCACCACATCGCCCAGGAGGAGCTTCGGGCCCAGGGCGGTCACGTGGTCGGCGGCCGGATCGTCGACGACGGCGACCTGGTGACCGCCGGCGGCGTCACCTCCGGCCTGGACCTCGCCCTGTGGCTGGTCCGCCGCGAGCTGGGCGTCGACGCCGCGCTCGGCCTGGAAGCCATGCTGGAGTACGAGGCCCGCGGCACCGTCTGGACCGGCTAGACCGAGTCCCGTGCGGCAGGACGCGGCAGTCGCTCTTCGCGCGCGGCCAGGTTCCGGGGGCGGAAGCGCGGGCGGCGCCGTGGCCGGGAGAGGGGCCCACGAGCAGGGAACGGGCGGGCCTTCGCAGGCCCGCCCGTTCCACGGCGGAGGCGTCCGGACCGGGAAGGGTCAGGAGGCCGCCGACCCGGGGGTGCCGGGGGTGCCGGGGGTGCCCGGGCCGTCGGGGGTGCGGCGCACTTCCTCGGCGGCGTCCTGGCCCACCTGGCGCAGGCCCTGGGCCGTCTCCTGGCCGGCGCTCCGGGCGTGGTCCTTGGTCGTGTCCACCGCTTCCTGGGCCGTGCCCTTCACCGATTCCACGGCCTGGGCGGCGGGCTCCCGCATCTCCTCCTTGGCCTCCTGGGCCGCGTCGCGGACCGTCTCCTTGACGGGCTCCAGAAGTTCACCGGAGTGCTCGCGCAGCTTCTGCCCCGCGCGTTCCTCCGCCTCCGTGGTCGGGAGGAGGGCGGCGGCCAGCATGCCGGCGCCGAAGGCGACCAGTCCCGCGCCCAGCGGACTGCCCTGGGTCTGCCGCTTCACCTGCGAGGGCGCCTGCTGGACGGCCTCGCTCACGGTGCCGCCGACCTCCCTGGCGGTCGTCGTCACGCTGTCCTTGGCCTGGCCCAGGTTCTCGGACGCTCCGCCCGCCGCGCCCTGTGCGGTTCCCATCACGCGCTCCTTCACTCCGCTGACCCGGTGGCGCACCGAGTCGACCTTGCGCCGTGCCACCCTCCGCGGGGTCATCCTCTCGGCCAGAGCGTCGACGTTGTGCGCCAAGTGCGCGCGCCGGTACTCCGCGTCGGTCCTCAGCTCGTCGGGTGTCGGGCCCATCGTGCGTCCTCCTTCAGCGATTCCACGGCCTGTTCGGGCTTGAGATGGACGTTGCGCCAGCCGGCACGGCCACTGACGTAGAGCGCCGCGCCCACGGCGGCCCACAGGGCCGTGACGATCAGCGCCGCCCACGCGATGTCGACGACGTGGGCCAGGGCGAATACGGCGGTGAGGCTGCCGAACAGCAGCACCATGTGACCCGCGTAGCCCGCACCGCCCAGCATTCCGGCCGCCTTGCCGGCCTTCGCCGACTCCTGTTTCAGCTCGGCCTTCGCCAGTTCGATCTCGGTACGGACCAGGCCCGTCAGGTCCTGGCCGATCTCACCGACCAGATCACCGATCGACGGCTCCGGTGCCGCCGGCGGCGGTCCGGGACGGGTCGGCCGTTCCTGGTATGCGGTGGCCACGGGTCACCTCCCCTCGCCCGGGCGCGGCGAGCCGCCGTACGGCTGCGTGCCGCCCTGCGGCGGATAGGACGGCGGGGTCGGAACCACGTGCGGGGGCTGCGACTGGCCGTAGGTGTCGGTGAGGTCCTCATAGCCGGCGGGC
Organism: Streptomyces roseolus; assembly: GCF_014649855.1. GTDB lineage: Bacteria > Actinomycetota > Actinomycetes > Streptomycetales > Streptomycetaceae > Streptomyces > Streptomyces roseolus. The sequence goes on along the minus strand of NZ_BMTV01000024.1, from coordinate 31,861 downwards.
ACGCCGGAGCGGGCGGCCGGGGCGACGCCGCTCGGGGCCCGCTGCGGCGCGCCGGGGCCGTCGCCCCCGGTGTCGGTGCGGCCGCCGGTGTCGGGGGAGGAGGCCGCGCCCACTCCCTTGCCGGTGCGGCCCACAAGGAACCCGGCGACCGCGGCGCCCGCCAGGAAGGCCCCGGGGCGGCGGCGGGCGAAGTCCTGCAGGTCGCCGACCAGCCCGTCGGGACCGCGCTGCTCCATGCGTGCGGCGGCCTGTTCGCCCCCATCGGCCAGCTGACGGGCCACGCCCGCCATGGTGGAGTCGGGCTTGCCGCCCTCACTCATCTCCCGCAGCTCCCGAGCGAGCCGACGCACGTTCTCCGCCAGGCGCTCGGTCTGGGACTGCGCCTGTCCCTGGAGCTGGCCCCGCAGGTCATCGACAAGGCTCCGGGCCTGGGCGGTGGCCTCGCCGACGACGTTGGCCGCCTGCTCCTTGGCCGTCCCGCCCACCTCGGCGGCCTTGCCGCCGACCAGTTCGGCGCCCTCGCCCGCCTTGTCCTGGGCCGTGTGTGCTACCGCCGCCGTGGTGCTGTCCTGCCGGCGGCTCGATTCCTGGAAGTCACTCAAAGCTCCTCCTGGTCGATCGAAGGATCATCTTTCCCTCCCGTCCGCGCTTGCCCATGTTTCGCCCCTTCACCCCTCATATGGAACGAAGACGGCGGATCGGGACGCCGGCCCCTGATCACGGGCTCGAGGGGCCCGGTCGGGGCGGGTCGCGGTCACCCCCGGTCCCGCACCTCCGGACCGGGGTCGTCGGCGGTCCGGGCGGGCGCGACGAGCCGCTCGGCGGCGAGGTTCCGCAGATCGGCCGGGCGGGGGCGCGGGAGGCCGGGTCGGCGGTTGTCTGCGTGGGCCGTCGAGCTGTCGGTGCGGATCGTGGGCGGCTGCGCGGCACCGGACGTCCGCTCTTCCGCCCGGGAGGTCACGAGTGCCGTCCCGAGGCCGGTCCTCGTGTAGCGGACGACCCGACCTCGGCGGTGCCGGTCGACCAGTCCCGCCCGCAGCAGAATGCCGAGGTGGTACGACACGGTCGCGCTGCTCCAGCCGGTCCTCCGGCTCAACTCGACCGTGGACGCGGGCACGTCGAGGGTGGTCAGCAGCGCGGCCCTGGTCACGCCCACGAGTCCCGTCAGGGCCGGTTCCGCCGCGGCCGCCGGGCGCTCCCCGAGAGCGCCGATGCCGCGCGCCCGATAGAACAGCACCGGCGTGTGCGGACGTTCGGCGGCGAACAGCACCGGGCCGACATGCGTCGTGGCCGGCACGAAGAGCACCCCTTCGTCGGCCCAGTCGATGATCCCGGAGTAGGTGCGCTCCAGTACGAGCTCGGTGCCCGTCCACCGCATCCGCTCGCCGAGATCGTCGAGCACCGCCGCCGCGCCGTGCGCGGCCATCCGGTCGGCGCGGTTGCCGATGTCGGCGTCCAGAACCGCTCGGACCCGTGGCCAGTCCGGGGCCAGTACGGACTCGAAGAGGGTCGCCATCGCCGTGGCGGCAGCGGTCGCGACGGCGGCGCCGCCGTCGCGTGCCACTCTCGCGAGCGCCGGGGGCATCGGTCGCCGCCACCGCTCGTAGGCCGCCTCGCTCCGGTGCAGTGCGAGGACGTCGGGCCACACGCGCCGGCCGCGGATCGCGATGTCGAGCTGGTAGTCGACCTCGTCGCCCGGGGTCGCCGCGATACGGGCGGCCACTTCCGGCATCGACTCGCCGTGGCGCGGCACGGGTGTCAGGAAATCCGGGGCGTAACTGTGATCGGCGGGCACCAGGGCCTCCAGCAGCGCCAGCCGGCCCGGCGGGAGTGCCCTTCGGGCACGAGCGTGCCACTCCCGTGCGTGAGCCGCCGGATGGCGGTCGCGGTGCCGCAGCACACCGAGAACCTCCATGGCCGCGGACGTGGCGAACCGCGACCTGCTCCAAGCCCGTGCGTCCAGCCGCACCCTCATCGCCATTCCGGGAGTGTCCCATCGCCACCGGGGCGGGCCGAGGGATTCGAAGGGCCTCGAATGAGTGGAAGCCACCGCCGCCCGCGCCGGATGGTGATCCGCGACCGTGTCACCACGACCGAGGAGGCTCCTTGAGCTCCCCCCGAACGCCTGCGGAATCCGGCCACAGCCGGCCCGCCACCCCCGCCTCCGCCTCTGCCTCCGTCAGCCGGCGGGGCATCGTCCGCATGGGCGCCGCCCTCGGCTCGATGGGGCTCCTGGCCACCGCCGCCCCGGCATCGGCGGCCGGCGACGCTCCGGGCAGCGATCCCGAGCTGCGCAAGCCGATTCTGGTCGGCGCCAACCCCGGTCTCCAGCTCTTCGACGGGACGGGCTCGTGCACGGCCTACATCTCCGTCTGGCAGGTGGAGTGGTCCGCCCATGGTGCGGGAAACGTCGTGGTGCTCTGGCGGCCGGACGGAGTGCGGACCGTCGGGGAGGACCCCCGCCTCGCGCTCTGGCTGGCCGATCACTTCGTCCGCCATTTCCCCGAACTCGACGGCCTGCCGTGGTCCGCCCCCCGGTTCCACCGGTCCGCGGTCCGGGTTCGGCTCGATCTCGCGTCCGGCTTGCGTGCCCGGGGCGGGGGGATCGACGTGCGCATGGCCGAGGTCCTCGACCGGCGCGCCTTCACCACCGACCGGTTCCCGCTGGCCGGCGTCGAACACAGCCTGAGCCTGGTGTTCGGCCCGTGCGGACGGGCCCGGGCACTCGTCGACGGCCGTGTCCAGCCCGGCGAGATCAGCCGGGGAGGAACTCCGGACCGCCCGTCGTCGTCGGCGTTCCTCGCCGCGGCCGAGGTGTGGCGCGCCTGACCCGCGACCGAGACGGCCGCGGTCGGGTGCGCCCGGCTTCGCGCCGCCGCCGTCCTCGTCCTCCTGCGCCTCGGCGACGGCCGGCCCGGCGGGCGCCCGCCGGGCCGGCCACCCGGCTTCGCGGGCGGCCCCGTGTCCCGTACGGTCGCTCGACGACCTCACGGTGCTGCCGCCTCGTGAGCTCCCGGCCGGCGGGCAGCGCACGCTCCGCGTGGAGGACTTCCGCCGGCGTGTCCGCCGGGGCCGCCACCTCCTGGTGGAGGGCGGAGGGCCGGTGGGCGGCGCCTGGAACCTCGGTCACGAGGACCGCCGGCCGCCGCCACGGGGAGGGGCCTGGCGCCGGATCCGCGTGGTACGCCCGGTGCGTCGGTGGCGCCGCGTCCTTCCGGTGAAGGAGGCGGGGCCACCGGGCGCCGACCGGGGCCACCGGACGCCGACGCGGACGGCCGTCCCGTCCAGACCGGCCGGGACGGCCGCCCGCTCCGTCAGAACGCGAAGACGCTGCCGTAGGTGCTCTTCACGCAGGTGTTGCCGAAGGTGCGCTCGTAGGAGACGTTCCGGCCCTCCCAGACGCCGTCGACCGTGACGACGACGGGGTCGAAGTGCATCGGGCACATCACGCCCGGCGTGGGCCGCAGGGCGTCGAGGTCGCCGTCCACGCGGCGCAGCTCGGCACAGGCCGACGCGGCGTACGGGTGGGTGCCCGAGGCGGAGGGCGAACAGGTGAGGGTGGCCTCGCTGAACCGGAGGGCGGCGGGGTCGGCGGTGAGGGTGGTGTAGGTGTCTCCGTACCTGGCGGTCAGCACCAGGGAGGAGGCCTCGGGGGCCGCGGTGGCGGCGCCGGTGAGGGGACCGAAGGCGGCGGTGGCCGCCAGGCCCAGAGCCGCTGCCCAGCGCGCGGTGTTCCGCATGATGTGCGTCCTTACGCTCGATTCGAGGGTGTCGCCGGCCGGCAGGTCGTGCCGGAACGGCGAGCGCGAGTCTGCCGAGACCGCCGTGGGCGCTCACCTCGACCCGATGCGTTTCAGAAACCGTACGGATCGTACAAGTGGCAGGAAAGCGCACAATCTGTGGGCCGGCAGCTTGAGCGCAGGGCCCTTCGAGGGATCCGATCCGCCGGAATGACTCAATCCGCGTGTTCGATGATCGACCAGAAATCTGCCACGGGAGGAGGAGCGGGGCGCGTCGCGGGAGAGGGCTTCGTCGACGACCGGCAGGCGACGGACGACGGGCGACGAAGGGGAAGCCGGCGTCCGTGGGCGGCTGCGTCCGCCGCTCGGCGTGCCACGCGGCCGCCTCCCCTGCCCGGCCGGGCCAGGCGCGGGCCGCGCCCGCCGCACGCCAGGTTCTCGACGACGTACGGAGCACCAGCGGCCGCCGCCCCTGACCCGTACCGTCAGCGCGTCCGCGGCCCCGTCGAGGATCAGGGCCACGTCCGGGCTTCCGTCGTGCGCCGCCGTCGTCGTGACCGGCTCGGCGGCGTACGAGCGCCGGCGCCGCCGCCACGCCCTCGGGGGCGTCCCGGAGCCGTGCCGACGCCCGCGCGAAGCACCGCGGGGCGAGCGCGGACACGGCGACCGCGACAGCGCTGTCGATCCTGCCGCGAGCGTGGCCGAATGTGACAGAAGCTGGTCATTGCGGCCCTCGGGGCGGGGCGACATGATCGGCACATGCTCCCACCGCACAGAGTCGTCGTCGTGGCCTTCCCCGGCGTCGAACTGCTCAACGTCACGGGTCCGGCCGAGGTGTTCTCCGTCGCGACGCGGGTCGCCGGCGGGTCCGGCTACACCGTCCGTATCGCGACGGCCCAGGGCGAGCCGGTGACCACCTCCAGCGGGATCCGGCTGATGGCCGACCTGTCCCTGGACGAGGTGGACGGCGATGTGGACACCCTGCTGGTGTCGGGTGCCGTCCGGGTGCGCGACCACGACGTCGAGCCGGTCCTCGATCCCGGGATCATCGACTGGCTGCGCACCGTGGGCCCCGGTGTCCACCGGCTGGGTTCCGTCTGCTCGGGCGCGCACCTGCTGGCCGCGGCGGGACTGCTGGACGGCCGTTCCGCCACGACCCACTGGCGGACGGCCGCACGGCTGGCGGCCGACCACCCGCTCGTCTCCGTCGACCCGGATCCGATCTTCATCCGGGAGGGGCGGCTGTGGACGTGCGCCGGCATCGCGTCGGGGATGGACATGGCCCTGGCCATGGTCACCGAGGACAATGGTCCCGAGCTCGCGCTGGCCACGGCCCGGACGATGGTCATGTACGTCAAACGCGCGGGCGGCCAGAGCCAGTTCAGCGTCCCGCTCGCGCGTCCGGCCGAACCCGGCGACCCGATCGACGACCTGCGGACGTGGATCGGCGAGCACCTCGCCCAGGACCTGTCCGCCGAAGCCCTGGCCGCACACCTGCACCTGAGCGTGCGTCACCTCTCCCGGCTGTTCCGACGCCGCACCGGTACCACCCCGGCCGCGTACGTCGAATCCGTCCGGCTGGAGGCCGCCCGTCGACTGCTCCAGGACAGCACCCACACCCTGCCCGAGATCGCCGCGCTCAGCGGCCTCGGTTCCGTGGAGAGCCTGCACCGCTCGTTCCGGCGCCGCCTCGGGACCACCCCCGCCGCGTACCGGCGCCGCTTCCGCTGAACAGCACCCCGCTCACCCCATCGCTCACCCGACCACCCGCCCGGCACCGCGCGGCGGTGGACCGTCATGCCCAAGGAGAGAACCATGCCCCGAGCCAAGGTCGTCCCCCTCCCGGTCACAGGCCGGCACCACATCAACGCGTACCTGCTGCTGGGCCGCCGCCCCGTCATCGTCGACGCGGGGACGCCCGGCAGCGGCCGGAAGATCTACGAGCAGGTCGCCGACCACGGTGTGGACCCCGCCGACGTGTCCCTGATCGTCCTCACCCACGGCCACATCGACCACTTCGGCTCCGCCGCCGAGCTGCACCGCCTGACGGGGGCGCCCGTGGCGGGACACGTCGCCGACCTCGGCCCCTACCGCAGCGGCCGGGCCCGCGAGCCCTAGCGGCCCACCGGACCGATGGGCCGCCTCATGGCCAGGCACAAGAACCTGCACATCCGCGTGGAACCGCTCGAACCCGACGTCCTCGTCACCGGCGAGACCGACCTGGAGGACTTCGGGGTGTCGGCCCGCATCATGCCCACCCCCGGGCACACCGCCGGCTCGGTCTCCGTCCTCACCGACCGTGGGGACCTCGTCGCCGGCGACCTGATCGCCAACTCCTTCTTCGGCCTCGTGCGGGGCCGGCCCGCCAACCCGCCGTTCCACGACGATCCGCTGGGCAACCTCGCGAGTCTGCGCGAGATGCTCGCCCTGAACCCCACCCGCCTCCACGTCGGCCACGGCACCTCGCTGGAACCCGACCGGGTCCGGCGCTGGGCCGACCGGGAACACGGGCGGCTCTCCCGACGCGAAGCGGCGGGACGGCTCCCCGTCCGCGGGGAGAGCGGCGCGTCCCGGTAGAAGCGGCACGTCGGCCGCGGTGGCCGGGGCGTCCGGGGCGGCTCCCCCGGAGAGCCGGCCCTGCCGCCGGAACAGCCGCAGGACCGTGTCCAGCGCCACGTCCGGACCGAAGCGCCTGACGTCCCGCCGCCCCTTGCCAGGACGAGCGTCCTGGCGTTCCCGCCCGTTTCACGAGCTCCCCCCGCCGGCGGAGCGGGCGCGGCGGTCCCGTCGGGGACGAAGGCGGCGTCAGGGTGTCGCCCCGCACACTACATCTGTAGTATCACGGACGCGTCGGCATGACACCTCACCGAGCCGGAGGAGAGCGCCATGATGATCGACTTCGTTCCCGATCCGGGCCTGTACCCCTTCACCTCGCGGTGGTTCGACTCTTCCGCGGGCCGGGTCCACTACGTGGACCAGGGGTCAGGACCGCCGATCCTCTTCTGCCACGGCTCCCCCACCTGGAGTTTCCTCTACCGCCACGTCGTGGAGGGCCTGCGCGACCGCTACCGCTGCATCGCCGTCGACCACCTCGGCTTCGGCCTGTCCGAGCGCCCGGCCGGCTTCGGCTACACCATCGCGGAACAGACGGCGGTCCTGGGTGAACTGATCGACCACCTACGCCTCGACGGATTCCTCCTCATGGGGCAGGACTGGGGCGGACCGATCGGTCTCGGGGCGGCAGCCGCACGGGCGGACCGCGTCAGGGGGATCGTGTTGGGCAATACGGCGTTCTGGCCGATCGAGTCGCCGGCGAACCGGGCGTTCAGCGCGATCATGAGCAGCCGCCCCCTGCAACGGCGCATTCTGGAGAAGAACTTGCTCGTGGAGAAGCTTCTGCTCGGCAGAACCGGTCCCGCCCTGACAGCCGCCGAAGCCGACCACTACCGCCTGGTGCAGCCCACGAAGGAAGCCCGCCGCGGCCTCGCGGTCATGCCCAGGGAGATCCGCGCCGCACGGCCCCTGCTGGAGGAGCTCGCCCGGGAGGTCCCCGCCCGTCTCGGCGACAAACCGGCCCTGGCGGTCTGGGGCATGCGGGACATGGTGTTCCGGCCGGAGGCGTGCATCCCCCGCCTTCGCTCCTCCTTCACCGAACTGAGCGTCGTCGAACTCCACCGGGCGAAGCACTTCGTCCAGGAGGACGCGCCGGACCGGATCGTGGACGCGATCGCCCGACGGTTCCCCTGATTCCGGGTACGCACGAGCGAGTCCCCGGGTGACGCGTCTCCGAGCGGCCTCCGTGCGACCTCCGTGTCTCCGTACGGCCTCCGTACGGCCCCGGCACCGAACGGGCCACGAGATTGCCGGATCCGGGCAGTCGACGCGCCGACCAGGCCATGACACCCTACGCACGGCGAAGGCGCACCGACGCACGGCGGGGGCCCTGACGCGGGCCCCGTGCGGGCCCCGGTGCGGGCGAGCGGCGCGGGGGTCCGCGTCATGTGGGTCCGCGTCGCGGGAGTCCACGTCACGGCGTCCCACCGGCGCGTTCCTCGTCCTCGCGCTCAACGACCTTGCCAGGGGCGCCACTTACACGGTCGAGTATCACCGGGCCGGGCCGGGCCAGGCCGGGACGGTCGGTCCGGCGCCTCGGAGGGGGGAGACATGACCGCGCTGCCGTACCAGGAAGGCCCGTGGACCGACGGTCACATGGTGGTCTGTGGCGATGACGGGCTCGCCCGCCGGCTGGCCGCCGAACTGCGCGACATCTACCGGCGGCACGTCGTCCTCGTCGTGCCCGACGGTCAGGCGGGCGAGGCGGGGACGGAGCCGGCCGCCGCGCGTCGTCCCGGGGTGGCTCCACCGCTGCGGGAGCTGTCCGCCCCGGCGCCGACGCGCGAAGCCCTGCGGCGTGCCGGGGTGGACGAGGCGGCCGCGCTCGCCCTGCTCTACGAGGACGACGAGACGAATCTGCGGGCGGCGCTGGCCGCGCGCAGGCTCAACCCGGGGCTGCGGCTGGTCGTCCGCATGTACAACCGCAAGCTCGGCGACCACCTGGAGGGGCTCCTCGACCAGGCCGCCCTCGTCACCGCGTCCGCCGCGGACCGGACCGTCCTGGACGCGTCCACGACCGTGCTGTCCGACGCGGACACCGCCGCCCCCGCGCTCGTGGCCACCGCCATCGCCGACACCCGCAAGGTCGTCCAGGCCGACGGACTGCTGCTCCGTGCGGCGGAGCGCCCGGCCCCCGGCCGGGGCGAGGTGTCCGATCCCGGCCTGTGCACCCTCGCCCTGCTGTCCTCCACCGCCGGCGACCCCGCGGGGGCCGAAGGCTCCGACACCAGCGGCTCGCAGGGGCCCGAGCTCCTCCCCGAGGACCGGACCGTCCAGGCGTCCCAAGGACGGGGAGCCGTCGTCCTGGAAGCCGTACGCCGGTCCGGGCCCGCCCTGCCGCCCCGGCGGTTCGCGCGACGCGGAGCGCCGCTGGGCGAGGTGTTCTCCAGCCGGTTGCGGTGGGCGGTCGCCGGCGTCGTGGCCGCGGTCCTCGCGCTGACCGCCACCACGGCCGTCCTGACCGACGCCGACCCCACGCACGCGGCGTACCTGACCCTGCTCGACCTCTTCTCGATCAACGACCCCGCGCTCGACGGCTCGACGACCCGGCAGGTCCTCCAACTGCTGTCCGGTCTGGTCGGCCTGGCCCTGCTGCCCCTGCTCGTGGCCGGAGGCCTGGAGGCGCTGGGCACGTTCCGCGCGTCCGGTGCTCTGCGGCGCCCGCCACGCGGACTGTCCGGGCACGTCGTGCTCCTGGGGCTCGGCAAGATCGGCGCCCGGGTCCTCGCCCGGCTGCGGGAGTACGACGTCCCCGTCGTCTGCGTCGAGCAGGACCCGGACGCCCGCGGCATCCCCCTCGCCCGGGACCTCGGCGTCCCCGTGATCCTCGGCGACGTGACCGAGGACGGCGTCCTCGACGCGGCCCGCGTCCACCAGGCCGACGCCCTGCTCGCCCTCACCAGCTCCGACACCACCAACCTGGAAGCGGTCCTCGCCGCCCGGGCCCTCAAGGGCGACCTGCGCACGGTCCTGCGGATCTACGACGACGACTTCGCCACCGCCGTCTACCGCACCCTGCGCTCCGCCCACCCCGACGCCGTCACCCGCAGCCGCAGCGTCTCCCACCTCGCCGCACCCGCCTTCGCCGGCGCCATGATGGGCCGCCAGATCCTCGGCGCGATCCCCGTCGAACGCAAGGTGCTGCTCTTCGCCGCGCTCCTCGTCGCCGGCCACCCCCAGCTGGAAGGCCGCACCGTCGCCGAGTCGTTCCGCCCGAACGCCTGGCGCGTCCTCGCCCTCGACACCGCCGACCCGGCCGCCCGCCGCCCCGACCTCGCCTCCACCCCCCACGGAGGCGAGCAGCCCCAGCTCCTGTGGGACCTCCACCCCGGCTACGTCCTCCAGCCCCGGGACCGGGTCGTCATCGCCACCACCCGACGCGGCCTCGCCGAACTCCTCGCCGTCGTGCCCGGCCGTTGACGTGCCGACGCCGTCCGGCCAGGGCCTCCGCCGACCGCTCCGGCCCCCTCCCTGGACCGTGGGGGCCCTTCGGCCGGCTCCGGGCCGAAACGGCGTACGAACCGGTCCGCCCCCTGCGGGTCGCCCGCTCCCCCTCGTTCCGGGAAGGGATCCGAAGGGGCTCAGGCAGACGGAGACACCTCTTTCTACAGATTTGTAGAGGAGTGGTGGTCGCTGGTCGGGAGCCGGCCCGGAACGCCCCGCCCCCGGCGACGTGCGCGGCGCCGGTCGGCCGCGCATGCTCGAAGCATGTCCGAGGTGACGACCACCGACCTGTACGAGGTCACCATGGCGCTCTCGTACCTGCGGGAGGACATGCGGGCACCGGCCACGTTCAGCCTGTTCGTGCGGGACCTTCCGCCGGGGCGGGGCTTCCTGGTCGCCGCCGGCCTGGAACCGGCCCTCGACCGTCTGGCGCGGTTCCGGGTCGGCGACGCGGACGCCGAGGAGTTCGCGACGGCGCTGCGGCGGCCCGTCGCGGACCTCGCACCGCTGCGCGGACTCTCCTTCGACGGGGAGGTGCGGGCCGTTCCGGAGGGCAGGATCGTCCTCGCCGGAGAGCCGCTCCTGGAGGTCACCGCGCCGCTCCCCCAGGCGCAGCTGGTGGAGACCTGCCTGCTGTCGCTGCTCTGCCACCAGACGGCGGTCGCCTCCAAGGCCGCCCGGTGCGTGCTCGCCGCCGCCGGGCGCCGACTGGTGGACTTCTCGCTCCGCCGGACCCACGGCCCCGGGGCCGGCGTGCAGGCGGCCCGGCTGTGCGCCCTGGTTGGGTTCGCGGGCACCAGCAACGTCGCCGCCGCCTGCCGGTACGGCATCCCGGCGGCCGGCACGATGGCCCACTCGTACGTCGAGTGCTTCCCCTCCGAGGAGCGGGCGTTCCGCGCCTTCGCCCGGACCCACCCCGGTCCGGTGACGTTCCTGGTCGACACCTACGACACCGGGCGCGGGGTCGCGACCGCGGCCCGCGTGTTCGCGGACCTCGGGCTCGCCGCAGGATGCGCGGTCCGGCTCGACAGCGGCGACCTGGGGGCGCTGGCCCGCCGGGCCCGTGCCGCGCTCGACGCCGCCGGGCTGACGGACGTCCGGATCATCGCGAGCGGCGGCCTGGACGAGTACGGGGTGGACCGGCTGGTGCGGGAGGGCGCGCCGATCGACGCGTACGCCGTCGGGACGAAGGTCGGCACGGCCTCCGACGCGCCGTATCTGGACGCCGCGTACAAGCTGGTCGAGTACGACGGCCGGCCCGTGATGAAGCTGTCGTCCGCCAAGGTCACGACGCCGGGCCCGAAACAGGTCTTCCGCGGGCCGGGGCTGCGCGACGTCGTCGGCCTGGCGAACGAGGAGCCGCCCGAGGGCACGGAGCCGCTGCTGCGGACCGTGATGCGCGGCGGGCTCCGCACCGGGCCACCGGACACCCTCGCGGCGGCCCGGGCCCGCTTCGAGGCGGACCTCGCGGAACTCCCGGAGTCGGCACGGAGCATCGACGGGCCGGTCCCGCCGGTCCCCTCGGCGTCGACCCGGCTGTCGGCGCTGACGGCCGTGGTCCGGCACCGGCTCGCCGCCCGGACCGGGGCGGGACCGTAGCGGAAGGGAGGCGCGATGGCCTGGCTGGTGACCGCGTCGGGGGCTCTCCTGGTCCTCGTCATCCTCCGGGACGTCTTCCACACCCTGTGGCATCCGACCCGTCACGGCGGCCTGAGCAGGCTCGTCATGCGGACCGTCTGGCGCGTGTCGGCCCATCGCGGCTCGCGCCGGCGGCCGGCCGGGCTCGCCGGCCCGCTCGGCATGGTCGCGGTCGTCGCCGTGTGGGCCCTGACGGTGGCCGTGGGCTGGGCGCTCGTCTACTGGCCCCACATGCCGGACGACTTCTCCTACGCGTCCGGGCTCGCCCCCGGCGAGCACGCGAGCCCGGTGGACGCCCTGTACGTCTCCCTCGTCACCCTGGCCACGCTCGGGCTCGGCGACATCGCTCCGGCGACGGGATGGCCGCGCGTGCTGGCCCCGATGGAGGCCCTCGTGGGCTTCGTCCTGCTGTCCGCGACCGTGGCGTGGATCCTCGGCGTCCACCCGGCCCTCGCCCGCCGCAGAACGCTCGCGCTGCGCCTCTCGCACCTGCGCCGCAGCGCGACGACCACCCGGTCCCTCGACTCCGGCGGCGGTGCGGCGATGCTCGACGGGCTGGCGTCCGGCCTGGCCACCGTCGACTTCATGCAGTACGCCGAGTCGTACTACTTCCACGACGCCGACGAGCACACGGCCCTGCCCCGGCAGCTCGGCTACGCGCTGGGCCTCGCCGCGCGGGCGGCGGAGGCGGACCATCCGGACGTGCGGCTCTCCGCGTCGGTCCTGGACAGGGCGCTGGACGACCTCGCCGGCGTGCTCGACGAACGTTTCCTGCGCACGGGCGGCGGACCCGGGCAGGACTTCGCGGCCTTCGCCCTCGACCACGGGCAGCCCTGGGAGACGGACGGCCCTCCCGCTGCCCGTGGACGCGGGTGACCCTGAGGACTCGACCGCTTCGGGGAGCGGGCGGCCTCGGGGCCGGACCCGTCGCCGGCCGGTCACGGCGGCATCGGCGCTCCCCCGGGCCGACGACGCTGTGGTGCTCCACTTCAACCGCGCCGCCGATCTGCCGTGCGCCTACACCGGCTTCGCGACCTGCCCGCTGCCGCCGGCCGAGAACCGGCTGCCCGTCGCGATCGAGGCCGGAGAGAGGATCCCCCGCGAGCGCCGCCGCTTCCGTCGCGGTCGTCCGTGGGCCGGCCCCCCGGCCGAACCGGTCACCGGGGTCGCCGGCCCGAGGGTGACCAGGAGCACGCCGGCGCCCGCGGTGACCAAACGGCCGCGGGCGCCGGTGAGCCGGCCGATACCGATGGGGCCCGGCTTCCGGCCCCGGTCGGCATGCCGACCGGAGGGGGCGGGGCTCAGCCTCGCGACAGCTCTCCGAGCAGTTTCCAGGTGCGGCGGCGGTCGTCCTCGCCGCTCAGGTCCGTCGCCGTGAACACCACTTCCGTCGCGCCCGCGTCACGGTAGCGGCGGATCTCGGCGGCCACGGTCTCCTCGTCACCCAGGACGGCCAGGTCGGCGGCCCGGCCGGCGCCGGAGAGTTCGATGACGCGCTGGTAGGAGGGGACCCTCTCGTAGAGCGCGAGCGCTTCCGCCGCGCGCCGCCGCACTCCCTCGGCGTCGTCCGTCACCGCGCCGGGCACGAGCGCCACGATCCGGGGCGCGGGCCGGCCCGCCGCGTCCGCCGCTGCGGTCACGGCCGGGACGATGTGCTCGGCGAGCGCACGTGGCCCGGCCAGGAACGGAAGGATCCCGTCGGCGAGTTCGCCGCTCACGCGCAGGGCCTGCGGCCCCATGGCCGCGACGAGCACCGGCACCGTCGGCCGGGCTCCCGGCACGGACGCCGAGTAGGGCGTCGTCGCGGTCAGCAGCTCGCCGTGGAAGTCGGCCTCCCCCGTTTCGAGGAGGGGCCGCAGGGCGGTGAGGAACTCCCTGAGCAGACCGATGGGCCGCTGGTACGGAAGCCCGAACGCGCCCTCGGTGAGGTGCCGGGTGCCGAGGGCGAGCCCGAGGTGGTAGCGGCCGCCGGTGGCGGCCTGTGCCGTCTGCGCCTGACTGGAGACGAGCAGCGGATGCCGGCCGAAGATCGGGAGCGCGGCCGTCCCCACGTGCAGGCCCGGCACCTCGCGGCCGACGATCGCGGCCAGCGAGGGCGAGTCGTACGCGAAGGACTGACCGAACCATCCCGAGTGGAGACCGGCGTCCCTCGCCTCGCGCGCGAGGGCGACGGTGTCGTCCAGGGGGAGCTGCCGGGAGGTCGAGCTGAGCGTCACTCCGAGATTCATGTACGCCCCAACAGGTGCCTCCCTCCCCGGAATTCCTGCTCCGGGCGAATCGCCCGGGGGACCGCCACCGTCGGGGCCGGGACGGACGGCTCAGCTCCGGTCGGCGACCGGCTGCCCCATCCACCAGTTGCCGGCGGCTTCGGGATCCGGGCTGGTCCAGAACTCCACGACGGCGCTGGTGAATTCGGCGGGCGACAGCGTGCCGTCGCCGTCGGTGTCGAGGTGACGGAACGCCTCGGCCGCGTCCTCCTCGGTGAACCCGGGGAAGTGCCCACGCTGGAAGGCGAGGAACTCGGCGGGGCTGACCCGCCCGTCCTGGTCGATGTCCGCGATCCGCAGGTAGGTCTCGGCGATCCTGCCGAGGGTGGCCTCGGCGACGCCGGGGCTGTCGGCCAGCGCGCGGGTCGAGGCGACGAACCGCTCCCGCGGGATCCCGTCCTCTCCGGCCGGCAGGAACGGCAGGTGCACCTCCCGCCAGATGCCCAGGTAGGCGTCGACGATCCGGCGCGCCTCCGGGGAGCCCTCGGCGTGCCCGAGGGAGGACGCCACGCGGCGTCCCATCACCACGTGGTCGTCCTCCGTCAGCACGCCGTTGCCGTTCACGTCGAGCTGGTCGAAACCACGCTCGATCTTCGCCGTCAGAAAGTCCCGACCGGTCATCGCCGCTCCTCGTTCCGCGTGTCCTGCGGCAGGACGCGGGGTGCGCCTGCCACGCGGGGCAACGAGGCGCCGCCCGGAAGGAAACGCTCTGGCCGGATCAGCTGCCGGTGGTCGCGGCCGGGTCGCACGTCCGCAGCCCGGTCACGTAGTTGCCGTCCGTCCCGTAGCCGGCGAAGGTCGCCCGCTCGCCGGACGGGATCACACGGCACGGGGCCCACTGTCCGTTCGTGTAGTCGACCGTTATGGCGACCGCGTCGCCGCAGCCGTTGTGGACGTCGGTGTAGCGCCAGCCCTGGGCGTACTCCACGCAGGCGGGGGCGGCGGACGCGGTGGCCGCGGCGGCGGACGGGGCGGCGGGCAGGGAGAGCAGGAGCCCCGCCGAGGCGAGGGCCGCCGCGCGCGGCAGACGGTTCATCAGATCGGTCATGCGATGCATCTTCGAAGCACTCCCAGCCTTGCGCAAGTGTCTGCAAACATTTTCAGACAGATCCGACGCTCGGGTGTATCACCGCAGTTCACCTGACCTTCAGGGATCTGCAAGCGCTTCCCTTTTTTCAAGTCCGCCTGCCGCAGTTCGTCAGCGCTGCAGCGTCAGCAGGCCCGGACGGTAGGGCCACTGGCCGTAGTCCCCGCCGGAGCCGGGGGCGCGGCCCTGGTAGAGGAAGCGCAGGTTGCAGGGGTCGACCGTGAAGGTCTGGTCGGCGCTGGTGCGGATCAGTTCGCCGTGGCTGATGTCGTCGGTCCAGGTGGCGCCGCTGTTGGCCTTGCCGGCGAAGGGGTTGCTCTCGGTGGCGGCCTGGGGCGTCCAGGTGCCGTTCAGGCTGGTGGCCGTGAACGAGCGGAAGTACCGGCCCTGGGAGCCGATCGCCTCGACGATCATGAGGTAACGGTCCTGGCCCTGCAGCTTGTAGACCTGCGGGGCCTCGAACAGGTTGTTCGTCGTGTCGCTCATGATCGTCGTGTACGACGAGCCGAAGCTGGCCGGGAAGTTCCCGATCGGCATGCTCGCCCGGTAGATCCTGCCGTTGTCACCGGCGAAGAACAGGTGCATGTTCCGGTCGTCGGCGATCAGCGTCTGGTCGATGGGCCCCGTTCCGGAGCCGGTGATGGATCCGGAGAAGAGCTCCTGCTCAGCCGACCAGCCGTTCGGGTTGGTGGGGTCGGTCGACGTCCGGTAGGAGAAGGCGGTCCTGCCCCACTGGTAGGCGAGCACCCAGATGTTCTTCGGCGCGAAGTAGAAGAGGGTGGGGGCGACGACGGACGTCGACATCGCGTTCTGGGACGCCGAGGCCATCTCGGACCAGTCGGTGAACGGGCTGAAGTTCATCGAGCCCCAGCCCGCGCCCGTGCCCGCGGCGCCGTGCGTGGTCGCGTAGACGAGGTGCCGCCCGTTGTGGGGGGCGACGGTGAAGTCCTTCAGCGAAGCCCATCCGGCCTTGGGCTGCGCCAGCGCGCCCGTCGACGACCAGCGGTACGTCGAGGGGAGGGCACAGGTGCCGGGGGTGCCGCCGCCGGCGACCTTGACGAGCTGCCACTGCTGGTTGGCGCCGCCCCAGTCGTCGTACTGGACGACGTTCGCGCCGTCGGCGGTGGAGCCGCCCTGGACCTCCAGGGCCTTGCCGCTGTGGCGGGCGACGAGGCGGACGTGGCCGTCCGGGCTGTCGGCGAGCCGCCACTGCTGGTTGGTGCCGTTCAGGTCGGTCCACTGGACGATCGCGCCGCCGTTGGCGGTGGAGAGGTTGTGGACGTCCAGGACCTTGCCGGAGTGGCGGGACTTGACGCGGTAGTAGCCGTCGCCGGAGGCGACGAACTGCCACTGCTGCTGGTTCTGGTCGTTCCTGGTCCATTGGGTGATGCGGGCGCCGTCGCCGGTCGCGAGGTTGTGGACGTCCAGGGCCTTGCCGCTGTTGCGGTTGACCAGGACGTACCAGGCGTTGGTGTCGACGGTCGCCGCGGCGGCGGGCGGGGCCGTGAGGAGAGTGGCCCCGAGCAGCAGGGACGACAGGACCGCGAGGACGAGCCCCAGGACCAGGGGCGGGCGGTGGAATCTCATCAGGAGAGCTCCTTCGGGGAAGAGGGGTGGGGTGCGTCCGACGAGCCGCGCGGCGGCCGCGTCGGAGGATCGGGGGCGGGGGCGGGAGCGGGGGCGGCGTAGGGGTGGAGGAGGCCGCACATGCCGAAGCCCGGTTCCGCCGGGTGCTCCAGCCGGGCCACCTCGCCGTGGTCGAGGTGGGAGAGGTCTCCGGCTCTGAGGGCCGCCAGCTGGGAGCCGGTCGCGAGGGCCGCCGCCAGCGGGCCGTCGCGCCAGCGGAGCCACCAGGCGTCCAGGAGGTCCCGCTTCAGCCGGTGGGCCGCGGCGTGGAACTCCGCCAGCCCGCCGTCGCGCAGGGCCAGGAAGCCCTCGACCGCCAGGTCGCGGCGGCGGCGTGCCGCGACGGCGTGGTCGCCGGTCAGGGTGGCCGCCGCCCGGTAGGCCTCGGGATCGGCGAGGACGGCCGGGGGGAAGGTGAGGACGGCGTCGCCCGCCTCGGGGAGCCCGCTGTTCTGCATGAGCACCACGAGGCGCAGTCCGCCGGTGTCGACGAGGCGGTGGATCGTGCCGGGGGTGAACCGGACGACGTCCCCGGGACGCAGCGGGGTGTCGGCGAAACCGGAGGCGGTGAGGGTCTGGACGCTGCCCTCACCGGCGATGACGACGTACGCCTCCGAGCAGACGAGGTGCATGTGGGGGGTGCCGCCGCGGAGCCCGTCGGCGGCCTCCCAGTCGTACACGGTCAGCGCGGAGATCCCCACGCCGCCGGGGAGGGGGCTCACCACGGGTGTTCCTGGACGTGGCGGGAGAGGCGGGCGGGGGTCCACGCGCCGCTGGCGACGACGATCCGGTAGCGGCGCGCCAGGGTGTCTCCCGGGGCCAGCGGCAGTTCCTCGTCGAAGGCCAGGGACGGGTTGACGGCGGGGATGGGCTCGCTGCGGACGAACCAGCGGCCGGGGGCGGCCGGATCGTCGAGGAACAGCAGCGTGGAGGCACGGTCCACCTCGTCGTGCCGGCCGACGAAGGCCAGCCGGTCGCCCTTCTCCCCCATCGCCGGGCCGATCACCTCGCCGCCGGTGAAGTCGCGCGGGCCGCGCCAGAACAGGCCGGAGTATCCGGCGAGTTCCCTGCCCTGGGTGCCCGGGCTGCCGAACACCAGGGTGCTGTCGTGGACGTTGGTGAGCGCGGTGGTGACCTCCAGGGTCCAGGAGTCGGCCTCGACGTCGCACGCGGTCAGGGTGCGGCGTTCGTCGATCCAGTGCTCCCCGGCCATCGTGTGCCAGGCCAGGTCCTCGGTGATCCGGGCGCGGCCGTGCTCCGTCGCGGCGGACACGGCGAGGCTGCGCATCGTGCCGAGGTTCGGCAGGTCGACGTAGCCCCGGCCCCGCAGGTAGGTGCCGCCGCCCCAGAAGTTCTGGCCCGACACCCACGACGCCGTGAACTGGACGCCCTTGTGCCAGCGGTGGTCGTGCGGCCGGTAGCCGGTGACCGTGTCGCCGGCGAGCGTGCGGACCGGATGCAGATAGGGCTTGGGTGCCTCGAAGGGGTCCATGACCGGCCGGTGCACGTACCGGAAGAGGTCGACCCCGCGCGTCCTGACGGTCAACGAGTCGTCCTGTTCGACGATTTCGAAGGTCATCGGAACACCTCCGGGCGGCCGCCGTGGAGCGAGCCGTAGAACGGGTCGGCCGGGTCGATCTCGCCGCGCCGGACGGGGCGGCCGGTGATCGCGGCCTTGTACAGGGCGGTGACCAGTTCCATCGTGGGCCGGCCGAGGTCGGGCCGGGTGCCCGCCTCGTAGGCGTCGAGGAAGGCGGCGAGCTGGGCGGTGTGCGAGCTGGGCAGGTCGTCGGGCGGCTCCCACGTCACGTCCGGCGACCCGGGGGTGAACGTCCAGTCCGCGTTGGAGTAGCCGTAGAGGTGCCGCAGTTCGACCGTGGCGTCGGTGAGGTCGAAGCGCAGGTAGCTCTCCTCGCGCGGGGACAGGACGCTGTTGACGACCGTCGCGAGGGCTCCGTTCTCGAAGCGGACCAGGGCCGCGGAGACGTCCTCGGTCTGGACGTCGCGCTCCAGGCGGCCGGCCATCGCGCGGACCTCGGCCCACGCCCCGAGCACGTCCAGCATCAGGTCCATCTGGTGGATGCCGTGGCCCAGGGTCGGGCCGCCGCCCTCGCTCCCCCAGGTGCCGCGCCAGGGCACGTCGTAGTAGGCGTCGTCGCGGTACCAGGCCGTGACGCACTGGGCGACCAGGGGACGGCCCAGGGTCCCGGCGGCGATCCGGTCGCGCAGGTACCGGGCGCCCGAGCCGTACCTGTGCTGGAACACCGCGCCCGCGGCGGCGGGGCCCTCGGCGGCCTGGATCCGGTCGAGCTCGGCCAGCGACAGGGCCACCGGCTTCTCGCACCACACCCACGCTCCCGCCTCCAGGCAGGTCACGGCCTGTTCGGCGTGCAGGAACGGCGGCGTGCACAGGTGCACGACGTCGGGGCGCTGCTCGCGGAGCATGGTGGGGAGGTCGGTGTGGACGGCGGGGATGCCGTGCTCGGCCGCGAAGGCCTCGGCGCGCAGGGCGTCCACGTCGACGGCCGCCACGATCTCGGCCCGGTGCGCCTGTGCCCGGAGGGCGGGGACGTGGCAGATGCCGGCGATCCCGCCCGTTCCGACGATCGCCGTCCTGATCATCCGCCCAGCACCTTCCTGATCGCGTGGTAGGCGGGCTTGGGCGCCAGGTTCTCGTCGTAGGGCAGGGCGGCGCCCTCGCCGGGGAAGACGGAGGGGATCCACGAGTACTTGTCGGTGTAGTCCCAGATGGTGACGCCGACGCACTTGCGGACCTCCAGGCAGGCCTTGACGTAGTCGGCGTACCAGGCGGCCTGGGTGGCGAGCTTCTCGGGGGTGGCCGGGAGCTCCATCCGGATGTCGAGTTCGGTGACCGCGACCTCGACGCCGAGGTCGGCGAAGCGCTGGATGTTCTCCTTGACGCCGGCGGGGTAGCCGTACTGGAGCGCCAGGTGGCCCTGGAGGCCGAAGCCCTCGACCGGGACGCCGTCGGCCTTGAGCTGCTTGATGAGCGCGTAGTAGGCGTCGCTCTTGGCGTTGATGCCGTCGACGTTGTAGTCGTTGAGGTAGAGCTTGGCGTGCGGGTCGGCCTCGTGGGCCCAGCGGAGGGCGTCGGCGATGTAGCCGGGGCCGAGCGTCTTGTAGAAGATCGACTCGCGGTAGGTGCCGTCCTCGTTGAAGGCCTCGTTGACGACGTCCCAGTGGATGACCCGGCCCTTGTAGTGCCGTGCGACCGTCTGGATGTGGTTCTTGAGGACGGGGCGCAGCTCCTCGGCGGTCCAGGTGCGGTCGGTGAGCCAGGCGGGGAGCTGGCTGTGCCAGACGAGGGTGTGGCCGCGGACCTTCTGGTGGTGGGCCTTGGCGAAGGCCACGACCTCGTCGCCGGCGGTGAAGTCGAAGACACCGGGCTCGGGTTCGGTGGCGTACCACTTCATGGCGTTGCCGGGGGTGGTCTGGCCGAATTCGCTGCCGAGGAGCTTCAGGTAGGCGGCGTCGGTGAACTCGGGGTTGTCGGTGGCGGAGCCGAAGTACTTGTGGTGCTTCTTGGCGAGTTCGCCGAGCGTCTTCGGGCGGGGCTCGGCGGTCGCGGGCGCGGCGGCGAGGCCGGCCGCGAGGCAGACGGCGGCGGACAGGGCGACGAGGTGCCGGGGCAGGGGCATGGGGTGCCTCCTCGGGGGTGGTCGGGCTCAGTCGAGGACGATGGTGGTGAGCGCGCGGGGGGCGAGCTCGGCCGTGAGGGTGGTGCCGTGGACGGAGGCGACGGCGGCCGGGGCGATCGAGCGGGTCTCGTCGGTGACGTAGGCCTCGGGGTGCCGGTCGTGGCCGCCGCGCAGGCTGAAGGTGGTGGAGGTCTCGGTGGTGGCGGTGTTGAGGATCTCGATGACGCGGCTGCCGTCGGTGTTGCGGAAGGCGGTGATCCGGAGGGCCGGGTCGGGGTCGGTGACCGGCACGCGGACGGCGTCGGGGCGGATGAAGCGGCTGAAGGCGGCGAGCGCCCAGTACCGCTTGGAGACCCGGTAGTCGTCACCGGGGTCGGCGAGCTGGATGAGTCCCCGGGTCGCGCCGAGGGACGCGCCGGTCCAGTAGACGTAGGCGCTGGCGTTGCCGACGGTCAGGGTGTTCTGGATGTCGGCCGCGACGGTGAGGCCGTCGTAGCCGCTGCCGTCGTCCCAGTTCTCGTTCCAGGTGGTGCCGTCCGGTGACCATTCCGACATCCACACGCGCTTGTCGGTGGGCTGCGGGACCGTGGTCGGACCGCTGTAGCGGTGACCGGTGATGGTCTTCACGGTCTTGTCGGCCTCGGGGTCCGCCTCGATGGCCTCGGTGAAGGCGACCTGCCGGTCCCAGCCGGCGGCGTCGCAGCAGACCACTTCCGTCTTGAGTCCGGAGGCGCGGACGGTCGGCCCGAGCACCTTGAGGAAGTCGACGGCCTGCTGCGGGGTGAACCGCATCGAGGCGTAGGTGGCCGTCCAGTCGGGTTCGTTGGTGAACCCCAGGTCGGTGATGCCGATGCCCTCCCGCTGGTAGAACTTCGCGTACTGGACGAGGTAGTTCGCGTACGCCCGGCGCCATTCGGGCCGCAGCTCGCCGCCGTCGTTCTCGCTGTCGTTGGTCTTCATGAAGGCCGGCGCGCTCCAGGCGTCGGCGAAGAACCGCTTGACGCCGTACTTCTTGGCCTCCTTGGCGAGCCAGACCTGGCCGCCGTCCCAGCCGTCCCAGACGTACTGCGGGGTGGCGTCGGGGCCGCCGGGGTCGGTCGGCAGGATCGTCGGCATGTGGTCGTAGACCCGGTCGGTCGACGAGCCGATGCCGAGGCGCAGGATGGACAGGCCGGCGCCCTTCTCCTTGCTCAGCAGCAGGTCGAGCACCTCGCGCCGCTTGGCAGGGCTGAGGCCGCGCGCGCCGTGCAGCAGGTCGGCCCGCTGGAAGGCCATGGAGAAGCCGAATCCGTCGATGGGCTGGAGCGCGCCGCGGAAGTCGACGGTGGTGCGGGCGGTGGCGGTGGCGGCGGGAGCCAGTGGGTCCGCCGACGCGGCCTGAGTTGTGAGCGCTAACAAAATGACGGTCGTCAGTGCGGTCAGACGTTTCACGAGGGTCTCCTGGGAGGGGGACGGGGGCGCGGGTCAGCCCTTGGTGGCGCCCGCGGCGAGGCCGCCGATCAGCTGCCGTTCGGCGACGGCGTAGAAGGCGAGGGCGGGGACCATGGCGAGCACGATGTACGCGAGGACGAGCGCGTAGTCGGTCGAGTACTGCCCCTGGAACTGCTGGACCCCGACCGGGATCGTCTGCCACTTCGGGTCGTTGAACACCAGCAGCGGCAGGAAGAAGTTGTTCCAGCTCGCGACGATCGCCAGGACCGAGACGGTGCCGAGCGCCGGCCGCGCCATCGGCAGCAGGATCCTCCAGAAGAAGCGGAACTTGCCGCAGCCGTCCATGACGGCCGCCTCCTCGACCTCCGCCGGGATGGTCCGGAAGAAGCCGCGCAGGATGATGATCGTCATGGGGAGCCCGAAGGCCGCCTGCGGGAGGATCACCCCGAGCGGGTGGTCGAGCAGGCCGAAGGTGCGCAGCATCAGGAAGAGCGGCAGGACGGCGACCGCGAACGGGAACATCAGCCCGATCGTGAACAGCCCGTAGAACAGCTCCCGGCCGCGGAAGGCGTACCGGGCGAGGACGAACGCCGCCATCGCGGAGGCCGCCACCGTGACGAAGGCCGTGCCGATCGCGATGCCCGCGCTGTTGGCGATCTGCCGCCAGAACATCCCGTCGCCGAGGATGCCGGTGTAGTTGCCGATCTTCCATTCCTCCGGCAGCCCGAAGGGGTTGCCGGTGAGCTCGCCGGTGCTCTTGAACCCGGAGATCACCGCGTAGACCAGCGGTACGACGACGAACGCGCCGATCAGCCAGATCACGGAGTGCAGCGAGAGGCCGCGTGCGGTCCGGCGGACGTTCATCGGCCGCCTCCCGAGGTGACGGCGCCGCTGAGGTCACGGCGGAGCACGTAGCGCTGGTAGAAGAGGGAGAAGACCAGGCTGATCATGAACAGGACCACGCTGATGGCACTGGCGTAGCCGACCTGGTACCGCTTGAACCCGAACTGGAACATCGCGATCGCCATCGTCTCGGAGGAGTGGTTGGGCCCGCCCGCGGTCATGACCCAGACGAGGTCGAAGAGCTGGATGGAGCCGATGACCGAGAGGAAGACGCTGATCCGGATCGTCGGGCCGAGCAGCGGCAGCGTCACGTGCCGGAAGCGCTGCCAGGCGCCGGCGCCGTCGAGGGACGCGGCCTCCAGGATCTCCGACGGGATGCTCTGCAGCCCGGCGAGGAAGAGCATCATGTGGAAGCCGAAGTACTTCCAGACCATGACGACGAAGAGGGTCGGCATGACCGTCGAGGGATCGGCGAGCCACCTGCCCTGGAGGCTCTCCAGGCCCAGGAGCCCGGCGAGGTGGTCGGCCATGCCGGAGCCGGGCAGGAAGATCATCGTGAAGAGGACCGCCGTGACGACCTCGGACAGGATGTACGGGGCGAAGAACAGCATCCGGTAGACGGCCCGGCCCCGCAGCCTCTGGTTGAGCAGGACCGCGGTGAACAGCGCGAACGGCAGCTGCACGGTGAGCGACAGGACGATCAGGTACAGCCCGCGCCCCAGGTCGCCGAGGAAGACCCGGTCCTCGAAGAGCCGGGTGTAGTTCGCGAAGCCGACGAAGTCGTCCAGGGGGCCGATGCCGCCCCACTTGTAGAAGCCGGTGAAGACGGCGACGACGATCGGGGCGAGGACGAAGACGAGGAAGAGGACCAGGGCCGGGACGAGGAACCAGGCGACCGCGGCCCAGTCCCGCCACCCGCGCGGCGACGGACGGCCCGGGGCGGGCGGGCGGCGTACCGGCACGGCGTCCTCCGTCCGCTCCTTCGCCAGGGCGGGCACGGAACTAGGCACTCTTCGCAGCCTCGGTGATCGACGCCGTGACCTGATCGGGCGTCTTCTTGCCCGCGATGAGGTCGGCGACGCTGTCGTTGACCTCCTGGCCGACCGCCGGCGGATAGGCCTGGTCGAGGAAGAGCTGGAAGCCCGTCGCCTTGACCAGGCTGTCGGCCACCACCTTCTTGTTCGCGTCGGTCAGCCCGCTCTCCGCGCCCTTCACCACCGGCAGGTAGCCGTTGGAGGCCAGCAGCTTGGCCTGGTTCTCCAGGACGAAGAACCTGAGGAAGTCCAGGGCCTCCTTCGGGGCTCCCTTGCGCAGCGCGAAGCCGCCACCGCCGCCGAACACCTCGGTGGCCTTCCCGACGCCGCCGTCGACCGTCGGGAAGGGGAAGAACCCCAGGTCCGCTCCGAGGTCGGCACCGGCGTCCTTCTGCACCGACGGGCCCCACTGCCCCATCAGCTCCATGGCGGCCTTGCCGTTGCCCATGGTCGCCGCCTGGCCTCCGGGGGTGGCGTAGCCGGCGCCGAGGAAGGACGGCTGGAAGGGCTGGAGGTCGACCAGCTCCTTGAGGTGGGCGCCCGCCTGGACGAAGCCGGCTCCGGTGAAGTCCTTGCTGGTGGAGGCCTGTTGCAGTGCCGGGAGGCCGGCGACGCGCATCGCGAGGTAGGCCCAGTAGTAGTGGCCCGGCCACTTCTCCTTGCCGGCGAGGGCGATCGGGGTGACGCCGGCCGCCTTGAGCTTGCCGACGGCGTCGAGGAACTCGGCCCAGGTGGCGGGGGGCGCGGTGATCCCGGCCCGGGCGAAGAGCTTCTTATTGTACCAGAAGCCGACCATGCCGATGTCGTACGGAACCCCGTAGGTGCGGCCCTCGATCTGGTAGGCCTGCAGCGAGACCGGGGTGAGCTCGGACGACCAGTCGAGGACGTCGGTGAGGTCCTCGACGAGCCCCGCGTCGACCTGCTGCCGCAGCACGCCGCCACCCCAGGTCTGGAAGACGTCCGGGAGCTTCCCGGACGAAGTGGTCGCCGTGAGCTTGGACTTGAACGCCTCGTTCTCCAGCGAGGTCGTGTGGATGGCGACGTTCGGGTGAGCGGACGTGTACGCGGCGGAGATCTCCGGGAAGAGGGACTTGCCGGGCTCGGTGGTGGCGATGTTCCACCAGTCGAACGACACCTTGCCGTCGGCGGATGTGCCGCCGGAACCGTCGGCCCCGCAGGCCGCGGTCAGGGAGACGGACAGGGCGGTCAAGCCCGTGAGTGCCAGGAAGCTGCGTCGGCTCGTGAGGGCGCTGGCCATGGGACCTCCGGGATGGGGAATGCCGGGGCGGGCGGCGAAACATTTTCGAAATACTCTCGAATTCCGCGCTGCCACAAACTAGGAACGTGAGGCTAATCGGTCAAGACCCCGCGCCAATTTCTTTGCGTCTCCCGTCTGTTCGCAGGGTTGACAAGCAGTCGGACCGCCCGGAAACTCGTCGAAAGTTTGCGATACCCGTCGTCGGCCGGAAGCATCCGCGCAGAGGAGAGAAGTTGAGCGAGCAGCGCCCGACCCTGGCCGTCATCGCCGCGGAGGCGGGGGTTTCCCAGGCCACCGTGTCCAAAGTGATCAACGGCCGCTCCGATGTCGCCCCCTCGACGCGCGAACGGATCGAGGGCCTGCTGCAGGCACACAACTACCTCCCGCCCGGACGGCAGGGCAGAGGCCGCGGATCGGGTCTCGTCGACCTGATCATCGGCGGCCTGGACAGCGCGTGGGCGGTGGAGATCCTGCGCGGCGTCGAGGCCGAGTGCGCCCGGCGGAGCGTCGCCACCGTCGTCTCGCTCGTCCCGCCGGGCGAGGCCTCGCCGTCCGGCTGGACCGCCCTGCCGGCCCTGCACCGCAGCGACGGCGTCATCCTCGTCACCGCCTCGGTCACCCCGTCCCAGCGCGCCCAGGTCGAGCGGACCGGGGCCGCGCTGGTCGTCATCGACCCGATCGACCTGCCGGGCAACGGCGTGCCGAGCGTCGGGGCGACCAACTGGGCCGGTGGCCTCGCCGCCACCGAACACCTGCTGGAGCTCGGACACCGCCGGATCGCCGCGATCGGCGGACGCAAGGAGATGCTCTGCAGCCAGGCCCGCATCGACGGGTACCGGTCGGCCCTGGAGCGGGCCGGTGTCGAGGTCGACCGCGCTCTGATCCGCTTCGGCGACTTCCAGCACGAGGGCGGCTTCCGGTGCGCCCAGGAGCTGCTCGCCCTCCCCGAGCCGCCGACCGCCGTCTTCGCCGGCAGCGACCAGCAGGCGATGGGCGTCTACGAGGCCGCCCGGCAGGGTGGACTGAGCATCCCGCGGGACCTCAGCGTGATCGGCTTCGACGACCTGCCGATGTGCGACTGGCTGTCGCCGCCGCTGACGACGGTGCGTCAGCCGCTGGAGGAGATGGGCCGGGTCGCCGCCCGCACCCTGTTCCAACTCATGGACGGCCAGCCCCTGGTGAGCCCCCGGATGGAGCTCTCGACCGAGCTCAGGGTCCGGCTCTCCACCGCCCCGCCTCGCCCCTAGGAGCATCCCTTGAACGAGCCCCGGCGCACCCCCCTCCCGCCCCTGCCCGGGCGTGGCGCCTTCGCTCCGCACGCCCCCGCGGACACCCCGGTCGGCCGCGCGCCGACCCTCGTACGGCCCCCGTCCGAGCGCGCGCCCGCCTCCTTACGGCCCCCGCTCGGACGGGGGCCGGCTTCCGTACGATCCCGGTTCGGCCCCGCACCGGCCTCCGCACGATCCCGGCTCGGCCTCACGCCGACCTTTGTACGGCCGCCGGCCGGCCACCCGCCGGTCCCCCTGCGTCCTCCGGCCGCCCGCCGGAGGGCCGACGTCGTTCCGGTCCCGTGAGCGCGTCCTTCGACGAGCCCGTGCTGCCGGGGTTCCGGCCCGATCCGTCCGTCTGCCGGGTGGGAGCGGACTACTACCTGGTGACGTCCAGCTTCGAGTGGTTCCCGGGCCTTCCCGTCTTCCACAGCCGCGACCTCGTGCACTGGCGCCGCATCGGCTCCGCGCTCGACCGGCCGTCCCAGCTCGACCTCGACGGGTGCGGACCCTCGCGCGGCCTGTTCGCGCCCACGATCCGCCACCACGACGGGGAGTTCCACCTCGTCTGCACGCTGATGGACGGTCCCGGCCATTTCGTCGTCACGGCGACCGACCCGGCGGGGCCGTGGTCGGAGCCGCGGTGGCTGGAGGGGGACGGCTTCGATCCGTCACTCTTCTTCGACGACGGCGACGGCGACCACAGCACGCGCGGCGACCGCGCGGGCGAGAGCGGAGAGGGCGAGGGCGAGGGCGGAGAGGGCGAGGGCCGCGGCCGCGCCTGGTTCACCGCGGCCCGCGTCCTGGACGAGGCCGCCGGCCGCACCGAGATCTGGATGCGCGAGTACCTGCCCCGCGAACGGCGGCTCACCGGCCCCGAGCACGTCCTCTGGTCGGGGAGCCGGGCGGACGCCCGATGGCCGGAGGCCCCGCACCTCTACCGGATCGACGGCTCCTACCTCCTGCTCACCGCGGAAGGCGGCACCGAGGCCGGCCACAGCGTGGTCGCCGCCCGCGCCCCCCGCGTCACCGGCCCGTACGAGGGTGCCCGCGGCAACCCCGTGCTGCCCCCCGCCACGGGCCCGGTGACCTGCACCGGGCACGCCGACCTCGTGCGGACCCCCGAAGGCGACTGGCGGGCCGTCCTCCTGGGCGTCCGCCCGGGCTCCGCCATCGGGCGCGAGACCTTCCTCGCCGGGGTGACCTGGAGCGACGGCTGGCCGGTCTTCTCACCCGTCGCCCTCGGAGACGACCGTCCCCGCCCTCCCCTCCACGACGACTTCGCGGTCCTCTCCGCCGACTGGAGCTGCCTGCGCACCCCGCGCGTGCCGTTCTGGACCACCGGCGACGGACTCCGGCTCCGGCTCCGCCCGGAACGCCTCGGCGAACGCGGCAGCCCGTCCCTCCTGGTCCGGCCCCAGGAGCAACCCGACTGCGACGCGTCCACCGAACTGCACTTCGCCCCCGCGGCGCCGTACGAAGAGGCCGGCCTCGCCGTCGTCCTGGACGACGACGCCCACCTCCTCCTCGTGCGCACGACGGAGGGGCTCGTCCTGCGGCGCGGCCCCGACGTCCTGGCCCGCGCCGGGCTCTCCCCCGACCCCGTGCGCCTGGGGGTCCGCGTCCGCGGCCTCACCCACACCTTCGCGCACGCGGGACCGGACGGTGCCTGGCGGGACCTGGCCACGGTCGAAGCCGTCTTCCTCACCCCGCTGTTCACCGGCGTCCAGGTCGGTCTCTACGCCACCTCCCACGGCCGCCCGTCCACCCGTGACGCCCGTTTCGCATGGTTCGACCTCAGGTATCCGCATCCGCGGGATTCTCCGGGCCGGTAGCGGCGCCAGCGGGCGGCGCATTAACGAGCATTTCTCCACGCCGACCGGGGCATTCCAGCCGCTCCGCTATTCCCTGTGCCTTCCGCGACGAAATCTTTCGTCACAGGAATTCCGAAACATTCTCGAAACTGTTGACATGCCCCTGTCGCATTTCCACACTGATTTCCGAGGCGGCTCGACTTATTCGCCGCCACCACGGTGTCGTTCCTCGAATCTCGCGTCCTGCCGACGCACGCCCTTTTCGCATGGGCGCGGACGCGCAGACGGGGATTCCTTCCACCGTGCTCACATCATTCCGCGATGTCCCCCCCCTGGAGGTCCAGCAATGCGTTCACCCACTCTTCTCGCGTCCGGGGTCCGCCGGAGAATCGGCGGCCTGGGCGCGGCGCTGGTCGTCGGTGTCCTCGGTTCCGCCGCCGTCCTGGTCGCGCCGCAGGCCTCGCAGGCCGCCGAGAGCACCCTGGGCAGCGCGGCGGCGCAGAGCGGCCGGTACTTCGGCACCGCCATCGCGTCGGGGCGGCTCGGCGACGCGACGTACACGACGATCGCGAACCGGGAGTTCAACTCGGTGACCGCCGAGAACGAGATGAAGATCGACGCCACCGAACCCCAGCAGGGCCGGTTCGACTTCACCGCCGGCGACCGCGTCTACAACTGGGCGGTGCAGAACGGCAAGCAGGTGCGCGGCCACACCCTGGCCTGGCACTCCCAGCAGCCCGGCTGGATGCAGAACCTCAGCGGCAGCGCGCTGCGCCAGGCGATGAACAACCACATCACCGGCGTCATGACCCACTACAAGGGCAAGATCGCCCAGTGGGACGTCGTGAACGAGGCCTTCGCCGACGGCACTTCGGGGGCCCGGCGCGACTCCAACCTGCAGCGCAGCGGCAACGACTGGATCGAGGTCGCCTTCCGCACCGCCCGCGCCGCCGACCCGGCCGCCAAGCTCTGCTACAACGACTACAACGTGGAGAACTGGACCTGGGCCAAGACCCAGGCCATGTACGCCATGGTCAAGGACTTCAAGCAGCGCGGCGTGCCCATCGACTGCGTCGGCTTCCAGTCGCACTTCAACAGCGACAGCCCCTACCACAGCAACTTCCGCACCACCCTGCAGAACTTCGCCGCCCTCGGCGTCGACGTCGCCATCACCGAACTCGACATCCAGGGCGCCTCGGGCACGACGTACGCCAACGTGACCAACGACTGCCTGGCCGTGCCGCGCTGCCTCGGCATCACCGTCTGGGGCGTGCGCGACACCGACTCCTGGCGGGCGGAGCACACGCCGCTGCTCTTCAACGGCGACGGCAGCAAGAAGCCCGCGTACACCTCCGTCCTCAACGCCCTCAACGCCGTCTCCCCCACGCCGACTCCCACGCCCACCCCCACCCCCTCCCCCGGCTCCGGCCCGATCAAGGGCGTCGCTTCGGGCCGCTGCCTGGACGTGCCCGGCGCCGTCACCACCGACGGCACCCAGATCCAGCTGTGGGACTGCAACGGCCGCGCCAACCAGCAGTGGACCCTCACCGCCGCCGGTGAGCTCAGGGTCTACGGCGACAAGTGCCTGGACGCCGCCGGCACCGCCAACGGCGCCAAGGTGCAGATCTACTCCTGCTGGGGCGCCGACAACCAGAAGTGGCGCCTCGCCTCCGACGGCTCCATCGTCGGCGTGCAGTCCGGTCTCTGCCTCGACGCCGCCGCGAGCGGCACCGCCAACGGCACGCAGATCCAGCTCTACTCCTGCTGGAACGGCACCAACCAGCGCTGGACCCGTGCCTGACCGGGTCCGTTGACACCCGCACCACGGAGGGGAGCCAGGACGTTCCTGGCTCCCCTCGGCGCGCTCAGGCGGAGGAAGGGTTGCCGTAGTAGGCATCCGGGCCGTGCTTGCGCGTGTAGTGGCGGTCCAGGAGGTGCCGCGGAGGTTCGACCGTGCCCAGGGCCATCGTGCGGAGGGCCATCTCGGCCACCGCCTCGCAGATGACGGCGTGCTCCAGGGACGCGGTGGCGTCGGCGCCCCAGGTGAAGGGGCCGTGGTGGGCGACCAGGGCGCCGGGGACCTCGCGGGCCCGGGTGTCGTCACGGCCGAGCAGGTCCACGATGACCTGGCCGGTGTTGTACTCGTAGTCCGTGGCGCACTGCTCGGGGGTGAGGGGCGCGGTGACGGGGACGGGGCCGTTGAAGGTGTCCGCGTGGGTCGTGCCGAGCACCGGTATCGGGCGCCGGGCCTGGGCGAAGGCGACGGCGTGGGTGGAGTGCGTGTGGGTCACGCCGCCGATGGAGGGGAAGGCCAGGTAGAGGCTCCGGTGCGTCTCCGTGTCGGTGGACGGCCGCAGGTGGCCCTCCACCACGCTCCCGTCCGCCAGCGAGACGACGACCAGGTCGTCCGCGGTCAGGACGTCGTAGGTCACGCCCGAGGGCTTGATGACGAAGACGCCGGCCTCCCGGTCCACTCCGCTCACGTTGCCCCAGGTGAGGGTGGCGAGACCGGCTCGGGGGATGCGGAGGTTGGCCTCCAGCACCTCGCGGCGCAGCTCCTCGGAGACGGCGGTGCTCACGGTGGGCTCCCTCCTGGTGGGCGCGGTCACAGGCCCTGCGCCAGACGGTGGTAGGCCTGGTTCCAGCGCAGCTCGTGCGTGAAGCGCCGGACGGTGGTGTCCTCGTCGATGACGGCGAGTTCGGTCCGCAGCATCTCGGCGAGGTCGTCGAGCTCCTCGCCGCCGAGGGCGGTGGTGAGGACGGTGTGGTGGGGTGCTCCGGCCGTCAGCCACGCCTCGGTGGAGGTGCGCAGGTCGGGGCGCGGGCGCCAGACGGCCCGGGCGACGGGGAGGCGGGGCAGCGGCTCGGGCGGGGCGACGACGTCGATGTGGTTGGCGACGAGGCGGAACCGGTCGCCCATGTCGGCGAGACCGACGACGACGGCCGGACCGGGGTCCGCGTCGAAGACGAGACGGACCGGGTCCTCGCGTCCGCCGATGCTCAGCGGATGGATCTCGCAGGAGGGCCTCGCCGTCGTGAGGGAGGGGCAGACCTCCAGCATGTGGGCGCCGAGGATGAGCTCCTGGCCGGGCGTGAGGTCGTAGGTGTAGTCCTCCATGAAGGAGGTGCCGCCGGGCAGGCCGTGCGCCATCGCCTTGAGCGTGCGCAGCAGGGTGGAGGTCTTCCAGTCCCCCTCGCCGCCGAAGCCGTACCCGTCCGCCATCAGGCGCTGCACGGCGAGCCCGGGGAGCTGGCGCAGGCCCCCGAGGTCCTCGAAGTTGGTGGTGAAGGCGCGGAACCCGCCTTCCGTGAGGAAGGTGCGCAGCCCGGCCTCGACACGGGCGGCGTAGCGCAGGGAGTCGTGGCGCTCGCCGCCGGGCCGCAGCTCGGGAGCGAGGGCGTAGAGGTCCTGGTACTCCTTGACGAGGGCGGTGACGGTGTCGTCGTCGGCGGCGTCGACCGCGGCGACGAGGTCGTTGACGCCGTACGTGTTGACCGAGACCCCGAACCGCAGTTGCGCCTCGACCTTGTCGCCCTCGGTGACGGCGACGTCGCGCATGTTGTCGCCGAACCGGGCGAGCTTGAGGGTGGTGAGTTCGGCGCGGCCGACGGCGGCGCGGGCCCAGCCGGCGATGCGGTCGACGACGTCGGGGGCGGAGACGTGGCCGGCGACGGTCTTGCGCGGGACGCCGAGGCGGGTCTGGACGAACCCGAACTCGCGGTCGCCGTGGGCGGCCTGGTTCAGGTTCATGAAATCCATGTCGATGGTGGACCAGGGCAGTTGCCGGTTGGCCTGGGTGTGCAGGTGGAGCAGGGGCTTGCGCAGGGCGTCGAGGCCGGCGATCCACATCTTGGCCGGGGAGAAGGTGTGCATCCAGGCGATCAGGCCGATGCAGCGGTCGTCGGCCTCGGCCTCCAGGCAGACCGCGCGGATGGCGGCCGCGTCGGTGAGCACCGGCTTCCACACCAGGCGGACGGTCATCTGCGGCTGGCCGGCGAGGGTGTCGCAGATGGCGCGGGACTGGTCGGCGACCTGGGCGAGGGTGTCGTCGCCGTAGAGGGACTGGCTGCCGGTGAGAAACCAGATCTCACGGTCGGGCTGGGCGGGCGTCATGTCGGGTGTGCTCCTCGGAGGTACT
>NZ_BMTV01000023.1 GCF_014649855.1 Streptomyces roseolus | reverse complement strand
GTGATGTTGAGGGCGCAGCCGCTGGCGCTCTTGAGGGTCTGGGCGCCCTGGGCGGTGGCGAGGTTGAGCTGCTCGAAGGACGTACAGGTGGGGTTGTAGCGGTCGGAGCAGTTGCCGGACGAGGACCAGGTGATCCCGGAGGCGGTGAACATGGCGGTCGCGGTGGCGTGGCTGATCTTGGTGACGGCGTGGGCCTCGCCGGCGGCGGTGAGGGCGCCGAACCCGGGGGCGAAGAGGGCCCCGGTGACGAGTGCCAGAGCGGTCAGGACGGGACGGATTCTCATGCTGGTTCTCCTGTCTGGACGGATGGAACGGAACGGTCCTCCGGTGCGGGTACCGCGAAGGGAGGACGGATCAAGTACCTGCCGCATGCGGCAGGGAGGTGCGGCCTGGTCGCCGCTGCTCCGTGGGGTCCGATGGCACGGAGCGGGACGTGCCGGTCCGGCTCGGCCGGTGCCGGTGCCGAGTGCCGGTACGGCGATGGTCGAAGTGGGGGAGCGTCAGTCCCCGTTGCCCGGGTAGACGCGCGGGACGCGCGCGCCGATGCGGGTCACGATCTCGTACGCGATGGTGTCGGCGGCCACCGCCCAGTCCTCGGCGGTCGGCTCGCCCCGCTCCCCGGACCCGAACAGCACCGCCTCGGCGCCGGGCTCGGGCGTGTCGCCGCCGAGGTCGACCACGAACTGGTCCATCGCCACCCGCCCCGCGACCGTGCGCACCCGGCCCCCGACCAGGACCGGGCCGCGGCCCGAGGCGTGCCGGGGCACCCCGTCCGCGTAGCCCAGCGGGACCAGGCCCAGGGTGGTCTCGCCCTCGGTGACGTAGTGGTGCCCGTAGCTCACGCCGTGCCCGGCGGGCACGTGCTTGACCAGCGCCACGCTCGCCTTGAGCGACATCACCGGCCGCAGGCCCAGCTCCGCGGAGGTGCCGAGCCCCTGGCTGGGTGACACGCCGTACATCGCGATGCCCGGCCGGACCATGTCGAAGTGGGCCTCGGCAAGCGTCAGGGTGGCCGGCGAGTTGGCGATGTGCCGCACCTCTGGCTCCACCCCCGCCTTCTCGGCGTACTGCAGCATCGAACGGAAGACGTCCAGCTGAGCGGCGATGGAGGGGTGGTGCGGCTCGTCGGCGCACGCGAAGTGCGACCACAGACCGGTCACCTTCACCAGCCCCCGAGCCTGGGCCTTGAGCGCCTGGGCGACCAGCTCGGGCCAGTCGGCGGGCTGGCACCCGTTGCGGCCCAGCCCGGTGTCGGCCTTGAGCTGGATCCGCGCCCGTTTGCCGGTCGCCTCCGTGGCCGCCACCACCTCCCGCAGGGCCCACATGCCGCTCACCGACATGTCGAGACCGGCCTCGATGCCCCGGTCCCAGGGGTCGCCCGGCGTCCACAGCCAGCACATGACGGGCACGTCCGTGATCCCCGCCGCGCGCAGCGCGAGCGCCTCGTGCGGGGTGGCCGTGCCCAGCCAGTCCGCGCCCGCGCCCAGGGCGGCACGGGCGCAGCGCACCGCGCCGTGTCCGTAGGCGTCGGCCTTGACCACGGCCATGATCCGGACGTGGGGGGCGACGCGGGCGCGCAGCGTGCGGACGTTCGCACGCAATGCGCCGAGGTCGATCTCGGCACGGGCTCTGCGGGGCGGCGGTGTCTCGGTCATGGCCGGTTTTCCCTTCCGTGGGACTGCACAGGAGTGCGAGGCGCGTGCTGGGGAGCGGTCGGCCCGCAGGGGCGCGGCCGGACCCCGGACGGGACCCGGGGACCGCTTCCCGGCGGTCGCCGCCCGGTCAGTAAGTGCAGCCTGAAGTCGGGAGGGTCCACGGAGAGGGCGGAACGAGGCCGTCGTAGAGGGCGATCAGCATCTGCTGGGGACAGACGGAATCGCCCTGCCGGAAGATGCCGAAGTGGAGGTGGGGGCCCGTGGAGTTGCCGGTGTTGCCGGTGCGGGCGATCAGCTGGCCCGCCGTCACCCGGGCGCCGTGGCTGACGTCGCGGCTGTCGAGGTGGCAGTACTGGTAGCTGACGCCGTCGTCACCGTCGATCGCCACGCCCAGGCCGCAGGAGTCGTCGAGGCCGCCGTTGAGCCGGGCGGTGCCGCCGGTGATGGCGTAGGCGGGCGTCCCGGTCTCCACGGCGATGTCGCTGGCGGGGTAGTCGTGATGGGCCCACAGGAGGCTTTCCCGACCGTCGAAGACGTCCTCGCGCGGGATGACGAAGGCGTACGTGCCCTGGGGGCCGGATCCGGGCGGTGATCCGAGCAGGTGCTGCCAGGTGGTGGCCCCCACGGTCGTTCCTCCCGTGAGCTGGTGCCGCGCCTTGTAGCCCTCCACCGCGGTGGTCGTCGACGGTCCGAAGACGCCGTCGGTCGCCACGTCGCGGTATCCGTGCTCGCGGAGCTGGAACTGCAGGGCCCGGACGGCGTTGGCCTGCGTGGAGCCGGGGGCGACGCTGATCACGAGCTTGCTCCAGGTGGCGGGTCCGACGATCCCGTCGGCCGAGAGTCCCTGGTTCTGCTGGAACGTGATGACGGCGCTGCGCGTCTGGGCGTCGAACTCGGCGTTGGCGGTGACGACGCCGCCGTGCTGGCGGAGGAGGAACTGCAGGCTGGCGACGTCGTTCCCCGTGGCTCCCTTCTGCAGCAGCGGCCAGGCCGGCAGGGCCGCGTGGGCGGGGACCGCGGCGAGCAGTCCGAGGAGCAGTGCCGCGACGAGGGCGGTGACCAGGGTTCGCGCCTCTCCGAGACGCGAACCCGCCGTGGTGGCCGTGGTGGCCGTGGTGGACGCAGGGGGCATGGACGGTCCTCTCTGTTCCTGTGGCTGCCGGCCTCGGTGTCCCCCCGGCGGGTCGGTGCGCTCGCGGGGGAAGGGACCTCCGGGAGCGGGTGCCAGGAGGCATGGCCGGCAGGCGTACGGTAGGAACAGGCAGGCCTGTCTTGAAATGGACGTCATGTCGATCCGTCCGGAGACGGCTTGGACTGTTTAGCCCTTTGGGGGAACGGCGTTCCTGTATTTCTGCTGGTGGGCGAGGGGACCGCCCACCGCCCGAGCCGTCAGCGCCAGCCAGAGGTCGACCCGGTCCTCCGCCCGGTCCTGCTGTCTTCCCGTCAGCCTGGCCACCTTCTCGATGCGGTTCTGGACGGTGTGCCGGTGCAGGCCCAGCAGGGACGAGGTCTCGGCCCAGGAGCCGTTCGTCTCCAGCCAGACCCGGAGGGTCTCGGTGAGTTCCCCGCCCGGGTCCGCGGCATCGAGCGGTGCCAGTACGGTGTCGGCGAAGGCCGCCAGGGTCGCGGGACTGCCCAGGCTCAGCAGGAGCCTGACCGAACCCGCCTCCGAGGCGCTCACGGGACGTCCCAGCTCGGTGCTGGAGGACAGCAGGGCGATCGCCTGCCGGAGCGAGAGCGCCGCGTGCTGCGGAGCGACGGCGGGACCTATGCCCGCCGGCAGGCCCGTGGCGAAGCGGTGGAGCACCGCGGACGTGTCCACGCCTTCCGGAACGACCATCTCGACCGTCTCGCCGGTCACGCGCGCGAGCCCTCCGGGCACCGCCAGGGCGAGATCGGCGGCGAGTTCCACCGGTTCGCCGGCCGCTCGCACGGCCACGGCCCGGACGGACGCCGAGGCGACGTCGGCCGTCCGCAGCAAGGACCTCGCCTGGTCCGCAGTGACGTCCGGATGGAAGAGCCGGGCGAGGAGGGCCGCGCGGCGGCGGCGCTGCGGCTCGTCGGCCAGGTGACGGCGTTCCAGCTCGACGGAGAGCAGGGACACGAGGACGCTGATCAGCAGCCGTGCCTCGGGGGAGTCCGCGTCGAGGAGGACGAGGAATCCGCGCGGGCGCGTCGTGCCGAGGGGCTGCACCACGAGCCTTCCGCAGGGCAGGTCCGCGCCGCCGCTTCCCCGGAGGCCGTGCAGGGCGACGGTCTCGATCACGGCGGTGGCGTTCGCCAGCAGTTCCTGCCCGTCGGTCCCCGCCGATCCGAGGAGCCTTCCCGAGGAATCGCACACGGCCACGCCCGAGTTGACCGCCTGGTGCCAGGACGACAGCAGACCCGTCAAACCGTCCCCGGAGGCGGCCGCGGAGGACAGTCGGCGTTGTGTGCGCAGGGTGCGCTCCAGCAGGCGTCGTTCCTCGGCCGCCCGGGCCAGGAAGACCGCTTTGGTGATGGAGGCGAAGGGGACGCTCTGGGGGGCCGTGAGCAAGGGCAGTCCGGCCCGCTCGGCATGGGTGCTCAGGGCGGCTGGCACCGCCTGCAGGGGCAGTCCCGGGCCCACTCCCACGATGAGGGCGGCGGCCTTGCCGCCGCTGAGCTCCTCCACGTAAGCCGCGCAGCCGGGCTCGTCGGCGGAGAGCAGCAGCCCGTTGGTCATGACCACTTCGGCGCCTTCGAGCCAGGCGGCGGGCCGCGTGTTCTCGGTCGCGTGTGCCGCCTCGACCACTCGGCCAAGCCCCGTGCCGCCTGCCAGGAGGCTGAGACGAAGGGAAGGGATGGCCAATAGATCACGAACGGTGAGAGGCATGGGACGCATGGTCCATGAAGTGCCTTCGCCTGTCGACCGTCTGTCGAGGACCGCGGTCCCCGCGACCGTTCCGCGGGGAAGGGAAGGCGCGCGGCGACCGCTGCCCGTGCGGACCGGTTGCCGCGCACCACGAGGGTCAGCGCGCGGGGTGGGACAGCCTGCCCTGGCGCTGCACACGATCGATGGCGGACGCCGCGTACCAGCAGCCCCCCGGCGCGCCCGGATCGTCGTAAACGGCCTGCCGGCCGCCGGGAATCACCGCCACGAGGGAGGCGTGCTCCCCCTCCGGACGGTGCCCGGGGTCGCGCGGGAACCGGTACACCGCGTAACGGAACGGCACGTCCTTGTTGCCGGGCGCCCCCGCCCTGATGCGCAGGGAGGCCGTGCCGGTGTGGACGTCCCGCCGGACCTCGACGGTCGGTCGTCGCGGAAGCGGACCCTTGTCGAGCCGGGTCGGCAGGGGGCCGAGGACCGGTCGGTGCCAGTGGGAGGCCCGCATGGCGGCGAAGTCGCCCACGCGATCGGCGCGGACGTCCTTGGCGCTGAAGAAGAGGTCGCCGCCTATGTCGGGAAGCGTGGCGTTGAGCGTCAGGTGGCGCGTCAGCTCCTTGCCGTCCTGCCACGGAGCGGGCTGCCCCGCGGCCCCCGACTTGTAGACCGCCTGTCCGATCCACAGCTCCGTGTCCGTGCCCCGGACCACCTCGGCCCACCACGGTGCCAGGACGCCGTAGTCGGCCACCGGCAGTCCGATGTGCCAGTACACCTGGGGCGCGACGTAGTCGAGCCACCCCCGCTCGACCCATCCGCGGGTGTCCGCGTGCAGGCCGTCGTACGACTGGAAGGCGGCGGTCCGGGAACCGCGCGGATCCGTGGTGGCGTTGCGCCAGACGCCGAAGGGGCTGATCCCGAAGAGCGCGTCCGGGCGTACGGCACGCACGGCGTCCCGCATCTCACGGACCATGAGATCCACGTTGTGCCGGCGCCAGGCCGCCTTGTCCGCGTGGCCCGCTCCGTACGTCCGGAACGTCTCCTCGTCGGGGAAGTCGGACCCCGCGACCGGATAGGGGTAGAAGTAGTCGTCGAAGTGCACGCCGTCGATGTCGTACCGCCTGACGGCGTCGAGCATCGCCTCCTGGCAGAAGCGGCGCGCGGCAGGCACGCCGGGGTCGTAGTAGAGCTTGCCGCCGTAGGAGACGCACCATTCCGGATGGACGCGGGCCGGGTGCTCGGGAACCAACGCGGACGGGTCGGGCTGCATGGAGACGCGGTACGGGTTGAACCAGGCGTGGAACGCGAGGCCGCGCGCGTGCGCCGTCTCGACCATGAAGCCCAGCGGGTCGTACCCGGGGTCCCTCCCCTGCGCACCGGTGAGCCACTGGGACCAAGGTTCGAGCGGCGAGGGCCAGAACGCGTCGGCCGTCGGCCGGATCTGCACGAACAAGGCGTTGAACCCCCACGCGAGGGCTTCGTCCGCCAGCCGTACGAACTCCGCGCGCTGGGCGTCGGCGTCCAGGCCCGTGCGACTCGGCCAGTCGATGTTGACCACGGAGGCAATCCACAACCCCCGCATCTGCCGCCCGACGGGATCGACGGCGGGCACGGCGGCGTGGACCGGCGACGACGCGAGTGCGGCGGTGCAGCCGGCCGCCGCGACGGCGGCGAGGAGCGTGCGGCGGGGGAGGGCTGAGGAGGTCGAGGAACCAGCGGTGCGTTGCGGTGTCATGGCTGTCTCTCCGTGGGCGACGTAACGGGGGCGGGGGACACGTCGGGGGTCCGACGGCGGGGCGGGGGCGGGAGCCGCACTCCCGGGGGCCGATGAGCTCGTCATATCGGTAACGCACGTAACTCTGGATGCATCTCGTCGCGCTATGTATCTTCTGTTTCGAAGGTGAAAGCGGGTCGTGCCGCCGTGACCGCCTCTCCGGCATGCGCGCCCGCCGGACCTCCGCCCGTGCCGGAGCGCCTCCCGCGAGCGAGGAAGGGCGGGCGACGGTCGAGGTGCCACGGCCCATGCTCGTCTTCCCGCGGCCGGCGCGGTAACGACTCGATGTCCATCGCTTCCGAAGGGGCCTGGACATTCCGTCGATCGTCTCCCCACCGGCCGGATCCCTACCGTGTCGCCCTGCCTCACTCCAAGAGCGTTCCGTGTCAACGCCGTTCGACGACGTCCTCCCCGCTTGCCCTCCCGAAATGAGTACAGCGCACCATGATTCCCCTCCGGTCCACCGCCCTCGCGGCAGCCACCGTCCTCACCGTCGTCGCGTCCGCGACCGCCTGCGGTCCGTCCGAGCCGGCGAAGTCCGACAACGCGTCCGGCAAGCCCGGCGGCGCCTACTCGGTCGCGCTGACGGAACCCGACCACCTCCTGCCGGGCCGCACCACCAGCAGCTACTCCCTCCAGGTCCTGCAGGGGCTGTTCGACCCGCCCGCCGCCCTCGACCCGAAGGACGGCACCCCGAAGCCGCTGGCCGCCCTCTCCTGGCTCACCGACGACAACGTCGTCTGGACGATCAAGTTCAGGTCCGGAACCACCTTCCACAACGGCGAGAAGGTCACGGCCGCCAGCTTCGCCGACGCGTGGAACGCCGCCGCCTACGGACCCAACGCCTGGGACGCGAACTACTACTTCGCCCAGATCAAGGGGTACGACGCCCTCAACCCGGCGGACGAGGGCGCCAAGCCGACCGCCCGGACCCTGTCGGGGCTCAAGGTCATCGACGAGACGACCCTCCAAGTCACCCTGAAGGCGCCCTTCGGCCAGTTCCCCATGCTGCTGTCCTTCCCCGCCTTCGCCCCCCTCCCCAAGGCGGCCACGGCCAACCCGGACGCCTCCGACATCGCACCGATCGGCAACGGCCCCTACCAGCTCGACGGCGCATGGGAGCGCAACCAGAAGATCAAGCTGAAGAAGTTCGCCGGCTACGGCGGGCCTCGCGAGGCCATGGCCGACCGCATCGACTTCAAGATCTACACGAGCCGGGAGACCGCCTTCACCGAACTGCAGGCCGGCAACGTGGACGTCCTGACGACCGTCCCGGCCGCCAACTCGGCGCAGGCGAAGCGCCTCTTCGGCGAGCGCTTCTCCATCCGCCCCAGCGGAACCATGGACTACCTCGGCCTGCCCGTGAAGGACCCCCGCTTCGCGGACCCCCGGATCCGCAAGGCCCTCTCCATGGCCATCGACCGCAAGGGCATCACCCAGGCCATCTACAACGGCGTCTACCGACCCGCCACCTCCCTCGTCGGCGACGTGATCCCCGGGCACCGTTCCGACGCATGCGGCAAGACCTGCGCCTACGACCCGGCGGCCGCCAAGAAGCTGTTCGAGGAGGCCGGCGGCTTCGACGGCCCGCTGGAGCTCTACTTCTCCAACTCCGACCCCACCTACGAGCAGTGGATGACCTCGGTCGCCAACCAGCTCAAGGACAACCTCGGCATCCAGGACGTGAAGTTCCGCAAGATGGCCCCCGCCGACCTGTCCTCGCTGCTCAACGACGGCAAGAACAAGGGCCCCTTCCGGCAGAACTGGGTCATCGATTACCCCAGCATCCAGAACTACCTCGACGGCCTCTACTACCCCGGCAACCGATCCGGCTGGAGCAACGGCGAGTTCGACGCCCTCGTCGCCAAGGGCAACGCCGCCCAGGGGAACGAAGCCATCGCGGCCTACCAGAAGGCCGAGGACATCGCCCTGCGCGACCTCCCGTACATCCCGTTGTGGAACTGGCAGGACCAGTCCGCGTGGAGCGACCGGATCGGGAACGTCGTCATCGACTCCTACGCCGCCGGCCTGCACCTGGACCGCGTCACCGTCAACGACTGAGGCCGTCACCGACCCTCTGCCGGCACCCTTTCGGGAGGGCCGCGCAGACCGATTCCCTGGGGGCCGTCCGTCGTGTGGAGATTCGTCGCCCGTCGCCTGCTGCACGCCCTGCCCGTACTCCTCGGCACCACCTTCCTCATCTACACGCTCGTCTTCGTCCTGCCGGGCGACCCCATCCAGGGGCTCGCCGGCGACAAACCCGTACCGCCGGCCGTCCTCGCGGAGCTGCGCGCCCGCTACCACCTGGACGACCCGCTGTGGATCCAGTACGCGCACTACCTCACCGGCCTGCTCACCGGTGATCTCGGCACCACCTTCACCGGCCGCCGCGTGTCGGACCTGCTGGCCGACCGATGGGTCGTCACCCTGCAACTCGGCCTCACGGCCTGGGTGCTCGAAGTGGTCCTCGGCATGGCACTCGGGGTCTGGGCGGGCCTGCGGAAAGGCAGGTGGGACGACAGCGCGGTGCTCTTCGGCACCACCCTGGTCATCTCCGTGCCGGTCTTCGTCGTCGGCTACATGGCCCAGCTGGTCTTCGGCGTACAGCTCGGCTGGCTGCCGGTGGCCGGCACCGAAGCGGGATGGCCCTTCGCCTTCCTGCTGCCCGGTCTCGTCCTGGCCTCGTTCGGTCTCGCCTACGTCGCCAGGCTCACCCGCAGTTCCCTCATCGAGAACCTGCGGGCCGACTACGTCCGCACCGCCCACTCCAAAGGACTGAGCCGCCGCCGCGTCGTGGTCAGACACACCCTGCGCAACTCGCTGATCCCCGTCGTCACCTTCCTCGGCCTGGAGCTGGGGGGACTCATGGCCGGCGCGGTCGTCACCGAGTACATCTTCAACCTCCCGGGCGTCGGCCAGCAGCTCTTCCAGTCCATCCAGCTCCGCGAAGGCCCCGTCGTCGTGGGCACCACGACGGCCCTCGTCCTCATCTTCCTGCTCGCGAACCTGCTCGTGGACCTCCTCTACGGGCTGCTCGATCCGAGGATCCGCCATGACTGACACCGCCAGGACCCTGGAGGCCGCGGGCGAAGCCGCCGAGCCCCCCGCGCCGCCCGACACGGCGCCCCCGCCTTCCCAGGAGCGGGCGTCCCTCAGCAAGGACGCATGGCTCGAACTGCGGGCCCGGCCCACGGTGTGGGCCGCCGTCGTCACCCTCCTGCTGATGACGGCGATGGCCCTGGCACCCGGCGTCCTCACCTCGCTGCTCACCGAAGGAGGAGACCACTGCGACCTGGCCGACTCCAAGCTGGGACCCTCCGCGGGCCACCCCTTCGGATTCGACCTGCAGGGCTGCGACTACCTGGCCCAGGTCATCCGGGGCACCCGCCCCTCCCTGATCGCCGGCCTCGCCGTGACGGCGGCCTCCCTCCTGATCGCCGTCGTCCTCGGACTGCTGTGCGGCTTCTATGGAGGATGGCTCGACGCCCTCGTCTCCCGGGTGACCGACGTCTTCTTCGGCCTGCCCTTCGTGCTCGGAGCCACCGTCATCCTGGTCGCCTTCCCCGACCACGGACTGGGCGCCATGATCCTGGTCCTGACGGTCCTGGGCTGGACGACCATGACGCGCATCATGCGCTCCCAGGTCATCGCCCTGGCCGACGCCGACTACGTGCGCGCCGCCCGCATGCTGGGAGCACGCCCCGCCCGCCTCATGGTGCGCCACATCCTCCCCAACGCGATCACCCCGGTCATCGTGGTCGCCATGCTGAACGTCGGAGCGGTCATCTCGGGCGAGGCGACACTCGACTTCCTGGGAGTCGGACTCCAGTACCCCGAGGTCTCCTGGGGACTCCAGCTGAACGCGGCCCAGGCCTTCGTCCTCGACCACCCCCACCTCCTGTTCTTCCCCGCCCTCTTCCTGTCCGCGACCGTCCTGAGCTTCATCCTCCTCGGCGATGCCGCACGTGACGCCTTCGACCCCCGGCTGAAATGAGCGCCCATGTCCCCCGACGCACATCCCCTCCTGGAGGTCGAGGACCTCTGCGTCGAGTTCCGCACGCGACGCGGCACCATCCGGGCGGTGAACGGACTCTCCTACGCCCTTCACGAAGGCGAGACCCTGGCCCTGCTCGGTGAGTCCGGATCGGGCAAGTCCGTCGCGGCACAGGCTGTCATGGGGCTGCTCGACACACCGCCGGCGCACATCACCCGCGGCGCCGTCCGGCTGCGCGGCGACGACCTGCTCGCCATGTCTCCCGAGGGCCACCGGCAGGTGCGGGGAACGCGTCTGTCCATGATCTTCCAGGACGCGCTCACCGCGCTCAACCCCGTGCTGTCGGTGGGCGACCAACTGGCCGAGATGTACCGGGTGCACCAGGGCACGGGACGCAAGGCCGCCTTCGCGCGCGCCGTGGCGCTCATGGACCGCGTCCGGATCCCGGCCGCCGCGCGCAGGGTCCACGACTACCCGCACCAGTTCTCCGGCGGGATGCGTCAGCGCGTCATGATCGCGATGGCGCTCGCGCTCGACCCGGAGGTCGTCATCGCGGACGAACCCACCACCGCCCTCGACGTCACCGTCCAGGCCCAGATCATGCGGCTGCTCAAACAGCTCCAGGGCGAAACCCGCATGGGGCTGCTGCTGATCACCCACGACCTCGGCGTCGTCGCCGAGGCGGCCGACCGGATCACCGTCATGTACGCCGGCCGCACGGTGGAGTCCGCGTCGGCCGAGGACCTCTACGCCCGGCCCGGACACCCCTACACCCGTGGCCTGCTCGACTCGGTGCCCCGCCTGGACCGCCTGGGAAAGTCCCTCGTGCCCATCACCGGCGCCCCGCCCCTGCCGTCCTCCGTCCCCGCAGGATGCGCCTTCCACCCCCGGTGCCCGCGTGCCGAACCGCGCTGCGGCAGCGAAGCACCACCCTTCCGAACGCTTTCGCCCGCAGGACACCGCAGTGCCTGCCACTTCGCCGAGGAGGTCCACCATGCTCCCGTCGGCTGAGACCGCCCCGCCCCTCCTGCGGGCCACGGCGCTCACCCGCCACTTCCCGATCACCACGGGCGTGCTCCGGAAACACCGCACCGGGGCGGTCAGAGCGGTCGACGGCGTCGACCTGACCGTCCACCGCGCGGAAACCCTCGGCATCGTGGGCGAGTCCGGGTGCGGCAAGTCCACCCTCGCCTCCCTCCTGATGGCCCTGGACCAGCCCACCGCGGGCACCGTGACGATCGACGGCCAGGACCCCTTCTCCCTCTCCGGACGCGAACTGCGCACGCTTCGCCGTCGTGTCCAGATGGTCCTGCAGGACCCCTACACCTCCCTCAACCCCCGGATGACCGCCGGACAGATCGTCGGGGAACCCTTCGCCATCCACCCCGAAGCCGTCCCCAAGGCCGACCGCGGGCGACGCGTGGCCGAACTCCTCGAAACGGTCGGTCTGGACCCCTCCCACCGGGACCGCTACCCCCACCAGTTCTCCGGCGGGCAACGCCAGCGTCTGGGAATCGCGCGGGCACTGGCCCTCGGGCCCCGGCTGCTGCTGTGCGACGAGCCGGTGTCCGCCCTTGACGTCTCCGTCCAGGCGCAGGTCCTCAACCTGCTCCAGGACCTCCGCCGCGACCTCCGCCTCGCCTGCGTCTTCATCTCGCACGACCTCGCGGTCGTCCAGCACCTGTGCGACCGGATCGCGGTGATGTACCTCGGGAAGATCGTGGAGACCGGCACGCGCGAGCAGATCTACACGACTCCCCGCCACCCCTACACCCGTGCCCTCCTCGCCGCGGCCCCTGTACCCGACCCCGGACGGCGCGCACCCGATGACGCCCACCTCCTGGAAGGCGACCTGCCCTCCCCGGCCTCACCGCCGTCCGGGTGCCGCTTCCGGACCCGCTGCCCCCACGCGCGCGAGCAGTGCCTGACGGAACCCGAACTGCGCACGCGCGACGGAGCCGACCACCCGACCGCCTGCCATTTCCCCCTTGACACGACGACACGAAGG
This sequence comes from Streptomyces roseolus, assembly GCF_014649855.1. Classification (GTDB taxonomy): domain Bacteria; phylum Actinomycetota; class Actinomycetes; order Streptomycetales; family Streptomycetaceae; genus Streptomyces; species Streptomyces roseolus. The sequence goes on along the minus strand of NZ_BMTV01000023.1, from coordinate 133,935 downwards.
ACGAACGCGTGACAAGCAGACGCATTCCGCGCAGACGGGCGGCAGCTCCCGTGGCCGTCGTGACGGCCCTGCTCACCGGGGCGCTCGCCATGGCTCCCGCCCAGGCGCAGCCACCATCCGGACCGGAGGGCGCCGCCTCGGCGTCGACGCGGCCCCGTGCCGACCTCTTCCGCGTGGCCGGCGAACGGCACCACGTCCCCGAGACCGTGCTGCTCGCGGTGTCGTACCTGCAGAGCCGCTGGGACGACCACGACGGAGCCCCCAGCGTCGACGCGGGCTTCGGACCGATGCACCTGACCGACGCCCGGGCAACGCTCGCCCGGACGTCCCACCACGCCGACGGGGACGAGGACCCCCGGGGCGACACCTCCCGCCCTTCCCTCGCGCACCGTGAGACGCCCGTAGACCCGGATCGCCTCCCCGCCGCCCTGGAGACCCTGGGACGGGCCGCCGCGCTCACCGGCCTCCCCGCGGACCGCCTTCGCACGGACCCCGGCGCGAACATCGAAGGCGGAGCGGCGCTCCTCGCCGCCCACCAGCGATCCGCGGGCCTGCCCCTGAGCACCGATCCGGCACAGTGGTACGCGGCCGTCGCCGCCTACGCGGGCGCCGCCGAAGCCGGGGCGGCGCGACGCTTCGCCGACGACGTCTTCCGCCTGATCAACACGGGGGAGTCGCGGCGCACCGACGACGGAACCGTCGTCACCCTGCGCCCCGCGCCCGTCGTGCCGAACACCCGGCAGCTGGACGGACTCGGTCTGAAACCCACCACCCCGGGCGCCGAATGCCCCCGCGAGCTGGGCTGCGACTGGACCCCCGCGCCCTACCAGATGCTCTCGGACGAGCCCGGCGACTTCGGCAACCACGACCTCTCCGACCGCCCCCACAACCAGGGCATCGACTACATCGTCATCCACGACACCGAGGCCACCTGGGACACCACCCTCAAGCTGGTCCAGGACCCCACCTACGTGTCCTGGCACTACAGCCTCCGCTCGGCGGACGGCCACATCGTCAACCACCTGCGCGCCAAGGACGTCGGCTGGCACGCCGGCAACTGGTACGTCAACTCCAAGGCCGTCGGGCTGGAGCACGAGGGCTTCCTCGCCCAGGGCGGCCAGTGGTACACCGAGGCGATGTACCGGACGTCGGCCCGCCTGGTGCGGCACCTGGCCAGGACGTACGACATCCCCCTCGACCGGGCCCACGTCATCGGTCACGACAACGTGCCCGGCACCGTGCCGGCCAACGTCGCCGGCATGCACCAGGACCCCGGCCCCTACTGGGACTGGGACCACTACTTCGATCTCCTGGGCAAGCCGTTCAAGCCGGAGGGCAGGCCCGCCTCACCGCTGGTGACCATCCACCCGGACTACGACTCCAACACGGAGCCCTACTACTGCGGGGCTACCCCGGCCGACCTCTGCCCCGTGCACGGATCGGCCTCGATCACGCTGCGCACCGAACCCCGTAAGGACGCCCCCCTGGTCACCGACGAGGGCATCCGTCCCTCACCCGGCACCTGGTCCGTCTACAACCACGCCGCCCGGGTGAGCACGGGTCAGAAGTACGTGGTGGCGGAGCGCCGCGGGAACTGGACGGCGCTGTGGTACCTCGGGCGGAAGGGCTGGTTCGAGGAGGACCTCCGACGCCCCAAGACCCTGCCCGCCAAGGGCCTGGTGGCGCGGCTGCGCCCCGGCCTCGACGGCGCCCCGCTCTACGGACGCGCCTACCCCGAGCCCGCGGCGTACCCGGCCGGGGTCCCCGTCCAGCCCCTCGTGCCGCTGCAGTACACCCTGCGCCCCGACCAGGCCTACAGCGTCGGCCAGACGGTGGCCGGCGAGTACTACCACTCCAAGACCTTCGAACTCGCGGGCCACACCGTGGTCCGCGGCGAGCTCAGGTACCACCAGGTGCAGTTCGGCCACCGCATCATGTTCGTCAGAGCGGACGACGTGATCCTCACGACGGCCTCCAAGATGCCGCCCGTGCCCAGCTGAGCACGGGACCGTCCGAGGCGGCCCGGGGCTCCTGATCGGGAACTCCGGGCCGCTACCATGTGGGCCCTGTCCCGGCATCGGCGCCAGGCGGGGCCGTACCGGGGCTACAAGAGAGCGGCAGGACGACCGTGACAGGCGAGAACTGTGGGCGAAGCGACGACCCCCTCGTGCCGAGGGCGGTGCTGCACCGCTGGTCGGAGGCCTGCGACTTCACCCATGCCGTCTTCAGGGGCACCGCCTGGACCGACGGGGCCTTGCGCCTGGAGAGCGCCGAGGCCGACGAGGCCTTCGTGGACCACCACGGTCACGCCACCCTGGAATGGGACTACGCGACCTGCTCCACCGGCTGGCGCGACCTGCCGTTCCCCGCCGAGGAGCTCATCCCCTCCTGGACGGCCCTCACGCCGGCCGGCACCCGGCTGACGGTGCGACTGCGCGTCCGTGATGCCGCGGGAGACGCCTCCCCCTGGTACGTGATGGCGCACTGGGCCTCGGACGACGCCGTGGTGCACCGCACCACCGTGCCCGGTCAGACCGGCCCCTTCGGAACGGCGGACGTCGACGTGTTCGTGGCCGCCCCCGGCAGGCCCGCTGCTGCGTACGAACTGGAGGTCCGCCTCGCGCGCGTCCGAGGCGCCGTCGAGGGCCCCGCGGTCCACGCCCTCCACCTCGCCGCCTCGTCCACGCCCCCCGACCACCACCAAGCGGTCAGCGGGCCCGCCGGGGCCTGGGGCAAGGTCCTCGACGTCCCCCGCCGTTCCCAGGAGCTGCACACCGGTCACAGCCCCCAGTGGGACGGGGGAGGCGAAGCCTGGTCGGCCCCGGCCTGCACCGCGATGCTCGTCGAGTACTTCGGCCACGGCCCGCAGGCCGCGGAGACGGCGTGGATCGATCCCGCCGACACCGCGCCACAGGTCGACTTCACCGCGCGCGCGGTCTACGACTACGCCTACAAGGGGTGCGGCAACTGGGCCTTCAACGCCGCCTATCCGGCCCGTTACGGGCTCGGCGGAATGGTCACCCGGCTGCGCTCGCTGAACGAACTCGAACGCTTCATCTGTGCGGGCATCCCGGTCGCCACGGCCCAGAGCTTCCGCATCGGCGAGCTCGCGGGCGCGGGCTACTCACCGGCCGGAAGCATCAAGATCGTCTGCGGTTTCACGCCCGACGGCGACGTGGTGGTCAACGACCCCCTCTCGGCTACCGACGAGGAGGTGCGGCGGGTCTACCGGCGCGGCGAGTTCGAGCGCGTGTGGCTGTCGGCCTCGGGCGGCGGGGGAGTGGTCTACCTCGTCCACCCCCGCGAACTGCCCCTGCCGGCCAACGTGGCCGGCCTGGACCTCAACTGGTGAACCAAGCCGGGGACGCGGGGCCGACCCGCTCCCCGGGCAACGACGAACCGTCGTGCCCCGCCCCCGTAGGACCGACCCGCTCCCCGGGCAACGACGAAACGTCGTGCCCCGCCCCGCGGGACGGGACCTTTTGTTGATCGCTCGCAGTCGTGGTGCCTCACTAGCGTGTGCGTCATGAGAACGGCTCCGCCGCATCCGTGCGGTCCACCGGACGGGGACGCGCACATCCGGCGGCCGCGGCCGGCCGGCCCTGCCCCGCGGCCCTGAGGTCCCTGCCCCGTCCCCGGCCGTCGGCGCCGAGGAAGCACTCCCCGGACACACCGCGCCGCACCGCGCCGCACACCACTGAACCGCGGACGTGCTCCCCGCGCGCCGCGGTCGAACCGGCGGTGCGCGCCGGGCTCGTCTCCCGCTCCCCATCTCCCAGCACGGCCGCCCCGCGCTTCGCCCCGGCCGTGACTCCTGCCCTCATGACCACATGGACGCCATTCGCATGGCCACAAGGCGGTGACCCCGATGAACCACCCCTCCTCCACCCAGGACACGCACCCCCCGTTCCGGGCCTGGGACTCCGACATCAGCGCCGCGGCCGTCGCCCGCCAGGACGGCACGCCGGGTTGGGTCTCGCTCGTCGGCGACGAAGTGTGGTGGGACGAACCCCGCCCCCACGAGTCAGGCCGCCGCTGCGTCGTGCGTGCGAAACCGGACGGCACCGTCGAGGACGTGCTCCCCCCGGGCTTCGACGCCCGCAACAGCCTCCACGAGTACGGCGGCCGGTCCTGGCGCCCCGCCGGTACCGGCCTGGTCTTCACCCACTGGCACGACCGGCGCGTCTACCTCCACCACCCGGAGGGCCAGGACGCGCCCAGGCCCCTCACCCCCGCGCGCGAAGACGTCACCTACGGCGACCTCTACGTGCCGCCGTCGCGCGACGAGGTGTGGGCCGTGCGCGAGACGCGCCTCGGGGGGACGCGCGACATCGAGCGCGCCCTCGTGTCCGTCTCGCTCGGCACCGGCGCCGAGCGGACGATCTCCGCGACGCACCACTTCGTGACCTGCCCCCGGCTGTCCCCGGACGGCCGGCATGTGTCCTGGATCGGATGGGACCATCCGAACATGCCGTGGGACGGCACCGAACTGTGCGTCGCGCCGATGCGGGAGGACGGCACCGCCGGCGTCCACGGCGTGCGGGCGGGCGGCCCCCGGGAATCCGTCGTCCAGGCCGAGTGGAGGGACGGCGACAGCCTCTGGGCGGTCACCGACCCCGACGGCTGGTGGACCCTGCACGTCGTGCCCGCCCACGGAGGCCCCGCCCAGGTCGTCGCCGCCGTCGAGGAGGAGTTCGGCGGAGCTTTGTGGAAGCCCGGCTCCGCCTGGTTCGCCCCCCTTCCCGACGGCCGGGCCGTGGCCGTTCACGGAACGGGTGCCGGGCGACGGATCTCCCTCGTGGACCCCGAGGCAGGTCTCGAACGGCCCGTACTCACCGATCTCGGCCTGCCCTTCACGGATTTCATCCAGAGCCTCGACGCCGACGGGAGCCGCCTGGCCGCCGCCGGGGCCGGCCCGACCCTTCCCTACAGCGTCTTCACCACGGCCCTCCCCGGGCCCGGCGCCACCCACGACCGCGACACCCGGATCCTCTCCTCCCGCGCGGCGCCGCCGGTCGACCCCGCCTGGCTGCCGCGTCCCACCGCCAGGTCCTTCCACCGAGGTGCCACGGAGCCGACGAACGACGACGTCCCGGGCGCCGGTTTCCCGGTGCACGCCCACCTCTACCCGCCCACTCACCCCCGTCACGCCGCACCGGCCCGACGGCGCCCGCCCTGGGTGGTCTTCGTGCACGGCGGCCCCACCGGCGACTACCCGATGGTGCACGACCTCGAGATCGCCTACTTCACCAGCCGCGGCATCGGCGTCGCGACGGTCGACTACGGAGGGTCGGTCGGATACGGCCGTGCCTACCGGGAACGTCTGAACGGCGCCTGGGGACTCGTCGACGTCCAGGACTGCGTCACCGTCGCGCGGGCCCTGGTGTCCGAAGGAATCGCCGACCCCGGCCGGCTGGCGATCCGCGGAGGAAGCGCGGGGGGATGGACCGCCCTCGCGGCCCTCACCCACACGGACGCCTTCGCCGGCGCGGTCTCCTTCTACGGCATCACCGACCCGCTCACCTGGGCGGCCACCACCCACGACTTCGAGTCCCGCTACCTGGACGGTCTGATCGGCCCCCTGCCGCGGAGCGCCGCGCTCTACGAACAGCGTTCCCCGGTGCTCGCGGCGGACAGGGCCAGCGGACCCGCCCTGCTCCTCCACGGCCTCGACGACACCATCGTGGACCCCGCCCAGTCCTCCGCCATGGCAGAGGCCCTCCACGCCGCGGGCATCGCCTGCGAGCACATCGAGTTCCCGGGGGAACGGCACGGCTGGCGGCGGGCCGAGACGATCCGGGAGGCCCTGGAGGCCGAGATCCGCTTCTACGAGCGGATCTTCGCTCCTCCCTCCGGTCCCCGGGCGGACACGGCCGGTTCCACGGGCGCGGCACCGGCCCCTGCGGAGCGGTCATGACGGCCGACGGCGTTCCGTCCGCCGCGGGGCGCCCCCCGCGTCAGGACCGCGCATATCCTCCGTTCCTGCGACGGGGCGACACCGTCGCCCTCGTCGCCCCCGCCGGACCGGTGACGGAGCGGGAGACGACCCCGGCCCGGGACCTGCTGGAGGACTGGGGGCTCCGGGTACGTGTCACTCCGCGGCTCCACGCCACCCACCAGGGCTACCTGGCCGGTTCCGACGACGACCGCCTCGACGACTTCACCGAGGCCTGGCTCGACCCGGACGTACGGGCGGTCGTGTGCGCGCGGGGCGGGTACGGGAGCCAGCGCATCGCCGACCGCCTCGATCACCGGCGCCTCGCCGCCGCAGGACCCAAGTTCCTCGTCGGTTCCAGTGACATCACCTGCCTGCACCAGGCGATCGGGGAGAGCCTCCGCCTGGTGACCCTCCACGGCCCGATGCCCGGCTGCAGGCCGCTCCACGTGGACGACGTCAGTGCCGGAAGCCTCCACGCGACCCTCTTCGGACCGCCACCGCGCTCGTTCGCCCTCGACGGCCCCGTCCTTGTTCCCGGACGCGCTGAGGGGATCCTCACCGGCGGGAACCTCACCATGCTGGCGTCCTCACTGGGAACCTCCACCGCGCCCGACGCCGAAGGCCGCATCCTCCTGCTCGAAGACGTCGGCGAGGACCCCTACCGCCTGGACCGGTCGCTGACCCAGCTCAGACGCGCCGGCGTCCTGCGACGGCCGGCCGGCGTCCTCCTCGGCGACTTCACCGACTGCGGCCCCCGGGACCAGGTGGAGGCCGTGATGCGGGACCGCCTGTCGGACCTCGGCGTCCCGGTGGCGGCCGGCCTGCCCGCCGGCCACGGACCGCGTCAGCTCACCGTCCCCCTGGGAGCACGCGCGGTCCTCCGCACGGACCCGCCCGTCCTCACCCTCCCCCCGCACGAAAGGAACACGAAATGACGACGGTGCTCGTCTCCGCCGACATGGAAGGCGCCACCGGCGTCACGTGCCCCGACGACGTCGAACCGGGAACCGCCTCCTGGGAACGCATGCGCCCGCTGTTCACCGGCGACGTCAACGCCGCCGTCGACGGCCTCCTCGCCGGCGGCGCGACCGAAGTGCTGGTCAACGACGCCCACTACACGCAGCGCAACCTGCTCCTGGAGAGCCTGGACCCCCGCGCGCGCCTGCTCACCGGCCGACACAAGCCGCTGGGCATGATGGCGGGGATCGACCGGGCCGACGCGGTGGTCTTCCTCGGCTACCATACGGGCGCCGGAGAGCAGGGGGTGTTGTCCCACACCTACCTCGGAACCGGACTGGTCGCGTTCCGCATCGACGGCGAGCCGGCCGACGAGGGCCGCATGAACGCGCTGATCGCCGAGGAGCACGGCGTTCCCGTCGTCCTGGTGACCGGAGACGACCTCACCTGCGAGGCGGCCCGGCTCTGGGCGCCCGAGGCCCTCGTCGTGGCGGTCAAGGAATGCGTCAGCCGGTACGCCGCCATCTGTCTTCCCCCCGGCCGGAGCGCCGAGCTGCTGCGCGCACAGGCGGCCGAGGCCGTGCGCCTCCTCCCCACCCGACGCGACCACGCGGACGCCCCGGAAGGACGCGGCGTCCCCGCCCGGCCGCACCGCTTCGAGCTCGACTTCCACGCACCCCATCTGGCGGCCGCGGTCCTCGCCGTCCCCACCGTCGAACCCAACGGCCCCCGGGGCGTCGCCTTCACCGCACCGGACGCGACCACCGCCGCCCGGACCTTCAAGGTGTGCACCTCCATCGCCGGCGCGGCGATGGAGGACCACTTCGACTGACCGCCGCCCCCTCACGCCCCCGCCCGACCGACCCCCGCGGAGCAGCTTGTGACCGCCACCAGACGACCAGGTCTGCACGACGGCTACGCCACCGACGTCGCCGAACTGTGCTCGGACCTCCTGCGCATCGACACCACCAACCCCGGAGACGGATCGGGGCCTGGCGAGCGGCAAGCCGCGGAGTACGTGGCCGAAGCCCTGGAGGCGGCCGGTGTCCGTGCCACTCTGACCGAACCGCGGCCCCGCCGCACCAGCGTCCTGGCCCGGATCGACGGCGAGAACCGCGACCTGCCCCCGCTGCTCGTCCACGGACACCTCGACACCGTGCACGCCGAGCCCCGCGACTGGACGCTGCACCCCCTTTCCGGAGACCTCCACCACGGCTGCCTGTGGGGACGCGGCGCGGTCGACATGAAGGGAACCCTCGCCATGACCCTCGCCCTGGTGCGCGCCTGGGCGCGCGCGGGGCAGAAACCGCGGCGCGACCTGGTCCTCGCCTTCCTCGCGGACGAGGAGTCGACCGGCGAGTACGGATCCCGTCACGTCACGACCGCGCACCGGGACCACTTCGCCGGCGTCGAGGAGGCGATCAGCGAGTCCGGCGGCTTCTCGATCACTACGAGGACCACCCGCACCGGACCGGACGCACGCGTGTACCCCATCGCCGTCGGAGAGCGCGGCACTGCGTGGATGCGGCTCACCGCCCACGGCACCGCGGGACACGGCTCGGGACCCGGACAGGACAACGCGGTGGCGGAGCTGGTCCACGCCCTCTCCCGGCTCGCCGCCCACCGCTGGCCCACCCGCCTCGTCCCCGCCGTCCGCACCCTGCTCGACGCCCTTGACCAGACCCTCGGGATCCGGATCGACCGCGACCGGCTGGAGGAGGAGGCGAACCGTCTCGGCGGGCTCGGCGAACTCTTCGACTGCACCATCCGCAACACCCTCAACCCCACCGTGCTGACGGCCGGCCAGAAGGTCAACGTCATCCCCTCACGCGCCCACGCCGAGGTGGACGGCAGGTTCCTGCCCGGCGAACAGAACGCCTTCGTGGAGACCGTCGACCGGCTCCTCGGCCCGAAGGTGACACGGGAGTTCATCAACTGCGAGGAGGCCGTCGCCGCCGACCACGAAGGGCCGGCCTTCGGCGCGATGGCCGAAGCGATCCGCAGCCAAGACCCCCACGCCCACCCCGTGCCGTTCATCCAGTCCGGGGGGACCGACGCCAAGGCCTTCGCGAGGATCGGCATCAGCACCTACGGCTTCGCCCCCCTCCTGCTCGACCCCCACCTGCACTACTACGCCATGTTCCACGGAGTGGACGAGCGGGTGCCCCTGTCCGGCCTCGAATTCGGCGTCCGCGTCCTCCACCGGTTCCTCACCGCCCACTGAGCGCCATTCCGAAGGGCAGACCTCACCATGCACATCCCTCCGCACCTGTGGCCCGCCACGACCACGACCGGCACCGACGGCCTGGAGATCGGCGGCGTGCTCCTGAGCGACGTCGCCGAGGAGTTCGGCACCCCGGCCTTCGTCCTCGACGAGGACGACTTCCGCGCCCGCTGCCGGTCCTGGCGCGCGGCCTTCACCGGCCACGACGTCTTCTACGCAGCCAAGGCGTTCCTCTGCCACCAGGTCGCCACCTGGCTGAAGGACGAAGGACTGGGAATCGACGTCTGCTCCGCGGGCGAGCTGCGCACGGCGCGGCGCGCGGGGATCCCGGGATCCTCCGTCATCTTCCACGGCAACAACAAGTCGGTGGCCGAACTGGCGGAAGCCGTCGACCACGGCGTCTCCCTCGTCGTCGTCGACTCCCACGACGAGATAGCCCGGCTGTCGGACATCGCCACCCACCGGGGCACGTGTCAGCAGGTCCTCGTCCGCGTCACACCCGGCGTGGAGGCGCACACCCACGCCCACATCACCACGGGCACCGACGACCAGAAGTTCGGTTTCTCCCTGTCCACCGGAAGCGCCCACCGCGCCATCTCCCACGCCCTGGGCGCGCCCGGCCTGGAGCTCGTGGGCCTGCACAGCCACCTCGGCTCCCAAATCCTGCGTCCCGACGTCTTCGAGACGGCCGCCGACCGGCTCGTCGGCCTGATGGCCGACACCGCGCGCACCCACGGCACGCTCCTACGGCGCCTCGACCTGGGCGGAGGCCTGGGCATCGCCTACCTTCCCGACGACGAACCCCTCGACGTGCGGGACCTCGCCCCCACCGTCATCGACCGGGTGCGGAAAGCCTGTGCCGTGGCGGGCGTGCCGATGCCGAGACTCGCCGTGGAGCCCGGCCGGGCCATCGCGGGACCCACGACGGTGACCCTGTACACGGTGGGCACGATCAAGCGCCAGCCCGGACTGCGGACCTGGGTCTCCGTCGACGGCGGCCTGAGCGACAACATGCGGCCCGCCCTGTACGACGCCTCCTACACGGCCGCTCTGGCGGGCCGGGCCACGGCCAGGAGCACGGACGAGCCGGTCACCGTCTGCGGACGGCACTGCGAATCCGGCGACATCGTCGTGGACTCCGCCCGCCTGCCCTCCGATCTCGCCGTCGGCGACCTCCTCGCCGTCCCCGCCTCCGGTGCCTACCACCGCTCCATGGCGAACAACTACAACTCCCAGCCCCGCCCGCCCGTCGTCGCCGTCCGTGACGGTACGGCACGCGTCGTCGTCCGGCGGGAGACGATCGACGACGTCCTGCGGCTGGACGTCCGGTGACCGGCCACCCCGAGACCGCCGCGCCGCTGCCGCCCCGGCGCCCCGGGCCCGCGCCCTCCGAGCCCACGGAAGGGCACGCCGGGCCCACGCCCCCCGGTTCCGCCCCTCCGGGCCGGCCGGGAGCCACACCCCTGAAAGCGAGGAAGGAAGGCATGACGCACCAGGAGAAGATCGCGTCCGTACTGCGGCGGGCAACCGCCGACGGCGTTCTGGGACAGGAGCACCCCGTCGCCGGCTTCGTCGATGTCCAGGGGGTCCGCGACAGCATCACCGCGCTCCACGAGGCCTTCGCCCACGTGCCGGACGCCCTGCACGCCTTCGCGGTCAAGGCATGCCCGCTCGTCCCGGTCCTGCGGCTGCTCGCGGACGCCGGAATGGGCTGTGAGACGGCGAGCCCGGGAGAGACCCGGCTGGCACTCGCCGCCGGGTTCGCACCCGACCGCATCGTCCTGGACTCGCCGGCCAAGACTCGCACCGAGATCCGCGAGGCGCTCACCCTCGGCATCGCGCTGAACGCGGACAACCTCGCCGAACTCGAGCGCATCGACGCCCTGCGCCCCGCCCGCTCCCGGTCCGTCGTCGGGCTCCGCGTCAACCCCCAGGTCGGCGGCGGCACCATCGAGGCCATGAGCACGGCGACGTCGCACTCGAAGTTCGGAGTGGCCCTCGACGACCCCGGAGCCCGCACACGGATCCTCGACGCCTTCCTGCAACGCCCCTGGCTGACCCGCCTGCACGCCCACGTCGGCTCGCAGGGCTGCTCGCTGCAGCTGATCGCCCGGGGGCTCGCCGCGCTGCACCGGCTCGCCGAGGAGATCGACGCGCACGTCGGCAGACGCCAGGTCACCAGCCTGGACCTGGGCGGAGGGCTGCCGGTCAACTTCTCCGACGACACGGTCACGCCGACGTTCGAGGAGTACGTAAGGGCGCTCACCGACGCCGAACCGGCCCTGCTCGACGGCCGCTACCAGGTGGTCACGGAGTTCGGCCGGTCACTGCTCGCGAAGAACGGCTTCACCGCGGCGGTGGTCGAGTACGTCAAACACTCGGGCGGCCGGCGGATTGCGCTGACCCACGCCGGAGCCCAGGTGGCCCTCCGCACCGTGTTCATGCCCGACGCGTGGCCGGTCAGGATCACCGCGCACGGGCCGGACGGCCGACCCAGGACGACCGCGTCCGTACCGCAGGACATCGCCGGTCCCCTCTGCTTCGCCGGGGACGTGGTGGCGCACGAGCGCCTGTTGCCGGAACTCGCGGAGGGGGACCTGGTCGTGCTGCACGACACGGGCGCCTACTACTTCTCCGCCCCCTGGGCCTACAACAGCATCCCGAGGCCGGGGGTCCATGGGTTCCTGCACCGTGACGGAGAGGTCGAGCTGGCCACGGTGCGGACGCCGCAGACACCGGCGGAAGTCGTGGAGGAAAGCGGCGCGTCCCACGCGACGGCGCTCCTGACGGGATTCGCCCCCCGGCTCTGAACGACGAGCACCCCGTCCGCTTGTGAGGACCTGCCGGTCGGGCCGTCGGATCAGCCCGGCCGGCAGATTCCCACGCTCCACTCGTGTCCCTCGGGATCGAGGACCCGGGCGCGTCGCGTACCCCACTCGGTGGCCTCCGGCTCGATCACCGGGACCCCGCCCGCGGACACCACGTGGAAGTACCACCGGTCCACCGCCGAGGGGGAGGGGAGGCACAGGCACAGGCCGCTTCCCGTGCTGGTGCCGTGGTCCTGATGGTGGCCGGCCTGCTGTACTCGGCGTGCGCGCCGGCCGCCATCAGGACCACGTCCCAGCACCGGACCTCGGCGTGGGCGAGTGAACCGTCCTCGGCGTCCTGGCGCCGCACGAGCTCGAATCCGACCTCCGAGAGCCAGGCCAGCGCGGCCTCGGTGTCCCGGTAGCTGAGGTAGGCGTGGAGGTCCGCCGCCACCTCGGCGGGGCGGTCCGGATCCTCCACGACCCCGGCGCCCCTGGTCGCCCGCGCTGTGTCCGTCACCGGCCCTGGCGCCAGGCTTCGTATGCGACGGGGATCTGCGGTGCAGGCTGAGGGCGGGTGCGGCGACGCCGCGGATGCGCTGCAGGCTGCCGTAGGCGTAGCGGCCGATCGCTTCGCTGCGCTCACTCTCGATATTGACGGTGATGGTGCGCTCGTCCTCGACGGTGAAGCCGGCTGCCGTCAGCATCGGCCCCCAGTCGGCGCCGCGGTGCGGAACGTGCTGGGTGTGGAAGCTGTCGGTCGCGGCGTGGGCACGCTCTTCGAGGCCGGGCCGGTTCTCCGGGGCGTGTGCCGGCAGGACGCGAGGGAAGCCCGCGAGCTCGACGACGGCGAACAGGCCGCCGGGGGTGAGAGCCACGAGCACCAGGAGAATGGCGTGTACGAGTTGTCGACCGTTCGAAAAGCGGGCGCGCGGTTGGACGCGGCCCTCGTCCGACGACGCGCGGCGCGGGATCCACGGGTGGCCCGGCTCGTACAGGTGATCACCGAGAGGGCGGCGCGGTGGGTGAGCAATCCGACCCTTTCCGTTCCTGGAGAGCTCCCCGAGTGGTGGCACGTCGCCTGGGATCGACTCGGAGACGTGGCGTTCGCCCACGCGATGGGTCCGCACGAGGCGGCGGCCCGCTGGCTTCATGACGAGACGCTGCGCCTGTGCGCACTTCCGGTCGACGACTGGGTGGGCCCGTCCTTCCGGCCCAGACCTGTTCCGCCGGTGGGCATGCTCGAGACCGCCCACGTCGGTCTGGGGGTCGCCGAGGTGCTCGAACTCGCTTCGGAGATCTTCACGCCTGACGAGCGACGCGTCGTGACGGAGGCGCTCGTCGACCACTGTCTGCTCCCGTACGAGCGCGCCCTGCTCGGTTCGGAACGGGGAGCCGAGCTCCATGCCCTGAGCGGCGGCGAGCAAGGGACGGCGCTCAACAACTGGTACATGGTGCTCCTCGATGCCTTCGGTGCCGTGTCCCTGCTGATCGGCGACGACGACCGGACCGCCACCCTCGCCCAGCGCTACAGGACGGCGACCGCGCTGTACAACGGCGACAGCTACGGGGAGAGCCTCCAGTACTTCGGATACGCCTCCCTGCACCTCAGCAACCTCCGCGAGCTGCTCCTGGCCCCTGGGCGGACACCGCTGGCGGAACTCGCGGTCCCCTATGCGGCGATGATGCCGTGGGCCGCGCACTCGACGATGTTCCAGGGCCCGAAAGCCGAACTCGGGCCCGGCACCTACACCACGATGGTCAACTTCGGCGACTCCGCGATGACGGCGCGCCCTCCGGCCGACCTTCTCACCAGCATCGCCCGGCGTGACGGAGGCGCCCCGCCGGCGGACGCGGCTCTCGCCCGGTGGCTCTTCGACCACACCTACAGCGAGCCGCAGTTGGAACCGTCCGACCTGTCGAGCTTCGGTTTCTTCTCCCAGATCGGCTGGCGATCGGTCGTCAACTGCCTCGACATGGTGGCGCCGCGCGCTCCGCGCGAGCTCCCGCTCCCCCTGGCCCAGCGCTTCGAGACCGGAACCGTCGCCGTCCGCGACCGGTGGGAGGAGAGCAGGACGGTCCTTGCCGCACAGGCCGGAAACGCGGCGCTGCGCGTGGACGGCCACCGTCACGACGACCACGGCAGCTTCGTCCTCAGCCACGGCGACGAACTCTTCTTCACCGACCCTGGCCACTGCTCCTACCGGTCGCGCGCACAGCACGAGGCGAAGCAGGCCGCGCAGCACAGCACATGGGTGGTCACGGATCCGGTCACCGGTGCGACCATCGAGCGGAGCCGCCCTCACGGTGCTTCGGCGGGGAACCGACGCGGCCCCGAACAGCGATCGGGCTGCACGGTCTTCTCCGTGGACCTCGCGGACCTCTACCCGGACACCGTCACCCGTGCGCGGCGAACCTGGATCACCCTGCTTCCCCATATCGTGCTCGTGGTCGACGACGTCGTCGCAGCGACGCCGATCACCATCGCGACCCGCTTCGTGCTGAACGACCGTGACCACGCCCTGCGGGTGAACCAGGCCACGGGCCGGAGACTCGTCCTGCGACGGGGCGCGGCCGCCGCGAAGTTCTTCCTCCTGCGCTCCGAGGAGGGCGGCCGACGGGTGTCGCCGGTCTTCGAGCGGAGCTGGTCAGCCGTCCACGACATCTACCAACCACAGCCCAATTCCCCCACCCAGGGACGTGAGGGCGGCGGTGTCGTGTTCGGCACGACCACCGAGCAGCCCACGACGTGCCATCGGGCGGTGTACTCGATCGTGTTCGACGCCGACAGTCGGATCAGGGGTTGGCACGTCTCCATGGACGAGTCGGACATCATCGACATCGAGCGTCCCGACGGAACACGTCTGCGGATCGACACGCGTGTTTTCACCGGGCACCCCGCCGGGGCCTAGCGTCACTCTTCTCGGGTGAGCGCCCCGGCCCGTCGTCCCTCCACGGGAGGCGTGTCACGCATGAGGCTCTTGAGGGCTTCGGTCCTGCCCCGTGGCTCTGTACGCCCACGGACGCCTGCTGTTCACGATCCTCGACTCTTCCGCGTGACGCGGGCGCGGCCGTCGAGAAGTTCCCATGAGGCAGCGTGAAGACGGAGGCGGCCGGTCTCATGAGTTCTTGTGCAAGAGACCCGTTGTCCGGCCGTGTCGCCTGCTCTACGCCGGGTGGGGGGCGAGGCCCTTGAGGATGATGTCGACGGTGTCGGCGATCCCGGGGAGGGCGGGGAGGGCCTCCCGATCGGGTGCCGGGGGCGGGTTCATGGCCATGCCGAACAGCAGGGCGAGCAGGACGACGGCGCCGTGGTCGGGGTTGGCGTCGGCGCGCAGGCGGCCGAGGTCCTGTTCCGCGCGCAGGTACTCGGCGAGCCGTCCCGGGGGACCCGGGAGGGCGCCGGGGGGCGGTGCGACGCGGGCGAGTTCGGGGTCGGTGAGGATGGCCAGTTCGAGGGGGAGGATGTCGGCGCGCAGGGTGGCGAGGTGGGTGAGGCAGTCGGTGAGGTTGGCCTTGACGGTTGCGGTGCCGGCGCGTGCGGGCAGGGTGTCGATCCAGTCGACGACGTGCTGGTTCTGCTGCAGGACGGCTTCGGCGAAGAGGGTGGCCTTGTCGGGGAAGTGCCGGTAGAGGGTGCCTTCGGCGACGCCGGCCGCCTGCGCGATGGCACGGGTGGTGGTCTTGGCGTAGCCGAGTTCGCCGACGAGCCGGATGGTGGTGTCGACGAGTCTGGTCCGTGTGGCGGTGCCGCGGGGGGGCATGGCACTTCCCCTTCGAGGTGTGTGGCGGGCTGGGTCAATCGGTGATGTCGCGGCGTTGGAAAACGGTGAGTGCGACGCCCAAGCCTAGAAGGGTGTAGAGGGCTCCGAGGGCCAGGGCGGTGCCGTAGGGGATGCTGCCGGTGCCGCCCTGGGCCAGTGCGCTGAGGGTGGCTCCGGGTGTCCAGTCGGCGATGGCGTCGAGGGCGGCGGTGATGACCGCTTCGACGACCAGGACGTAGCCGACGCCGACGGAGATGGAGACGGCCGCGGAGCGGGTCACCAGGGCCAGCACCAGTCCGATGACGCCCCAGACGAGCAGGGTGGCGAGCAGGTTGAACCATGCGCCGGCCAGGGTCGGCAGGACGTCCTGCCCCCAGGCGGAGACGTCGAGGTCCGCGCTCCGGGCCGCCATGGGAGCGATGATCAGGTTGGCGATGAGTGCCACGGTCGTGACGGCGGCCGTCCACAGGGACAGCGCACCGACCTTGCCGAGCAGCAGCCGGACGCGGTCGGGCTGTGCGGAGGCGGTCAGACGGATCAGGCCGCTGCTGTAGTCGCCGGCAGTCACGATCGCCCAGAACGACAGGGCGACCACTCCGTACATGCTGGCTGCCGAGGACAGGCCCGCCGTGATGCCGTCGGCGGCCTGCCACTGGTCGAGCGTCGGGAACGACACCCCGGGTCCGCCTTCCGGCTGAGCCCGGGAGGAGCCGACGACCTGCGCCATCACCATGTTGATCATGGCGGTGAACAGGATCGTCAGACCGAACCAGCCGAGGACGACGCCCTTGCGCCGGGTCCGCAGGAGCTCGCTGCGCACTGCGTTGATCATGACGCCTTCCGTTCCGCAGCCGCGGCGCGGGCTGCCGTGAGGTCCTGGTCGCTGTCGCCGGTCATCTCCAGGAAGATCTCCTCCAGGCTGCCGCGCACCGGGGTCATCGACTTGAGGGTGATACCTCCTCGGGTGGCCGACCGGTTGAGCTCGGCGCCCTCATGCTCGTCCGCGGCCACCCCGAGCCGGCCGTCGGACGTGGGCTCGACCTGCCAGCCGTCGGCCGACAGCAGGGTGAGCAGCGATGAGGTGTCCCGCGCGTGTTCCGCCGCGATCTCGATCCGTCGGCTCGTGCGAGCGAGGAGATCGGTGACGGGACCGGAGTAGACCAGGTGACCGAAGCGGATGACGACCAGGTAGTCGCAGACCGTCTCGATCTCGGCCAGGAGGTGCGAGGAGACGATGACGGTCCGGCCCGCGCGGGCCAGGTCCGCCAGCAGACCCCGGATCTCGACGATGCCCGAGGGGTCGAGACCGTTGGTGGGCTCGTCCAGGATCAGCAGTTCCGGATCGGGCAACAGGGCCGCGGCGATGCCCAGGCGCTGCTTCATGCCCAGCGAGAAACGCTTGACGGGCTCGGTGTCACGCCCGGTCAGGCCGACGGTCCGGAGCACCTCGTCCACCCGGGACGCCGGCAGGCCCCGCAGCCTGGCCAGCGACATGAGGTTCGCCCTCGCCGACAGGCCCGGCACGAACGCCGGATTCTCCACCAATGCCCCCACGCGCTGGAGGTAGCGGCCCGGTGCGCTGATCGGCTCGTTCAGCACCTCGGCCGTTCCCGACGTCGGCGCGATCAGGCCGAGCAGTATGCGGATGAGGGTCGACTTGCCCGACCCGTTAGGGCCCACCAGGCCGATCACCCCCGCACGCGGGAGCTCCAGCGTCAGGTGCTCCAGGGCCGTGACTTCACCGAAGCGGCGGGTGAGTCCAGCCGTCTTGATCACACTCATCGTCCCTCCAAAGCGTGTGAGCGCTCACTCACATAGTGAGGTGCTGGAATCCCGCTGTCAAACAGTGGAGGGGTAGTGGTTTCGGTCCGATTCTTTAGGTGTGTCCACGCCCGGCAGCCGTAGATCTAGCCGGCGTGTCCTCCGAGACCTTCTGTCCGAAGAGATCCTGCCGCGACGTCGTCGGCGCCCCTTTCGACTGTTTCGGGCGCCTGTGATGCGTGGAGCCCACTCATGCGCGGCGACATCGGCGGCCCGGTCCGCGCCCGATTCGGCGGCCGGCCCCGAAGAGGCCCGTCCGCCGCCGGCCAGCAAGCCGCCGGGTGAGCGTCGATCGCCTGATGGTTCGCCAGGAGGGTCGGTCTGCGGTCAGCGCGAGTCCGCCCCAATTGGCGGGCGGTCGTCCCGGCAGGTGGCGGTACGGAGCGAAGCCCCAGGCGGGAACCTGTCTGTCCCGACCGGGGCGATGTTCCTCACAAACATCGGGCTGGGGTGGCGGTGTAGGGTCGACGATGCCCTTGACCTGCACGAAGCAGGCAGGGAGCCGTCTCAGAGGAGTTCACAGTGCTGCGTACTCTGTTCAAGTCCAAGATCCACCGCGCCACCGTCACCCAGGCCGACCTGCACTACGTCGGTTCCGTCACCATCGACGCCGACCTGCTCGACGCGGCCGACCTGCTGCCCGGTGAGCTCGTGCACATCGTGGACATCACCAACGGCGCCCGCCTCGAGACCTACGTCATCGAGGGCGAGCGGGGGTCCGGGGTCATCGGGATCAACGGTGCCGCCGCCCATCTGGTCCATCCCGGGGACCTGGTGATCCTCATCAGTTACGCCCAGATGGACGACGCCGAGGCCCGCGCGTACGTGCCGCGCGTCGTGCACGTCGACGGGGCGAACCGCATCGTGGAGCTGGGGGCCGACGCCTCGGCGCCCGTGCCCGGCACCGATCAGGTGCGTCCGCCGCACGCGGTGCCGGCATCCGTCTGATCCGGGGGCATTGGGCCGGGCGGCGGCGGGGAACCGGAGGTCCGTGACGTCCGCGAGGGCGTCCCCGTCGTGTCGTTCCGCCCGTACGACGCCGCACGGGCCCGGCGCCACCCCGGGTCACCCCGCCGGTCCCCGGCGGGGTGACCCGGGCCGCCGAGCGGCGGTCGGCCGCCGCGCCCCGCCCGTGGTGAAGCGACGTTTCGCGGTGTCACCCTGGTAAAGAAGGGGGGAGAGACGCCGTCGACCGGGAGGTCCGTCATGACCCATCCGTCCCCCGACCCGTTCCCGCCCTCGCCGATTCCTCCGCCACAGCCCGGTCCCGTACCGGTGCCGCCGCCGAACCCCGTCCCCGTGCCGCCCGACCCGGCCCCTCCCGCGCCGCCCCAGCCCGGCGGGCCCGTGCCGCCGCCCGAGCCGCAGCCCCAGCCGGGCCCCGCCGGGCGCGGCGGGGAGCCAACGGCCGGGTGACTCAAGGGAGTCGACCCCGGCGGACTTCCGCGTCCGGCTTGTCACGCAGCGTGCGACCCCCGTAACTTGGACCGCTGTCGCTGTGTTCTAGGGGGGCCCATGGCCGTACGCGGACGTCACCGCCGCCACCAGCCGAGCCGGATCAACCGCGCCTCGCTCACCGTCACCGCCGGAGGGGCCGGTCTCGCCCTGCCCCTCGTCGGCGCGGGCGCCGCGCAGGCCGCCTCGCTCGACGTCTGGGAGAAGGTCGCCCGGTGCGAATCCTCCTCCGACTGGCGGATCAACACCGGGAACGGCTACTTCGGCGGCCTCCAGTTCAGCCAGTCCACCTGGGTCGCCTACGGCGGCCGCGAGTTCGCCCCGCGCGCCGACCTCGCCTCGAAGGACCAGCAGATCGCCGTCGCCGAGCGGGTCCTCGAGGGGCAGGGCCCCGGCGCCTGGCCCGCCTGCGGGCCCGAGGCCGGGCTCCGGCGCGGCGGCCCCGCGCCGGACGCCTCCGGCGGCGGCAACGACGTCCGGACCGCCTCGCTGCCCGCGCAGCGCGCCTTACCGCGGCAGGCCGCCGCGAAGCCCGGCCCGACGACCGTCCCCACCGTCCGCGAGATGTACACCGTCACGCCCGGCGACTCGCTCTCCGCGATCGCGCAGGAGGAACGGGTGCGCGGCGGCTGGCAGCGGCTGTACGAGATCAACCGCAAGGTCGTCGGAGACGACCCCGACCTGATCCTGCCCGGCCAGCGCCTCACCCTGCGGATCGCCGCCCCGGCCCGCCCCGCGCCCGCCCCCGCCTCCCCGAGCGCCCGTCCGAGCTCCCCGCAGGCGCCCCCGGCCCTGAAGCCGCCCGCGCCCCCGAAGCCCCCCGCCGCCCAGGCGCCCGCCACCAAGCCCCCCGCCGCCGAGCGGCCCACCACGCGGCCCGCCGCGCAGACGCAGACCAGGCCCCAGGCCAGGCCGGCGCCCCCGCAGCAGACCAAGCCCGCGACCCCGGCCCCCTCCAAGCCGCAGCCCAAGCCCCAGCCGAAGCCGAAGCCGGTCCAGCAGAGCAAGCCCCAGGCGAAACCCCAGCCCAAGCCGCAGAGCAAGCCGAAGCCCAAGCCCCAGCCGGCCGCGCCCCGCGAGGACCGCTACTCCGCCCCCGTCTCCGCCGACATCGGCACCCGCTACGGCAAGCCCGGCTCGTCGTGGTCCAGCGGCTACCACACCGGCGTCGACTTCCCGGTGCCCACCGGCACCACCGTGAAGGCCGTCTCCGACGGGAAGATCGTCTCCGCCGGGTGGGCCGGCGCGTACGGCTACCAGATCGTCGTCCGCCACGACGACGGCCGTTACAGCCAGTACGCGCACCTCTCCGCCGTCTCCGTCCGCGAGGGGCAGCGGGTCACCGGCGGTCAGCGCATCGGGCGCTCAGGGTCGACCGGCAACAGCTCGGGACCGCACCTCCACTTCGAGGTGCGGACGGGTCCCGGGTACGGCTCCGACATCGACCCCCTCGCCTATCTCAGGGCGCGCGGCGTCTCCATCTGACGCCGAGGGCCCGTCCCCGCCGGGGCGGGCCAGCCGGTCGAGGGTCAGCTCGACGAGCCCGCCCGCCGCGACCGTGCCGCAGACCAGCGCCGCGACCGTGCCGGCCGCCCCGTACCGGAAGCCCTCGCCGAAGAGGGTGAGGCCGACGGTGGCGGCCACCACGGGGTTGACGACGGTGACCGTGGCGAGCGGGGCGGCGAGCCCGGCGCCCCGGTACGAGGCCTGGGACAGCAGCAGGCCGGTGACCGCGAGCGCCGAGAGCACCAGCGCGGAGCCCCACTCGGCGAGCGGCGCGTCCGGCGACCACTCCTCGGCGACCGCCTTGGTGAAGACCGACGCCACCCCGAAGGCCACGCCGGCCGCCGCCGCCAGCGCGACCCCGCGCAGCGCCGAGCGGCCGGCCGACCGGGCCAGGACGAAGAGCGCCGCGACCGCCGCGAAGGTGGCCCCGGCGAGCAGCCAGCGCTCGCCGCCGTCGGGGGTGCGGCCCTCCCCGCCGTCCGTCACGCTGAGCAGCCCCGCCAGGCCCGCCGTCGCCATCAGCGCCCCGTGCCAGGCCCGCCGCCCCGCCGGGCGGCGGACGAACAGGGCGGCCATCGGCAGCGCGAAGACGATGGTGAGGGCGCCGAGCGGCTGCACCACGCTGAGCGGTCCGTAGGCGAGGGCGGCCACGTGCAGGGCCGCGCCCAGGCCGTTCAGCAGCACGGCGCCCCACCAGACCGGATTGCGCAGCGGCGCGTAGGTCGGCCCGGAGGCGGCAGCGGCGACCCGCTCCTGCACGATCGCCGCGCCCGCGTACGCCACCGCGGAGACCAGCGACAGGACGACGGACAGCGCGAGGGGACTCATACCTTCCACGATCGCTCTCCGGGGCGATTCCGTCGTCAGACCAGGGGACGCCTTCGCCGGTACCGCCGACGCAGTACGCGGCCGCCCCGTACACCGGGGGTCGTACGCCACCGCAGGTCATAGCGGGTTCAACCGGGGTGAAACGGGTGCACGAAGCGGTACCGGCGGGCCCCGGCCGCTCGGACGAGGGCCACATCCCGAGCCAATGGGCGTCCGGGCCGGTCCACTTTGGCCCGCAAGGCGCCCCGGCCGAAGGGGATACGGTGGCCCCGCACCGCCGGGCCCCGCCGGCGGCGGACTCCGAGGGGGAGCGGTGGAACCCGAGACGAGCGGCACGTTGCTCGGTGGCTTCTTCGTCCTGCGGACCGTCCCGCCGCCCGCCGGCGGCGACCACCGCCCGCTCGCCCGCCTCTACGACGGCGACGCGGCCTCCGACGGCCCGCTGCACGCGCGCGTGGACCAGGTCGCCGCCCGGCTCCGGGCGCCCGAGCGGCGGGTCGCCGCGTCCGTCGCGCACCTCGGGCTCGCCGCCCGCCTCTGGTCGACCGCGCTCGGCCCCGCCGCCCTGTGCGGGCGTTTCCCGGCCCTCGACCCCGCCGAGCTGCGCTGGGACCCGGCGCTCACCGCCCCGGACGACCTGTGGTGGTCCGGCGCCGACACCCGCCCCGCCACCGTCGACGCGCTCCGCGAGGCCGTCCAGACGGCGCACCTCGTCCCGCTGCACGCCGCCCTCGCCCGCGACGGGCGGATCTCGCCCCGGCTGCTGTGGGGCAACGCGGCCTCCGCGCTCGCCGGCGCCCTGCGCGAACTGATCCGCTGGTCCCGCCTCCACGACCGGCCCGAGGCCGCCGACCGGGCCGCCGCCCTCGTCCAGGGGCTCCTCGACCATCCGGACCTCGTCGGCACCCTGCGCGGCCCCGCCCTGCGCCGCACCACCTGCTGCCTCTACTACCGCTCCGCCTCCGGAGGCCTCTGCGGCGACTGTGTGTTCGACCACGCCCCGCGAACGGGTTTGGAGCGGCGGCCCCCGGCTCCGTAAAGTTGCCTCTTCGGAACCCCCGGCGGCATCCCGCCCGCGAGCGATCGAGGAACGACGAAGGCCATGACGGTGACTGAAGAAACCCAGGAGTACGGGCCGGGCATCGACCCCGAGCGCCTGGCCGTCTGCCTGAGCGTGCTCGACGAGCTGGAGAAGATCGAGGTCGACCACCCCGACGCGATCGCCGTCCGCCGCGCCACCGCCGGGATCTACCGCATGGTCAAGCAGCGCCGCCGCCAGGAGCGCCGTGCCGCCAAGACCGCCCACGACCGCGCGGTCACCGAGGCGACCGCGACCGGCTCCGCCCAGCGCATCGACGACGAGACCGAGGGCATCCTGCCCTCCTCGGTCACGGAGGCCGGCAAGATCGCGGGCATACTCCAGCGCCCCCGGTCCTGCTACACCTGCAAGACCCGGTACGTCGAGGTCGACTACTTCTACCACCAGCTCTGCCAGGACTGCGCGGCCCTGAACCGCGCCAAGCGGGACATCCGCGCCGACCTCACCGGCAAGCGCGCCCTGCTCACCGGCGGCCGCGCCAAGATCGGCATGTACATCGCGCTGCGGCTGCTCCGCGACGGCGCGCACACCACGATCACGACGCGCTTCCCCAAGGACGCCATCCGCCGCTTCAAGGCGATGGAGGACTCGGCGGAGTGGATCCACCGCCTGGAGGTCGTCGGCATCGACCTGCGCGACCCGGGCCAGGCCGTGGCCCTCGCCGAGCAGGTCGCCGCCGCGGGCCCGCTGGACATCCTGATCAACAACGCCACGCAGACCGTGCGCCGGCTGCCGTCCGCGTACGCAGCCCTGGTCGACGGCGAGAGCGCGCCGCTGCCCGCCGGCGAACTGCCCGCCCACCACGTCATCGGGGCCTTCAACTCCGGCGCGGTCGACGGCCTCGCCGCGCTTCCCGTCGGCACCAGCGGCCTCGACGCCCAGAAGGTCGCCGACCTCGCGCTCGTCGCGGGCAACGCCGGCCTGGAGCAGTACCGGGCGGGCACCGCGATCGACGCCGGCGGCCTGCTGCCGGACGTGGTGGAGTCCAACACCTGGGTGCAGACCATCGACCAGATCTCCCCGGTGGAGCTCCTGGAGACCCAGCTCTGCAACTACACCTCGCCGTTCATCCTGATCAGCGCGCTGCGCCCGTCGATGGCCGAGGCCGCCGCCAAGGCCGCGAGCGGCCGGGCGTACGTCGTCAACGTCTCCGCCATGGAGGGCGTCTTCTCCCGCGGTTACAAGGGCGCCGGGCACCCGAACACCAACGCGGCGAAGGCCGCCATGAACATGGTGACGCGGACCAGCGCGCAGGAGATGTTCGAGACCGACAAGATCCTCATGACCTCGGTCGACACCGGCTGGATCACCGACGAGCGCCCGCACTTCGAGAAGCTGCGGCTCGCCGAGGCGGGCTTCCACGCCCCGCTCGACCTGGTCGACGGCGCCGCCCGCGTCTACGACCCGGTGGTCCGCGGCGAGGCCGGCGAGGATCTGTACGGCGTCTTCATGAAGGACTACTTCCCCGGCAAGTGGTAGCGGCCGGTCCTTCGCGACGGCCGTCGAGAGCGCCCTTCCCGTGGGAAGGGCGCTCTTTTCGGTCCCTGTCACCCGAATGCGTCACACTTTTGAGCCCGCTAGAGCGCATGCCCGCTCATTTGGTTACTCTGATGCCCACGGACGGCCACCGGAGCGACACACCGCTCCACGACCGTCCAGGGGACTGGCCCACCACCTCGGCCGCGGCCCCGCCCCAGACCGGCGCCACCGCGACCGAACGGTCCTCCGTCCTCGACCTGACGCGACACAAAGGAGTGCGCGGTGACACCCGAACTGACGAAGCAGGAACCCCGGCCGTCGGAACCTTCCGAACGGCAGCGGCGCAACGGCGAACTGGGCAGCCTCGAAGTCTGGGCCCGCTCGGCCCCGATCCGCCTCGCGGGCTACGAGGACGACCTCGCCGAGCCCCACATCCTGCCGGGCATCGACTGACCGACGCCCCGACGTCGACGAACGGCGTCGTCCCCCGGGCCGTGCCGACACGGCCCGTGCGACTCCGGTGCCCCCGGCCCTCCCGGCCGGGGGCACCGCCGCGTCCGGCCCCGGGCCTTCGCTCAGAAGCTGAACCGGCCCGTGATCGGGTAGTGGTCCGACCGGCCCGCGTCGGCCGTGACCGCGCACGAGACGACGGTGCCCGCCGGAGGACCGAACAGGTAGTCGATCTTGATGCTGCGGGTCGCCAGCGGCTTCGTCGACCGGCCGTCACGCGGGCGGGCGCTCGACAGGCCCTCGTCGCACTCCTCGTCCGCCGCGTAGGCGGACGTCATGACGTCCTTGGGGGTGTCCGGCGAGGCGGAGTCCGGCGGGACGGCGTTGAAGTCGCCGCCGTAGACGGTCCGGTAGCCGGGCATCGTGTACGAGCGGACCATCTTCTGCATCTCCGCGGCCTGCTCCGCGCGCTTCGTGCCGTCCGCGTCGTCCGTCGGCAGACCGGCGCTGAAGTGGGCGGTGCAGAACTGCAGGGCCTGCGCCGGGAGGACGGCGCACATGCCGGCCCGCTGCTCCATGCGCACCCAGGTGCCGTCGACGGTCTTGTTCTGCGGGGACGGCAGGTCGTAGGAGTGGTACCACTCGTTGGCGTCCGGCAGGGCGAGGCCGATGCCGTAGGAGCCGCGGTCCTTCCAGGCGCCCGAGGAGCCGGCGTTGTCACAGGTCCGGGCGGCCTCCAGCGAGGACCCGTCGACGGTGAACTTGATCGGGGCGAAGCGCACGTCCCATCCGGTGCCCGTCTTCGCCTCCAGGGCGGTCTCGACGGGCTTGGCGTGCGCCTCGCACATCTCCTGGAGGAAGACGGCGCGGTACGTCCGCGCCTCCGCGTCGGTGCCCATCCGTCCGGTGATCTGCGCGCCCAGGGCCGCGCCTTCCACGCGGTGGTTGCCGCAGGCGGAGTTGTGGTTGGCGCAGACGTTCCACGACATCACGCGGAAGTCGGCGGCCGGCGCGGGGGAGACGGGGGCGGGGCGGCCTCCCAGGTCGCTCGCGTTCTCCTCGGCGAGGTAGACGAGGTGGAACTTCTGCCAGGAACCGACGGACGTGCCGCGGGCGCGCAGGAGCCCCGCGTCCGCGCCGGGGTCCTGGACCTCGGCGGTCACGTAACGGTAGCCGTCGTTCGTGGCGGCCTTCAGGGCGTAGGTGCCGTCCGTCTGCTTCTCCAGCGTGAGCTTCTCCCAGTCGCCGGAGGTCGTGCCCCGGGCGCGCAGCAGGTTCTGGTAGCCGCCCGTGTAGCCGCGCTCGGTCGTGACGTAGTTCCCGTTCGCCTCCGAGCGCAGGGTGGTGGTCACGCCCTTGTCGTCGGTGTGCAGCGTGAACTTCTCCCAGGAGCCCAGGTCGGCCAGGGAGGCGGCGGAGGTGCGCGCCCGCAGCATGGCCTCCCCGCTGCCGGTCCTGGAGATCTCCACCGACACGTAGAGGTTTCCGGCGCCCACGGACCTGAGCGCGTACTTGTCGCTCGCCGTGACGGGCACGGGCCGGCTCTCCACGGCGTGGGCCTGTGCGGGCGTCATGGCCATCACCGCGAACAGCGCGGAGCACAGCACCGCCAGGCGGCGCACTGCCTGTCTCATTCTCGTACCTCGTCTGTGGCGGAAACGCCCGGAAGATGAAGCGGGTCACGCTAAGGGCGTACCGCCGCACCGGCAAGGATCCTCAGGGGAGTCCGTCAGATCCGGCCCGGTCGACCGGAGGGCGGAGCCTCACCGGCGGGACCATGTCCCGGAGGTACGTCCGGTGCCAGCAGTCGTGGCTCTCCCGGAGCTCCCGCCAGGTCGTGAAGCGGTACCGGTACAGACGGCAGCGGACGTACGCGGGAGGGCCGTCCGGGAACGGGTTGTGCCGGATCAGCCTCACCAGGTCCTCGTCGTTCAGCAGCAGCCGCAGCACGAAGCCGTCGAACCACGGCGCGCCGTACGACGGCGAGAGGGCCACGAACCAGAGCAGCCAGTCGAGCCGCAGGTGCCACGGCGCGTACTGCCGCGGCCACCGGTGCGGATCGCCCGGTTTCCCCTTGAAGCCGTACTCCCGCCACACCGCGTCCGCGGGGACCTCCCGGTCGGCGCGCGCGAGGACCGGCTCACCGGCCCTGTCGCGGTCCTTGTACTCGTCCGCCCGGCGCGCGTCCGGCCGCACGTGGCCGGGGGGCACGTCGCCGGTGCCCTCCACGACGATCTCGTGGCGGACGCGGCCCACCGTGCCGAAGGCGCCGTAGGTGTTGACCAGGTGGAAGGGGTCGTACGAGCGGTTCATGGCCTGGTCGCGGGAGAGCAGGTTGCGGACCGGGCGGTGGCTGCGGACCAGCACCACGGCGGTGAGGGCGAGGACCAGGACCACGTACCAGAGCGGCGGGTCGGGGCGCGGGTGGTCGCCGGTGAGGGCGGAGAGGTCCAGGGCGGAGGCGGCGAGGACGATCGTCAGCCAGTTGAGCCAGGCGAAGTTGCCGGAGAGGACCAGCCACAGCTGGGTGGCGATCATCAGGCCGGCCGCGACCGAGGCCACCGGCTGCGGGGCGAAGAGCAGGAACGGCACGCCGAGCTGCACGACGTGGTTGGCGGCGGCCTCGACGCGGTGCAGAGGGCCGGGGAGCCGGTGGAAGAACCAGCTCAGCGGGCCGGGCATCGGCTGGGTCTCGTGGTGGTGGTACAGGCAGGTGAGGTTCCGCCAGCAGGCGTCCCCGCGGATCTTGATGAGCCCGGCGCCGAACTCGACGCGGAAGAGCAGCCAGCGCAGCAGCAGGAGGACGAGGAGGGGCGGGGCGACGTCGTCGTTGCCGAGGAAGACCGCGAGGAAGCCGGTCTCCAGGAGCAGCGACTCCCAGCCGAAGGAGTACCAGGTCTGGCCGACGTTCACGATCGACAGGTAGAGGCCCCAGAGCACCAGCCACAGCGGCATCGCGACGGCGAGCGGCACCGCGTCCCCGGCCCCGGCGGCCATCGCCGCCGCGAGCCCGGCCCCCGACCACGCGACCGCGGCGAAGAGCCGGTCCGAGTAGCGCCAGTGGAAGAGCGAGGGGGAGCGGAGCGGGGTGGTGCGGCGCAGGAACGCCGGTACGGGGAGCATGCCGCGCTCGCCGATGAGCGCCCGGAACTGGAGCGCGGCCGACAGGAAGGCCACGCAGTACAGCACCGCCAGGCCGCGTTGGAAGACGGTCCGGCCCATCCACAGCTCGGGCGCGGTGAACCACTCCATCGCCTCCAGTATCAGCCCGCGACGACGAGCCGGCCGAGGACGCGGCCGAGCCGGCGCGCGTAGGCGCGCTGGAGGCGGGGGACGAGCGGGCCGGCGAGCCGGGTGTACCAGGCGGCGGGCCGGCTGAAGGCGGTCACCGTGAAGCGGACCGTGCCGTCGGGTTCGAGCTCCACGAGGAAGGCCTCCTCGCCGCACTCCGGATGGCCGGTGAGGGTGCCGTACGAGAAGCCCGCCCGGTGCTCCTCCCCGGGGAGCCAGATCACCTCGCAGGGGACGGCGTAGGCGAGCGGGCCGAGGCCGAGGGCGACCTCCAGGGTGACGCCGGGGGCCGCGCGGCCGGCCGTGGCGCGGACGCGGGCGCCGGTGGCGCGGTGCATCCGCCAGGTGGTGACGGCCTCGGCGGCGGCCCGGAAGGCGGCGGGTCCGTGGCCGACGGCCGCGCTGTGGCGCAGGTGGTGGTAGCCGGCCGGGAGGGCGTCGGGGGT
This sequence comes from Streptomyces roseolus, assembly GCF_014649855.1. GTDB lineage: Bacteria > Actinomycetota > Actinomycetes > Streptomycetales > Streptomycetaceae > Streptomyces > Streptomyces roseolus. The sequence goes on along the minus strand of NZ_BMTV01000023.1, from coordinate 105,870 downwards.
GCGGGTGGCGCCGACCTCCGGGTAGCTGAGGACGCGGCGCGGGGCGAGGTCACCGAGGATGCGGCTCATGCCGGGAGCTCCGTTCGCGGGAGGGGGGCGGGGTGGCGGCGGCCGGCGGTGCGGAGCCGGCGGTGGGCGAGCAGGGCGCAGACGGCGAAGCCGAGCGCGTTGCCCAGGCCGTGGGTGGCGGCCATCCAGGTCAGGGTGGGGTGCGGAAGCCCGGTCGCCTCGCCCAGCGCCCACCAGAGCGCGAGCGCCATGGTGGCGGCCAGGACGAGGGCCGAGACGCCGAGCAGTGCCCGGGTCACGGGGCCGGCCGCGAGGCCGCGCCGCTCCCGCAGGGTCAGCACGGCGACGGCGGCCATGCCGACGGTGAGGACGACCGCGCCGGCCAGCTCGGCCCAGTCGTCGACGAAGTAGCCGACCAGGACGAGCAGGGTGCCGGCGGGCACGCTGAGCGCCGCGGCCGTGGCCAGGGGTCCGCCGCCGGAGGCGCGGCAGAGCAGCCCGGCGACCAGGGCGGCGGCGAAGCCCGCGAAGTGGAAGTGCGGCACGGTCAGCGCGAGGAGGTCGAGCTCGAAGCCGAAGAGCGGGTACGAGGCCCGCTCGGCGACGAGCGCGAGACCGGCGACGGACGGCGAGACGAGGGCCGTGAGCACCGCGGCCTCGGCGGGGCGGAGCGGGCGCGGCGGGAGGGCGGTCCCCCCGGCCGGAGACCGGCGGAGGGTGAGCAGGAGCCGGGCCGGCGCCTGGAGCGCCAGCGCCAGGGTGGCCAGGGCGTAGCAGGCCGCGAGCGCGGTCGCCGCGCCGGAGCGGGGGAGCCAGAGCGAGACCGCGCCGGGCAGGGCCAGCAGCGGCCAGGCCCGGCGCAGCGGCTCCCAGCCGGGCGGCCGGGGCCCTTCGACGAGGCCGAGTCCGGTCGGCACGACCCAGAGCATTCCGACCGTCACGACCGGGACCACGAAGGCCGACAACGCGGTCATGGCACCACCCCCTGACTTGAACGTGTTCAACAGCGTCGAGGCCGAGCCTAGGGCTTCCTTTGAACGCGTTCAAGTCCGGGTGGGGGTGATCCGGCCGCCCGGTCGGACGCGCTCCGCTTGCCCGCCGTCACCGACTGCGACAGAACGGGAGGGACCCATCCGTGACGACCGGGAGAAGCAACGTGCGCCCCACGCAGCGCCGGACGCGGAGCCACCCCGCCGTCCGCCCCGCCCCCGGAGCCGGCCGCAGCCAGGGCCGCACCGCCCTCGCCGCGACGCTCGGCGCCGCCGCCCTGTTCCTCGCCGGGTGCTCCGCCGAAGGCCCCGGCGCCGCCGCCGGCCGCGCCGCCCTCGGCGCCGCCCACGAGGTGCACCTCCAGCCGGTCGCCGCCCAGGGCCCCGACCCCTTCACCGCCTCCACCGCGCGCGGCGCGGGACTGCGCGCCCTCCAGCGGAAGGGCGGCGCCGGGGCCCAGCCCGTCAGCGCCCCCGGGATCCGCGAGGTCACCGGCTCCGCCCCCGGCCTCTACGGCGGCACCCGCGCCGAGGCCAGCTGCGACGTCGAGCAGCAGGTCGCCTACCTCGCCGCCGAACCCGCCAAGCTCCGGGCCTTCGCCGAGGCCGCCGGCATCCCCGAGGGCGGCGTCGCCGACTGGCTCCGCGAACTCACCCCCGTCCTGCTGCGCGCCGACACCCGCGTCACCAACCACGGCTTCCGCGACGGCCGCGCCGTAGCCTTCCAGTCCGTCCTCCAGGCCGGCACCGCCGTCCTCGTGGACCCCTACGGGTCCCCGCGCGTCCGCTGCGCCTGCGGCAACCCCCTCCGCTCGCCCGTCAGCGTCTCCGGGGCCGTCCACCAGGGCGACCCCTGGTCCGGCTTCGACCCCGACCGCGTGATCATCGTCAAGCCCACCACCGCCGTCGTCACCAGCCTCGTCATCGTCAACGTCTCCGACGACAGCTGGATCGAACGGAAGGCGGGGAGCGACGGCGACGAGGACCGCAAGCCCGACACGGCCCCCGACTGCGACCCGGACACCTGCGCCCTCAGCGACCCCGTCACCCCGGACGCCGACCCCGGGACGGGCACCGGCGACCCCGACGCGCCCGCCGCCCCGAAGACCCCCACCGAGCGCCCCGCCGCCCCGAAGACCCCCGCGGCCCCCGCCGTCCCGGAGACGCCGCGCACGCCCGACGCCCCCGTCACCCCCGACGCCCCCGACGCCCCCGACACCCCCGCCGTCCCGGACCCGCCCGCGGTCCCCGACCCGGCGGTCCCGGACGCGCCCTCGGAGCCGTACCCCGAGCCGTACGCCCCGGCGGACCCGTACGCCCCGAGCGACCCGCACGCCCCGGCCGACCCGTACGAGGAGCCGCCGGTGGACCCGTACACGGACCCGTACACCGACCCGTACGCGGACCCCTACGCCGACCCGGACGGTCAGGTCCCCGGCGAGCCCGAACCCACCACCTTCGCCGGCTGAAAGATCTTCGTGGTGCGCGAGGAGCCCGCCGGCCCTAGCGTGGCCCCCATGAGCGCGGGCAGCGGGGGAGCGGACACGGCCGGCCGGCCGGACACGGAACCGGACACGGCGGCGGGCCGGGCCGCCGTGGCGGCGGCACCGATCCTCAGCACGTTCGGCGCCGCCTTCCGCATGGGCGGCTTCGACTGGGACCTGCTCGCCGGCACCATGGAGATGGACGAGGCCGCGCTCGACGTCTTCGACTTCGACCCCGGCGAGTACGACGGCCGCCCCGAGTCCCTCGGCAGCCGCGTCCTGCCCGACGAGGGCCGCCGGCTCGACACCCTCGTCGCCCAGGCCCTCAAGGACGGCAGCGACCAGTACGGGGCGTACTTCCGCATCCGCCGCCGCGACGGCTCCCACCAGTGGACCCACACCCAGGGGATCGTCCACCGGGACCCCGACGGCCGCCCCGTACGGATCATCGGCGTCCTCCGCGACGCCACCCACGAGCTCACCGAGTCCGCCGCCCGCCTCGGCCTCGACGAGGGCCGCAGACGCCGCGCCGGGGTCGTCGAGGGCACCACCGCCGCCCTCGCCCACGCCCGCACGGTCCAGGACGTCATCGACCTCCTCAACGACTCGCACGCCCTGGAGCACTTCGGCGCCGCCAGCCTCGTCATGGGCCTCCTGGAGGCCGGCCGCATCCACCTCGTCGCCGAAGGACCCGCCGGAGCCTTCGTCCCCGGCACCCGCTTCACCCGGGTGGACGAGCCGTACCCGATGAGCGAGGTGATCCGCACCCTGCGGCCCCGCTTCATCGACACCGCCGAGGACTTCGCCGCCTCCTTCCCCGTCCTCTGGCCGCACATCAGCGGCCTCGGCATCACCGCCGCCGCCTACCTCCCGCTCATCGCCCAGGCCCGCCCCATCGGCGCCCTCGGCCTGCTCTACAGCGACCGCACCGGCTTCAGCGAGGACGAGAGGACCCTCCTCGTCGCCCTCGGCAGCAGCATCGCCCAGAGCCTCCAGCGGGCCATGCTGTACGAGCAGGAGCACGACCTCGCCGAAGGGCTCCAGCAGGCGATGCTGCCCCGCCGGATCCCCGACGCGCCCGGCGCCCAGATAGCCGTCCGCTACCGCTCCGCCCGGCTCGGCCGGGACATCGGCGGCGACTGGTACGACGTCATCCCGCTCCCCGGCGGCCGGGTCGGCGCCGTCATCGGCGACGTCCAGGGCCACGACACCCACGCCGCCGCCGTCATGGGCCAGCTGCGGATCGTGCTGCGCGCCTACGCCGCCGAGGGCCACACCCCCGCCACCGTCATGGCCCGGGCCTCCGTCTTCCTCCACGAACTCGACACCGAACGCTTCGCCACCTGCACCTACGCCGAGGCCGACCCCGGCACCGGCGTCGTCCAGGTCGTCCGCGCCGGGCACGTCGACCCGCTCGTCCGCGAGGCCGACGGCACCTGCCGCCGGGTCCCCGTCGAGGGCGGGCTCCCGCTCGGCCTCTCCGCCGAGTTCGGCCGGCTCGACTACCCCGTCACCACCCTGGAACTCGACTCCGGCCAGACCCTGATGCTCTACACCGACGGGCTCGTCGAGAAGCCCGGCGCCGACCTCGACGAGGGCCTCGAATGGCTCTCCGCCCTCGTCCGGCGCGGCCCCTCGGACCTCCAGCAGCTCGCCGACCTGCTCTGCGACGTCGTGGCCGAGCGCGGCGGCGAGGACGACGTCGCCATCCTGCTGCTGCGCCGCCTCGGCGCGTACGTGCCCGGCGGCGGCCGTTTCCGCCAGCACGTCGCCCAGAGCGACCCCGAGGCGCTGAGCGCCGCCCGGCACATGATCCGGGCCGCCGTCCGGGCCTGGGGCGCGGGCTCCCGCGCCGACGAGATCGAACTCGTCGCCGACGAGCTGATGACCAACGCGCTCATGCACACCGACGGCGGCACCATCGTCACCCTGCGGATCCTGCCCGGTGCCGAACGGCGGCTGCGCGTCGAGGTCGAGGACCGCTCCAGCGCCCTGCCCCGCCGCCGCGAGGCCGGCGAGGCGGGCGTCTCCGGCCGGGGCCTCCTCCTCGTCGAACAACTCTCCGACGCCTGGGGAGTGGAGTCCCGGGGCGGCGGCAAGTGCGTCTGGTGCGAGTTCGTGGTGACGGCCTGACCCACCAGGGCCGGCCCTGCCCCGCCCCCGCTCGTCACGGCCCGGCCCGGCACCGTCTGCCGGACCGGCGGGAAGGTCCTCGCCGACCGCCGCGTGCCCCGGCTGCTCGAGTAGGCTCCCTCGCATGGTGCGCGTACTGGCCGTCGACGACGAGGAACCCGCCCTGGGGGAGCTGCTCTACCTGCTGCGCGCCGACCCCCGGGTCAGGACCGCCGAGGGCGCCGGGGACGCCACGGCGGCGCTGCGGCGCATCGGGCGCGCGCTCGACTCCGGGCCGGACGGCGAGGAGACGATCGACGTCGTCTTCCTCGACATCCACATGCCGGGCCTCACCGGCCTCGACGTGGCCCGGCTGCTCGCCGGCTTCGCCCGGCCGCCGCTCGTCGTCTTCGTCACCGCCCACGAGGGCTTCGCGCTCCAGGCCTTCGACCTCAAGGCCGTCGACTACGTGCTCAAGCCGGTCCGGCGCGAGCGGCTCGCGGAGGCCGTGCGGCGGGTCCACGAGCTGGTCCACGCCGGCGCCGCGCCCGCCCCGGCCCCCGCGCCCGAGCAGATCCCGGTCGAACTCGGCGGCGTCACCCGCTTCGTCTCCGTCGACGACATCGCCTACGTCGAGGCCCACGGCGACTACGCCCGCCTCCACACCGACCAGGGCAGCCACCTCGTCCGCATCCCGCTCTCCACCCTGGAGGAGCGCTGGGCCGACCGCGGCTTCGTCCGCATCCACCGCAGCCACCTCGTCGCCCTCGGCCGCGTCGACGAGCTCCGCCTCGACGGCGGCGCCACCTCCGTCCGGGTCGGCTCCACCGACCTCGCCGTCAGCCGCCGGCACGCCCGCCACCTCCGTGACCTGCTGATGCGCCGGGCCGGCGGCTGACCGGAAACCCCTTCCGGCGCCCGGCCCCGTCTGCCTACACTCCACGGGCCCACCCGCCCGTCAGAGAGCGATGCCGATGCCGGAGCATTCCCCGCCGCGCCGGCCCCGGCGCGAGACCGTCACCCACGCCTCCGCCCTCGGCGACCGGCCCGCGCCCCGGCTGCGGCCCCGCGCGCCGCACCCGCCCGCCCGCTCCGAGATCGACGAGCAGACCACCCTCGGCCACACCTACGTGCGCTCCCTGATGCGCAGCCAGCTCCGCGCCGCGCTCACCGCGCTCGGCGCGCTCGCCCTCCTCGTCGGCACCCTCCCCCTGGTGCTCGCGCTGCCCGCCCCCGAGGCCCTGGTGTGGGCCGCGCTCGGCGTCGGCGTCTACCCCGTGGTCTGGGCCGTCGCCCACTGGTACGTCCGCAGGGCCGAGCGCAACGAGCGCGACTTCACCGGCCTCGTCGAGCGCTGAGGCCGGTGGACCGCCCCGCATGAACCAGACCTACGCGGTCGCCGCCGTCACCGCCGTCGTCCTCGCCACCGTCCTCATCGGCGCCCTCGGCCTGCGCGTCTCCCGCACCACCTCCGACTTCTACGTCGCCTCCCGCACCGCCGGGCCCCGGCTCAACGCCGCCGCCATCAGCGGCGAGTACCTCTCCGCCGCGTCCTTCCTCGGCATCGCCGGACTCGTCCTCGTGCAGGGCCCGGCCATGCTCTGGTACCCGGTCGGCTACACCGCCGGCTACCTGGTGCTCCTCGTCCTCGTCGCCGCCCCGCTGCGCCGCTCCGGGGCGTACACCCTCTCCGACTTCGCCGAGGCCCGGCTGGAGTCCCCGCAGGTCAGACGACTCGCCAGCCTCTTCGTCGTGGGCATCGGCTGGCTGTACCTGCTGCCACAGCTCCAGGGCGCCGGGCTCACCCTGGAGATCCTCACCGGCGCCCCCGACTGGTTCGGCGGCCTCCTCGTCGCCCTCGTCGTCACGTGCACGGTCGCCGCAGGCGGCATGCGCAGCATCACCTTCGTCCAGGCCTTCCAGTACTGGCTGAAACTGGCCGCGCTGCTGGTCCCGGCCCTCTTCCTGGTCGCCGCCTGGTGCGGGGACGGGACGCCCCGGGCCCGCTTCGACGCCCCGGCGGTGCTCCGCGAGCACACCGTCGTCCGGGTCGCCGACACCGTGCGCGTCGGGCTCGACGCCCCGCTGACCCTCACCGTCACCGGCACGGTCGACGCCGTCCGCCACGAGGAGCGGACGGTGACCCTCGCCGCCGGCACCCACCACGTGACGGGCGGCACGGTCCTCGCCCTCCCGCCGGGCAGCCGGCTCCCCGAGCGCCACGCCTCCGGGGCCGATCCCCTCGGCTGGTCCCAGCCGCTGGCAGGCGGCCGCGACGGGCACCAGCTGTACGCCACGTACGGGCTGATCCTCGCCACCTTCCTCGGCACCATGGGCCTGCCGCACGTCGCCGTCCGCTTCTACACCAGCCCGAACGGGCGGGCCGCCCGCCGCACCACCCTCGTCGTCCTCGTCCTGATCGGCGGGTTCTACCTGCTGCCCGCGCTCTACGGGGCGCTCGGCCGGATCTACGCCCCCGAGCTCGCGCTCACCGGCTCCGCCGACGCCGCCGTGCTCGTCCTGCCCGACCGGATCCTCGGCGGCGTGCTCGGCGACGTCCTCGGGGCCTTCCTCGCCGGCGGCGCCTTCGCCGCGTTCCTGTCCACCGCCTCGGGGCTCACCATGTCCGTCGCCGGGGTCCTCGCCCAGGACGTGCTCCCGTCCCGCGCGGTCCGGCACTTCCGGCTCGCGACGCCGCTGGCCACCGCCGTCCCGCTCGCCGTCGGCGTGGCCGCCTCCAAGGTGCCCGTCGCCGACGCCGTCGGGCTCGCCTTCGCCGTCTCCGCCTCCTCCTTCTGCCCGCTCCTCGTCCTCGGCATCTGGTGGCGGCGCCTCACCCCGCCCGGAGCCGCCGCCGGGCTGCTCCTCGGCGGCGGCTCCGCGCTCGCCGCCGTGATGGCGACCCGCGCCGGACTCGCCCCGGACGGCTGGCCGCACACCCTGATGGCCTGGCCCGCCGTCTGGTCCGTCCCCCTCGGCTTCCTCACCATGGTGCTCGTCTCGCTCGCGACCCCGCGCAGCGTCCCGCCCGGCACCGCCGCCACCCTCGCCCGGCTCCACCTGCCGGAGCGCTTCACCGCCCCCGTACCCGCCCAGGAGGCACGCCGGTGAGCGGCATCGCGTGGGCCGCGGCGAGCGCCTCCGGAGCCGTCCTCCTCGCCGCCGGCGTCGTCCTCGGCCGGCTCACCGCCCGGCGCGGCGCCCGTGCCGCCGACCTCGACCTCGGCACCCCCGTCGAACGGGCCACCTTCCACACCCTGCACACCGCCTCGCTCGCCGCGCCGCCGCTGCGCGCCGGGCTCACCGAGGAGACCGCGCACCGGGCGGCCCGCCCGCTGCGCTCGCTCCTCGGCACCGAGGCCCTCTGCCTCACCGACGGCACGGCGGTCCTCGCCTGGGACGGGCCCGGCGAGGAGCACCACCACGCCGGCGTGCCCGACCTGGCGGCCGCGACCCTGGAGACCGGCCGCAGCCGCTCCGCGCCCACCGGCTGCGCCGAGCCCGGCTGCGAGCTGCGGTGGGCGGTGGCCGCCCCGCTCACCGGCGAGGAGGGCGTCCTCGGCGCGCTCGTCGCCTACGGCTCCCGGGAGTCGGCGGTGCTCGTCCGGGCCGCGACCGAGGTGGCCCGCTGGGTCTCGGTCCAGCTGGAGCTCGCCGAACTGGACCGCTCCCGGACCCGGATGGTGGAGGCGGAGATCCGCGCGCTGCGCGCCCAGATCTCCCCGCACTTCATCTTCAACTCCCTCGCGGCGATCGCCTCGTTCGTCCGCACCGATCCCGAGCGGGCCCGCGATCTCCTCCTCGAGTTCGCGGACTTCACCCGCTACTCCTTCCGCCGGCACGGCGACTTCGCCCAGCTCGCCGACGAACTGCGGGCGATCGAGCAGTACTTGGCGCTCGCCGGCGCCCGCTTCGGCGACCGGCTCAAGGTGACCCTCCAGATCGCCCCCGAGGTGCTGCCGGTCGCGCTCCCCTTCCTGTGCCTCCAGCCGCTGGTGGAGAACGCGGTCAAGCACGGCCTGACGGACCGGGAGCGGGGCTGCCGGGTCACCATCGCCGCACGGGACGCCGGCGCCGAGGCGGTGGTGACCGTCGAGGACGACGGGGTCGGCATGGACCCCGAGCGGCTGCGGGCGGTGCTGCGCGGCGAGCACCCGAGCGGCTCCGGCATCGGCCTGTGCAACGTCGACGAGCGGCTGCGCCAGGTGTACGGACCGGAGTACGGCCTCGTCATCGAGACCGGTGTCGGCGCCGGCATGAAGGTGACGGCGCGCTTCCCCAAGTACCGCCCCGGCGTGCATCCTTCGCCGGCGAACTGACCGGATCAGGCGAGCCAGACGGCGAGATGGGCGAGCGGGAGGCCCAACCGCCAGGCGGGCAGCCAGGTCCGGGCCGCCTCGTCGACCGCCGGCGCCGTGCCCGGCCCGGGCGCGCCGTCCAGGTCGGCGGCGTGCACCCAGGTCTCCCGCAGCGCCGTCCAGGCGCCGCGGGCGAGCACCAGATCCGCGCCGTCGGGGTCCTCGGCGGCCTCGGCGGCGAGCCGTTCCTCCACCCAGTCCGGCCAGCCGGCCTCGTGGACGGTGTGCCGCAGCCAGGCGTCGGCCGCGGGTTCCCCGGACAGGTGGACCGTCAGGGCCAGCGCCCGCAGCGCGGCGCGGTGCTCCAGCGAGCCGGGCTCGGCGAGGCCGGCCGCGGTGAGGTACTGGTCGGCCAGATACTCGGCGCACAGCCAGGCCATCGGAACGGCGAGGCCCCCGCCGTTCCTGCGGCCGGCGCCGTTCGTGCTCTCGGGCGGCAACGCTCCCACCTTCTCCCGGACGTCGGGGACCCGCGGTTTCCGGGGCCCCGTGCAGAGCTTCCTCCGCCCGGGGCGTCCGCGTGGACCGCTTTGCTCAACTCGCCGGTGTGGTTTCGGATACGTTCCCCGGCCGGATCGGTGCCCCGGGGGCCGGTGGTGCGGGAGGGACGAGGGGCGCGGGCTCAGCCGAGCAGGGCGTAGACCGCGGTCGCGTGGGCGGCCGGTTCGGCGGTGCCCTCGGCGGTCATCGTGATGTCGGCGAAGGCCATCCGCTTCCCCAGCTTGGTGAGGCGGGCGCGGACCAGGACGTCGGCGCCGAGGACCGCCCGCTGGAAGCTGGTGGACTGCTGGACGGTCGTCATCGGGACGAAGCCGCCGCGGGCCGCCGAGACGGCGATCACGGTCGCCGTGTCGGCCGCCGCCATCAGGGCCTGGCCGGAGATCCCGCCGCCCTCGCGCGCCAGCCGGTCGGACCACGGGAGCCGCAGGACGGCCTCGTGGCCGTCGACGGAGTCGACCTTGAGCCCCAGGTCCAGGACCCAGGGGGCGAAGTTGTCGGCGAGGATCTTCTCGGCCCCGGCGGGCGTCAGCGGCGGGGTGTCGGGCAGCGTCACGGCGTCGGTGTGCGTCACGGCGTCATTGTGCGGCCGCGGCCCGCGGCCGGGCAACGGAGCCGTGCCGCGGCCGGTAGCCGGGCAGCGAGCGCCCCAGCTGCCGCAGGGCGTAGTGCGAGCGGGACTTGACCGTGCCGGCCGGGATCCCGAGGGAGGCGGCGGCCTCGTTGACGGTGAGCCCGTCGAAGTAGAGCCGGACCAGCACCGCCCGGTGTTCCGGGCTCAGGCCCCGTACCGCCGCCCGGACGTCGAGCGCCGCGTCGGCGGACTCGGTGGCGTCCGAGGGGTCGGGGGTCACCGCGAGCACCCCGTCGCCGATCTCGGCGGGGCGGGCGAGCCGGGAGCGGCGGGCGTCGATGGCGAGACGGCGGGCCACGGTGAAGAGCCAGGGCCGCATCGAGGCGTAGGCGCCGCTGAACGCCTCGGGGTGGAGCCAGGCCCGGACCAGGGTCTCCTGGACGAGGTCCTCGGCGCGCTGGCGGTCCCCGTAGGTGAGGCCCAGGAGGAAGGAGAGCAGGGCCGGCCCGTGCTCCCGCTGGAGCTCCTGGAGCGTCCGCTCGTCGGTCGTCGCCGCGCCCGTCGTCGCCTTCGCCGTTCCCGCCCGTGCGGCCGTCGTCGTCATCGTCGCCGTCGTCATCGGTGCCACCCTTCCCCGCCCGCTCAGCGGTTCGTCGTCCGCGCCGTATACGAACGCATCCGGGCGGACGTGGACAGGGAACGGACAACGGTCTGCGGCGAACGGTCGGAACGAGCGGCGAATGGCACGGCGAGCGGTCGAGTGACGGTCGTACGTCCGATTCGGTGGGGTTCGCGCTCCGCCCCGGCCGCGTGCCTTGACGGGGGGTCGCCCGAAAGGTCAATTCGGCAGAACACATGTTCTTCCTATGATCGGGGTGGCAGTCGTCATGACCGCAGGCACCAGACCCGCAGGCGCCCGACCCGTACGCGCCCGACTCGTCCGGGCCGGCTCCACCGTCCTCGCCGGCTCCCTGCTCGCCGTCGTCGCCGCGTGCAGCCAGAACGGCACCGGCGGCGGCGCCCCGCCCCCGGGCGGCTCGTCCGGCGGCTCCACCGCCCCCCGCCCGGCCGCCCCGGCCCCGAAGCCGGCCGGCTTCACCCTGGTGGCCTCGGGCGACGTCCTCCCGCACGACTCGATCATCCGCAGGGCCGCCGCGGACGCGGGCGGCGACGGATACGACTTCCGCCCCATGCTCGCCGGCGCGAAGCCGGTCGTCTCCGGCGCCGACCTGGCCATCTGCCACATGGAGACCGTGTACGGGAAGGACGGCGGGCCCTACACCGGCTATCCCGCCTTCAAGTCCCCGCCCGAGATCGCCGCCGCCCTCAAGGCCACCGGCTACGACTCCTGCTCCACGGCCTCCAACCACACCCTCGACGACGGCGCCGCCGGTCTCGGCCGCACCCTCGACGCCCTCGACGCGGCCGGGGTGAAGCACGCGGGCTCGGCCCGCACCGCCGCCGAGGCCGCCCGGCCCACCCTTCTCGAGGCCGGCGGCGCCACCGTCGCCCAGCTCGCCTACACCTACGACACCAACGGCTACCCGCTCCCCGAGGGCAAGCCCTGGGCGGTGAACCTGCTCGACGAGTCCAAGGTGATCGCCGACGCCCGCGCGGCCCGCGCCGCGGGCGCCGACGTCGTCGTGGTCAGCGTCCACTGGGGCACCGAATGGCAGACCGAGCCCGACGAGCGCCAGCTCGCCCTCGCCCGCGCGCTCACCGCCTCCGCCACCGGGGGCCGCCCCGACGTGGATCTTCTGCTGGGCACACACGCCCACGTGCCCCAGGCCTACGAGAAGGTCAACGGCACCTGGGTGATCTACGGCATGGGCGACCAGATCGCCGGCGACATGATCAACCACCAGGGCGCCTTCGACCCGCGCGGCAACCAGAGCAGCATCGGCCGCTTCACCTTCGCCCCGCCGAAGAAGCCGGGCGCCCGCTGGGAGGTCACCAAGGCCGAGTTCCTGCCCCAGTGGTTCGACACCGGCCGCGGCCGGATCGTGAACCTCGGCGCCGCCGACGGCTCCGACCCCCGCCACCCCGGCATCCGCGAGACGATCCGCCAGGTCGTCCTCGGCCGGGGCGCCGACAAGGACGGCCTGACCCTGGGCAAGTGACCCCGTGACCCCGTGACCCCGTGGCCCGCCGCCCCCGGTGAGGGGGCCGGCCCTCCGGGGCATCGGCCCAACGGGTGCATTCGGCGGGCGGCCCGGTGTCGGTGAGGGGCCCGGCACCCTCCCCGTACGAACCATTGGTCATGAAAAACGATCAGCTGCCCATCGGTCGGAGGTCGGTACTGCGCCTGGCCGCCGCCCTCGGTGTCACCGTCACCGCCGGGGCGCTCGCCGTCGACCGGCTCGGAGCCCTCGACGACACCGCGGCCCCGCCGCCGGGCGGGCCCGGAGCCGCGGGTCCGCCCGCCGCGGGACCGCCGGCCGCCGCGCCCCGGCTGCGCCCCTCCGCGTACCGGCTCCAGCCCATGACCGCGTACGTCCCCGCCGCCCGGCCCCGGGCACTGCCGCCGGTCCGCCGGCGGCCCTTCCTCTCGCTGAGCGACGTGGGCCGCTCGATGGTCCTCACCTTCGACGACGGCCCCGACCCCCGCTACACCCCGGCCATCCTGGAGACCCTGCGCCGCCACGACTGCCGGGCGATGTTCTTCGTCTGCGGCGAGATGGCCGTGGAGAACCAGGACCTGCTGCGGGAGATGGCCGACGACGGGCACGTGGTCGGCAACCACTCCTGGTCGCACCCCCTGGTGCCCAGGCTGCGGCCCTCCCGCATCCGGGACGAACTCGGCTCCACCAGCGAGGTGGTGGAGCGCGCCCTCGGCGCCGCGCCGGTCTGGTACCGGGCCCCCTACGGCGCCTGGAACCGGCACTCCTTCGAGATCGGTGCCGAGCTGGGCATGGAGCCGCTCGCGTGGACCGTGGACACCCTGGACTGGAAGGAGCCCGGCAGCGGCACCATCGTCCGCCGGGTCCTCGACGGCGCCGGACCCGGCGTCATCGTCCTCTCGCACGACGCCGGCGGGAACCGCTCGCAGAGCGTCACGGCGCTGCGCCGCTATCTGCCCGCGCTCCTCGACGCCGGGTACACGATCACCGTGCCCCGCCGCTGACGGCCGCGCTCCAGGTGCTCCAGGAGTCCTCAGGGGGCCGCGTTCGGTGTTCCGGTCCGCGAAGACCGGGGCCGCCCGAACCGGCCCCCGCCCTCTTTCGGTCGAGACCGGCCCCGGTGCGGTCCGGACCATCGTCTGGTCGAAGGCACCAGGCCCGGGCGGCACGGTTGGAGCAAGGGCCACAACCTGTCGGTGCGGGGCCCCAGATGCCCCGAGCCAGGGCAGAATTCCGGACACCCTGTCCAAAAGCAAAGAGGAAAATCCGTGCGACCAAGACTCTTCGGCGCGACCGCCTGCGTGGCCGCGCTCGGCCTGCTGGGCCCTCTCGTCACCGCCTGCGGCTCCTCCGCGGACGGCGACGGGAGGACGCTGCGCCTGGTGGCCGCCGAGTACGGCTCCGGCCCGGCGAACAGCTCCCAGGCCTACTGGGACAAGCTGACCGCCGCCTTCACCGCCGCCCACCCCGGCACGGAGGTCGAGGTGACGCTCCATCCGTGGGACGACGTGGACCGTGAGGTCACCCGCATGGTCGAGGAGGGCGACGCCCCAGACGTGGCCCTGATGGGCGCGTACTCGGACTTCGCGGCGCAGGGCCGCCTCTACGCCGCCGGAGAGCTGCTGTCGATCAGGGCCGAGGCCAACTTCCTGCCGCCGCTCGCCGAAGCCGGTACGGTCGACAACACCCTCTACGGCCTGCCGTTCGTGGCCAGCAGCAGGCTGCTGTTCTACAACGAGACGCTGTTCGACGAGGCCGGAGCGGAGCCGCCCCGCACCTGGTCCGACCTCCGGGAAGCGGCCGGCAAGCTGAAGGAGGAGGGCGTGGCCTATCCGTACGCCCTGCCGCTGGGCCCCGAGGAGGCGCACGCCGAGGCCCTGATCTGGCAGCTGAGCAACGGGGGCGGCTACGCGGGCAGCTACGGCGGCTACGACATAGCCTCCGAGCAGAACACCCAGACCTTCCGCTGGATCAAGGAGAACCTGGTCGCGCCCGGTCTGACCGGTCCGGTCCCGCCGGGCGAACTCAACCGGCGGGACGCTTTCGCCGCCTTCCTCCGCGGCCAGGTGGGCATGCTCAACGGCTACCCCTCGCTCCTGCACGAGGCGAGGGCCAAGGGCATCAAGGTCGGCACGCTCAGCATGCCGGTCTCCGACACGCTGGAGGAGAGGCAGGCACCGCCGGCGGCGGGCGTCGCCGACTGGATGATGGCCTTCAAGCGGGACGGCAACCGTGAACTCGTGGGCTCCTTCCTGGAGTTCGTCTACGAGGACAAGAACCTCAACGAGTTCGCCGACCGCTACCACCTGCTGCCCTCGACGGTCACGGCGAACCAGGCGTCCAAGGACGCGACGGACCCGCGCGACGCCCCCTTCCTCGACGCGCTGCGCGGCGCCGAGCTCTACCCGGTCAACGAACCGTCGTGGCTCCAGGCCAGCGACCTGATCAAGCGGAACATCGGCAAGGCCGTCGCCCCCTCCGCCGACCCCAGGGCCGTCCTGGAGGACATCGCCCAGGACGTCCGGGGCATGACGCGGCAGCCCTAGGTGTACCGTCCCGCGCGCGGAGCGGGCCCCGGGGCACCAGGGGCCCGCTCCGCGCGTCCGAACGAGGCCCCGGGTGTGTCCTCGGGCCTGCTCCGCGCGTACCGACGGCTCAGCGGGAGCCGACCATCCGCGCGTAGACGACCACGTTGCCGTCGTATCCGTTGGCGCGGGTGTAGCCGCCGCCACAGGTGATCACCCGGAGCTCCGGGTGGCCGGTGTCCCCGTAGACCTGGGGGCCGGGGAAGTCCTGCTTGGAGTAGACCTCGACGCCGTAGATCTCGAAGACCGCCACCCGTCCGTCGTACCGCTCGACCTCGACGTGCTGGCCCTTCTCCAGGGAGCCGAGGCCGTAGAAGACCGCGGGGCCGCTGTTGTTGTCGACGTGCCCGACGATCACCGCGGTGCCGCGCTGGCCGGGCGCGATGCCGTTCTGGTACCAGCCGGCGAGGTTGGCGTCCTGCGGGGGAGGGGCCGCCACCCAGCCCTCCGCGTCGAGCCCCACGTCCATCACCGGGGCCGCGACGTCGATCGCCGGGATGCGGACCCGCGAGGCGGGCGCGAAGGGCAGCGCCTGGACGCCCGCCGAGGCCTCGGCGGGCGGGGTGACGACCGGACGCGCCACCGGCCGGGCCGCGGCGGCCGGCTGCGGGGGGCCGCCGGCGACGTCCACGCCGTTGCGCATCATCGCGATCCCGGACAGCATGGCGAGGGCCAGGACGCCCCACGGCTGTCGTCTCCTGCGCTCAGGGACACGGAAGTCCTTCGGGGGCATGGTTCTCCCTTCGTGGCGACGTGTGAACGGTAAGGGCGACCGGGCGTTCCCGCGCTCCGGACGGCCCGAACGGGTCACCTCCCGCAGCCGTACGGGTGGCGACGCGCCGGAGGAAGGCCCCCGCGTCGGCCGACGGTCCGTCAGGAACCGTGCAGACGAGGGGCCCCGGGCCGTGCTGGTCGGCCCGGGTGACGGGCCGCTGACCCATCCGAGTACTCGTCGGACAATCGTTTCGCGCGCCCCTGACCTGCGGTTGTGTTCTCCCGCGCAACTCGATCGGCGGCATCGGCGCTCACCGGACCGGCCCAGTGCCGAGGTGCAAGAAGGTGCCCGAGTTGTGATGGTTCGTCATGGAAGGCGTACTCGTCGAATCTCCCGGAGCACCGCTTCGGGGCGTCTTCCACTGGAGGTTCAACCATGCGTGCTGCACGCACTCTGGCGGTGACCGCCACCGCGTTCGCGGCGGTCGGCCTGGCCGCGCCCCTCGCCGCCGCCACCAACGGTCCCAGCAATGTCCAGGTCAGCCCCTACGACGTCCACGCGGGGTCGACGATCACGATCACCGCCAAGGGTTGCGGCCACGGTGGCACCGTCACGTCCAACGCCTTCCCGGAGACCAACCTCTCCGTCAACTCCAACGGCCTGTCCAGCGCCATCGCCCGCGTCTACAACAACGCGACGCCCGGCAACTACAACCTCGCCGTCAAGTGCAGCGACAACTCCCGTGTGGTCACGCACCCGTTCCGCGTCCTCGCGGGCCGCGGTGCCCAGGGCGGCCTCGGCGGTTCGCTGGCGCCCAGCTCCACCGAGATGGCCATCGGCGGCAGCCTGGTCGCCGCGGCGGCGCTCGGCGGCGGTGTCTTCGTCCTCCGCCGCCGCATGAACGGCACGGGCGCCTGACCGGCCGAACCTCCCGGTCCGCCGGCCGTGCCCGCCGCCCCCGTGTCCCGTGAGGGATCCGGGGGCGGCGGGCTGTCACACGGCGCCTCCCGTCGCGGATCCCGGGGCCGGAGCCCCGGCCCGGTGTCGGCGCGTCAGTGCCGGCGCCGGCTCGTGCGGCGCCGGATCGCGTAGGCCGAACCGGCCGCCGCCGCCAGCACCAGGGCCGTGCCGGCCGCCAGCGTGCCCGGTCCGACGGAGCTCTGCGAGCCGCCGAGGCCGCCCTGCACGCCGCGCGGGGTGAGCAGCACCGTCGAGCGGGCGGTGGGCGAGAGGGTGGCGAGGCCGCTGATGGTCAGGTCCACGGTGTCCTGCACGCCGCCCGAGCAGTTGAACGCCACCGTGTACACGGCGCCGCGCTTGGCGTCCGCGTCCACGGTGGCGGTCACCGACGCACCGGGGGCGATCTGGACGGTGTCGAAGACGCCGGCCGTCGCCGTCGCCGTGCTGGAGCAGCCGGGGGCACTGAGCGTCACCCGGCCGCCGGGGGAGACGAGCGAGGGGGAGACGACGAAATCGCCCGGGGCCTTGGCGCCCCGCACCCGCGGGTTCGGCGCGGGCGCACCGTCGGCCGCGAAGGCGACGGTGACGGGGGCGGCCAGGGCGAGGGCGACCGCCCCGAGGAGGGCGGTGGACGCGGCACGTATCGCGCGCATGGTGATTCCTCCGGGTACCGAGGGCCGGCCGCGGCGGATTGGCCGCATGGAGCCTGCGTGCACCTCGTTGCCCGAAACGCTAGGAGCGCACTACCACAGCCGCGATCCCAGACGCGCGAATGGGGCACGAATGCCCCCCGGACGGCCCAGTTCCGCCCCCTCGCTCAGCCGGTGACCTGCGGGAACAGATCGGTGAACGGCGCGGCGGAGTCGGCCAGGCCGCGGCCGTACGGCGCGTCGAAGTCCCAGATCAGGAAGAGCAGGAAGGCGATCAGCGCGCTGTAGAGGCCCGCGAGCAGCAGCTCGCGCCCGGTGCGCCGGATCTGGAGGGTGAAGATCAGCCCCACCGAGACCAGGGCGCCGATGATGAGGCCGAACCAGACGACCCCCGGCATGGTGTCCCCGGCGCTCTGGCCGCGGGCGCCGCGGGCGTCGTCGGCGACCATCACCTGGTCGACCAGCGGCTGGTAGGCCTGCCCCTCGAAGTCGTCGGCCGGTTCGTAGTCGGTGACGCTCCGGCGGAGCTTCTGGAGCAGGGCGTCGCCCTCCGGCGTCGTGCCGCCCTGCTCGGCCCGCCGCGTGAACTCCTCGTCCACCACGTAGGTGACGTACGCGTCGACGTCGGCGCGGATCCGGTCGCGCACCGTCGCCGGGTACACCTCGACGCGTTCGGAGATCTCGTGCATGGCCTGCGCCTCCTGCCGCGCCACCTCCTGGGCGGCGCCGCGCGCCTCCCACACGCCGGCGATGGCGAGGCCGAGGACGATCGCGTAGATCACGCCGATCATCATCGTCATGTACTCGATGACGTCGGGGGTCTCGCTGGGGTCGTCGTCCGCGGGGATCCGCCGGTGGTTGATGACGACGATGGCCAGGACGACGGCGCAGGCCGCTGCCATCGCCAGGGTCAGGACGAGCCATTCGGACATGGGTGTTCGGTCTTCCTCACGGGAGTCGGATGGGGAGGTGGTGCGGGGTGTGCCGCGGCCGGGGCCGGATCAGCGGGAGGAGCGCGGGCGCAGGATCGCGGTGGCGAGGACGGCGGGCGCGGTGATGAGGAGCATCGTGGTGACGGGTGACGCGGTGCTCTTGGGCTGGGGCCTGCTGGTCCGCTTGTAGTGCGGCAGCGCGGCGGGCGGTGCGGCGGCCGGGCGCGGCACCGCCGTGCGGGCGGGCGGCGGGGCCGGGGGCGCGGGGGCCGGCGGCGCCTCGGGCGCCGGGGCGGCGGGCGCGGGGGAGGGCGACGGCGGGGCGGGCGTCGGCCGCGGTGCCGGGGTGGCGGCGGGCGGCCGTACGGGGGAGGGGGCGGGCGGGAGCAGCGGCGCGGGCACCGGGTCGACGGACGGCGGCCTGGGCACGGGCCGTACGGGCCGTACGGGCGGCTCGGGCGGCACCGGCGGCCGAGGCGGTGCGGTCGGCTTCGGCTCGGTCGGCTTCGGCGGCTTGGTCGGCTTCGGCGGTCCGGTCGGTTCGGGCGGCGGCGAGCACGCGTCCGGGCCGACGACCGCCACCGAGGTGTGCGAGCCGTTCGGCCCGACGGTGGCGTAGGCGCAGGAGTCGGCGGCCGCCGGCGCGGGTGCGGCGAGCAGCCACACCAGGCCGGCGGCCGCCAGCGACCGCGTGAGAGGTGATGCGTACAGAGACACGCCGACGAGCTTGAACACATGGATGGCGAACCGGGGCCCGAATCCCGCCTGATTCCCCGGATGGTGGGGATCTTGAGATGCACCGGTTTGACGTTTTGCCGCGGACTGCCCGATCCGGAGCAAGGACAGGGCCGTCGGAGCAGGTGTGGAGGGGGCGTGCGCCGGGGCATGAAATGGCCGACGGAAGCCGTCCCGGTCCCCTGGTGGAAGAACTGTCCGGTTGTCGCCCTGCCGCGAATCCGCTCCGGGCGGTACCGCGTTCGGCGGCGGCCGCGCGCCGGGGAACCGACCGCCGAGGTACGGAGGGGTGCGGGGGTGCGCAACGGGCGCCCGGCGGTGGGCCGGAGAGCCGGCGCACGACCATATGCACGTGAATGTGCACGGCCTGAAGGCGTGAAATCTTCGTTCCGTACGCACGTGCCAAAGGCGTGTGACCAAGAACGGACCGCGAATTTCCGTTTCTACTCGCTCTCTCGGCGGGCGATCAGTAGCCTCACCTCGAACACGGCCGCGAACACGGGGCCGCATCCCCCATGGCGACTTGTTGGAGACATTGATGGAGCGTCCCGCCTGGGCTCCGCCGGGTATCGACATTTCGGTACCGAGCGTGTCCCGTATGTACGACTTCTATCTGGGCGGCTCGCACAATTTCGAGGTGGACCGGGAAGCGGCCCGCAAGGCCATGGAGTTCCTGCCGGGGCTCCCCAAGATCATGCAGGCGAACCGGGCGTTCATGCGCCGCGCCGTCCGCTTCGCCGTCGACAACGACGTCACCCAGTTCCTCGACATCGGCTCCGGGATCCCGACCTTCGGCAACGTGCACGAGGTCGCGCAGGCCGCCGACCCCGCCGCCCGGATCGTCTACGTCGACCACGATCCCGTCGCGGTCGCGCACAGCCGGGCCGTCCTGGACGGCGTCGACGGCGCCCTCGTCGTCCCCGCCGACCTCCGCAAGCCGGCCGACATCCTCCACAGCCCCGAGCTCACCGGACTCCTCGACCTCGACCGGCCGGTGGCCCTGCTCCTCGTCGCCGTCCTGCACTTCCTGGAGGACGCCGACCGCCCGCACGAGGCCGTCGCCGAACTCCTCGACGCGCTCGCCCCCGGCAGCCTCCTGGTCGTCACCCACGCCTCGTACGAGGGCATCCCCGTCGACCAGGAGCGGGCCAGCGGCACCGTCGACGTCTACCGCAGCACCCGCAGCCCGCTGGTGATGCGCTCCCGGGAGGAGATCGCCCGCTTCTTCGACGGCACCGAGACCGTCGAACCCGGCCTGGTCTCCATGCCGTTGTGGCGGCCGGACGGCCCGGTCGAGGAGGAGGACCCGTACGCCTTCTCCGGCTTCGCAGGTGTGGGGCGCAAGGCGTGAAGGTGCCGTCGCAGCCGTCCGGATCCACCGCGGAAGCCGACGGCCCGGAGGACAGACTCAGGCGGTTCGTCACCATCTGGAGCCGGGCCATCTTCCCGGTGACCGCCACCTCCCTCACCCGCGCCGAGTTCGAGGGCCACCTCCTCCCGCTCGCGCGCCTGCTGTGCGAGGCGCTGCTCGCCCGGCCCTTCGACACCGCCCCCGCCCAACGGGCCGGCGCCGGCCTGGTCGACGCCCACTGCACCGACCCGGACGCCCTCGGCCGAAGCCTCGGCGTCGTCGACTCGTACCTCGTCCTCTACTGCGGCACGGACCCCTCGTTCGCCGCCGAGGAACTGCGGGCCCGCTGCGCCCGCCTCCAGCACGCCATGGCCACCGGCTACGCCCAGGCCCTGCGCGAGCGCACCCGCCTGGAACAGGAGGCCATCGCCCGCTCCGCGCTCGCCGCCCGCAGCGCCGCCGAGATCGCCCTGCACGCCACCGAGAGCCGCTTCCGGGCGGTCTTCGACGGCGCCGCCATCGGCATCGGCATCGCCGACCTCGAAGGCCGCATCGTCGAGATCAACGACACCATGACCCGCATGTTCGGCGGCGTCGAGGCGCACGTCCGCAGCCGCAACGTCAGCGAGTGGGTCCACCCCGAGGACGGCCCGCACGTCTGGCGGCTCTACGAGGAGCTGGTGCGCGGCGAACGCGAGCAGTACCGGGTGGAGAAGCCGTACTACCGCGGCGACGGCACCGTGCTGTGGACCAACCTCACCGTCTCCCTGCTCCGCGACGCCGAGGGCCGCCCCCAGTACCAGCTCGCCCTCATGGAGGACATCACCGAACGGCGCCTGCTCCACCTGCGCCTGCGGTACGAGGCCACCCACGACGCCCTCACCGGGCTCCCCAACCGGACGCTCTTCTTCGAGCGCCTGGAGAAGGCCGTCGCCCCCGCCACCGGCGGCGACGACGCCCGCTTCGCCCTCTGCTACCTCGACCTCGACGGCTTCAAGGCCATCAACGACAGCCTCGGCCACTCCGTCGGCGACCGGCTCCTCGTCGAGGTCGCCGACCGGCTCCAGGCCTGCGCCACCGGCCCCGGCGAGATGGTCGCCCGGCTCGGCGGCGACGAGTTCGTCGCCCTCACCACCGGCACCGAGGGCGAGGGCGACGCGGTCGCCCTCGCCGACCGCATTCTCGCCGCCCTCTCCACCCCCGTCGGCGTCGACGGACGCGAGCTGACCGTCCGCGGCAGCCTCGGCGTCGTCGAAGGACCGGCCGGCGAACGCACCGCCGCCGAGGTGCTGCGCAGCGCCGACATCACCATGTACCGGGCCAAGTCCGCGGGCGGCAACCGCTTCGAGCGCGCCGACCCCGAGGCGGACGCCCGCGCCATCACCCGGCACGGCCTCACCACCGCCCTGCCGACCGCCCTGGAACGCGGCGAGTTCTTCATCGAGTACCAGCCGCTCGTCCACCTCGACGACGGCAGCGTCCACGGCGCCGAGGCCCTCGTCCGCTGGAGCCACCCGCAGCACGGCGTCCTCGGCCCCGACCGCTTCATCCCGCTCGCCGAGGACACCGGCCTGATCGTCCCGCTCGGGCGCTGGGTCCTCCAGGAGGCCGTCCGCCAGGCACGCTCCTGGCAGCTCGACAACCCCACGGCCGGCAACCCGCTCCGCATCAACGTCAACCTGTCGCCGACCCAGCTCCACCATCCCCGGCTGGTCGCCGACACCGTCGACGTCCTGGAGCGCGCCGGCCTCGCACCGGGCGCGCTCTGCCTGGAGGTCACCGAGTCCGCCCTGATCGGCGCCGACGAGGACCTGCTGAAACCGCTGCGCCAGCTCGCCGAGATGGGCGTCGACATCGCCCTCGACGACTTCGGCACCGGCTACTCCAACCTCGCCAACCTGCGCCGGCTGCCGGTCAGCGTCCTCAAGCTCGACCGCTCCTTCACCCGCGGCATGCAGCAGCACCCGGTGGACCCCGTCGACCTGAAGATCGTCGAGGGCATCGTCTCCCTCGCCCACAGCCTCGAACTCGCCGTCACCGTCGAGGGGGTGGAGACCGCCGCCCAGGCCGAACGCCTCCGGGAGATCGGCTGCGACACCGCCCAGGGCTGGTACTACGCCCGCCCCGGCGCCCCGGACCGCATCCACTCCCTGGTCCTCGCCGACGCGGTGTGACCCCGGCACGCGCGACGGGCCGCGGTCCTCGGAAGGACCGCGGCCCGCGCGGAACGAAAAAAGGGGGGCGAGGAAAGCGGAAGGACTATCTTCAGTAGAGGTTCTGAGAAGGAAGCCCCACCATGGCCTCGCCCCGCACCGACCGTAACACTCAGGCGGGGATCAGGTCGCGCAGATTTTCCGGCGTCACGACGACGGACCCCTCGGCGAGCCCGTCGGGCCGCTCCAGACCCAGATACGTCACCGGCTCCTCGGGCACCTCGCCCCCCTCCCACAGCGTCACGGCGGATCCCGACTCCTCCATCAGGCGCACCAGGTGACCGACCGTCAGCGGTCGGCGCCCCATCAGACCGCGCAGCAGCACCGTCACCGACACCCGGTGGTCCTCCACCCGGTTCGCCGCCGGCGCGCCCCGCAGGCACAGGTGCAGCCAGTGCGCGTGCCACCGTCCCTCGTCGTCCCGCCGGAACGCCAGCGGCAGCGCCACCCGGCCCGGCCCCCGCAGATCCGACTTCATCCGGACCGTGCGCGGCTCGAACGGGCGGCCCCGCTGCTCCCGGTCGCGCAGCATGAACCCGAAGAACGACTCCTCCGTCGCCTCGAAGCCCTCGCCCTCGAAGACGTGCACCTGCGGCACGATGTACGTGCCGCGCACCGCGTCGAGCCGCAGGTCGATGAACTCCGAAGCCCCGTCCGGAGCCGCGACGACATCACCGGAGTGCACGCCCTCGACGTCGGCCAGCGCCGTGTACGACAGCCAGGTGACCGGCCGGTACCGCTCGTCCAGGACCAGCGCCGACAGATCCAGGTCAGTGGTCAGCCGGGTCTGCTTCCAGTACATGAAGAAGCGCAGCAGCTCTCCGTCGACCGGCGACACCGAGCCGCGCGGCAGCACCCCGAAGCCCCCGGACGACGCCCGGCCGCTGAGCGGCAGCGCCACGTCCAGCGCCTCCGGGGCGACGAGGATCCGCTCCGGCACCGGCAGCCTGCGGCGCGTCTCCGCGTCGAGCAGCGCCACCAGCCGCTCCCGTACGCCCGCCGGAAGCGCCGGGCGGGTGTCGGGCGCCACCCAGGCGCCGCCCGCCCGGTTCACGAACACCCGCCGCCCGGCGCCGCGTCCGGCTCCCCGGTTCTGCACGTGCTCGCGCACCGACAGCACCACGCGGCCCGCCACGCGCGACCCGGACCGCTCCACCGCGGCGAGCACCGCCTCCCGCCCGGCCTCGTCCGCCGCCGTACGCAGCAGCCGGTCGAGCGCCCGGAAGAGCCGGCCCGGCGCCGCCGACGCCAGCAGGTCCGCCGCCCCCGGCACGTCGTCCCGGGCGAGCAGCGCCTCCACCCGGGAGTCCAGCGACGGCGCCCGCGACTCGCCCCGGGCCACCGCGAAGACCTCGGCGGCGTGCGGCCACGCCGGGTACGCGTGCGGGTGCAGCCGCTCCCCGAGCCGCTTCCACGCCTCCCGGTACGGCGCGACGTCGGCAAGCTTCTCCGGAGCCGCCGCCACCACGCCGTCGAGGGCGGCCAGCAGGATCCGCCGCAGCGGCCGGGACAGCGAGCGGAAACGGGTCCGCTCGCGCAGCGTCACGTCCCCGTCCGACAGCGCGCAGGCCAGCCGCAGCACGTCCGTGACGGTGTCGAGCAGCGGCGCCGCGCCGGCCCGCAGCCGGGCGGCGTTGACCACGGCCCGGTTCTCCCGGACCGGGATCTCCGCCGGCTGCGGCCCGTCCGCGCAGTGCGCGGCGAGCACCGCCAGATCGGCCAGGTGCTCCTCGCCCAACGGCGTCACGGAACCGGCCAACGACAGGTACAGCGCGCCGAGTTCCTCCCCGGTGGGACCGCCGAGATGCAGCACGGTCAATCGGTCCCCGCCCGACGGAGTCAACTCCGCGTGCGCCGCGAGCAGTTCCTCGTACGTGTGCGGGTACCGGCCGTACGCGGGCAGCGTCAGCAGGTTCAGGACCCCGGCACTCGGCTGCGCCTCGACCGCCTCCCGGGCCTCGGGGTCGTCGAGCGCCTTCAGGACGCACGACAGCCAGAACTCCTGGGTGTCGGGGACGTTGCGGGGGAAGTCGATGAAGTAGGCGTTGTGCCGGACGTGGTCGCCGACCCGCTCGCGGACCGCCTCCAGCGCCCGGCGGGCCAGCTCGACGACGGTCTCGCCGGGCCGCCCGGACAACTCCCTCAGCAGGGAGGGCGACAGGGCGAAGCCCGCCGTCCGCAGCGCGGCGTCGAACCGCAGGGCGGCGGCGGAGCCGTCCCCGGCGGGACCGGCGGGCACGGGCAGCCGCAGGGTGTGCCGGACGAGCAGACGTTCGAGAGCGTGGTCCATCCCGTGATGCTCGCAGCCCGCCCGACCGGCCCGCACGCGGATTTCGGCCGCCCCCGGGCCGACGGGCCCGGGGGCGGCCGGACCCCTCCGGGCCGTCAGCGCTCGTGGCGGACCGGCTCGGGCAGCGGCAGCCGCTCCTCCGCGGGCCCCGGGTCCAGCGGCGCCCGGCGGCGCAGGCCCGTCGCCCAGGTGGCGACCGGCTCCGTGTACCGGGCCGTCAGCGGGCCGATGACGACGAGGATGAGGACGTACGCGGTGGCCAGCGGGCCCAGCGAGGGCTCGATCCCGGCCGAGACCGCGAGCCCCGCGATGACGATGGAGAACTCGCCCCGGGCCACCAGCGTCCCGCCGGCCCGCCACGCGCCCTTCGCGGAGATCCCGTTGCGGCGCGCCGCCCAGTACCCGGTGGCGATCTTCGTGCCCGCGGTGACGACGGCGAGGGCCAGGGCGGGCAGCAGCACCGGCGGGATGCTGGCCGGATCGGTGTGCAGCCCGAAGAAGACGAAGAACACGGCGGCGAACAGGTCCCGCAGCGGGCTCAGCAGATGGTGCGCGCCCTCCGCGACCTCACCCGACAGCGCGATGCCGACGAGGAACGCGCCGACGGCCGCGGAGACCTGGAGCTGCTGCGCGATCCCCGCGACCAGCAGCGTCAGCCCCAGCACCACCAGGAGCAGCTTCTCCGGGTCGTCGCTCGACACGAAGCGCGAGATCACCCGCCCGTACCGCACGGCCACGAACAGCACGAGCCCGGCCACGCCCAGCGCGATCGCGAGCGTCGCACTCCCGGCCGCGAGCCCGGCTCCGGCCAGCAGGGCGGTCACGATCGGCAGGTACACCGCCATCGCCAGGTCCTCCAGGACCAGGATGCTCAGCACCACCGGCGTCTCCCGGTTGCCCAGCCGCCCCAGGTCCCCGAGGACCTTCGCGATGACACCGGACGACGAGATCCACGTGACCCCCGCCAGCACCACCGCCGCCACCGGTCCCCACCCGAGCAGCAGTGCCATCGCCGCACCCGGCAGCGCGTTGAGCGCGCCGTCCACGAGCCCGGCCGGGTACTGCGTCTTCAGATTGGAGACCAGATCGGTCGCCGTGTACTCCAGACCGAGCATCAGGAGCAGCAGGATCACCCCGATCTCGGCACCGATGGCGACGAACTCCTCGCTCGCCCCCAACGGCAGCAGCCCACCCTTCCCGAACGCGAGCCCGGCCAGCAGGTACAGGGGTATGGGCGAGAACCGAAACCGCCCCGCCACCCGGCCCAACAGGCCGAGGCCGAGGATGATCGCTCCGAACTCGATGAGGAAGACGGCGGACGAGTGCACCGATCACTCCCTTCCCAGGATGGTGGCGGCGGCGTCCACGCCCTCGTGGGTGCCGATGACGATGAGGGTGTCCCCGCCGGCGAGACGGAAGCCGGGACCGGGGGAGGGGACGGCGTCGGCGCGGCGCAGGACGGCGACGATGGACACGCCGGTCTCCGTGCGCATGCGGGTCTCGCCGAGGGTGCGGCCGTTCCAGTGGGAGGCCGAGGACAGCTCGATGCGCTCGGCGACCAGGCCCAGCTCGGTGGTGTGGAGCAGGTTCGGGCTGTGGTGGGCGGGCATCAGCGCGTCGACGAACGCGGCGGACTCCCCGGCGGTCAGGTGCAGCGACTGCAGGCAGGCGTCGGGGTCGTCGGACCGGTAGACGTTGACCGTGCGGGTGCCGTCGCGATGGGCGATCACCGACAGGTGCCGGTGCTCCCGGGTGGTGAGGTCGTACTGGACGCCGATGCCGGGAAGCGGCGTCGAACTCATCCGTGAAGTGGGCACGGCCCGGACTCCTCGTGTCGTCGGATGGCGTGGGCGCGCGCGGCGAGGAGGCCGGTGCCCCTCCACGGAGGCGGGAGTTCCGGGGCCGCGGCCGGAACATGCTGTCATGCCGGAGGCCCTTCGCGCATGGGTGCCGGCACGGATGGACAGGGGCCCGGACGGCGGCGACGATGGGGCGGGGACGTAGGCTTCTTCGCAGGTCAGCGCGGGCGGCCGGGTGATCGGCCGGCCGGGCCGGCCAGGCCGGTGGAGTCGGGGAGAGAGAGCGGGACGTGTCACTGTACGGACGGATCTTCCTCCTGAACGCGGCCGTCCTCGTCCTCGCCGCGGGGCTCCTCCTGGGACCCGTCACCGTTTCCACCCCCGTCCTCCTCGGCGAGGCGGTCGTCGTGGTCTGCGGCCTCGTCCTCATGCTCGTCCTCAACGCGCTGCTGCTGCGCGTGGGCCTCGCCCCGCTCGGCCGGCTCGGCCGCGCCATGGCCACGGCCGACCTGCTCAAGCCGGGCACGAGGGCCGAGGTGTCCGGGCGCGGCGAGATCGCCGACCTGACCGCCGCCTTCAACGCCATGCTGGACCGGCTGGAGGCCGAGCGGGCCACGAGCACCGGCCGGGTCCTCACCGCGCAGGAGGCGGAGCGCCAGCGGATCGCCCGCGAGCTCCACGACGAGGTGGGCCAGACCCTCACCGCCGTCCTCCTCCAGCTCAGGCACACCGCCGACCACGCGCCGGCGGAACTCCGCGAGGACCTGCGGCAGGCGCAGGAGACCACCCGGGCGGGCCTGGAGGAGATCCGCCGGATCGCCCGCCGGCTGCGGCCCGGGGTCCTGGAGGAACTGGGCCTGCACAGCGCGCTCCGCTCCCTCGCCGGCGAACTCTCCACCCCGGGCCTCCGGGTGACCACCCACCTCGCGCCCGTCCCGCGTCCCCTCGACCCGGCGACGGAGCTCGTCGTCTACCGGGTCGCCCAGGAGAGCCTCACCAACGCGGCCCGCCACGCCGCCGCCGGCCACGTCGACGTGCGCCTCGGCCCGGCCCCGGGCGGCGGCACGCGCCTCGTCGTCCGCGACGACGGCCGGGGCACGGCCGGCGCCGAGGAGGGCGCCGGGATCGGCGGCATGCGCGAGCGCGCCCTGCTCGTCGGCGCCGACCTGTGGATCGGACCGGGGGAGGAAGGCGGTACGGAGGTGCGCCTCGACCTGCCGGCACCGGCACCGGCGGCGGCACGCGCGCGTGGGGACGCGGCCGCATCCGCTCCCGCCGCCGGACTCGCCCCCCTTTCCGCGCCCGCCTCCGCCGCCGGGCTCGCCCCCCTTTCCGCATCCGCGCCCGCCGCCGGGCGCGTTCCGCTTTCCGTACGCGCGTCCGTGGCGGAGCCCGTATCCTCCACCGATCCCGTTCCCCCGTCGGCCCCGACCCCTGGACACGAGCGATGACCTCCGCCGTACGCCCGCCCGCCCGGATCCTCCTCGTCGACGACCACGCGCTGGTGCGGCGCGGGGTGCGCCTCATCCTCGACGGGGAGCCGGACCTGGAGGTCGTCGCGGAGGCGGGGGACGGGGCCGAGGCGGTCGCCGCCGCGCGCTCGGACGACGGGCTCGACCTCGCCGTCCTGGACATCGCGATGCCCCGGATGACCGGGCTGCAGGCGGCGCGCGAACTCGCCCGGCTGCGGCCCGGGCTGCGGATCCTGATGCTGACGATGTACGACAACGAGGAGTACTTCTTCGAGGCGCTGCGGGCCGGCGCCAACGGGTACGTGCCGAAGTCCGTCGCCGACCGGGACCTCGTCGAGGCCTGCCGGTCGGCGCTGCGCGACGAACCGTTCATCTACCCGGGCGCGGAGACGGCGCTGATCCGCAGCTACCTCGACCGGGTGCGCTCCGGCGCGGGGCTGCCCGAGCGGCCGGTCACCGAGCGCGAGGAGGAGATCCTGAAGCTGGTCGCCGAGGGGCACACCTCGAAGGAGATCGGCGACCTGCTCTTCATCAGCCCGAAGACGGTGGAGCGGCACCGCGCCAACATCCTCCAGAAGCTCGGGCTGCGCGACCGCCTCGAACTGACCCGGTACGCGATCCGGGCCGGGCTCATCGAACCCTGAGCCCTCACCGCGCGGCGTCCGGGCCCGTCCTGCCGCGCCGCGAGGCCATCAGCAGCTTCTGGAGCTCGCGGGCGGCGCGCGGCGGGGCGACGTCGCTGCGGTGGGCCAGGGCGATCGTGCGGCGCAGACCGGGCCGGGCGAGCGCGGTGACGCGCAGGTCGCGGCCGGCCCGGGCGGCGACCATGGCGGGGACGACGGCGAGCCCGAGCCCGGCCCGCACGAAACCGAGGACCGCGTCCAGCTCGCCGCCCTCGACGGTGAACGTCGGCTCGAAGCCGGCCGCCCGGCACGCCCCGACGGTCAGCTCCCGCAGGTCGTAGCCGTGGCGGAACATGACGAGCGGCTGATCGCGCAGGTCGGTGATCCGCACCGGCCGGCGCGGCGGCGGCGTGGAGGCCGCCGAGACCACCACCAGGTCCTCGCGCAGCAGCTCGACCGTGGTCAGCGCCGGCGACGGCGAGGGCAGGGGCAGCACGACGAGCGCCAGGTCGAGGGAGCCGCGGGCCAGCTTCCGCACCAGGTCGTGCGAGCCGCCCTCGTCGATGAGCAGCTCGATGCCCGGGTGCAGGTCGTGGAAGGCGCGCAGGACGTCGGGGAGGAGGCCGGTGCAGAGGCTGGGGGTGGCGCCGAGGCGGACCCGGCCGCGCTTGAGCTGGGCGAGCTCCTGGACCTCGCGGCGGGCGGTCTCGGTGTCGGCGAGGATCCGGCGGGCCAGCGGGAGGAGGGCCTCGCCGGCGTCGGTGAGCGCGATGTTGCCCCGGGCCCGGCTGAAGAGCTCCGCGCCCAGCTCCTGCTCCAGCGCCTTGATCTGCTGGGAGAGGGAGGGCTGGGAGACGTGGACGCGTTCGGCGGCCCGGGTGAAGTGGCGGGTCTCGGCGACGGCCACGAAGTAGAGGAGCTGCTGGAACTGCATGAAGCCCAGCCTAGGGCACACGCATAGCTTCAGCCTATGGATATCAGCTGGACCATGTCTTGGACCTCTCGGGTCCTTCGGCCCTAGCGTCGAAGGCATGGCTCTGGCACCCAGCAAGGACACGGCGGCCGCGAAGGACACGGCCGCGAAGGGCTCGGCGTCCGACCGCGAGGCGGCCCCCGCCCGCCCGCCGTCCCGCACCCCGACCCGCGGCTTCTGGTCGTCGACCATCGGCAAGAAGACCGTCATGGCCGTGAGCGGCCTCGTCATGCTCGCCTACCTGGTCGCGCACGTCGCGGGAAACCTCAAGGTCTTCTTCGGCCCCGAGGAGTTCAACGCCTACGGCCACTGGCTGCGGGTGATGGGCGCACCCGTCCTGCACCACCAGTGGGGACTCTGGATCGCCCGGATCGCGCTCCTCGCCGCCGTCGGCGCGCACGCCGTCTCCGCGTACCAGCTCAGCCGCCGCGACATCAAGGCGCGCCCCACCCGGTACGCCCACCGGCGCAAGGGCTCCTCCTACGCCACCCGCACCATGCGCTGGGGCGGGATCATCCTCGCTCTCTTCATCGTCTGGCACGTCCTCGACCTCACCACCGGGACCGTCCACCCCGGCGGCTTCGAGGAGGGCAGGCCCTACCAGAACGTCATCGACACCTTCTCCACCTGGTACGGCAACACGATCTACATCGTCGCCATGCTCGCCGTCGGCCTCCACGTCCGGCACGGCTTCTGGAGCGCCGCCCAGACCCTCGGCGTCGGCAACGCCCGGCGCGAACGCGCCCTGCGCCTCACGGCGAACCTCCTCGCGCTCGTCCTGACCGCGGGATTCATCGCCGTCCCCGTCGGCGTCATGACCGGAGTGGTGAACTGACCATGAGCTACCTCGACTTCCGCACCGGCGAACCGATCGCCGACACCAAGGCCCCGGCCGGCCCCATCGCCGAACGGTGGGACACCCGCCGCTTCGAGGCGAAGCTGGTCAACCCCGCCAACCGGCGCAAGCACCGGATCATCGTCGTCGGCACCGGCCTCGCCGGCGGCTCCGCCGGCGCCACCCTCGCCGAACAGGGCTACCACGTCGTCCAGTTCTGCTTCCAGGACTCGCCCCGCCGCGCCCACTCCATCGCCGCCCAGGGCGGCATCAACGCCGCCAAGAACTACCGCAACGACGGCGACTCCGTCCACCGCCTCTTCTACGACACCGTCAAGGGCGGCGACTTCCGCGCCCGCGAGTCCAACGTCCACCGGCTCGCGCAGATCTCCGTCGAGATCATCGACCAGTGCGTCGCCCAGGGCGTCCCCTTCGCCCGCGAGTACGGCGGCCTCCTCGACACCCGCTCCTTCGGCGGCGTCCAGGTCTCCCGCACCTTCTACGCCCGCGGCCAGACCGGCCAGCAGCTCCTCCTCGGCGCCTACCAGGCGCTCTCCCGGCAGATCGCCGCCGGCAACGTCGAGATGCACGCCCGCACCGAGATGCTCGACCTGATCGTCGTCGACGGCCGGGCCCGCGGCATCGTCGCCCGCGACCTGATCACCGGCGAGGTCTCCACCCACTACGCGGACGCCGTCGTCCTCGCCAGCGGCGGCTACGGCAACGTCTTCTACCTGTCGACGAACGCGATGAACTCCAACGCCACCGCCGTCTGGCGGGCCCACCGGCGCGGCGCGTACTTCGCCAACCCCTGCTTCACCCAGATCCACCCCACCTGCATCCCGCGCACCGGCGACCACCAGTCGAAGCTGACCCTGATGAGCGAGTCGCTCCGCAACGACGGCCGCATCTGGGTGCCGAAGGCCAAGGGCGACACCCGCCCCGCCGCCGAGATCCCCGAGGACGAGCGCGACTACTACCTGGAGCGGATCTACCCCTCCTTCGGCAACCTCGTCCCCCGCGACATCGCCTCCCGCGCCGCGAAGAACGTCTGCGACGAGGGCAGGGGAGTGGGCCCCGGCGGCCAGGGCGTCTACCTGGACTTCGCCGACGCCATCGCCCGGATGGGCCGCAAGGCCGTCGAGGCCAAGTACGGCAACCTCTTCGACATGTACGAGCGGATCACGGCGGAGAACCCGTACGAGGTCCCCATGCGGATCTACCCGGCCGTCCACTACACGATGGGCGGACTCTGGGTCGACTACGACCTCCAGACCACCGTCCCCGGCCTCTTCGCCATCGGCGAGGCCAACTTCTCCGACCACGGAGCCAACCGGCTCGGCGCCTCCGCCCTCATGCAGGGCCTTGCCGACGGCTACTTCGTCCTGCCGGCCACCATCAACGACTACCTCGCCCGCCACCCGCAGGCCGAGCCCGTCACCGACGAACACCCCGCCGTCCGCGAGGCACTGGCCGAGACCGAGGACCGGCTCCACCTCCTCCTCTCCGTCGACGGCGACCGCACCCCCGACTCCTTCCACCGCGAACTCGGCGAAGTCATGTGGGAGTTCTGCGGCATGGCCCGCACCGAGGAGGGACTGCGCACCGCGCTCCGCCGGATTCCCGAGATCCGTGAGGAGTTCTGGCGCCGCATCAAGGTCCCCGGCACCGGCGCGGAGCTCAACCAGTCCCTGGAGAAGGCCAACCGGATCGTCGACTACCTCGAACTCGCCGAGCTGATGTGCCTCGACGCCCTGAACCGCGCCGAGTCCTGCGGCGGCCACTTCCGCGAGGAGTCCCAGACCCCGGACGGCGAAGCCGCCCGCCGCGACGAGGAGTTCGCCTACGCCGCCGCCTGGGAGTTCACCGGCGGCGCCCCCGTCCTCCACAAGGAGGACCTCGCCTTCGAGTACGTCCACCCCACCCAGCGGAGCTACGCATGAAGCTCAACCTGCGCGTCTGGCGCCAGAAGAACTCCGGCGCCGAGGGCGCCATGGTCACCTACGAGGTGGACGGCGTCTCCCCCGACATGTCCTTCCTGGAGATGCTCGACACCCTCAACGAGGACCTCATCCTGCGCGGCGAGGACCCCGTCGCCTTCGACCACGACTGCCGCGAGGGCATCTGCGGCGCCTGCAGCCTCGTCATCGACGGCGACGCCCACGGCCCCGAGCGCACCACCACCTGTCAGCTCCACATGCGCTCCTTCCGCGACGGCGACACCATCGACGTCGAACCCTGGCGGGCCTCCGCCTTCCCGGTCGTCAAGGACCTCGTCGTCGACCGCACCGCCTTCGACCGGATCATCCAGGCCGGCGGATACGTCACCGCCCCCACCGGCTCCGCGCCCGAGGCCCACGCCACCGCCGTCCCCAAGGCGGACGCCGACTTCGCCTTCGAGCACGCCGAGTGCATCGGCTGCGGCGCCTGTGTCGCCGCCTGCCCGAACGGCTCGGCGATGCTCTTCACCTCCGCCAAGGTCAACCACCTGAACGTGCTGCCGCAGGGCGCCCCGGAGCGCGAGACCCGGGTGCTCGACATGGTCGCCCAGATGGACGCCGAGGGCTTCGGCGGCTGCACCCTCACCGGCGAGTGCGCCACCGCCTGCCCCAAGGGCATCCCGCTGCCCTCGATCGCGGCCATGAACAAGGAGTGGCTGCGGGCCCGGCGCAAGGTGAGGTGAGAAGGCCTACCCCCTGCCGGGAACCGCAAGGCGAGGTGAGAAGGCCTCCCCCTGCCGGGAACCGCAAGGCGAGGTGAGAAAGTCTCCCCCCGCCGGGAACAAAGCGTCGGCCCGGGCCGTTTTCCCCGGGCCGACGCCATCCCGACCGAGGAGAACCTTGCCCGACGCGCACAGCACCGCCCCGACCGCCGACGCCTTCACCAGCACGTTCCCGCTTCCCCCGCTCGCCGACCAGGCCGAGCGGCTCATCGAGCTCGGGGTGCCCGCCCTCACCGGCGTCGACACCGGTGAGCTGAGGGCCTACGCCGAGAAGGCCGCCGCCGACGCCCCGGCCGGCTCCCTGCTGGCCGTCCACCCGGACGCCGCGCCCGCCTCGGCCCTCGCCCCGTTGCTCAGGCTCGCGGACAAGCCCGGCTTCGTCGTGGTCGACATGGAGGACGCCGACTCCTTCGCCCCGCAGGGCGTGGAGCTCCCCGACGGCCCCTTCTACCTGGTCCACGGCCCGGACCGGGGCGACCACATGGGCAACTGGTCGCCCGAGGAGGCCCTTCCGGCCCTCACCGCCGCCGGACGCACCCCGCTGCTCCTCACCGAGGGCATCCACTGGCTGCTCCAGCGCCCCGAGGTCCTGGAGCGCAACAAGTGCTTCATGACCATCGGTTCGCGCCTCCGCAAGCCCAACGGCTCCTTCGACGCCCGCACCCCGGCCATCTGGATCAGCAACGGCACCGGCCGCGACGGCAAGGAGCGCAAGGGCGCGCCCAAGGTCGGCTGGTGCTGGTGGAACAACCGCCACACCTGGCTCGGCTTCGGCTCCACCACCGGCCGGAACGGCTAGCCGGTTCCGCCGGGGATCCCCAGGGCCCGGGCCAGGTACGGCGCGGTGCGGCTCTCCGCCGAGCGCGCCACCCGGGCCGGGGGACCCTCGGCGACGACGCGGCCTCCGGCCTCGCCGCCGCCCGGCCCGAGGTCGATCACCCAGTCCGCTCCGGCCGCCACGTCCATGTCGTGCTCGACGACGACCACCGTGTGGCCGCCGTCCACGAGGCCCCGCAACTGCCGCACCAGCACCTCGACATCGGCCGGGTGCAGCCCCGTGGTCGGCTCGTCGAGGACGTACAGGGTGTGGGCGCGGCGCGGGCGCTGGAGCTCCGCGGCCAGCTTGATGCGCTGCGCCTCGCCGCCGGACAGTTCGGTGGCGGGCTGGCCGAGCCGCAGGTAGCCGAGACCGACGTCGAGGAGGGTGGTGAGGCTGCGGGCCGCCGACGGTACGTCCGCGAAGAACTCGGCCGCCGACTCCACGGTCAGGTCCAGGACTTCGGAGATCGTCAGTCCGCGCAGCCGCACCTGGAGGGTCTCCGGGTCGTAGCGGGCGCCGCGGCAGTCGGGGCAGGGCGCGTACGTGCTCGGCAGGAACAGCAGCTCCACCGAGACGAACCCCTCGCCCTGGCAGGTCTCGCAGCGGCCGCCCGGCACGTTGAAGGAGAAGCGCCCGACCTTGTAGCCGCGGGCCCTCGCCTCCTCGGTCTCCGCGAACAGCCTGCGCACCACGTCGAAGAGGCCGGTGTACGTGGCCAGGTTGGAGCGCGGGGTGCGGCCGATGGGCCGCTGATCGACCGTCACCGTCCGTCCGGCGCCCTCGGTTTCCTCGGTGAGCGCCCCGACGAGGGTGGACTTACCGGAGCCCGAGACGCCGGTGACGGCGGTCAGGGCGCCCCGGGGGAAGACGGCCTCCACGCCGCGCAGGTTGTGCCGGGTGACGGGGCCGGTGCGCAGCCATCGCCCGGGGACGAGCGCGGGCCGCTCCGGCACGGGGGGCCGGTCGAAGAGGAAACGGCGGGTGGCCGACTCCTCGACGTGCGCGAGGAGTTCGGGCGGACCGCTGTGCAGGACCCGGCCGCCGTGCTCCCCGGCGCGCGGACCGACGTCGACGAGCCAGTCGGCGTGCCGGACCACGTCCAGGTGGTGCTCGACGACGAAGACCGTGTTGCCGGCCGCCTTCAGCCGGTCGAGGACCACGAGGAGGGCTTCGGTGTCGGCCGGGTGCAGACCGGCGGACGGTTCGTCGAGCACGTACACGACGCCGAAGAGCCCGGCGCGGAGCTGGGTCGCGAGCCGCAGCCGCTGGAGCTCTCCGCTGGAGAGGGTGGGGGTGGTGCGGTCCAGGGAGAGGTAGCCGAGGCCGAGTTCGGTGACGGTGGCGATCCGGGCGAGCAGGTCCTGGGCGAGGACGCGGGCGGTCTCCGGGCCGGCGGGGGCGGGGGCCGGGCGGTCGGTCGCGTCGGCGGGGGCGCCGGCCGCCGTGCCGGTGCCGTCCGGGGCGGCGGCCGGGGTCAGCACCTCCGCCAGGGCGGTCAGCGGCAGCGCCGCGAGTTCGGCGATGGTCCGGCCGGCGAAGGTGACGGCCATCGCCTCGGGACGCAACCGGCTCCCGCCGCACACCGGGCACGGCGCGCTCGTGAG
This sequence comes from Streptomyces roseolus, assembly GCF_014649855.1. GTDB lineage: Bacteria > Actinomycetota > Actinomycetes > Streptomycetales > Streptomycetaceae > Streptomyces > Streptomyces roseolus. The sequence continues at coordinate 70,447 of NZ_BMTV01000023.1, read as the reverse complement.
GAAGCGTTCCGCCTTGGCCCGCAGCGCCGGGCTCTTCGACTCGGAGTAGGTGCGCAGGACGAGCCGGCGGGCGCCGGTGTACGTGCCCTGGTAGGGGCGCTGGATCCGGCCCGCCTCACGGACGGGGTGGACCGTGACGACCGGCTGTTCGTCGGTGAAGAGGATCCATTCCCGGTCCTTCGGGTCCAGCTCGCGCCACGGCCGGTCGACGTCGTACCCGAGGGCGTCGAGGACGTCGCGCAGGTTCTTGCCCTGCCAGGCGCCCGGCCAGGACGCGACGGCGCCCTCCCGGATCGACAGGTCCGGGTCGGGGACCAGCAGCTCCTCGCTCGTCTCGTGGATCCGGCCGAGCCCGTGGCAGGACGGGCACGCGCCCGCGGCGGTGTTGGGGGAGAAGGCGTCGGAGTCGAGCCGGGGCGCCCCGGCCGGGTAGTCGCCGGCGCGGGAGTAGAGCATCCGCAGCGAGTTCGACAGGGTCGTGACCGTGCCGACGGAGGAGCGGGCGCTGGGCGCGGCGCGGCGCTGTTCCAGGGAGACCGCCGGGGGGAGTCCGGTGATCTCCCCGACCTTCGGGGCGCCCACCTGGTGGATGAGCCGGCGGGCGTACGGCGCGACGGACTCGAAGTAGCGGCGCTGGGCCTCCGCGTAGATCGTCCCGAAGGCGAGCGAGGACTTCCCGGAGCCGGAGACGCCGGTGAAGACGGTGAGGGCGTCGCGGGGGACGTCGACGTCCACGGCCCGGAGGTTGTGCTCGCGGGCGCCGCGGACACGGACGTAGGGGTCGTGGGTGGAGACTGGATCCAGCATTCGGAGATTTTATCCAATATCCGTTTCTCGGACGGTATCGGCCCTCCGGCCGGTCCGCGGTGTCAGCCCCGCCGCCCGGGCCAGCCCCCGGTACGAGGCGAGCAACGCCTCCCGGTCGTACGTGCTCGTCGTCACCAGGACCTCGTCCGCTCCGGTCTCCCGCACGGCGTCCGCGAGCCCCTCCGCCACCTGCTGCTCGGTGCCGTACAGATGGCCGGCGAGCCCGTCCTCGTACAGCCCGCGCTGGCGTTCCGTCATCGGGAGCCGCTCGATCCGCTCCGGCGGCGCGAGCGGCGGGAAGTCGCCCCGGGTGCGGGAGTACGCCATGCCCCAGGCCTCCGGGACGAGCAGCCGGCGGGCCTCCGCCTCGGTCGGGGCGACGGCGATCGTGCCGGAGACGACGACGTACGGCTCCGCCGCCCACGCCGAGGGCCGGAAGGCGGCCCGGTACGCGTCCACGGCGGCCGTCAGCCGGGCGCGGCGGCGCAGGTCCCCGACGACCAGCGGCAGTCCCGCCTCCGCCGCGATCCGAGCACCCGCGCCGGTCGCGAGGACGAACGGCGGGACCCGCAGCCCCTCCGCCGGGCGGGCGTGGACGCCGGGATGGGCCGTCTGGGTGCCGGTGAACCAGCCGAGCAGCTCCTCGATCCGCTCCGGGAAGGTCTCCGCCTCGTCCTTGTCGTGACCGAGGGCGCGCCGGACCCCGTCGGTGAAGCCCAGCGAGCGGCCGAGGCCCATGTCGATCCGGTCCGGGAAGAGCGAGGCCAGCACGCCGAACTGTTCGGCCACCACCATGGGCCGGTGGTTGGGCAGCATCACCCCTCCGGTGCCCACCCGGATGGCCGAGGTGGCGGCGGCGACGGCCGCGGCGAGCACGGTCGGCGCGGAGCCGGCGACACCGGGCACGCCGTGGTGCTCGGAGACCCAGAAGCGGTGGTAGCCGAGCGCCTCCGCCTCGCGGGCGAGCCGCACCGTGTCGCGCAGGGCCTGGGACGGCGACTCGCCCTCCCGCGTGCGGGAGCGGTCGAGGACCGAGAGGCGGAAGCCCGGGGGGAGAGTGCTCATGAGGGTTCCAACGCGCGCGTGCCGCCGGTGTTCCCGGAGACGGACCCGTCACGCGGCGCACGTCGGTCCCGGGGCCGGGCCGGTCGCGCGGCGCACGTCGGTCCCGGAGGCCGGCCGTCGCGCGGCGGTTGTCGGACCCGGCTCCTAGGCTGGGCGCGTGACAGGAGACTCCCGGCCGCTGGCCGTCTTCGACCTCGACAACACGCTGGCCGACACCGCCCACCGGCAGCACTTCCTGGAGCGCGGGCCGCGGGACTGGGACGCCTTCTTCGGGGCGGCGCCGGACGACCCGCCGCTGGTGGAGGGCGTGGCGCTGTGCCGGTCGGCGGCGGAGGAGTGCCAGGTGGTGTACCTGACCGGGCGTCCGGAGCGCTGTCGGCGGGACACCCTGGAATGGCTGGCCGCGCAGGGGCTGCCCGAGGGGCCGCTGCACATGCGGCGGCACCGCGACTACCGGCCGGCGCGGGTCACCAAGGTGGAGGTCCTGCGGCGGCTCGCCGCCGGCCGGGAGGTGCGGATGCTCGTCGACGACGACGGGCTGGTCTGCGACGCCGCAGAGGCGGCCGGCTTCCCGGTCGTCCGCGCCCACTGGGCGACCCCCTCCGAGGCGCTGGAGGAGGCCCAGGAGCGCGAGGGCAGGACCTGACCCCGCCCGGCAGCGGCGCGGCCAGGGCGTGTCAGGCGCCGTCGTCCAGCCGGAAGCCGACCTTCAGGCCGACCTGGTAGTGCTCGATCCGCCCGTCGACCAGATGCCCGCGGACCTGCGTGACCTCGAACCAGTCGAGGCCGCGGAGCGTCTGCGAGGCGCGCTCGATGCCGTTGCGGATGGCCTGGTCGACGCCCTCGGTGGAGGTGCCGACGATCTCGGTGACGCGGTAGGTGTGGTTCGACATGGGGGCCGGATCCTCTCAGTGCCCGCGGTTGGGTCCACTCCACCGTGCCCCAGCCCTCGGAACGCCGCGACACGACGAGGGGACCGTGGCGTCCCCTTCGCCCGTACCCGGGGGTAACCGTTCCGAATGCCCGCCCGGTCCGGGAACGAGGTGGTCAAGGACTTGACCACCTCGGTTGGTCCAGACCAGAATCCTGGCCACATGCCCGCGCGAACATCCCGTTCGGTCCCCCCACACGCCGGGTCAGCCGCCCATGTCGCACCACCGTGTGCTGAACCGAAGGTGACCTCCGTGAAGAACCGCTTCCTCGCATGCCCGCTGGCTGCCGCCACCGCACTCGCCCTCGCGGGCTGCGGGCTGTTGCCGGGCTCCGGGGGCGAGACCCGGACGGTCGACATATGGCTCATGCGGGACAGCGTCAGCGAGGACTTCCTGAACCGCTTCACCCAGGCGTACGAGGACGAGCACGACGACGTCGAACTCAACGTCACCATCCAGGACTGGACCGGCATCGGCAAGAAGGTCACCGAGGCCATCAAGGGAGACGGCGGGCCGGACCTCATCGAGGTCGGCAACACCCAGGTCGCCCAGTACGCCGACACCGACCGGCTCTTCGACCTCACCCTGGAGTCCGTCCGCGACCTCGGCAGCGAGGACTGGCTGCCCGGCCTCGCCGAACCCGGCAGCGTCGGCGGCTCCCAGTACGGCATCCCCTGGTACGCCGCCAACCGCATCGTCATCTACAACAAGGACCTCTTCGCCCAGGCCGGCGTCACCGAGCCGCCCGCCACGCGCGCGGAGTGGCTCGACGTCACCGAGAAGCTGAACCACCAGGGCTCCCAGGGCATCTACCTGGCCGGCCAGGACTGGTACACCCTCGCCGGCTTCATCTGGGACGAGGGCGGCGAGCTCGCCGTCGACGAGGGCGGCGCGTGGACCGGCACCCTCGACAGCCCCGAGGCCCTGCGCGGCATGGAGTTCTACAAGGACCTCCAGTCCCTCGGCTCGGGCCCGAAGAACGCCGACGAGCAGAACCCGCCGCAGGCCGAGGTCTTCGCCCGCGGCGACGTCGCCCAGATCGTCGCCGTACCCAGCGCCGTCTCCGCCATCCTCAAGGCCGACCCCGGCCTCAAGGACAAGCTCGGCTACTTCCCCGTCCCCGGCAAGAAGGCCGGCACCCCCGGCGCCGTCTTCACCGGCGGCTCCGACCTGATCATCCCGGAGAACGCCCCGGACCGCACCGCCGCCCTGGACGTCGTCAAGGCGCTGGCCGGGGAGAAGTGGCAGACGGAACTCGCCCGCGCCATGGGCTACGTGCCCAACAAGAAGAGCCTCGCCTCCGTCGTCTCCGGACAGGAGGCCACCGCCGCCATGGCCGCCGGCGCCGCCAACGGACGCGCCACCCCCAACTCCCCGCAGTGGGCCAGCGTCGAGGGCGACAACCCCATCAAGCCCTTCATGACGGCCGTCCTGGAGGGCGAGGACGCCAAGAAGGCGGCCCGCAAGGCCTCCGAGGCCATCACCGAGACGCTGGCCGAGTAGGGGGCCGCCCCGGCCGAGCGGGCCGGAGGGAGAGCGCCGGCCGGGGCCGGCACGGGGCGGCCCGGGCGGGCGGGGAAGCGGCCCGGGCGGATTGTCGGGCGTGGCGCGCCCCGGGCGCGGGCGCCGCGGAGCATTCAGCCTTCCCACACCCGCGATCCCCCGGACGGTCATGTCGAATCCAGCCGGCGGCGGAAGAAACGAGGGGCCGGGCCGCACCGTTCGCGGACCGGCGCGACCCCGCACCTTCCGTACGCCGGAGGAGACCGCCATGACCGCCCTCTCGCACCTGCTCGCCGACGCCACCGCCCCCGCCGTCCCCGTGCCGTCGGGCATCCAGCCCGCCGTGGCGCTGCCCGCGCAGCCCGCACGGGCCGGCGGCCCCGAACCCGAACCCCGCTACCTGGTGGGGCTCGCCCGCGACCAGGACGACGTCCGCGCGGCCCAGCGCCTGCGCCACCTGGTCTTCGCCGGCGAGATGGGCGCCCGCCTCGACGGACCCGAGCCGGGCCTCGACACCGACGCCTTCGACGCCTACTGCGACCACCTGCTGGTCCGCGAGGAGTCCACCGGCGAGGTCGTCGGCACCTACCGGATCCTGCCGCCCGAGCGGGCCGCCGTCGCCGGCCGGCTCTACTCCGAGACCGAGTTCGACCTCGCCCGGCTCGCGCCCGTCCGGCACGACCTCGTCGAGGTCGGCCGCTCCTGCGTCCACCCCGCGCACCGCAACGGCGCCGTCATCGCCCTCATCTGGGCCGGCCTCGCCCGCTACATGACCCGCACCGGCCACGAGTGGCTCGCCGGCTGCTGCTCGATCCCGCTCGCCGACGGCGGCGCGCTCGCCGCCGCCACCTGGGACACCGTCAAGGCGAAGCACCTCGCCCCCGAGGAGTACTGGGTCACCCCGCACAAGCTGTGGAACTCCGACGGCGTCCGCCGCCCCGAGGGCCGCACCGAACTGCCCCCGCTGCTGCGCGGCTACATCCGGCTCGGCGCCTGGGTCTGCGGAGCTCCGGCGTACGACCCGGACTTCGGCGTCGCCGACCTGTACGTGCTGCTCTCGCTGCGCCGGACCAACCCGCGCTACCTGCGCCACTTCCTCTCGCTCGTCCCGGCGTCGTGAACGGCGCGGTCCCGGCCCCCTCGCCGTGGCTCCCCACGGCGCCCTGCACCCCGGGCCGCCGCTGCGCGGCCCACCCGGACCCCTTACCGGCCGACCGGGCCGCCTTCCGGCCCGCCCCCGCGGCGCTCGCCTGCGCCCGCCTCGCGGCGGGCCTCGCGACCGTCCTCCTCGGCGTGGTCCTCCTGCCGGTGGCGGGCCCGCTGCCCGCCGCCGCGCGGTACGCCCTGGTGCGGCTCTGGACCCGGGCGGTCGTCCGCGCCTTCGGGGTCCGGCTGACAGTCACCGGCGCCCTCCTCCCGGGCACCGGGCGGTCCGCGCTCGTGGTCGCCAACCACGTCTCCTGGCTGGACGTCCCGGTCGTCGCCGCCGTCCTGCCCGGCCGGATGATCGCCAAGCGGGAGGTGCGCGGCTGGCCGCTGCTCGGCCCGCTCGCCGCCCTGGGCGGCACGCTCTTCATCGACCGCGACGGGCTGCGCCGGCTGCCCGGCACGGTGCGCGAGGTCGCCGGGGCGCTGGCCGGCGGCGGCCGGGTGACCGCGTTCCCGGAGGGCTCCACGTGGTGCGGGCGGCACGGCGGACGCTTCCGTCCGGCGCTCTTCCAGGCCGCTGTGGACACGGGATCCGATATCCAGCCCGTACGCATCGGCTATCGGCCCGAGGGGGCGGCGGCGTACGTGGGGGCGGACCCGCTGGGCGCGTCGCTGTGGCGGGTCGCGCGGACGCCGGGACTCACCGTGGAGATCCGGATACTGGATCCCATATCCGCAATCCAGTATCCGGACCGTCGGCTCCTTGCCGCCGCCGCCCAGCGGGCCGTCCTGCCGGCTGCCTACCGGGCCGTCGCCAGCGACAGCGCGAAGCGGCCCTCCGCGTCGGTCCACCAGCGCGTGAGCTCGAACCCGGCCTCGGCCAGCTCCGCCCGCACGCCCTCCTGACGGAACTTCGCCGACACCTCGGTCCGCAGCTCCTCGCCCTTCTCGAACTCCACCATCAGGTCGAGCTCGGGGATCTTCACGGTCAGCGCGTGCCGGGCGCGCAGCCGCATCTCGATCCACTCCCGCTCCCGGTCCCACCGGGCCACGTGGTCGAAGTCGTCCGGATTCGCGTCGGCGCCCAGCTCGCGGTCGAGCACGGCCAGCACGTTCTTGTTGAACTCCGCCGTCACCCCGGCCGCGTCGTCGTACGCGGCCACCAGGGTCGACTCGTCCTTCACCAGGTCCGTGCCGAGCAGGAAGCCGTCACCCGGCGCCGTCATCTCCCGGACGGAACGCAGGAACGTCCTCCGCTCCTCCGGCAGCAGATTGCCGATCGTCCCGCCCAGGAAGGCCACGAGCCGCGGCCCCGGCGTCTCCGGCAGGACGACGCTCCGGGTGAAGTCGGCGATCAGCGCGTGCACCCGCAGCTCGGGACGGTCGGCGAGCAGCGCCTCCGCCGCCCCGGTCAGCGCCGACTCGCTGACGTCCACCGGCACGTACGCGGCAAGCCCCGGCAGCAGCGCGTCGATCAGGAACCGGGTCTTCTCGGAGGAACCGGAGCCCAGTTCCACGAGCGTCCTGGCGCCGGTCGCCGCCGCGATCTCCGGCGCCCGGTCGATCAGGATCTCGCGCTCCGCCCGCGTCGGGTAGTACTCGGGCAGCCGGGTGATCTCCTCGAACAGCTCGCTGCCCCGCGCGTCGTAGAACCACTTCGGCGGCAGCTCCTTGGGCGTGCGGGTCAGCCCGTGCAGCACGTCGGCGCGCAGATCCGCGGCGGCCGCGTCCGGGGCGAGGGTGCGGGTCAGCTGGAACGTGCTCACGCGGTCGACTCCTTGAGCGGAATGAGGGTGACGTCGGAAGGGCGGGCGGTGACGAGCGTGTGCTCGGGCACCTCCTGCCACAGCGGGTCGTCGTCGTAGGGTTCGGAGGCCACGACCACCCGGCCGGGACCGGAGAGGTACCACAGGCTGTTGTTCCAGGCCGTGGCCGCGATCTGCTCGCCGTCGGTGAGCAGCAGGTTGAGACGCGCCTCCGGCGCCGCCTCGGACGCCGCCGCCACCGTCCCGGCGAGCGCGTCCCCGGGACTCTGCCCCGCCCGGAGCCGGTGCAGCACCAGCGCCCACAGCAGCGCCGAGTCGGTGCGCGCCTCCAGGTCGAGCAGCTCGGCCGCCGACAGCGTCGACGCCAGCGGCGTCAGCGTCCCCGGCCAGCCCGGCACCGCGCCGTTGTGGCTGAACAGCCAGGGCCCCGAGGCGAGCGGCGCGGCCGCCGCCTCACCGTCCGCGCCGGGCAGCGTCGCCCCCCGGACCGCGCCGAGGAACGCCCCGCTGCGCACGACCCGCGCGAGGTCCGCGAAGGAGAGGTCGCCCCAGATGGGCCCCGTGCGCCGGTACCGGGCCGGGACGGGATCGCCGTCCGCGTACCAGCCGACGCCGAAGCCGTCCGCGTTCACCACGCCGCTGCTCTGCGTCCGCGGCGCCCACGCCTGCCGCAGCAGCGCGTGCGGCGGCCGGAGGACCAGTTCGCCGAGCGCCACCGGCTCGCCCAGGTAGGCGAGGTGACGGCACATCAGTCCAGCTCCGCGGAGCGGGCCGTGCGGAAGCCGGCGAAGATCTGGCGCCGCACCGGGTAGTCCCAGTTGCGGAAGGTGCCACGGCAGGCCACCGCGTCCACGGCGAACGAACCACCGCGCAGCACCTTGTGGTCGGGCCCGAAGAACACCTCCGAGTACTCCTTGTACGGGAACGCCCGGAAGCCCGGGTACGGCAGGAAGTCGCTCGCCGTCCACTCCCACACGTCACCGATCAGCTGCCGGACCCCGAGCGGCGAGGCCCCCGCGGGATAGCTCCCCGCCCGGGCCGGCCGCAGGTGCCGCTGGCCCAGGTTGGCGTGGTCCGGACCCGGGTCGGCGTCGCCCCACGGGTAGCGGTGCGAGCGGCCGGTCACCGGGTCGTGCCGGGCCGCCTTCTCCCACTCCGCCTCCGTCGGCAGCCGCCGCCCCACCCACCGGGCGTACGCGTCCGCCTCGTACCAGCTCACGTGGACCACAGGCTCGTCCTCCGGCACCGGCTCCGTCACGCCGAACCGGCGGCGCAGCCACTGTCCGTTCTCCTGGCGCCAGAACAACGGTGCCACGATGCCGTGTTCGCGGATCTGCGCCCAGCCCTCCGGCTGCCACCAGCGGCGTTCGGTGTAGCCGCCGTCCGCCATGAACGCCAGATAGGCGCCGTTGGTGACCGGGACCGTGTCGATGTGGAAGGCGGGCACGGTGCGGACGTGCGCCGGCCGCTCGTTGTCCAGGGCCCACGGCTCGTCCGAGGTTCCCATCGTGAACGGGCCGCCGGGTATCAGGACCTCGGCCGGAAGCGGCGTCGCAGGATGGACCGGAGGCGGCGGCGCGTCCAGCGCGGCCGGCCCCTTCCTCAGCTGATGGGTGATCAGCATCGTCTCGTCGTGCTGCTGTTCGTGCTGGGCGATCATCCCGAAGGCGAACCCCTCGTCCAGCAGCGGACGCCCGTCCGGGCGCACCTCCGTCAGGACGTCGAGGACCCGGGTCCGTACGTCGGCGGCGTACGCCCGCGCCTCGGACGGTCCGAGGAGCGGCAGCGACGGCCGCTCCGACCGGGGATGCGCGAAGGCGTCGTACAGCGGGTCGATCTCGGGCCGCAGGGCGTCCCGGCCCGCCACCTCACGCCACAGCCACTGCTCCTCCTGGTTCCCGATGTGCGCCAGGTCCCAGACGAGGGGCGACATCAACGGCGAGTGCTGGGCGGTGAGTTCACCGTCGTCCACGCTGTCCGTGAGCAGCGCGGTGCGCTCCCGGGCCGTGGTCAGCGCCTCCAGTGCCCGCTCCCGCAGCGCCTCCGGGCCGAGCCTCCCGCCCGTCGCCGCGCCCGTCGCCGTGTCGGTCGTCGTCGTGTTCGTATCGGCCGTGCTGGTCATGACGTCACCACCTGGAGCTCGTCGGCGGGGCAGCCCCCGGGGTCCACATACCGTTCCCGGAAGGCGTCGACGGCCTTCCGCACCTGCTCGCTCGCGCCGATCCGGTGGAGGGCGGGACGGATCGCGGCGAAGGCCTCGACCGCCACCGCGTGCAGCAGCGGATCGGCGAGGCCGTCCCTGGCTGCCCGCCGCCAGAGCGGGTTGCGGGGCGCCGGTTCCTTCCCGGCCACCTCCGCCAGCGGCAGTACCGCCCGGTACACCGCCTCGGACGCCGTCGCGTCCTCGAAGGCCGCGGCCGTCACGGCCACCGGCACCATCCAGCCGTCCGGGCCGGGCTGTGCGTCGATCATCCGCAGCTCCAGGTGCCCGCGCGGCCGCACCGGCGGGAAGAGCGTCGTCAGGTGGTAGCGCAGGTCGTCGGCGTCGGCCGGCCGGGGCGTCCCGGTCCGCAGCCACTCCCGGAAGGTCAGCCCCTCCGGCACCAGCCACGGGCCCTCGTCCTCCGCCCGCACACAGAGCACCGGCGTGTCCAGGACGTGCGCGGTCCACGCCTCGCGCGGGTCGCCGTCCGCCGGCGGGGCCAGCGCCCGCACCGGGTCCAGATCCGTCCACAGCGCCTGCCGGGTGGAGCGCCACCCGGTCCGGCGCCCGCCGTGCAGCGGGGAGTTGGCGAAGACCGCCACGAGGACCGCGCCGAAGAGGTGCGCCAGCTCCCAGCGGCGCAGACGGCCGAGCGGGCCCGGCTCCTCGTACCCGGCGTCCAGGCAGACCTGCACCGAGGCCGACTCGCACATCATCGCCCGGCCCGAGGGGCCCGTCCGGCCCAGTGCGAGCTCCATCGCGTCGTACCGGGGCTCGCGCAGCACCCGCTCGCGCGGTGCGTGCCAGGGATCGACCCCGTATCCGCTCAGCGTCAGACCGAGCGGTCCGAGCGCCGCGCGCACCGCCGTCAGGTCGGAGGCGAGGGAGTCCATGCATTCCATGAGGGAACCGGCGGGGAGCGAGCTGAGCTCCAGCTGCCCGCCGGGTTCGAACGTCAGCGACGACACCAGGGGCAAGGACCGTACGGTGTCGAGCGCGGCCGCCAGGCGGTGCGGACGCACCGGCTCGCGCGGGTCGCGCAGATCATGGACGAGCCATTCCAGCTCCGCCCCCACGGTCCGGGGCGGGCCGGTCTTGAAACATATACAGCGCAGCAGGTCCTCTGCCGCCTCCTCGGTGAGGGGCGGGCCGCTGCGCGGAGTGACGCCGGGCGCCATCCGTGCACCTCCAAGTGCTGGTCGCGGAGCCGTTCGGCTAGCCGCTGCCTTCCACCTAATGCCACGCTCGGGCGGCGTGCAAGAGCGCCTGGGCGCCCCCGAGCACGCCCCTCGCGCCCCTTGAGCCGCACTGCGGCGGAGGGCCGAGGGGGAGGTCGAGAAGGACTCAAGGGTGGGTCGAGAAAGACTCGAGCGAGACTCGAGCAAGACTCAAGAGAGATTCGAGTGGGATTCGAGCGAGAGTCGAGAGAGGCTCGAGCGAGAGCCGAGAATGAGTCGACCGAGACTCGAAGGAGACTCGGGGATGCTCCGAGAATGACCGGGCGGGGACCGAGAGTCGTTCGGCGGGGAACCAGGGAACCGGAGCGGCGTGGAAAACCGTTTGTCCCGGCACCGGCGAAACGATCATCCTCGGGGCATGAGTGCACGACTGCGCGAGATCGCGCGGCAGACCGAGGCGATCGTCGCCGCGGCCTCCTACACCGCCCCCGACGGGCGGACCGTCTCCCTCCGCGAGGACCTCTCCGCCGCCCTGGCCGGAACCCGGCTGTACGGCCCCGAGCCGGTCCCCGTCACCCCCGCCACCGGCCGCGCCGGCCTCATCGAGGTCACCGGCGAGAGCAGCCTCGCCGCCGCCCGCCGGATGACCGCCACCGACCCCGCCGGACCGGTCGCCGTCCTGAACTTCGCCTCCGCCCGCAACCCCGGCGGCGGCTACCTCAACGGAGCCCAGGCCCAGGAGGAGGCCCTGTGCCGCTCCTCCGCCCTCCACGCCACGCTGCTCCGCGCCCCCGCCTACTACGCGCACCACCGGAGCGAGCGGGACGCGTTCTACACCGACCGGGTGATCCACTCGCCCCGGGTCCCGGTCTTCCGCGACGACCGCGGCGCCCTGCTCGCCACCCCCTTCAGCGTCGGGTTCCTGACCTCCCCGGCCCCCAACGCCGGCGTCGTCCGCCGCCGGGACCCGGCGCGGGCCCACCTGCTGCCGGCCGCCCTGGCCTCCCGCGCCGAGCGGGTCCTGGAGACGGCGGTCGCCGAGGGGTACCGCCGGATCGTCCTGGGCGCGTGGGGCTGCGGGGTCTTCCGCAACGACCCGGCTGAGGTGGCGGGCGCCTTCAAGGCGCTGCTCACCGGTGACGGACGGTTCGCCGGCCACTTCGACGAGGTGGTCTTCGCGATCCTGGACCGCGCCTCGGGCACACCGACCCTCGCCGCCTTCCATCGGATCCTGGATCCAGTCGCCCGATCCGCGCCGTAATGCGCGGTCCGTACCCCCGTGCGAGCCTGGAAGGACGCGGGCGCGCCGCCGATGCGCGGTGCGTCCGGGAGCCGTCGCACGTCTTCGTACGGGAGGCACGATCGTGGGCAAGAAGCAGACCCGGGTGAACAAGGGCGCCCGCACGGGTGGTCACGAGCACCGCGAGACCCCGTCCGCCAAGGAGAAGGGCGGAGCCCCGGCCATGAGCGAGGCCCCGCGCTCCGTGATCGAGCAGCCCTCCCACCGCAGAGAGCGCAAGTTCGGGCACAACTGATCCTCGCCTTGCCGCGTCCGTCCCGCACGCGGTGAGGACGCGGGCGAGGCGACCGCGCGAAGCTCCTGGCAGGCACGGGTGTTCCCGTCCGAGACCCGGGAGCTTCGTCGTCGTCCGGGCTCATGGTCGTCGTGGCCGGGAGAGGAGCACCCGGCGGGTCGGCGGATCGATCTCCGCGACGACGACGGCGATCTCCTCCCCGGCCTCGAAGTCCTCCACCGGACTCGCCGGAGGGCGGCCCGGGGCGTCCCTGAAGGAGACCAGCCCGAGAATCCCGTCCCCGAGGTCGACGAGGACGCCCAAGGGGAGCACCTTCTCGACCGTCCCGCGCAGTTCCCGGCCCACCGGTGTGCGGTCGGCGAAAGCCCGGAGGGGGTCGGGTTCCAGTGCCTTCAGGGACAGTCTCGCCTCCGCGTTGTAGGTGTCGAACTGAAGGAACTCGCACGAGACGCGCTGCCCCACCTGGACGACGTCGGTGGGAGCGTCGATGTGCCGCCAGGACAGTTCGGGGACGGCGATGAACCCCACGCCCGGGAAGAGGGGATGGGCGGGCCCCTCGTCCAGGGCGACGAAGACCCCGAACCTTTCGACCGCCGCGACGGTGCCGGACAGGATGTCGCCGGGGCGCAGGGACTCCAGGAACGCCCGGAGTTCCGGGCTCTCGCTCTGCCGATCCATCCCGCCACCCTCGCACACGAGGTCAAGGGGCGGTCCGTGCTCGGCCGGAGGGCGCCTCCCCTCGGTCGCCGTTCGGACGGAGCGAGTACTGTCAGGCGGCGAGAGACAGGCGACTCCTCGCCGCGAAAAGCCAGTGGGAGCGGACGTGACCAGATGGACCGCCTACGGAGCCGTAGCCGTGGGTGCAGTACTGATCGGCTTCTATCTCGCCGACGTCCTCGCGATCCCGTACTCGATCTTCGCCGTCCTCGCCGGAACGAGTCTGATGGTCGACGGAGGACGAAGGGCCGTCCGGCTACGACGTCGGCCGGACCCCCGGGGCGGGCAGTCCTAGAAGGAGCCGAACCCGACGGCGAGGCGCCGCACCGAGGCGACGGCTGCGTCGACGGGATCGACGGGTACGGGCCGGAACCCGGTACCAGAGCGGCGTCGGGCCCGGCCCGTGGCCGTACGCGATCGGCGAGGTCACGCGTCGTCGTCGCCGACGTCGATCTCGACCGTCGTCACCGCCACCTCCTTCTCGGCGGACGCGCGGTCGGTCGGAACGGCGGTCGGAGCGGCCGCCGTACCGGCGGCCGGGGCCGGCCGCCCGGAGCCGTTCGGGCCCATCGTGGCGAGCAGCTGGCGGGCCAGGCCGAGGCCCGTACCGCCCATGGTGAGCGCCTTGGCGAACATGTCCGCCATGCCGTCGGCGCCGTTCAGGAGGACCATCTGGTCCACGTTCCCGAAGGCGGAGGCGCCGGCCTCGACGATCTCCGGCCACCGTTCGGCGAGCTGCTGCGCGACCACGGCCTCCTGGTTCTCCGCGAGGGCCGCGGCCCGCGCCTTGATCGCCTCAGCCTCGGCCAGGCCCTTGGCCCGGGTGGCCTCGGCCACCGCGAGGCCCTTGGCGTGCGCCGCCGCGGCCTCGGCCTCGCCGGTGACCCGGGTCGCCGTCGCCGACGCCGCGCTCGCCAGCTCGGTCTCCCGGGCCTTGGCCTGCGCGGCCGAGATCCGGGCGTCGCGCTCGGCCTCGGCCAGGGTCCGCGTCTCGTACGCCAGCGCGTCGGCCGGCTTGCGGACGTCCGCCTGGAGCTGCTGTTCCTTGCGGTGTGCCTCCAGCTCCGCGACCCGGGTCTCCTGGACGACGACCTCCTGCCGCGAGGCCGCCTCGGCGAGCGGGCCGGCCTGCCGGGCCCGGGCGCTGGCCTGGTCCCGTTCGGCCTGGTAACCGGCCTGGAGGATCTCGCTGTCGCGGGTCGCCTCCGACATCCGGGCCGCCGCCTGCTGCTCGGCCTCGGTCGCCAGCCGGTTGGCCTCCGCCTGCGCGATCCGGGCGTCGCGCTGCACGGCGGCCGCGTGCGGGGCGGCGAGGTTCTTGATGTAGCCGGTCGGGTCCTCGATCTCGTGGATCTGGAGCGAGTCGACGATCAGACCGAGCTTCTCCATCTCCGTGCCGCAGGCCGAACGCGCCTGCCCGGTCAGCTTCTCCCGGTCACGGATCATGTCCTCCACGGTCAACCCGCCCACGATGGCGCGGAGATGACCGGCGAAGACGATGTGGACCCGCTCGCTCATCAGCTTCTGCTGGTCGAGGAAGCGACGGGCCGCGTTGGCGATCGACACGAAGTCGTCGCCCACCTTGAAGATCACCACACCCCGGACCTTGAGCGGAATGCCCTGGTGGGTGACGCATTCGACCTGCAACTGCGTCTCGTTGAGGTCCAGCGACAGCTTCCGCACCGCCTGCACGCCGGGCACCACGAGGGTGCCGCGCCCGGTCACGATGCGGAACCCCATGCCGTCGCCGAGGCCCTCGTTCTTGTGGTTGGAACCGGAGATGATGAGGGCCTCGTTGGGTTCCGCGACCCGCCACATCATCTTGAACAGGACGATCAGGACGACGACCGCGCCGACGACGGCGCCCGCCAGAATGCCGATGCCCATGGGAAAGGTCCCCCTTCACCGGAGCCGTGCGGATCCGGTGGAGGGAGTGTGCGCCCGCGGCGCACACGGCCTCAACGGTCGTGCCGGACGTCGTGTCAGACGCCGTACACGGCTGTGACATAGACGGTGCGCGGAGGGAGGTGTTCCACGACGGTCACCAGAGTGCCGACCTCGATCCGCTCCTTCGGTGCCGCCGCGTACGCGAGGAAGTGCTCGGCCCCGCCGCGGATCCGCAGCATCACCTCGCCGACGAGTCCGGGCCCGATGGTCCCGGTCACCCGGCCGAGCAGTCCCACCATCGAGCTCTCCCTCGACTCGTCCATGACTGAACGGTACGTCAGAAACCCTGCGCACGAGGAGGTCGGGCGCTCGCGACGATCAGCGGACCGAGCGGACCGAGCGGACCGAGCGGACCGGACGCACCGCGAGGGCGCCCAGGACCGAGAGCGCCGCCGCGACGAGGAACAGCGGCGTGGAGCCGCCGCCGATCGACACCACGGCGGAGGCGACGAACGGCACCACGACTTCACGGGAGAACACCCGACAAAGGGGCGGACGGCGGACGGCGGATGACGGCCAGACGCTGACACGTGCCGGTCGCGCGTGTCGGCATGATGCGGCACTCGATTCCGGCCATCCGCCAGACCCGGCGCCGGATCGTTCTGGAAAGATGCCGAGGCGATGAGTCAGTCGATCGAACATCCTGCCGCCGGCGCCGGAGTCGTACCCCTTCCCCTCGCGTACACCGAGGAGTCCGCCGCCGCACTGGTCGCGCGCTGGCCGGAACTCGCCCTCGACGGCGTCTTCGCCTACAGCGACGAGTACGCCATGCTCCTGATGCGCGCCCTCCAGGACGCGGGCGTCGCCGTCCCCGAGCGGACCGCCGTCGTCGGCGCCGACGACCTCCTCCTCGGCCGGCTCCTGCGCCCCCGGCTGAGCACCGTGCGCATCGACCTGCTCCAGGGCGGCGAGCTGGCCGAGCTCGTCGACGGCGCGGTGAACGGCACCGCCGTCGAGACGATCACCCGGCCCCTCCTGGACTCGCGGGTCGTCCGGCGCGAGTCCAGCTGAACGCTTAGCGTCGGTGCATGAGCACTCATCCGAACCGTTACGAGATCCTCCTGGTCCCGGCCCACGTCGAGGACCGGGGCGGCGCGAGCGTCGCCGACACCGCCGTGCGCTCCGCGATGGTGGAGCGCACCGGCCGGTACGGCGAGACCGGCTACCCGATCTACGAGGGCCACGGCATGACCGCCGACATCGACCCCGAGACCCGCACGGTGGAGGCCCTCCTGGTGGACGGCCGCGAACTCGACTACGGCCTGGTGGCACTGGTACGGGACGCGGCGCGCGACTGAGCGACGGGGCGCGGGGTTCGCCGCCCGCCCGCCCGGCCTTCCGCTGCCCAGGGTCCGGGGTCCGGCCCCGTACGGTTCCTTCCCCCGCCCCTGAGCGCCCGGGGGCGGCGAAGGCGATCTCCAGGGCCGCACGCGTACCGCCCCGCTCCCCAGGAGCCGTTGACAGGCGTGGCGCCGGGGCCCAGACTCTGCGCGCGCAGACGCGCGAAACTTGTTTCACCAGGCGAACAGAGTCGTTGCGCCGGGACCCGGGAGAGATCCGATGAGCATCCGCGACGTGTACATCGTCGACGCCGTCCGCACCCCCATCGGGAAGTTCGGCGGCGCCCTCGCCTCCGTACGGCCGGACGACCTCGCCGCCCATGTCGTCAAGGCCCTCGTCGACCGCACCCCCGGCCTCGATCCGGCCCTCGTCGACGACGTCTACTTCGGCGACGCCAACGGCGCCGGCGAGGACAACCGCGACGTCGCCAGGATGGCCGTCCTCCTGGCCGGCCTGCCCGTCACCGTCCCCGGCGTCACCGTCAACCGCCTCTGCGGCTCCGGCCTGGAGGCCGTGATCCAGGCGGCGCGCGCGATCGCCCTCGGCGACGCCTCCGTCGCGATCGCCGGCGGCGTCGAGTCGATGTCCCGCGCCCCCTGGGTGCTCCAGAAGCCCGAGCGCGCCTTCCCGGCCGGCCACCAGCAGCTGCACTCGACCACCCTCGGCTGGCGCATGACCAACCCGGCGATGCCCGCCGAATGGACCGTCTCCCTGGGCGAGGGCGCCGAACTCGTCGCCGACAAGCACGCCCTCGGCCGCGACGTCCAGGACGCCTTCGCCCTCGACAGCCACCGCAAGGCCGCCGAGGCGTGGGCCAGGGGCCTGTACGACGGCGAGGTCGTCCCGTACCCGGGCGCGGAGCCCACTCGCGACGAGTGCGTCCGCGAGAACACCTCCCTGGAGGCGCTCGGCCGCCTCAAGCCCGCCTTCAGGGCCGACGGCGGCACGGTCACCGCCGGCAACGCCTCCCCGCTCAACGACGGCGCCGCCGCCCTCCTCCTCGTCGACGAGGACGGCCTGCGCGAGACCGGCCGCGAGCCGCTCGCCCGCATCCGCGCCTCCGCCGTCACCGGCATCGAGCCCCAGCTCTTCGGCCTCGGCCCGGTCGCCGCCGTCCAGCGCGCCCTGGGCAAGGCCGACCGCTCCTTCGCCGACCTGACGACCTTCGAACTCAACGAGGCCTTCGCCGCCCAGGCCCTCGGCTGCCTCGCCGAGTGGCCGGAACTCGACCCCGCGATCGTCAACCCGCGCGGCGGCGCCATCGCCCTCGGCCACCCGCTCGGCGCCTCCGGCGCCCGCCTCGCCGGCTCGGTCGCCCACCAGCTCGCCGCCGCGGGCTCCGGCACCGGTCTCGCGGCCCTCTGCATCGGCGTCGGCCAGGGCCTGGCCCTGGTCCTGGAGCGCTGACCGCGGCCTCCACGAGGGAAGCCGTACGGACAGGGAGCCGCGACGGCCACGGAGCCGTAACGGCACGGAACCGTACGGACACGGTGAGAGCCCCCGCCGGAGCGGGGGCTCTCACCGTGCGCGGGGCGTCCGGGTCACTCGGACGACGGGGCCTGCTGCTGCGCCGCGACCGACTTGCGGACCTCGTCCATGTCCAGGTTGCGCGCCTGGCCGATGACGTCCTCGAGGGCCGCCTCGGGCAGCGCGCCGGGCTGCGCGAAGATCGCCACGTTGTCCCGGACGATCATCAGGGTCGGGATCGACCGGATCTCGAAGGCGGCCGCGAGCTCCTGCTGGGCCTCGGTGTCGACCTTGGCGAAGACCAGGTCCTGGTGGCGCTCGGAAGCGGCCTCGTACACCGGGCCGAACTGACGGCACGGTCCGCACCAGGAAGCCCAGAAGTCGATCAGGACGAAGTCGTTTCCGCTCACGACCTCGTCGAAGTTGTCCTTGGTGAGCTCGATGGTGCTCATGCTTCCGCCTTTCGGTCTCCGGTGGTGTCCTCACGGTCCCCTGGGGACTCGCCCCGCACAACGGCCTATCGAGCCGCGCTATTCCGGCCCCCACCCACCAGACTGGTCCCCATGACGCGAACGGCGGCGAACGAACACGCGAACGAGCACGGAAACGAGCAGGGGAAGGGCCAGGGGATGGCAGAGGTCCAGGGGCAGGGCCGGGGACAGGCGCACGGTACCGAGCACGCGTACGACGTGGTGGTCATCGGCGCGGGGCCGGTCGGCGAGAACGTCGTCGACCGGGTGCGGGCGGCCGGTCTGACCGCCGCGATCGTGGAGGCGGAACTCCTCGGCGGCGAGTGCTCCTACTGGGCGTGCATGCCCAGCAAGGCCCTGCTCCGCCCCGTCCTCGCCCGCTCCGACGCGCGCAAGGTCCCCGGTCTGCGCGGGGCGGTCCACGGCCCCCTGGACGCCCTGGAGGTCTTCGCGCACCGCGACGAGACCGTCGGGCACTGGAAGGACGACGGGCAGGTCGACTGGCTGGACTCGATCGGGGTACGCGTCTACCGCGGGCACGGGCGCGTGGCCGGGCCGCGGCGGGTCCTCGTCGACGGCCCCGAGGGCGAGCACCACGTCCTGACCGCGCGGCACGCGGTGGCCGTCTGCACCGGCAGCCGCGCCGTCCTGCCCCCGCTGCCCGGCCTCTCGGGCGCCCGCCCCTGGACCAGCCGCGAGGCGACCAGCGCCGACCGGGTGCCGGGCCGGCTGATCGTGGTCGGCGGAGGTGTCGTCGGCGTCGAGATGGCCACGGCCTGGCACGCCCTCGGCTCCCACGTGACCATGCTGGTGCGCGGCGACCGGCTGCTCCCGCGGATGGAGCCGTTCGTCGGCGAACACGTAGCCGAGGCCCTGCGGGCGCGCGGCGCCGACGTGCTCACCGGCGCCGGGGTCGAGGCGGTCGTACGGGACGGGGGCAGCGGCCCCGTCACCGTGGTCCTGGAGGGCGGCGACACCGTCGAGGGCGACGAGGTCCTCTTCGCCACCGGCCGCGCCCCGCGCACCGAGTCCCTCGGCCTGGAGACCGTCGGCCTGGAACCCGGTTCCTGGCTGGACGTCGACGACAGCCTCCTCGTCACCGGCACCGACTGGCTCTACGCCGTCGGCGACGTCAACCACCGGGCCCTCCTCACCCACCAGGGCAAGTACCAGGCCCGGATCGCCGGTGCCGCGATCGCCGCCCGCGCGGCCGGCGCCCCGCTCCCGGACGCCGCGCCCTGGGGACCGCACGCCGCCACCGCCGACCACGCCGCCGTCCCCCAGGTGGTCTTCTGCGACCCGGAGGCCGCCGCCGTCGGCCTGAGCCTCGCCGAGGCCGAACGCGCCGGACACCGCGTCCGCGCCGTCGACGTCGAGATGACCTCCGTCGCCGGCGCGAACCTCTACGCGCAGGGCTACCGGGGCCGCGCCCGGCTCGTCGTCGACCTCGACCGCGAAGTGCTCCTCGGCGCCACCTTCGTCGGCCCCGCCGTCGGCGAGCTCCTCCACGCCGCCACCGTCGCCGTCACCGCCGAGGTCCCCGTCTCCCGCCTGTGGCACGCCGTCCCCTCGTACCCCACGCTCAGCGAGGTCTGGCTCCGCCTCCTGGAGGCCTACCGGGACGGTGCCGACCCGGCGTGAACCCCGAGGGGCGCACCGGGGGAGCGGCTTACGCGCGCGGTACGAGCAGGGCCGCCGCGGCGCGGGCGGACTCCAGGGCCGGGCGGGCGCCGGGGGTGGTGTCCTGTCCGAGGACGACCCTCGTGCTCAGGCCGTCGAGCAGGGCGAGGAGTTCGGAGGCGCGGGCCGCCGCGTCGAGCGGGGCGAAGCGGCCGCGGGCCGCGCCCGCGGCGAGCAGGGACTCCAGGTCGCGCTGCCAGTCGTCGTCCAGTTCCCGCTGGGCCTCGCGGAGTTCGGGGTTGCCCGCGGTCCTGGCCCAGAGTTCGATCCAGAGCGTCCAGCGCGGATCGCGCGGTCCGCGCGGTAGATAGAGGCGGAGGAAGTCGTCGAGTTTCCGCTCGGCGGTGGTCCGGCGGTCGAGCAGCGTCCGGCGTTCCTCCGCGAGCGCGGCCTCGCTCCAGCGCAGTGCGGCGAGCAGCAGCCGGTCCTTGGATCCGAAGTAGTAGAGGATGTGGCCGCCGCTGGTGCCGAGCCGTTCGGCCAGCGCGGACATGGTGAGGGAGGCGAGGCCGTCCTCGGCGATCGCCGCCATGGCCTCCTCCAGCATCCGCTCCTGGGTGACGTGTCCGTCGCGCCGCCGTGCCGCCCCTGCCACCGTCGCCGCACCCCGTTCCGTTCCCTGGTCGACCGCCGCCCCGCGGCCGGCGGCCGGGCCTCCTCGTACCGCATCGACCTTAACCGGATCCCGGCCCGGGTCTTGACGTGGCCGGAACCCTTCACTCATCTTGAATGCCATTCAAGAACTTAGAACGTCATTCAAGATCGAGGCAGAGGAGCGCGATGTGCTCGACCACGAGACGGCGGCACCAGTGACCGCCAGCCGGGACGAGGTCTTCCAGGTCGAGGAGCACGGCATCGACCCCATCCCCGACGCCGAGCGCCACGGCAGCGCCAAGGACGTCTTCTGGGTCTGGTTCGGCTCGAACCTCACCTTCACCTACGTCATCAACGGCGCCCTCGCCGTCGCCTTCGGCCTCTCCTTCTGGCAGGCCACCGCCGTCGTCGTGATCGGCGGCCTCTCCTTCCTCGCCATCGGCGCCGCGGGCCTCGGCGGCGTCCGCACCGGCACCGCCACCCTCGTCCTCTCCCGCGCCGCCTTCGGCCCCCGCGGCAACCGCCCCGCCGGCGCGCTCAACTGGGTCGTCAGCATCGGCTACACGGTCGTCAACACCGTCGTCGGCACCCTCGCCCTGGAGGCCTTCCTCGCCGCCCTCGGCTGGTCCGGCGGAGCCGCACCCCGCGCCCTGGCGCTCGCCGTCACCCTCGCCCTGACCTTCGCGATCTCCTTCTGGGGGCACGCCACCGTCCAGTTCGCCGAGCGCTGGATGGCCTACGTCCTCGCCGTCGGCTTCGGCGTCCTCGTCGTCCTCCTCGTGCCGGGCGCCGACACCTCCGCCCCCGCGAGCGGGCCCGGCGCCGCGGGCTGGAGCCTCGCGTTCGTGGTGATGCTGGCCGGCCCGTTCTCGTACCTCCCGATGCCCGCCGACTACACGCGCTACCTCCCCCGCGCCACCAGCCTGCGGGCCGTCACCGTCAGCGGCGCCCTCGGCGGCTTCCTCTCCTCCGTCGCCCTCGGCGTCGCGGGCGTCGCCGCCGCCACGCGCACGGACATGACCGACGCCGTCGCCGGCGCCGAGAGCCTGCTGCCCGGCTGGTTCCGGCCGGTCTTCCTCGCCCTCGTCCTCGGCGGCTCCGTCACCAACTCCGTCATCACCCTGTACTCCTCCGGCCTCAACCTCCAGGTCCTCGGCATCCCCTGGAACCGCGCCCGCGCCCTCGCCGTCAGCGCCGCCGTGACCGCCGCCGGCTCCCTCGGCGCCCTCTTCCTCGCCGACTTCACCACCTCCCTCCTCTCCTTCCTCTCCCTCCTGATCATCGTCTTCGCCCCCTGGGGCGGCGTCTTCCTCGCCGACATGGTCCTGCGCCGCTGCCGGTACGACTCCGAGGCCCTGCACCGCACCGATCCCGGCGGCGCCTACTGGTACCGGTCCGGCTGGCACCCCGCCGGCGCCGCCGCCCTCCTCGCCGGCGGCCTCTTCTCCGCCCTCACCTGCGACTCCGCCCTCTGGACCGGCCCCCTCGTCGCGCCGCTCGGCGGCGCCGACCTCACGCTCCTCGGCGCACCCGTCGCGGCACTCGTGTACGTCCTCCTGGCCCGCCGCACCGCAGTCCCGCACCCAGCCGCCTGATCGCACTCGACTGCCGTCCCGCACCCGGCCGCCTGACCGGCTCTGACCACCCGTCCGGACCCGCCGCGCCCGCCACCACCTCACCCGTACGACAAGGAACGCACCCCGCATGAACAACCGCACCACCCCCACCCTCACTCCCGCGCACGCCCCCGCCGACCTCCTCCTCACCGGCGCCCGCGTCCACACCGTCGACCCCGCCCTGCCGGAGGCGGAGGCGATGGCCGTACGGGACGGGCGGATCGTCTGGCTCGGCGCCACCGCGGACGCCGCCGCCTGGACCGGCCCCGGCACCCGCGTCCTCGACGCCGGCGGACGGCTCGTCCTGCCCGGCTTCGTCGACGCCCACAACCACGTGCGGCTCGGCTCCGACGACGCCTGCGTGCAGCTCGCCGGCGCCCGCACCCTCGACGAGATCCACGCGCGCGTGCGGGCCTGGCATGCCGCCCACCCCGACGCCCCCTGGATCGAGGCCGAGGCCTTCGACTACTCCGCGATCCCCGGCGGCCGCATGCCCACCGCCGCCGACCTCGACCCCGCCACCGGCACCACCCCCGCCCTCGTCCTCAGCTACGACGTCCACACCGCCTGGCTCAACACCGCCGCCCTACGCGCCCTCGGCGTCGACCGCGACCACACCGACCTGCCCTTCGGCCGTGCCGTCACCGACCCCGCCACCGGCGAACCCACCGGCTTCGTCAAGGACTTCGCGGTCAAGGGCCTGTCCCGCGACGGCCACCGCGCCCTGTGCGCCCTCGGCGTCCCCTGGGCCTCGCCCGACCGCCAGTACGGCCGGCTCGCCCGCAGCCTCGACGACGCCGTCCGCTTCGGCATCACCACCGTCGTCGAACCCCAGAACTCCCTCGACGACCTCGCCCTCTTCGCACGCGCGCGTGCCGAGGGCCGACTCCGCTCCCGGATCGTCGCGGCCCTCTTCCACCCCCGCGGCACCACCGACGCCGACCTCGACGCCTTCGAGAGGGCGGCCGCGGAACACGCCGACGACCGCTTCCGCGTCGGCCCGCTGAAGCTCTACATCGACGACGTCGTCGAACCCCGCACCGCCGCCCTCCTGGAGCCGTACGCGGGCTGTGCCCACCACCGGGGCGAGACCTTCTACCCGCCGGAGGAGTTCGCGGAACTGCTCGCCCGCCTCGACGCCCGAGGCTTCCAGTGCTTCGTGCACGCCACCGGCGACCGCGGCATCCGCACCGTCCTCGACGCCGTGGCCCACGCGCGCGTGGCCAACGGCCCGCGCGACGCCCGCCACCAGGTCGTCCACGTCGAGTGCCTCGACCCGGCCGACACCCCGCGCTTCGCCGAACTCGGCGTCGTCGCCTGCATGCAGCCCCGGCACGCCGCCCCCGACATCGCCGGGCCGGGCCAGGACTGGGCCGAGAACATCGGCCCCGACCGCTGGCACAAGGCCTGGCCGCTCCGCGACCTGCGCGACGCGGGCGCCGTCCTCGCCCTCTCCAGCGACTGGAACGTCGCCGAGATGGACCCCATGGTCGGCATCCACGCCGCCGTCACCCGCCGCCCGCTCGCCGGCGGCGAGCCCTGGACGGCGGGCCAGACCCTCACCGTCGCCGAGGCCGTCGAGGGCTACACGATGGGCTCGGCGTACGCGAACTTCCTGGAACACGAGCGCGGCTCGCTCACCGTCGGCAAGCTCGCCGACTTCGTCGTCCTCTCCCGCGACATCCTGCGCGTCGCCCCGGAGGAGATCCCCGGCACGGTCGCGGAGTGGGTGGTCGTGGGCGGCGAGGTGGTGGCGGAGACGGCCGCGCGGTGATCCCCCGTACGCCCCCGCTCAGTGCCCGCCCATTTCGCCCCCGACCGAGAAGGTCCCGCCGCCCTCGGCGCCGCGAGGGCCCCGCGGGTCGTGGCGAGCACGGCCCGCGGGACGCCCGGTGAGGCGGCGGTGTCGAGGGCACGGAGCTCGGCCCGGCCCTCCGGGAGGATCCGGTCCGCGCGTCAGAGACGGTCGAGGATCTTCCTCAGCTCGGTGATCTCCGCGGTCTGGGCCGTGACGACCTCGCCGGCCAGCGCCTTCGCCTCCGCGTTGCCGCCGTCCTTCTGCTCGGTCTTCGCCATCTCCACCGCGCCTTCGTGGTGGGCGATCATCAGCTCCGCGAACTTGCGGTCGAAGTCCTCGTCCTTCAGGGCGGCGAGGTCCTTCATGTCCTGCTCGGACATCATCCCGGCCATGCCGTGGTGCGTCCCGGCGGACTCGGGCTCGCCCCAGCCCCTGAGCCAGGCCTTCATCTTCTGGATCTCGGGGTCCTGTGCCTTCTCGATGGCGGCGACGATCTTCTTCACGCCGGCGTCCTCGGCGCGTCCGTCGGCGAGCCCGGCCATCTCCAGGGCCTGCTCGTGGTGGGGGATCATCATCTGCGCGAACATCACGTCGGCGTCGTTGAAGGTCCCGGAGTTCCCGAAGGCGGACGGAGTGGCGGTGGCGGTCGTGGTGGCGGAGGGCGTGCCGCCGTGGTCCATGCCGCTCATGGTGTCGTCGTCGCCGCAGGCGGCGAGGAGCAGGGCGGCCGCGGCGACGGCGCCGGTCAGGCCGAGGGCGCGGGTGGTGCGCGTGCGGGAAGTACGCATGGTGATTCCTCGTGTGCTGTACGTACGGATCATGGGGTGTACCGGTGGTGCGCGGGCAGCGCGAAGCGGCCCGCCGCGGGGTGGTACGGCCTAGATCCGCAGGACGGACAGCCGGGCGAGGTCGGGAGGGCGGCGGGGAGGGGCGTGCGGCGCGAGCGCCGGCGCGAGCCGCGCGAGAAGGAGAGCGAGCCAGTCGGGGCGGCGGCCGAGCGCGGCCCGGACGAGGCCGGTGAGCAGCCAGCCGGCGAGGACGGCCACGCAGAGCGTGGTCATGTCCATCCCGGAACCGGGCGCGTGTCCGTCGTCCGGCTGCGGCGCGCCGTGGTCCGGCGCACCGTGGTCGGCGGCGGCCGGGGCGCCGCCGGGGGCGCCGGCGTGGACCGCTGCCGTGGTGGACGTGCCGGTCGCGGGGCCTTCGGGATGGCCCACGGAATGCATCATGAACACCCCGAGCGCGAGCACGACGACGAGCAGGAGGTGCGCGAGGGCACCTTCCGCTCGCTCGCCGTGGTGCGGCCGGGGTGTGGGCACGATCAGGTCCTCCTGGGGCCCGACCATACCGTGCCGGGGTATCAGTTCCGCGTCAGGTCGCCTTTCGCGGCCAGGCCGTGCCTGGCGTCAGGACGGCAGCTCGCCGCTCATCGCCGCGGCCATCCGCAGGTGCGGGGCGGCCTCGTCCTGGCGGCCCTGGCGCTCCAGCGTGCGGCCGAGCATCAGCCGGGCGTAGTGCTCCACCGGGTCGCGCTCCAGGATGGCGCGGAGCTCGGCCTCGGCGGGCTTCAGCTGGGCGGAGTGGTAGTAGGCGCGGGCGAGCAGCAGCCGCTGGGCCGTCTGGTCCGGGTGCTCGGCGACGAGGCCGCGCAGGATGCGGACGGCGGTCTGGTACTCCTTAGCGTCGAAGAACAGCCGCGCGCGGCTCCAGCGGTCGGCGGCCGTTCCGAACTCGTAGTACGTGTCGCTCACTTGCTCTCCCTGTTCCGGGGTGCCGGATCTGCCACCCTGTGGGGTGGTCCGCCCTCGTCAACACCGAAGGCTAGTTGAACATTCCACTACCCGGGTGTTCCCCGATGTCCCCCCACTGGAGAGGTGTCGATCCCCGATGAGCAATCTCGACCGCCAGGCAGAGCTCGCCGTGTGCGGTGGCCGCGGCTTCGTCGTCGCCGAGCCCGTACGCGAACTCCTCAGCCCCCGGCACGTCCGCCTCGGTGAGTCGACGGAGGTGCGGCGCCTGCTGCCGAACCTCGGCCGCCGGATGGTCGGGGCCTGGGTCTTCGTCGACCACTACGGCCCCGACGACATCGCCGACGAGCCCGGCATGCAGGTGCCACCCCACCCGCACATGGGTCTCCAGACCGTCAGCTGGCTGCACGAGGGCGAGGTCCTGCACCGCGACTCGACCGGCAGCCTCCAGACGATCCGCCCCCGCGAGCTGGGCCTGATGACCTCCGGCCGCGCGATCTCGCACTCCGAGGAGAGCCCCCGCCCGCACGCCCGCTTCCTGCACGGCGCCCAGCTCTGGGTCGCCCTGCCGGACGCGCACCGGCACGTCGAGCCGCACTTCCAGCACCACGCCCACCTGCCCCGGGTCACCGCCCCCGGCCTCACCGCCACGGTCGTCCTCGGCTCCCTCGACGGTTCGACCTCGCCGGGGATGACGTACACGCCCCTCGTCGGCGCCGACCTCGCCCTCGCCGCCGGCACCGAGACCGAACTGCCGCTCGACCCGGACTTCGAGTACGCCGTCCTCTCCATGTCCGGCGAGGCGCACGTCGACGGCGTCCCGGTCCTCCCCGGCTCGATGCTCTACCTCGGCTGCGGCCGCACCAACCTCCCCCTGCGGGCCTCCTCCGACGCGGGCCTGATGCTCCTCGGCGGCGAACCCTTCGAGGAGGAGATCGTCATGTGGTGGAACTTCGTGGGCCGCACGGATGAGGAGATCCGCCAGGCCCGGGAGGACTGGATGTCGGGCGACCGCTTCGGCGAGGTGAAGGGCTACGACGGCGACCGCCTCCCGGCCCCCGAGGTGCCTGTGACCCAGCTGAAGGCGCGGGGCCGGGTGCGCTGACCCGGTGTCTTCTCCGTCGAGCCGATAGGGCGTCGGGGGATGTCCGGCTCCCTCCCGTGGCTGTCGTCGCGACTGCGGGAGGGAGTCTGCCGCTGTCGTCCGCGAGGGCGTCCGGCCGTACGTCCTCGGCTCCGACGCCGTACACCCGGGCGGCACGGAAAGCGCAGGGAGCCACCTGCCTCGCCGGCCGGGAGCGCGGCACGACCGCCTGCTGTGCTCGCGGGCAGATCGCCATGGTCGTGGACGGTCGGACGGTGGACCTGAAATGCCGCTTCTGTGGCAAGACCTACGGCAGTGGCGCTGAGGGAGCCCGCTCCCACGTCGGCCCGGATCCGCTCACGCAAGGGGGAGGCGGTGCTCGGTTCCGGCGAGATCGCCCTGGGCGCGGTGCATCGGGGCGGCGATGCGGTCGGGACTCCGGCCTCGTGCGCCGGCGGCGTCCTGCGAGATCACGTCATCGCGGCACGCCCGCCCGGAACCTCCGCCCGTGGCGAGGGGCTCGGTACGAGGCAGAGGCCTGCGGCGGGGCGCAGTGGCGAGGGGCGGACGCCGGTTCACGTCCCACGCCCGCCGAACGAGGGCTCTTGCCGCGGGGGAAGAGTGGATCCGCAGGTCAGCGCAGGTGTGATGAAGTGACTGATTCCGACTGGCGGTGTTCGGGCGGTCACGGGGAACCCCGGGTCCTATGGTCGCCACGCCCGTCGGCATCCCTTTGAGTCCCTCACGGAGTCCACATGGTCGTTTCCACGGAACCACCCACCCTCGTGCCGGTGAAGAAGAGGAGCTGGGGGAAGGTCGTCGTGGACTGGCTGACGACGACGGACCACAAGAAGATCGGGCATCTCTACCTGATCACGTCGTTCGTCTTCTTCCTGCTCGGTGGAATTCTCGCCCTGGTGATCCGTGCGGAACTGGCCCGGCCGGGGCTGCAGATCATCTCCCCCGAGCAGTACAACCAGGCGTTCACCCTCCACGGCACGGTGATGCTGCTGCTGTTCGCCACCCCCACCTTCGCCGGTTTCGCCAACGCGATCATGCCGTTGCAGATCGGGTCCCCCGATGTCGCCTTCCCCCGGCTGAACATGCTGTCGTACTGGCTGTTCCTCTTCGGCGGTGTGATCGCGTTCGCGGGGATCTTCACCACGCAGGGCACCGCTGACTTCGGCTGGACCGCCTACACCCCGCTCAGTGGAGGGGAGCGCACGCCCTATGTCGGCGGCGACATGTGGATCATGGGGCTCGCCCTGGGCGGCTTCGGGACGATCCTGGGTGCGGTCAACTTCATCACCACGATCATCTGCATGCGGGCTCCGGGCATGACGATGTTCCGGATGCCGATCTTCACCTGGAACGTGCTGCTGACGTCGGTGCTCGTGCTGTTCGCGTTCCCCGTGCTGGCGGCGGCGCTGTTCGCGCTGGAGGCGGACCGGCAGTTCGGGGCCCATGTCTACGATCCGGAGAACGGCGGCGCCCTGCTCTGGCAACACCTGTTCTGGTTCTTCGGGCACCCCGAGGTCTACATCATCGCCCTGCCGTTCTTCGGCATCGTCACCGAGATCCTGCCGGTCTTCTCCCGCAAACCGATCTTCGGTTACATCGGTCTGGTCGCGGCGACGATCGCGATCGCGGGCCTGTCGGTGACCGTCTGGGCGCACCACATGTTCGCCACCGGGGCGGTGCTGCTGCCGTTCTTCTCCTTCATGACCTTCCTCATCGCCGTGCCGACGGGAGTGAAGTTCTTCAACTGGATCGGCACGATGTGGAAGGGGTCGCTCTCCTTCGAGACGCCGATGCTGTGGTCGATCGGCTTCCTCGTCACCTTTTTGTTCGGCGGTCTGACCGGCATCATCCTCGCCTCCCCGCCCATGGACTTCCACGTCACCGACTCGTACTTCGTCGTGGCCCACTTCCACTACGTCGTCTTCGGCACGGTCGTCTTCGCGATGTTCGCCGGGTTCTACTTCTGGTGGCCGAAGATGACCGGCACGATGCTGGACGAAAGGCTCGGGAAGATCCATTTCTGGACGCTGTTCGTCGGTTTCCACGGCACGTTCCTCGTCCAGCACTGGCTCGGGGCCGAGGGAATGCCCAGGCGGTACGCCGACTACCTGCAGGCCGACGGATTCACGGCGCTGAACACCGTCTCCTCCATCGGAGCGTTCCTCCTGGGCGCCTCCACCCTGCCGTTCTTCTACAACGTGTGGAAGACCGCCAAGACCGCCCCGCGGGTCACCGTGGACGACCCGTGGGGCTTCGGCCGCTCCCTGGAATGGGCCACCTCCTGCCCGCCGCCCCGGCACAACTTCCTCACCCTCCCGCGCATCCGGTCCGAGTCGCCCGCCTTCGACCTGAACTTCCCCAGCCTCGCGGCGCTGGACTACGACGAGGCGCACAAGCGGGACGTCATCGACGACCCCGGTGCCCGGCAGAACCCGCAGGGCGGCGGAGCATGACCACGCGGAGGCACCGGGAGACCGGAGACTTCGTGGGGCATCCGGTCCGGCGGGACGGCGACGCTCCCGGGCCGGCCGGACGCGGTGCCCGCGGTCCGCACTCACCCGCTGCGGAGGCGAGCGTCGGCATCGCCCGGCTGGAGGGGTACCTCTTGGTGCAGCGGGCCAGGAACGACGCCGCCGAGGCCGGCACCGCGTTTGCCCGGCGGTTCGCTTGGCTGGGGCCCCAGGAGCAGGCGGAGATCGCCCGCGCGTTCGCCGAGGAGCACCTGTCCGTGCGGCGCCGGATGCTCCAGGCCACCGTCGCCCGCGCGGACGAACTCCGCGAGGAGTACAGCCGGCGCTACGCCTTCCTGCGCCGCCGCCTTGTCGCCGCCGTTCTCGGCCTGTCCGCCGCCGCGTCGGTCGTGCTGGCCGTCGCGGCGCGCGCCATCGGCTGACGGGTGCGTTTCCGGTCCAGCCACCACAACAGAGCGGACGCCACGCTGAGGACGATCAGGACGCCGCCGGCCACGAGGGCGAGCATGCGGTCCGCCGTGTGCACGGCGGTGTTCTGCGCGTCGAGGACGAACGGCGAGACGAGGAGCCAGACGCCCGCGAGGCCGACCACGGCATCGGACCGCAGGCTCCCGCCGCGGTAGACGCGCCACCCCGCGGTGAACGCCACGACGAGACCGACGAGCATCTCGTTGATCTGCGCGTCCTTCGGACCGACCTGGGTGGCCATCGGCATCAGCAGGAGCAGCACCGCGACCGCCAGCATGAGCAGGCCCAAGAGCTGATCGTGCGCCCCCTGGCGCAGTACGTGCGGCGGATCCGAGACGCGCGGCGTCAGCCCCCGGTCGATGTGCACCACCATGGCTCGTCATCTCCTCCCGATCATGCGGCGCCCGGCGGCTACCCCCGGGACCCGGCGGCATGCGCGGGCCGGTCACGGCCAATGAGGTGAGAGTCGCCGGACCGGGCGTGTGGGGGCCGGAAGGGGCAGGGGGCAAGTTCCCCTCCCGCTGCCGGAAAGTCAGGTGCCGCATGACCTTCAACCCTCTGGAACAACGGGGAATCCCGCTGGACAAGCAGGTCCGCAGCTGGCGGGAGCTGAACGTCGCGCCGATCGACCCGGACGCCACCGACCCGTACACCCGCTGCCGGATCATCACCATGAACGGCATCGAGGTCGAGGCGGTCCTCTTCAGCCACCAGCTCGCCCGGAACACGGTCGATCCCGACGTGAAGCGGGGCCTGGCCGAGGTCCGGTACGTCGAGGCCCAGCAGCAGAAGGCGGTCAACTGGCTCCTGCCCGGGGTGTCGTCGGTACTGGAGACGACGATCGCGTACGAGCAGGTCGCCGTCGACCTCACCGCCTGGATCGCGCGGATGGAGCCGGACCCCTACCTCAAGCAGGCGTATCAGTTCGGCGTCCTGGAGGACTTCGACCACCTGTACCGGTACGCGAACCCGTACGAGATGATCGAGCACCGCAAGGCCGAGTCGATCGTCGACGGCCTGACGGAGGTCATGCCGGGCCGGCCGACCCGGATGCACCACCGCCACCCCTTCGACAACGTGCGCGACCCCTACGGCAAGGCCGCCACCGATCCGCTCTCCAAACTGCACGCGCTGACGGTGATGTCGGCGGAGCAGCAGACGATGAACTTCTACATGAACACCGGCCCCACCTACACGGAGCCGATCGCCCGCCGGCTCTACCAGGAGATCGGGCTGATCGAGGAGGAGCACGTCACCCACTACGAGTCCCTGGTGGACCCGGGGGAGACGTGGTGGGAGCAGCTGGTCAACCACGAGTACAACGAGTGCTACCTCTACTACTCCTTCATGGAGCAGGAGAGCCACCCCAAGGTGAAGGCGCTGTGGGAGCTGCACCTGAACATGGAGCTGGAGCACCTGCGGATCGCCTGCGACCTCATGCGCCGCCACGACGGCCGCGACCCCGAGGAGATCCTGCGCCCCGCAGTTGCCGAACGTCCTGACGTTCGAGCCGAACAAGGACTACCTGCGCGAGCTGCTCGCCACCCAGATCGACCTCACCACTCTCGGCGCCGGCTACGTCCGGGAGGCGCACGAGCGGTTCGAGCAGATGCAGCAACGCCTCCACGGCGGTGAGAAGCCGCCCAGCGACCGCGTCATCGACCAGCACCGCGAGATGTTCGAGCGGGACTACCGGCTGGAGACCGAAGGACCGCACCCCGTCGCATCGGAGCGCGCGTGATGGCCGGGGCAGGACGGGACGCCGTGGACGAGCAGGCCCAGGTGGGCGACCCGGCGGCCGCAGAGGACGTGGTGGCACTCCTGACGCGGCAGCACGGCCAGATCCACACCCTCTTCGACGAGGTCCGCACCACCGAGGGGGAAGCCCGGGCCGACGCGTTCCGGCGCCTGGTGCACCTGCCGGCCGTGCACGAGACCGCGGAGGAGGAAGTCGTCCACCCCAGCGCCCGGACCGCCTTCGACGGCGGGGCGGACGTGGTGGAGGAACGCCTCGCCGAGGAGAAGGCGGCGAAGGAGAAGCTGTCCGCGCTCGAGGACACGGACACCTCCGACCCCCGGTTCATGCCCGCGCTGCTGTCCCTCCGCGACGCGGTCCTCGCCCACGCCAGGTCGGAGGAACGCCACGAGTTCGCACTGCTGCGCCGCACCACCTCGCCCGCCCGGCTCGCCCTGATGGCCAAGGCCGTCCGGGCGGCGGAGGCGACGGCGCCCACCCATCCCCACCCCGGGGTCGAGAGCGCCACCGCCAACCTGATCCTCGGCCCCATGGCCGCCGTCGCCGACCGGGCGCGCGACGCCATCCGCCGCAGTATGGACGGAGGGGAGTGAGAGCGGCGAGGCGGACCCGGAAGCCGACCCCGTCCTGAGCCTTCGCCGCGTCCGAGGAGTACGCCGGACAGTCCGGCCCGGAGGTCTTCGTCGGAGTCGTGCGCTGTTCGCGGTCACCACTCGGGACGGACGTCGTGACCGTCGTCGGTGACGATGACGGCTCCCGCCTTCCGCGCGCAGCGCAGGGCGTGCGTCCCGTGTCGGCCACGGTGATCGGCGCGGTGGCCGGGGACCTTGCACGGAGCCGTCACTCTCCCCGCCACGCCATGACGTCGCCTGTCTCCCGCGAGGGACGGGCAGGCGTCCGGCCGGCCGTCGGCCGCAGCCCCGCTCCCGAGGTCCCGCCGGTCGTGTTCGTCGAGTTCGTGATCCTTCGCGCGGTCCTGCCGGGGCCGGCAGGGCCGCGTCGGCACCTGCGTGCTGGACGGCGAGGAGGTCCCGCGGGCGGCATGGGTGCGCCGCGCCGGGGACCGTCCGGCGGGGAGATTCGACCGTCACGCCCCGAGACGCCCCCACCCCGCGCTGAGATATTTGTCCCTCTTGTTCATTTATGTGGCATTTATGGGTAAGTGCTGGGTGAACGTCTTTCGGAGGTCATCATGGCGTCAACTCATCGTGCACCGATCGAAGAACACCCCGACCTGATGGAACTGCGCGCCCGGCACGACAGGGCCGCCGTCACCCCACGAGCGCAGATGATCGAAGCCCTCGCTCTGGTCACCGGCCTCTTCCTGGCCGCGTCCCCCTGGATCGTGGGCTTCAACGGCTTCACCACGCTGGCCGTCACCAACCTCATCGCCGGACTCGCCTACATGCTGCTCCTCGGCGGCCTCGGCACCTCGTACGAACGCACCCACTCCATGGCCTGGGCCGCGGCCGCCATCGGCATCTGGACCTGCGTCGCCCCGTGGGTCGTCGCGGGTGACGTGGCACGCACCCGCTCCATCACCACCAACCTCATCACGGGAGTCATCGCCACGCTCCTGGCTCTCGCCGCCGCATCCGCGGCGCGTGACCGGACCGACACCCGGGGCGGTTCCCGTGGCCGGCGGCACCCCGCGGCCGGAGACCACTGATCCATGACGGGAGACCGGACCCGGCCTGTCACACCGGGTCCGGGTCCGGCCGCGTCAGGCGCCGCCGGGCGCGGGCCCACGCCCGCCCCGTGACGGCGTACCACTCGACGGCCAGGACGAGGGCGAGCGCGAGCTCGGCCAGATCCCCGCTGTAGTACATGAGCCGCGCGCCCGCACGCAGGTCGGCGGGGGCGAAAGCGGTACCGGGCGGAGCCGCGGCGTACAGGCTCTTCGCGAGCACGGCGTGTGCGGTCCCGGCCGCGAGCAGCGCGCCACCACGAACGGCGATGCCGCCGCCCCGGTGCCGTACGGGGTCGAGCCGGCAGACGGCGAAGGCGAAGAGCAGACCGCCGGCCATGAGGTGGATCTGTACCACCGCGTGGAGGAGCGGCCGGTGCTGAGCCGCCGCGAACAGCGGCGTGCGGTACAGGAGCCACAGGCCGCCGGCGTCGAGCAGGGCGGCGACAGGAGGGAAGACCAGCACGGCGACGGGACGGGAGTGCCCCAGCGCCAGTACTCCCCGACGCCCGCGGCCCGGCGGCAGGCTGCGCAGCACCAGCGTGAGGGGGCGGGCGAGCACCAGCAGGAGCGGCGCCGCCATGCCGGTGAGCAGGTGAAGGGCCATATGCCTCGTGAACGGCCCGCCCGGCAGGGTCCCCAGAGCGGCCCAGGCGAGTGCGATCCCGCCGGCGCAGAAGGAGGCGTCCCGCCACCGGGGCCAGGCGTCGCCGCGGCGCCTGAGCCGGGCGGCTGCCATCCGGTACCCGGCGACGAACAGGAGCGCGGCCGCCGGGACGATCGTCCACAGGACAGCGGCGACCGGACCGGGGAGACCATGGGCGGGGGTCACGCCTCGTCGTCCCGTACCGACCGCCGACGGGCACGTACGGCGAGAGCGCAGCCGGTCAGCAGCACGACCGCCCCGAACGCGTTCCACCCCCAGTCGTAGGGGGTGACGTCCACGCCGTAGCGGATCTGATGCACGCGCAGCAGCTTGTGGTCCACGACGCCGTCGAACAGCTGGAAGCCGCCCGCGCCCAGAAGGAACCCGGCCCAGGCGTGGCCGGCGGACAGCGCGTCGCGCCGAAGCAGGTCGGCGAACAGGAAGAACCCCGTGACCAGCCCGAGGAGTTCCGCCGAGTGGAGCAGGCCGTCGGACAGGAGGCCCACCGCCGGGGTGGACCGGTCGTAGAAGTGGTGCCAGCCGAGCACCTGATGGAAGACGATCTCGTCCGACGCCGCCATGACGGCCGCCCCGACCAGTGCCCCCACCGCGATCGACCGGCGGTTCTCACGGCCGGGACCGGCTGCCTCCTCGGCCTCACGCCTCACCACGCCCCGCGCCGCCCCACTGCCCGCACGCGGTGGGACGGGGGCCGTGGCCGGCCCCCACGACGGCTTCCCGGTGCGTACCCCGCCACGCTCCACCTCCTGCTTTCCGGCCCGGATCGCACAGCCGCCCCGCGGCGGTTCCCGCAGCGCGGTGCGCCGGTGCCCGCCGCCGGGCAGCCGGTCCCTGTGAACGGGATACCTCCTGTGAGGTGCTCCGGGAACGGAAACCGCATCCGCACGGCCGATTCCCACCCGATCGGGGTGCTTGCGGGCGGAGGAGATCGCACGGGTGCGCTTGAGGAGCGGCGGCGCGGGCAGTCGCCCGTGTGCCGATCGCCCGTCCGGTCGGGGCGCGAGGGTCCTCCCGCGGCCGCACATCGATCACGCGTGAAGGGCCGGTGGGCAAGATGGAGACTCCCGGGTCCGTCGCCCGAGCGCAGGGCTGGTTCAACCTCGTGAGCGGGATGTGGCCCCTGGTCCACAGGCGCAGCTTCGAGGGGATCACCGGTCCGAAGGCCGACGTGTGGTTGCTGCAGACGGTCTCCGGGCTGCTCGTCGCCATCGGATGGGCTCAGATCCGCGGTGCCGGGACAGGAGCGGGGACGGCCCACGCGCGCCTGCTGGGCACCGGAACGGCCACCGCCCTGTTCGTGGTGGACGTCCGGTACGCCACCCCCGGACGCATCCGGCGGATCTATCTCCTCGATGCCGCGTTCCAGGCGCTGTGGCTGAGCGCCTGGTTCCGCAGCCGCCCCGGCGGCCGGTGCGCCGGCATCCGAGGGAAGCGGGCGTTTCCTCCCCGGCCATGACGGGCGGCCGTGCGTGGTCACCTTGGGAAGGCCACGGCGCCGCCCGGTTGCGCGCCGGCCCGGTGGGCGCCCGTCCAGCCGGTCGGCACCCAAGCCCGAGACGAACCGGGCACCGGCGCGGCTCCGGTGATCACGTCGTGGGGCAGCGCCACGGCGGAGACGCCGCCGGTTCCGTCGCGCGGACCGGTGAACTCGTCGGCGGTGGAGCGGCCGACGACCGTCATGCCGGGGAAACGGCCGCTCAGGACGGGGCGAGGCCGCCGGGGTCGTACGTGCGGGAAGCGAAGCGCGGCAGCGCGGTGCGCCGCGTCCGGCGAGGCCCCGGTTCGCGCCGGTGACGCCGACGGCTCTCG
The DNA here is from genome assembly GCF_014649855.1 of Streptomyces roseolus. Classification (GTDB taxonomy): domain Bacteria; phylum Actinomycetota; class Actinomycetes; order Streptomycetales; family Streptomycetaceae; genus Streptomyces; species Streptomyces roseolus. Next base: position 34,968 of record NZ_BMTV01000023.1, on the reverse strand, counting down.
TCCTCGACCGGTTGTGCGCTGTCGTGCCAACCCCTGGGCGCAGGAGGTCAACTCGGTCGGCCGGGTCGCTCGTAGCGTGAAGAAGTGCCCCGCCGCGGACGCGGCGGGCGCGCCACCGATGGCTTCGAAAGGACCCCCATGTTCGACATCGACAAGGTGCAGGCCGCTCCGGGCAAGGACCTGCTCACCCCCGACAACTCGGTCATGCTCTTCGTGGACCACCAGCCGCAGATGTTCTTCGGCACCGGCAGCGGCGACCGTGCCGCCATCATCAACAGCACCGTGGGTCTCGCCAAGGCGGCTCGGGCGTTCGACGTTCCGGCCGTCCTGACCACGGTCGCCGCCGAGTCCTTCTCCGGCCCCCTGCTGCCCCAGCTCGCCGAGGTGTTCCCCGAGAACGAGGTCATCGACCGCACCACGATGAACGCCTGGGAGGACGAGGCCCTCGTCGCGGCGGTCAAGGCGACCGGGCGCAAGAAGATCGTCCTGTCGGGTCTGTGGACCGAGGTCTGCCTGGTGCTGCCCGCGCTCTCCGCGCTCGAGCAGGGCTACGAGGTCTACGTCGTGACCGACGCGTCCGGCGGCGTCAGCCCCGCCGCCCACGAGCACGCGCTGCAGCGGATGATCGCCGCCGGTGCCGTGCCGGTGACCTGGGTGCAGGTCCTCCTGGAGCTGCAGCGGGACTGGGCGCGCCAGGAGACGTACGGCGCGGTCATGGAGATCGTCAAGGCCCACGCGGGCGCGTACGGCCTGGGCGTCGTGTACGCGCAGAGCGTCATCGGCGCGCACGCGGCCGGCTGATCACCTTGGACACCGGCATTCTGATCCTGCGTCTGCTGGTGGGACTGCTCGTCGCCGGCCACGGGGTGCAGAAGGTCAGCTCGCACCTGGGCGGCAAGGGGCTGGAGGGCGGCACCGAGGAGTTCCGCGCCGACGGCTTCCGCGGCGGTGCCCTCACCGCCCTGGCGGCGGGCGGCGGTCAGATCGGATCGGGCCTGCTGCTCGCCTCCGGCCTCCTGACCCCGCTCGCCGCGACCGGCGCCATCGGCGTCATGACCGTCGCCCTCACCGTGAAGTGGCGCCACGGGCTGTGGGTGCAGAACGACGGATACGAGTACCCGCTCGTCCTCATCGGCATCGCCGCCGCCCTCGCCGCCACCGGCCCCGGCGCCTGGTCCCTCGACGCGGTTCTCGGGCTCTCGCCGTACCCGTCGTGGTGGGCGGCCCTCGCGCTCGTGGCCGGTCTCGGCAGCGGGCTCCTCACCCGGCTCGTCCTGCACCGGACTCCCGCCGCCCCGGCGATCGCCGAGCGCTGAGCGCGAGCACCCCCGACCGGGTCCGGCCGGCTGCGCACCCCCGACCGGGCGGCCGGGCCCCCGTACCCACTCCACCCCGCACAGGAGCACTCGATGGACACCCTCCCGAACCCGCACGGCGGCGGCCAGCCGCTGCTGCACCAGAAGGGCGCCGAGACCCAGGCGTTCGGCACGCTCAAGCAGCTGCCGATCGGCCTCGGTCACGACACCCGCATGTACGCCTGCCAGCGGCTGAACCGCGTCCTCGCCGACACGCAGATCCTCCACTCCCTCTACAAGAAGCACCACTGGCTCATGCGCGGGGCGACCTTCTACTCGCTCCACCTGATGCTGGACAAGCACGCGGAGGCCCAGCTGGCCCTCGTGGACGCGCTGGCCGAGCGGGTCCAGAGCCTCGGCGGCGTCGCCGTCGGAGACCCGCGCCACGTCGCCGAGCTGACGGCGATCCCCCGGCCGCCGGACGGCGTCGAGCCGGTGCCCGTCATGCTGTCGCGGCTCCTCGACGCGCACGAGCGGATCCTGATCGACGCCCGCGACGCCGCCGCCCGGCTCTCCGGGGAGGGCGACGAGGGCAGCGCCGACCTGCTCGTCTCCGACGTCGTCCGCACCGGCGAGGCGCAGGTGTGGTTCCTGGCCGAGCACCTCGTGGACACCCCCCTGGTGCACGGCTGATGGACACGTACGACGTCGTCGTGGTCGGCGGCGGGCCGGCCGGGGAGGTGGTCGCCGCCCGCGCCGCCGGGGCGGGGCTGACCGCCGTCGTCGTCGAGGCGGAGGCCGTCGGCGGCGAGTGCTCCTACCGTGCCTGCGTGCCGAGCAAGGCCCTGCTGCGTCCCGGCGCCGCCCGAGCGGACGCCCGGTCGGTGGACGGGGCCCGGCAGGCGGTCACGGCGGCGCTCGACCCGGCGCGTGTGCTGGCCCGCCGTGACCGCTTCACCGGGCGTGGTGACGACACCGGTCAGGCCGACTGGCTCGGCGGTGCGGGCGTCGCGCTCGTACGGGGGCACGGACGGCTCGCCGGTGAGCGCCGGGTGGAGGCGACCGGGGCCGACGGCACCGTCCGCACCCTGGAGGCCCGGCGCGCGGTCGTGGTCTGCACCGGCACGGAACCCGCCCTTCCGTCGGTCGAGGGGCTCGACCGGATCGGCGTCTGGACCAACCGGCAGGCCACCACCGCCGACGCGGTGCCCGCGCGGCTCGTCGTCATCGGCGGGGGAGTGGTGGCCTGCGAGATGGCCACCGCGTGGCGCTCGCTCGGCTCCTCCGTCACCCTGCTGGTCCGCGACCAGGCCCTGCTGACGGGCTGGGAGCCCTGCGCCGGCGAAGAGGTCACCCGGGGGCTGGGCGATCTGGGCGTCACGGTCCGCTTCGGGGTGTCGGCCGTCCGGGTCACGCGTGACGCCGGCACCCGCACGGTGACCGTGGACACCGACGACGGCACGACTCTCGTCTGCGACGAGGTCCTCGCCGCCGTCGGCAGGCGCCCGCGCACCGCGGACCTCGGCCTGGATTCCGTCGGACTGCCGGCGGGCGACTGGCTTCCGGTCGACGACACCTGTCGGGTCCTCGCGGTCGAGGGGGACTGGCTCTACGCCGTCGGCGACGTGAACCACCGTGCGCCGCTGACCCACATGGCCAAGTACCAGGCCCGCGCCTGCGCGGCGGCGATCGCCGAGCGAGCCGCGGGGCGCCCCGCCGACACCGGCGGACGGCAGCCGTGGAGCGCGGAGGCCGACCGCGTCGCCGTCCCGCAGGCCGTCTTCACCCGCCCCGAGGTCGCGAGCGTCGGGCTCACGGAACGCGCGGCACGCGAAGCGGGTCTCGCGGTGCGCGTGGTGGAGTACCGCATCGACGACGTCGCCGGTGCCGCGCTCCACGCGGACGACTACCGCGGCCTCGCGAAGCTCGTCGTCGACGAGGCCCGAGGGATCGTCGTCGGCTGCACGCTCACCGGTCCGATGGCGACCGAGCTCATCCACACGGCCACCGTGGCCATCGTGGGCGAGGTCCCCCTGGAGCGCCTGTGGCACGCCGTGCCCGCCTTCCCGACGGTGAGCGAGATCTGGCTCCGGCTCCTGGAGGCGTACGGCCTCTGAGGCCCGGTCCCTCCTCCCGCGCCGGGTCCCGACCGCCCGGCGCACCCCCTCCGCCCGGCCGGCGCATCCCCTCCCGCTCGACCGAGCACACCCGCACGCTTCACCACCCGACAAGGAATCACCCACCCATGCAGCTCACGAGGCGCACCCTCGCCCTCGCCGTGCCCGCCACGCTGGCCGCCCTGATCGGCGCCGCACCCGCCGCACCGGCGAGCCGTCCGGCGGCGGCCGACCTCCACCGGTACGACCCCAAGCCCACGATCGTCCTGGTCCACGGAGCGTTCGCGGACGCCTCCGGCTGGAGCGGCGCGATCCGGCGGCTGCAGCACGCCGGCTACCCCGTCCTGGCCCCCGCCAACCCGCTGCGCGGTCTTGCCGCGGACACCGCCTACCTGCGCGGCGTGCTGGCCGCCGTCGACGGGCCCGTCGTCCTGGTCGGCCACTCCTACGGTGGCGCCGTCATCAGTGGCGCCGCCGTGGGCAACACCCAGGTGAAGGCCCTCGTCTACATCGCCGCGTTCACCCCGGACAAGGGCGAGAGCGCGGCCGAGCTCGCCGCCAGGTTCCCCGGCTCCACCCTCGGCGACACGGTGAACCCGCAGTCGTACCCGCTGCCCGGCGGTGGCACCGGCACCGAACTCGTCATCGAACAGGGCAAGTTCCACCGGCAGTTCGCCGCCGACGTCCCCGCCTCCGACGCGGCCGTCATGGCCGCGACCCAGCGCCCGGTCGCCACCGCCGCGCTGGAGGAGAAGGCCGGGGAGGCGGCTTGGAAGACGACCCCGTCCTGGGCGCTGATCGCCACCGCCGACAAGAACATCCCGCCGGCCGCCGGACGGTGGATGGCCCGGCGTGCCGGCTCGCACATCACCGAAGTGGACGCGTCGCACGCCGTGGCCGTCTCCCGCCCCGCCGTGGTCACCCACGTGATCCTCGCCGCCGCGCGGGCGACCCGCTGACGCTCCGACCCGCCCCGTCCCGTACACCCCCAGAAGGAGAACCCCTCATGAAGAACCGACCGACCCTCGAACCCGCCGCCCAGGCCTTCGCCGACGCCACCGCCCGGCCGCCGTACCTCTACCAGATCCCCGTCGCGGACGGCCGCAAGGCCGTGGACGACGTCCAGAGCGGAGAAGGCGTCCAGCTGCCCGCCGTCGACGAGGAGTGGGTCACCGTCCACGGCGGCCCCACCGGCGACGTCCGCGCCCGGATCGTCCGCCCGCACGGCGCCACCGGCCCGCTCCCCGTCATCCTCTACCTCCACGGCGCCGGCTGGGTCTTCGGCAACGCGCACACCCACGACCGGCTCGTCCGCGAACTCGCCGTCGGCACCCGGGCGGCCGTGGTGTTCCCCGAGTACGACCTGTCGCCCGAGGCGCGCTATCCCGTCGCGATCGAGCAGAACTACGGCGTCGCCCAGTGGATCGCCCGGGAGGGCCACCACAAGGACCTCGACGGGACGCGGATCGCCGTCGCGGGCGACTCGGTCGGCGGGAACATGAGCGCCGCCCTCACCCTCATGGCCAAGCAGCGCGGCGACGTGACGCTCGTCCAGCAGGTCCTCTTCTACCCGGTCACCGACGCGTCCTTCGACACCGACTCGTACCACGAGTTCGCCGAGGGCTACTTCCTGCGCCGCGACGCCATGAAGTGGTTCTGGGACCAGTACACGACCGAAGAGGCCGAGCGCGCCCAGATCACCGCCTCGCCGCTGCGCGCCACCACCGAGCAGCTCACCGGCCTGCCGCCCGCCCTGGTCATCACGGCCGAGGCCGACGTCCTGCGCGACGAGGGCGAGGCGTACGCGGCGAAGCTCCGCGCCGCCGGAGTCCCCGTCACCGCCCTGCGGGTCCTGGGGGTCATCCACGACTTCGTGATGCTGAACGCGCTGCGCGACACGTGGGGCGCGGACCTCGCCGTCGACCTCGCCGTCGACACCCTGCGCAAGGCGCTGGCATGACGGCCGGCATGCCCGTCGCGGGCCTCGTCCCCGCCCCGCGCCGGGAACCCGCGCAGGCCGACCTCCTCGTCCGCAACGCGAAGGTGTTCACCGGCGACCCCGCCCGCCCCGAGGCCCGCGCCGTCGCGATCCGCGACGGCCGGGTCGCGGCCCTCGGCGACGACCACGACCTCGCCCGCCTCGTCGGGCCGGGAACGAAGGTCGTCGACGCGCTGGGCCGCCGGGTGGTCCCCGGGCTCAACGACTCGCACCTGCACGTCATCCGGGGCGGCCTGAACTACGTCCTGGAGCTGCGCTGGGACGGCGTGCGCAGCCTCCGGCACGCCCTGGCGATGCTGCGCGAGCAGGCCGGCCGCACCCCGAAGGGGCAGTGGATCCGGGTGGTGGGCGGCTGGACCGCCGAGCAGTTCGCCGAGCGCAGGATGCCGACCGTCGCCGAGCTGAACGCCGCCGCCCCCGACACCCCGGTCTTCGTCCTGCACCTGTACCAGTCGGCCCTGATGAACCGGGCCGCGGTGAAGGCCGCCGGGTTCACCCGGGAGACCCCCGATCCCAGGGGAGGGCAGATCGTACGGGGCCGGGACGGCGAACCCAACGGCGTCCTCCTCGCGGCGCCGAGCGCCCTCGTCCTGTACTCGACGCTGGCCAAGGCACCCGCCCTCGACGAGGCCGACAAGCGGACGTCGACGCGCCACTTCCTGCGCGAACTGAACCGCTTCGGGCTGACGTCCGCGGTCGACGCCGCCGGCGGGTTCCAGAACTTCCCCGACGACTACGCGACCGTCGTCGACCTCGCCGGGTCGGGCGAGTTGACCCTCCGGATCGCCTACCACCTCTTCCCGCAGACGGCGGGGCAGGAACTCGCCGACCTGAAGCGCTGGACCGAGACGGTCAAGCCCGGGGACGGGGACGAGTGGCTCCGGCTCAACGGCGCGGGCGAGAACCTGACCTGGGCCGCCGCCGACTTCGAGAACTTCTCCGAACCCCGCCCCGAACTCGGCGGCTACGAGCCGGAGTTCGAGCAGGCGGTCCGGCTCCTCCTGGAGAACGGCTGGGGCTTCCGGCTCCACGCGACCTACGACGAGACGATCCGCCGCGACCTGGCCGTCTTCGAGAAGCTCGCCGCGGAGGGACTCTTCCCCGGCGGCAACCGCTGGCTCTTCGACCACGCCGAGACCGTCTCGGCCGACAGCCTCGACCGGATCGCCGCCCTCGGCGGCGCCGTCTCGGTCCAGAACCGGATGTCCTTCCAGGGCGCCGTCTTCCTCGACCGGTACGGTGCCGAGGCCGCCGCCCACGCCCCGCCGGTCCGGGCCATGCTCGACCGGGGCCTGACCGTCGCCGCCGGCACCGACGCCACCCGCGTCTCCTCGTACAACCCGTGGGTCGCCCTCCACTGGCTGGTCACCGGGCGCACCGTCGGCGGCACCCGGCTCCACCCGGCCGGGACCCCGATCGACCGCGAGACCGCCCTCGGCCTCTACACCCGGGGCGGAGCGCGGCTCACCGGCGAGCAGGACGTCAAGGGAACCCTGCGGGAAGGCTCGTACGGCGACCTCGCGATCCTGTCCGACGACTACCTCACCGTGCCCGAGGAGGCCATCCCCGGCATCGAGTCGGTCCTCACCGTCGTCGGCGGCCGGATCGTCTACGCGACCGCGGAGTACGAGGGTCTCGACGAGGCCGTCCCACCGGTGAGTCCGGAGTGGAGCCCCGTGGCCCACTTCGGCGGCTACCGGTCGGGTCCGGGGGGCGCCCATCAGGCGTCGCTGGTGGCCGAGGCCGTCGCCGAGTCCGAGCAGCACCGCCGGTGGCGCGTCGCGCGCGGCTCCGTCCCCGGGACGACGCCGTCCTTCGTCGACCCCTGCTTCGACCACTGAAAGAGAGGCATCCGATGCCTGCCGCCTCCCCGGCCGCCGACGGCGACGCACAGGATCCGGCCGTGCCCCCGGGACGCCGTTTCGAGCCGGACCTCCGGTCGATGACACGGATCAACCTGCGCCCCATCGCCTCACCCATGCCGCTCGGTTTCTTCACGATCGCCATCGCCTCCGTGATGACGGGCTGCCTCCAGCTCGGGATCCTCGGCGAGGAGGCCCGTGCCGCCGTCGCCCTCACCGTGCTGCCGGCCTTCGTCCTCCAGCTCCTCGTCAGCTTCCTGGCCTTCGGTGCCCGCGACGTGATCGCGGCCACGCTGATGGCGGTGTTCGCCGGCAGCTGGCTGCCCTACTCGCTCATCATGCTCAGCGGCGCGGCCGACGGCCCGAAGGTCCTCGGCGTCCTCAACCTGGCGCTCCTCTGCTTCGGCGCGCTGATGACCGCCGTGACCGGGCCCAAACGGGCGCTGTGGCTGGTCCTCGTGGCCTCCCTGCCCCGCTGGGCGGCCACCGGCCTCGCCGGCGTCACCGGCGCCGAATGGCTGACGCGCACGTCCGGGGTGCTCGGCCTCGTGGTGGCGCTGGTCGCGATGTACACGGCGTTCGCCCTGATGCTCGAGGACATGCGCAGCGAGCAGGTCCTGCCCATCGGCCGCAGCGGCCCCGCCCACCTCGCCGTGGAGGGCGACCTCGCCGTCCAGCTCCGCAACCTGGAACGCCAGGCGGGCGTGCGCCGCACCCTCTGATCGCGGCCACCGACCCCGTCCCACCACGACCCCACAGGAGCGCGCATGGAACCCCGCGTGACCGACCGGCCCGAGAGGTCCCGGTACGAGATCCTCGCCGGCGACGCCGGCACCGAGACCGCCGGCTTCGCCGAGTACCACCTCTCGGACGGCGAGATCGCCTTCATCCACACCGAGATCGATCCCCGCTTCGGCGGCCGGGGCCTGGGCGGACTGCTCGCCCGCGGCGCCCTCGACGACGCCCGGGCCCGTGGGCTGCGCGTCCTGCCGTACTGCCCCTTCATCCGCGGCTGGATCGGCAAGCACCCCGGGTACGCCGACCTGGTGCCCGAGGGGCGCCGCGCCCGCTTCGGCCTGTGAACCGACCCACCACCGCCTTCCCCCGCACGCACCGAGGAGCTCCCCCGTGCCCCGACACGCCCGCCCCACCGTCGTCCTGGTCCACGGCGCCTTCGCCGACGCCTCCGGCTTCGCCCGCGTCATCCCCGAACTGACCGCCGCCGGCCTGGACGTGGTGGCTCCGGCGGTGCCCAACCGCGGCCTCGTCGACGACGCCGCGTACGTCGCCTCGGTGGTCCGTGCCGTCGAAGGCCCCGTGATCCTGGTGGGGCACTCCTACGGCGGCGCCGTGATCACCCTCGCCGGTGCGGAGGACAACGTCCGCGCCCTGGTGTACCTCGCGGGATACGCGCTGGAGGAGGGCGAGAGCCTGGGCGAGCTCCAGGGCCGCTTCCCCGATTCCGGTCTCGCCGACGCGCTCGTCCACACGCCGTTCCCGGTGCCCGGCTCCGACGAGACCGGCACCGACGTCTCGGTGGCCGTCGACCGGTTCCCCGCGCTGTTCGCGGCGGACGTCGACCCCCGCCTCGCCGCGGTGCTCGCCGTCTCCCAGCGCCCCCTGGCCGCACGGGCCTTCTCGGAGCCGGCACCGGTCGCCGCGTGGAGGACCAAGCCCTCATGGGGCCTGGTCGCCTCCTCCGACCGCACGATCAACCCCGATGTGGAGCGGTACGGGTACGAGCGGGCCGGCATGACCACCGTCGAGGTCGACTCCTCCCACCTGGTCATGCTCGCCCGGCCCGAGGCCGTGGCGGAGCTGATCCTGGACGCGGCCCGGTCCACGGGGCACTGATCCGACGCGTGAACATCGAACGATTGGTCTCTGTCGTTCGAACGCGGTAGCTTTCCGGAACGCCCGTCGAGAACGCGCGGCGGGCGATCGGAGGAAGCACACCCATGTGGTCCGGCGCGAGGCTCGCGCTCGCCGTCATCACCCTCGCCGTCACCGCCACCGCCTGCGGCACCCCGCAGGGCAGCGGTTCGCGGTCGCGCACCACCGCGGACTGCGCACCGTACGCCCGGTACGGCGAGCACCCCGGCACCGAGGTCACCGTCTACGCGGAGAACCGGGACCGGGAGGCCGACCTGTTCGAAGAGACCTGGGCGGACTTCGCGCACTGCACCGGAATCGACGTCCGGTACGAGGGGGACGGGGAGTTCGAGGCGCAGATCCAGGTCCGGGTCGACGGCGGGAACGCGCCCGACGTGGCGTTCTTCCCCCAGCCCGGGCTCATGGAACGCTTCGCGCGGACGGGGAAGCTGAAGCCCGTGAGCGCCGGGGTCGCGGCCCTCGCGAAGCAGGGCTGGTCGGCGGACTGGAACAGCTACGCGACCGTGGACGGCACCCTCTACGGAACGCCGCTCGTCTCGAACGTGAAGTCGTTCGTCTGGTACTCCCCGACGTTCTTCCGCGACAAGGGACTGAGCGTTCCCCGCACCTGGACCGAGCTGATGGCCGTGACCGAGAAGGTCGCGGCGTCGGGCGTCAAGCCGTGGTGCGCGGGCATCGAGTCCGCCGAGGCGACCGGCTGGCCCGTGACGGACTGGATCGAGGACGTCCTGCTGCGCCAGCAGGGCACGGACGTCTACGACCAGTGGGTCGCCCACGAGATCGCGTTCGACGACCCGCGGGTGATCAAGGCCATGGACACCGTGGGGTCCGTCCTCAAGAACGACCGGTACGCCAACGGCGGTTTCGGTCCGGCCCGGTCGATGGCGTCGATCTCCTTCCAGGAGGCCGGCACACCGATCCTCTCCGGCGACTGCGCGATGCACCGTCAGGCCTCGTTCTACGCCGACATGTGGCCGAAGGGCACCGGGATCGGACCGGACAAGGACGTCTACGCCTTCCTCCTGCCGGGTGCCGACCCGGCGAACCGCCCCGTACTGGGCGGCGGAGTGTTCACCGCGGCGTTCGCCGACCGCCCCGAGGTGCGGGCGTTCCAGGAGTACCTGGCCTCCGCGGACTTCGCGAGGGCGCGGATGAGGAAGGGCCCGTTCGTCTCGGCGAACAGGGGGGTGGACCCGGCGGACGCCGCGACCCCGGTCGACAGGCTCTCGATCCAGCTGCTCCAGGACCCCAGGACGCAGTTCAGGTTCGACGGTTCGGACCTGATGCCGGCGTCGGTCGGCGCCGGGACGTTCTGGAAGGGAGCCGTCGACTGGATCGGCGGCGCGAGCACCCGGCAGGTGGCCGACTCCATCGAACGGTCCTGGCCGGGCCCCTGATGCCGTTCGACGTCGTCGCCCAGCAGCCCAAGCTGCTGTACCTGCTCCAGGGCGTCGCCGCCTTCGCGGCGGTCGTCTCCCTGATCCTCCTCGCACTGCACCGGGGGCCGGTACGGCGGAGGGCCGCCGCCCTGGTCCTGCTGGCCCCCGCGCTGCTGCTGCTCACGATCGGTCTTCTCGTGCCCGGTCTGCGCACCCTGGCGCTGTCGTTCACCGACCGCGGAGGAGACACGTGGGCCGGCTTCGACAACCACGTGTGGATGCTCACCGACCACCGGGCGCTGGTGGCACTGCGCAACACCCTGGCGTGGGTGGTCCTCGTGCCGCTGGCGTCCACCGCGGTCGGCCTGCTCTACGCGGCGGCCGTCGCACGGTCGCGGTTCCGAGCGTTCGCGCTGTCCCTGGTCCTGACGCCGATGGCGATCTCCTTCGTCGGCGCGGGTGTCGTCTGGAAGTTCGTCTACGCCTACCGTCCCCCGGAAGCCGGACAGATCGGACTGCTGAACCGGCTCGTCGTCGCGTTCGGAGGCGAACCGAGGCAGTGGCTCGTGGACTCCCCCTGGAACGTCCTGTTCCTCATCGTGGCGATGGTGTGGACCCAGGCGGGCTTCGCGGCCGTCCTGCTGACCGGCGCGATCAGGGCCGTTCCCGCGGAGCTGACCGAGGCGGCCCGGCTCGACGGCGCGTCCCCCGGGCAGATCTTCCGGCGGATCACCGTGCCGTCGATCAGGCCCACGCTGCTCGTCGTGCTCCTCGCCCAGGCGGTCGGCACCTTCAAGGCCTTCGACATCGTCAAGACCATGACCGGCGGACAGTTCGGCACGGGCGTCCTCGCCCACGAGATGTACGACCAGGCCTTCCGCTACGGCGAGACGGGCCGCGGGGCGGCGCTCGCCGTGCTCCTCTTCCTCCTCGTCACCCCCTTCGTCGCCCACCGGCTCCGGGCGCAGCGGAGGACGGGGTGAACGGCGTCCGGGAGCGTCTGGCCTCCCGCGCCTTCACGTCGATCGCCGTGGTGATCGCGCTCCTCTGGACGACCCCGACCCTCGGCCTCCTGCTCTCCTCGTTCCGCCCCGAGGAGGAGATCAAGACGACGGGCTGGTGGACCGTGTTCGGTACGCCGCGCTTCACGCTCGACAACTACGGAGAGGTGCTCTCCGGCGGCGGTCACGGGTCGGGGCGGCTCACGGAGCACTTCGTCAACTCCGTCGTCATCACCGTTCCCTCGGTGCTGTTCCCGCTCGTCCTGGCCTTCTTCGCGGCGTACGCCCTCGCCTGGATCGACTTCAGGGGGCGCGACGCGCTCGTCGTCGGCGTCTTCGCGCTCCAGGTCGTGCCGCTCCAGATGGCGCTCGTCCCCCTCCTGAAGCTCTTCTCCCAGGGCTGGCTGTTCCTGCCCGCGTGGCACCTCACCGGTCCCGCGCGGTTCGGCCAGGTCTGGTTCGCCCACACGGTCTTCGCGCTGCCGTTCGCGGTGTTCCTCCTGCACAACTTCCTGGCGGCGCTGCCCCGGGACCTGATCGAGGCCGCCCGCGTCGACGGCGCGTCGCACGGGACGCTGCTGCTCCGGATCGTGCTGCCGCTGGCCCGTCCGGCCCTGGCCGGCTTCGCCGTCATCCAGTTCGTCTGGGTGTGGAACGACCTCCTCGTGGCACTGACACTGTCCGGCGGAACGGCCGAGACCGCGCCGATGACGGTCAGACTGGCGAGCCTTGCCGGAACCTACGGCAACGAGTGGCAGCGGCTCACCGCGGGAGCCTTCGTGGCCGCGCTCGTCCCGCTGCTCGTCTTCCTCTCCCTCCAGCGGCACTTCGCACGGGGACTGCTCGCCGGATCGGTCAAGGGATGAGCCCCGGCCGGCCCGAGGAACGAGGCGTGGCGACCAGGCTCAGCCGGCCCGGACTGCGGGGCCGCGAAGCCGAGCTGGAACAGCTGCGCGCCTTGGTCGCGGCGGTGCGCGACGGCGAGGGAGGAGCGATCGCGCTGCTCCTCGGCGAGCCCGGGATCGGGAAGACCGCGCTGCTGCGGGAGGCCGTCTCGCTCGCACGGGCCCGCGGATTCGTCGTCAGCCATGGACGCGCCGAGGAACTGCACGAACTGGCACCGCTCGCCTCCCTGGCCTCGGGCCTCCTGCACGGTGACCCGCCGCTGCTCTCCGGCGCGGACTTCGCGGACCTCGCCGGCCACCACGACCAGCGCATCTGGCTCGTCGAGCGACTGGCCCAGCTGATCGAGGAACGCTCGGCGGGCAGGCCCGTGCTGATCGCGGTCGACGACGTCCAATGGGCCGATCCGCTGAGCCGTTTCGCCCTGAGCGTCCTGCCGGCACGGCTGATCGGCTCCCCGGTCCTCTGGCTGCTCACGAGCAGGGAGAACCCGGAGCCGTACGGGCAGGGGCCGCTGACGACGACCCTCCCCCTGCGGCCGCTGTCCGAGACGGCCCTGGCCGAGCTGGCCCGCGACGTCCTCGGCGGGGACGTGCCGCCGCAGGTCGAGGAGCTCCTCGACGGGGCGGGCGGCAACCCCTTCCTCGCGGCCGAGATGCTCTCGGGCATCGCGGCGACGGGCGCGGACGGGCCGGAACCGCCCGAGCGGCTGGTCCTCGGCGTACGCGGCCGACTGGCCGACCTCAGCCCGGACACCCTGCACCTCCTGCGGATCGGCTCGGTCCTCGGCCGCGCGTTCTCGCTCGCCGACGCGGCCGCTCTGTGCGGCCGGCCCGCCTCCGGACTGAGCGCCGAAGTGGACGAGGCGATCGCCGCCGCCCTCCTCCACGACGACGGCGAACGCCTCCTGTTCCGCCACGACCTGCTCCGCCAGGCGGTCTACGCCGACCTCGCCCCCTCCGTACGCCGGGCACTGCACCGGGAGGCGGCGAGCCGGCTCGTCGCGGCGGGCCGCGGCTCCGGCGACGCGGTCCCGCACCTGCTGAAGAGCGCCGAACCCGGCGACACGGAGGCGATCGCACTGCTCGGCACAGCCGCCGATGACGTGATCGCCGTGATGCCCGATCTCGCCGCCGACCTGGCCGTACGCGCCCTGGAACTCGTACCGCCCCGTGCGCCCCTGGCGTACGACGTGGGGGAGCGCGCCATCGTCGCGCTGACCCGCGCGGGCCGGTACACGCAGGCACGGGACACCGGCGACGCGCTGCTCGCCCGGCGGCCGCCCCTGGACGTCTTCGCCCGTCTGCAGTGCGTCCTCGGCGACACGCTCTGGCACCTCGACGACGTCCACGAGCTGACCCGCCGCACGACGACGGCGCTGGCAGCCGTCACCGACCCGGCGGTCCGCGCCCGGCTGACCGCCCGGCACGCCCTGGCCCGGTCCCGCGGGAGCGACCTCGGGGCCGCTCGGGAGACCGGCGAACGGGCGCTCGCCGAGGCGGAGCGAGCAGGGGACCGGGAGGCCCGCGTCCTCGCGCTGTGGGGTCTCGGCGAGATCGCCCTCAACGCGGGCGACTGCGCCGCGGCCGTCGCGCACCACACCGCGCTGAGCGTGTTCGACCCGGCCTTCCTCCCCGAGGAGGCCATCGCCCTGATCCACATGGACGACTTCGACGCCGTACGGCGACTGCTCCGGACGGCGGGCGACCTCCCCCTGCGCCCCGCCATGCTCATCTGGGCCCAGGGAACCCTCGACATGGGGCTCGGGCGGCTCGACGACGCGGACGCCGACTTCGTCACCGCCGAGCGCCTCGAAGCGGACCTCCACGTGCCCGGCAACCTGGTCAACATCCGCGTCAACCGCGGCCTCCTCGCGATGCTGCGCGGCGACCGCGAGGCCGCGCGGGAACACCTGGACGTCGTGCGGGCGACCGTGGCCGACCGGCCGAACACGGGCAACCACGCCACGCACCGGTACTTCGAGGCCGTCGTCGCCGACGCCGACGGCGACCACGCGGCAGCGGCCGAACTCGTCCGGGCGGTGCAGCGCGACCACCCCTTCCTCCGGTGGCGGCTCCTGCGACCGCACGTCGTCCAGGCCGTGCGGATCGCCCTGCACGGCGGCGACCGGAAACTCGCCGAGGACCTCGCGGCCCAGGCCGCCGCACACGCCGCCCGCAACCCCGCCGTGCCGACCGCCCAGGGGACGGCCGCCCACGCGTACGGCCTGGTGAACGCCGACCACGGACTCCTGGAGCGGGCGGTGGACATCCTCCTCGACGGCCCCCGGCCACTGCCCCTCGCCGCCGCGTCCGCCGACCTCGGGCGCGCGCTCCTGACCTCGGGCGACGCCGCCGCGGCAGCCGCCCTGACCAGGGCACGCGACATCTACGCCCGGGCGGGGGCCGACGCCGAGGCCGACCGGGTCCGGGCCGACCTGGAACGGGCCACGAGCCGCCCCGGCCGGCGCACCGGACGCCTCCGGCCGCGTACCGACCAGGGCTGGGCCGCGCTCACGGCCTCGGAACGCAAGGTGGCCCGGCTGATCGCCGCGGGTCACACCAACCGGTCGGCCGCGGAGGCCCTCGTCGTCTCCCCGCACACGGTCAACACCCATCTGGCGTCGATCTTCCGAAAGCTCTCGGTGCGATCCAGGGTCCACCTGGCCCGGATCGTCCTCACGGAGGACGACGCCGGACCGGCCGTCGACGACTGAGCGCGACCTCTGCGCCCCTGTGCAAGGTGTGGTGCGCGGTACGGCAACAGGAGACGCGCGACCGGTCCTAGCGTGACGGGCACACCGCGCCGCTCCGACGCGCGGACCGGCCGACCCGAAACGAGGAGACATCCCATGCCGTACATCACCGTGGGCCAGGAGAACACCGACCCCGTCGAGCTCTACTTCGAGGACCAGGGAGACGGGCAGCCCGTCGTCCTCATCCACGGCTTCCCGCTCGACGGCCACTCCTGGGAGCGCCAGAGCGCCGCTCTGCTCGACGCCGGCTACCGGGTGATCACGTACGACCGCCGCGGCTTCGGACAGTCCTCCCAGCCGACCACCGGCTACGACTACGACACCTTCGCCGCCGACCTGAACACCGTGATGGAGACCCTCGACCTGAAGGACGCCGTCCTCGTCGGCTTCTCCATGGGCACCGGCGAAGTCGCCCGTTACGTCGCCACGTACGGCTCCGGCCGCGTCGCCAAGGTCGCCTTCCTGGCCTCCCTGGAGCCCTGCCTGCTCAAGAGCGACGACAACCCGGACGGCGTCGCCCCGAAGGAGTTCTTCGACGGCGTCGTGGCCGCCGTCAAGGCCGACCGGTACGCCTACTACACGGCCTTCTTCAACGACTTCTACAACCTCGACGAGAACCTGGGCAGCCGCATCAGCGAGGAGGCCGTCCGCAACAGCTGGAACACCGCGGCCCGCGGCGGCTCCTTCGCCGCCTCCGCCGCGCCGGCGACCTGGTACACCGATTTCCGCGCCGACATCCCCGCCGTCGACGTGCCGGCGCTGATCCTGCACGGTACCGCCGACCGCATCCTGCCGGCCGAGGGCACCGCGCGCCCCTTCCACAAGGCGCTCCCGTCGGCCGACTACGTCGAGATCGAGGGCGCCCCGCACGGTCTGCTGTGGACCCACGCCGAGGAGGTCAACACCGCCCTCCTCGCCTTCCTGGCGAAGTGACACCGCACCGTTGACCGGGCCGGGTGACGCCGGAGCCCCGGCGTCACCCGGCCCGGTCTTCAGGGCGGCCCGCCCGGTCGGGGAGGAGCCCGAGGACGACGTCACCGTCCTCGAACGGCAACTCGCCGACCCGCGCTTCGACTGAGACGGGCCCCCGGGCCGGGCGTCGCCGGGGCGGCGCACATGGTTCATACTGATCCGCCGTATGAGCGTGAACCGAGTGACGACGAGGACCGGGCCCGAGGAGCTGGACGGCGTACGGACACCCCTCCGGGGCAGGGAAGCCGAACTGGCGTTCATCGAGGAGCGGCTCGACGCGCTCGGCCGCGGCGAGGGCGGGATCGTCCGCGTCGAGGGCCCCGCCGGAATCGGAAGGTCCAGGATCCTCGCGGAGGCCGCGGCGGCCGCGAGGCGGCGCGGGACGCGGGTGTTCGAGGGAGCGGCGGACCCCGACGAACGGTTCGTGCCGCTCGGCCCGCTCCTCGAAGGCGTACTCTCCGGCGAGGAACCCCTGTCGGGCGCCCCACGTCTCCGGGACCTCGCCACGACACCCGGCCAGCGGTTCTGGCTGCTTCAGGAGCTGGGGGACCGCCTGCGGGAGGCGGCCCGGAACGGACCCCTGCTCGTCGTCCTCGACGACCTCCAGTGGTGCGACGACCTGACCCTTCTCACGTTCCACACGCTCGCGGCGGGGCTCTCGTCGCACCCGATCCTGTGGCTGGTCGCCGTGCGCGCCGGCAGCGTGCCGTCCGGAGTGCGCACCACCCTGGGCAGGATCCGTCAGGCGGGCGCACACGAGCTGGTCCTCGAAGCGCTGGAGGACCGTGCGATCGCCCGGATCACCGAGGACGCCCTCGGCGCTCCTCCCGACCCGGACGTCCTCCGCCTCGCCCACCGCGCCGAGGGGGTGCCGCAGCTGCTGGTCGAGCTGCTCGGCTCGCTGCGGGAGGAGGGGGTGACGATCGAGAACGGCACGGCGAGGCTGCCGGCCGGCCCCCCGGCCCCGCGGGAACTCCCCTCCGTCGTGCGCCGACTCGACCAGCTGTCCGACGAGGCACGGGAGCTGGTGCGGACGGCGGCCGCCGTGGGCGGCACGGTCACCGTCGCGCTCCTCGCCGAACTGCTCGGCAGATCCTCGGCGGCGCTCATCACAGCCGTACGGGAATCCCTCGACGCCGATCTGCTCGCCGAGAGCGGCGATCGCCTCGCCTTCCGCCACGACCTGATCCGCGAGGCGGTGGAAGCCGGCCTCCCCCTGCCCCTGCGCCGGGCCCTGCGCCGACAGGCCGCCGGGCTGCCGCCGGGGAGAGCACCGGCTGACGCCGCGGAGGCCGAGAGGGCGGCGCCGGGGGACGCCGCAGTCGCCGACCGGCTGCGTACCGAAGCGGCGGAACTCGCGGCCACCGCCCCCGGACCCGCCGCGGAGCGCAGCCTCGAGGCCCTGGAACTCACCAGGGCGGACGCTCCGGAGCGGCCGCGGATCATCGCCGAGACGATCCCGCTGCTCTGGCAGACGGGCCGGGCCGCCCAGGCGCGTGAGCTGGGCACCTCCGCCCTGGCGGCCGGCGGTCTCGGCCCCGAGGACGAGGCGCTCGTACGCCTCGCCC
Source organism: Streptomyces roseolus (assembly GCF_014649855.1). Lineage (GTDB taxonomy): Bacteria > Actinomycetota > Actinomycetes > Streptomycetales > Streptomycetaceae > Streptomyces > Streptomyces roseolus. The sequence goes on along the minus strand of NZ_BMTV01000023.1, from coordinate 17,224 downwards.
TGGCACGCCTCGCCGTACCGTTCGACTTCTCCGAAGCGGTCCGGCAGGCCCGCGCCGGGGCGGCACTGCCCGGGATCTCCGTGGCCGCGAGGGGGCGCTTGCTCGCCGTGCTCGCCGTCGGCCTGTCGATGTCGGGCGAGCACGCGGCGGCCGAACAGGTCGCCGCGGAGGCGTGGGAGACCGCGGCGGCGGCGGGGGACCGCACCGCCGAGGCCACCCTGACGACGGTCCGCTCGGCCGTGAGTTTCCACCGCATGGACCTGACCGAGGCGTTCCGGCAGGCCGAGCGGTCCGCCGCGCTGGCCGACGCCCTGGGCGTCAGCACCTCGCTGTGGGTCCCGGAGGCCTTGTGGCACGCCCTCCTGTCGAACACCACCGGACGCACCGCGGAGGCGCTGGCCGTCGCGGAGGAGGGCATCCGGATCACCCGCGAGCAGGGCCGGACGGCCGCCACCCGCATGTGGCTCATGACCCGCACCCGCATCCTCCTGGAGACCGGACGGCTGTCGGACGCCCGGGCCGACGCCGAGGCCGCGTCCCCCACGGCCGACGATCCCGGCCCGGGCAACCTCGCCGACGTCACGCTCCGGTACGTGATGCTGCGCGTCGCCCTCCACACCGGCGACCGGCGGACCGCGGAAGCGTACGCGGCGCAGGCGAGGCGCATGCGGAGCGACGGCGCCCCCGTCGTCCGGCACTTCGGCTCCTGGATGCTGGCACTGATGGCCGACTTCGAAGGCCGGCCCGGCCGCGCCATGACCGAACTCGACGGGGTGATGACGTCACCCGCCGCGGACCGGCCCGCCTACGCCGGCCTGATCGACCCTGCCGACGCCCCGGTGCTCGTCCGCATGGCGTTGCGCGCGGGCAGGCACGAACGGGCCGTGCAGACGGTCGCCATGGCGGAGAAGCGAGCCGCGCTCAATCCCGGCCTCCCGTTCCTCGCCGCCACCGCCGCGCACGCCCGGGGACTCCTCGACAACGACCTCGCCCCTCTCGTACGCGCCGTCCGGCTGTACGAGGACTGCCCTCGCGTACTGGCCCGGGCATCGGCCCTGGAGGACGCCGGCCGCAAGGTGGCGGCCACCCGCACGCCGGAAGCGGTCCCGTACTTCGAGACGGCCCTCGCGCTCTATGCGCGGGCGGGAGCCGAAAGGGACGTCGCGCGGGTGCGCCGACGCCTGCGGGCCGCCGGTGTCCGCCGCCGGCCCTCGACGACCGGACTCTCCGGTGCCTGGCCCGAGTTGACGGCGGCGGAGCTGCGGACAGTCCGGCTCGTGGCCCGAGGGCTGACCAACCGGCAGGCGGCCGAGCAGCTCTCCCTCTCGCCGCACACGGTGGGCTCGCACCTGCGCCGGGCCTTCACCAAGCTGGACGTCACCTCGCGTGCGGAGCTGACCCGGCTGGTCAGGCTCCGTGACAGCGGAGAGTAGTCGCTTCGTATCCCCCGCGCGCGTCACGGCAATGGACGATTCATGCGATGTGCCGGCGTCGTCGTTTCCTCAGACTGATCAAGAACCGCGGGAGGGAGAAACCCGCGGGGACAGGTGAGCGAGAGAGGAACCACGCATGACCGGAAGGCTCCAGCGAGCCCGCCCCGGCAGCCCCGAGCTCCAGGCACTCGTCGACGAGCTCGCGGAGCGGCTCGGCCGGTCCGTCGCCGTCGACGACCCGCTGGTCCGCATGGTCTGCACGAGCCGCCACTTCGGCGACGAGGACCCGGTGCGCATCGGCACCCTGCTGCAGGGCCGTGCCGACAACGCGGCCATCCGCTACGTACTCGCCCAGGGCGTGACCCGGTGGTCCAGGCCCGGGTTCATCGACGGCCGTGACGATCTCGGACTGCTGCCCCGTTACGTCGTGCCGCTGCGCGAGCGGGGGCACCTCCTCGGGCTGCTCGTGGTGGTCGTGCCCGAGAAGAAGCTGGCGGAGGAGGAGACCGCCGCCGTCGCCCGGGCCGCGGAGGCCATGGCGGCCCAGATCCACGGAGAGCGCATCGCCGCCGACACCCGGAAGACCGACGAGCGGGACCTGGCCCTCGCGCTCGTCGGCGCCGACGTCGCCGCACGCACCACCGCGCGTCGCCACGGCGAGGAGCTCGGTCTGCTCGGGGCGGCGGAACACGTCCTGGTCACCGTCGTCCGGCTCGGCTGCGGGACGGAGCCCGTGCGGCAGTCCGAGGCGGCCTTGTGGGCGGCGTTGGAGGGGTTCCGGCAGACGCGCTCCGCCCAGGGCCTCATCGCGATCGGCAGGGAGCGGGCGATGCTGCTCCAGCTCCGCGGCCGGTCGCCCGGCGCGGATGAGATCGCCGCCCAGTCCGCCCGCATCCTCGACGAACTCCGCACCTTCCTGGACCCGTCGGCGGACCCCGTGATCGGCGTCGGCGGCCGGCACCCCGGCCTGGACGGCGCCCGGACGTCGTACGAGCAGGCGCTCGTGGCGGCCCGCGCGGCACGCCGACTGCCCTCCCTGAGGGGCATCGGTGACTGGGAGCTGCTCGGGGAGCTCGCCGTGCTGCTCCAGCTCCCCGAGCACGCCCTGAACGCGTCGCTGATCCCGAAGCCGCTCCGCACCCTGAGCGAGGCTCATGGCGGCGACCGCCTGCGGGACACCCTGCGCTGCTTCCTCGCGCACGCGGGATCGATTCCCAGGACCGCGGACGCGCTGGGAATCCACCGCACGTCGCTCTACTACCGCCTGCGCCAGATCCAGGAGGTGACCGGACTCGACCTCGACGACGGCGCCCACCGGCTCACCCTGCACCTCGGCCTCAGGATCGGGGAACTCCTCGCTCCGGGCGCCGGCGGAGTCCGGTGACCCCGGACCCGCCTTCGACAAAGCGATGAGGACCCACGGTCCGATTCCTACAGCTCGCGGTGGTGCGGGCGACGGGCCCCATTTGATGATGTTCGGGACGGGCGGGGAGGGCGTACCGCCTCTGACCAGGGAAGAGGACATGGAGCAGCTGATCACGACGGACGGTGCGCGGCTCGCGTACCAGGACACCGGCGGCGAGGGAGTCCCGCTGGTGATGCTCCACGGCTGGGGCCAGACGCAGGCGATGTTCCGCCACCAGACCGAGGGACTCGCGCCCGGCCGCCGCGTCGTCACCGTCGACCTCCGCGGCCACGGGAAGTCCGGCAAGCCGCGTCACGGCTACCGCATCGCCCGGCTCTCCCGCGACGTGCTCGAACTCGTCGACCATCTCGGTCTCGACCGTTTCGACGCGCTGGGCTGGTCCATGGGCGTCTCGGTGTGGTGGAGCTTCGTCGACCAGTACGGGACCGGACGGATCCGGCGCTTCGTCGCAGTCGACCAGCCCGCGGCGGTCGCCGCCGTGCCCTGGACGACCGAGCGGGAACAGCGGGACTCCGGTGCCCTCTTCGACGTGTCCGGACTGCTGTACCTGGGTGCGGCCCTCGCGGGGCCGGAGGGCGACACGGTCCGCGCCGACTTCGTGCGCGGCATGTTCTCCGGCGAGCCCGATCCCGAGGTGCTGGCCTTCGTCGCCGAGGAGATCAGGTCGACGCCCGCCCACGCGGGCGTCCCGCTGCTCTTCGACCACTGCGCGCAGGACTGGCGCGACGTGCTTCCCCGGATCGACGTGCCGACCCTGGTGATCGGCTGTGAGGGAAGCCATGTGCACCCCGATTCCCAGCGTTTCGTCGCCGAGCGGATTCCCGGCGCACGCCTGCACGTCTTCCCGTCCGACGTGGCGAGTTCGCACTTCCCCTTCCTGGAGAACCCGCCGGCCTTCAACGCCGTGGTGGAGAAGTTCCTGGCCGAGGCGCTGCCGAGAGGGGCGTGACCCGCTCTCCGCCTGCACGAACCCACGGCTAGGAACCACCATGACCCTCACACTGATGTCACGCGCGCCCGAACGGGTGCCCCGGCAGGCGCCCGATCCGGCCCCGTCCTCCTCCCGCTCGGGGTGGCTGGTCCAGATGCTCTCCGGGATGCCGGACACGGACGACCTCAACCACGTCTACCTCGGCGTCCATGTCCGTGGGGCCGTCACCGTCGTCCGCGAGCGTGCCAAGGTCCTGCTGGAGCCGGGCGACCTGGTCTTCTGCGACCCGGCCCGACGGCACCTGCTGCGGTTCGGCGAGGACTGCCAGATGATCTTCTTCCGGGTGCCCCGCTGCTATCCGGGCGTCCCGGAGCCGGAACTGGACCGGGTGCTCGGCGTCCCCGTACGCGGCGGGGAGGGCATCGGGGCGCTGGCGTCCGCATTCCTGACCGCGCTCGCCGCAGAGGCGGAGTTCCGCCGGTCCACGATCGGGGACCGGCGCGCCCGCACGGCCGTACACCTCCTCTCCGTCCTGGTCATGGAGCTCCTCGAAGCGGACACGACGGACGCCGCCGACGACGCGTCCGGACCCGGCAACGAGATGCTGTCCCGCATCCACGCCCACATCGAAGAACACCTGAGGGACCCGGACCTCTCACCGGAGTCGATCGCCCGTGCCCACCACATCTCCGTCCGGTACCTGCAGAAGCTGTTCCAGAGCGACGGCAGCACGGTCAGCCAGTGGGTGCGGCAGCGCAGGCTCGAGTCCTGCCGGTTCGAGCTGGGCCGCTCCACCCGCGGGGCCACGATGGCCGCGATGGCGCACCGCTGGGGCTTCAGCAGCCCCTCGCACTTCAGCCGCACGTTCCGCGGGGCCTACGGCATGAGCCCCAGCGCATGGCAGGCGCTGGCGACCTCGGCCTTCGCGCCGATGACCGACGACACCCAGGACGAGCGAAGGCGCTGAGACGCGTGCGCGCCGTCGTGCCCGACACCGAGAAGAGAACTCGCATGCCCCACCCCACCGCCGTCCTCGTGCACGGTGCCTTCGCCGACGCGACCGGCTGGATAGGCGTCATCGCGGAACTGCGCGGCAGCGGCACCCCGGTGATCGCCCCGCCGAACCCGCTCCGGGGCCTGGCGTCGGACGCCGCCTACCTCGCCTCCGTCCTGACGCAGGTCGAAGGTCCGGTCGTACTCGTCGGCCACGCGTACGGTGGCGCGCTGATCACCGTGGCCGGCGCCGCGGAGAACGTCGTGGGGCTCGTCTACGTGGCCGCCTACGTGCCCGACGAGGGCGAGAGCCTCGACCGGCTCCGGAAAGGCTTCCCCGACCCTCCGCTGGCGAGCAGCCTGAAGGAGTGGACGTACCCGCTCCACGACGGCGCCCACGCGATCGAGGTCACCATCGAGGAGACGGCCTTTCCCTCCGTCTTCGCGGCGGACGTGCCCGAGGACGTCGCCGGCGTCCTGGCGACGGCCCAACGCCCGCTCGCCGTGACCGCGTTCACCGAGACCGCCGCCGTGGCGGCATGGCGGACGAAACCGTCCTGGGCCCTGGTGGCCGGGGCCGACCGCACGATCAGCCCCGAGGTCCAGCGCTTCGGCGCCGCACGCGCCGGAGCCGTCGTCCTCGAACTCCCGGACGCCTCCCACGCCGTCGCCCTCTCCGAGCCCAGGCGGGTCGCCGACCTGATCAGGGCCGCGGCGCGGGCGACGAGCTGACCGGAAGGGGTGGGCGTGTACGGGAAGAAGTCCTTCGGCGCCGTCCTGCGCGGCCTGCGGCAGCGAGGCCGTCTGACGATGGAGGAGCTGTCCGAGGCGTCGGGGGTGAGTGTCAGGGCCATCGGCGACATGGAGCGGGGGCGCAGCCTGGTTCCGCAGCGGCGCACGGTGGTGGCGCTGGCGGAGGGGCTCGGCCTCGCGGACGACGAGCGGGAGGCGCTGCTGACCACGGCGCGGGCGGCGCGTCCGACGCGCGCGGTCGCGGTGACGGGAACGGTCGTGCCGCCGCGAACGGTGGGGGACTTCACGGGGCGCGAGCCGGAGCTGGCTCTCCTGCGGGCGGCCGCCGAACGCGCCCCGGCCGGTGGAGGAGCGTCGGTGTGGGTCGTCTCGGGACCTCCGGGGTGCGGGAAGACGACACTGGCGCTGAAGGCGGCGGCGGATCTCGCCGAGAGGTTCCCCGACGGCTGCCTCGTGGTGGACCTGCACGGCGTGGACGGCCCCGTGGACACGGGCGAGGCGCTGCTGAAGCTGCTGAAGGCCCTCGGCGTGTCGGACCGCCGGCTGGCGCAGGAGGACCAGCGGGGCCGCGCGGGGCTGCTGCGGGCACTGCTGGGCGACCGCCGGTGCCTGGTGGTGCTGGACAACGCCCGCGACGAGGGGCAGGTGCGTGCGCTGCTGCCGGCGGGCGGGCGGAGCCTGGTGCTGGTCACCAGCCGGCGGCCCCTGACCGGCCTCGAGGACGTCGACCGGCTTCCGCTGTCGGAGATGACGCAGGAGGAGGCGGTCGACCTGCTGCGCCGGATCCTGGGCGAGGAGCGCGCGGACGCGGAAGCCGCGGCCGTGGCACGGGTGGCGGAGCTGTGCGGACGACTGCCGCTGGCCCTGCGGGTGGCGGCGAACTGGCTGACGGTCCGATCCGGATGGACCGTCGACCACCTGCTCCGGCGCCTCGCGGACGAGGAACGCCGCCTGGGCGCGCTCGCCGCCGGCGACGTACGGGTCGAGGCCGCCTTCGAACTGTCCTACCGTCAGCTGACCGGCCAGGCGGCACGCATGCTGCGGCTGCTGAGCCTGGTCCCGGGCCCCGACATGACCGCCGCCTACGGTGCCGCGCTGGCCGCCACCGACGTCTTCGCGGCCGAGGACGTGATGGAGGAGCTGGTCGAGGCCGGGCTGCTGCAGGCCACCTTCACCGGCCGCTACCAGCTGCACGACCTGATCCGGCTGTTCGGCCGCGCCCGGCTGTCCCGCGAGGAGGAGCCCGCCGAGCGGGAAGCGGCCGACGCCCGGCTGCGTGACTGGCTCCTGGACACGGCCGTGGTCGCCGGCCGCTGGTACAAGCCCGGTCACGGGGCACCGCCGCCGTCCTGGCGGGGCCCGGTCCCGCTGGGGAGCGCGGCGGAGGCCCGCGCCTGGCTCCAGAGCGAAGCCCCCTCCTGGCTCGCCGCGCTGCGCGCCGCCGCCCACCGGGGCGAGCACGTCCGGGTCGTGGAGACCGCCCACGCCATGGAATGGTTCTGCGACCTGTGGGTGCACGGGGGGCACTGGCCCGAGGTCTTCCGCCTGGCCGCCGACGCCGCCGCCGCGATCGACGACCCCTCCATGCGGGCCTTCCACCTCAACTGCCTCTCCTGGGCCCTGAACTCCTGCGAACAGCGCCACCGCGAGGCCGTCGAACGGGCCGAAGAGGCACTGGAACACGCCCGCCGCGCACACGACGTCCACCAGCAGGTCTCGGCCCTGGTGCACGCGGCGAGCGGGTACCGGCAGCTCGGCGATGCCCGGAAGACCGCGGACAGGGCCCTCTCCGCGGCCGAACTGGCCGAGTCCACCGGCCACTACGAGGCGTGGCCCCAGGCCGTGCGCCTCTACGGGAGCGCGCTGCGCCTGCTCGGCCACGCGGAGGAAGCCCTCGTCCAGCACCGGCGCGTCCTGGCCTTCCTCGACGCGCCCGACTGTCCGGTGAGCGGACACGTCGCCGACATCTTCCGTGCCCACACGTCGCAGGCGCTCGGCGCCGACTGCGTCGCGCTGGGACGGTGGCGGGAGGCCGTCGCCCACCTGCGCGGCGCCCAGGCCCGGTCGCGTCGCATCGGCGTCGCCCACAGGGAGGCGGAACAGCTGCTGCTCCTGGGAGAGGCCCTGGTCGAGCTGGGGGAGATCGAGGAGGCCCGCCACGTCCTCGGTCAGGCCCTCGCCCTCGGGGACGCGGCCGACGACAACGAGCTGAGGGCCGCGCGGAAGCTCCTGGACACGCTCCCCGTGGTCATGGCGTCCCGAGGCTCAGCCGCCGCGCCGGTGCAGGGCGACGTGCACGGTGTCGAGGGCCTGGACGAGTGCGGCGCGGGCGGAGTCCGTGTCGCGTAGCTGGTCGAGCACCATGAAGCCGTGGATCGTCCCGTGGTAGCGCAGGGAGACCACGCGTACCCCGGCCGCGCGGAGCTTCGTCGCGTACGCCTCGCCCTCGTCGCGGACCACGTCGGCCTCGCCGGTGACGACCAGGGCGGGCGGGAGCCCGGCGAGCTGTTCCAGGGAGGCCCTCAGCGGTGACGCGGTGACCTGGTCCCGCTGCCGTACGTCGGGCAGGTACTGGTCCCAGAACCAGCGCATGGTCCCGCGGCCGAGGAAGTAGCCGTCGGCGAACTCCTCGTACGAGGGAGTGTCGAGGCCCGCGTCGGTGACCGGGCAGAGCAGCACCTGCTGGAGCAGCCGCACCCCTCCGCGCTCCTTGGCGAGCAGGGTCAGTGCCGCCACCAGGTTGCCGCCCGTCGAGTCGCCCACGGCGGCGACACGGCTGCCGTCCAGGCCGATCTCGCCGCCTCGCTCGCAGACCCACTTCGCGACGGCGTAGCACTGCTCGACGGCGACGGGGTACCGGGCCTCGGGGGCGCGCTCGTACTCGACGAAGACCACGGCCGCGTCCGCGCCGAGGGCGAACGCGCGCACCAGGCGTTCATGGGTGCCGGCGTCGCCCAGAACCCAGCCGAGACCGTGCAGGAACAGCACGACGGGGATGTCGCCGACGCTGTCGGCGGGCCTGACCACCTGCACCCGCACGTGACCGGTGGGCCCGCCCGGCAGGGCGAACCACTCCGTGGAGACGGCCCCGTCGTCGCGGGGGGCGCGGCCTTCCGCGCCCTGGAGACGCGCGAGGTCCAGACGGGCCCGCTCCACGTCCTGGTCGCCCGCCGGCGGTGGACAGGTGTGTCGGGACACGAAGGCCAGGGTGAGGCGGTCCAGGGCGGGACGGGGGGACGAGGGGACGAACTCGGTCACACACGGTCTCCTGCCGGGAGGGGCTGAACGAAAGGGCGAACCGGCGCACGGGTGCCGGCCCGTGCGCCGGAACGCCGTGGGGCGCTGTCGAGGGCCGGGCGCGGCCACCGCGGGCACGGGGCGACCGGAGCGGAACCTCACCTGCCGGACGGTGCGGGGCCGGCCCCGCACCGTCCGGCACCGTGGACGCCGGCGGCGTCCACGGTCGGGGTCCCGGGCACCGGAGCGACCGCCGGGGCACTCCCGGGACCGTCCTGGGCGGTGCGCAGGTTGCGCCATTCGCGGGGGGAGACGCCGTAGGCGGCGCGGAAGGACCGGCTGAAGTGGGCCGGGCTGACGAAGCCCCACCTCTGGGCCACGGCGGACACGGTGGGGGTCGTCCCGCCGCGGCGGGCCAGTTCGCGGCCGCACTCCTCCAGGCGCCGTTGCCGGATGAACTGGCCGACCGTGGTCCCCTCGCCCTCGAACAGCCGGTGCAGGTACCGGACGGAGATCCGGTGGGCCCGGGCGACGCCCTCCGGTGACAGATCCGGGTCGCCCAGGTTCCGGTTGATGTGGTCACGTATCCGCAGCACCAGATGGCTCGGTGCGTCCGTGTCCGTGCCGCCCGGATGGGCCCGCTCGGTGATCAGGGTGGCGAGCAGTTCGACCACGTTGCCGGCCAGCCGGTCCGCGACGGCCGGCGGGTAGCCGTCGGCGGGGGAGGAGGCCAGGGCGGCCAGGAACGGGAGCAGCATCGCGCCGAAGCCGTCCCCGGTGCCGACGGCACTGCCCGTGACCCGCCGGATGTCACTCTCCGGCACGCCCAGTGTGCGGCGCGGAAGCTGGAAGACGTGCGCGGCGAACCGCCGCGGATAGTCGAAGGAGTACGGCCGGGCCGTGTCGTACACCACGAGGTCGCCCTCGTGTACCTCGGCCCGTCGGCCGTCCTGGACGAAGGTGGCCGTGCCGGACGTCTGGAGACCGACCGCTACCAGCGCCTCGGACGACCCGGCGATGAGCGCCGGCGTGCGGCTGACCCGCCCCGCGTCGGCCTCCACGGTGGAGACCTGGAGATACGCGAGACGGCTGGTGGCGATCCGGCCGTCGAACGGCCCGTCACCCTGAGGGGCGACCTCCATCGGTACCAGCGTCCTGCTCACCGCGTCGTTCCAGTACGCGACCTTGTCCCGGTCCGGCACGGAGGCGGTCGTCAACACCACGCTCAATTTCTCTCCGCTCAGGGGAAGGGGCTCCGGGGCTGCCACGGGCGGGAACAGGACCGCTGCACCTCCCCGGAAGACGGCGGCCGGATGCCCGACAGGACCGGACGGCTCGTCGTACGGGCAACGACCTCGCGGCCGCGCGACCGGACCGTCTCGGCGAGGTCCGGGTTCCCGCCCGCACCGCACAGCCAAGCAGCGGGCCGTTTCCGTCTCCAGGCAGAACCACAGGCAGGAATCGGCAGGACATCGTGGTGCGTGCGGGGCTTCCCTGTCGGCCCCGGATCGGGCCGGTTCCGCCGCGGGCGTCGATCCGGCCGACATCCGAACCCGTCATGCGGCTCACGGCCGCAACGCGGAAGGCCGTCGCGAGCGCTTGAGGAAGCGGAGCGCATCGCCCTGCGCTCCGACAGGACTGCCCAGAAGGCAATCCAACATGTTTCAACATCTCACTGTTCGAGCTGTTCGAGGCGGTCGGCCGCCGGTGCTGCCGTCGTCCGGGCCCACTGACTCGCTGTTCGCTGCTCCGGGTGCGCCGATGGTGGCGCCGGTAACGGGGGCGTATCGATCCGCACGGCGTGGAACCGCTTGTTGACTTTTGATGGAAACGGCGCTTTTCTGTGGGGCATCAAGTTGATTAATGGCGGGCTGTGGTGACTTCAACACTCCAGGGAGCGCCCGGCCGTTCGCTCGCGCACCGTCGTCGGACGGGATCGGAACCGTCGTTCCCTCTCCCTCGCCGCGATCTTCCGCGAGCCACCCGAAACCGCGCCTCACCGGTCGACCGCGTGCGGCCCGTCCGAGCAAGGGGAATGACATGTTCACTGAATATCACCGGCGGCCGATGGCGGCGGTCGCCCTGGGACTGGCCACCGTCCTCGCCCTGGCCTCCTGCTCCAGTGGGCAGCAGGCGGCAGGTGCGGGAGGCGACGGAGGAGCCGGCAAGGTCGACGGCGAGATCTCCCTGACGTACCTCCAGAAGCAGGGCGACCAGGAGTACTTCGTCGGCGAGGCGGCCGGCGCCCGGGCCAAGGCGGACGAACTCGGCATCGACCTGAAGGTCGTCAATCTCGGCACCGACGCCAACAAGACCATCAGCGAGGCCCAGTCGGCGATCTCGCAGAAGAGCAACGGTCTGATCGTCGTCGTGCCCGACCCGGCAGTCGGCCCTCAGGTCGCCCAGATCGCCAAGGACGCGAACGTCGCCCTGCTCACGTCCGACGACCAGATCTGCACCACGGGCCCGGACCCGTCCGCCTGTCCGCCGGAGAACCTGGTGCCCCGGATCGGCTTCAGTGGACAGCAGATGGGCGGCGAGGTCGGCAAGCGCGCCGCCGCGGAGTTCAAGAAGGCGGGGTGGAAGCCCGAGGAGACGCGCACGATCTCCGCGTGGAAGCAGGACGTGACCGTCTGCACCGACCGCGTCCAGGCGGCCAAGGACGCCTTCGCGGCCGCGGCCGGTGCCGAGGTGCGGAACATCGACGTCCCCACGGACAACAGCCCCACCGGCGCGCAGGACAAGATCGCGGCCACCGTCACCGCCAACCCGGACGTCAAGCACTGGGTGCTCTGGGGCTGCAACGACGAGAACGTCCAGGGCGGCGTGACCGCGCTGGAGAACGCCGGCTTCAAGGCCGACGACGTCATCGGCGTGGGCCTCGGCGCCTACCTCGCCTGCAAGAACTGGAGCTCGGGCAAGCCGTCCGGCATGAAGGCCGCGCTGTTCATCAACGGCAAGGACGTCGGCGCGCTGGCCGTGCAGACGATGTACGACAAGCTCAAGAACGGCAAGGCGTTCCCCAAGGAAGCCTTCGCCCCGACCACCATGGTCGACGCCGCCACCTGGAAGACCGCCGGAGTCACCTGCGGCTGAGCCGCCGCCCCCGACCGCCGGTGCGGCGTACCGCCCCGTCCGCCGCACCGGCCCTCTCCCGCCGACCGGCGCTCGCCCCGGCCCCTTCCCGTCCCTCCAGCACATGAGGCCAGCATGACCACACCCGGCACCCCACCCCCCACGCAGGCGACCCCAGGTGTCGGTGTCGCCGTCGAGGACATCACCAAGCGCTTCGGCGCCGTCCAGGCCCTGAGCGGCGTCACCCTCACCTTTCCTCCCGGGCAGGTCACCGCCCTCATGGGCGAGAACGGTGCGGGCAAGTCCACGCTGCTGAAGATCCTCACCGGCGACCACCGGCCCACCGAAGGGCGGGTCCTCCTCGACGGCACGCCGGTCTCGTTCGCCTCGCCGCAGGACGCGCGCCGGGCCGGGATCCGCATCATCCCGCAGGAACCGGAGATCATCCCGCACGTCTCCGTCGCGGAGAACGTCTACGCCGGAGCCCTTCCCCGCACGGCGGGCCGCCGCCTCGATCGCGGCGAGCTGAGCCGCAGGATCACCGCGGACCTCGCCCGGCTCGGCTTCGAGAAGGTCATCGCCCCCGACCTGCTCGGCTCCGAACTCACTCCCGCGCAAAGGCAGTTGGTGGAGATCCTGCGCGCCCTCACCGGCGACGCGAAAGTCATCGCCTTCGACGAGCCGACCTCCTCGCTCGCGGAGAACGAGGCCGAGGCCCTGTTCGCCCTGATCGGACGGCTGCGCGCCCAGGGCATCGCGATCATCTACGTCTCCCACCGCATGAAGGAGATCTTCCGGCTCGCGGACCGGATCGCCGTGCTCCGCGACGGCGCCTCCGCCGGTGTCCTCGACGCCGCGGCGACCACCGAGAGCGAGGTCGTGCGGATGATGGTCGGCCGCGACCTCTCCTCGCTCTTCGTGCGGCAGGACGTCGCCCGGGACGAGGTCGTGCTGGAACTGGACGGCGTCACCACCGACGACGTCCACGACATCAGCCTCCGGGTCAGGGCCGGAGAAGTCGTCGCCCTCGCCGGCCTCATGGGCGCGGGCCGCTCGGAGCTGGGGCTCGCCCTCGCGGGAGACCGTCCCCTGCGCTCCGGCCGGATCACCCTGAACGGCAGGCCCCTGCGGCTGCGCGGCCCCAAGGACGCCATCCGGGCCGGCATCGGCCTGGCCCCCGAGGAACGCAAGGCCCAGGCCCTCTTCCTCCAGCGGTCCATCCGCGACAACACCTCCCTGGTCAGCCTGGACCGGCTGCGCCGGATGCGTTTCGTCCGCCGCGGCCAGGAGAAGGCCGTCGCCCAGGACTTCTCCGACCGGCTCAGGGTCCGCACCCCGTCCATCGAGCACGAGGTGCGCAAACTGTCCGGCGGCAACCAGCAGAAGGTCGTCCTCGCCCGCTGGCTGCTGCGCCGGCCGAAGGTCCTGATCCTCGACGAGCCGACGCGCGGCATCGACATCGGGGCCAAGGCCGAGATCTACCGGATCATCGCCGACCTCGCGCGGGACGGCGTCGCCCTGCTCGTGATCTCCTCCGAGCTCCCCGAGGTGCTCGGACTCGCCGACCGGGTCGTGGTGATGCAGGGCGGCCGCGTCACCGGCGAACTCGCCCGCGCCGAGGCCACCGAGGAAGCGATCCTCCACCTCGCCATGGCCGACGACCTGGCCCCGCTCGACCCCGTCCCCACCCCGGCCGCCGCACGGCCCCGCACCGACTCCGCCCATGGAGGCCCCCGATGACCACCGCCACCACCTCCCCGGCCGGGACCGAGAAGGCCCCGCCGGCGGCGCGCAAGCGCTCGCCCCTGGCCGCCCTCGGCGGACAGAACCTCAGCCTCATCGGTGCGCTCGTCGTCGTCCTCGGACTGTTCGGCGTCCTCAACGAGAACTACCTCAGCCTCTCCAACCTCCAGGTGATTGCCGAAGCGGCCACCATCACCGGTCTCCTCGCCGTCGTCCAGACCGTCGTCATCATCTGCGGCGGCCTCGACATCTCCGTCGGCTCCCAGGTCGGCGTGGCCTCCGTGGTCAGCGCCATGGTCTTCACCAGTACCGGCTCCCACGCCTACCTCGGCATGCTCGCCGCCGTCGGCGTCGGCGTCCTCGTGGGCGTCGCCAACGGCCTGGCCATCGTCTACGGCCGCGTCAACCCGACCATCGCCACCCTCGCCGGACTCGCCGCCTACAAGGGCCTCGCCCAGCTCCTGTCCGACGGCCGTGCCCAGGGCTACGTCCTCAACGACCCGGTCTTCGTCTTCCTCGGCCGCGGCAAGATCGCCGGCCTGCCCGTCATGGTCTGGATCCTCGTCGCCGTCGCCCTCGCCGTGCACGTGATGCTCAAGTACACCGACATCGGCCGCAACCTCTACGCCATCGGCGGCAACGACACCGCCGCCCGCCTCGCCGGCATCGACATCAACAAGTACCTCGTCGCCGTCTACGCCCTCATCGGCGTCGTCGCCGCCGTCGCCGGCATCCTGCTCACCGCCCGCACCGGCTCAGGCCAGCCCGTCTCCGGCAGCGAGGGCCTCGAACTCAAGGCCATCACCGCCGCCGCCCTCGGCGGCTGCGCCCTCAAGGGCGGCAAGGGAGGCGTCGGCGGCACCCTGCTCGCCGTCGCCCTCCTCGGCGCCCTGGAGAACGGCCTCACCGTGCAGGGCATCAACACCTTCTGGCAGAACGTCGCCCAGGGCGCCCTGCTCGTGGCGGCCGTCGTCATCCAGCAGCGCCGCAACGGCGAACGGGCGGTCGGACTCCCCCACTGACCCGCCCCACGGCTCTCCGGCGCACGGACGAGGCCCGCTCCCTCAGGGGAGCGGGCCTCGTGGCGCACTGGGATAGTCGGCGGCTCGGCGGCTCGGCGGCTCGGGCGGTGACGGGGTGAGGCCGGGAGCCGTGGCCCTGGCCGCGTACGGCCGCCGGGGGAGGACGCGCGAGGTGCGGGGCGGCCGCGGTGGTGGACCGGTTCCCACCACCCCGGCCGGCACCCTTCACGGACGGTGCGCGGGAGAAGGGACCGTGGGGCCTCGTCCTCGGTGCCACGTTCCGGGGCGGCGTTCCCCCTGCGGGGAGAGCGTCCCCCTCGGGCCGCCGGGCGCGGCCGCCCGGCGCAGGCGTGTGTCCGGAGCCCGGGAACGGCGAAAGCCCTCCCGGGAGCCGGGAGGGCAGGGGCGGAGAGGGGCCGGACCCGGGCGTGCGGGGGAGGACCCGCCCGGGTCCGGCGTCGCCGAGTGGTCCTACTCCTCGGTCGGGCCGAGGTCGGGCGCCGCGCGGAAGTCGACGGTGCGGGCCCGGGGCCCGGCGTGGAGTTCCAGGACGACGACCTCGTTCGTCCCGGCGCGCAGCACGGGCGCGGGGACGTACAGCGACTTCTGCGGGCCGCGGGACCAGTACCGGCCGAGCGGGAAGCCGTTCACCCAGGCGTTGCCCTTGGTCCAGCCGTCGAGGTGCAGGTAGGTGTCGGCCGTCTCGTCGAGTGCGAAGGTGCCCCGGTGGAAGGCCGGACCGACGGGGATCGTCGTGGTGTGCGTGAAGGGGACGTCCTCCAGGGCGGTGAGCGGCAGCGGCCGGTTCGTCCACGCCGACGGCTCGACGCCGTCGAGGAGGACCGCGCCGAGGAGGCCCTTGCGGTCGTGGATGCCCTGGCCGTAGTTCACCCGGCCCTGGTTCTCCACCAGGACCGAGAGCACGCTGCCGGCCCGCGGGGCCGTGAAGGCCAGGGAGTGCTCGTGGTTCTCGCGCTCCAGGACGCCCACCGGCTGCCCGTCGACGAACACCTGGGCGCGGTCGCGGACGTGCTCGACCTCCAGCAGGACGGGGCCGCGCACGGGCAGGGTGGTCTCGTACAGGACGAAGCCGAAGTCCTGCTCCAGCTCCTCCATGGTCAGCGGCCGCCGGGAGTCCACCCGCGGCGCCAGGGCGCCGGCGTTCGGCAGCAGCGCGGCGCTCTCCGTCAACACGACGGCGGGAAGGGCCAGTTTGGGGCCGGGCGCGGGCACGGGGGCGTCCGGCACGGGCGCGTACTTGGCGATGACGTCGCGGAAGGCGGTGTACTTCTCCGTCGGGTCGCCGGCCTCGTCGAGCGGCGAGTCGTAGTCGTAGGAGGTGACGGTCGGGCGGTAGGTGTGCTTGTCGTTGGCGCCGTTGGTGAAGCCGAAGTTGGTGCCGCCGTGGAACATGTAGAAGTTCACCGACGCCCCGGCGGCGAGGACCTCGTCGAGCTCGCGGGCGGCGTCGTCCGGGTCGCGGACCACGTGCCGGGCACCCCAGCGGTCGAACCAGCCGATCCAGAACTCCGTGGTCATCAGCGGCCCTTCGGGGCGCCGCGCGCGCAGCGCCGCGAGGTGGTGGGCCGAGCGGCTGCCGAAGTTGGCGGTGGCGAGGACGCCGGGCAGGGCGCCCCGCTCCAGGTCGGCCGGCTGGTCGCAGGTGAACAGGGGGACGTCGACGCCGCAGGCGCGCAGAGAGTCGGCGATGTGCTCCAGGTAGGCGGTGTCGTCGCCGTAGGCGCCGTACTCGTTCTCCACCTGTACGGCCAGGATCGGGCCGCCCCGCGAGGCGAGGTAGGGGTGGAGCGGGGTGAGCAGACGGCGGAAGAAGTCGTCCACGGCCGCCAGGAACCGCGGGTCGCGGGAGCGGAGTCGTATGTCCGGCTCGGCGAGCAGCCACGAGGGCAGGCCGCCGCCCTCCCATTCCGCGCAGATGTACGGCCCCGGGCGCAGCAGGACGTGCAGTCCCTCGGCGGCGGCGAGGTCGAGGAAGCGGGGGAGGTCGAGGCCGCCGTCGAGGGCGAAGCGGTCGGGGCGCGGCTGGTGGAGGTTCCAGGGGACGTAGGTCTCCACGGTGTTGAGGCCCATGAGCCGTGCCTTGCGGAGCCGGTCCTGCCACTGCTCGGGATGGACCCGGAAGTAGTGCAGCCCACCGGACAGGAACCGGAAGGGTCGGCCGTCGAGCAGGAATCCGGCCTTGTCTGTCTGGAGAACGGGCATGCGCTGCTTGCTCCTGTACGTGAAGTCGTGCGAGTCGAGACGTCGCCTTGAGGTGTTTACGCAAACATATGGGGTGTGGCAAGCCCTTTCCGAGGGCTCGCGGGGGCGGAGCGCCGTCCGGCTCCGCCCCCGCCGCGATGCGGCTACTTGTTGACGGTGAAGCCCTGGTCGTTGCCGTACTTGACGCTGGCGTCCTGCCAGGCCTTGAGGCCGTCGGTGAGGGTGGTGGGGGAGACGTAGGCCTTGCCGACGGTGTCGTTGAAGATGGAGTTGGCGTAGACCTGGAAGGGCAGGTAGGACCAGTCCTCGCCGACGTTGCGGGCGGATTCGGCGAAGATGCGGTTGGCCTGCTGGCCGCCGAAGTAGGGGAACTTGGTGTCGAGGAAGG
>NZ_BMTV01000022.1 GCF_014649855.1 Streptomyces roseolus | reverse complement strand
GCCGTTCGTCAGATCCCCACGTCCCACAGGACGTGATCATCAACGAACAAGATCCACTTTCGCAACAGACCCTAGGGGCACATCGAGCACAGCGGACAGACATCGGAGGTAGAAGTTCCTGGGCTCTACCTTCGAACGCTCCCAGCGGCTGATGTACTCCCGATCGATGTTCGTACCGAACGCCTCGTTGATCTCGCGAGCAAGGCGTCCCTGCGACCATCCTCGGGCCTTACGTAGGTCGTGAATCAAGGCCCCAACGCTCATAGCCTCATCTTGCCCCTAAGACTGCCCCTACGCAGGCAACCTCTGTGCTTCCGGATCAACTTGACCCTAGAGATGCCCCTAGCTAGTCTTCTCAGCCCTCGGGATGCTTCAGCTCTCGGTAGCGACGGAGCCACGAAGAGCAACTATGCGTGCCTGGCGAGCGAAGCCGGCCGGGCCGTGAAGTTGCCCTGGAGACAGCCTCCTGCGGGCAGACGAGGAGAAGCGGGTGATGACTAGCGTGACGAATGGCGCGAGTACGAGGAACGTTTTCGTGGACGAGGCGCGCGTCATCCTCAGCGACCTCCAGCACGTCGGCAACATGAGGGTGGGCACCTCGACCCGCGCCCAGATCGACGACGCGGTCCGGTTGATGATCCGGAATCTGTCCCGCTTGCTGACGTTCGACTGGGACAGCCGGCCCGAGGTCCGTGCCCTGATCGAAGCGGCGAACAGGCAGCTCGAAGTCCCGCGCCGGCCGAACACGGAGTCCACCACCCACTACGCGTTCAACTGGCTCCGCGACAGCGCGACCGTCGGGGCCAGGCTCGCGAACCTGCACAAGGGCGGACCGACAGAGCCGCCCGGCACCCGGGCCGAGTCGTCCGAGGCGCACGATGTCCGGATCGGCGACTTCTACGAGGCGCGCCCCGGGCTCTTCTACCGGGTGGTGGACATGACGACACCCAAGGTCGGGGTCAAGACCCTGCGCTTCGCCAACGGAAGAACCGCCGTCGTGAGCGGGCTCGTGGACGTGTGGCGGCCCGTCGAGCGCGTATCGAGCGCCGCCGACACCTACGGGCCCCCGCCGTACGCCCCGGCGCGGTGATCCACAAGGCCATGCTGGCCCTGATGCTCATCGCGGTGGGCGCAGGCGCAGCAGCGCTCTACATCTGCACCCCTAAGCCGGCCGCGCCCCCGGGACAGCCCCACCTGGACCCGGCGGCGCGGCCCCCAAGCCTCCGCCCTCGCACCCGCCAGGGCGGTTTCACCAAGAAGAAGAGGAGTGGGAAATGAGCGGCAAGCACAGCGGAGGGTCCGGAAGCGGGACCGGCGGCAGCCAGCAGGACGACTCCAGCAGCGGCGCCAAGCACGGCGGCGGTGGCTCCGACGAGGGCGGCAACACCTCCGACGGCTCCGGCCCCGCGAGCAAGTAGGGCGCAGGTGGACACCAGCAAGAGGGAGGCGGGCCTGAAGAGGCTCGCCTCCGCCCTCCTCGAAAAGGGCACCATCGAATCCGACTGGCTGCCCGCGTTCAACGCCGTCCCGCGCGACGTGTTCCTGCCGGCCCGGGTGTGGCCGGGCATCGCGGACGGCACCAAGCAGGCCGCCGTCGTCGACCGCACCAAGGACCCCGAGCGCTGGTTCGAGGCGGTGTACTCCGACATCCCCCTGACCACCCAGTGGGACGAAGGCCGGCACACCGGCGATGACGTCGGGACCACGCCGACCAGCTCCAACTCCCTGCCCACGATGGTCTTCACGATGCTGAAAGACCTGGACGTCCAGCTCGGTCACCAGGTCCTGGAGATCGGAACCGGCACCGGCTGGAACGCGGGCCTGCTGGCTCACCGCGTCGGGGGAAACAGCGTCACCACCATCGAGTACGACCCCGATGTGGCCCAGGACGGGGCGGCGAACCTGCTCACCCTCGGGATCCGGCCGACCCTCGTCGTCGGCGACGGCCGGCGTGGACACCCCCGCCCCCGCCCCTACGACCGCGTGATCGCCACCTGCTCCGTGGGGAGCGTCCCGCACGACTGGGTCGAGCAGACCCGGACCGGCGGCGTCATCGTGGCCCCGTGGGGCCCCACCTACGGCGGGGAGGCGATCGTTCGTCTCACGGTCCAGGAGAACGGGGTGGCGGAAGGACGCTTCACCCGCAGCAGCGCCTTCATGCGCCTGCGGCAGCAGCGCCCCGACCGCCCGCCCCACCACCTCTACCTGAGGGGCGAACCGTGGCCCGCCGGCGGGGAGACGAGCAAGACCTCCCTGTCGCCGGCGAAGGTCGGAGGGTGGATCGAACAGTTCGTCGTCGGCGTCATGGTCCCGGGAGCGTTCTGGCGCACCGAGCGGTACCAGGACGGCTCGTACACGCTCTGGGTGTACAGCCTGGACACGAAGTCGTGGGCCTCCGCCGACTACGAGCCCGACGCGAACGAGTTCGAGATCGTCCAGGCAGGGGGCCGCCGGCTCTGGGATGAGATCGAGAGCGCGTTCCACTGGTGGCAGGAGCGCAACAGGCCGGGCTTCGAACGCTTCGGCCTGACGGTCTCGGAGGCCGGCCAGATGGTCTGGCTGGACACCCCGAGCCGGGTCGTGGCGTCGATCCCGCACCACTGAACAGCGCGTCGGCCGTCCCGGAGAGTGGGGACTCCGGGACGGCCCCCAACATCGAGCCCCTACAGGAGGGGGAAGTCCATGTCCCACCCCGTTTCCCCGAACACGGTCCTCGCCAACGCCCTGACGCACGCCGAGGACGTCTTAGCGCCGCGCATCCTGAGCTGCCCGCCCGAGCGGATCGTGCTGGTGGTCGGAACCCAGATCAACGGCGCCCCGCACCTGGGTACCTCTCTGGTGCAGACCCTGGCCTTCGCGATGGCGGCCCGCCTGGGAGACCGCTACGGCTTTCCCACCGAGGTGCGCTTCGGGGCCCTCGACAACGCCCCGTACGAGCTGGGCACCGACTTCGTCAGCGGCCACGCCTACCAGCGGGCCTACGCCCAGGCCCTCGGCGAGCAGGCCCTGCACGACGTCGTCGACGCGCTGTACCAGCCCCTCTTCACCGCCCTGTCCAGGCGCCTGGGCATCCCGCACCGCATCGAGACGTACACCCAGCAGCAGGCCGGCGAGCACTACCGCCGCACCTGGCTCCGGCTCCTGCCCCGCATCGACGCCGCCCGCTGGTGGCTCGACCCCTCCCACGGCACCCCGCACCTGCGCGTGCCGTGCCCCCGGCCCGGCTGCGGCTGGGCCGAGAAGCACGCCGAGCGCACCCAGGTCCGCCTCGTCGACAGCGAGACGGCACACGTCTCCGCTGTCTGCCTCCACCACGGCCCGTACGAGGTCGTCATCACGCCCACCGCCGGCGGCTACCTCGACCTGGCCACCCTCTACCGGAACCTGGTCAAGGAACTCAGCCTGGCCGACGACAGGGACACCCTGTACGTGATGGTCAAGGGCGGCGACTGGATCTTCGGCTCCCAGCTCGTCGACGAGGCACTCCGGGCCGTGGGACTCACCGGGGGTCAGCTTCCCGCCCGGCTGTTCTGCCCCCAGATCGTCACCGACACCGGCGCCAAGCTGTCGAAGTCCCTCATCCGGGAAGGCCGTGCTGCCTTGCCCGAGGGGGCAGCGCCTTGGATGCTCGACACCCGGCTGTGGCCCGGCAGCATCACCGAGTACGCCGACCAGCTCCTCGCCATGAC
This sequence comes from Streptomyces roseolus, assembly GCF_014649855.1. GTDB lineage: Bacteria > Actinomycetota > Actinomycetes > Streptomycetales > Streptomycetaceae > Streptomyces > Streptomyces roseolus. The sequence goes on along the minus strand of NZ_BMTV01000022.1, from coordinate 151,292 downwards.
CGAGACCCTGCTGTCCGACCCCCGCCACTTCTTCCGCTCGTACTCGGCCGCCGAGGTCGGCCGCCTGATCACCGTTCCGCCGCCCAGGAGTGTTCCTTCCCGATGAGTAACAGCACCACCCGCGTCCACGAGCTGAACCTCTACCGCCAGTACTTCGAGCTGGTCTCCTCCGGCCAGAAGACGACCGAGGTGAGGGTCAAGTACCCGCACCTCGCGGACCTCGCCGCCGGCGACACGATTCGCTTCCGGATCAAGGGCACCGACGAGACGTGCGACGTGAACGTCCTCCGCGTCACCGAGTACCCCGACTTCGAGGCGCTGCTCGACGGGGAGGGGCCGGCCAACGTCAACCCGACCGCGACTCGGGACCAGCAGCTCACCAACATCCGCACCATCTACGGGCCCGAGAAGGAGGCGCTCGGCGCCCTCGCGGTCAAGATCGAGCTGGTCGCCTCGTAGCGTTTCGCGATCGGCGCCCCCTGGCCATAGGGCCAGGGGGCGCTTCTGCGTTGCCGGAAGACCTTCATGCGGCGAGCGGTCTTGCCCTCAAACGCCCTCCGAGCTGCACGAGTTGATTGCTCAGGCGGCTCGTGATTACTGTATGCGTGCACGGGATCACGGATCCTTTGCTTCGGACGCACCGAGGCGATGCCAGTTGCATCGCCGAGCGAGCGAACGTGACATGCCGCCCCTACTCAGTGGGTGCGGTGGTTCCTCAGGGCTGGTCCGACGGCCCATGAAAACGGTGAACGGAACAAGCCGACACCGGAAGCCCGCAGTACCAAAGCAACACCTTGAGTTTCGGTGACCAGTGTCATCCGGTCTCAACGATTACCCGCGTGGGGTAGACAACGCGTGGGGGCACGACTAGCGGGCGGTCGTGTTTGGCAGGAATTGACCTGCCTTCGTTGGGATCGGCGCCCTCCCGTGCGGAGACGCCTTCTCTTCGAAGGCGCCCGCACCTTGGGAGGGAAACATGAGTACTTCGACGACGCTTCAGCTCCTTCAGAGCTATCCGGTGCCGACCTTCGCGCTGGTCCTGCTGGTCATGTTCGCCATCGACCGGGCGACCCGTGCCTGGACGTTCCACGTCTCCATGCGCGGCGCCCCGCCGGCTGATCGCCCGGCCATCATGCGCGAGCACAAGAACATGTGGCAGATCCGCCGCAAGCCGCCCACCATGTACTGACTCTTCGCGAGGCAGGCTCCGAAACGCAAAAAGGCCCCCTCCGCCGTGAGGCAGAGGGGGCCCGAATTGCCCAGCGCAGCGCAGCCCGAGTGGGGGCCGCCTTCCTATTGATCGGATGGCAGGCTCGTAAAGCACTGCATGCCCCGAGATATGAACTCCCCCACGCGTGGGCGGACTGCAATGAAACTCATTGCTCATCCTGTCGAGTAGGCGGGATGGCTGCCTGCGGATCTTTACCGGGGCCTTCAATGCGGACGTTGGTGGGGTAGTCCTTTGGTGTGCCCTCGTCGAGCATTCGCATGACCTCTGCCATTTGCTCCGCCGAAAGAAGTTGCGCTTCCCTGATTGTGATCAGCTTTCCATCGCGCTCAATTGTTACGCGAGTTCCAGAAAGGTCCCTTTCGGGCTTTCTGCGGGCGATTCGAAAAGTTGTGACAGCTAGCGAGAAAGCCACGAGTGTGGCAACTGCAGCCCCAGCGGTGGCAAAGTAGTCGAGACCGGTCATTGTTCCTTCTCCACCTCGGCCAGAACGGTGCTGGTGCCTGTAGTAATAAGTGTGATCGCGAAGAACCACAAGGACAGTTCTGCCATAACATCCCGCCTGACATTCGGATCAGCTTCGGAGCTGGGTGCTACGGCGTCCGCATAGAAGAAGGAGGTAAGGAAGAAAAGTCCAATATTTGTGAAGGTTAGAATGGCATGCAGGAAGCGATGTTTGTTGTTCTTCTTCATGAAAGACTGCCCAACGGCCGCCGCCGTCAAGCCTGCTGACACGATGTAGAGCTCTCCGTGGCTGATCAGATCCGAGAATGAACGATCGCTTTGCCGGGTGATGTCGATCACGTAACCGGCCCCAATGGGGAGTACGGCGAAGATCACACTAAAGAAGGCCCAGTGTAGAACCTTCATCCACGGATCGTGGCCACTAGGTGAAGAGGACGCCTGCGCGGCTGCTTGGGGGGTTGCTGGTGACTCGCTGATCTGTACCGAGCCGTCACCAGTGGCTGTCACGGTGATGTTGCTGGAGTCCGAGGTGTTACTTGCCGATGTGCTGCTATTTACGCTGGCCGGGTTTTCCCCAGTCAGTACTGGTTCAGCCGGTGGCGTCGGAGTGGTCATCCAAGACCTCCATCTCCATCGGGCCTGCGATGTGCAGCCCTCGGCTCGAACGTTTGGCTCACGATTATCCCCCTGTTCCCACAAGTGGCCCTGAGATGCGCCGAGTTCGCGGGGCGAGCACGGAGTCTACCCCTGCCCTGATCCATAGCTCCGGGGCTGCTTCTTCCGGATCACCTTGCGGACCAGATGGAGGTGCTGCTTCAAGCGGTGTGCAGAAGGCTGGCTTTGGGGAGGGCGCGATCGGTCCTGGCCAACATGCGGCAGATCCGCAAGCCGCCCACCCTGTACTGACCATAGGACTGAGTCGGTACTCTCGGCGAGGCCCAGCTCGCACGCTTGCCCCGTGGTGCGCGGGCTGGGCCGCGACGAAAAAAGGCCCCCCTCCGCCGAGTTGGCAGAGGGGGGCGCAGTTCGCCGGGCGCGACCCGGCACGAGACCGGATCACCTCCTAGCTAGGCGGCGGCGTCCTTCTTCAGGAAGGACGGGAGCAGGTTGTCCACGAGCGGCAGCGCCATCAGGCGCGTGACGGCGGCGGCGACGGCGAGGACGACGCCGACGCCGGGGGCCGCCTCCGGGATGCCCGAGGCGTCCAGGAGGAGCGGCATACCTGCGGCGACGGACACGACGGTCTGGAAGACCGTGCGCACGGTACGCCGGGTGGAGTCCTTCATGGTGGGTGATCCTTTCTCTTACCGGTACTGCTGGGTCCACGCCGGGTAGGGGTCCGGCGCAGGGTCGGGGCCACGCCGGGCCAGGCCGTCGCGGTCTTCCCGCCACTGCTGGATCTGGCTCTTCGCGGCCGGGGACATCTCCCGGTCGCCGATCGCCACGGCGTGGATGTGGTAGTCGAAGGCCGGCGGCACGCGCAGCCAGGCGACCAGGCCAGCTCGGCGCAGGGCCTGCACGGCACTGTCCATGCGGGCGCGGGACCAGCCAGAGACAGAGATGTCGACGACGCCGCCACCGTCGTGGGTGCCGGCGCTGGCGGCGACACCGCCGGCGTTGTACGAGCCCTGGGTGAGGGTGAAGGCCCGCCCGAAGTCGGCGGCGGCGGCCTCCAGCATCACCTTCGTGCGGGCGTTGACCCGCTTCCCGCCGTACGTCACGCGCCGGTAGTCATGCGCCGGCTCACCCGGCGCCGGCGGGGGCGTGGTGCCGCCCGCCAGGCGCAGGCCCAGGTGCTCGATGGTCTGGGGCCCCGGGAGACCGTCAGCGCCGTCCCCGGACCAGCCCTGTGCCCGCTGGAAGTCGGCGCAGGCGGCCTTCGTCCGGTCCCCGAAGACGCCGTCGACCGGGCCCGGGTCGAAGCCCTTCGCCTTCAGGGCGGCCTGGAAGTCCTTGACGTCGTCGGTGCGGTCGCCGAACTCCAGGTTCGCCAGGCTGACCTCGGCGCCGACGGGTGCCGGCGGCGGGGGAGGTGCCGGTGCCGGTGCCGGTGGCGTCGTCGGTGCCGGTGCCCGGCTGGGGAGCAGGAGCACCTGGCCGACGTCGATGGTGTAGGGGGACAGGATGCCGTTGAGGGCGGCGATGTCCTGCCAGCGGACTCCGATGGCCTTCCCGATTCGGGACAGGGTGTCGCCAGCCTTGGCGGTGTAGGTGTTGGCGCCGGGCTCCGCCGGGTAGGCCGGGCGGCCGTAGCCGGCGATGTCGTCGGCGTGCCGGACGCGCCGGGCGACGCGGTCATCGGTGTTGCCCTCGATCGTGAGGATGTCGCGGCCGTTGACCCCGGTGACGATTCCGACGTGGTCGATGTGGGCGATGCTGTTCGAGCCCTGCCAGTCGAAGAAGACGATGTCGCCTCGACGTATGCCGGCGGTGTCGGTGTGCCACTGGCCGTTGTTCTGGAACTCCTGCGCGTGCCAGACGGTGTAGGCGAAGTCCTTGCCGAAGCAGACCTGGCTGTAGTTGCCGGACTCGTGTGCCGCCCAGGTGAGGAACATGTTGCACCAGGCGGCGTTGGCGAAGTAGGGGCCGTTGCGGGCCGCGTACCAACGGGTGGCGATGTTGGGCCGGCCGGTGGTGCCGAGCCGGGACTCGACCTTCGCGATCATCGCTTCGAGGCTCACCGGTACACCCCCTCGGCGTCGGGCTCCCCGTAGATCTCTCGGAGCAGCCCTTCCTCGTAGCTGACGGTCGGGCCGTTGCCGGTCTCCCTCAGGCGGTGGTCGACGACCGGGGGTTCCTCCTGCTGGAGAGCCTCGGCGATCTCGATGGCTTCGTCGGCGGTGTAACCGTCCGCGATCACCGCCGCCGTGGCGGCCTTCTTGGGCTTAGGCATCGTTCGCCTCCTCCTCGTCGATGTTGGAGAGGGCGGCTCGGAGCCAGGCTCGGTAGTTCGCACGGCGGGCCTTGAGCATTTCGATCTTCTCGGCCAGCTCGGCGCGCTCGGACTCCAGCCGGTTGAGGATCGTCTGGCGCTCGGCCTCGGCCGTCTGCTTGATGCTTTCGGCGTCGGCGCGGGCGGCGGCCCGGAGCCTGCCGGCCTCCGTGTTGGCTTCGGCCTCGACCTGGTCGGCGGTGCGCTGGGCGGCGGCCAGGATGCGCTCGGCACTGGCGGCCGGGGGGACCGGTATGACGCTGGTGACGGCGTCGGTGGAGGCGCGCTGAGCGGTGGCCAGGTCGGACCGGAGCCGGACGACGCTCGCCTCCAGCTCGGCGACGCGGGCGAGCGCCGAGCGGTAGTCGGCGGCCACGGCGTCGAGGAAGTTGTCGACCTCAAGCTGGTCGTAGCCTTCCTTGATCCGGGTGGTGCCGAACTCCTTCTTGTCGATGTCAGCGGGTGTGAGCATCGATCCTCTCCATGTTCAGTTGTACATTCGGAAGTGTTCGATTTAGTTTGATCAACTTCCTTGACCGCCCTGAAGATCGCGGTACCCTCGGGCTTGTCCCGCCCAGCAGTAGCCCGCCGTCGGCCGCGAACCGCTCGTGCATGTGGCCTGGTCCGCCCGCCTCGGCGACCGCAAGGGAGCCGGGGTGGCAGGTACGACGTACCTGGGGCTGAAGAGGGTTGAGGTTGAAGCTCAACCACAGGACGCGCGCGTGAGGACGCCCTCGCTGAAGCTCGGGCGCCCCCAAACTGGCCGGATCAAACACGACCCAACACGTCGGCTGGACGTCAGACGGTGACCCCGTGGCTACGCAGCCACCTGGTCGGATCCAAGAAGACGCTGGCGGAGAACGCCGTCGGATCCGTTCGCACCTCGAAGTGCAGGTGTGGGCCCGAGCTGTTGCCGGTCGAGCCGACGTAGCCGATCCGCTCGCCTGCGGCGACCGTCTGCCCCTTCGCGACGGTGTAGCCGCTCAGGTGGGCGTACAGGGTGTAGATCCCGCCGGAGTGCGACAGGATCACGTGGTTGCCGTAGGCGGAGCCGGCCGCGTTGATGGCGACCACCGTGCCGGCGGTAGCCGCCCGGACTGGCGTGCCGGACGGGGCGCTGATGTCCAGGCCTGAGTGGCCGCCGGCCGACCGGCTCATCGAGCCGCCAGCGCCGATGATCAGGCTGTCACCGATCGAACCGTTGACCGGGAGGAAATAGTTGCCCGACGGCGCCGGAGTTGTCGGTGCCGGGGTCGGCTTCGGCGACGGTGCGGGCGTCGGCTTCGGTGCCGGGGTGGCGTCGGCGTCGGGCACCGGCTTCGGGTACTTCACCGCGTCCGAGGTCATGTCGCGGAGGTGAGCCCAGCCCTTGGGGCCGATCTGCACGTCCGGCTTGTCCTCGACGGTGCGGTACTCGGGGTGCTCCTCGTGGAAGCGGCCGACGGCTTCCTGCGTCTTGGGCCCGTAGGTGTCGGCGCGCTCGACGGTCTTCGCCATGAAGCCCACGCGCTGGAGCTCGGCCTGGAGGGCCTTCGCGGACGGCGTCTTCTCGCCGGCCTTCGGCAGGCCGTCCTTGTAGGGGTCGGTCGCCGGGGCCTCGTGGCCGGGCAGGGTCAGCTTCATCCCGACCTTGATCAGGTGGGGGTTGGGGCCGATGACGTCCTTGTTGATCTCGTAGAGCTTCTGCCAGCCGCCGTCGATCTTGAGGGTGCTGGCGATCTTGGCGAGGTAGTCGCCGGCCTTGACGACGTACACCCCGTCGTCACCGTCGCTGTCGTCCACCGGGGGCGGCGTCGGCTTCGGCGTTGGGGTCGGAGTCGGCGTGGGGGCCGGCGCCGGGGCGTCGTAGGGGGTGCTGGAGAGGCCGACGCCGCAGACGGGCCAGGCGCCCTTGCCCTGCGGCTTGAGGTTCCCGTGCCCCTTCCACAGGACGCGCTCGGCGACGGTGATCTGCTGGGTCTTGGTGGCGAGGTCGGCGCGCGGAGCGAAGGCGAGACCGCCGTACGCTTCCCACGTCGACTGGGCGAACTGCACCCCGCCGTAGTATCCGTTGCCGGTGTTGATGGACCAGTTGCCCGAGGACTCACACTGAGCGGTGGTCTCCCATTCGGATGCGGTCGCCGCGTTCGCGGATCCGGCGAGAGCAATGGGGACGACGGATCCACCGGACAGGAGCGCGGTGGCGCCGAGAGCTATTCGCTTAGCGGAGTTCGGCTGAGTGGGGCGTGCATGTCGTCCCTTGGACATTTCTTCTTACCTCATTATTCAGTTTTTGAGGTTCACTACGTACATGACGACGGTCGCTATTAGAGAAAGCGATGCCACCAGTACGGCTATGGTGGGGAGCGGGAATTTCCGCTCCTCCAATTTTCGGATGCGGTTCTCGTGGTCTTCGCCCCGGCTCTTGTTCAGCTCCAATAGCTGATCCAGCTTTACTTCGAGCACAGCGAGACGGGTCTCGACGGTGGCCGGCTGCCCCTCAGGAATCACAGGAAGTACTCCACTCCGTTCAAGGACACCCAGTCCGGCGCGGTCGCGGTGTGCGAGTGGGCGCCGCCGGAGAAGCCGTGGTCGTGGCTGGCGCCGAAGCTGTGGTCATGGCCGCCGTCGGAGCTGGTTACGCCGCCGGAGTCGCCGAGGTGGTTGTGCGTGCCGCCCACCGACGTGAAGCCGCTGATGCTCGTGAAGCCGACGTCGCCGCTGACCGTGGAGGTGGAGGTCGAGTAGGTGTGCCCGGTGAGGAGCACCCGGCCGTCGGTGCGGAAGTCGAGGACGACGGACGTGGCGGTGCTGACCTGACGGGCAGCGATGACCGAGCGGTGCGACTTCGGGCGGTACTCGGTGGCCAGGGCCTCCGCGGTGTCGATCATGGTGGACGAGCCGTTCGGGTCCCAGCCGCCGCGCCACTGCATCTTCCAGGAGCCGTGGTCGAGGATCAGGCGGTAGTAGACGTCGCCGTTGCTGTTGCCGTTGTGGGATCCGTTGGAGAGTGTCGCCTTGATCCAGCCGCTGCCGGTCTGCCCGAGGGCCGTCCCGCTGGCGTCGGCGGTGTGGCCAGTGATGACGATGTCCGGACCCTGCTTGCGGATGTCGACCGTCTGGCCGACGACCGGGGTGTAGTTGTTCATGATCCGGACGCCCGAGATCTCCACGGACGTCTCGCCCTGGATCTGGATCGTCACGGTGGGAGGGAGGCCGGCGTGGTTCACCGCCGTGATGACGCCCTTGACGTGCACCGAGGCGTTGGGGTTGAAGCCCTTGACGCCTTGCGACTGCATCACCGCGACCAGGTCCCGGATCGCGCCGTCGAGGTCGGCGTTGTTGATCGCCTGCGTCTCGGCCAGCGAGGGGGCAATGAGGGGCTGGTTAGTTGGGGTTGACATTCGTCGGCCTCTGCTCCCTCAGTGTCAGGGCCTGCGTGCCCGCCCTCAACGGAATGCTGAATGCTTCGACGGAGTAGAGGCCGTCGATCTTCGACTTGGCCCGCTTGACCCGGACGATGTCGCCGCACTCGTACGAGGGATTGACGATGCCGGTGATGGCGATCCGGGAAGCGGCGCCGAGAATCAGGTTGAGCTGGGCCCTCGCTATCGCCTTGCACTGCTCTTCCGTCTTGGCGAGGTTGTCGGTGATGAACACCGGCACCTCGCCGTACGGGCCCAGCCGGTAGGTCGGGGAGGTGGGGTTGTCGTCCCAGATCTCTCCGCGCACCGGCGGGAGCTGGTCGCCGATCGACTCCCCGGTGACGATGACGCCGTTGAAGGCGTTCTCGTCGTTGAACTCCTTGCTGAGATCGACCATCACGTTGCCCTGGCCCTCCACGTACGTGAAGTCGGGCGAGGGAAGGGCGTTGAGGTCGCTCGGAGGCAGGACGGCCAGGCGGCCCTCGACGTCGAAGTAGACCTCGCACCCCATGGACCGGGCGAGCTGGTAGACGGCCTCCCACGGGTCGCTGCCGGCGTCGAACAGCAGGGGAGCGGTGGTCGTCACCGTCGAGGTGATGGTGTCGTACTGGATCGCGGGGAAGGTCATCTTGATGATGTCCTTCAGCGCGGTCATGGCGTTGGTGCCGGAGGCGATGGTGTACGGGACCTTGAACTTGTCCCGCTGCACCGTGCGCGCCCGGTCGTACGCTTCGAGCTGGATCACCGGCGAGCCGGTGTTGCTGTCGGAGATCGACGACTTCGACAGCCGGAACGTACCGAGCTTGCAGACCTCCTGGGTCCCGTCGGAGTACTCGATCCCCCGGTAGGCGCGGAGCTCTGTCCCGTAAGGCGTCAGCAGCTCCCCCTCGTCGCGGGGGGTGAGCAGGCCGAGGGGGTCGATGCACTGGCAGGACAGCTTCCGCCGCACTGCCGCCGACCTGTCGACGTCCACCTGGCCGTCCGTCGCCGGCAGCCGGATAAGCTCCTGGTCCGGGCCGATCACGTCGATCCACGAAACGATCGTGTGAGAGCCGCGAATCTCGCGGTAGAACCTATCCGACTGCGTCGGCATGGCCACTCCGTATTCAGTTGTGCGGTCCGGCCTACTCCTCCGGCTTGACCTGGACGAACTTGCAGGTCACGAACTTCACGGGGTCCGTGGTCCTGCGCTGCTGGCTCACGGCCAAGCTGGAGACGGTCAGGGCGTCGACCGGGCGCACCCACCAGGCGTAGTCGGTGTCGCTCTGGAGCAGCAGAGTGCGTTTGGCCCTCAGCAGCCGGTAGAGCGCCGCCTCCTCCTGCCGGTCGCAGACGACCGTGATGGTGAGCGAGTCGGCCTTGTACCCCTCGGTCACGACCACCGGATAGTCCTCGCCCAGAGGGTGGAAGACGGTCGCGGTGTTGTCGGTCGTGACGACCACGTCCTCGTACTTCACCCGGAGGCGAAGCGCGGTGGACAGGTCATGGAAGTCCTTCAGCCACCAGTTGAGCGCGGAGAACGACACTTCGTTGCTCTCCGGGCCCCAGCCCGAGGCGAAGACCTCGCCCTGGAGCCCGTAGGAGATCGTCTGCACCCGGTACTTCCGCACGTTGAGCGGCACCACCGAATGGTCGACGTAGGCGAGCTGGCCCGTGTCCGAGCGGAACGCTGGCGGGATCAGCTTCTGGCCCGGAAGGTCGGTCCAGCTTGAGAAGCCTGTGCCGGTGTCGTCGGTGTACTGGATGATCGGCTTCGACCAGACGGGATGCTCCGCCCGGGACGTGCCGTTCCTCCAGGCCGGCGTCTCGCCGGCGACCGGCGCCCCGAGCATGAGCCCGACGCGGTCGAACTTCACGATGTCGTCGGTCTCCCGCCCGAGCGCGGACAGGACCGGCCGCATCCGGGTCGTACCCTCCGGCACGGTGAATGTGGCGTACGACTTATTCCAGGTGACGGTGTTGAAGACCGCGCCGTTGGCGGACGCGTCGCTGATCGCCTGGTTGGCCCGGGCGAACTCGATGCCGAGGACGGGAGTGCCGTCGCTCGTGCCCAGGAAGGACGCCATCACGGTGACCTTGTTCCCGGCCAGGTCGAGGATGTCCGGGTCCATCTCGGAGATGTCCACCCAGACGTTCGGCCGCGCCGAGGCGACGTTGGCGGGAACGCTGCTGGCCGGCTTGAGGATGCCGATCCAGGACGCCATCGAGCCGGCGAACCCGTTCCCGCCGCCGGCGAAAAGCCCGTACAGCGATGTGGCCCCGGCCGGGATGACCCCGTTGGAGTCGTACACGGCGGTGCTCATCCACGGGTTGGACGAGCCGTTGTTGTTGTCGACGCGCTCGGTCTCGTTGCCCGGCTGCGCGGGTGGGGCCGACAGCGGCTTGAGGATGCCGATCCATCCGATGGCGGCGAAGAAGTTGCCGCTGGGGACATTCGACTGCGAATTGCTGATTGAGTTGATCTGCCCGGTCCTTTTGTGCGTACCGGTCGAGATCGGCCCATTGGAGTCCGAGAAACTGAGGACCGCATCGGGGAAATTATCGAGACTGGTAGAGGAATCACATCGCTCGGATATGTCCCCTGCGCTCCAGGACGACGCGAACGGCGTGGTCGCACCGAACATGCAGACCCGCCAGGCGGCCGAGTTCGAGTTCGTCACCTCAGGGGTGGGAACCTTGGACGTATTGTGGCTACCGGCGGAATTCTGCGCGATGAACTGATTCGCCGCATCGTCACAATTCCTGTAGGCCACCACCTGGGTCACCTTCGGCTGCCCGGCGGCGCTGTGCGTCCCCGTCCAGGAGTGGGGCTCGGAGGAGCCCGCCGTCCGCTTCAGGATCGCCATGGTGACGTCACCGGAGTGCACGCCGCCGTCGCTGGAGCCGGAGAAGGGCTGCGAGTGCCACTTCACCAGGGTCCACCCGGCCGGCGGGGTGACCGTGGGGGCGTAGCCGCTCATCACCACGGACGCGATCATCAGGTCGCCGGACTGGACGCCGGTCGGCTTGTGGATCGTGTACGAGGTGGTCAGGCTGTGCTGCACCCACTTCGAGGAGGCGCCGACGAACGAGATCGGCGGAGCGTCCGCGCCCGGCGGAGCCACCCGGTTCGCCGAGAAGGTGGCGCCGGCCAGGTCGTCGCTGGCCGCGAAGGCCCCGACCCGCCACGCGTTCGGGTCGGTGTTCTGGACGATCTGCGTCCGGTGGACCGGGGAGCCCCCGGGATCCTTCCTGATGTTGTCGGCGATGAACTGGTCATCGGCGTGCGCCGTGCCGCTGTACGCGACCACCACGGCCGTCCTGCGGGACGAGGCGGTGGCCAGCTTGCCCGTCGTCCAGGACGAGGGGTCCGAGGACGTCGCGGTCCGCTTGAGGACGTGCAGCGAGACGTCGTACGTCGAGTCGTCGTCCACCGTGGCGCTCGCCACCAGGGACCAGCCCGTCGGAGGCACGATCGAGCCGCCGGCCGTCGAGGTGACGAAGGCCAGGAGCAGATCGTTCTGCACCGTGCCGGCGGGCTTATTCAGGGTGTAGTTCGTGCCGGACGTCGGCGACGTGAACACCGTGCCCGTCGCGCGGAACGCGATGGCCGAGGCGGCCCCCACGTACTGCATCTGCTGGCACAGCAGACCGTGACCGCCGGTGCCGGTGACAGCCGTCCGCGTGACAGTCGTCGCCGAGTTCGCCTGCTCCCATTCCTCGACCGCCGACTCGGGGTCGTCGGCCGTGGCCAGGTAGGAGGAGAGGAGGTTGTGCGACTGGTGGCCGCCGTCGGTCCAGGCGGAGTTCGTCCCGTACATCAGGCCGGCGTGGTCGACGTAGTGGACCTCGGACAGGTTCGGGGTGACGATCTCCACCTTGAGCTTCGCGTACAGCGCGGTGGCCGGCGTCGTGCCGGTGCCGACCAGCTCGCTCCAGGTGGTGGCGGAGTCGGTCAGGCTGACCGCCGTCGTGCTGCTGATGTACGTGAAGGTCTCGTCGTAGAAGTCGGCCCACAGCCGCGCGGTGCGCGCCGACGAGCCGGCGAGCACCTGGGCCCGGCAGGTCACCGGAAGGCCCGGCGCGACCTCGACGAACGTCGTCTCCGCCGACATCGTCGCCGCCGCCGTCGCCGTCATCGACATCGAGGCCAGGCCGCCGCCGAAGGCCTTGGAGACGACCCGCGCCAGCGAGGCGCCGGACGCCGTCCACTCCAGCGGATCGGAGGCGATCTCGAAGTCGGCCTGCTGGACGCTCAGGAGGTTCGAGGCGTCGCGCATGCGGAGCTGCGCCGAGGAGGTGTAGGTGTCGGGGATTGCGGAGGGGACGCCGACGCCGGGGGTGCCGCCCTCGCCGGCGTTGTCGTCGCCGGGGACGCCGGGCGACGGGGCGTTGATGGTGAAGTCCTTGTAGGCCCAGGTCGACTTCGCGTTGTGCTCGGACCAGACCCGGACGTACACCCGGTACCCGTTGTTGTTGAGCGTGGTGCCGATCTGATGCTGGGGGGCGGAGCCGGTCTGGGTCTGTTTGTAGAGCGGGGGCTCCGTCTCCGGGTTGAAGGTGTTGACCGCCGCCACCTGCTGCGAGGTGAACAGCTTGATGTCGGCCTTGAGCTGCGGCTCGCCCTCGGCCTGGGTGTAGTTCCACTTCACCAGGGGAGAGGGCGAGACGCTGGTGCCGGTCGGCGCCGTGACGACCGCCTTCGGCTTCACGTGGTAGTTGACCTTCACGTAAAGCTGGGAGATCTGTACGGCGTCGAAGAGATCGTTGAGAGAGTAGATCCGGAGCCGGAGCTTGTTCAGGCGGTGGATGTCCCACGCCTTGCCCATCGGATCCTTGGTGTAGGTGCCGACCTCGTGGGTGGTGAACGCGCTCGTCGCCTGGAGCGTGCGCGACGTGTACCGCGACATGTTCTCCGACGAGAGCACGTTCACCGTCACGGTGCGGGGGCCCGACCCCGCGCTCGTCCTCATGCGGACGATGACGGTCACCGAGTCGATAATGGCCCCCGCAGGGAGATCTTCCGAGTCGATCGGGAAAGACACCGTGGCGCTTCCCCGATACACAGGACACCGGACGTAGCAGTCGTCCTCCAGCCAACCGATCACTTCCCACACCTCGGTGACACTGGAGCCGACGAGTTCCCACCCGTCGTTCTCGATGTCACCGCTGGGGAGAAGCTGGAACGACTGCGCCATCGTTAGCCTCCTATTCGCCTCCCGGTACCCGCCTGAAGAGCGGTACGGAGCTTCGGAATTGCCTCGTCCACGGCGCGACGCACGTCTTCGCCGTTGCTGACAGGACCGTTGAATGTGAACTCGACGTTGATGCCGCCGCCGTCCGAGACCGAGCCACGAACGGAACCGGCGCTCGCCTCCATGAGGGAGGTGAACTCTCGGCGCCCGCCGTCGGAGCGGAAGAACTGCGACTTCTTCGGGTTCCAGCCCCGTCGTCGGCGAAGCCCGCTGGCGAACATGCTGCTCGCCAGGTGCGGCATGACCTCTTCGCCGCCACGCATGCGCAGAAGCTCAGGGCCGGCCTCGCCCACCCACGTCCAGCCGGGGGGCGCGTTGTTCGAGCCCCTCGCCAGGTTGCCGGGAATACCGAGGCCGGAGCCGCCGGCGTAGTAGTCCTGGACCTGCCACCTTGCCTGCGGAGACAGGTCAGGTGCACCGGGAAGGATCATGTGAGCGTGCTCGTTGCCGGCCCAGGCGGGACCCGAGCGGATCCAGCCGATGAAGCCAGCAGCGATCATGGCGTCGAAGGCTGAGACGGGCACGTCGACGACACCGCCGCCTGTGTGCGTTCCCGCACTCAGGGAGCCGTCGCTGTACGGGCCCTGGATGACCTGAGGGTTACCGGCCCGGGCAAGGGCCGCCTCCAGGTCGCTCCCGCCGTTGACGCCACCGCCACCGGCGCCACCACCGCCACCGCCCGACGCCGCAGCAGCAGCTTGGGCTGCCGCCAGGGCCTCGGCAGCAGCGATGGCCGCCTCGGTGGCTGCGATGAACTCCTCGATCTTGGCGATGGCCGTGTCGAGCTGGGCGACGATGGTCTCCACCATCGTGGTGAACGCTGCGGAGACCGCCTCGTTCATCGCCTGCGCAGCCGCCGGCATCGTCGTCTGCATGTGTTCCTCGAACGGGAGGATCTGACCGTCCCGGATCAAGGTCCACTGCGCGAGCGACGTCGCCTGCATCGTGGTCCACGCGAGATCGTGCGCAGTCTGCATGGTGACCGCCATCTGCGGCATGGTCGTCCCCATGTGCGTTTCCGCTTCCAGATACTGCGTATCGCGCATGATGGTCCACGTCGCCAGGGACGTGGCATTCATCGTGGTCCAGGCGAGATCGTGCGCCGTCTGCATCGCCACTGCCATCTGAGGCATGGTCGTACCCATATGCGTTTCCGCTTCCAGGTACTGGACATCCCTCATGATGGTCCAGGTCGCCAGCGACGTGGCGTTCATCGTGGTCCACGCAAGATCGTGGGCCGTCTGCATCGCGAGCGACATGGCGGGCATGGTCGTCCCCATGTGCGTTTCCGCAGGGGTGTAGACCGTGGCGAGCTGGGCCGCCCAGTTGGCCTGGCCGGTTGCCGTCATGGCTGCCCAGTTGGCGGCAGCAGAGGCAGCCATCGCCTCAAGCTGTGCCGGGATCTGGACTCCGACCTCGGTGCCCACCGCCGTGGTGGTGGCCGTGATCGCAGGCTGGGCGGAAACTCCCGCCGCGACCGTGCCGTCCCAGGCCGTCTGCGCCGTCGTCAGCATGTGCTGAGCGGCGGCGATGATCTCCCCGAACCAGCCCTCCGCCTCCGGAGGGGCGGTGAACTGCTGCATCTGCTCCAGCATCGGGGACTGGATGGCCGCGTCCTGCGGGACGCCGCCGCCTTCGGGAACGGCCGGCTCTGTGATCATCGGGACGTTCGCGCCCGAAAGGAGCGAGGCCGTCTCGCCGGCCGGAGTCACCGACTCGCCGCCATGGAAGTTCAGCAGCTCGGGACCCTCTTCGCCGACGAGCGCCAGGCCGCGCGGAGCGCTCGGCGTACCCTCGGCGAAACGGCTCCACGTTCCGTCGTCCAGGAACTTGTACCCGGCCGCGAGCAGCATGTCGTTGTTCGCAGCCGCCTGGTCGGCGGCACGCCTCTGCGCTGCCGTGCCGCCTCCGGACGGAGCCATCCAGGTCCCGTCGTCGAGTGGAGTCCAGCCACCCGCGAGCAGCATGTCGTTGTTCGCGGCTGCCTGGTTGAGAGCGGCCGAGAGCCCGGAGGATGCGCCTCCAGTCCCGGATCCAGCCGACGCTCCGCCACTGACGGAACCGCCGCCGGCCGCTACACCTACAGCGGAACGGATCGCGGTAGCGGCCTGGTTGGCCTTGGCGATGGCCGAGTCCATCTTGGAGATGAAGCTGTCGACCGGGCCCATGGTGCTTTCGACGGCGCTGATGACGTTGGTGGCCATGCTCTTGGATTCGGAGCTGACACCCGTGTTCATCGTGTTCGCGGCACCAGGGACCTCGGTGGTCATGGTGCTCTGAAGCGGCGTGAACGCGGAATCGTTCATGGCTGTCCACTGCGAGGACGACTGGAGAGCCATGTCGTTCCACGCGGTACCGGAAGCCGTCTGCATCGCCACCGCGGAGGCGGGCATGGTGGACGTCTGCATGAGGTTGGACTCAGCGAACGTCGTGTCCCGCATGGCTGCCCACTGCGTGGCCGACTGGAAACCCATGTCGTTCCACGCGGTGTTGGAGGCGTTCTGCATCGCAGCGGTCGCGGCCGGAAGCGTGACGCCCTGCTGGAGGCTGGCCTCGTTCAGGGTGGTGTCACGCATCAGAGCCCACTGCGTGGCCGACTGGAGGTTCATGTCAGCCCACGCGGAAGCGTTCTTGGAACGCATCACCTCCATGGAGTCCGGAACCGTACCGCCGTGGCCCATCGCTACGTCGCCGAGGACAGGCCTGAGGCCGGTCCAGCCGCTGGTGCTGGAGTAGACCACGTTGCCCCACGACGCCTTGACGTTCGCCGCCATCCACTTCGCAGCGGAGACGATCTCCTCAAAGCTCCGGTTCTTCAGCGAAGCCTCAATGCCGCCGCGTCCCGTCGAAGGGCCGGACATCAGCGCTGCCGTATCGGCGGCGTCGTAGACAGTCTCCCCGCCGCCGAAGTTGGCGTATCCGGGGCTGGTGACCAGCTCCGGGCCTTCCTCGCCGACCAGGTGGAGGCCGGCCGTGGCACTGGTGGTGCCGTCGGCGTACGGAGACCCCGGAACCTGTCCGCCATAGCGCGCCTGGATGTAATTCGCAGACGCCACCATGTTGGCGAGGGGGTCCAGAATGTTGTTCGACAGAGAGGGATCGCGGTAAGCCGCGAAGGTCGTCGGTATTACTTGCATGAGGCCCTGACTGGGCACGCCGTTCTTGGCGTTGATGTCCCAGCCGTTGAAGGCGTTCGGGTTACCGCCCGACTCGGCCATCATCAGCGCGAGGAAGCGCTGGAGCTGGCTCGGGTCGAGGCCAGCGATCTGGAGAGCCTTCGCGGCCAGCGGGGCCCATCCCTGGACGGACTGGGTGCCCGCCACGGACATGGCCGTGAACTGCTGCTTGGCCTCCTCGTCCTTCTTGACCAGGTTGTCGATCATCCCGGTCAGGATCTTCTTGGTGCCCGCGACGAGCAGCTTGCCGAAGTCGCCGGCCTCGCCGAAGGCTTCGAGGGTTTTCATGATGGCGGCGAACGCGGCTTCGATGGCAGCGCGGCCAAGGAAGCCGAGCACCATGCCGCCGGTCTTCATCATGTTCTCGATGCCGCCGGTGATGACGCCGACGCCCAGAGGGTCGCCGTCGCCGACCTTGACGTCCGCAGCGTCGGGGCTCGTCGAAGCCTCGCCGCCGATGATGATGCCGCCGGGGCCGACCGTACCGGGGTTGTCGGGGTCGACGACGCCGCCACCCTGGAAGAAGTGGGTGCCCCACCCTTCCTTGTTCCGGGGGTCCCGGCCGAAGGCGACGATGCCGCCGCCGGCGTAGTGGTTCAGTTCGCAACCGCGCGCGATCCCGCCCTTGGCATAGCCGGGGAAGGCCACGTTCTTGCCGCCGCGTCCGTGGGAGAAAGTGAAGTTCGCCCAGTGGACGAAGTCCGGGCCCAGGGCCTTGACCGCCTCGGGGACGAGGATGCCCTCACCTCGGGACAGCATCGCCGGAACGGTGTCCCGGCCGGGCGCGTAGCCGGGGAGAACGCCGCCGGCCTTGAAGTGAGGCATGCCGCCGGCGATGCCGCCATTGGCGAACTCGACGACGCCGCCGGTGGCGAAGTTGAAGCTGACCGTGGGGATCTCGCCGATATTGAGACTGTCGAGACCAACCGCACCAGAAATCTTGTTCCAGGCACCGATGATGCCGTTGATGATCCCGATGATGCCGTTGACGGCCTTCTCGATGATCTCGCCGATCTCGTGCCAGATCTTCTGGGCGGTGTCCTTGAGCCAGTTCCAGGCGGTCTCCCAAGCGGACTTCAGGGTTTCCGAGACGGTGTCCCAGAGTTCCTTGATGCCGTTGATGAAGTCGTCCCAGCGCTGCTTAACCTCGTCCCAGATCCTCTGAGCGGTTTCCCTGATCCAGTTCCAGACCGCCTCCCACACGGACTTGAGAGCTTCGGACACCGTGTCCCAGAGACTCTTGACCGCGTTGAGGAATGCCTCCCAGGCGACCTTGATTGCGTTCCAGATCGTCTCGGCGACGGTCTTGATCGCGTTCCAGATCGTTTCCCAGGCCGTCCTGAGCGCCGCTGAAACTGTGTCCCACACCGTCTTGACGGCGTTGAGGAACGCTTCCCAGGCGACCTTGAGCGCGTTCCAGATCGTCTCCGCTGCCGTCTTGATCGCGTTCCAGACCGTGTTCCAGGCCGTCGACAGGGCACCGGAGACGGTGGTCCAGATGGACTGAACTGCCGTCAGAAATGCCTGCCACGCCGTCTGGAGTGCAGTCCATATCGTGGTAGCAACCGTCCGGATGGCGTTCCAGGCCGTATTCCAGGCCGTGGAGAGCGCCGCCGACACCGTCGACCAGATGGTCTGGAGCCCCTGGATGAAGGCGTTCCACGCCGTCCGAAGCGCATTCCAGACCGCCTCGGCCGCCGTCCGGAGCGCATTCCAGACAGTATTCCAGGCGGTAGAGAGGGCACCCGAGACGGTGGTCCAGATGGTCTGGAGCCCCTGAATGAACGCGTTCCACGCCGTCCGAAGCGCATTCCAGACCGCCTCGGCCGCCGTTTTGATCGCGTTCCAGACCGTGTTCCACGCCGAAGACAAAGCACCGGAAACCGTGGACCAGATGGTCTGGAGCCCCTGGACGAACGCGTTCCAGGCTGTCCGAAGCGCATTCCAGACCGCCTCGGCGGCAGTGCGAATCGCATTCCAGACGGTGTTCCAGGCCGAGGAGAGGGCACCGGAGACGGTGGTCCAGATGGTCTGGAGCCCCTGAATGAAGGCGTTCCAAGCAGCTTTGAGGGCATTCCAGACCGTCTCGGCCGCCGTCCGGAGCGCATTCCAGACGGTGTTCCAGGCGGCGGAGAGGGCCCCACCAACCGTGCTCCAGATGATCGAGAAGGAGTTGCAGATCGCCTGCCACGCCGTCTTGATGGCGTTCCAGACCGTCGCGGCCGCCGTCCGGAGTGCGTTCCAGACCGTGTTCCAGGCCGTGGAGATGGCGCCAGAGACGGCATTCCACGTAATGGTGAACGCGTTGCAGACGGCCTGCCACGCCGTCTTGAGGCCGTTCCATATCGTCTCGGCGACCTGCTTGATGAAGTTCCAGGTCGCGTTCCAGGCCGTCTTGAAAGCATTCGAGACGGTCTCCCAGTTGGTGACCAGGAGATAGATTGCCGCGATGATTGCGGTGATTACGAGAACGATCGGATTGGCGTTCAGCAGCAGCATGGCGGCGTTCACCAGGAGGACTGCGGCACGCCAGGCCATGAACCCGATCACCAAAGCCTGGAGGAGATCCGGCGGGATGGCCGCTATAACCTTGAGGAATACGGTGATCAGTCCGAGGGAAACCGGGGCAAGTTCCCTCATGACGGTGCCGATGTTCTTCAGCGCATCCCCGAGCGCCTGGAAGAACTCCCTCACCTGAGGGGCGGTATCCCGGACGTACTGAAGGAAGCGCTGAAAACCGCCGCCGTCGGACCATTCCTTAAGAGCGGCAGCGCCTTCGCGAAGCTTCTGAGCGAGCGCAACGCCGTGGGGAAGGAAGGCGCGGAAGCCGTCGCCCAGGACGTTGATGACGTCCTTGCCGGCGGTGATCAAGTCCTGAAGCGCTGGCACCGCAGAGGCCTTGATCAGGTTGGCGTAGTTCCTGGCGCTGTCGCCCTTCATCCACTCCGCGAAGTCCTTGGAGACCTTCAGAAGTGAGGGGTGGACGGCGTCCAGGATGGGCTTCAGGAGCCCGATGCCGGACGTCAGGCCTTTCACGACGTTGGTCGCCGTGGCCAAGGTCTTGTCCTGCGTGGAAGTGATGAACTTCTTCCAGGCGGCGCTCATGCTGTCGGTGGCCTGGATGAAACTGCGCTGCGAAGGCGACAGCGCCTTCAGAGCGGCGTCGAGTTCTTTCTGGGTGGCGGCGACCTTCTTGAGCTGGTTGGCGTATGCCTCGGTGCCCGGCTTGAGGGTGGCGAGCACCGCCTTCTGCTTGTCCAGCTCGGACCGCAGGGCGGATATCTCCTTCTGTGCCGCCTGGGTATTGGTGATGGCGCCCTTCATGGCGGCGCCGTAGATGCCGACGGCCGCCCCTACGGACACACCCATGGCTGAGGCGGCGGCGGTGATGGCGGTCAGGTTGGCGGCGATCGGGACCAGGGCGGGGCCGAAGACAGCCAGCGCCTTCGCTGCCAGGACTATTCGTCCCTGCCAAGAATTCAAGGAGCTGGTATTGCGATTGATGCTGCCATTGAAATCTTCGATCGCCCGGCGGGCGTCCCTGATACCGCTCCCGTCGAACCGGGAGAAGATGGAGAATCCCAGACTTCTTATGGTCGCCACAGGTAACCCTCCATCTTCACCCTTATTTAGTTGTTTTTCGCGAAGGGGTCGGTAGCCGGGTCGTACTCCGACTTCGGCTTCCTCTCCTTCTGGAGGCCCTTCTCGTCGTACTCGTCCTCGTCGTCTTCTTCGTCGTCGTCCCAGCCCTCTGGCGGGGCGTACAACTCGTCCGGGCGAAGCACTTTTCGGAACTTGCCGGCCGGGTTCTTCTTGCCCTTTTTAGTGATGGCTGCGCCGGTCAAGATGTTGTTGAGCTGGATCAGCTCGTGGATTTCGCAGAGCATTTCCTGCTCAAACGCCTGATCCAGGGGGCCGGCGGCCCGTTCGTACGCTTCCCATTCCTTGTACTCACGGGCCGTCATGCTCGCCATCATTCGATCAACATCGGGACGGCGCATTGCCAGCGCTAGACGGAACTTGAACCGTCGGTCCGGTCGTCGTCGAAATCCTCCTCAAGCTCCTTGAGGTCTTCGTCGGAGAAGGCGGACATCTCGTTGACCTTGTTGTAGACGCGCTGGAGGCCGGCCGCTGGGAGATTGCCGAGCGTCTTGATGTCGTGCTTGGTGAACATCGGGCTGCCGTCCTCGTTGACGACGGCGAGCTGCACCAGGCGCGCGCGGAAGTTCTCGTTGTTGAGCTTCTGCCGGCCGTTCCGGGTCACCTGCACCATGGACGACTCGAAGTCGTCGCGCTCCTTGGCGGAGAGCTGCTTGAGGCGGATCTTGCCGCCGCCCCACTCGGGGACGATCAGCTCCTCGATCACCAGATTCGGCTGCTCCAGGATGGCGCCGGGGGAGAGGAAGCCGTTCTCATCTACGCGGAATTCGTAAGCCACGGGTCTGACTCCTATTAAGTTGTTTCGCAGGTCTTTTACGGGTCGAAGGCGGCGAGGGGGACCCGCGCACCCCTCGCCGCCCGTCTTGTCTGGTTCAGAAGTCCATCAGCGCCGCTCTGTCGAGAGCATTGGCAATGGCTCTCTCGATTTCGTCAGCGCTGTCGGCGATCGTGTCGGTGAACCAGCCGGGCCTGACCGGCCTGGACTGGAACCAGAAATTTTTGTCACCGAACAGCGGGTGTCGCCATCCCTTCGGGGAGTCGAGTCCCCTGGGGATCGGCAGCTCCGCCTGATTGGCCATCTCGGTGAAGATCCGGAAGTAGGCGGTTGATTTGGTGCTGATGCCTTTACGGACACCGACGCTGGCGGCCACGCGGGACCTCAGTCCCGTGTGGCCGGCCGGGCCGCCCTGCACTTCCGTGTGCATTGCTGCTGCCTTGGCCCGCGCGACCACAGGTTTGAGCGCTTCGTCCACCTCTTCTTCGATCCAGCGGGGGAGCCGGTTCTCGATGGCCTGGAGCTGGGCAGCGGCCCGCTTCCATTCAGGCCCGGGGACGATCCATGCTCGCGTGGGCATAGGTCACGCCGTCGCGCGGGTGAAGGTTCCTCGCTGGACGTTGAAGGTGACCTCGGTCTCGGAGAGGTCGCCCACGTCGCCGGAGAGCGGCTGGTACTCCAGCAGGATGCAGGTGCCGGTGTAGCGGGGGTTCGACGCGGAAACGGCGGCCGAGGTGGGCCGGATTTCGACGGTGAACTCGTTCTCGTTGTTCCACAGCGGGAAGAGAACGGAGTCGACGGACGAAGCCGCGAAGTCCTGCTGGAAGGTGACGGTGAAGGAGTTGTCCTGGAGGCCGTGAACACGCTCACGACCGGAGCCGGAGAAGTTGGTCGTTTCGACCTCGTCCTTGCTCATGTTGATTTCGCACGAAGAGACGTGGTCGGAGAAGTTAGTTCCGTTCACCACCACGTAGCAATCGCGCAGCACAAGCTTGGCCATTGGCTAAGCGCCTTTCACTATTCTGTTGTTATTGAGTTGTTTAAGCGCTTAGCGCTCAGCCCATCCGGACGATGGCGACGGTGATGCCGGCATCCTGTGCGGAGGTCTTGAGGACGCAGCGGCCGACGCCGGCCTCCGCGTCGTCGGCGTACTCCTTGCGGAGCGGGATCCAGAGTTCTCCGGTGGTGATCGGGAGAGCGATCACCTTGTCCGGGTGCGCGTCGCCGGTAGCGAGAGTGAGGTGGTCCATTTCCACGGTTACGTTGCAGGCCGTGGCGCTGGTGTTCTTGTAGACCGCGAAAGTGTTGGTTCCGTCACCCACTTCCGCGTAGTCAACTGCGGCGGCCGCAACGAAGGTCGGCTTCGTACCGGCAGCCACGATGTTCTGAGTAGTCAGAGAAGCCATCTCGGCTTTACCTTTCTTGTGGCACGCCGCTAAAAGGCATGCACCTGGAGTTGCAGTGCGGCTCCGACGTGTTCAATCCGCACCATGCTGTAGCTGCCGTGGTATTCGGCTACGCCGGTGACCATGACATCGACATCGCCCAGACCGACATCGGGCTTCTGCCAGATGGCCTGCCGTACGCTGAGCGGGCCGGCCTTGTCGATGAACTTGTCCAGCTCCTGCTGTCCGCTGTCCTCGTGGGTACGGGCGCAGAGAACGAGGAGCTGGAAGCTCCATTTCTCCGTTCCCCGCGCCATGGTCATGGTGAAATCTCCGGCTTTGTTGTCGCGGCCACCGCCACCCGGCATCACCATCGCGCACGGCAGATCCACTGTCCCTTGCACATACGGGTATGCGTAGATCTCACCTCCATTACCCGTGACGTAGTCGCGGATCGTGTCGGCGATAGCAGTTCGTATCTGTTCGAGAGTGGACATGCGGGGTTATCCGATCAGGAGCCGGGTCTTGGAATAGGGGGCGAGCTTGCTGACCGCCAGCTTGTTCTGCCGGACGCGCACGACACCGAATTCATCCAGGCCCAGAACACCGAAAGGGGCGTCCTTGAGCTTCCAGGTTTCGGCGGCCATGATTCGGCAGGCGGCTCGCACAGGAGCGGGGACCTCTGCCCAGCCCCACTGAGCCGTGACCTGGAGGGTGCGGGACCGGCCGTTGGAGGTGGCGGGGAAGCGCAGCCCGCCGAGCAGCCGGATCCGGTAGAAGGGCCAGCCGGTCATGCCGTCGACGATCCCGTTGGCCGGCGACAGCTCGTAGTCCGAGGCCGTCAGCGTGGTGGCGTACGTGCCGGTGCCGCTGCTGTCGATCTTCACCACCAGGCCGGTGGTGGTGTGGAAGTCGTCGACGTAGCTCCAGTCGCACCCGTCGGGCTCGTACTCGCGCGCCGTCGCCGTCTCCGTCCGGTTGAACTGCCGGGCGCAGATGCTGTCGATCTCCCGGCTCGCGGACAGCAGGGCTTCGCGGAAATTGTCGTCCTGGCCGGTCAGGTTCGCGTTGGCCTGGCCGACCATGTAGGACTTGAACTCCGCGAGCTGCACGTACGGATCGCCGAGGGCCATCGGTTACGTCCCCTCGGCCTTGACCCTGGTCGGCGCCGCTGCCACCTTCTTGGCCGGGAGCTGAGGCTTGGCCGGCGCCTCCGGCTTGGCCGGGGGAACGTGCTCGAACACCGGGGCGAGCTCGGTGAAAAGGTGGGGGTAGGCGACCAGCAGCGGGTGCCCTTCGCGCGCGGTGCAACCTCGCTCGACGACGAGCGGCTTGCCCTCCCACTCCACCGAGAATGACTCCACGGCCTTGAAGATCTTTCCAGCCATGTCGTCCCTCCTTTCGTGTTGAGGAGGGGCGGGCCCCCGTGAAGGGGCCCGCCCCTGGCGGGCTTGCGCCCTTACTGGGTGCCGTCGAGGACTCGGAAGGCGTTGTCGACGAGAACCTTCGAGTTGTTCCACCACACGGCGAGCAGCCCGCGCTGACCCGTGGGTCGGCGGTTGGAGCCGAGGATGTGCGGGACGAGCTCGACGTTCATGCCGATCCGGTCGATGATCAGGAACTGGCGGAAGTCGCCGTAGAGCAGGAAGCGGTCGGCCGCCGCGTGCGTCGCGGACATGGCCGAGGCCTCGTAGGCCGGCCGGCCGAGCAGCTCCGGCGGCATGCCGTTGCCGATCCGCTCCCACAGCGCGTGGCTGTCGGAGGTGCCGAACTGGCGGATCTTGTTGTAGATCGTGTGGTTCGCCATGTAGACGGCGTTGGCGCGGAAGCGCGGCGGGAGGGCCTGCTCCAGCGAGTAGACGTCGCCGACGACGAAGGCGCCGGTGGTGGCCACGGAGACGTTCGAGCTGGTGGCCAGGGTGGCGATGATGCCGTTCGCGTTCGGGGCGACACCGTCACCGGTGAAGAAGGAGTCGGACTCCTCCTCTTCCTTGGCGTCGGCGAGGATCGAGGTGACCTCGGACCGCATCTGGCTCCAGTCCTGCTCGACCTCCATCGAGTAGGTCACGAAGCCGGTGACGCGCTCCGCCTTGACGGTGGGCTGCGCCAGGGTCGGGTCCGTGGCCGCGACCTCGGAGGCCTCCGCCGAACGCGACACCGTCACGCCGGCGCTGGTCACGCCCTGCCACTCCTTGCCGACGATCTGGACCTGGCGCGCGACCGAGCGCAGCGGGTTGATGCGGCCGTCGTTGGTCAGGATCACGGTCGGGTCGAGCTGGAAGGGAACGGCGTAGCCGCCGGTCGAGCCGGAGCCGACGGCCAGGGCGGCGCGCTCCTCGGAGGAGAGGCCGTTGGTGTGGAGCTGCGATGCGACCTTGCCGAAGGCACGCTCGTAGACCGGGGAGCCGGTGGCCAGCATGCGGCGGGCCAGGTCGCCGTGCTTGTTGTCCACGTTTTCGAGCAGGTGGGCGGCACGGTCCTGGGCGGCCTCGCGGTTCTCGACGCCCGGGAAGCGGCTGATCTCGATGGCGCGCATCGCGTTGTCGCGGAACAGCGAGCCCATCTCGTCGACCGAGCGGGCCTTGGTGCGGATCGCCGACAGGTCGTAGATGTTGGTGTCGCGGCGGTGGAAGGCCGGCGACGAGCTGAAGCGGCGCTCCGGGGTGACGCGGACGTCGGGCTCGTCGTGGGTGGACTCGTTCTCGGCCAGCTCGTGGAGGCGGGCGAGGCGGGCCTCCGCTGCCGTGATGGCGCGGCCGTGCTCGTCGAACTCGCGGGACAGGTTGTCCCACTCGGACCGGATGTCGACGGGCAGCTCGGCGCCGGAGTACTCGGTGTCGATGTCGGAGAGGCGCTGCCGGATCTCATCCCGGCGAGCCCGACGCTCCTCGATGGTCATGACGTCCATGGGGACACTTGCCTTTCGATATTCAGTTTTGTGTTCAGTTGTTGCGGGCTTTCTTTGCCCGCTTTCGTGTCCCTCAGGAGTGGTGCCCTTAGGGGCGGCGACACCTTCGGGTGCTGCCCGCTCTTCGTCGGTCTCCTCTTCCGGGACCACCGACTCGTCGGGAAGTTCTTCGGCGCGGAATTCCTCTACGCGCCATTCGTCGGAGCTGGTCCGAACGCATTCCTGGATGAACGCTTCGCGGTCCTCGTCGGTGAGGTCTGCGGAGCGGACGCCGACCGAGGTCTGGCTGTAGGCCGGGGTGGAGACGGGGCCGGCCTCGAAGAGCTTGACCTCCTGGATCTCCCGGGTCAGGGGGCCTCGGTCGCCGGCGTCGTAGAGAAGCTCGTACAGCTCCTGGTCGCGCACGACGTTGCCCGCGTTGTCCGTCCACCGGTCGCGGGTGACGGCGAACTTGAAGCTCATGCCGCGTACGGCTTGGGCCTCGATCGCCTGCCGTACCGGTTCGACGACGGGGTTGTTGAAGAGGCGCCCCTCCACCTTGAGACCGCGCTCGTCCTCGACGAGGGAGGTGTAGACGCCGATCGGGGTGGAGCCGACGCGCGTGTCGCGGCCGTGGTCCCACTGCATGATCGGGGTGCGCTCGCGCAGGGTCTTCCGGAAGGCGCCGGGCGCGATCGTCTCGGAGAACTTTCCTTCCCACGAGTTGATTTCGGTCGCGGTGTTGAAAACAGCGGCATACCCGGAGAGAGACCTGCCGTCGCCGTGCTCTTCAGGTCCTGCTCTCTCTTCGCTCTGATCACGGGGCGCGAACATGAAGTCGACGTCCCGCACGCAGAGATGCTTCTGCATCTCCTTCTCCCTATTCAGTTGTTTTGCGGTGGTGCGGTTACTTCGTCGGCTTCTTGGCCGGGGCCTTCTTGGCGGGGGCCTTCTTCGCCGGGGGTGCGCCCTTGGCCGGCGGCTTCTCCTCGCCCGGCTTCGGCTTCTGGCTCGGGGGCGGCTTCTTGGCCGCCTTCTTCTTCGGGTCAGGCTTCTTCGGAGGCGTCGTCGCCATCGCGGGATCCCTTCGGTTGTGCCGGGGGCTTGGCGCCCGGCCTCTGCTGTCCGATCGCCGGGCGGCCGGCCGCGCCGGGGCCGGTGGCGGGCTGGAGCTTCCCGGCCTTCGCGCCCGGGGCTGCCGGCTGCTGCTTGACCGGCTTCCCGTTCTGGTCCACGACCTTGGTCGGCGGGCCGTCGGGCATCGGCGGCTGGAGCTGGACGCTGAACAGGCCGGTGTGCTTGAGCTTCCGCCAGTCACCGGTGCAGCCGCTCTCCATGAGGGCTTCGATGGCCGAGTCCTGGGTCCAGCCCTGCATGACCAGGCCTTGGAGGATGTCCGCCTCCTGGGCGAGCACCTTGGCCTTCTCCGCGATGTCGTCGCGGAGGAAGGAGATGTGGCGGTCGTCGTAGTGCAGCCGGGCCCCTTCCGGGACCCTGACCAGCGGGCGGTACGCCTGGCAGATCGACTCCCACAGGGGGCGCATCTCGCCGTCCGCCCAGGAGTCCTTGGCGGCCTTGAAGTTGCCGGCGTTCAGGGAGGAGCCCTGCATCCCCTCGGACAGGCCGACGATGACGGGGTGGACGCGGGCCGCTGCCGCGATCCTGGTCTCGCCGGCGCCCTGGGTGGCCTTGAAGTCGAGCTGCCGCAGGTCGTACATCAGGGGCGTGATGTCGGCGCCGCCGCCGACGAAGAGCGGCTTGTAGGCGTTGTCGGCGCCCTGGTGCGACTCCCGCATCGTGCGAATGAACTGTTTGAACTGGTCGTTGGTGACCGTTTCCTTGAAGCTCATCGCGAAGCTGGGGGTGGCCGCGTTCTCGAAGAACTTCCCCTTGTGCTTCGTCGCCGCCTTGTCCGACATGATCTCCCGGATGACCGGGGTCAGCCACGACATCCCCTTGTACTGCGCCTCGGGGTCGGGGGTGGGCGCCCAGTGGGCGAACCGGCTGCTGCCGACCTCGTAGAGCTTCCACCGGCTGGGATCCGGGTGGCCGCCTGGCATGTAGATCCAGCCGGCGATGTCGGACTGCACGGCCTCGTCGGGCGGGGCCGTGAGGATCGTGCGCACCCAGTTCGGCCGCAGGATCCGGAGCCGGCTCACGGGGACCGCGCCCCTGGCGCTCGTCTCGCGGACGACGTAGTGGTTCCCGGCGAGGTCGGCCTGCTGGATGGCGCGGTTCAGGAGCCCGATGGTGGAGCCGCCGACCGGCCACGGCTCCTCGAAGATTCCCAGCTCCTTGGTGCCGAAGAGGTCACCGGGCCGGCCGGCCTGCATCTTCTGCCACTGGAACCGGGCCTGCGAGAAGAGCCGCATGCGGGCGACCATGCAGGCGAAGACGATCCCGTCGGCCTTGAAGGCATGCTGCACATAGCCCTCGAAGTCGTGCTCGATAGCCTCGTAATTCTCTCCGGCGCCCCCACCCTGGGAAACGGGGTATTCCAGCCCCTGATACTTGACGACCTGCTGATAGAGGTCGTCAAGAGTCAGCCGCTCCTCCTCGGACTTTCCCTTGAAGAGCGAGGACCAGATCTTAGCCATCGTCGTCCTCCCTCCTGTCGGTGAACAGCGTCGTCACGAGCAAGGCAGCGCCGCCGCCGATCAGACCGTATGGACCGAAGAGCCAGGAGAAACCGGCGGTGAGCAGCAGGATGGACATAAGAATGGCGCACAGCGCCTCGCGGGTCGTCATATGTCGTCCAATCCGGCATAGAAGAATGGCGTGGCAGCTTTAGGCTTTTCGAAGAGGATTTTCCGGTAGCCCCAAGCGGCCAGGGTCGCCGCCACCAGCGGTGTGATATCCGATGCCGACGTCTTCTTGTCCCAGGCCCATTTGTCGGCGAGCATGCGCTTGTCTGCGCCGGCTACCGCCGAATTCAGGGTGGGCTGTCCGATGTGGACGATGTCCGCGACCTCGCCCCTGCGCGGCTGGACCCCCGAGTAGAACTGCCCGCACCCCTGGGCGTACTCGGCCGTGGTCGGCGAGATCACGGTGACGCCCTGGTGCTCCAGTTGGTCGATGAGGGAGCCGGCCTGGGAGACCTTGTCGATGACGACGGCGTCCGGCTTGGCCTGGTCCCAGATCTCCTTGACCCGCCTGACCACCCAGTCGACGCCCGGCCGGTGGTCGACGCTCAGCTCGCCGGACGTGATCTCGACGTGCAAGCAGTGCCCGTTGGATCCGCAGACCGCCACCGCCGAGAACTCGCGGTTGGGGCTGACGTCCACGGCGAGCACCTTGATGCTGCCGGCCTCGACCTCGGAGTTCTCGTCGAGCCGGGCCCGCCAGGCCTTCTCGTCGATGACCGACCACTGGTCGCCCTGGACGGGCCAGCGCCCGACCGACAGGCGCTCGACCTTGAAGGCCTCCCCGGTGGGGTCGGCTCGCCGCTCGTTGTCGACGGTCTCGTACGAGATGCGGATGCCGTAGCCGGGGTTGGTCTTGGCCCACACCTCTTCGTCGTCGAGGGAGTCGTGCTCGTCGCAGCCGGGCAGGCAGAAGTCGTTGCAGACCTCGGCGGACCACTCGGCGAAGAACAGGTAGGGGTCGAGGTCGCCGGATTCGAGGGCCTTGAGCGCCCGCTGGCGGACCATGCCGAACTCGTGCGCGTCCTCCAGGCCGGCGGAGCCGGTGAAGAAGAGCTGCGGGTTCGGCTGGGCGGACAGGGTGGGCCGCAGGGCCATCATCGAGTCGTTGTCCAGGAACATCGCCTCGTCCAGGACGACGAGCTGGGGGCTGAAGCCACGGCCGAGCTTCTTGGTGCGCGTCTTGAACAGGAGCCGCGCGCCGTTCTTCAGCTCGATGCGCTCCTTGCCGTTCGCCTCGTAGGCGCCCTTGAGCTGCTTGTTCAGGACCGGGGTGTCCTGGATCAGGGCGGCGACGCGCCTGAAGTGCTCGCCCGAGGTGGCGAAGTCCTGGGCGGAGTGAATGATCGTTTTTTCGCTGAAGCGGGGAAGGAAGAGGCCCGCGAGTTCGCGGGCCTCCAGAATGCTTCCCTTTCCGTTCTGCCGGGCTACTACGAGCCCGACGTCCCGGGCCGCCCACATTCGTTCCATTTTCTTCGTGAATGGATTGACGAATGTGTCGGCTCGCTGCGCACACGCGTTGATCAGGAACCACTGCTGCCACGGATCCAGCTCCAAGCCGGCCATGGCAGCGAGCTCGATGGCATCGCGCCCCAGGCTGAAATCAACGGCCGCCGGTGGAAGGTGGGAAATCCGGGGGTGCTGATGACCAATCAGCCTCCCTCGCGATGAGGCGGTCAAATTCGTCCACCTCCCCATCCGGATCCGATATAGCGGCAATGTCCTCGATCAGCTTCTGGAGCCTCAGGACAAGCGCGGAAAGCTCACCGGTGCGCATCTGCGTCATGTAGCAGGTCTTGCACCGATTGCCTTCCAATTCGTGTGCGACGAAATCCCTCATCGCAATGAGGGACTCGCGGTAGTCACCCCTCTTGACGACCTCTTCGAGGTTCGGCCGAGGGGCGAAGAACTCCATCTCGTCGGACATCGCTCATCACCTCAGCGGGGCAGGGAAGGACGTCGGGTCCCCCCTGTCCTGGCGGTGGAGGAGGTAGACCACCGAGCAGAGCTGGGCGGTCGAGCCGACGTCGGCGATGTCCACGCTCAGGTAGTTGTCGGCGTCCGGGAGCTGGTCGGCGCGGACGGTGAAAACGATGAGCTGCTGGGACTCGGCCGAGGCGCCGGCGCCGCCCGGGTCCGTGATCGTCGCCGCAGCAGGCTGCGTCACCCGCGTCCAGATCTCGTCGCCGTCGAGAGTCGCTTCCGACTTCACGTAGTACTCGGTGATGACCGGCAGGTTCGTGGAGACGCCGCCGGTGCTCGCGGTGTGCGACTTCAGGGTGATCACCGGGTCCTCTTTGGAGCCCTGTACCGTGGTGTTGACCGTCACCGTGCCGCCCGTCAGCCCCGTCGGTGTGACTGTCACCTGCGGG
Source organism: Streptomyces roseolus (assembly GCF_014649855.1). GTDB lineage: Bacteria > Actinomycetota > Actinomycetes > Streptomycetales > Streptomycetaceae > Streptomyces > Streptomyces roseolus. The sequence goes on along the minus strand of NZ_BMTV01000022.1, from coordinate 121,132 downwards.
ACGTTCACGCCCTGGTACTGACCGCCGAACGTCAGGGTGATGGTGCCGGGGAGCGGCCCGCCGCTGACCGTGACGTCGCCGGGGGCGATGTTCGACAGGCCCTCCAGCGCCGTCTGCACCGTCGCTGCTGCGGCGTTGTGCGCGACGCTGCCGGTGGTCTGCCCGTCGAAGGTGATGGTGATGGTGCCGGCCGTGGCGCTGCCGAGGTTGATGGTCTGCTGCTCGTTGACGTCGGCGGCGCCGGCGCCCTTGAGGATGAGCACGTCGACGCTCCTGATGAGCGCCATGCTGATCCGCTTGCCCGTCGAACCGGCCGTGGCGAGGTTGACCGGCGCCTGGCCGATGGAGATGTCGTAATCTCCCAGGCTGCTGGTGGAGGACATGATCGCCTTACCTCAGCGGGGCCGGGAAGGACGTCGGCTCACCCTTGTCGTGCTTGTGGATGATGTAGAACGCGCCGCCGAGCTGCGCTGCGGCGCCCGGGTCGGCGATGTCGACGCTCAGGTAGTTGTCCGTCTGCGGAAGCTGGTCCGCGCGCACGTTGATGACGATGATCTGCTCGTTGTCGGCCACGCCGGTCACCGTCGCTGCCGCCGCCTGCGTCACCCGCGTCCAGGTCTCGTCGCCGTCGAGGGTCGCCTCGCTCTTGTGGTGGTACTCGGTGATGACGGCGAGGTTCGAGGTGGTGCCGCCGGTGCTCGCGGTGTGCGACTTCAGGGTGATCACCGGGTTCTGGCCCGCCGTGCCCGCTGCCTTGAGCAGGACGATGTCGACGCTCTTGACGTTGGTCATGTTGAGGCGATGGCCCGTGTTGTTGCCGGCCGCGAGGTCCACGGGGGTAAGGGCCGACGAGATGTCGTAGTCAGGGCCGAGGCCGTTGCTAGAGGCCATTGTCCAACCTTTCAAGTTGCTTTGCCTCCAAAGGCGTTGATACGCCAGGGTGTGGAAGCGGTGGCTGCTGGGAAGCAGGCCGAAGCCAAGCGGCGGGCAGGGAACCGAAGTTGCGGGCGATGCGTTTCAGGCAGCAACAGGCGAGCCTGCGTGACCGGTCCAGGGGGGCAGATGAGCAGTGGGACATCTGGGGCGGGCGAGTCGCCAGGGAACGGGCGAGACTGGGGCAAGATCGCGGCTATCGCCACTGCCGTGGGAACCCTGTTGGCAGGGATCGCTGCTCTGGTTTCGATCTTTGCGTACGGGCTTTCGTCGCCGTCGCGAGGAGCAGGGCCCACCCAGGTCGCCCCTCCGGCTGGGGAATCGCCCACACAGACCCCAGAGGGGGCGACGACCCTCAGTCCGTCGGAGAGTGCTGCTCCGGCGTCGGAATCTTCGTCCTTGCCAGCTACGCCTTCGAAAGCCGCCAAGCCGCCGGCGGCCCGCTCGACGCAGTTCGATCTCGTAGAGGACTACGGCTTCAACCTGGACGACAACCCTGTGCGACCACGTGAGCTGGACCCAAAAGGGCAAGGGCTGGAAGTCTGGTGGGACGACTTCTATAACAGCGTGATGACAGGTAGGGGTGCCAGGCTGATCGAGGACGAGTCGGATTCTCTGGCGGAATGCAAGAATGCGACCCGATACACGTCAAAGCTCAACCAGTACGAGCTTCTCAAGGGTGACAAGATCTGCGTGATCTCCGAGACGGGAACAGTGGGCCTGATGGAGATCACGGAGGCGGGAAGTGAGTACTTCGGAGTCAGGCTCACCGTGTGGCCAGCACAGTAGGTTCTGAGTATGATCAACCCCAGCCCGCGCCGATATGGCGTGCGTGGGTGAGGCCCGGCGCCCGTGGGTATCCCCCGGGGGCAGTACCGCCGGGCCGCCTTTTTCATGGGGGCGGCTGGAGCCATGCCTGGGGCTCCCAAGAGTCCAGCAGACGCCAGGGGGGCTCGTGAGCACTCACGACCTAGAAGACTTCTTCGAGCAGACCGCAGCTCGTTTGGCCTCCGAGTACCAGCGCATCCGCAAGCGAAATGACGACCACGGCACGTCTGGGGACGAAGGCGAGGCTAACTGGGCTCGCATAGTGCTGGAACAATGGCTTCCGGAGGGCTACCACGTCGTAACTAAGGGAAGAATTCTCAGTGCCAGGCACCGGGGGGTGGATCCGAATGGCGCGCCTGAGATCAGTCCCCAGATCGACGTGTTGATCCTCTCGCCGTTCTACCCGAAATTCCTGGTGGACAACGAGGTGAAGACCTATCTCGCTGACGGAGTGGTAGCGGCCTTTGAGTGCAAGAACACGTTGAAGGCCAAGCATTTGGCTGAAGCTGCACGCACTGCCGCCATCGTGCGAAAGATCACGGCACCGAGGCGGGGGACTCCTTATAGGGAACTGTTTGGCACGCCGATCTATGGTGTTCTAGCCCACTCTCACGAGTGGAAAGGGGAAAACTCCGACCCGATTCGCAACGTAGATAATGCCCTGCATAAGGGGATTCAGGAGCTGAGTCACCCAAGGGAGATGCTGGACATGGTGTGCGTTGCTGACCTCGCCACCTGGTATCCTGTGAAAATGCCGTGGGTTAGCCGGCAGGTGCGCTCAGGTGACTGGAGCATTATCAAGAAGGCCATGTCGATGCCTGACTCCTATGCCATGACGCATATGATCCGGGATGACAGAACGGCGCCTTTGTTGAGTTTCATGACGAGCCTCATGCGTCGGCTGGCGTGGGAGGAACCTCGGCTACTGCCCATTGCCGGATATTTCCACGAGGTGGCACCGTTTGGAGGTACCGGCCCAGGGAGGTTGTGGGGAGAAGAGATTTATAGTGAGAAAGTACGGAAGGTAGTTACGCGCCCCGGCTGGGATGCCGAGGAAAGGCGCTGGAAGACTGGTGACGAATGGGCCAGGTTCATGGCCTAGAACTTGCTACCGGTCCGTCACGCGGATCGCGATCGTTCGCTCGTCGGTCCGCCCCTGGTTGGTCGTGATCCGGCAGGCGACCTTGTAGGTGGCGCCAAGGGTGCCGCCACTGAGCCAACACGTCACCTTCGTAGTGGTGTTGGACTGGCTGTCCTTCGTCAGGCCCGAGTCGACCGTGACCACAGGGGTGCCGGATATCGACTCGCCGGCTGCGAGCCAGTTGGACCAGTCGAACATCCAGTCGAGTACAGCCTGGGGGTCCTTTTCCCACGTCCTCACGAAAGCCGCACCTCCAGTACGCGCTCGTCTTCCTGCACGGCCAGCACGCGCGTCTCGCGCATGATGAGCAGTTCTTCGGCCTTTTCCATTCGGAGCGTTCGCCGTTCGACGAAGACCCGGAGAATGCGTTCTTCGTTCACGAAGTACGTCCTGTGTCTCGGTGTCGGAGAGTCGTTGGCCACCGACGGCCCGTACGCCGTCGCCGTGACGATGACCGGCCCGGCGTCGAGGTCCACCCGGTTGCCCTGCGGGCTCGCACCGAAGCCCTGGAGGGAGGCGAGAGCCGACCGTGCCACCGCCTCGACGCGCACCATGGCGCCGAAGGCAAGGGCAGAAACCTCCACCGCGTCGGCGGCGGCCTGGAGCACCGCGAGGGCGTTCTGGGGCGCGGCTTCGGCGAGCACCGTCCCCGCACTCGACCTGATGACGATCAGCGGAGGGTTCGCCGACACCAGGGCGCCGGAGGAGTCGGCCGGAGCTCCGGTGACCGGCGCTGTCGAGACCGACGCATCCTGGGCGGCCACCGAAGCGGAGACCGAATCGCGAGGCGACGTGACGACCGCCAGGCCGTCGCCGGCCGCCACCGAAGCGGCGGCCAAGCCGGCTGGGGCATTCCTCTCGGCGGCCGAGGAGACCGTGGCGTTCTCGGCCGTGGCAGAGACCGCAAGGGTGCCCGCCAGGACCTGAAGGCCGACGGCCGGCGCCTCGGCTACGGTCGCGGCAGCGGTCGAGGAGGGACAGCTCGCCGGGTCAGCCACGGGAGCGGTCGAAGCCACCGAGGCAGCGGCATGCCCGGCGGTCGCCAGGACGGTGCCGGTGGTCGTGGTGCCGTACGCCGTCGCCGCCGCCGAGCACTCGCCGGAGGTCGAGGAGACCGCCGGCGAGGCGGCGAGAGCAGAGGCCGCAGCCCCTGCGGCCCCTGCCGGAGCGCTGGTGGAGCCCACCGACGCTACCGAGGCCGCGTACGCAGACCCGGCGGCCGTCGGGTTGCCCGCGAGGGCCTGCACGGACCCTGCCGGGTTCCCCGAAGCCGCCGACGCGGTCGCGAGACCGGCCGGAGCATTCGTGGAGCCCGCGACGGAGACCGTGGCGTCGTGCGCGGACGCTGTGGCGCTCGCGGAAGGGGAGAGGGTGCCCAGCGTGGCCGAACCGGCGTGGGCGCTCGCGGTGACCGGCGCCTGCTGCGCCAGGCCGAGGGAGTCGTCGAGGTCGGCTGCGGCGGCGTTCGCTGCTGCCGCCGCCGGCACCACGCCGGCGCCGACGGTGATCACCGGGATGGGAGCAGCGGTGACGGTCGAAGCCGTCACGCTGCCCGGTAGGGCCGCCAGCGCAGGACCCGTTGCGCTGGCGGAGACAGCGGCCGAGGCATGCCCGGCGGAAGGCCGCACGCTGGGGACGGCGGTGACCGTGGCATCACTGGTTGTGACCACCGCGGTGGTCGGGCCGGCCGAAGACCTGATCGCGACCACCGACTGGTACGAGGTCGCGGTACCGGTCGGAGAAGAGGGCTTCGGGCCCGCGCCGCCCGTCGCGGCGTAGCCGGTGCCGGTGCCGGTGACCGTCCCCGCGTTGGCCGAGGTGCCGGACGCGGCGGTATAGGTGATCTCGATCTTGCCCTGCGCGCCGGTGCCGCCGAGACGGTCGGTCGCGTTGGGGGCGTAGCCGCCGGAGCCGCCACCGCCGTAGTTCGAGCCTGCCGTACCTGCGGCGCCGCCGCTCGTGGTGGGGCCGTTGGCGCCGTTACCGCCACCGAGGGAAGCGCCCGTACCGCCCGTACCGGCAGAGGCGTTGCCACCGACCGCCGTCGTACCCGCGCCGCCACCGCCGGCGCCACCTCGACCACCGGCGAGACCGTTGTTGTGCGAGCCTGCCGTTCCAGATCCACCGGCGCGCACCGTGGTGCCGAAGCAGCCCGTGCTGCTTCCCGTGCCACCTGCGCCGTTTGCCGTACCAGCCGAAGCGAGGGCGCCACCGTTACCGCCGACCGCGACAACTCCGCCAGAGCCGTTTACGGAGAACCAGGTGGTGTCGCCCTTGTTCGCCGTCGCAGAGCTGGTGGTGGTCGGCACTCGGGTGGTGGCGACGTAGAGGTTGTAGGTGTTGCCCGGAGTTACCGAGAAGGTGAGGGTTTCGGCGTAGCACCCACCGGCACCGCCGCCGCCCGCACTGACGTTGCCGGTAGCCGAACCGCCGGCACCGCCACCGCCCCAGCATCGGACTGCGATCGTGGTGACTCCGGCCGGCGCCTGCCAGGTGCCGGCGCCCGTGGTGGTGATGACGTCGGTAGGCACCGACCCACCCCCTTACCCGATCACCTGCGCCCTGGGCTTCACCTGCGGGGTCGGCTTGTTCGCCGTCACCGGATTGGAGATCGCCGCCGTCGGTGACGCGCTCAGGTCGGCGTCGGCGGCCCGGAGGGCGATCGTGCGCTCGACGGAGGCGGTGATGACGTCGTTGGCGTTGAAGGAGGTGCCGCTGTACGTGCCCGGCGCCACCTGGACGACGCCGTCGGTCACCAGGCGCCCGCCGTAGGCGGTGCTCGCGCCCCGGTTGCCGAACTGGAGGCGCGTGGTCAGGCTCGTCGTGAACGACGGCTCGGTGGACACGTCGGCGCCGGTCTGCTCGCGCGATGCGCGGAAGTGCAGCAGGAGGCACGTCGCCGTCGTGGTGATGGACGGCGTGCTGACCGTGTCCGTGCCGGTGGTGGACGAATTCTCCTGGTCGTTGATCGGGTTGGCGGTGTCCACACCCCGGAAGGTGGCGATTGCGCCGCACATCGGAGCAGCGTTGCTGTTGTCGTCCGTGAAGGTGTAGTTGGTCCCCTCGGAACCGCCCGCCACCCGGTAGTAGGCGTTCGTCACGAACGACACCGTCGGGTGGACATAGTTGTGGATCAGGGTCCAGCCGGCAGGCGCGGTGATGATCGCGTTGGCGGTGATGATGAACGCGATCATCACGTCGCCGGAAGCGGTCCCCGTGGGCTTCGCGATGTTGCACGTGGACGTGTTGTTCGACGAGGCCGGGTAGGAGGTGGGGGCTTTGGTGCCCGCGATGTACGAGATGGCCACCTCGACCCCCTACTCCTCAGACCGTGATCCTGAAAAGGCCGTTGGCGTGCCACACGATGGTGAAGGTGCCGGTGGTCACCGACTGCGCACCGCCGAAGTAGTGGTAGCTGATGCCCTGGTCGGCGACCGTGCCCGCCGTGATGCTGTCGTCGTAGACGAGGCAGCCGTACGCGTTCGTGATGGTCACGGTGTTCGCGTGCGTGGTGTCGGCCGCGTCGAACATCACGACGCCGGATCCCTGGTCGGTGACCGCCTTCGAGGAGAGCGCGATGCCGGCGACCGGCCAGTCGTCCGAACCATCGGTGTCGTTGAGGGCGTTGGTGTTCGCCCAGGTGCCGGTGTTGTAGCCGGTGGAGCCGACGGCGGCGTCCTTGTCCGGGGTGATCGAGTTGTTGTAGAGGGCGGCCTTGACCGTGTCGCTGTCGAGGCCCGTGTACCCGGTGCCGCTCGCCTCCTGGGTCATCTTGGCCCACTCGACGAACATGGCGCTTCCAGACCATGCCATGTCAGTTCACTCCGCTTCGTGAGTTCGCGCACGGTGCGAGCACCGCCACGTCGTTGCCGTCGTCGCGAGTCGTCTCGACTCGCATGATCGGGCGCTGTTCGCCGTCGAGGGTGACGGCTTCCTTTCCTACGTAGTCCTCGCGCTCGACGGCCTCGACCTTGCATCGAGTCCCGGCGGGAACGAACGGGGCGGTCAGCCCCTTCAGCCCCCGGCACGTGTGGAAACGCGTGTGGGGCTTGGTCTCGTACGTCACGTCGGTCTGGGTGCAGTTCGGGCACTCCCAGCGCTGCTCCGCCGTGAGGATCGGAACCTTCCTGTTGAGGAGGTTCTTGATGAAGTTCATGCGGGTCCTTAGTTGTGGCAGGCGACCGAGGCGTGGCCGGCTGTCGGCCGTACACCAGGCACCTTCGTGACGGTCGGGGCGTTCGCGGCGACCGAAACCGCCGCATGCCCGGCGTTCGGCTGGATGCCGCCACCGGTGGTGACCGTGGCCGCGTTCGTGGCGACCGTGACGGACGCCAGGCCGGCAGAGGCGTCGACGTTCGTGACGTCCGGGACCTCGACCTGCACCTCGGCCAGCTCGGCGTTGACGAAGAGCGTGCTCAGCGAATCGATCACCGCGTCCTCGGCGGAACCACCGACGTCGATGGACTCGGACACGCCCAGGGCGCCGTTCTCCATCGCGATGGCGCTAGCGGCGCCCGAAGCGCTCGCGGCGCCGGCGGAGAACGTCGTGGTGACCGACGCACCGAAGGCCTCCACCAGGACGTCCGGGGAGGGCGCCTCCGGGGCCGTCGTGGCGCTGATGAGGACCACGGGCAGCGACAGCTCGACCACCAGGGGCACGAACCGGACGTTGCGGCGTCCGAGGTACCAGCCGTCCTGCGTCATGACGAACCAGCGCTCGCCACGGTCGACGTTCACCACGTTCTCGGCGAACCGACGGGTCTCGCCGACGATCTCGACGATCGGAGGCAGCGAGATCTCCAGCGGGCCGCGAGGGGGAGTCCGCCCGGCTATGTCGACCGCGATCGGGACCTCGACCGACAGCGGTCCCTCGTAGAAGCCGTGGAAAGCCTCGCCCTCCATCGTCGGCATCGGCAGATCCGCGTCCAGCGTCGCCGGGTACGCCACCGAGCCCGACATGCTCACCGAGGAGATAGCCGGAAGGTCGACGTCCACGGTGCCGGAGGTGCCGCCGGCCTTGATGGCCATCGTGACGGTGACGTTGTGGGTCTCCGTCGTCGAGGCGGTGATCGCGAGGCCAGCCTTGCTGCCCCCGCTCGCGTAGTCGCTGGTGGCCATGTACAGGCCGCCGGAGTAGGCGAAGGCGTTCCCGGAGGCCGCCACCCCGCTATCCGACAGCTCGGTGACACCGGAAGCCGTGTACGTGATCGGCGTACCCGAGCTGGCACGCCGCGCCGCCCGGAAGTAGACCAGCCGGCCCTGCGTTCCGCCGGACACGGCCTCCGTATCCATCGGCTCGGAACTGTTGAAGGAGGCGGACAGCACAGGCGTGATGTCGATCGGGGTGGTGTTGTCCACCCCGCGCCAGGCGGTCGCCTGGCACAGCAGCGTGGCCGAGCTGGGCACCGTGAAGGTGTAGCTCGACCCCTCCGAGCCGCTGGCCACCTTCCGGAAGACGTGCACCCTGAAGGTCTCGATGCCGTAGTCGCCGATCTCGGTCCAGCCGGCCGGCGGGGTCACGGCCTGATAGTTCGAGGTGACGAACGCGGTGAGGAGGTCGCCGGAGGCCGTACCCGTCGGCTTCGTCACCACCACCGAAGTGCTGCTCGCGCTCGACCCGACCTGCGTGTTGACATGGGAGACAGCCACCGTTCCCCCTTCAATCCGTGGCGCCGAGCCTCGGCTTCACAGTCCGGTCCTCGCGTTCCGGAGTGATCGTGCGAATCCCGAAGAACCGCGTCTCGCCGACCACGTCCACCACCGGCACCGCGATCACGTTCAGGGAGCCCTGAGCCGCCGACGCGCCCGCCAACGACACCGTCACGGCCACCGGGACATCGAGGCTGCCCGACGGGGGAGACGCGATGCCGGCGGCGGTCATCGTCGGCAGGAACAGAGAAGCCGCCAGGATGCCGCTGTAGCTCAGCGCGCCCGACGCCGTCATCGTGGGCAGCGGGAGCGAGCCCGAGAGCGTGCCGGAGGACGCGGCGCCCTCCTGGTTGTCCAGGATGCCGATCCAGGCCATCGCCGACTCCCAGGCCGCGCCACGCGAGACCTGCCGGGACGTCGAGCCCGTACCGATCGTGCCGTTCGAGTCCCAGATCGCCGGCTCGACGTTGGTGTTCGGCTGCCGGTCCCGCAGGGACACCTCGTTCGAGGCGATGGCGTAGCTGGTCGACGCCGACGAATACGCCGCCGCGACCACCCGCCAGTTCGTCGCCGACGGGTTCGACACCGACGCCGTGTTCAGCGTCGTCGCCGAGCCGGTGCTCGACTCCCCGTCGACCGCCAGGCCGGCGACCCCGCGATACGCACAGACGACGGACGCCCGGTCCGGGGTTGAGCCTCCCGTGAAAGAGCCGCTCCAGGAAGACGGCTCGGAAGAGCCGGCCGTGCGGGTCATCACGTGGATGAAGCCGTTGGCCCCGCCGTAGACGTGCCCCACGGTCGTCCAGCCCGACGGGTTGGTCACCGTGCGGTCGCCGCCGCCGCTGTCGAAGGTGTCGGCCGCGAAGATGGCCACCAGGAAGTCGCCCGACGCGACGCCGGCCGGCTTGTTCAAGGTGAAGGAGCTGCCGGAGGTCGAGGCGGAATCCCAGGACGCGACCCCGACGAAGGAGATAGCCACCGGTACCTCCTCTAGACTCCCAGCCCATGCGAATAGTCATGTACCGCGTTGGCGAGCACCGCACGGCCTACCACTGGGACGGCACGTGCCCGAGACTCACCGGGAAGCTCGACACCGTGACGGACTGGGGAGCCGTGCCGGAGGAGAAGGCACAGACCGACCTGGAGCTCAAGGCCTGCAAGCTGTGCGCGGAAGGAACCTGACGGCACCGTCGCCCCCAGGGGCCGTACGGTCGGCGTAGGCCTTCCGCCCTACGAGGTCGGCATCGTGATCGTGCCCGAGGTGATCGTGACGTTCACGCCCGAGGTGATGCTCGTGGTGTTCAGGTTGATCTGCTGCCCCGACGTGCCCACCGAGCCGTCCAGGACGGTGACCGTGGCACCGCCGTTGGACTCCATGCGGAACCAGCCGGCCGTACCCGTCGCTGCCGCCGCCACCGTCAGCGGGACACCGTTCAGCGTGATGGTGCCGCTGGCGGCAGCACCGAAGGCCGGGTCGGACAGTGTGAACGTCGCCAGGAGCGTTCCGGACGCTGCCGTGTCGGCGGTCGCGGGCTGCGAGCCCGTGTAGATCTTGATGGTCCCTGCGCCGGTACCAGCGTTCACGGCGTCGTCAACCGCGTTCGCGAGGCTATTCGCGAGAGAAGCGGAGAGCCGAACTGCCATCGTGGGTCCTTTCTACCGCTCGGTGACGCGGATCGTTATAGAGCGGTCGTCGGTGCGACCGGCCGAAGAAGTAATGCGGTTGGTGACCTGGTAGACCTGACCGGCAGTGCCACCGGAAAGCCACACCGTCGCTGTCTTCGTCGTGTTCGACTCGGAATCGACAGTGATGCCGACAGAGACAATGAATTCCGAAGTGACGATGGTCTCGCCCTCGTCCAGGTACTCATTCCAGTCCCAGACCCAGTCGAGTACGGCATCGGGGTCTTTCTTATGGTCCGAGACAGCCATTGAATATCCCTTGCGTATTCATATTGCAATCCCGGCGGAAAGGGCTGGAATTGCAATTCATATCGACGGTGCGCGATTCGACCAGGGCGATGCGAGAGGGCCCCATAAGCATCCGTTGACTTCTCGAATGCAAATCACGAGAGGTACCCCGCGGGGGTAATAGGGCCATGATTGGTGCTGGCTGCGCCTCGTCGACCGGCCCGGCAGAGGTCGAGCCGATATCGTCGCCTATCAAGCCTCTGACCTGCGAAAATGCAAGATCCCTGCGGAAATTTCTCATCGGGGAGAGAAAGCGGTCGAGAGGCGGGGTCGACCGGCTAAATTCAATTCCCGTTGCATATACCCCCCCTACCCCATTGCGTCGCCATTCGCTATAGCAATGTGTCGGGCGTGAAAGGGTCCCGTATCCTGCGGGCGTCGCTGTGTCCCTTGCCATTTTCGGGACGTCGCCGCTGACGGCGCGTTAGCGTTCCCGGTGTTTTAGCAGGTCAGGTGGGGTGTGTGCCGGCGTCGAGGGGCAATGAGGTTTTGGTTTGCCGAATGAGCCTGTTTCGATTTTCTCGGAATGGGTCCCATATGACTGTGAATTGCGTTTGCCCTTCAAGTGGGATGTCTTTGCACTGTCCTGTATAGGGTCCCATATTCGGCCTTGCCGACTGGTGCCCTGTCGGGGCTACCTGCACCTATCACCCATTCCCATTCGGGTCCCATATCCGCCTATTCCATTCACTGGGGGATAGGGTGACGTGTGTTCGTAATGGGTTGCTTTGTTCGATGTTTCGATTTACGGAATGAGCTTAATAGCTTATTCGTAATCGGGTTCATGGCATTGGAAAGCGAAAGCGATAGCGGGCCATCCGACGGCATGTTGTGCGCCTGGTTCATGCGCGCATGGGTTGGGGCCTGGAGGTGGAGTGCGGCTCCGCAATCCTGGTTCACTCTCGTGTCGGCATGGGGTGTTGGGTAGCAACTAGAGGTGTGCATGATCAATGTGATGACAGTGCTACCTAGATCACTGTGAACTTGCGTTCAAAGTCAAGGTGAGAGTTGCGTTCTCTGTGTGAGAGTGAGGCAGGCGAGTAGAGGCATGGATGCCAACGGGATATCGGCACTGCCTAGCTCACCATGAACCACATGTGCAGGGTCGACGCATGAGGCATTGGGATAGGCGATTGCGAGTGTGCATGCCTTATGTGCAGTGCAACCTAGCTCACCATGCATGCATGATCGATATATAGGATGTTCGCTGTATCGAGTTGACAATAGGCATTGCATGCATGGTGTGTATGTGGTGCGTGATGTGTGCTGTGTAGTGCTGTGCACTGTGGTGTACATGCAGTGCATGCATGGTTGGTAGTGCATATGTGGTGCATGGTAGTGCAGCAGTCTGGATGCATGCTGTGTGCAATTTGGGTGCTACTGCGGCGCACTGTACGGATGACTGATAGGCGGTGCTGCCTCAGTGCTCCGAGTAGGGGCCTATCTACGAGAGCGGGTAGTAGTAAGGCCGGCTCTTACCCGTGGGCCTACCAGACACGAGACTGACGGGGCTTTTCGTGTTGGTAGCTGGGTTTAGCACCCTTGCGTGAGTTGCACGTCCGGTGTGCTGGGGCAAGGTTGCCGGGGTCCTCCGCTAGGTGGGGGGCGACGGTGAGGGGTACCCGGTGATCTAGCGTCCAGGCCATGCGGTCATTCCACGGCAGGGACGCGTCTATCAGGCGCCCGCATATATGGCATATGGGCGGTAGCTCTTTCCTTGCCCATGCCACTAGTCGCCGCCACTGTCGGCCATCTCTACCTTTCATATAGTCACCCCCAATGACAAGGTCACATATCGATATGACCTTGCATATTCATATCAAAGAATCATGGTCTTCCTGCCCCATATATATTGCAATATGGGGGGTGTGGTGCGACTATAGAAGTACAAGGAAATAGGGAGTGCGGGAGCGAAGGTCATTCACCCGATACGCGGATTCCGCCCCTAGATTCCATGATCTTTCTTAAGTCAATAGTTGATCTACCGACATAGCTGATAGCGCGCGTCTCGTACGTGCGTTGTCAAGATTGCCGGTAGTCGCGACGCAGACACAGCCGTAACCAGGGCTTGAAAGATACCGGGGCGCATTCGATCACCCGGCGGTAATCAGTCCGAAGAGCCCGCGCCTGAAACAGAACGTCGTGCTACAACAACCATCCCGCTCAATCGTGAAGGTCTGAATCATGAGAGTCATTTCCGGCGCCGTCACTCACAATGTGACCCAGTCTCGCCGACACAATCACAACACCCCGCATTGGCTGAAAGCCGTATACGCCGTCATCGTCGGCATCGTCGTGATCGTTGCGCTGTCCCTGATGTTCGCGCCGTCCGGCGGCACGCTTCCCGCTTGTGAGTGGGAGGACGGTTCGGGGAATCCCGGGGCCCCGTGTCTCTGGGATTCCGACTCCAGTGGTGACCGTCAGGGCCGTGACGTACTCCACTACAACGGCCAGGTGTTCGTAGAGGCCAAGTGATCACCATGCGACGGATTCAGATCCGCAAGTCCACCCGTAAGCCCAATGAACCACAGCCGATTGACACTCGTACCCCGAGTGGTCGACGACTCCCGTACTGAGGTGACGTCATGAGCGCAACCGTCAAGGCAGCACGCAACCGGCTCAACAGGTGGGCGTCTCAGCGTGAATACGCCAACGGCCACGGATCCACTGGGAAGTGATCGGCAATGTCATGCATGCTCGACAGGTGGCATGACGCGTATCACGCGGAAGCCCCGGACTACGCCAACTGTCCCTATTGCCAGGATGAGTTGGCACTCACGGCCCCGACTCTTCCGCTCCCTCAAGTCGAAATCGACATGGAAGCGGAAAGGGGGGTGTGGCTCGAAACGACATACGACCCCGACGTCGATCTCTCTTGGAAGATCGAAGAGCTCGGGTTCGATCCGGACGCCAACCCCATTGATCGCATTGAAGAGCTGGAGCTTTGAGCCTAGCCGCTGACTCCCGTACCCGTGACGGGAGTTGGCGAAATGGCTCAACCCCCCAAAGAACCATTCAGGAAGTGCGCCATGATCCCCACCAACCCCAGCGACTCCACCCGTCGCCGCTACGTCCGCAACATCGTCAAGGTCTACCGGCAGGCAACCCCTGATCAGGAAGCGCGCGGCCTCTCCTGGTACCGGACGGCACATCAGCTTGCCGACATGATGAGCGGCGGGAACGTCGTCGCAGGGGCCGGGGTCATCGCGGCGTTGTCGGCAAACAAGGCATGGGACATGAATCGCCGGCTTGCCCATGACGCTTTCGCGGGCAGGGTCCACGGTCACACCGGGGACGCGCTCGGCAAGGTCGTCAAGATTATGTCCGGTGTCGATCCGGCGGAAGTGCTCCCCATGGGAATCAAGACAGGGAACTTCTACCGATGCATTCTCGATCCCGACGACGCTGAGGCCGTCTGCATAGACAGACACGCGCACGATGTCGCTGTCGGCAAACCGCAAGGGAATCGAGATCGCGGACTCTCCTCCAAGGGGCGGTATGCGGCACTGTCCCTGGCCTACCGCAACGCGGCGGCCGTTCTCGGAGTGCTCCCCAGTCAGGTTCAGGCCGTGACATGGGTGGTCTGGACGGAATCCCTCGCCGGTGTGAAGCATCGGCCGACTCTCGAAAGGTACAGCCATGAACATCGCTGAGCGAAAGCGTATTCACAACAAGTTCGCCCCGTATGGCAGCGGCCCGCATCCCCTTGATGGACGAAGCGTCGCCGAATGGGTTAGGGAGGCCCGGCAAGGATGGCCCAGAGTACCAGTCCCCAGTGATCCAATTGCGGCCGCCCGCAAGGTATTCGAGCGGCACGCGGGTGAGGACGGCATGGAACTCGAAATTTCACACGACGACGACTCGTGACTAACGCGTGTGCCTCAACGGCGATTTGGGGCATAGGCGCAGCATCACGGACCCCCCACACAAAGAAAGGTGACGTCATGTCACGCGAAACTCTGGAATGGCTTTCGAACAACACCCTGATCGGGTTCACCAACAAGCGGGGTCACGCTTGGCACCACCGTGCCGGAGATGACAACTGGTACCCCGACGCCATCCCCGTCCAGGACGTTCACAAGCGGCTCTTTTCCTGGGTCGCGGAAGAGCGCACCCTCTACGTCCCTTCCGGCCCCGGTGAACCGGGCGCGCTTAACGGCCTCTTCGCCGTCCCCGGCCGTAAGGCCATTGTCCGCAGTGACACCGGCGCGGTGCTCGGAATCTTCAAGGATGGGTATCAGCCTCACCAGTACGGGGAATGGCTGCTCGACAACGTCGCCACCATCCTTGACGACTCCCTCATGATCGGTTCCGCCGGGCTGCTGAAGGGCGGCGCCGTCGCATGGGTGTCCGTGGAGATGCCCGACACCGTGGAGACACGGGAGGGGGTCAGGTTCCGCCCGTTCCTCATGGCATGCACTTCCTTCGACGGCTCAATTGCCACCACATACAAAGAAGTTGTAACCAACGTCGTTTGCGACAACACGATGACGGCGGCACTCGGCGAAAAGTCCTCCACGGTCAAGGTCCGACACTCCGCAAAGAGCCTCACCCGGATTCAGTCCGTGCGTGACGCGCTCGGCATCGTCCACAAGATCTCCGACGATTTCCAGGCCGAAGTAGCCAGGCTGACGGCCGTCAAGGTCGACGACGCCACGTGGGAACGCATCGTCGCCGACATCGTCCCCATGCCGGATGACCCGGCCAAGGAAAAGCGGGCCGCGACAATGGCGACGACAAAGCGGGACGCCATAATGCGACTGTGGCGCCACGACGAACGCGTTGCCCCCTGGGCCGGTACCGCATTCGGAGCCTGGCAGGCTTTCAACACCCACGCCCAGCATGAGGGCATCGTTCGCGGCATGTCCCGGCAAGAGCGAAACATGCTCAGTGCGGTCAACGGAACCATCGAGACGTCGGACGCCGACACCGTGCGGCGCATCCTGGCACTCACGGCGTAGGAGTGTCCCATGCCGACTGTCACTGTCCGCGTAGTCAACGCGTACGACAACGGCACGGAAGTGATCACCACGCCGACTGCCGATGTTCCGGCGCCCCCCGACGATGACAGGGAGGAATGGTGGTACGAATGCATCTTCCCTGTCACCGGCACCGGCCGCACGGAGGGGAACGCGTACTACAGCGTGGAGATCATCGAGTCTGACGTACCGGCCCTGGTCGGTCTCACCTACGAATTCGGGTGACCCATGAGAAACCCCCGGGCTGCAAACGCAGCACTGGACGCTTACGGAAAGCTGGTCTCCGGCGAGCGTACCGAACCGATCGAAACGCAGGCCGCCGATCTGATCACGGATCTTCTGCACCTGGTGGCGAACTCCGAAGGGGAAGAGACGGCCGTGCAGGCGGCCGAAAGAGCCATCTTCCACTTTCAGTATGAACACGAAACGACGTGACTAACGCGAGCGCCCCGGCATTGTCCGGGGCGTTGGCGCAGCATCACGTCAACTCGGAAGGAAGAGCAATGCAGTTCAACCCGCAGGAGGGCCCGTTCACCGGCATGGCCAGTGTGACGGCATCCTCAGAGTTCCCCCGCATCCTCACCTATCAGGATGCGGCCGGAGTCATTTGGGACACCGGCCCCGATGAGTACATGCTCGGCGTCAACGGCAGGGGCGAAACAGAGACTTTCGATCTTGTCGCCGACTCGCCGCACATGTTCGTCTCGGCGGAGAGCGGCGCCGGTAAGTCCGTCGTTGCCGCGAGCATCGCCACACAGTCACTCGTCAAGGGTGGCTCGGCCGTCTTCCTGGACGTCAAGCGAATCAGCCACCGGTGGGCAAAGAACCTCCCCGGCGTCACGTACGCGGTAGAGGTAGACGAAATCGCCAACGTCATTGTGAGCGTCGCAGCGGAACTGCGGCGCCGCATGCGCGTGATCGAGAACTACCCCGGGAAGATCAGCGATGCGCCGGTAGGCCCGCGCATCGTTCTCGTCGCCGAGGAGATCAATTCGATGATGAGCGAGCTTGAGGAGTTCGAGCGATCACTACCCCCGCGAGGGGTGTACCGGCCGCGTCGCGCGTTCCGGGACATCCTGAACCTTGGCCGCGCAGCGAAAGTCCACGTGGTGGCGTTCGCGCAATACCCCGACACCAAGCTGATACCCCGTCCGGTGATCGAAGCGTTCGGCACCCGCATCCTGATCAGGCACACCAGGGAGTCTTGGAACTCCCTTGCGTGGTCTCTCGGGTACGCACCCCCCGCTCCCCAAGCACGCGGACGCGGTCTGATCATCCGGGCCGGTAAGGCCATCGAGACGCAGTTCCTGTATCTGACGGAGGAGGAGTGCGCGCACCTGGTGCGGACACTCCGCCCGGAGGCCGAACGCGTCGGCCTCATCCAAGAGGCTCGCCGCGCGCTTGCCCAACGGCGCGAGCTGCGGGCCCTGGAACGAGGTGAGCGAGGCTGACGCCGACAACGCCCCCGACATACGAATGCCCCCGCACCGGAAACGGTGACGGGGGCATTTTTTTGTGCCTTTGCACAGCTACCTACGGCCTGGCCGGCCTCATCGAATGATCTTCAGTCCCGCCGGCATCATCGAATGATCTTGAAGTCGGACCGAAAATGCGGACCGCGCGCCGGACCAGGGGGCGGACCGCGCGCGGGACCTCGGGACCACCGGCCGGACCGGGGGGCGCAGGACCGCGCGGGTGGAGGCGCCGGCCGGACCAGGGGGCAGGACCAGGAGCCGGACCGCGCGCGGAGGGCTTCTCAAGCTTCGTGATGATCTTGGATACAGGTCTCGACCATCAAGTTAGAACGGTATGTCCGGAACGTACCTTCTGTCAATCCCCCGGATCAAGATTCTTTCCGGACCTCGGACCGCGCGCGGGGGAGCGTTGGACCGGCGGGGGCGGCGCGGTGCCGGTGGACCGCCGGGCCGGCAGCTCGAACACATCCCAGAGCGCGTGTGCCGCCGTGCCGTACCGAGTGATCCGCCCCTCATTCGCCCAGCGGTACAGCACCTGCCGGGACCGGCCGGTCCAGGCGACGGCGGAGGCGGTGGGGATGAAGCGCTCCCCGGGGTTGTCCGTGTCGGCGGAATGGTGGCGGATCTTCAACGCCCTGATGTGTGCCATCAGGGCCGGCGACTGCTCGAACCACTCGCCCCGGACCCTCGCTGACTCGAACTGTCGGTGGCGGGCCCACTCCGTCTCCCGGGTGCCGGCTTCGGTGGCCAGGACCTCGTCGGGAGACAGTTCCAGCATGCGGCGGACCAGGTTCGTGGTGAAGCCGATCTTTATGCGACAGCAGGTCCGGATGTAGTAGACCACCCCGGATTGGTCGTTGGCCTCCCAACGGTCCACGCCGAGCTCGCGAGCCTTCTCGTGGAGGGCCTGCTTCTGCTCTTCGCTGTTCACGCCGGATCCCAGCAGTGGTCCCTGCCGTCCTCGTCGTCGGGGAAGTGGATGCCGAGGTAGCCCGACCTGGCTTCGCCCTCGCCGACGACCCGGAAGGTCTGGGTGGTGGATGCGTCGTACCCCTCGTGTACGGCCGGCGGGACCTGGAGGGCGTCCAGGCACATGCAGACCTCGTCGAGCCGTTCGATGGCGTCCCGGAGGATCTGTGCCTCCCCCGGGAGGAGCCGCCCTCCTTCTGCCCTGGTGACGAGATCGAGTAGCGACTGCTTGTTCTGCATTCTCACTCCGAAAAAGTGCAAAAAATTCGGGCTTGAAAAACTTCAGGGATTCGCGACCCCCTCCCCGCAAGTTTTTCTGACGGGCGCAAAATTTCCGGGTTCGTGGAGCTTCGGGGTCAGCTCGCCCCCTCCCCGCAAGTTTTGTAAACTCTTTGAGTTACCCCTGAGGGGGGTTGAATCATGAAGTACCGAACCCTCTGGACCGTCCGGCACGTGATGCACGATGACCGCCTGGCCCAGGTGAAAATCGACATCGACGAGGGTGTGATCGCCCTCGCTCTCAGATACGGGCACATCCATCCGGCCCTCGCCCGCCAGATGGCGATCTTCAGTCAGGCGTTCGCCGAGATCGGCCCCTTCGAGCTGGACCCCGGCCACATGACGCAGCGCCCGGAACTTCTGGTCTGGTTCGAGCGGGTGGACAAGCGCTTCACCGACGGGGAACCGATGCGCATGTACTTCGGCGGTCGTGGCCCCTGGTTCTTCGAGATCCTCGTACGCGACGACCTGGTCGACGAGGCCCTGGTGCGCGAGATGAACGACGTCATGCCGACGGCGTGCGGGCTTCTCGTGCCGGCCCGCCTGGCGGCGTTATCCGCCTCCAGGCCCGGTCGTCGGCCTTCCTCGGGGTTCGGAACTTCACCCCCATGTCGACCAGCTCGGCCCTGCACGTGGGGCAGCGTCCGAGTGCGTCCTTCCAGCGCTTCACCGCGTACCGGCAGCCGACGCACACGGCGTGCGTGCGCTGCATCCGGCAGACGCTACACATCGCGCTTCCCCTTCTCGTACAGCGCGACCCACTCCGACATGGGGTAGGTCTCGCCGCAGGGCGGCGTCTCGGGCGTGCCGACGCAGCGCACGTCGCTGGAGTTGTCCCACGTGATCGACAGGCCCCCGCCGCAGTTTCCGCAGACGGTGTCGCCGAACATGGCGTCCGACGCGTTCACCCGCAGCGCGCTCTTCGCCTGCCGTACCCACTTGTCGGTGAGCTTGAGGGTGTCGTGGGCGAGGTCGGGGCGGGCGTCGATGAACTGGGCGACCTGGTAGGGGAGGCCCTGGAAGACGCCCTTGAGGGGGGCGGACAGCCAGGTCCGGTCGCGGCCGGCCTCGATGAAGATGAGGTCGAGGGACATGTAGGCGTCGCAGGTGATCTCGTCCAGGGCGAGGAACCCGGTGACGTCGCCCGGCGGCCTGCCGGCGGTCTTGATGCGGGGGGCTCCGCGCGCGGCCTTGGGGTTGCGGTCGGTGTCGCGGTTCTTCTGGAACTCGCGGAGCTGTTCGAGGAGGCCGGACCTGCGCACCAGGCGGGTGCGGTTCTCCTCCCGGACGGGGCAGGCGCATTCCGCGCCGCCGGTGCAGGTGTCCTTGTCGTGGTACTTGACGGGGAGCTTGTACTCGACGCGCTCCCTGTATCCGTCCCCGAGGGTTGCGCAATTCTCCCTGAGTCGCTCCAGCAGGGCCTCGGTCACTCGCTATCACCCTCGTTATTCATTTGTTCCTGGATCTTCTCCAGAAGCGCCTTCTCGCTCTTGAAAGACGCCATGGTCAGCCGCTCCGCGGTGGCCCGGGCGTGGGTGCCGGTGACAAGGACTCCGGCTATTTTTGCCTGGTTGTGTTCGTAGTGGATTGACAGGCTCACCATGCCGTTATCGGCGGGCGCCACCTGGAGGTATATCCTCGGGCTCTCCCCGTCAGTCATACCGTTCCCGCTCTTCAGTTATCCGGGCATCGCCCTTCGGGCATTCCTCTATCCGCAGCACGTGCCAGTTTGCATTGTCGAGGGCCGCTTTCACGAAATGGGCTGTTCCCCTGTCTCCGGTCTCGGCCGAGTACTCCCTCGACCCGTTCCGGTGGGACTTGAAGACGACTCGGTATCTCACGGGCAGTCCCCGTCGTGGACCGCCCAGACCCAGGCGGCCCCCTGCTGGATGCCGACGTACAGCTCGTCGCTGCCGATGTAGGCGTTGCAGATGTCGCAGCGCGGGGGCCGCTCCGTGAGCCGGCCGGGCCGGGCGGTCCTCCGGTGCCCCGTCGCGGCGTCACCGAACGACCGTGGAGGCTTCAGGAGCGTGGCCCGGGGGACGGAGCCGTTGATGGCCTCCCAGGCTGCCTGCGCCTCGGCGCCGAGGTCAGAACGGGGGCGGTTCGCAGGCCCGGCAGGACGTGACGGTGTCGCCCCGGCGACGGGGGCAGTCCCGTGGGGGGTTCCACCCCTGGGATTGCCAGGCGTCGCAGGGGCTGGGGGAGGGACCTGTTCGACCTCGGTGAACCGGGTGGCGTCCATGGCGTGGGCGCCGCAGCCGTGCTCGACGAGCACTTTCCGCCGGCCTTGTGCCGTCTCCTGAGCGCCGTTAGTGTCGAAGGTCGGGGCGGGGGAGACGTGGGACCGGTTGAGGAGTTTCTGGGGCCGGCCGGTGGTCTCGGCGAGGTCGAAGAGGCGTCGGCCGGCGAGGACGGCGTTGATGTAGGCGTCGCGGCCGGCGACGGCTACGTCTGCGGCGGCTCGGATGCCGGAGGAGTGGGCGAGGTAGACGTACGCCCCGCACCGGTTGCAGGTGGCGAGGCGTATCGGGGTGTCGATGAGGTGGTCAGTCATCCCGGCCCCAAGCTGTACTCACTGGCGATTTACCGCCCCAGATGGTGGTCCCGGTCTCCGAGTCCAGGCGGGGCACCAGACCGGCTTCTTCGCACTCCGCCTCGGTGAGACAGCGGCGTTCCGGGCCGAAGGGCCCGACGCGGTGACGGTCTCCGGCTGTTGTGCCCCCGAAGGTGAGGTGGCAGGCCGGGCAGTGCTGTGGCCTCTTGCCCGACCAGGTGGTGCCGCAGGGTATGCACTTCGTGATCATCATGCGCTGCTCAGCTTCCAGGCGATGACGGCCCTGCTGTCGATCGTCCAGTCGTCCAGGAGAACGAATCCGGCGGTGGGGGCGAGCATCTTCACCCGGCCATTGAGGTGGTCACCGCTCTTGAGGATGACGGTGACGTGGTCGCCGACGTCGACAGCGTCGGCGAGGGCCATCCAGGCGTTGGTGTTCATGATTCGTCCTCCGTGCTGTCGGGTTCGTCGCCCATGAGCTCCGCGACGATCGCTTCGTAGCGGGCCTTGAAGGCGTCCAGCTCCTGCTGGGCGTCCTTCATCTTTTGCTCCCGGTGTTCGATCTGGCGGTGGAGCCGCCGGGCCTCCCGCGCCTTCATGGCGCGGTCCTCGGGGGTCAGTGACATGACTGCCTTTCTTGATCAACTAGGGGGGAGCGTCAGCGACTCCCTGTTGCGGAGCAACGGCGTGCGCATCCGCCGCATGCGGACACCCGGATGCGGACACCCGCATGCGCCGCGAGCGCGTGCGAGTACAGCCCTAGCCGTCGTCCGTCAAGCCGCCGATTCGCCGCTGGCCGAGCGAGGTCGCCTTCCAGGTCGATCCCTGCCGGGCGACGCACCCCTTCACCAGGAGCTGGCCGAGGGCTTCGCGGACGGATGCCTTGTCGGTGCTGCCGGAGGTCCTGGAGTTGATCATCTGCTCGGTGGCGCCGGCGGCAGCGAAGGCGACGACGACGTTGAGGACGGTGTGCTCCAGCGTCGGCAGCGGCGGCAGATCCTCGGCCCGCTGCTGGTACCACTTCGGCCGTGGCTTGACGGCGAGGGCGAGACCGGGGCCGGGGGTGACGAGGTCCATCTCGACGACGGGGTGCTCCCCGAGGTCTTTCTGGGCGACGGTCTCCAGCCGGACGCTCATGGTGTCCTTGTCGGGCTCGACCTTGAACTCGGCGTCGAGGGCTCCGAGGATGGCGGTGGCTCCGCGCGCCCTGGCCCCGTCGGCCCCGCTGTGGTGGACGAGCGCGATGCAGGCACCGGTGACTTCCTTGAGGACGTCGAGGGCAGCGACGACGAGCCCCATGTCGGTGTTGGAGTTCTCTTCGATGCCGACGGTGCAGCGCGCCTGAGTGTCGAAGATGATCAGGTCGTAGCCATTTTTCCGGGCGAATGCGATAAGCGCCCGGACTTCATTCCTCTTGCCTAGCTGGACGGCTTTCGGATAGAAATCGACGCCGGTCATCGAGCGGTTGTTCTGCTTTTCCCAGGCCCTCACCCGGCGCCTGATTCCCCGGATTCCCTCAGCCACGATGTAGAGCACTTTCCCGGACGTGACCCGCTTTCCCATCCAGGGGATTCCGGCCCCCACGCAGCCCGCCATGTCGAGCATGACGAACGACTTGTACGACTTCGGCGGCCCGTACAGCCGGACCACGGACTCCTTGTTCAGGAAGCCTTCGATCAGCGGATCGACCTCGGGCAGGTCTTCCAGGTCGAGGGAGGTGAGGACGTCGCCGAAGTTGCCGGCGTCGATCTCGCCGGCGGAACGCAGGGCGGCCTCTTCCTCGGCGGCGAGGTGCTCGGCGGCTCCCCGGCTGGCGCGGAGCCGGGCCGTCTCGGCTTCGAGGCGCTGGTCGGCCTCCCGCTTCTTGTCCAGGCCCTCCGCCTGGATCTTGACGTCCTGGACCGCGTACGAGAGATCAAAAAGCTCCCGGAGAACCTCCGGGAGCTGCTCGCGGATCTGGTCCCGCTGCCCGAGGGTGTGGGCGAGCTGGGCGGCCATGGAGATGAGGGTCGAGGAGGGCCCGTTATCGTCGTCGGATCCATCGGAGGATGGTTGCGAAAATACCGGGGACGTCATCGCTCTCCTCTTCAGTTGTGTGGTGCACGGCCTGGTGCTCGGCGTGCGCCCGTATCAGCTCGGCCTCGTCCCAGCTCCGTCTCGTCCACCCACACATCCCGCAGGCGACGGCGCCGGGTGACAGTGCCACGGGGGTGGCGGTGTCGGCGGCGGGGTCGATGCGGGGGAGGGTGCGGCCGTGGGGGCGGCGCGGCCGGAGGGGTGGGGTGGGCGGGTCGGACCGGATGTAGTCGGCGAGGGCGCGGGCCGCGTCGGCCGGCATGGGCGCCTCGTAGTGCTTCAGGCCCTCGTCGAGCTCCCGCTCGTGCTCGCCGCCGACCTGGCATCCGTCGCTGTAGGTGTGGCCGTCGGCGCAGGCGGCGGGGCACTGCTCGCAGTACTCGGTGCAGGCTTCGCAGGGGCAGCCGCAGGGGCCGGTGTCGTCGAGGACGGCCAGGACAGCGTCGGCTTCGCCGTAGTGGTGGAGGCCGGGTATGTCGTTGCCGGACAGGGCCTGTTCGGCGTCGTAGCGGTGGATGGCCTGGGCGATGCGCTGGCGGAGGCTGGTGTCGGCGTCAGCTCCTCCCGTCCCCTTCATCGTCTCTCCTTCCCGAATTCGGTGATGACGAACTCATGGTTTTTCCGGGGCGTTCGGGTTGCAGGGGCTCGGTGCCGTCTGCTGTGCTCGTCTTCTGACTGGGGGGTGGCTCATGGGGAATGCCAGCGAAGATCCGTATGTGGGCGAGGACGGCATACGGCTGCACGGTGGCAAAGGCCACACCGGCATCGTGCACTACGTGGCCGAAGCGGCGGTCGCAGGTGTGGGTTTCATGGCGGCTGCCATGTTCCAGGAGGCCCTGCAACGAGCGGCCAGCGACTCCTATGACGGTGCTCGCCGGTTCTTCACCTCGCTTCGCTCTCGCTTGCGCCGGGTGGTGCCGCAGGGAGCAGAGGTGGAGCTGATCGTCGTGCAGAGTGAAGAGGGGCGGTGGGACCTCCTCCTGCCCGGCGACCTCGACCACGAAGCTCACGCCGCGCTCATCCGCGACTTCGACGATCTCGTGCGGGACGAGAACGACGGCCAGCAGATCGTGATCCACTGGGCTGACGGCCGCTGGGTCAAGGAGCGCCGCGACGGGCGGTGACGGGCGTCATCCGACGTCATCGAACAGTGCCTCCTTCGCCCAGCGGAGCCGGATCCGTGCCCGTCGCCACCAGGGCTCCTCCTTGAACGTCCGGGTGGCCTCGCAGGCACGGCACGTCCGGTCGCAGGCGAAGCCGTGCTTATGCGGTTCTCCGTATCCGCAGGCGGGGTCGTCACAACCGGTACCCCCGTCGTCGGCGGCGAGACGCTGGTTGAGCCCGGCGGACACCGCAGCGACGTGGGCGGCGGCCTCGTCGCGGGCGGCGTCCCGGCGTCGTCGTTCTTCCGCGAACCACTCGACGGTGCCGGGCGGCGCGTCGGTGGCGGTGACCAGGTCGGCGACGAGCCGGCCGTCCTGGAGCCGCCAGTTCTTTGTTACGACCGGGCAGGCGGGGCAGGTGTGCGGCGCCTCGTCGCAGTCGCACATCGGCCCCCGGCATTCCCGGCAGCAGGGCTCAGGCGGCACCCGGGGAGGGGTGTCGACGGAGGCGAGGGTGCGGCGGGCGTCGCGGATGCAGTCCTCGGTGTGCTCGCCCCGGGCGGGGTAGCAGTACTCGTGGTGGCAGTCCTCGAAGGAGTGCCCGCAGTCGGAGCAGTGGTCGCAGGGCGGCCGGCATTCGTCGTTGCAGGTGTGGTCAGCCGACGTCATCGAATAGGGCCTCCTTCGCCCAGCGGAGTCGGATCCGCAGCCGCGTCCACCACGGTTCCTCCTTGAAGGTCCGGGCCGGCTTCACCTGCCCGCGCCGTAGCTCGGCCGGGGACTCCTCGAAGGCCTCGCGGAACTCGGGATTCTGCGGGTCGTCCTCGCCGCACCGGTCGTCGTACGAGTGCTGCACGACGACGCCGCCGACGGTGTTGCCGTCGCCGTAGAGACAGCCGGGGCACCATCGGACGTACTGGCGCCGCCCGACGGGGAGGACACCCCGGCAGTTGTGGTTGTCGCCGAGGGTGTCGCAGCAGTCCGGGCACACGGCCAGGGAGCACGGCCACTCGGGCACGTCCTCGCGGCTGGGATAGTGGGAGTGCTTCGGCACGCAGGTGCCGCACACCTGCACTTCGCCTCCGTCGTCGTCGCCGTCGGTGAACCAGCCGACGTCCCGCCAGACCGGGTAGTGGGTGTCGTCGAGGTACTGGCTGAAGTCGCCCCTGTCGGCCGTCTCGCCGCGCTGCGCCTGCTCGATCCCCTGGCGCAGCCGGTTGTCGAGGCTGTCGGGGTCGACGGGCTCGCCGAGGGCGTCCCAGGCGCCTACGACCCGGTACATGCCGGTGTCGGTGCGGTTGGCGCCGAAGCCGTCGGCGACGATGCCGTGATAGGGACAGGAGGGGTTCCGGGCCCATCGAGCGTTGCCGTTGTCGGAGTCGACCGCGCACCGGCAGCCGCCGACGCCGTAGGGGATGTCGGTCATGCGTCCTCCATCCAGTGGCCGGCGAAGTGGGCCTCCCAGGTCCGGTCGCAGTCGCCGCACATGCCGGCGCCGGGCTCCGGGTCGACGCCCATCAGCGGTACGCCGCAGATCGCCCTCGGCCTGGTGCTGCCCTCGGGGTAACAGCGGCAGCACTTCCAGTGGGCGTCGGGGATGACGTCGGCGACGATGTCGGTGAAGGCGACGGTCGCGGTGTCGGTGTCGGTGTCAGTCGTCACTGCTGTCCTTCCCGAGGATGATGCGGGCGACCTTCGACGCGGTCTCCCACATGCCGTAGCCGCCTTCGTGCTCCCGGTAAGGAGCAAGCCAGGCAAGGGAGTTGGCGGTTTCGTCGAGCCAGTCGGCGACCGGGTCGGCAAGGCCGGCGAGGGGGCCTTCGATCTGAGGTGCCGTGTCACGCAGCCGATCGGCGGCCTTCTGGAGGTCGGCTGCGGAAGGCCAGGTGGTGTTCCGCAGGGTCACGACTCGATCGCCCGCTTCAGCAGGAGCTTCACGTCCTCGACGGTCCGCGCGGGGTCGTCGTTCCATGCCCAGGGGGCGGCGAATCGGCATTCCTGCTCGACGGTGCGGCAGAGCGTTTCCCACGCATCGCCGGACGGAGTGGACGCGTAGAGGGCGTAGTCCTCCTCGGTGTCCTTGTATCCGCAGGCGGCCCGGAAGGCGCCTTCGAGGCAGACCTTGCCGTCGGGCTGCTGCATGGTCCCCTGACACCAGCCGCGCGCTTCGAGGATGTCGTAGGTGTCTTCGAGGATCTTCCTCGCTTCAGGGTTCATAAATGATCATTTCCTCACCTTTTAGGGTGTTCGGGTGAAAGTAGAAATGCGCCGCGAGTCGTACCGGGTTTCGTACGGCGCCCTGGAGTGGCTGATCGTCGCCGAGTGCCTGGAGGACTGGGGCTTGTGCGACGGCGCCTGGCCGTACGAGCAGGACGGCGCCCGCGAGGCGGTCACCTCCTGGGCGCGCGCCATCTACGGGGCGGCGATCTCGGATCGGCAGAAGTTCACGCTGCCCATGCCCCGCGACTGGACGCTGTGGCTGTGGCGGGTCCTGTCGGAGGCGACGAGCCGGGACGACCAGTTCCCGTGGACCATGGCCCCGTCGCTGACCGGGCAGATCAAGGCTCAGAACCGGCGGAACGCGTAACCGCGAGCCGACTAGACTCCGGCCGAGTCCATGTGGAGCCTTCGGTAGAGCAGGAGAGCCGTTCGCGATGAGCGCCGAGATCAAGCAGATCACGAAGCTGATGAAGCTGAAGCGCGGCCGGCGCAACTTCGACAAGGTCAAGGAGTGGGGGGATGACTTCGAGCAGAGCATCCTCCCCTCGCTTCAAGAGCTGGCGGACAAGATGGAGACGGTTCGCGATGCGCTGGGTGATCCGCTTACGGAGCTTGCCTCGGCGGCTTCCGAACTCGACGCCTACGCGCTGCTGCCTCCCAAGTACGCCGAGAGGCTGACCGAACTCCAAGAGCAGGCTCAGTCGCTCCTTGGTGGGGACGACAATGCGGCGCAGACTGCCGTCGAGGCCTGGGAAGCCGTGCAAGGCGCGCTTGGAGAGTTCGAGGAAACACTGGAAGACCCGCGTTCCTACGAGATCGAAGACAAAGAGCAGGCGTGGGAAGGAGTGTGCACCGAGCTGTCCAACCTCGCTGACGCACTCGCGGAGCTTGCTGCCGAATAGGTTGCCCGCCAGGGATAGTTGATCGACCGCATCGACCACCGGATGCAGGAGTAGGGGCTACTCCGTGGCCGGGTCGATGACGTCGGCTCCGTCGTACGGCTCCGCGCCGGGGTGGAATGGGTGCGCCCGGATCTTCTCGGCCAGTTCGTGAGCGATGACCTTCTCGAAGCGCTCGACTTCGGCGAGGGCCTCGGCGCGGGTGCACATGACGCCGAAAGAGCGGATAAGGATTGCTACCAGTTAGAGAGTTTGTCGGGTAGATCGATTGCCGGGATCTCGCCTCAACTGGAGGCGGGGTCCTGCCAGACGCGGATGTCGAAGTACTCAGTGGCGCCCGTTCCTGCCGGTTCCGACCTCCAGACCCGGACCTCGTACGATCCGTCGTCTTCCAGGACGAGTACGGGGCCGGGCTCCCGCCCTTCGACGTTGACCAGGTGCAGCTCGCGGCCTTCCACCACGACGGAGGACGAGCCGAGCAGGTCACCTTGCCCGTCAGGTGGCGTCGCCGGCCAGGCGGACAGAGCGACCTTCACGTTGCCCGCAGAGCTCCTCGTCGGAATCCCGACAGCATCACCGTTGGTGGCGATCGAGTCGGCCGCAGGGATGGCGGTCGAAACGTCCACAAAGCGGTCGGCCGCAGCAAGGGTCAGCCAGAACTGGCTGTACGTCACCCAAAGTGCGTCAAATACGACGTCCGTTGGCTCGCCGCCCAGGAACAAGTTGTTCTCGAACTCTGCTTCGTCGTCCATGCCTTGACCCTAGCTCCTCAGGGCGGCCGAGCCGCCGACGGACGACCTCCTCACCTGTCGTCTCCCTTCCGGATTCGGATTCCTGCCGTTCTGGGGCGCGGCTAGGGTCGAGGGCATGACGAACGGCGCCCTCCCGGACGCGTCCCTCCTCGCCGGCGAGGAGGGCCTGCTCCGCTACCTCCGGCAGATGTCCCAGCCCCCGTTCGAAACCGGCGACCGGCTGACCGGCTGGGCGTACCGGAGCCCGTATCACCTGCTGCTCACCGAGGGGCGGCGGCATGACGTCAAGCCCCTCCCGGACGGCACCGCGACGATGCCCGCCCGGCGCTGCTACGAGAACGCGGCCCTCTACGCCCGCTCCGAAGGCTTTCTGTACGCGGAGGGGTTCGCCCAGGCCTTCGCCGATGACGACAACCTCTTCCTCTCGCACGCGTGGGTGGTCCGCCGGGACGGCACCGCCCTGGACCCGACCTGGGAATGGGAGGGGCCCCGCGCCTACGTGGGCATCACGGTCGCCGACCCCGGCCTGTGGCCGTACGCCGGCGGAGGGCTGCTCCAGAACTTCGACCACACCCTGTCGTTGCTGCGCGAAGGCTTCCGGCCGGGAGCGCTCGCCGACGTCGGCCGGCCGCTACTTCCCGCCCCGGGTGATGCCGCGTTGCAGTGACGCCGCCAGGTTGATCTTGACGAGTTCGAGGGCCTCGCGCCGGGTGAAGCCGGCCTTGCGGTACATCGAGAAGACCTTGAACGTCGTCTCGGTGGCCATCTCCATGGCGATCTCGTTCGCCCTCTCCGGATCGATCACAACTCTCCCTGGGGTTGGGCATGATGGGGCGGTGGACGTATGGAACTACTTCGAAGGCAGGCCCGAGATCTTCGCTGCCGTGGTGGCGGCCGTCGGCATCGTCGGCGCCGTCGTCGGGGCGAGGATCCAGGCGAACGGTGGTCGGGCGCAGGCGGCGGCGGCACGGGAGGCAGCGCAGATCGCTGCCGATGCGCAACGAGAAGCCGCGCTGTGGAGCGTTCGTCAGGTTCGGACAGCTGAATTCATTCAAAAAGTCCGCGAGGTGGAACGTATTTGTGAGTTGTTCTATTCGGAGGGGGACCTGGTGGGGCAGAGGGTTCCTGGAAAGCTGCATGATGCTTTTCAGGAGATGATTCAGAAGCATGCGGAGATTGCGCTGATGGCCCCGAGTCCCGTAGTGCACGCGACCAATTTTGTAGGCAGCGCCGTAGAGGACTTAGCTGAGCTTGCCACCTCCGCCGGTCCAGGGGAATTTCTACGCGGCGCCTTGATTGATATGAGCGTCAGTGAGGATCCTGATTCATCTTCCAAGGCATTCCGTGCAATCGATGCGCTCTCGGAGTTGGCATCAGCCCGGTTGGCCAATGAAAACAGGGCAGTACTTTTTTCGCGCGCTTTCATTGATGCTACCGAGGCGCTCAGGGACATTCCGGGGATATCGGATGCCCATATTGGAAGTGCTCTAACAGAATTTCCGTTCGTGGTGCGAGATGAGAAGCTTCGACGGAAACAGGCCGTTGCTGAATCGGGTGGCGCTCTCGTGGAAGCCGCTCGCGCGATGCTTCGATCTGAAGACAATGTGACGTTGGTTCGCTTGCCGCGTGCTCGTCGATGGTTCCGTAACTCGGGCGACACCGAAGCAGGTTCGGCGTGATGTGCCGGTGACCTACTTCGAGGACAACCCCGAGATCTTCGCCGCCCTGGTCGCCGCCATCGCCATTCTCGGCGGCCTCCTCGGCAGCATCATCGGCGCCAAGATCCAGGCCAACGGCGGGCGGGATCAGGCCGCTGCCGCTCGTGAGGCGGCACGGATCGCTGCGGAGGCGCAACATGTTGCCGCCCTCTGGTCCGCGCGACAGGTACAGACAGCCGAGTTCATTCAGAAGGTCAACGAAATTAGGCTTCTCTCTGGTCTCTGGTATACGCAGGACGCGGATGATACCGGACTGGAAACCGCAATTCGTGACGCCTGGCAGGCCAATGGGCGGAAGCGGACGGAGGTAATCCTGATCGCACCTGCTGGAGTCGTTACGGCAGTGCGTGGCGTCGTCGAAGCTCTCGATAATCTCCTCAGGTTGGATAAGCGGCTGGGCTCGATGACATACGTCTTTGAGCGTGTTTCGCTCCTTCTGCTCAGTGAAGATCAAGAGGTGTCATCAAAAGCGCATGAAGTTTTGGGTGACATGGCGCTACTGCGTAACGCCGCGCCGGGCAGGATGACGAGTTCCTCTTTCTCTCCTGCTAGGCCTGAGGGCGAACTGGACGCTATCCGGGCGAGAATTTTGAGCGTAGTACAAGAGCTTCCTGGTATGTCTCAGCGGCATGCATACACTGCGTCTAGGTCTGAAGGCGTCCGAGACTTGCAGAGTGAAAAATCCCAAGCTGAAAACGAGCTTGACGCAAGGGAGGCCGTCTTGATTGAGGCCGCCCGAGAGATGCTGCGGTCCGAGGACCGCGTCGTCCCGGCGCCCGTGCCGGTGCAGCGCCGGTGGTGGCGGCGGGCGGCATAGCCGTGCGTGCCCTGTCGGGGCCCGCGTCGTTGAGCCTGGCATGACGATCTTCAACCGCCGTGTTCTTGCCTCCGCCGCTGTCGCCGCCACCGCCGTTCTCGCCTCCGCCGGGGCGGCGTCGGCCGACAGCGTCGGCAACCACCTCCCCGGGGTCGGGCTCCTGAACCAGGCCTTCGGGAACGGCGACCAGCAGGGCAAGGCCGCCGGGGACCTGCCCACTCACAACGCCCTGAACGATCTCCGCGTCCCCTAACCGGCACCAGGCCTACGCCTCCGCCCAGCCGTCGTTCTTCCACTGGTACCCGCCCATCAGGGTCCAGGTGTCGACGCCGTTCGTCTTGCCCGTCGTGCACGGCACGGTCAGCCGGCCGAAGGCGACCGGGTTGCCGTCGCCGTCCTTCTCGACGACCGTGCACTCGAACCGCTCCGTGACCTCGGCCGCCTGGGCGCGGATGCTCCAGTCGACGAAGCGCCGGTACTTCTTCCCGGGCTCGAAGAACGCCGGCTTCGGTGGACGGACGGCGATGGTGTAGGTGACGGTCCCGGGGCCGTGGTGGGCGGCGCTGCAACCGACACCGCACCGGTGGGTGATGACGTCCGCCGGGTACACGTCCTGGACGACGCCGTCGACGACGAGGACGGTGCCGGTGGCGGGGACGAGGACGCCGGGCTCGGCAGGGACGGGTTCGCAGGGAATCCCCATCTCGCACCATTCGTCCTCGTCATGTTCTGCGCCGTGGGCGTCGGGCGAATGGTCGGGGTTGGCCTGCATGCGGCGCGTCATCGGGCTTCCTCCCAGTCGTGGAAGTCCTTCTTCGTCACCCACTCGGTGTCGCCGTTGAGCCAGGTGATGATGCCGATGGCGACCGGGGACCCGTCGCTGTTGGTCTCGACCTGGTGCGCCTCGAACCGGTGGCCTGAGCCCCTCGTGTACTTCTTCCCGACCTCAAAGAAGGTGGGCGGTGGCGGCAGTTCGGTGGTGATCTTCCATTCGAGCCGGTCATGGCACCAGGAGCGGGAGCCCGTCGACTTGTGAACGACGCCTTCCTCGACGATGTAGGTGCCGGTGTCGGGGACGGCGACGGTGTCCTTGAGGACATCGAGGACGTCGCACCGGCGGACGCAGTCTGCGTACGGGGCGCCGAGGATGCGCGGAACGGCCTTGATGGTGTCGGCGAGGTCGGTCACGGGCTTCTTCTCCTTGACGGGTTCGCACGGGGGGTGCCGGTCGCAGTCCCACAGCTCGTCGTGCTCGACGTGGTGGGCGCGGGGCGCGTCGGGGTTGGCCTGCATGCGCCGGGTCATGGTGGAGTCCTTGGATCGGTCCGCACCGGTGGCGCGGCAGTGTTCCCCTTTTAGGGGATCTGTACACGTGGCGACTCGGGGATTTATTCCCCTAACGGGCTGAACTTTCCATGATCGCGTTCCAGTTGATCGAACGGGCGCCCTAGGCTCTGTAGAGCGAATCCACCCCACCCAACAGAGAGGGCACTGTTATGCCCAAGCGCTCCGCCATGCCCGAGGACGCCCAGCAGCCGTTCTTCGAACTCCGCATAGGCGTACTCCACTTGACCGTGCAGCGGGTCCCCGGATGGCTCATCGGCCTCGTCACGACCCTCCTCGGAGCGGTGGTCGCGTTGTGGAGTCAGCAGTAGGCGTTCGGCACCGCCGGCTCTCTTCGCGGTGCCTGTCGATGGCGCCGCCCAGGTTGCGGAACAGGAGGGCCGGGGCTTCGAGGCTCCAGCCGCAGGGGCAGGTGGCCCGGTAGCGCCACCTCCCCCCGGCGCCCCGTCGGCCCCGGACCGCGACCCGGCCCCCGGCCTGCCTGGTGAGGTCGTCCATGGCAGTTCCTTCAGTCCCACATGTCGCTGAAGCGATCGGCGAAACGGTGCATGGCGGCGACGCCGGCGGCGTGAGCGTCGGCGTCGAGGAAGTTGTCGGAGTCGGCGTAGCGGCGCAGCTCGACGGCGATGCCTTCGAGGAAGGTCTCCCACTCCTCGGCGGTCATGTCGTTGGGGTGGCTGTGGCCGGCCCGGAGCTGGTCGCAGGCCGCCGCGATGACGCCCGCGATGTAATGGTCGAAGCCCCAGACGTCCATGCGGCTGAAGCCCCGGCGGGCCCGCTCCCAGCGGTGCCGGGGCTCGCGCTTGAGCCGGACCCAGCACCGCTGCGCGCGGTAGCGCCACCCCCGGAGCCGGGAGTGCCACGGGTGCTCGCGCGCCCACTGGTCGGCCTCGGCCAGGACCTGGTCAACAGACGAGTGGTTCACAGGCGAGCAGCTCCTTTCCCCGGTTCTCGTACCAGGCGGTGACGGCGGCCTCGACGACGTCGGCCAGCTCGGCGGAGACGTCGTCGGCGTACATCTGCTCCCCGGCGTTCGTCGGCAGGTGCTCCGGATCGTCCACCGTGAAGGCGATCTTGATGTGCCGGAGTTCTCTGCTCACGGCTTCCCCCAGTACGTTTCCTCGGCCAGGCTCTCGATGGCGTGGGCCGGCACCTTGTGCCCGGCCTCGTGGTGCCGCCGGAGGTGGGCGACCATCTCGGCACGGGACTCGGTGATGTAACTGGTCGGCTCCCCGGTCGCAGACTCGATCCGGCCCCCGAAGACCGGGTCGTCGACCCAGCGGATGTCGACGAACAGGCACTGCATGCACTCGAAGACCTCGGCCCGGTCCGGCCCCCACACCGTGCCGAAGACGTACACGTCGCCCTCGCTGAAGCGTGCGTAGGCCATGGCTCTCCTCCTAGTCGGTCGGCTCCTTCATCCAGGCGTGCGCCATGGCCACGAGGAGCGTCCACTCCCAGCCGTCGGCGCCGGGGCCCTTCAGCTCGCCTCCCTGAACGAGGGCGATGGCGTTACAGATGAACTATTTGTCCTTGTCGGAACGCGGACAGGGTCGGGCGACTGGTGGCGGCAGGGGAACAGTCGGCGTACTTGGCTTCGTTCATGGGTTAGTCCCATGTACCGCTGAAGCGATCGGTGACGCGGTGCATGACGGGGGGCACCGCCCGCAGCACTGCCGCCCGGCCGGCGACGAGTAGAAGATGGCGGTCACGAAGAACCTGACACATCTTTCGATCAGCAGGGGGCTTGACCAGCCATCCCCTGCCGCCGTAGGCCTCTCATTAAGAGGCGAGGGAAGCCGGATTCTGCAACTTCTTTAGGGGTTTCAAGGGTTAATCTGTCAAGTCGGAGGTGTCGATCAGGGAAAACTGGCCTGCCGTGCCGCTAATCGAGCACGTGTTCCCGGGGGCGCCTAGGCTAAACATGATGTTCTGATCTGACCTGTTTTGGTTGTCACGCTGTGGAATTTCGATGCTCCTTCCATAAGGTTCTGACCGGCCGCTTCACCAAGGAGTGGTCTCTAAGGGGAGGAAGTCAAATGAACCTTCGTCGTGTCACGGGAGTCGCTGCCACTACCGCCGCCATGGTCGGCGCGATGGTGGCCTTCGGGTCCCCCGCCCAGGCCGCTAGCTCCTGTGTGAGCACTGGCAGCGGCAGCTTCTGTGTGTACACCGACCCGGCCGGCTACGACGTCAGCTACCACAAGATCTCGGGTGCCACCGCGCTCGTTGACTTCAACCTGGTCTGCGACAACGGCCGGACGTTCGGTGACGGCGGCGCGTTCTACATCGCGGCGGGTCAGCAGAAGACCTACACCTTCGCCGTCGGCAGCCAGGGCGCCTGCCGTGGCAAGCTGATCGACAAGAACACCGGGACCTACTGGCTGACGGGCCGGGTCTCTCGGTAGTTAGCATGTAGTATTTCTGTTCAATGAGTCGGGCCCGCGAGGTGATTAATCACTCTCGCGGGCCCGACTCGTATTTTTGCTAGCGCAGGATGATGCTCCTGCCTACATCCGAGGGGACCTTCTCCCGGACCGGTACGCTATTCGGTCCAGGAATTCTCATTCCTGGAATCGGCATCCTGTCCACTCGATGCAGCAGAGTCGTGTCATTTTTGCTCCATACCTTTGCGTAGCCATGATTCAACAACAGTTCAATCCGCTGCTTCTGCTCCGACGGATCGCCGAAAGGGAAGGTTCTGTCTTTTTCGCGGAGCAGGACCCAGTCAGCGCCTCGTGGGGCATCATCCGCGATCACCACATTGGCGCGATTGGTCAAGCGGGGTGCCACGGAATTATCGGCCTCAACCGTCGCACCGTCTGGGATCAACTCCACAGCTTCTGCTAGGGCTTGCTTGTCAGGGCTCGGCTTCCAATATCCGGGATTCAGCAACGGGCTCAGCCCAAGAAAGATTGAGGCTGCCATGCTGGTTGCGGCAGCAGTAGCTGCGATTCCGGCAGGTAGCCTAGGCCATCTGTCTTGGCTCTTCGCCAGGCGGCCAAGGGTTTCGAGCGATGCTACAAGGAGGATCGGCCACAAGAACGCGTCATAATGGTTGATGACCACCCAATGGTTCGGGTTATCCGAGAGGACGCGTTCTGCGAGGAGCGGTAGAGCCAGCAATGTGGTCCCTGATCCAAATGGCAGGAACGCCAGGGTTCCAAATATCCACAACATCATCAGGATCTTGATCGAAGGTGTGAAGGCTACCTCGAAAATAATCCACGGAGCCTTCAGGATATTGATAATTGCATCGCCGCCATCGGCCCCCAGGCGCTCGTAGCTCCAGTAATACCCTTTGGGTCCGCCCATTGCGGGAAGAAACCAGCCGATGGTGAGCGCCGATACAATCGGACCTGCGAAGGCGAGAGTTACCCCGGTTCGGAAGCCCCTGGTGTCGCGACTTCGGCGCGCCCGCAAGGCGATCAAGAACCCAAAGGCGCCCGCGATCAATCCCATGTCTTCTTTAACCCCGCAAAGAAGAAGCCCCCAAATCGCTGCCGCTGTGTAACGTTGAGCTAGGCCCCGCTCCAGCATCATGAGAATGATGGGAACCGCAAAAGCCACCTCGTGGAAACCGTTGTACGCCGCATTCAGTAGAGGCCATCCGAAGGCGTAGATGAGCCCAGCGGAATCGATGGCGCGGCGCCGATTCTTACCGGCCAAACCATTGAAGCAATGGTTTGCTATGCGTCGGATGGTCGGGACGCCGATCGCGAACAGCGCGGCTTGGGCGATGATCAGAACGCGGGGATCGTCCCATAGCCAATAAAGTGGAGCTAGTAGCGCAAGGAAGGGAGTGAAGTGATCTCCGAGCAGAGTGAAATTCGGCGGAAATTCGTGATGGAAATTCTTGATTGCCGACGAGGGTGGTTCAAAATTCGAGTAGGCGCGCACGGCCTGGTCGAAGATTCCTAGGTCGAACCCCGCTACCCGCAGAGTAACCCAAGACTGAAATCCCAAGCCGCAGCATATGGTGAAGCACAGAAGGGCAGTGATAACCCCCCTGAGTCGGTAGCTGGCTGCAAGGGAACTGGGGTCCGTATCAGATGCCGCCTGGCCTCCAGCGGGATCTTTCTCCTCCGCCGATGAAGGGCTGGCGACCCGGTTCTCAAGATGGCCGACTCGACTGGTCATGCCGTGACGCTACGGGCAGCCGCAGGCGTGTGCCAAATGCCCCCAGGACAAACGTCACGTCGACCCAGCGGGTAGGTCATGAGCCGACGGCAGGACTATCTGACGGGACACAGTCTAGCTGCGGGCGGCGTACGTCCAGGTGCCGGCGTGCGGGTCGCGGACGGCATAGACCTTCGGCTTCATCCCGGCACCACCTTCGCGCCGGCCAGGCAGGACGAGCACTGCGGCTTCCCCTTGGCGCTCTCGACCAGGTCCCAGGAGCTGTAGGAGTAGTCGCCGAGGTGGATCCCGCACGCGGTGGAGCGGGCGGGGCTGCTGCCCCAGGACGAGATGTGGGCGAAGAAGCTGTTGCTGTCGCTCACCCAGATCACTTCGTCGGCCATGGCCGCCAGATCCAGGTCACCTTGCCGTCGGCGCCGATGACCTTCACGCGCTGCTGCGGGGACCGCTGCGTCGGCTGGCTGTTCTTCTTCTTGCGGGCGGTGCCGCCCTTGCCGGACGAAGCCGGCTGAGGCTTACCTTTCGGCGGTGGAACCATCGTCAATCTCCTTCCATGCATAGCTGTTGGGGTAGGGAACCGCCAGCTGATTTTGGGCCGCAATCCGGGGCTTAGGTGTGCTCGAAGGTCATGACAGGCGTACCTCGACGCCTAGAGAAGGGAGACCGCACGGAGTAAGGTCCTGCCATGCTGGAGGTCATCATTGCCGCAGTTGCTGTCGTCGTAGGCGCTTCTCTTGGGTCATGGGCAACACTGCGAGCAGCTCGCACAGCGCAGCGGACCGCGTTGGAGACGGCTCGGACTGCTGAACGTTCCGCGCTAGGGACGGCTCGGATAGCGAGGGAGATCAAGGAAGCGGACGTCGAGATCGTCGACGTCTTCCTTGCCACTCGCGAGGACCTTGACGAACTTAACGAAGAGCAGCGCGCCAGCCTTGGGCTCATTGGAGACTGGAGCGCCAGGTCTATCTTTGATGTAAAGCTACGCAATAGGGGTGGTGAAACTGCGTACGTATACGAAGTGCTGATATATGCATGGGGCATTAGGACTGTTTCCGAGCCCAGGCTGCCGGGAAAGTACCAGCCGTCGACGCAACAGCAGCAGGGTGCGCACCAAGCACCCCCCGATTCCTTTTACAGGAATTGGGGCCGGGACAGTGAGGACGGCGGGCACATCTACCGTATCTCTCAGGTAATGGGACCTGGCGAAGCTGATCGGTTCCTACTCTCGGCTATGGTGCCTGCGGGCTTCTTCAGGGCCGATGTGAAGGTTCTCTTCAACGGAGGTCGCACGGTCGAGGCTAAGGATGTGAAATGTTTTAACCCTCCTCCCTGGGTGGATGCCGCGACCATGCTGGGGCGCTTGAGGGACCGTCTTGACGAGTGCGGCTCGATGGCCACGTGGAACTCAGTAATTATGTACGCGGCGCGAGCTGGCACGCTTTGTCTGGACGAGTACGACGAAAATCTAGCTGCTCACGCGGCTCTCTATGAGCTAGCAGGCCGAACCAGCGACGCGGAATATTTGACCATTCACGAATCCCGGTCACAGGTTCCGCAGATTCGGGCGGAGCTGGGCCTGGACTAGGAACGGTGGCCCGGTACTCATACAAAGCCCTCCGCCTCCTTCCAGTCGGGCGGCATGACGCCGTTGCGCCGCTTGAAGGTGAAGCCCATGGCCTCGTACTGCTGCTTCCGGGTCGGGGTCAGCTTCACCAGGCCCTTGTAGGCGCCGCTCTGGTCGTAGGCGAAGAACGACGACACGACCGTCTTGATCTTCGATTCCGGTTTCGGCTGCCGGACGTACCGGCGCCGCAGTTCATCGGGGCCCATCGTCTTCCTCCTCGTCGATCACGGCGGTAGCGGTGGTGTCGCAGAAGATGCAGTTGAGGCTGTCGCCGCTGTACACCTCCCAGGAATGGCCGGCGGCGCAGTCGTCGGTCACGACTCCGTCACTTCGAACCAGACGACGTCGTCGCTCGGGGAGGCGTCCATGACTTCGAGATCGTTGAGACGGAAGACCTCGCCGTACTCGGAGTCATGGAAGATGAGGCTGGGGTTGTCGCCGGAGAAGGCGCCTCCATGCCGGATTTTCAGCTTGTTCTCGTACTCGATTACGATTCGCTTCACGGCAGTGCCACCGCCCCGCCCGGCCAGATGATGACCTTGACGCTGCTCCCGTCGCGGAGGTATTGGACGTACTCCTCGGCTGGCTCCTCGGTGAGGTAGACGGTGTCGGTAGACCCCGCGCAATGCGTTTCCGGATTCACATGCAGCTTCCTTCCGTGACCGTATCGGGTCACCGGCGTTGGTCAGGGCGTGGACGAGACGACCTACACCTTCGCCCCCCGCCTGCCGCTGATCACGCTCGACGAAGCCCGTCGGGCGGTCGCCCTGCTGACGCATTTTGAGGACGAGACGGAGGAAGGACGGGCGGCAGGCGACCTCGCACACGACCTCGCGCTCCGGCTGCCGGTGGCGGAGAGCTGAAGGGCGGGCGCGGTTTCGACCCGTCCTGGCCCGTGCGGTGCTTCGGGCTTTTCCAGGGCGGCGAAACTTTTGAGGCTTTCCATGCCCCAAAAAGGTGGTATTCCATAGGACTAATCAGATGCACCGGCATGTCGATAAACCGGGTTGGCGATACTCGGGGCATGACTTCTCCCCTCCGCCCTTCCTTCAGGAAGGGGGTACGACGTGCCGTTTCGTCTCTCGCCCCTCTCTGTGCTTCCCTGGCTCTGATCGTGGCGGTCCCTGCTCCTGCCCATGCCGCCCGTGGCGTCCTGACGGTCAACGGGACCTGGTACCCCGATCCCGAACGCCAGTGCATTCTCAAGATCAACGGGCACCCGCACTACCCCTACTGGGATGTCAGCAACCACACCGACCAGGCGGTGCGTCTGTACAAGAACCTCTCAATCCACGGAGGTTGCTGGGGCGACCCCGTCGCGATGATCCCTCCCGGGGAGAGCATGACAGGGGAAGAACACCGGGACACGGTCAGTCTGTGGGTTCCCGCCTGACCGCATCTCGAAGTCTTGGGCGCGGGGTGCCTCGCTCGGCTATCTGGCGTCTGAGAATGATCGGAAGGAAACGCCTCAGACGGTCCGCCCCCGCAGGTGGTCCGCGACGTCGCGGCGCAGAACCGCGTACAGGACGGAGTCGGACTCGTTGTGCTCCCCTCCTGGGTGCCGCGACGTACATGTGGTGCCCGAGGAGGATGATCGGCCAGATTCGGTACCGGACCTTGGTGAGGGTGCCGGTGCCGTTGGCGAATTCGAGCGGGGTCGGCGGGGCCACGACCTCGGTCTCGACGACCGCGCCGCCGGCGCGCACGGGCTGCACGTCGCGCCACTGCCCGTCGGCCGGGCCGCCGCAGAACAGGACCCTCACGACCCTTCCTCGACGGCCAGCTCCTTGAACAGGAGGATGACGTCCTCGGCGGTGCGCTCGGGGGCGTCGTTCCACCGGGCCAGGGCGTGAAGCGTTCCAGAGGGGAAGCGCGCCATTCCCAGATACTCCGCTGCCTGGTCGGCCAGGGTCACGGCCTGTTCGGAATTGCCGGCGGCGTCGCAGAGGGCGCCGATCGCGCAGACTGCCCCCTTCCCGTTCCTCATGTCCCCCTTGTGGTGGCCCTTCTCCATGAGAACCTCGGCCGCCTTGGCGAAGATGTTCATACGGGTGTCACCTCGTCGATGTCGTGCCAGATGATCCGTCGCTGGCCGTTCGTGTCGTGCGTGACCCAGATGCCGGCCTCGTCGAAGCCGTCGTAGGTGTAGTTGCCGACCGGCACTGGCCAGTGGGGCTTGAACCGGACCTTCACGCGCCGGCCCATCCACTCGTGGCGGGAGAAACGTTCCTTCTCATCCGCCATGACGCCGCCTCCGCCGCAGGGCCTCCGCCTCCTCGGGTGTCAGCTCACCGCTCCGAAGCCGCTGACGGAGGAGCTTCCAATCCGTTCCCTGCGCCCACGCCGAGCGCCAGACGCTGATGATCGACTTCACAGCTTCCTCCTCCGTCGGTCTATGCCGGTGCCGGGCGGGGCCGGCCGCTGCTTCTTCGCCTCGATGGCGCGGGCCATGGGGGTGTCATCGGCGGCCTCGGGGGCGGTGTGGGCGGCGGTGAGCTTGTTGAAGCCGGCGGCAGCCGCCTGCGCCGCGACGCTGACCTGCCCCAGTTGCCACCGCAGCGAGGGTTCGGCGGGCCGCTCTTTCTTGATGCCGAGGGCTTCGAGGTCCGGCTCCGGGTACTTCTCGTACATGACCTTCGGGTCGAGGAAGTGCTCGGCCTCGTACAGGTCGGCTGCCTTGCGGGCGTACAGCTCGTACTGGGCCTGGATCTCCTGCTTGGGCCCCGTGACGATCCGCATGGACGCGTCGTAGTTGAGGTCACGACGACCGAGGTGGAAGGGGAAGCCCGGCGGGTCCAGCTCCACCCGCTGCTCCGTCGCCGTGTGGTCGACCTTCGCCCAGTCGACGGCGAGTGCGCGGACCTTCAGCCGTTCCGCGCGGACACCGCGACGGCCCATGACGATGCGCCCGGACAGCTCGACGACGGCACGGAGGATGGCGAAGCCCCGCGCGCTGCTGTAGCCGTAGAGCCCCGTCCGGGGCTGCCACGAGGGCAGGTAGGAGCTGGAGAACAGCTCGTCCTCGGTCGCCGGAGTCCAGGAGCAGCCCACATAGAAGTCGGTCTTGCTGCTGTAGTGGGCGTAGAAGCCGCAGGTGCAGTCGATCACCGGCGACTTGTGCGAGCCCCCCATGAGCGACGGGAACACCCTCCAGCTCGGCGGGGGCCGGAGCCTGAAGCAGTCCGCCCGGAACCGCCCCTCATGGCGGTAGCGCACGTCGTAGACCGATACCTCCGGGTCCGCCATGGGGGCGAGGGTCTGGTTCTGGGGCACGAGGGCGAAGTGCCGGTAGGCGATGAGGGAGCCGGGGACGAGGGTGCTCTCGGCGCTGGCGCTTCCGTAGTCTTCTCCGCTGGTCATGGCGGGTGCACCTCGCTTAGGCGGGGACGGGCTCGGCCGGGGCCGGCGTCTCCACCGGCGCGGTCTCGGGCAGCGGCTCGAACTCGATGACGGTGGTGTCCTCGTCCTGGCCGATGTCGGCGGCGCGGGGGCCGGCCAGGGCGCGGAATAGGGCGACGACGTCGGCGCCGGTGCGCTCGGGGGCGTTGTTCCAGCGGACGAGCACGGAGGCGTAGTCGATGTCGCTGGTGGGGGTGAAAAGCGGCCGGTCGAGGCCGGCCTCGATCAGACGACGTCCGGCGGTGGCGGTGAGCGGGATGTCCTCCAGGCTCCACCCGTTGACGATGAGGTCCAGCTCGGGCGACAGGGCCGCGAGGAGCGCGCCCCGGGCGCAGTGGGCGCCGTTGGTGTCCTCCAGGGCGAACTTGCAGTGACCGTGGCTCTCGATGATGTCGGCGGCCTTCGCGAAGATCTCGTTACTCATGGTGGGCGGCCTCCTTGAAGGCGAGGATCATGTCCTCGGCTGTGGTGGTGGGCATGTCGTTGTAGCTGGTGACGACCTGGTGAGCGTTGAGCCACTG
Source organism: Streptomyces roseolus (assembly GCF_014649855.1). Lineage (GTDB taxonomy): Bacteria > Actinomycetota > Actinomycetes > Streptomycetales > Streptomycetaceae > Streptomyces > Streptomyces roseolus. Next base: position 79,738 of record NZ_BMTV01000022.1, on the reverse strand, counting down.
CCCGTGAAACAGGTCTGGGAACTTGGCCCGCAGGTGCTTGGCGAGCCTCCGGGCGGCGGTCTCGACACTTTCGCTGTCGACACCGACCCGGGCGAATTCGGTGGTGTCGTCCGAGAGCGTCATGAGCGTGTAGTCACCGCTGACGCGGGCGAGGGTGCCGTAGGCGCAGGCCGGCGTGGTCTCCCACTGCGTCGGGTCGGCGAGATAGCGCCGCTTCCCCAGGCCGTGCTTCGCCATGTCGTCGGCGGCGGCGAGGAGGTGCTCTTCAGGTGTCACGATCCGCTCCAGGCTTCCATTGCTTCTTCCAACTGGCTTTGCCACAGCGGGCATTCGGGGTCTCCGCCTTGACACTTCTCGCCGTAGCTGTAGCTGGCGGTGTGGACGTGCTTGCCCTCGCGGAGCTGCGCGTCCTGGACGACCCGCTGAACGATGGCCTTCCCGGCCTTGCGGTTCTCGTTCCACGCGGTCACACGTAGTCACCCTCTCCGAAGCCGGCCCACAGATCGTCCTCGCGTTCGTAGGCGTCTTCGATCTTGCGGACGATGCTCTTCAACTCGCCCTTGTAGCTGGTGCCGACGGCGACGACCGTCCCCGAACTCCCCTCCTCCTGCACCTGGTTCGGGGGCAACTCGACGCGGTCGCCGACCTGGAGCGGCATCACGCCGGCCGCCGGTTCGAACCACCAGGAGTAGGAGTAGGGACGCTGGGCGCCGAGGATGCGGACCTGGACGCGCTGCTCGAACTTCACAGGGTCTGGACCTCCCGCATCTCCCACCCGGTGAAGCGCCCCTCCACGAGGAACTTTCCGGTCCTCGTCCAGCCGACGGTGTGCGTCTCCGGCTTGTCCGCGTTGGAGTAGACGAAGGCGCGAGCGGCAGCCGCGTCGCCGGCGGCGACCACAGGCCTGCCCATGTGGTGGACGACGAAGGTGGTGTTCGGCTTCGGTTCGCGGCGGCGCTTGGAGCGCCAGATGTAGCTCACCGGTAGAAGTCCTTCCAGTCGACCCCCAGCTCCTCGGCCGCCCGGACAATCTTCGGGATCTTCGGGGTGTTCTTGCCGTTGAGCCAGTAGTAGACGGCCATGTGCGAGACGCCGATTCGGGCGGCGAGGGCCTTGTACTTCAGGCCCTTTTCTTCCAGGGCCATGGCGAACCGGATCCGGTTGAAGTCGTGGTCCTGGACGACTTCTTCGTCGCCCTCGATCAGGTCGTTGAACTTGCAGTCGAGGACGCGGGCCAGGGCCTCGATGTGCCTGGTCTGCGGTCGTCGCTGCCCCCACGCCCAGCGGCGAATGGAGTCGACGCAGACACCCGCCCTCTTAGCCACCTGGTGGGCATCGAGTCCGGCCTGGTCCATGAGGATGCGGAGCTGCGTGCCGGAGAAGCGCCGGGACGGCCCGTCGAGCTCGACGAGGCGCCGGCACGGCTCACACAGGGGGATCTCCTCGCGGATGTGGATCCGGTACCCCTCGTCGGTGCCGCAGGCCCCCGTCCACTCGGGGATGGCGTCCGGGGCGTCGATGGTGTCGTCGTCCCACGCGGTCGGCGGAGCGAAGCCGTTGCGCTTCGCGGCCGTCTTGATCCGCTTCACGCCGGCCTCGGTCTCGCCGACATCGACGGGGTCCACGGCGGAGTACTTGTCGTAGATGTCCGCGACCGCCCACGCGGTGGACGCGGCCACGTACGTCTTGCCTTTGCGGCCGTGGATGAAGTTGTTGAGGTTGCGGTTGTAGTCGCCGCTCTCGCCGCTCTGCGGCATCTGCCTGGCGATGAACCTGCACGAGTAGCCCTGCGCCACGAGGGCCTGGAGCCTGCGCCGGGTGCCGTGAGGGGGAAGGCGAGAGCCGCCCTTCCGGCCGTCCGTCGGCGGAGGGACGAACTCGATCTTCTCTAGCTTCTCCAGGGTGGACCGGTAGAGCCGGTCGAAGTCGTGCACGCCGTGGTTGTAGCGGCGGACCCCGAGGATCATGGCGACGATGACGTCCCGGGCGACCCCCGACTGCTCCACCATCGGCGTGGTCGACATGCCCGCGTTGTAGAACTCGCGGAGCCGGGTCTGGACCCTCTCGTACTCGTCCTCGCGGACCGTCGACGGCTTCCCGATGGCTATCAGGTATTCGCGGCGCTTGTCGTCACGGCGCTTCTTCTTCAGCTCTTCGGGGGTGAGCTGGCTGCGCGGCAGATCGTTACTGGCCATCGGTGGACCTTTCATAAAGGTGCGAAACGAGCCAGACGATCCCGGCTCCGAATACCACCTGCCCCGCACGGTGGTGAAGCGGCGATTGCCTTATCCCCAGCGTCGTCCTCATGAAATATGAGAAAGGGGCCTTGGGATTTCGCGCCTTCAATGCGGCGTATTCCGCAGCCGCGAAATACGTGATCCACCCGGCCCATATCATTCGCCAGCGGCGGTCACTCATCTCCCCGAATCGCATCAGCGATCACCTCTTCGTACGTGACCGGCTCCGCTTCCGGACCCGGCTGCGCCGCAGGCGGCATGAGGCTGCCGTAGCAGCGGCGCTTGATGAAGCCCATGTCCATCCGCTCGTGGGCGAGCATCTGGCCGGCGTCCGGATCGAGTGCCACCTCGAACGCGCAGTACGGGCAGTACCCCCAGGCGGCGGGGTCGTCGAAGGCGACGCTCACAGGGTCAGCCACCCGTTCCGGCGGTGGCCGAGCACGGCCCGGCACTGGGAGCAGTGCCGAAGGTCGGCTGCCTTCTCCTCTTCCTCCTGGCTACCCGTCCCGTGCCACATCCCGGGCCACGGGGTGCGCCCGCACATCGCCTCCGAGTCCTGGGCGTTCGGGCTTTGCAGGGTGTCCAGGTAGTGGGTGACGGTGCCGCCCTCGGTGTAGACGCGGGTGACGTCGTCATCCATCGCGCTTCTCCTCGCGCTCAATCAGGTACGCGAGGTAATTCCGCGCCTTCTTCAGATCCTTGAGCTTGGACTCGCCGTCCTTCTTTCCGGAACGAAGGATGTACTTGGTGAGCGCCGCCTCCCACGGGTCCAGCTCGAACGCCTCCCACACCGCCCACGGATCGATGCCCTTGTCGGTGCCGTAGTGGCTCGGCGGAGGGTCGTAGGTTGACGGCGGGGACTGGAGCTTGGGGGCGTAGGCGACGCGCTCGTCGTACTCGAAGCACCTCGGCTCCATCTCGCAGAAGCCGTTCCAGTCGTGCACACCGGCGTGCGACAGGCCGCCGGTGGCCGCGCTGCGGCCGATGCCGTCGCCGACCATCTTCCTGGTCATGATCACTCCTCGTTGAAGACGTCCCAGGCGTCGTCGAGGCCGGCGGCCTGGAGCCTGGCGTATACGTACGGCCCCGCCCAGCGGGCGAGGAGCGACCCGGCGGCGTAGCCGATGCCGCACCAGAGCCCGAGCCTGATCAGGTGCCTCACCGGACGTGCTTCCAGGTCTGTCCCCGGGCGGCCATGCCGATGGTGGTTGCCGACTCGATGCCGAGATCCAGGAACGTCGACAGCCAGATCGACTCGATCGTCTCCCCGGCCGCCACCCGCTTCCGGATCTCCCGGACGTCGTCCTCGATCAGCTTTGCCTTGTGGTGCTTCTCGCCCTGCTTCGCGGACACGGGGGATCACCTCCAGATCAGGCAGACGAAGCCGCCTGCGGTACCGACGCCGACCCGTCGGCCCTTGGCCCGGGCGGGGACGTCGCTCTCTACGAACTGGCCCGCGTACGACATGACGCAGGCCGGGTCACCGGCACTGCCGGCAGAACTCATCCGGAGGGCAGCAGCCTCCGCCGGGGCAGAGCGGTAGAACGTGGTCACATCGGTAGGTGGTGTCGGGGACGTCGGCGTGACCGTCGAGGGAGCAGTAGGGGTGGGGCGCGTCGCAGGTGTGCTCGCCGGCCTTGGCGTCGGGGGTCGAGAGGACGGCTTCGCAGGCCTCGGCTGCGCGGAGCGCTTCGGGGCAGTCCTCGTGGGGGCCACCGCAGAGCTGGGGCTGGAAGCAGCAGGGCGGGGTGACGATGCAGCCGGCGCCCGGGTCGGCGCAGGGGCCTTGCTCTTCGCAGGCGGTGCAGAGGTCCGGGGCCTTGAAGGTGTCCGGGACGGCGGCCCTGGCGACTTCGGCTTCGGCTTCACGGACGGCGTCGATGACGGCGCTGTCGACGATGATGCGGCCGGTGCCTTCACACTCGGTGCAGTCGGCCCGGAGGGCGTCGATGACGGAGCCGTAGAGGGCGACGGCGGAGTCGGTGTGGCAGTCACAGGGACAGGGGACGGTGGCGATGACGTATCTCCGATCGGCATCATCGACGCCCCCACACCGAGGCCGCCGAGCAGTAGGACGGCGGCACCCCCCAGGTACCAGGGGGCTCGCCGTGGGGGGGCGCCGATGCCGGGTCACGACAGCAGCCGGTCCGCCTCGGCGCGGAGCTTGCCGGAGACATCGGCATGGAGCCGGGACAGGGCCAGGAGGGTGCCGACCTCCTGGTTCCGCCGGTCGCCCTTCCGGCGCCGGGCGACACCCTCGGCCAGGACGACGCTGTCGTCGTCGCTGTCGAGAACCTGGGCGACCGTCGTCGTCCCGTCGGTGACGAGGTTGACCGCGATCGACTCGTCGAGGCTGAAGCGGAGGTTCTGGTTGTATCCGGTGGGCTCGGACATGGATGTCTCCTACTTGGTTTGGGTGTTACCGACGCCGGTCTCGCGCCGGCTGCTTCTCGACCAGGTCCCGCAGTCACGGCACTGGTGCCGCTGGAAGCGGCCCATCGCGGTGAGGGCGTAGCCCTGGCGGACGAGGTCGGCGCTGCCGCAGTTCGGACAGCAGTCGGGGTCGCCGGTGTAGAGACCGACGTGGGGGTGGTTCTTGATCCAGGGCCGGACCTTCTCGTAGAGGTCTTCGAGGAGCTTCACGTCCCGGATGTTGTAGCGCCGCATCTCCGCCCAGGCCTTCGGGTCGCCGGCCAGGCAGCGGATCCACAGGTCGTGGCCGGAGTGCTTGATCTTCCCTTCGAGCCCCAGGCGCTCCGTGATGTACGCCAGCTTGTTGGAGGGGAAGCCGAAGTTCTTCCGCATGATCTTGAGCAGGTCGATGCTCTGGTACGGCGCGGGCGGATCGAGGCCGGCCAGCAGGAACTCGCTGTTGAGCCGGGGGAGATCGAAGCCGTCGCCGTTGTAGTGCATGACGATGTCGGCCTCGGAGATGAGGGTGTGAGCGGCATGGAACATGACCTCGGGGCCGTGCTCGTGCTCGCTGTAGAAGTGGACCTTGCGCTCGTTCAAGAACTTGGCCGCGAAGCAGATCGTCCGGGGGTGCTCGATGATCTGATTGACGCCGATGCTGGTCTTGAAGAGGGTCCAGGCATGGGCGACCACCGGAGAGGTCTCGATGTCGATCGACAGTATCCGGGGGCCCGCTATTGAATTGTTTGGCATCGCTATCCGTTCGGCGTCTTCTGTCAGAGCTCGGCCAGCTCTTCGCAGAACACGCATGGATGGTTCGCAGTGCAGCGCCACCAGGAGTAGCTCCCCTTGGCGCTGCGGCAGGCGCGGACGAGTACGAGGGCGTGCCGCTCCTGGGCGGTGAGGCGCTCGTCCCTCTTGATGGCTCGGCGCCGCTCGAAGTCGAGGACGGAGACCTCGTCACCCGGCAGCCACAGGGTCCGTATCGGTCGGGCCATGACGGGTGCACGCCTCCTTCGCTCCTCGAAGGCCGCAGTGGCAGGCGGGCCCTACGTTCATCTGCTCCGCCCACTTACCGGGGTACCAGTCGATCAGGGTTTCGCGGATGCGGGCGATCATCGCCGCCTTCGCCTCCGCCTCCAGGACGGCCTTGGTTTTTTTCAAAGATCCCTACCTGGCCATTAGCAGTCGGCTGAAAATGTGGCCTCAAATCGACGGATGGTTCTGGGTATCCTCCCGACACGTCTGACCGCTCATCAGAGAGAAGGGGGACCTTTATGGCGTTCCGGACCAGAAGGGGATTCGGCGCTGCTGCGGCTGCGCTGGCCTTGGCGACTTCGCTCATCTCCGCGAACGGAGCCTTCGCCGCCTCTTCTGCCCCGACGGGAGAAGCCGCCGTTCAGCGGACGTGCGACTTCTACTGGGGCACGACGCTGACCGTTCGAGGCCACACGGGGCCGCGCGTGCTGGAGGTGCAGTGCCTCCTGCGGTCCCGGGGATACCAGTTGGCTCTGGACGGAGACTTCGGGCCTGACACCGAGAACCGCGTCATGCTCCTCCAGGCCTGTATGGGCCTGACCATCGACGGCAAGGTCGGTGTGAACACGTGGCGCGCGCTGCGGAGCAACGGCTGCGACCACGACGGTTAGCGGGAACCGCCGTGGGGGCGGAGAGCTTAGCCGCTCCCACGGCGCTCGGCGCACGACGGCGGTGGTGTCGATGACGTCGACCACCAGTGGGCGTGCGTGCCGCTACACTTCGCGCACGGCAGCATCCGGACCACGAACTTCACGCTGCGCTTCAATTTTCAGCTCCCTTTTCCTACGCTTTCGCCGAGCGTTTCGACTCTCGCGAGCCTCATCCTTACGACGCTTCTTGTCTCTGTCGTAAAAGTGCCAGGATTCGCAGACGCATTCATAGGTACGGAAATTTCCGGGGAACTCAGCCATAGCGGCTTCAGCTTCCGCTTCGTCGGCGTACCTGACCTTTCCGTCGGGACACCATGGCCGCTTCACAGGTTTTTCTCCTGGCAGATCCGGCAGTTGCGGGTGTGGTTCTCCCACGTGAGAGGGGCCTCGTCGAACGGCGTCTCGATCGGCTCCACGCCCTTGCGAAGGAGGTCTCGGACGGCGTCCGACTCCGGCTCCGGCTCGTCGACGCCCCCGTGCTGGGCGTCCCAGGCCAGATACGTCGCCATGAGAAGGAGGAGGATCGCCCACACCCACTGGCCGGTCACCATGTCGTAGACGGCGACCCCGAGGGCCACGAGCGCCAAGGCCGCGCTGAAGTGCTTCATCGCGGCACCTGCGGCAGAGTGAGCGGCGGGCCGGCCTTCGGGCAGATCTGGGGCAGGTGCAGCATGGTGACGACCTTGCCGCCCCCGTTGCCGTCCTTCGTGGTCGCGATCAGGTTGCCGGAGTCGTCGCACTTCTCTGCCCAGTTCGCGAAGCCGTCCGGCATGGAGCCGACGACCGCCGGGGCATCGTTCTTGCGCTCGACGGGGGCGTCGTTCCACTCCTCCGTGAACGAGGCGCAGCCGGTTGCGCCGAGGGCGACGACGACGGCGACGGTGCCGCTGATGAGGATCTTCTTCACGACTTGGCTCCTTGCAGGCGGTAGGCGGATCGGATCGTGGCGAGGGCCTGGCGCTCGCCGCCGTCGAGGCCGCACTCCATGGCGGCCGGCACCAGCAGCTCGATGCACTGGTCCTCGGTCGCTCCGTCCTCGCACATGGAACGGGCCGCCCACAGAAGGCAGTTGTTCCGATTCCCCTCCTGTGCGTACCGGACGGATTCGACCAGGCCGCCGTAGTTGGCGTGGCCGGGCTGGGAGAACAGCGACGGCTTCACAGGTTTCGGTTTCGGCTTCTCCCGGCACAGCTCGACGAGCCACGGCGGGGCGTCGGCGATGGGGAGGTCGTTCTCGGCGACGTACGAGCCCTTGCGGGTTATGGACCCGGCGGCGAGGACGTACCCGCCCTTCGATCCGCCGTTGCAGCGAATGTCCAGTACGCCAGGTACAGGCGACGCCTGAGACGCCTGAACACCCTCGGGCCACCGGAAGTACAGATGCAGACCGAGCGATGCCGTACAAACTCGATACGTCCGTTCGAGCCTCTCGTAACTATCACCGAAGCGGCTGCACATCTCCCGCAGCACATCACTGCCGTCGACAAGGGGGCCCATTCGGTCATGCAGATACCCCCAAGGCGTGTCGCGGAGCAGCCCCTGCTTCTTCGGCACGTCGCAGTCGACGACGAGGATGCCGGACGGCTTGCAGGCGACGCCGATGTTGGCGTTGGGGGAGTACTGCCACCACTGGACGACCTTGTCCATGTCGTTGGTGGCGGCCTCGCCCCACTTCAGCTTCCAGGGCCGGCCGGGGCGGATCAGGTGAGGCATCTTCTCGATGTACTCACCAGGGTTCTCCGGGTCCTCGGTCCCGAGGGGGTTACAGGGGAAGATCGAAAATCCCATGCTCACGGCCCGTGCCGCATAGCCGAGCAAAGACATCAGCCGTCCTCGTCGTCCAGGAACGTCATCGCCGCCGGCCCGTACAGCAGCCAGTTCGCCAGGTCGAGGACGCTGGAAGGCAGGATGATGACAACCTCGTCCTCGATGCCGGTTCCCCACTTGGCTTCGTGCAGAAGCTTCTCCGCTGCCTTCCACGCGTCGAGGCGGTCGAGCATCGTGGCGGTGACAGGGTCGGTCTCAAGCTGCTTCAGCGGGTCCTTCTTCCGCTTCCGCTTCTTCTTCCGTTTCGGGGATTTCTCGGCTACTTCCTCGCCGGCGTGATTCTCGTCCTCGTCCATATCGGTCCTATTCAGTTGTAGGGGCCGGTCGCGGTTCACGCGGGGCGGGACTCCCAATCCCCCACCGGCTCTGAGACGTCTCCCAGCTCTCATAACTCACACGGATCCCACCCGTGAGGCCGACCCATTGCCTGGGTAAGGTCGGTAGCGGTACGGCTCCACGCCGGGACAATCAACAGTCACCGTCGCAAACGGTGACGTCGCCCCTTACGGGGGCGTTCCCACCAGGCACCGCGTCTTGGGGGCCGGGGCCCCTGGCCTCCCCACCTGTACTGGGCAGGGGCCCCGGCGGTCTCACTGCTCCCAGGGCCAGGCGGCGTTCCGCCCGGCCTCCAGGAGCGGGATCATCCGGAAGGCCGCGTCGGTGAGGCCGCCGAAGGTGTGCCGGTTCCGGCCGCCCGACGGGACGTGCCCGGCCCGGTAGCCGGCCAGGTTCCAGGTGTACAGCGGGACGCTGGCCGGGATCACGTCGCCGGCGCTGCCGTAGTAGGAGCGGTACGCCTGCTCGTCGGTGACGATAACGACCCGGTCATGGCCGTGGAAGTGCTCCTGAATCGCCCGGACGGTGTTGGTGCCGCCCATGCCGTGGAACCGGTCTAGCATCGGCAGCAGCGACTCCGACTTCCGGAACGCCACCCGCGCGCTGTTCGTCCCGAACTCGACGAGCGTCGCATCCTCAGCCCGCAGCGCCAGCGCCGAACCGAAGACCGCCGCCGCATCCGCACGGGTCAGATCGGACCGATCCGAGACCCTGTCGTAGAACATCGAGCCCGACCGGTCGACGAGGATCAAGGTGCGGCCGGCGAGGGCGGGGACGGCGGCGAGGGAGTGGCTGATCGCCTGCTCCAACGCCCACGCCCACCGCAGCGACGGGGCCGCCCGGTAGGCCGACAGGAACCGCATCGGGAACTGGCGCGACTTCGCCACCTGTGCGGGGTCGGCGAGCCTAGCGGCGACACCGGCGGCGACGGCGTCGCTGACACCGGCCTCGTCGAAGTTCCTGAGGTTCCGCAGCAGCGCCATGTACCCCATGGACGGGATCATGGCCTCCCACAGCCGGGCCTTGTCGACCTTGGAGCCGACGGCCGACAGGGCGTCCTCCCACGTCATGCCGGCCTCGCGGAGTGCGTCGGCGTTCAGCCAGTCCCCGGGGTCTCCCTCGGCGCGCAGCAGCGCGTTCCTGCCGAGCATGCCCAGCGACGCCGGGATGGTGTTCACCCGCTGGTGTCGCCGGTCGATGGCGTGCTTGAACAGGTCGCCCTGCCAGGCCGCCGTCGGCGTCGGGTGGGTGAGCTCGATGACGTCGCCGAACCGGTAGGCGTGGGAGGCGGTGTCGTACTTCAGCAGCGCGCGCTCGTTGTAGAGGCGGCGGACGGCGTCGGCGGTCCCGCGCTTGACGGGCTTCGGGATGCTGCGGCCGTAGCGGGACGTCCAGTAGGCGAGGAGTTCGCCGGGCTCGTCGGGGCGCTGGAGCACGGAGTCGACGACCTTGCGGTTGCCGCCGGCGATGCCCTTGTCGAGCCGGGCCTTGACGTACTCGGTGGCGCCGACGACGGCGGCCGTCCGCATGTTGCCCTCGCCCCGGAGCCAGCCGAGGAGAGCGGCGGTCCAGTCGGGGTCCTGGACTGCGAGGCGGGCGACGAGCTGGGCGTACCGGTCGTCGCGGTCCTTGCCGGTCTCGTAGAAGCTCTGCTGGCTGACGAGGTTGGCGACGGCCAGGAGGAAGAGCTCGCTCTTCTCGTCGCGGAGGTAGCCGGCGCCGCCTTCATGGGTGGTGGTCTTGTCAGTCGTCTTGATGGGGGAGGTCCCGCTCGCCTTGGCGTCGCGGACGTTGAATCGAGACATGCGCGGGTCCTTCGGGCAACGAAAAGGACGCCCGGGTGGGCGTCCTGAGAGATGTTCGCGAGATCTATTCGGCAGTCCGGGGAAATTTCACCAAAAGAAGTACCCGGTCGCCTTCGCACCGCGAACGCAAATATGAGATGCCAGAGATCAAATCGGGGACGGAGACATTAGGCGCTCTGCCAACTGAGCTACGCCCCGAAGGGCGGCGGGACTCGAACCCGCGACCACCCCATTAGCAGTGGAAGTATCCGTCTCCTGCGCACCTGGCATCGGCGCTTGAGGGGTCAGAGATCGAGATCGGCAGCCGGGGATCTTTTCATTGGCAGTGAAGTACCCGGCGCCTTCGCACCTGACCGATATTGCATAGAATGCCCGTTATGCCGAAATGCGTCAATAGGGGTGACGATTACCGTCGCCCGAGGATCTTCCTCAGCGCCAGCTCGGCAGCGACACCCAGCTCCCGCGTCTCCTCGTCGGTCAGCTCCAGCTCGGGAGCCACCGGGATCCGGATCCGGATCTCCGGGGACGAGGACGGCTCGCGGGAGCCGACGGCCGGCTCACTCATCTACGTCGGCGACGGTGTCGAGGTCGAGGTCGTCGAGGCTGGCCTGGAGTGCCTCCACCGCCTCCTTGTACTCGGCCTCGGCGGCCGTCAACGCCTCGGCGACGCGTTCGACCTTCGCGGCGTTGGCACGGGCCTTGAGGAGGTTGGCCTTGGCCCGGGCGACGCGGCTGACGGGGTTGGGCTTCGGGCCCTTGCGCTTCGACGTCTCGGTCTCGGTCTCGGGGGTCTCGACGGTGTCGCTCACGGGGCTCTCCACGGGGGTGTCGTTCTTCGGCTTGCGGGATCGGGGTGCCGCCTTCTTGGCGGGCTTGCGGGTAGCAGGGGGCACGGGGCTCCTCGGGTCAGTACTGCGGGAACTGCTGCGCGAAGTCGGGGAACGTCTTGCCGATCATCACGGCGGTCCCCATGTCGGTGATCTGGGGCGCCTGGGTCACGCCGTGCTGCACCAGGAAGCTGATGAGCTGCGGGTCAACCGACCCCGGGGCACCAGAAGGGGCAGGGGACGGTGTCGCAGTCGGCGCGGCCGGCGGGGCAGTCGGGGGCGCCGCCCACTGCTGCGGCGGAGGCGTCCCCGGCACCTGCGGGGCATACGCCCCGTTCGCCGCCTGTGGAGGCTGCCACTGCTGCTGTGGGGCCTGAGCAGGACTCGGAGCAGGAGCCTGGTACTGGGGCGCATAGGGCGCAGCAGCAGGCGTCGGGGCCGCAGCACCCTGCGGGGCAGCCATCGGGTTCGCCGCCGGCTTGAACAGTCCCTGCACGTACTGCTGGTGCACCGGGCCGGCCATCGCCGCATCCTGCTCCGTGAACGGGTTCAGCACCCACGGCGTCCGACCTCCCTGCGTGCTGATCTGGTCCAGCCGGCCCAGCACCTGGCCGCCGATGTCGTTGCGGACGGAGTTGGCCAGGTTGCCGAAGAGGCGGGCGCCGATGAAGCTGAGCGGCTTCCCGTCGGGGCCGGGCTTGTCGACGACGATGATGTCCACGTCGGCCGCCGACGAGGGGCCGTTCTTCGTCGGCACCTCCGACTGATACTGCTTCGGGTACACCAGCATGAGGTGCCCCTTGTGATCGGCGGCATTGAACGTGTCGCCGCCGCTGCCCCCCGATGAGGGCTGCGAGAACTGCTGCTGTGGCGGGTAGGTCACTATCCCTCATTCAGTTGTGTATTCAGTTTTTGCCGAGGATCCGTTCCACTTCCGACCTGCGGAAGCGGCGGTGCCCTCCCAGTGTTCGTACGCTGCACAACTTCCCCTCGTCGGCCCACCGAGCGATAGTTCTGGCATCTACACCGAATAGCTCGGCGACCTCCTCGGGGCGCAGCAGCGGGTCATCGCTTGGCATCGCGCCTTTCGGTTACTTCCCCTGGGCGAAGCGTCGGAGGGACTGGATGTCGCCCTGCCGGATCTTGCCTTTGACGTTGAGGACTTCGAGCTGCCAGCCGTTGCCGGAGCGGAAGGCCTTGCAGACGGCGTTGGCGTTGTCGTTGCCCAGGAGGGACGGCCAGATGTCCGCGACCTGGGTCTCGGAACCGCCGGTGCCGTCGTAGACCTTGAAGGACACGTTCGCGGCCTTGTCGAGCGAGCTGCCCTTCTTGAAGGCGGCGGCGATGAAGACGATGCTGTCGACGTTGCCGGGGACCTTGGAGAAGTCCACGCGCACGGTCTCGTCGTCGCCCGCGCCGCGACCGGTCTGGTTGTCGCCGGAGTGGACGACGCCGCCGTTCTGGAGGGGGTCCAGGGAGTCGAGTCCGGCCTGACGTACCGGTTCGTCGCCCTGCATGAGGACGGCGATCAGGTCGAGGTCGGTGCCGCGCTTCCGCCGGGCCCAGCCGACGATGCCGCCGTCGGCCCCGCCCGTCGCGTCCCATGAGGCGCCGACGGCCATGTTGGTGACGCCGCCGAGGTCGGCGGGGCCGTCTTCCTTACGGAGAGTGAGCATAGTTTCACCTTTTGCCGTTGCAGCCCTGCGTGATGTCGCGGGCGTTCGGGAGATAGAAGGGGCAGAAGCGGCAGTCGTCGGCGACGTCGTAGTCGGCGGCGATGCGGGCCTTGATCTGGAGGAGCTGGTGCTCGTCCTTGGCTGGGATGCCGTAGGTCTCGGTCAGCTCCTGCTGCTCGACCTCGTCGCCGATCCGGTGCACCCGCTCGAAGGCCTTCTGGGCGATGGAGGGGTTGTACGGCTCGGTCCAGACGTACAGGTCGTCGAGGGTGGCCTCGTCGCGGGGCCAGGAGATGATCGCGACGTGCTCGATCCTCTCGCCGCGCTGCCGGGCGCCGTAGGCGTAGACGTGGGCCTGGACGCGGTAGGTCTGCGACGGCCCCTGCGACTTGAGCTTGTTGCGGGACCAGCGGCCCTGACACTTGTGATCGTCCAGCATGAACAGGGTCCGGTCGATCAGGTCGGCCGTCCCCTTCGGGACGTACTTGCTGTCGAACGCGAGCTTTGTCTCGCAGGCGAAACGTCCAGTTCCGTGATCCGCCCACATGAACATCTGCTCCAGACCCGCGTGAATGCAGGTCCCGACGAAGGCGGCCCACCCGTCTCCGCCGGGGTTGACTGGCGGCATCCGCATGAGAGACAGCGCCAGTCGACGGTCACAGGGGGTCCCCATCTCACTCGGGCCCATAGTGGTCTGAGCGGAACGGTTGTCCTCCGATCGTCGGTTGTCGAAGGCGTAGAACATCTCCTTCAGCCGGGCGGTCAGGTCCCGGCCGAGGTCCGTCATCGGCTCCGCCGGCTGCTCCGACATCCGTCCGGAGGCCGGCTGGCTAAAAAGCGGGACCTGCTCGGCAGCGTCGTCGAGCGGCGGCGCCGGCTGCGAGAACGGCGTCAGCCTCGCCTCAACCGTCGCCCTGTACTCGGCGAGCTGGGTCGACGCCAGGCCGTTCAGGCCTTCCGCGTACTCCGCGACGCCGGGAAGTGCAGGGTCCGCAGGGGCAGGCGTCGAGGCAGTAGAACCGCCCCCCTCTTCCGGCGGCGAAGGTGAAGAGGGCGTCGAAGAGGTCGCATGCTCGGCACGCTCCTTCGCATCGTCCTGAGGTGGCGGCGCAGACGTGGCAGTCGGGGACGCTGCACCAGTCGAAGTCGAGTCGTTCGGGCATCCCTCTTCCTCGGGGGGTATGACGGTGCCCCCGAAGTCGCAGGGGGTCTTCGACGCCGGCAGCAGGTGCTGGCGGTATCTGCCGTTGGTGGTGGGAGCCAGGCTCTTGCCGCACTGGGAGCTGGGGCAGGTGATGCGGTCACTCATCCTTGAACCACTCTGTCCAGCCCTCGCGCATGGCGCGGCAGGGCGGCAGGTTCAGGTAAGAAATGCAGCGACGGAAGAAGGCCAGCTTGTCCCGGGCGTGACCGAGAAGAGAGTTGCACGGTCGGCACAGCAGGCCGCGCACTTCCCCGGTGGCATGGTCGTGATCGACACTGAGCCGTCGAGATGCACCTGTAGCACGTCGACACAGGGCGCACAGACCGCCTTGGAATTTGTAGAGTCTGGCATACTCGCCGGCCTCCAATCCGTACGTTTCCTGGACGCGCTTCTCGTGGTTGGCGGCCTTGCGCTCTTTGACCACATTCCGCCAATGAGAGGCGCACCGAGGGCCCTGCTCAAGGGCAGGGCGCTTCGGCATCTTCGGGATCTCACCGGCAAGATACTCAGCCAGGCAATCCCTGCACTGTTTAGTTGTCATTAAGCCTTATTCGGTTGTGAGGTCTTCCAGCTTCTCCTCCAGCTCGACTACGCGAGCCGCCAGCTTTCGAACCTGTAGGGGATGACGGCGAGGGTTCAGGGCGACAAGGGCGCGCATTGCCTCGTCGAGCTGAGCCTCGGTGTCAGCGACCTCGGCTTTCCAGGCGGCGTATTCGGAGGCCGCCCGCTGTCGCTCCTCGGCCCGCTGCTTCGCCTCTCGTGTGGCGGATCGCATATCGAAGCGCGATTGCCGAGGTGATTCATGCCGGTACCGGGCGGCAGGGCCGCTGTCATTCGGTACGCCGGATATTCGGCGTATCTTGGCCCTGGAGTTCTCCAGGCTGCGTGTATTCCGGGGAGTGCAGGGCAGGTGTACGCACTGCCCGGTCGGATCGTGCCGGAGAACCCAATGGTTATGGCTGTCGGTCTCTTCCAAGAGGGTCCAGCCGAGGGGTTCGGCCCATTCAACCACCTCCCGGACTTCCTTCTTCAGTTTCCGGTTCACTGGGCGTGGCACTGTCGTCTCTCCTATGCCCACACAGACAGCACCAGTCCCGACGGATCCACTTCATCGGGACTGGAAACGTAGCGGAGTACCAGAGGTGCCTATTCCGGGGGCACGGCGACGTAGCCATCGGAAACACGCCGGTGCTGACAGGTGCAGGTGAGAGGCGCACTACAGTGCGGCTTCTTCTTGCGCGTGTGCTTGATCCTCGCGGCACCGGTGCCGGGGAATCGCTTCGCGAGGTCGGCGAGTTCCTTACACGAATCGCATATCACTTGCAAGACACCTGCTTCCGCTCGCGCACCTTCGCCAGTCGGGCCTGACGTTCTTCCGGGGTTTCCGGCCAGGAGGTGGTATTCACGGCTTTTCCTGAATGACGTCGAGATTGCCGCCGGCAACGACCCATCCCTCGTCGACCATCTTCGGGAAGTGCTTCCGCCAGTGATGGACGCAGAAGAGCAGGTAAGGAGTGGCGACGAGCTTGGTGTTGAACGGGTCGGCCGGGTCGGCGACCGGCTTTTCCACCATGTACGCGGCGCCGGCGCCGCATCCGTCGCACCGGTCTGCGGAGGTCAGGTTGATGCTGCTGGGGTGTCGCATCTTCGCCGCCTCCACGGACGCTTCGAGAACAGGGACCATGTCGCCGTTCGGGTCGACAGGCCAGGTGCCGGTCATGACACGTGCTTCCACGACTCGCGCCGGACGATCATGTTCATCGCCGTCCAGGAGACCGCGTACTTCTTGGCGAGCGCGGCAACCGTGTACTTGCCGGCGTCGTAGTACTTGCGGGCCTGGCGGACCTTCGCGGTGGTCATCTTCGCGGCGTGGTGCTTGGCACCCTGACGTGCGGCCATGGCGGTATTCCTTTTCGGTGAAGGGATGGAAAGTAGGCGGCCCCGGCCGGGCCCATCCCAAAGCCCGGCCGGGACCTTTGCTCGACCCCCGCCCAGCCCAGTGGTAACTACGCCTGGGCCCGTCACGGGCAGGGGGAGCGGCCCCCGCTCAACGCCCGTGACACCGGAGCGGAGCGGGGGAGTGGGGCCACGGTCCTCGGAGTGTCCAGCTCGTTCCCTCGGAGATCATCTGGATGTCTGAGGTGAGGACCGTGGAGCTTCAGTGACGGGCTTCGCCGTACTCCGCGTGCTCGCGGGGGGCGAACTCCGGCTCGTCATCGGAGCCCGGCAGTGCCGGGAAGGAGGTGCGACGGACGTGCTCACGAGCCTCCGCGCGGATCGCTTCGAACTCCTTGTCCGTCATGACGGATCACATCATTTCGATCTTGAGAGGGGGTGTTTGCGTCTCGGCGAGGGGCCGAGGCATGATGCAGTGCAGCTCAGAGGAGCTGGGCGCATTGATGAGTGAAGGGCCTCACGGACGCCATGCTCCGCTGGCAGACGGACCGGCTCGCGGAACTGGCCGTCGAGGACGACGGCTACACGATGCGGGTCCGGCCCGAACTGGTCGTGGAGATCGCCTACGACGGCCTCCAGCGTTCTACCCGCTATCCCGCCGGCATCACCCTCCGCTTCGCCCGCGTGCTGCGTCACCGTCCCGACAAACCCGCGGCCGAGGCCGACACCGTCGTCACCCTCATCGGCGAGGGGTGACGGCGGCCGGGCCGGAGCCGTCGACGTACGCGCGGGGGAGGGGGATGCTGGAAGGGTGGCACGTGGGCCGCGAGGAGATGAGCGACGTGTACGACTTGCACATCGACACCGACGTCAACGTCCAGCTGAGCGACTGCCGCCAGGCGGACGCCCGGGCGGTCTTCGACGTCCTCGATCGCTACTACCTGCTGGAGGACGTGGAACCCGCCTCCCCGGCGGAGACGGGACCGGCCGCCACCGTCTGGATGGCCACCTTCGACACCTCCGGCGGCCGGCGCGAGAGCGTGCCTCCCCCCGCCCTGGACGGAAAGGTGGCCGCCGTGCTGACCGGCGGGTACCACGCCGTCGCCGAGGTCGAGAAGGTGCTCGCCGCCGAGTTCGACATCGAGTCCCGCCAGGCGGTCTCGGGCGACCAGGAGACCGAGGCGCGGCTGCTCCTCGCCTCTCGCTGAGCCATCCGGAGACCCTGGAGGCCCCGGACACCCCCTGCACCCCACACCCCGGACGGAGCGGACGGGCTCCGTCCGGGGCGGAGCCATGCCCGCGGAGGAGAGAGGAGGGGGAGGAGGGGAGAGGAAAGGGAGCCCCCTGCCGACCCCGGTATACACCGTGTGTAGAGTTCACGACGGCCCTTCGGTTCCCGCGTCCTGACCAGGCGCGGCCGGGGCCGCGTCACGCACGAAACCGGGGAAAGCGGGTTCCACCATGTTCCGATCCAGTCCGGGCCGTCGCGGCGGGAGGAGCGTCGCCGTGCTCGCCGCCGCCGCGCTCATGCTCACTCTCGGCGGCTGCGGCGTCGACCCGCTCACGCCCCAGGAGGCGCGGGCCGAGTCGGGCGGCGACGACAAGGCGGGCACGGCCTCCCGCCGGGTCGACTGCGCCCAGGTGAAGTGCATCGCGCTCACCTTCGACGCCGGACCGGGCAAGGACACGCCGCACCTCCTCGACGTCCTCAAGGAGAAGCGGGTCCCCGCCACCTTCTTCCTCCTCGGCCGCAAGCACGTCGACCGCTATCCGGAGGTCGTCAAGCGGATCGCGGACGAGGGCCACGAGGTCGCCAACCACACCTGGTCCCATCGCATCCTCACCGACCTCGACGAGAACGAGGTGCGCGAGGAACTGTCCCGCACCCAGGACGCCGTCGAGAGGATCACCGGCCGCAAGCCGGTCCTGATGCGCCCGCCCCAGGGCCGTACCGACTCCACGGTCGGCGACGTCAGCCGGGAGCTCGGCCTCGCGCAGGTCCTCTGGAGCATCACCGCCAAGGACTACTCCACGACCGACTCCGCCCTGATACGCAAGCGCGTCCTCGACCAGGCGCACCGCGACGGCATCATCCTGCTCCACGACATATACGACGGCACCGTCCCCGCCGTCCCCGGGATCATCGACGAGCTCCAGAACCGCGGCTACACCTTCGTCACGGTCCCCGAACTCCTCGCCCCGGGCACCGCGCGCGCCGGAGCCGTCTACCGGCCCGAGAAGGACTGAGACGGGAGGAGCGACGCCAGGGAGGGTGACCCGACTCACACCGTTCCTCCCGCATCCTCCGGAACACGGGGCAATCGTTCACCGTTCACCTTTATGTGACGGCGAAGGGGCCCGGTCCCCAAGGTCCCCCCCAGAGGTGACCGCCCTTCGCCCCGTCACGGTGAGTGGCCCCGGCTGGAACCCCCCGTCCAGCCGGGGCTCCGCCATGTCCGGGGCCGCCACGTCCGGGTCGTCGCGCGCGGTCGGCGCACGGCGCGCAAGGGGCGCGCGCGACGGCGCGTTCGACCCGTTCGAGTGAGTCCAGGCATGGTCGCCTCCGCCACGGGCAGTGATCGTCCGGGCCGGCCGACGATCATCCTCCGGCCCGCCGACCAGGCGTGGTGCCACCGCGCCGAGGGGGACCCATGCCACTCGCCACCACACCGCTCGCCCGCCGGGCTCTGCCGGCCGCCGCCGCGCTCGCGCTGCTCACCGGCTGCACCTCCGTCCACCCCGACGCGCCCGGACCGCCCGCCGTGCCGGCCGGGCGCGCCGCGCAGGACGCGCTCCTCAGGGCCGCCGAGCGCCGGCTCGTCGACGACTGCCTCGCCGACCGCGGCATCCGGGCCACCGCCGAACCGCGCGCCCCCGCCGGGGACCGGGCCCTCCAGGCCGCCTTGTTCGGCACGGGGCCCCGGGAACTCTCCGTGACGCTCGCCACCGGCGCCACCGTCACCGCCCACAGCGACGGCTGCCTGGCCGCCGCCAAGGACCGGCTCTACGGCGACCAGCACCGCTGGTTCCGGGCCCAAGTCGTCGTCGACAACCTCCGCGCGGAGGCCCAGGCCCGCTACCGCGACGACCCCGCCCACCGATCCGCCCTCGCCCGCTGGACCGCCTGCGTCGCCCCGCCGGGCCGACCCCGCCCCGAGCGTCCCGATCCCGCGGAATCCGCCCGCTGCGCGCGGGAGTCCGGACTCGACGAGACCCGCGCCCGGCTGGAGCGCGCCGAGCTGACCGAGGTGCGCGCCCTGCACCGCGACGAGCTCACCACCTACCGGCAGTTGCGCGACGGCGCGCTGCGGCGGGCGGCCCTGCTGCCCGCACCCACCCCACCACCGAAAGGCGACACCACCTCGTGAAGCGCTTCCTGGCCACCACGGCCGCCACCCTCTTCGCCGTCACCGCCGGCCTCACCGCCGCCGGCTCCGCCGCCGCCGCCGAATGCCCCTCCGGACACTTCTGCGTCTGGCAGGACTCGAACTTCGGCGGCCAGCGGGCCAACTGGAGCGGTGACGACGGCTGGTGGGAGAGCTGGATCTCCGACACCGACTCTTCGTGGGCCAACCACGGCATCTCCGGGCCGGGCATCAAGGACCACGTGCGGGTCTACGAGAGCGCCTGGCAGGGCGGCAGCATGACCATCTGTCTCGCCCCCGGCCAGGAGGTGGGGTACAACGGCGCGGCCAACGACCGCGGCGACTCCCACATCTGGTCGACCGGCTGCTGACACCGTCCCCGGCGCCCCCCGGTCACGGGGCGCGCCGGGCCCCCGGGTGGCGCAGCGCGGAGGCGAGCATCAGTCCGGCGCCCCGGACGACGCTGGTCGCCGGGTCGTTGGCCAGCCGGACCCGGGCCCGCAGCACCTGGGCGAGCCGCGCGGTCACGTCCAGCCGCAGCGCTCCGCCGCCGGTCACCAGGACCCCCCGGCGCAGCGCTCCGCGCACCGCGCCGGTGGCGTCCTCGCGCCACATGTCGCTCACCATGTCGGCGGCGGTGCCCACCACCGCGTCCGGCGCCCCGCCGTGCGGCGGCAGGTCGTCCACGCCGAGCTCGGCGAGCCGCGCGTCCTGCACCTGTCCGTCCACGACGAGCGTGACCTCGGTCAGCCGGGCGCCGAGGTCGACCACGAGCAGCGGGCCGCCGCCGGGCGGCGCCGCGTAGGCCGCGGCGGCCCGGGCGCTGTCCACGGCGATCACCCGGACCGGCCCGAGGCCGGCGACCACCCGGCGGGCCGCCTCGCGCTCGGCGGGGGCGGAGAGCACCGGATGGGTCAGCATCACGACGGTGTCGTGGCCCTCGGCGCCCGGGGCGGAGGCGGCGAGCCGCTTGAGGAGCAGCAGCTGGGCGGAGTCGTCCGACACCCGGCCGCGCCGGACCGCCGTGCTCGGCACGTCCGCGTAGACGCCCGCCCCCGGCGCCCAGGCCCGCGTCCGAGAGCTGCCGATGTCGAGGGCGATCCCCCGCACCGGCCGCCGCGCGTCCCGGTGGGCGCCACCCGCTCCGTACGATCCCATCGCTTCCGTCCATTTCCTGTCGGTCCCACTGATTGTGAGGCCGATCCGCGCCCACACTATGCAGGATCTGCTGCAGGAACGCTACGGCGCTTGGGGATCGAAGGTCGGGCCGCGGTGCCGAGCCAAAGGTCCGGACCGAAGACCTCGTAGTGGACGTCGGCGGCGGCGACACCGGAGGCGAGGAGGTCGCCGCGGACCGCGCGCAGGAAGGGGAGCGGGCCGCAGAGGTAGGCGTGCGTGCCGGCCGGAAGCTCCAGGGCGGTCACGTCGGCGCGGCCCTCGCGGGCGCCGGACGCGCCCGGTGCCTCGTACCAGAGGTGGAGGCTGCCCTGCGGCAGCCGGCCGACCAGCTCGCGCAGCTCCTCGGCGTGGGCGTGCGCCCCGGGGGAGCGGTCGGCGTGCACGACGACGACCCGGCGCTCGGCCCCGGTGGCGGCGAGGTGGTCGAGCATGGCGAGCATCGGGGTGCTGCCGATGCCGGCGGAGGCGAGCAGCAGCGGCCCGTCGCCCTCGGGCAGCACCAGGTCGCCGAAGGGCGCGGAGACCTCCAGGACGTCGCCTGCGGCCGCGTGGGCGTGGAGCCGGTTCGAGACCTCGCCCGCCGGGTCCCCGTCGACCCTCTTCACGGTGATCCGCCAGGCGGGGCGGCCCGGGGCGCTGGAGAGGCTGTACTGGCGGATCTGGTGGGCGCCGTCCGGGAGGGCGACGCGCACGCTCATGTACTGGCCGGGCCGGAAGGGCGGCAGCGGCTCGCCGTCCGGGTCGGTGAGCGTCAGGGAGACGGTGTCCGCGGTCTCCTCGCGCCGCTCGGAGATCCGCACCGGGCGCCAGACCTGGCCGTCGTCGACGCCCGCCTCCTGGTAGAGGCGGCTCTCCAGGGCGATGAGCGCGTTCGCCATCAGCCAGTAGACCTCGTCCCAGGCCCGGGCGACCTCGGGGGTGACGGCCCCGCCCAGCACCTCGACGATCGCGGCGAAGAGGTGCTCGTGCACGATCTTGTACTGGTCGGCCGTGACGCCGAGCGAGGCGTGCTTGTGCGCGATGCGGGAGAGCAGGGCGTCGGGGCGGGTGTCGGGGTGCTCCAGGAGCGCGACGGCGAAGGCGGCTATGGAGCCGGCGAGGGCCCTGCGCTGGTCGCCGTTGGCCTGGTTGCCGCGGTTGAACAGGTCGCGCAGCAGCTCGGGGTGGGCGTCGAAGAGCCGTCCGTAGAAGCGCTCGGTGATCCGGTCGAGTGCTCCGCCGACGGCGGGCAGCGTGGCGCGGACGACGGGTACGGCCTGCTCGGACAGCATCGGAACTCTCAATCTGGTAAATGATCTACGTATTTAAAAAGAGGGGGAATCCCGTGCGGAGGGGGCCGCACGGGCGGGGGAGGGAGAGGTCAGGAAGGTGGTCGCGGAGTGAGGGAGAGCAGGACGGGGCCGGTCGGCGACCGTACGAGATCGGCCACCGTCAGCGGGTCGAGCGCACGGTAGAAGGCGTCCTGGGCCTCCCGCAGCGCGCCTCGCAGCCGGCAGGCCGCCCGCAGCGGGCACGGCGGATCGCCCTCGCAGCCGACGACCTCCTCCTCGCCCTCCAGCGTCCTGGTCAGCCAGCCCACCGAGGAGCGCCGGCCGAAGTCGGTGAGGGCGAGTCCGCCCCCGCGCCCGCGCCGGGCCTCCACCACTCCGAGGTGCTGGAGCCGGGTGACCGCCTTCGCCATGTGGGCGTGCGGCACCGCCAGCTCCTCCGCCACCGCGCGCGTGGTGACGGGCTCCGCGCCATCGGCGACCGCCAGGCGCATCACGGCGCGCAGGGCCAGGTCGGTGAATTTGGTCAACCTCACGGCGCGACCGTATCAAAGCGGCATCCCGGACTCGCATTAAGGGTGCGTGTCCGGGATGCCGGGGGCCCGCGGGGCGGGCGTGGGCGTGCGGGTCAGGCGAGGATCTTGGCCTTCGCCTGCTGGAACTCCTGCTCGGAGATCGCGCCCTTCTCCTTCAGGTCGGCGAGCCGGGCCAGTTCGTCGGTGGCGCTCGGCGCGCCCGCCGCGGCCTGGGTGCCGGCCGTCTGCCGGATGTACTCCTGGAAGCGGGCCTCCGCTTCCTTCGCCTGCTTGGCGTCACGCAGCCCCATGCCCTTGCCGCGGGCGATCACGTAGACCAGCACGCCGAGGTAGGGGAGCACGATGCAGAAGATCAGCCAGCCCGCCTTGCCCCAGCCGCTCAGCTCGTGGTCCCGGAAGATGTCCGTGATCACCTTGAAGAGCAGGAAGAGCCACATGATCCAGAGGAAGAACCACAGCATCGTCCAGAAGACGTTCAGGAGGGGATAGTCGTCCATTCCCGTACACTCCGTTCCCGCCGGCCGGGGGAGGCCGCGCGTTGGAGCGAGTCTCACCCGTCCGGCCCGGACCCGCATGTCGTGGCCGCCCGCCCCGACTCGGCGTGCGGGCCGGTGTCCGCCGTGGTCGCATGGAGGTCCCGTACGCGGACGGCGGCCCCGCCGCCGAGGAGCGGAGAGCCATGGGACCGGTGGAATGCGTGGTGCTCGCCTTTCCGGGCGAACGACTGAAGGTGGCGGCCGTCGCCGCGATCGCCGAGCTCCGCAAGGAGGGGCAGGTCCGGCTGATCGACTCGCTCGTCGTCGTGCGGTCGCGGGCCGGGGAGGTCTCCACCTCCGAACTGATCGAGTACGACGAGTACGACGAGGCCACCGCGGAGATCGGCCCCGAGGCCAACCTCCTCGGCCCCGAGGACGCGGCCGAGGTCGCCCAGTCCCTCGAACCCGGCTCCTGCGCGCTGATGCTGCTCGTCGAGCACATCTGGGCCGGCCGGGCCGCCGAGGCCGTACGGGAGGCGGGCGGCCGCGTCGCGGCCCGGGTGCCCGTTCCCGACGCCCACGTGGAAGAGGCGCGCGCCGCCTACGAGCAGGCGGTCGCCGCCGCCGCGGGAAGGAGCTGACGCCCGATGTTCATGCGCCGCCGTCCCCTCGCCCGTCCCGTGGTCCGCCCCGCCGGAGCCCCGCTCCTGCGCGGCGCCCTCGTCGGCGGAGCCGCGTACGCCGCCGGCCGCAGCGCCGCCCGGAACGCCCGCCGCGAACAGGACCAGGAACAGGCCATCGCCGACCTCCAGTACCAGCAGCAGGCCGAGCGGCAGCCCCTGCTGCGGGAGGCCCCCGCCGCCCCGCCCCCGCAGGCCCCGGCCGCGCCCCCGTCCGGCGGGCAGGCCGACGCGGGCGGCCTGACGGAACAGCTGGCCCGGCTCGGGGCGCTCGCCCAGCAAGGACTGCTCACCGCCGAGGAGTTCGCCGCCGCGAAGGCCAAGCTCCTCGGGGTCTGAGCCCGAGGGGACGGGGCCCGGGCGGACGGGCCCGGGCCCCGCCGATCGGCCCGTGGCGAGTCGGCCGGCCGGCGGATCGGGCAGTCGACGGATCCGGCCCGCCGGCGGATCGGGCTGTGGACGGACTCGGCCGAACAGTGGATCGGCCGGTCGACGAAGCAAGCGGTCGACGGATCCGGCCGGCCGGCGGATCCGTCGCTCAGGCGGTGCGCAGCGCCGCGAGCGCGGCCAGCGCGCGGTCCGCGTGGGCGCTCATCCGCAGCTCGCTGCGGACGACCTCCTTGACCCGCCGGTCCTGCCCGATCACGAACGTGACCCGCTTCGTGGGCGCGAGCGAGAAGCCGCGCCGCACGCCGAAGCGCTCCCGCACGCCGCCGTCGGGGTCGGAGAGCAGGGGATAGCCGAGCGAGTGCCGCTCGGTGAACTCCTTCTGCTTCGCGACCTCGTCGCCGCTCACGCCCACCGGCAGCGCGCCCGCCGCGCGGAACTCCGCGGCCAGGTCGCGGAAGTGGCAGGCCTCGGCGGTGCAGCCGGGCGTCATCGCCGCCGGGTAGAAGAAGAGGACGACCGGCCCTTCGGCGAGCAGTCCGGAGAGGGAGCGCGGGGCGCCGGTCTCATCCGGAAGGGTGAAGTCCTCGACGAGATCGCCGACGTTCATGGGGTCCGCCCCTTCGTCGGGCGCCCCGGTCTCCCGGCGTCCGCCCGGTCCGCGCCCGCCGGCCTCCCCGACGGGCTACCCGAGAGTTCTACCGCAGGGTAGGAGCCGGAGTCACCTCGCACCCGCGCCCGCCCGTGCCCGCCGCGATCCGCGCGTCGAGGACCGCGAGCACCCGTTCGCCCCAGCGGAGGTTCTCCTCCTCCAGGAGCCGGCCCCGCATCAGCGTCAGATACGGCCCGACGCGCTCCGCCTCGCGCAGGTACGTCTCCTCGTCCCGGCCGCCGAGCAGCCACTCCCGCAGCCGCTCGTACCGGGCCAGCTTGTCCCGGGAGACCTCCACGTGCCGGGCCACGAAGCCACGTACGGCCTCGGTGTCGCCGCCGTCGCACGCCTGCACCTGCACCATCAGCTCGTCGCGCACCGCCGTCGGCCGCGGTGCCACCGAGGTGAAGGCGTCGAGGTCCCGCCGGCCCTCCGGGGTGAGGCTGAACATCCGCTTGTTGGGACGCCGTTCCTGCTCGACCACCCGGGCGGCGATCAGACCGGCCTCGGAGAGCCGGTCCAGCTCGCGGTAGAGCTGCTGGGGGGTGGCGGCCCAGAAATTGGCGACGGACACGTCGAAGATCTTGGCGAGGTCGTATCCGGAGGCCTCACCCTCCAGAAGAGCTGCGAGGACGGCGTGCTTGAGCGACATCCGGACACGCTAGCAGTCCGTTGAATAGTTTCCTCCGCACCTATTCAACGGCCGGAGCATCCCTGGCCGCCCGGTCCTGCCTGGCACCCGGCCCCGCCCCTGCCTAGGCTGGATCACCACGACACCACGGGGGGAGACGACCGGGGGCCGGAGGAGCGAGCAGCGCCATGGACACCGACGCGTACGTCTACACCAGCTACATCAGGACGACCCCGGACGAGCTGTGGAAGGCGCTCACCGAGCCGGAACTGACCCGGCGCTACTGGGGCGTGGCCTTCGAATCGGAGTGGACCCCCGGCGCGCCGATGGTCTGGGACGAGGGCGACCGCCGCACCGCCGACCCCGAGCAGGTCGTCGTCGAGGCCGTGCCGGGCCGCCGGCTCGCGTACACCTGGCACACCTTCACCCCCGAATGGGCGAGGGCCGTCGGCCTGGACGACGAGGTGTACGCGCGCCTCGCCCGCGAGCGCCGCTCCACCGTCGCCTTCACCGTCGAACCCTCCGGCGACACGGTCCGGCTGACGGTCACCCACGACGGCCTGGAACCGGACGGCATCGTGCGGAGGCTCGTCGGGGAGGGCTGGCCGGCGATCGTCTCCAGTCTGAAGTCCCTCCTGGAGACCGGCGAGGAGCTTCCGGAACCGCCCCGCTGACCCATCCGAGTCGTCTCCCGGACCTCTCGCCCGCCACGCCCACAGCCTTGATCATCTTTTTCTCCTCTCGTCGGTTCTGATACTCCGGTCGGCGCCCGACCGCCGACCTTCCGACCGGTCAGCGACGAAAGGGGAGGGTGGCCGACGTGCCGTCACGCCGATACGTACAGGGGTGGGGGGCGCTCTCGCTCGCCGTCGGGACCGTCCTCGTCACGACCGCGGCCGCGCAGACTCCCGCGGCCGGCCGCCCGGCCGCGGCGACCGCCCGGCCGCCCGCCGTCCTCACGGTCGGCGTCTGCCCCGCCGCCGTCGGACCGTGCCGGCCGCACCCCACCACCGTGTCCCTCGACGCCCCCGCCGCCGTCACCCTGCCCCGCGCCGCGCCGGGCCCCGTCGACCTCGCCCTGCGCACCCCCGGCCGGCTCACCGACGTCACCGTCACCGACCGGCGCGGGCGCCGGATCGCCGGACGCGCCGGCGCCGACGGCACCCGCTGGACCAGCGAGGCCGCGCTGCCCGCCGGAGGCGCGTACACCGCCCGGCTCGTCGTCGAGGAGCCCGGCCGCGACGGCCCGCGCCGCCGGACCGTCCGGCTCGCCGTGCGCACCACGCGGGCCCCGGCGGGGGAACGGCTCACCGTGGTCTTCGGCCCCGGGGACGGCCGGCGGGCCCGTACGTACGGAGTGGGCCGGCCCGTCACCGCGGAGCTGAGCCACCCCGTCACGGCCGGCGACCCCTCCGCCCGCCGGACCGTGGAACGCGCCCTGGAGGTACGCAGCGAACCCCGGGTCGAGGGCGCCTGGCACTGGGTGGACGCCGACACCCTCCACTACCGGCCGCGCGTCTCCTGGCCGCCCCGCGCCACCGTCCGGGTCCGCTCCGGACTCGACGGCGCCCGCGTCACCGACCGGCTCCACGGCGGCCCCTCACGGCCCCTCGCCTTCACCACCGGCGACCGCGTGGAGGCCGTCACGGACGTCGCCGCCCACGAGATGCGGGTCTACCGCGACGGCCGCCTGCTCCGCGTCATCCCCGTCACCACCGGCAAGCGCGGCTTCCGCACCCGGGTCGGCACCAAGGTCGTCCTCGGGAAGGAGCCCCTGGTCAGGATGCGCGGCGACTCGATCGGCATCGCCCGCGGCAGCCGCGAGTTCTACGACCTCAAGGTGCGCTGGGCCGTCCGGGTGACCTGGAGCGGCGAGTACCTGCACGCCGCTCCCTGGTCCCTGGACGCGCAGGGCAACGCCGACGTGAGCCACGGCTGCACCGGCATGTCCCCCGAGGCCGCCCGCTGGTTCTACCGCACGGTCCGCGAGGGCGACCTCGTCCGGGTCGTCCACGGGTACGGCGCCCGGATGACGCCCTTCGACAACGGCTACGGCGACTGGAACCTCGATTGGCCCGCGTGGCTGCGCGGCAGCGCCCTCGGCGCCCGCACACCCGGCCGCGGTTCCGCCGGACCGCTGCTCCCGGCGCTGTGAGGGCGGCTCGGCCCCCGCGGCCGCCCGGCGACTTCGCCGGGCCGGCCCGGTCCTCGCCCCGGACGGGCCGCGGGGTGCTCGGCGCGGGCTCGCCGGGCACCAGCCGGGGACGGCGCTGGAGTCCGGCGCCGACGAACACCCCGAGCGCGCTCGCGGCGACCGTGATCACCGTGTCGACCGGACTGCTCGACCGCCGTCGGTGCCCTTCTCGACGATGATCTCCGAGACGCCGGTGAGACCGACCGCGCCCGGGAACAGGAGCCGAACCCGCAGAGGAGCGAGGCGAGGTCCCGGAGCCGTTGCCGGTCGGCGGCGTCGTCCTCCGGCAGGGTGACGGCGCCAGAGCGCCGGGGCCGCAGCGCCGCCGCGCGTCGCACGAGACCGCGCACATCGAATCCGGTCACATGCCGCATTCATGAACGCTGACAGGCGTGAGCGTGACGGTGGACGGGAACGACGGGGCGACAGCCTCCGTTCCCGTCCCCCTCTTTGTGGCCCGTCCGCCGTCAGTCGTTGACGGCCGTCAGGAGCACCACGCTGTCCTCCACCGCGGTCAGCCCGTGGCGCACCTTGGGGATCTCCCGCAGCTCGCCCCTGGACAGCTCGTGCGTCCGGTCCGGGCTGGTCAGCCGCACCCGGCCGGTCAGCACCTGGAGGCTGGCCGCCGGGGGAGCGTTGTGCTCGTCCAGGGCCGTGCCGGCCGTCAGCGCGATCACGGTCTGCCGCAGCACCCCGTCGTGCAGCACCAGATGGGCGCTGCGCCCGTGCGGGGCGCTGCGGGCGGCGGCCAGGTGCTCGTCGGCGAGGGCGGTGAGGTCCAGGTTCATACCCCCAGCCTCCCGGCCGCGCGCGAGGGCGCAACTCGGGGCCGGCGGGCCGTCTACTCCGCCGGCAGCAGTGTCCCCCTGAGGTGGTCGTACGCCACGTGCGCGTGGAGGCGGACGCCGGTGACGAGGGTGTCGTCGTCGGCGTAGAAGTGCGGATTGTGGTTGGTGGCGAGACCCCGCCCGCCCTCCTCCGGCACCGGCACCCCGCCCGGGCCGAGCACCGTGTCCTGGACGCCGAGGATCACGTACAGGCCGCCGAAGAGCCTGACGAACTCGGAGACGTCGTCGTACCCGAGGGTCTGCCCGGTCTCGGTGACGCGCTCCGCGCCCACCACCCGGCGGAAGGTCGGCAGCCCGGCCGCCACCCAGGGCCCGGTGTTGTGCACGGGCGGCACCGGCTGGAGGTACCGCACCTCGGCCGTCGCGCCGTACGCCGCGGCCGAGTGCTCGGCGAGCCGCCGGAGCCGCTGCCGCACGTCGTCCATGTCGGACTCCCTCGCGCAGCGGATCGTGCCCCAGAGCGTCACCGTCTGGCCGACGATGTTGAACCGGCCGACGTCCTCGACGTGCCCGATGGTGACGGTGACCGGGTCGAAGGCGGACACCTGGCGGTACAGCTGCCCGATGCCGGTGAGCACCGCCCCGGCCGCGGGCATCGGGTCGACGCCCTGCCACGGCGTGGAGCCGTGCACCTGCTCGCCGGTGATCGTGATCCGGACCAGGACGGAGGCCCCGTACTGGTTGCCCACGCGGTAGCCCACGTACCCCTTGGGGTGCGGCGTCACGTGCATCCCGAAGGCCATGGTCGGCACCGGGTCGGTGAAGGCGCCCGCGTCGACCATGGCGAGCGCCCCGCCGGTCTCGGTCACCGGCGGCCCCTCCTCGGCGGGCTGGAAGACGAACAGGACCGTGCCCGGCAGCCGGTCGCGCACCCCCGCGAGGACCGTGGCGGCGCCCATCAGCATCGCCGTGTGGCAGTCGTGGCCGCAGGCGTGCGAGACCGGGAACGGACCGCCCGGGTACTCCTCGTCGACCACCGTCGAGGCGAAGTCGACCCCGCACAGGTCCCGCACCGGCAGCGCGTCCGTGTCCGCCCGCAGGGCGACCACCCGGCCGTCGCCGCCCGCGGCCCCGCGCAGCACGCCCACCACGCCGTGCCCGGCGACGCCGGTGCGGACCTCGTCGAGGCCCAGGCTCCGGAGGTGGTCGGCGACCAGCCGGGCGGTCTCCGCCTCCCGGTTGGACAGCTCGGGGTGCCGGTGCAGGTGGCGGCGCCAGGCGATCACCCGGGCGGAGGCCTCCCCGGCCAGCCGGTCGAGCTCGCCGTGGACCGGATCGTCACTCATGGGGCGTCCTCTCGTGCGGGCGGGGGGCGGGCGGGCGTGGCGCGCGGGCCCGTGTGCGGGCGCGGGGGTCAGGCGTCCGTGAGGTCGCGGAGCGCGAAGTCGTCGGACAAGGGGGCCGACAGCCCGTTGAGGGCCGCGACCAGTTTCTTCTCCTCGTAGGTGAAGTGCGATTCGACGAGTGCGATCAGGCCGTCGAGCTCGCCGCTCAGCCTGCGTGCCGCCTCGGGGCCGAGCGGCTCGGCCGGCGCGGTCGGCAGGGTGTCGAGGAGGGTCTGGAGGCGGCCCAGGAGCTCCTCCACCTGGCGGTGGTCGTGGGCGAGCTCGTCGAGGACGGGGCGGAGCCCGGGGTGGGCCTCGGCGAGCGCGGGGAAGACGCCGCCGTCCTCCGCGGTGTGGTGGCGGGTGAGCGCGGAGCAGAAGGCGAGGCAGTGCGCCCGCAGCTCGCGGGGGCGCCCGCCCCTGCCGGAGAGGTGGTCGTCGAGGCCGGAGCGGAGCGCGGCGAGCTCCTCGCGGAGCCAGAGGTGGACGTGGACGAGCTGGTTCCCGAACGCCGCGAAGCGGTCGGCCGGCTCGGAGGTGGTGGCCATCCGTGCATGATCGCACCGGCGGTCGACGGCGGGGGCCGTTTCCTCGGCGGCGACCGCCTGGGTACGACTCCGGGGCCGTGCCCGCGCGTGTGCGGGTACGGCCCCGGGGCGGGCGGCGGGGCGCGTCAGCCGGTGAAGACCTCGACGAGGGACCAGACCGCGAGGCCCGCCATGCAGACGCCGCCGACGCGCTGGACCGTCTTGAGCGGCACCCGCTTGGCGATGAAGCGGCCGGCGACGAGGGCCAGGGCGGAGACCGAGGTCAGTGCCAGGAAGGAGCCGATCGCCGTCGACGCGGTGCCGTTGGTGGCGGCGAGGTTGGCGGTGGTGATCTGGGTCAGGTCGCCCCACTCGCTGATGAAGACGGCCATGAAGGCGGTGGAGAAGACCGGCCAGAAGCCGGTGACCGTCTTGCCGCCCGCGTCGTCCTCCTCGTCGTCGCCCCCTGCGCGCAGCAGGACGAAGGCGCCGAAGCCGAACATCAGCGCGGAGACGAGTTTGACGATCCAGCCGGGGAGCAGCCCGAGGAGGCTGCCGGCGCCGACGGCGATGGCGACGTGCACCGCGAAGGCGGCGGAGGTGCCGAACCAGACGTACAGGGGACGCATGCGCGTGCCCATGGCGAGCGACGCGAACATCGTCTTGTCGGGAAGCTCGGCGAGGAAGATGAGCCCGAAGGCGGTGACGATCGCCAAGGGGTCGAGGTGCATACCGGCGCTCTCTGCTCGGTCCGGGCCCCGTGGCTCCGCACGGCACCTCGGCGGGCGACGGGAGGACCACTCGGCCCGGCATGACGGACCACGCCCACGGAGGCGTGGACGTGGTAATGCCTGGCCGAAGGTCTCGCCCGTCCGCGTCACGCGTGGACCCGGTCACCGGGAACCCGGGGGCTCCAGTGTGTCGACGACCGGTTCGCAGGGCTACTCCCCTTCGCTGTCCACCAGTGTATCCGATGGCTCTCCGGGACTGTAGACACTGTCTACAAAAGTTGGTAGACAGTGTCCATGTCTCACCCTTCACCTCAGGATCAACCCGTCCCTCAGGGCCCGCCCGTACTTCCGGACCGTCCTGACGCTCCGGGCGACGGCGACGGCGACGCGGGCGGCCGCGGCGGGCTGCGGGAGCGGCTCGTCAGGACCGGCGTCGCCCTCGTCGACGCCGAGGGGGCCCAGGCCCTCACGCTCCGCGAGATCGCCCGCCGCGCGGGCGTCTCCCACGGCGCGCCCCGCCGCTGGTTCCCCACCCACCTCGACCTGCTCTCGGCCATCGCCCGCGAGGGCTTCGCCGAACTCGCCGCCAGGGTCGCCGAGACCGACCGGGAGGCCGACCGCACGGACGCCGGGCCCCGGGCGCGGGCCGAGCTCCTCGCCCGCTGCTACCTCGCGTACGCCGCCGAGCGCCGCGGCATGTACGAGCTGATGTTCCGCCACGACCTGCTGGAGAGCGGCCGGCTGGGGCTGCGGGAGACGAGCCTGCCCCTCTTCGCCCGGCTCACCGCCCTCGTCGCCGGACTCCGCCCCGCCGCCGTCACCGGCGTCGACCCCGTCACCGCCGCCGGCGCGCTCTGGGCGAACCTCCACGGCCTCGCCCAGCTCCGCCACTGGGGCAGCCTCGCCCTCGCCACCGGCTCCGACGACCCCGAGGCCCTCGTCCGCGCCACCCTCGACGCCCACCTCGGCCCGGCGGATCCCGCCCGGTGAGCACCACCCGGGCCGTCCCGGTCCGCACCCTCGTCTGCAGCGTCACCGGCGCCGCCGTCGTCGCCCTCGACGGCACCGTCCTGACGCTCGCCCAGCCCGCCCTCCAGCGCGACCTGCACGCCGGTGTCGCCCAGGTCCAGTGGACCAGCACCGGTTACCTCGTCGCCGTCGCGAGCCTCCTCGTCCTCGCCGGGCGGCTCGGCGACCGCCACGGCCACCACCGGGTCTTCGCCCTCGGCGCCCTCGGCTTCGCCGCCGCCTCCACCGGGATCGCGCTCGCCCCCGGCATCGGCGCCGTCGTCCTGCTCCGGGTCCTCCAGGGGATCTGCGGGGCGCTGCTCCAGCCCGCCACCCTCGGCATGCTCCGCACCGCCTGCCCGCCGGACCGGCTCACCGGACCCATCGCGCTGCGCACCGGCGCCATCGGGCTCGCCGCCGCGGCCGGCCCCCTCCTCGGCGGCGCCCTGGTCTCCGCGTACGGCTGGCGCGCGGTCTTCCTCCTCGGCGTGCCCCCGACGCTCGCCGTCGGCCTCCTCGCCCTCACCGTCCGCGAGCCCCGCCCGACGGAGCCCGCACGCGCGCGTGCCGACGGCGAGGCCCCCGCACGCGCGCGTGCCGTTGGAGATCCGCTCGGCGCCGTGCTGCTCGCCGGGTCGCTCGGACTCCTCGTGCACGGGCTCGTCACGTTCCCGCACCCCGGCGAAGGCGGCCGGGCCGCCCTCACCCTCGCCGCCGCGGCGGCCGCCGCGCTCGCCCTCGTACGCCACGCACGGCGGGCCCCGGACCCGCTGCTGCCTCCCGCGCTGCTGCGGAGCCGGCCCGTGGCCGCCGGGCTCGCCGCGCTGCTCGCCGCCTCCGCGGCGCTCTCCGGCACCCTCTTCGTGACCACGTACTTCCTCCAGGAGACGCAGCGGCTCGACCCGCTCGACGCCGGGCTGCGGTTCCTGCCGCTCGCCGTCCTGATGGTGCTCGGCGCCGCGTTCTGCCCGCCGCTCCAGCGGCGGCTCGGCCCCCGCGGCACGGCGCTCGCCGGCGGCGCCCTGCTCACCTCCGGGGTCCTGGTCCTCGCCCGCCTCGACCAAGGCGCGGGAGCCGTGGCGACCGGGACCGGCGCCGCGCTCCTCGGCGCGGGCTTCGTCACCCTGATGGTCACCGCGACCGCGGCGATCGTCCGCCACGCCCCCGAGGCGCACGCCGGGGTCGCCGGCGGACTCCAGCAGACCGCCATGAACACCGGTCCCGCCCTCGGCGTCGCCACCGCCGCCCTCCTCCTCGCCCTCGTGCCCGGCGGCGGTTTCGCCCCCGCGCACGGGGCCGCGCTGCCCGCCCTCGCGCTGCCCGCGGCCCTCACCCTCCCGGCCGCCCTCGCCCTCCCGGCGACGGGCGGCAGCCGGGACGGCGGGAGGAGGGACGGGACACGCCAGCCCGGCGCCGCACGCCGGTCGCGCCGCCCGTTCTGCGTACGATCATGAAATGCACGCAGCTGGTCCCCGGCCCCGGCCGCGGCTCGCCACGACGACGCGGACCCAGGTCACCCTCGGCCGCGCCCTGCCCGTCCTGGTCATGCTCCTGGTCGTCGTCGCGGACCTCGTCACGCCCGATTCCGAGCGCGTCGACCGGCTCCTGTTCACCGTCCCCGCGCTCGCCGCCGCCACCTGGAGCGTCTACGGCACCATCGGCATGGGGCTCCTGGCCGCGGGCCTCAGGGCCCTGCTCGTCGTGGGCCGGGGCGAGCCCGGCGCCGAGGAACTCCTCGCGAGCGAGGGCCTCATCCTCGGCATCACCGCCGCCTCCGCCTGGGTGAGCGCGGTCCGCACCCGCTACGAACAGGACCTGGCCGAGGTCACCGCCGTCGCCGACGTCGTCCAGCGGGTGGTGCTCCGTCCACCGCCGCCCCGGCTCGGCCCCGTCGAACTCCACCTGCTGTACGTGGCCGCCGCGGCCAAGGCCCGCATCGGCGGCGACTTCTACGAGGCCGTCCAGATCCCCGGCGCCGTCCGCATCATGCTCGGCGACGTCCAGGGCAAGGGCCTCGGCGCCGTCGAGACGGCCTCCGTCCTCCTCGGCGCCTTCCGCTCCACCGCCTACGACGCCCCCGACCTGCCCGCGCTCGCCGACCGGCTCGACGAGGGGCTGGCCCGCTACGCCGCCTGGGACCCCGAGTCCGACGCCGCCGAACGCTTCGCCACCGTCGTCCTGGTCGAACTCCCCGACGGCTGCGACACCGCCCGCCTCCTCAACTGCGGCCACCCCGCCCCGCTCCTCCAGCACGGCACCGAGGTCACCTTCGTGGAGGTCGCCGACCCCTCGCTGCCGCTCAACCTCGCGGGCCTCGCCGACTCCCGCCACCGGGTGGAGGAGTTCCCCTTCAGCCCGGGGGACCGGCTGCTGCTCTACACCGACGGCGTCAGCGAGACCCGCGACCGGGCCGGCGTCTTCTACCCCCTGGAGGAGCGCGCCCGCCAGTGGGCCGACGCCCCCTCCGCGCAGGTCCCCGACCTCCTCCACCAGGACCTCGCCGCCTACGGCGCCGGCGGTCTCGACGACGACGTCGCCGCGCTCCTCGTCGTCCGCGCCGGAGGGCCCGCCGCGCCGGAGACTCCCCGCTGACAGCGGTGCCGGGCAGTGCCGGACCTCCGGGCGACCGCCCCGGAACAGCTCCCTCCGACCCCGTGCGCCTCGTCCGCGGCGACCCGCGTCGTCCCCGCCCCCTCGGGTGATCCGTGCGCCCTTCGTGCGCTCTGGCCGCCCCCTTCCCGATACGTGAGGCTTGCGTGGGTCCGGGTGACGTACCGTCATGCCCCAGACGAGAGGAACGGGTGCACGTGCCCCAGCGCCAGCCCATCACCGAAGACCCGTCCGAGCGGTTCCCGGGGTTCCCCGGCGTCGGCGCGGCCCTCACCGAGGCCGACACGGACCGCCTCGCCGCCGACGGCCTGTGGGCCCCGGGCGGCACGGTCCGCCCCGAGGCCGTCCGCCTCGGCCAGACCGTCGTCACCGCCCTCCTCGCCGACGGGGCGCTCCCGGCCGGCACGCTGCCCGCCGCCCTCGCCGAACGCGTCGCCCGCGTCCGCGGCCTGGCCCTGCCCGGCTACCACCGCATCGAGACCACCGACGGCCACCGCCTCTCCGCCTTCAGCCTGCGCCGGCTCGCCCCGGGCCCGCACCCCCTCGTCGTCCTCCCCTCCGGCTGGACCCCCTTCGGCTGGGGCCTCTTCCCCGGCGCGTACCTCTCCCTCGCCCTGCGCGGCTACCACGTCCTCGCCTACACCCCGCGAGGCCTCGGCATCCCCGGCCTGCCCACCACCTCCGAGGGACACGTCGACGTCGCGGGGCCGTACGACGTCGCCGACGGCTCGACCGTCGTCGACTTCGCCGTCGAGCACTTCGCCCCCGCCGTCACCGGCTTCATGGGGGTGTCCTACGGCTCCGGCATCAGCCGGCTCGTCGCCGCCCACGACGAACGCGTCGCCGCCGTCGTCGCCCTCAGCACCTGGGGCAACCTCGCCACCAGCCTCTACGAGAACCGCACCCGCCACCTCGCCGCCGTGAAGGCGCTCATCGGCCTCACCGGCGGGCCCGTGGAGGAGAAGTTCGACGAGGAGCACCGGAGGATCCTCGACGACTTCCTGAACGACCGGAACCTCGACGCCGTCGTCCGCTGGGCCGAGCGGCGCTCCCCGGAGACGTACACCGAGCTCACCGACGACCACGGCACCCCCACCTTCTGCTCGAACACCTGGCACGAGAGCCTCTTCGCGGTGAACGAGGCCGTCGACGCCTTCGTCCGCCTCCGGGTGCCCAAGCGGCTCAACCTCTGGATCGGCGACCACGCCGCCCCCGAGGCCGCCGGCCTCCTCGGCGCCCGGCCCGGCACCCCCGACCCCGCCCTGGACGAGGCGTACGCCTGGCTCGACCACCACCTCAAGGGCGAACGCAACGGCGTGGAGGACTGGGACGAGGTCTGCTCCCAGATCATGTTCACGTACGTCACCGAGCCCGTGACCGACCCGTTCACCGGGCAGCCCGCCGGCACCCGGCGGATCGTCGAACCCGCCGTCCGCGAGTCCCGCCCCACCTGGCGGGACGTCACCGTCGGCCACGAGCTCCTGGCCCTCACCGGCGAGGGCGCGGGCGGCACGGACGGCGCGCTCGTGCCCCCGGGCGAGGACGGGGCGGGCGGGCGCGCGACCGGGTGGCGCCGCACCTTCCTCGCGGGCGTCGACACCGAGGCCACCGCGATGGGCGAACCGCTGAGGACCGGCCAGGAGGAGTGGAAGGGCGACCCGAAGACCTACGACACCCGCAAGATCGACCGGCGGCACGCCCTCGTCTGGACCACCGGACCCCTCGTGGCGGCCGACGGCGGCCCCGTCGGCCGGCGCGTCCGCGGCGTCCCGAGGCTCCGCCTCTCCGTCCGCTCCACCGCCACCACGGCCTGCCTCATCGCCCACCTCTTCGACGCCGCCGAGGACGGCACGGCCCGGATCGTCACCCACGAGCCGCTCAACGTCCACGACCTGACGCCCGACCGGGACACCACCGTCACCTGGCGCCTGCAGGCCGCCGCGTACGACATTCCGGCGGGCCACCGGCTGATGCTCGTGGTCGACAGCAAGGACCCGCTGTACGGCGACGCCACGGTCACCTGGACGCGGACCGAGATCGGCTCCCCGCCCGACGCCGCGTCCTTCCTGGAACTGCCCCTGGGCTGAGCCGCCCGCGCGGTTCGGTCAGAGGCGGTACGCCGGGATGTGGACCGCCGCCCAGTCGGCCAGCTCGCGGGAGCAGGCGGCGACCGCCTCGCGCCAGGTGCGGTCGGCACCGGCGCCGGCCTCGTCGCTGACGTGCTTCACCATCCGCAGCGGCACCCCGGCGAGCTCGGCGGCGAAGGCCAGCGCGTACCCCTCCATGTCGACCAGCGGGGCCTGCTCGGCCAGCCGGGCGCGGGAGACCTCGTCGGAGATGAACGCGTCGCCGGTGGCGAGCACCACGTCTCCGCCGTCGGGGAGGGAGATCGGCGCCCCGAACGTCTCGCCCGTCGTCAGCCGCGCGAGGGCCTCGCCGTCGAGGTCGTGCTGGACGACGGTGCCGACGACGTGGGTGCCCGTCCAGCCGGCGCGCAGCGCGCCGGCGGTGCCGAGGTTGACGACGCCCGCGGGGCGCGGGCCCCGGGCGAGGGTGGTGGCGAGGGCGGTCGCGGCGTTCACCTTGCCTATGCCGGTGAGGAGCACGGGCAGCGACGTGTCCAGGAACTGCGCCTCCTCCTTGACGGCGAGGACGAGCAGCGGGCGGTCGGGGGTGATGTCTCCCAGGAGTTCCATGGGCCCCAAACTAGAGCGCCCGCCCCGGAGCCGTACAGCCGAGGGTCAGCCGAGGGCGGTGCCGCGCTCGGCCAGGGCCTCGGCCAGCACCCGCAGGGCCTTGGGGCCCACACCGTGGAGCGCGGCGAGCTCGGCCGCCGGCACCCCGGCCAGCTGGTCGAGCCGGGTGTACCCGGCGGCGGCGAGCGCACGGGTCGCGGGCGCGCCGACACCGCGCGGGAAGTCGGTCTCGGGACGGTCGGATCCGGTCGGGGCCACGGACCGATCGTCCCACGGGCCGGCCGGGCGCCGCCCGGGCACCCGCCCTCCGGCGCGGTCCGGACGGGAGAGGCGCGGCTCAGACGGGGAGGAGGCGGGCGATGAGGTCGCCGAGCCGGCGGGCGTTGCGGCAGGGGCGCATGTCCACGAGCTCCGCGTAGAGCGGGGCCACCGAGTCGCCGGTGCCCCACAGGGCGGGCTGTTCGGGGTTGAGCCAGTGGACCCGGCGGGCCCGCTCCGCGATCAGCCGCAGCGCCTCCGGGCGGGGGTCGGTGTTGTTGGTCCGGGCGTCGCCGAGGACGAAGACGACCGTGCGGGGGCCGACGGCGTCCGCGTACCGCTCGGCGAACTCGGCGAGCGCCGTCCCGTAGTCGCTCTGCCCGTGCCGGCCGGTCAGCCGCGCCCCGGCGAGGATCCGCTCGCCGAACCCGGCGGGATCCGCCGCGCCCGGCGACAGCAGCCCGGTGACCTCGTCGCACCGGTTGACGAAGGCGAACACCCGCACCCGGCTGAACTGGTCGTGCAGGGCCTGCACGAGCACCATCGTGAACTGGGCGAAGCCGGCCACCGAACCGGACACGTCGCACAGCAGCACCAGCTCCGGCCGGCCGGGACGCCGCCGGCGCAGCACCGGCCGCACCGGTACGCCGCCCGTCGACAGCGAGCCCCGCAGGGTCCGGCGCAGATCGATCGCGCCGCGCGCGGCCCGCCGCCGCCGGGCCGCGAGCCGGGTCGCCAGCTTCCGCGCCAGCGGGCGCACCGTGCGGCGCAGCTCGTCCAGCTGCTCCCGTCCGGCGAGCAGGAAGTCCACCCGGTCCGCCGTCACGGCGACCGCCCGCCGGGCCACCTCGTCGCGGCCCCGCCGCTCGGCGACCCGCCGCCGCGCTTCGGTCCGCACCCGCTCGCGGAAGCCCTCGACGGCCCGCCGGATCTCGTCGTCGAGGAGCCGGTCGGCGAAGTCCGGCTCCTGCCCGGCCCCCGTGCGCGCGGCCCGCACCCGGGCCAGGAGGGTCTCGGGGCGCACCCGGGAGAGCGCCTGGTACGAGGACCAGCCGTCGGTCCCGGGGCCGGAGCCGTACCCGCCGAAACCGGCGACCGCCTCCGCCGCGAGCCGGTCCAGGAGCGCCGCGTCGCCGGCGGCGAGCGCCTCGGCGATCCGGGTGCGCAGCGCGGCGAGGGCGGCGGCGTCTCCGGGCCCGGCGCCGTGCCCTTCCGGAGCGGTGACGACGGCGGGGAAGTACAGGTCGAAGACCCGGTCGAAGACGGGGCGCTGCCGCTCGCCGTGCAGCAGGGTCGCGGCGAGCGCCTCCCGCATCCGCTCCCGGTCGGCGAACCCGACCGCTTCGAGCGCGAGCCCGGCGTCGACCGTCTCGCCGGTCCCGATGCCGAAACCGTGGTCGCGCAGCGCCGCCACGAGCCCGGTCAGGCGCGCGACCGGCCCCTCGGCGGCGGCCCCGGGGGTGGGCCCCCCGCCGCTCACACCGCGTCCAGGTCGAGCCGGTCCGCGGCCCGCACGATGTCGTCCTGGTGCTTGAGCAGCACGCCCAGGGTCTCCCGCACCACCCGCTCGTCCAGCCGGTCCGCGCCGAGCGCGAGCAGCGTCCGCGCCCAGTCGATCGTCTCCGACACGGACGGCACCTTGCGCAGGTCCATCGCGCGCAGCGCCCCCACGACCCGGACCACCGAGGCCGCGAGGGCCGCGTCGAGGCCGGGCACCTTGAGCGTCACGATCCGTCGCTCCAGCTCCTCCTCGGGGAAGCCGATGTGCAGGAAGAGGCAGCGCCGGCGCAGCGCCTCGGTCAGCTCGCGGCCGGCGTTGGAGGTGAGGACCGTGAAGGGGCGCCGGACGGCGGTGATCGTGCCCAGCTCGGGCACGGTGACCTGGAAGTCCCCGAGGACCTCCAGGAGCAGGCCCTCGATCTCGACGTCGGCCTTGTCGGTCTCGTCCACGAGCAGCACGGTCGGCTCCTCGGAGCGGATCGCGGTCAGCAGCGGCCGGGAAAGGAGGAACTCCTCGCTGAAGATGTCGGTGCGGGCCTCGTCCCAGGACTCGCCGCGCCCCGCCGTGATCCGCAGCAGCTGCTTGGCGTGGTTCCACTCGTACAGCGCGCGGGCCTCGTCGACGCCCTCGTAGCACTGGAGCCGGACGAGCCGGGCGCCGGCCGCCTCGGTGACGGCCTTGGCCAGCTGCGTCTTCCCGACGCCCGCGGGGCCCTCGACCAGGAGCGGCTTGCCGAGCCGGTCGGCGAGGAAGACCGTGGTGGCGATGGCGGGGGAGGCCAGGTAGCCGGTGGCCGCGAGCCGTTCCGTGACCTCGTCGACGGAGTCGAAGAACCCGTTCGTCATGGCTGTCCCCCCGGGGAGCGAAGATTCGTACTGGCCGGTAGCCTCTGGCTGTACTTGATCAGATCCCGCACCACCGCACAACCGTTCCCGCGCCGCCGCGCGCCGCGCGCGGAACGCCGCCCGCTGGTGCAATGGGAAGGGCGGCCGCCCGCCGCCCGCCCGGTGGCCGCACGGCGGTGGAGGTGTCGTGGCGGAACGAGAAGAGGGCCCCGCCCCGGCCCCTGAGGGGCCCCGGCGCCTCGTGGAGGTCCTGGAAGCCGCGATCGGCTCCATCGGGACCACGCTCGACGAGGCCGCCACCCGCCGCGAACTCACCGCCTTCCTCGCCCGCCACCCCGGCGGAACCGCCGCCGTCACCCCGGCCCCCGCCACGGACCGGCACGCCGTCCCGGACACCGCACCGCCCGCCCGGCGGGGCTCCGGCGATCGGGTCGCCGCAGGACGGGGCCATGGCGATCCGGACACCGCCGGTCCGGACTCCGGTGCCCCCGCCGCCGCCGCGGGGGGCGTCCACGCCCTCACCGCCCCGCTCGCCGTGGACCGCGAGCGGCCCCTGGGCACGGTCACCCTGACCCGCTCCGGCCCCCCGTACACCGAGGACGACCGGGTCGTCCTGGAGCAGGCGGCGCGGCTCGCCGCACGGCACATCCGGCATGCCCGGCGGCTCGCCGCCACCGAGTCCGTCGCCCTCCACCTCCAGCGGGCGCTCGTCGCCGAGCCGGGGCGACCGCACCCCAACCTGGAGATCGCCGGACGCTATCTGCCCGCCGGCCCGCGCACCCTGGTCGGCGGCGACTGGTTCGAGACCGTACGGCTCCACTTCGGCCGCAGCCTCCTCGTCGTCGGCGACGTCATGGGCCACGGCCTCGAAGCCGCCGTCGACATGAACGCCTACCGCTCCGCCCTCCGCGAGGTCGCCGCCACCGACCTCCCGCCCCACCGGGTGCTGCGCCACCTGGACGCGGTGGTCGCGGAGGACGGCGCCCGCCGTCCCGCCACCTGCCTGCTGGTCCGCGTCGACCCGGGGCGCGGCACCGCCACCTTCGCCAGCGCGGGCCACCTCCCGCCCGCGGTCTTCGGCCCGGACGGCTCCGCCGACCTCGTCGACCTCCCCGTCGGCCCGCCGCTCGGCACCGGCGTCGGCGGCTACGAGCCCGCCACCCGGCCGCTCGGCACGGGCGACACGCTGCTGCTCTTCACCGACGGCCTGGTCGAACGCCGGGACGAGGACATCGACGTCTCGCTGGCCCGGCTGGCCGGACTGCGCCTGCCACCGGACCAGGGTCCCGAAGGGGTGGTCGAGGAGGTCCTCCGTCGGCTCGACGCGCGCCACGCCGAGGACGACGTCGCCGTCCTCGCGGCCCGGGTCCGCGCCCGTCCGGCGAGCCGGACCGACGGCGGTGACGGAGCGCTCCCCGAACCCCACCCACCGTGGTGACAAACCGTCACATCGCCCTCTTCGGGCGACTGTTTCAGGCCTCGACGCGATTCTTTCGCCAGGACGCTTGTGCAGGGCCCCGGAGCCCGGCACGCTCCTCGTATGAACACGGCCAGGCATGCCAGTGAACGTCTGATGAGCTGGCCCTCGCTGACCCGTGGCCGTACGCACTGCGGTGCGGAACTCGGTCTCGGGACGGCGACGGAGGAGATCGTCCATTTCCACGGCGAGCACGAGGCCGACGTCCACCTCACCAGGGCGATGGTCGCCCGGCTGCGCCCCGCCCTCCAGAACTCGACCGCGGTACGGCTCCGGGCCGGCTCCGGCTGGGTGACGGTGCGGCTCGACGCGGGCTCCGACATCGACCTGCTGGCCACCCTGGTCAGCGCCGCCCTCCAGGCCACCGCGGCGCCCGACGCGGCCCCCGACCGCTGTACCCGCGCCCGCCCGGTCCTCGCCCAGCGCTGACCGGACGGGCACGGCCGGGCGTCAGGCGCGAGCGCCGTCGCCCGGTTCCCGGCCGGGAACCGGGAAGAGCATGCAGGTGCTGGTCGCGTGCGCGAGGAGGCGGTCCTCCTCGTCGTAGAGGCCGGCCTCCGCGAGGGCGGTCCGCCGCCCCTGCGAGAGGACCGTGCCGACCGCCCGCACCTTCCCCGTGTCCATGGTGATCGGCCGCAGGAAGCGGGTCTGCAGGTCGAGCGAGGTGTACGCGGTCCCCAGCGGCAGCGTGGTGTGCACCGCGCACCCGGCCGCCGAGTCGAGGAGCGTGGCGTAGACCCCGCCGTGCACGCTGCCGATCGGGTTGTAGTGCTCCTCGCCGGGCTCCAGGACGAAGACCGCCCGCCCGTGCTCGGCCTCCGCCAGGGTGAAGCCGAGCAGCGCCGCGATCGGCGGGCCGGGCAGCCGGCCCGCGATCATCTCGTGCAGGAAGTCGAGCCCGGCCATCGAGGCCGCCGCCCGCGCCGTGGCCCCGGCGTCCTCCCACTCGACCGTGCGTGACCGCCCCATGACCACTCCGCTCCGTCGCTCCCCGCCGTCGTCCCGGCGGCTGACTCTGTCGATCGAAGCTAGCTCTCGCCTCGGCTGACTGTCAACGACAGAGCCAGGTGGCTACAGTGGGACGATGAAGTGGCTGGAGATCGACACCGAGAACTGCTCGGTCCGCCGCACCCTGGACCTGGTGGGCGAGAAGTGGAGCCTGCTCATCCTGCGCGATGCCTTCAACGGCGTCCGCCGGTACGACGACTTCCGCCGCCACATCGGCCTCTCCGAGGCCGTCCTCGCCGACCGGCTCCGCAAGCTCGTCGCCGCCGGCGTCCTGAACAGCGTGCCCTACCGGGAACCCGGCGCCCGCACCCGCCACGAGTACCGGCTCACGCCCAAGGGCGTCGACCTCTGGCCCGTCATGCTCGCCCTCAAGCAGTGGGGCGACACCCACACGGGCGACCCCGAGGGCCCCGTCCTCGACATCCGCCACACCGCCTGCGGCTCACCGGTGCGGGTCGTCGTCCAGTGCGTCGGCGAGGACGCCGAGGTCCTCGCTGCCCGCGAAGTCACCGCCACCCCGGGCCCCGGCGCCCGCCGCCTCCCCTGACGGGACCGCCCCACCCGTTCGGCCGCATCGCTGCGGGACCCGGCCCTCCGGCGGGTACCGCACCTGACATGCCCCGCACCCCCGGTACGCCGAGCGACCCGCCGCCCGAACACGCCCCCTGGTGGCAGCGGTGCCACGTCCGGCTCGCCGAGTCGCCCGCCGGGCTGGTCTGGAACCGGGGCCGCGCGATGGAACTCATGCACCGCGCCATGGGGTTCGCCGCCCTCAGCCTCCTCACCCTCGTCCCCCTCCTCATCGTCGTCGCCGCCGCCGACC
This sequence comes from Streptomyces roseolus, assembly GCF_014649855.1. GTDB lineage: Bacteria > Actinomycetota > Actinomycetes > Streptomycetales > Streptomycetaceae > Streptomyces > Streptomyces roseolus. Next base: position 36,805 of record NZ_BMTV01000022.1, on the reverse strand, counting down.
TCTCCCGCGGCCAGGGCTTCGCCCGCTGGCTCATCCAGGGCCTCGGCGTCACCGAGGTCTCCGAGGAGGAGGTCGAGCAGCTCTTCGGACAGCCCGGCCAGGCGCTCCAGCGCACCACCGCCTTCGGCCTCGCCGCCCTCGCCGCCTTCGGCGTCACCTTCGGCTCCGCCGTCCAGACCGGATACGAACGCGTCTGGGACCTCCCCACCGCCCGCTGGCACACCATGTGGCGCCACGTCGTCTGGCTCGCCGTCCTCGTCGCCGCCCTCCTCCTCTTCGTCGCCTTCCCCGCCCCCGAACGCGCCCCCGCCGGCGTCACCGTCCTCGTCGCCCTCGGCGACCTCGTCGGCACCTTCCTCTTCTTCTGGTGGTCCCAGCGCTTCCTCCTCTGCGGCCGCCTCCGCTGGCGGGCGCTGCTGCCCGGCGCCGTGCTCACCGCCCTCGGCCTCCTCGGCCTGCGGGTCTTCTCCCAGCTGGTCTTCTCCCCGCTGATCGCCTCCAACGCCGTCACCTACGGCCAGTTCGGCACCGTCCTCGTCCTCCAGTCCTGGCTCGTCGGCGTCGGCTTCGTCGTCTACGGCGGCGCCCTCGTCGGCCGCCTCGTCCACGAGACCCTCGTCCGCCGCCGCCTCGCCCGCCCCGGCAGCCGCTGACCCGGCCCCCCGCCGTCCGGCTCACTGGTCCCGCCGGCGCACCGCCACCACCGTCACCAGCACCGCCCCCACCGCCCAGGCGCCGTACACCAGCCACGCCCCGCCCGTCGTCCACGGATACGGCCCCGCCGCGCCCTCACTGGCCAGCCGGTGCCACGCACGGAACGGCGTCGTGTGCGCGGCCACCGCCGTCGCCCACCGCTCCTCGCCCAGCACCATCGGCACCACGAGCAGCACCACCACGGCACCGACCACGGCCGCCGCCCCGCGCCGCAGCAGCACCCCCAGTGCCATTCCGGCGAGGGCGCACACCGGAGCGAGCAGCGCTGACGCCACCACCAGCCGCACCGCCCCCGGTTGCCCCCACGACACCCCGGCACCACGCAGCGACAGCACCGCCTGCGAGACCCAGAACGACCCGCCCGCGACCACCGCCCCGAACCCGGCGTGCACCACGGCGAGCACCAGCGCCCGCGCCGAGACCAGCGCCCCGCGCGCCGGCACCGCCGCGAACGCCGTCCGTATCCCGCCGCTGCCGTACTCCCCGACCACCGCCACCGCGCCCATCGCCGCGCACCACAGCACCAGCACCGTCGCCGCGTTCCCCGTGAAGGCGTCCCCGAGCCCCCTCCCGTCGGCCGTGAACGCCACCCGCGCCGCCTCGTCGTACGCGTACCAGTACCGGTAGTGGTCCCACGCCGTACCCACGTTGAACGTCGCGACCGCGAGCGCGCCGAACAGCAGCGCCCAGCCCGTCGACCGCAGCGACCACAGCTTCAGCCACTCCGAGGCCACCAGATCGCGGAACCGGGCCCGCGGCTCCCGCACGGAAGCGACCGCCGCCGTCATCGCGCACCTCCCGCCGTGTAGTCGGCACTCTCCGCCGTCAGCTCCATGAACGCCTCCTCCAGCGAGGCCCGCCGGGGCGACAGCCGGTCGAGCACCACCCGGTGCTCCGCCGCCAGTTCGCCGATCCGCGCCGCGCTCAGCCCCGTCACCGTCAGCCGGCCCTCCTCCGCGACCACCTCCGCACCCGCGGCCAGCAGCAGCGGCGTCAGCACCCCGGGAGACGGCGTGCCCACCGCCACGCTCGGCCGCGCCCCGCGCGCCGCGAAAGCCGCCAGGCTCTCCTCGGCGATCAGCCGGCCCCGGCCGACCACCACCAACGCGTCGGCGGTGTGCTCCATCTCGCTCATCAGATGGCTGGAGACGAAGACCGTCCGCCCCTCCGCCGCGAGCCGCCGGAACAGCCCCCGCACCCACCGGACCCCCTCCGGGTCGAGCCCGTTCAACGGCTCGTCGAACAGCAGCACCGGCGGATCGCCCAGCAACGCGCCCGCGATGCCGAGCCGCTGCCGCATCCCCAGCGAGAAGCCGCCGATCCGCCGCCGCGCCGCGCCGGCCAGCCCGACCTCCTCCAGCACCGCGTCGACCCGCGCGAGCGGAATCCGGTTGCTCCGGGCGAGGGCCGCGAGCTGCGCCCGGGCGGTCCGCCCCCCGTGCACGTCCGAGGCGTCGAGGAGCGCGCCCACGTGCCGCAGCCCGCGGGGCCGCTCCGCGAACCGCCGGCCCCCGACCGTCACGGTGCCGGCCGTCGGCGCGTGCAGGCCGAGGACCATCCGCAGCGTGGTGCTCTTCCCCGCCCCGTTGGGCCCGAGGAAGCCGGTGACCCGGCCCGGCCGCACGGTGAACGTCAGCCCGTCGACCGCGGTGGTGGCGCCGTAGCGCTTCGTGAGTTCCCTGGCTTCGATCATGTCCACCACGGTGCCGCCGGGGCCCGCCGCGGACATCCGACCAAGACGGACAACCACGCACGCGGCAGTCATCCCCGGTCGTACGACCCGGGGTTGATGACCGGCACCGGTCACGCGACTTACGATCACCGGATGTCAGCGACCTCGCCGGCCCCGCTCCGCACGCGGGTCACGCCCGGAGGGTGGGCCGCCCTCGCCTGGCTCGCCGGGCTCCTCTTCACCGTCCTGCTGCGCCTGCGCCTGCCCGGCCAGGAGGAGGCCGACGTCCTCGCCGGCGTCCTCTTCCTCCGCTGGGACGGGCTCACCGCGCTCGGTCTCGCCACCGCCCTGGCCCTGCGCGGCAGCGCACTCCTCGACCGCCGCCCCACCGCCGCCCTCGGCCACCTCCTCGCCGCCGCGGTGCTCTGCTCGACGCCGCTGGGCGTCACCGCCATACCGCTCGCCCAGTACCTCGCCGTCGACGTCGCCCTGTACACCATCGCGGCCCGCCGGCCGACGAAGGAGGCGGAGCGCGCCGTCCTCCTCGCGGCCGGCGTCGTCCTCGGCCACCTCGCCGTCCGGTTCCTCGCCGGCTGGACCGCCGGCACCACCACGGCCCTCGCCGTGTTCTCCACCGCCGGCGCCGTCTGGCTCCTCGGCCGCGCCGCCCGCCAGAACCGCCTCCACGCCGAGGAGACCCGCACCCGCGCCGCCGAACAGGCCGTCACCGCCGAACGGCTGCGGATCGCCCGGGAGATGCACGACACCGTCGCCCACAGCATCGGCATCGTCGCCCTCCAGGCCGGAGCCGCCCGCCTCGTCATCGACAAGCGCCCCGAACTGGCCCGCGACGCCCTCGACGAGATCGAGGCCGCCAGCCGGGAGACCCTCGCCGGCCTCCGGCGCATGCTCGGCGCCCTGCGCGACGCCGAGGGCTCCGGCACGGCCGGCGGCACCGCGCCCGCCGAGCCGCCCGGGCTCGCCGCCCTCGACCGGCTGGCCGAGACCACCGGCGCCGCCGGAGTGCGCGTCACCGTCCGCCGGGTCGGCGCCCCGCGGCACCTGCCGCCCGACGTCGACCTCTCCGCCTTCCGGGTCCTCCAGGAGTCCGTCACCAACGTGGTCCGCCACTCCGGCGCCGACCGCTGCACCGTCACCGTCGACCACCGCGACCCCGGCGTGCTCGCCCTCACCGTCGAGAACCCCGGCGCCGCCCCCGGCCCCCGGCGCGCGCCGGCCGCCACCGGCTCCGGCTACGGCCTCGTCGGCATGCGCGAGCGCGTCGGACTGCTCCACGGCGCGTTCACCGCGGGGCCCCGCCCCGACGGGGGCTTCCGCGTCACCGCCCGCCTGCCCGTCCCCCCAGGAGACACCCCCGCATGAGCGACACCACCCCTGCCCCGCGCCCTGTCCGGGTCGTCCTCGCCGACGACCAGCCGCTGGTGCGCACCGCCCTGCGGATGGTCATGGCGGAGACCGCGGACCTGCTCGTCGCCGGGGAGGCGTCCGACGGCGCCGAGGCCGTCCGGCTCGTCGAGGAGACCGGCGCCGACGTCGTCGTCATGGACCTGCGCATGCCCGGCACGGACGGCGTCGAGGCGACCCGGCGGATCACCGCGGGCCGCTCCGGCGCCCGCGTCGTCGTCCTGACGACCTTCGACGAGGACGACCACGTCTACGGCGCGCTGCACGCCGGCGCGTCCGGATTCCTCGTCAAGGACATGGCGATGGACGACATCCTCGCCGCCGTCCGCGTGGTCGCCTCCGGCGACGCCCTCATCGCCCCCGCGGTCACCGGACGGCTCATCAAGGAGTTCACCCGCCGCACCCGCGACACGGGATCCGTCGCACCGGACGGACCGACCCCCGCCGCCCGCCACGTCGCCGGACGCACCACGGGACGCGAGCGGGAGGTTCTCACCCTCGTCGGCCGCGGGCTGTCCAACGCGGAGATCGCCGAGGAGCTCCACATCACCCTCGCCACCGTGAAGACCTACGTCACCCGGCTCCTCGCCAAGCTCGACGCCCGCGACCGCGTCCACCTCGTGATCCTCGCCTACGAGGCCGGTCTCGTCGCCACCGGAGCCTTCGCGTCCCCGGGGCGAGTTGACGGATGACCGGCCCGTTTCCCCCGCTCGCCGGGCGCGGACGACCCATCGACGGCCGGGCGGCCGTAACTCTTTTCCCTCCCGACAGTTGACCAGGGCATGAAGAAGCGCAGCATGCTCGCCATCGCCTCCCTCGCCGCAGGCGTCGTCACCGCCCTCGTCACCCCGCCGCCGCAGGCCAGCGCCGCGGAGAGCCCACTCGGCGGCGCCACCGGGCTCCTCCAGGAGGACGGCGCCGGGGCCGTGCTCCACGAGACCGTCACGACCGTGGAGGGCGTCGTCGCCGACGGCGCCGGGAAGGGACTCGGCTGAGCCTCGCCCACCGTCTCCGGTGCCCCGCGTCCCTGCCGGCGCGGGGCACCGGTGCGTCGTGACCCGCCGGAGGGCGGCCCGGGCGCGCGCGGCGCGCGGGTAATGACAGGATGTCCCCATGAGCAACAACGTTTTCTTCGACATCACCATCGACGACAAGCCGGCCGGCCGGATCGTCTTCAACCTGTTCGACGAGGTCGTCCCGAAGACCGCGCAGAACTTCCGCGAGCTCGCCACCGGCCAGCACGGCTTCGGCTACGAGGGCTCCGGCTTCCACCGCGTCATCCCCGCCTTCATGCTCCAGGGCGGTGACTTCACCAACCACAACGGCACCGGCGGCAAGAGCATCTACGGCGCGAAGTTCGAGGACGAGAACTTCAAGCTGAAGCACGACCGCCCGTTCCTGCTCTCGATGGCGAACGCGGGCCGCAACACCAACGGTTCGCAGTTCTTCATCACCACGATCGTCACCGACTGGCTCGACGGCAAGCACGTCGTCTTCGGCGAGGTCGTCGAGGGCCAGGACCTCGTCAAGCAGATCGAGGCCCTGGGCTCCCCCTCCGGCGCCACCAAGGCCGCCATCAAGATCGCCAAGTCCGGCGTCGTCGAGGGCTGATCCGCCCCCGCGCGGCACCTCACGGAACGGGGCGGGCAGGGCGGCGTCGCCACGACGCCACCCGCCCGCCCCGGCCTTCCCGGAGCCTCAGCCGCCCTCGCCGTACCGGCGTTCGAACTTGGCGATCCGGCCCTCCGTGTCGACCGTCCGTGCCTTCCCGGTGAAGAACGGGTGGCTCTCCGAGGAGATCTCGACGTCGATCACCGGATAGGTGTTGCCGTCGTCCCACTCGATGGTCCGCTCGCTCGTCGCCGTCGACCGGGTCAGGAACGCGTACCCCGCCGAGCGGTCGCGGAAGACCACGGGCCGGTAGTCGGGCTGCTTGTCCTGCTGCACGGGACCTCCTCGCCTCGGGCGGCCGGCGTGCGGCCACCCCCTTCTCGTCCGGCCCGGACGGCCCGGACCCTCCCCAGCCTCGCCGCACCCCTCCCCGCCGACCAGCGCCGCCGGCCCGTCCGGGTGAGCCCCCTCCGCACACGGCCTACGCGCGCCGCCGCCAGCGGGACGCCAGGAGCAGGGCGATGTCGTCGGGGCGGTCCGAGGACCGCGCCGCCTCGTGCATCAGCCGGTCCGCCGCCTCCGGCAGCGGCAGCGAGCCCGTCGACGCCAGGGTCCGGCGCAGCCGCTCCACCCCCTCGTCGATGTCCGCCCCCGGGCGCTCCACCAGGCCGTCCGTGAAGAGCGCCAGGACCGCGCCCTCCTCCAGCCGCATCCGGGTCACCGGGTAGGACGCGCGGCCGTCCACCCCCAGCACCACCCCGCCCGCGATGTCCAGCAGCTCCGCCGCGCCGTCCGGCCGCCGCAGCAGCGGCTGCGGGTGCCCCGCCCGTACCGCCTGCACGTCCCCGGTCCCGGCGTCCAGCAGGACGTAGCAGGCGCTGGCGAACTGGCCGGGGTCCAGGTCGATCAGCAGCCGGTTGGTGGCGCGCACGACCTCCTGCGGGGGCAGGCCGCTCAGCGCGAAGGCCCGCACCGCGCTCCGCAGCTGACCCATCGTCGCCGCCGCCGCGACCCCGTGCCCCTGCACGTCGCCGATGACCAGCGCCAGTTCGCCGCCGGCCGTCTCCACCACGTCGTACCAGTCCCCGCCCACGTCCATGCCCTGCGTCCCCGGCAGATAGCGGCCCACCGTCTCCAGGCCCTCCCGCACCGGCAGCCGGTGCGGCAGCAGCGCGTCCTGCAGCCCCCGCGCCACGGCCGCTTCGCTGTCGTACCGCTGCGCCCGCTCCAGCGCCTGCGCGATCAGCCCGGCCAGCGCCGTGAGCACCGCCCGCTCCTCCGGGCCGAAGTCGCGCGGCCGGTCGAAGCCGAGGATGCACGAGCCCACCGGCCGCCCCGAGGCGATCAGCGGCAGGAACGCCCGCGCGCCCGTCTCCGCGTCCAGCGGCAGCTCCGGATAGGCCCGGCGCAGCACCTGCATCGACTCGAAGAACATCGCCCGGCCGGACGTCAGCACGTCCACGCCCGGCAGGCGGGCGTCGAGCGCCACCCCGTCGAAGGGGTCGAGGAAGCCCGGCGGGAAACCCGTCTCCCACGCCAGGTACATCCGCCGCTCGCTCAGCAGGTAGATCGCCAGCTGCCGGCCGCCGAAGGCCGGCAGCAGCTCCTCCGTCACCACCGCCGACACCTGCCGCGCCGTCATCGCCTCCGTCAGCGCGATCGCCAGCGCCACCGGCCGGTAGAGCGACGCCGCCCGCGCGGCCTCCGTGCCGAGCCCGTCCCCGGCGCGCGCGGACGGGGTGGGAGGCGGCGGCGGCACGCCGGACCCGGGCGCCGGTTCGTCCTCCGGGACGAGGACCATCGTCACCCCGTCCCGGCCCGGGTGCAGCGACACCGACAGCCACCGCCCCTCCTCCGGGCGGGCCACGAACCGCACCGGCTCGGTCGACAGCAGCGCCGCCCTCAGCTGCTCCTCGTGGAACGGCAGCCCGAACCACGGCAGCGCCTCCCACAGCGGCCGCCCGGCCAGCGCCCCGCGCGGCCGGCCCAGGAGCTGTTCGGTGCGCTCGTTCACGTACGTCACGCGGCCCAGCCGGTCGATGGCCAGGATCGCCCGGGGCAGCCGGTCCGTGGCGTCCGAGCCGATCAGGCCCGTGCCCAGGTCCACGAGCGCGCCCGCCAGATGCCCGTGCCCGTCCGCCCCCACGAACCGGGAGCGCGCCGACACCTCCAGGAGGTGCAGCCCGCCGTCCGGCCCCCTCAGCCGCAGCCGGCGCACCGCGCCGCCGTCCGCCGCGCCCGTCAGGCGGGCCGCCGCCCACAGCGCGTAGCCGTCCTCCGGGTCGAGTCGCGAGGTCAGCGCCTCGATCGGCAGCGGGGAGGCTTCCCGGACGCCGAGGATCGACCGCAGACCGTCGTCCATCGTCACCGTCCCTGACGCCAGGTCCCAGTCGAAGGAACCGAACCGCACCGGTGGCACCGCGCCCGACGGCAGCTGCACGCAGACCGGGTCGCCCGGCCACCACACGCCCGTGCCGCCCGCCGAGAGTCCCGCGAGGACCTCGCCCAGCCGCAGCCCCGCCCGGGTCATCCGCGCCCGGTCCCGCGCCCCGACCGGCAGCCCCGGCGCCGGTGGCCGCAGCACCACGAGGACCCCGAACCGCTCCCGGCCGGCGACCACGGGGGCGTACAGGGACGCGAAGGGAAAGGGCAGGCTCGCCACCAGCTGCGGGAAGCGCCGCATCGACTCCTCGACGTCCGACAGCTGCACCGGCTGTCCCGAGCGGTGGACCTCCGCGACCGGGAACGGGCGGTTGGTGTGCATCCGTGACCACGGTCGGAACAGCTCGCCCGGCAGCCCCGCCAGCACCGCCAGTCGCAGCAGTCCCTCCGTGCCGGAGCGCAGGTACACCCCGCCGGCGTAACCGTCGACCGCTTCCACGGCGTCCGTCGCCGCCTCCGCCAGCGCCTGCGTCAGGGCTTGCGGCGGGGCGCCGGGGGACGGGACCGGGCCGTGCGGAGTCACACAGCCAGCATGCGCATGCCGCGAAAGCCGCCGCATCCCGGCGCGGGGCCCCGGGCGGGGGCGGGCCTCCCGGTGGGCACGCGGCACGCGCGCGTGGCGCCCGGGACACGCCCGCGCCGCTCCCGGGTCTGTTGACCCGACGCGTGTAGACCGTCACACTCGGTCGTCGTCCACCGGCGCCGACGGCGCCGGACGGACGCGACCACCACCCTCATCACCACCTCGCACGCAGGGGGCACACCATGACCGGCCGGGTACTTCCGTACGACGTCCACGGCGACGGCCCGGGGCGGGCCCTCGTCCTCCACAACTGGTTCGGGGACCGCAGCAGCTTCGACCCGCTCCGGGAGCACCTCGACGCCTCGGCCGGCAGCTACGCCTTCCTGGACTGCCGCGGCTACGGCGAGGCCAGGGACGCCGACGGCGCCTACACCATGGAGGAGGTCGCCGCCGACGCCCTGGCCGTCGCCGACGACCTCGGCTGGGACTCCTTCTCCGTCATCGGCCACTCCATGGGCGGCAAGGCCGCCCAGCTGATGCTGCTCGACGCGCCGGACCGGGTCCGGTCGATCGTCGGGATCTCGCCCGTCTCCGCCGCCGGCTTCCCGCTCGACGAGGAGAGCCGGCAGCTCTTCGCGGGCGCCGCCGACGACCCGGCGCTGCGCCGCGCGATCATCGACCACACCACCGGCGGCCGGCACGGCGCCCCGTGGCTGGACGCCCTCGTGGACCGCTCGGTCAGCCGCTCCTCGGCCGCAGCCTTCCGTTCCTACCTCGACTCCTGGTCCGGCACCGACTTCCACGAGCGGGTCCGCGACAACCCCACGCCCGTGCTGCTGGTCGTCGGCGCCCACGACCCGGCGCTCGGCGCCGAGGCGATGGAGTCCACCTGGCTGCGCTGGTACCCCAACGCCCGCCTCGAAGTCCTCGCGGACGCCGGGCACCACCCGCCCGAGGAGACCCCGAAGGACCTCGCCCGGGCGATCGAGGCCTTCCTGGCCGCCTGAGCCCGCCCGGACGGCCCCCTCGGGGCCTTCGGAGGCTCCGGTCGGGACGTCCGGCCCGCGTGGCGCCCGGTCGTGCGGGCAGCCGACGGGTGTACTCGGTCACGAGGGCATCCGCGACCGGCGGTGCACGACCGGAGGGACGGAAGAGCGATGGGGCACAGCGAGGAGCCGGCCACGGCACCGGAGACCACGACGGCCGGCGGACGGTTCGTCCTCGTCGGGACGGACGGCTCGCCGTCGGCGCTCGGGGCGGTGGAGACGGCGGCGCGGGAGGCCGGGACGCGCGGTGCGCGCCTGGTCGTCGCGCACGCCTTCCTCTGGCCGATGTTCCGGGTCGGCCTGGAGCCTTCGCTGTACGGCCCCACCGAGAGCGGGCTGCGGCGGCAGGCGGAGATCGTCCTGGACACGGCCGTGGCCCGGGCCAGGGCGGTCGCCCCGGACACCGAGGTCTCCGGCGAGCTCATCACCGGCGAACCGCTCGTCGTCCTCGCGACCCGGTCGCGGGGTGCGGAGCTGGTCGTCGTCGGCAGCCGCGGCACCGGCTCCTTCACCGGTCTCGTCGTCGGCTCGGTCGCCGTCCACCTCGCCGCCCACGCGGCCTGCCCGGTCCTCGTCGTGCGGGGCCGGGACGAGCCGGAGGGGCCGGTCCTCCTCGCCGTCGACGGCTCGCCGGACTCGGACGCGGCCGTCGACCTCGCCTTCACGGAGGCGGGGGCGCGCGGCACCGGCCTCGTCGCGGTCCACGCCTGGGCGCCGAGCTCGGGGCCCGGCGACCTGACGCCGCTCTTCGCCGGCGCGGAGGAGGTGCACGCGGAGGCCGCCCGCGTCCTGGAGGCGGCGCTGGCCCGGGTCGCGGACCGGCACCCTGGGACCGAGGCGGAGGCCCGGCTGGTACGCGGCCGGCCGCGCGAGGTCCTGCTGGAGGAGAGCGGGAACGCGCAGCTGCTCGTCATGGGGGCCCGGGGGCGCGGCGGTTTCGCCGGGCTGCTCCTCGGCTCGGTCAGCCAGGCGCTGCTGCACCACGCCGACTGCCCGGTGGTGGTCGTGCGGCACGGGGTGGGCTGAGGGCGGCGGGGGCGGCGACCACCCCGCCGGTGGGACCCTGGAGGTACGGGCCGGGGTCCGACGGTCCGCGCCCGAGGGGGTCGCCGATCGGGAAGGCGGCGTGCCATGTATTTCGCCGACCGGGCCGACGCGGGACGGCAGCTCGCCGCCCGGCTCGGCCATCTCCAGGGGGCCGACGTCGTCGTCCTCGGGCTGCCGCGCGGCGGAGTCCCGGTGGCGGCGGAGGTGGCGGAGGCGCTCGACGCGCCGCTGGACATCTGCCTCGTGCGGAAACTGGGCGTGCCGAGCAGACCGGAGCTGGCCATGGGCGCCGTCGGCGAGGGCGGCGTCCGGGTCGTGAACGAGCAGGTGGTGCGGGACGCGGGCGTGGCCCGGCGGGAGCTGGAGGCGGCCGAGGAGCGCGAGCGGCTGGTCATGGCCGAGCGGTCCCGCGCCTACCGGGGCAGCCGCCGGCCGGTGCCGCTGGAGGGGCGTACGGCGGTGGTCGTCGACGACGGACTCGCCACCGGCGCGACCGCGCTCGCCGCCTGCCGGGCGGTGCGGGCCGCCGGAGCCGCCCGGATCGTGCTGGCCGTCCCCGTGGCGCCGTACGGCTGGACGACGCGGCTCGGCGGGGAGGCCGACGAGACGGTCGCCGTGCACACCCCGGAGGGCTTCTACGCGGTCGGACAGTTCTACCGGGAGTTCGACCAGACGCCGGACGCCGAGGTGGTGGCCCGCCTCGACCGGAGCCGGGCGGCGCGCGGGCCGGCCGTCCGGCACACGGCGGTACGGGTCGCGGCCGGCGGCACCGAGCTGCCGGGCGAGCTCGCGGTGCCCGACGGGGCGGCGGGCCTGGTGCTCTTCGCCCACGGCAGCGGCAGCGGCCGGCACAGCCCGCGGAACCGCGCGGTGGCCGCCGCCCTGAACCGGGCGGGGCTCGCCACCCTCCTCTTCGACCTGCTCACGGAGACCGAGGCGGCCGACCGCGCACGGGTCTTCGACACCCCGTTGCTGGCCGGGCGGCTGGGCGGCGCCGCCGCCTGGACGGCCGGGCGCTCCGGCACCGAGGGCCTGCCGCGCGGCTACTTCGGGGCGAGCACCGGGGCCGCCGCCGCGCTGTGGGCGGCGGCGGAAGCGGGCGACGACGTGGCCGCCGTGGTGTCCCGGGGCGGCCGGCCCGACCTGGCGGGGGAGCGGCTCGCCGGGGTACGGGCCCCCACGCTGCTGATCGTCGGCGGCGCCGACGAGCTCGTCCTCGACCTGAACCGAGGGGCCGAGGCGCTGTTGCGCTGCGAGAGCAGGCTGGAGGTCGTGCCGGGCGCCGGCCACCTCTTCGAGGAGCCGGGGGCCCTGGAGGAGGTGGCGGCGCTGGCGGCGGAGTGGTTCACGGCCCACTTCGCCGCCGTGACCGGCGGGGCGGGTCAGTAGGCGCCGTGGACGTTGTCGATGGAGCCGTACCGGTCGGCCGCGTAGTTGCAGGCGGCGGTGATGTTCGCGACGGGGTCGTACGGGTCGAGCGAGGTGCCCGGCACGTGGTAGGCGGCGAAGGTCGGGTCGATGACCTGGAGCAGGCCCTTGGAGGGGGTGCCCTTCGCGGCGTTGGAGTCCCAGAGGTTGACGGCGCGGGGGTTGCCGGAGGACTCGCGCATCACGTTGCGGAGGATGCCGTCGTACGAGCCGGGGATGCCGTAGCGGGCCATGACGTCGAGCGACTCGCGGATCCAGCCGTCGAGGTTGTCGGCGTACTGGGCGGCGGCCGCGGGCGCGGCCTCCGCGGCGGCCGGTCGGGCCTGGACGGCCGGGGTCGCGGCGCGGGCGGCGGAGCGGCTCGCCCGTTCGGCGGAACCGGTGGAGGCGGACCCGGCGGGCTTCGCGGCCGGCTTGCCGGCGGCCTTCGGGACGGGCTTCGCGGCGGGCTTCGCGGAATCCCGACGAATCGTCAGTTCGAGGCCGGGGTGAATGAGTGACGGATTGTCACCCACGGCTTCCTTGTTCGCCTGGTAAAGCGACTTCCAGCCGCCCTGAATTCCCTTTCGGTGGGCGATCAGGGAAAGCGAGTCGCCCTTCACGACGGTGTACGCGCGGGTGGCGGCGGGGGCGGCGGGCGCCTTCGCGGACGCGGCGGCCGCGACGGCCTGAGCGGTGACGGCGGCGGTCGGCGCCGCCGGCTGCGCGAGGGGCTCGGCGCCGGCCGTGGCGGGCACGACCAGGGGCAGGGCGAGGGCCACGCCGCCGGTGCCGGCGAAGGCGAGGCCTCGGGGGACGGGGCGGCGTCGGGGGCGGCGGTGCTTGCCGTGAGCGGGCATGACGGTTTCCTCTCCGGCGCCTGCGAGGTGAGCTGTCGGGTTCGGACTGGAGCTGTCCGGCCGCGCGCACGCGGCTTCACCCCGAGCCGTTCCGGACGACCGGACCGGCGGTGTGGTGGGTCCCCCGCTCCTGCCGTCGGGTGAAATGGGCGGTCTTTCGGGCGGTGGCAGGATTAGGCGTCCGTCCGAATGGAGGCGACGGTAGGCGAGAAATGCGGCGCGGAACAAGACACGAATGCGGGGGAAAAGGGGAACCGAAGATCGAACGGGCGGAATTCAAGATCTATCGTTTCGGCGGCCGCTCCGGAATCCCTTGCCCCGCACGGGTGGTGACGGGCGGGGAGGCGTCTGTGGGGCGGGTGAAGTGAGTCGCGTCACGGGATGTGTAATGTCCGAATAGGGCGTATAGCTCCTTTAGGGGAATTGTGTGGCGACTTGGGGGCGGAACGTGTGTCACATAGCGCGCAAATCAGACATCTGCCGCCCATGATGAGGGAATGTCCTCCCTTGCCCTGCTGATCGATCCCGACGCCCTCGACCGCGAGGCGGCCCGCCTCTGCGAGAGCGCCGCCCCCGAGGCCTGGCGGAGCCTGCTCTCCGTCCCCGTGGACCGGCTCGTCGCCGACGCCCTGGGCGCGCTCGACGCGCTGCCCCCGGCCCCGCCCGCCGAACGCCCGCTGCCCGGCCGGATCGGTGCCTTCCTCCCGGACCGGCTGCACGCCTGGCGCAGGATCGGCCGGGCCGACGTGCGCCCCTCCGTCCACCTGGCGTACGCGCGCCGGGTGCTGACCGAATGGGGGTGGCAGAACACCCCGTACAAGCTGCGCGACGCGCGCGGCGCCCGCTGCCTCTGCGGCGCCCTGCTCGCCGCCCACCGGCTCGGCCACGGCAGCGCGGCCACCATGAACGAGGCCGGTGCCTGGATCATGACCGAGCTGCGGTCGCGGGGATGGCACGGGCTCATCGGCCCCTGGAACCGCGCCCCGGGCCGCACCGCCGAGGACGCGCTCGCCCTCCTCGACGCCACGATCCGGCGCGCGGCCCTGGCCGGACGGTGACCGCGCGGGTGGCGTGAAGTGGTCCTCGCGGGACGCGCGGGCCGCGACGGCGTACGCCCACGACCGTCCGGGCGGCGGCTGTTCGCGCGGAGGGTGAACGCGACCGGGCCGCCGGGGGTGTCGCCCGCCGCCCGGTCGCCGGAGCCGCGGAGGGCGGCGCGGCCCCGGTGACCGGCCCGGCGCCGAGTCCCGCGCCGATCCCGGCCCGCCCGTCGCGCGAAGGGCGTGCGCCCGTGTGGTGGTGAAGGGCTGTCAGACCGCCTGGACGCGGACGCCGGCCTCCGCCAGACGGTCCGCCGTCCCGGCGTCGACCGCCGTGTCGGTGACGAGCAGGTCGACCCGGTCCAGGCCGCAGATGCGGGCGAAGGCGCGCCGTCCCAGTTTCGACGCGTCGGTCACCACCACGACCCGGCTCGCGCGTTCCGCGAAGAGCCGGCTGATGCCCGCCTCCTCCTCCTGGTGCGCCATCGCCCCGAGTTCGGGGTCGATCCCGTCCACCCCGAGGACGACGGTGTCGAGGACGACCTCGTTCAGGACGCCGGCGGCGAGCGGGCCCACCAGTTCGTACGTCTGCGGGCGCGCGACCCCGCCGGTCGTCACGAGCTTGATCTGCGGGCGCACCGCCAGCTCGGCGGCGATGTTCAGCGCGTTGGTGACCACCGTCAGGGCGGGGCCGGAGGCGGCGGCCGGGGTTCCGGTCTCCGCGCGCTCGCCCGCGAAGCGCAGCGCGAGGGCCCGGGCCACCTCGGTGGTCGTCGTCCCGCCGTTCAGGCCGACGACCTCGCCGGGCGCGATCAGTTCGGCCGCCGCCGCGGCGATCCGGGCCTTCTCGGCGGCGTGCCGGCCCGACTTGTAGCGCAGCGGCAGCTCGTAGGAGACGCCGTGCGCGACGGCCCCGCCGCGCGTGCGGACGAGGAGGCGCTGCTCGGCCAGTTCGTCGAGGTCCCGGCGGATCGTGGCGGCGGAGACGTCCAGGGTGGCCGCCGCCTCCTCCACCTCCACCTTTCCGGCGGACGCCAGGAGTTCCAGGAGCGCGTTCCACCGCTCGTGCTTGGACATGCCGGACCGATCCTCCCGTGGGTACGGCCCCGATCCTACGTCGCCGGGACGGGGGAATCTGGCCGACGCTTGCGTGAATCTGCTTGAATGATGTGTGTTTCAAGCATCTTCACGCATCGACCCTGTCTTCTCCGTGCAAGGAGTGCGCATGACCCCCTCCCGGACCACCGTCGAGATCGCCACCCAGCCCGAGGCGTGGCGCGAAGCGCTCCGCACGCTGCCGCGGCACGCGGACGCCCTGCCCCGGCGCGGTGAGCGCGTGGCGGTGATCGGCTGCGGCACCTCCTGGTTCATGGCGCAGGCCTACGCCGATCTGCGCGAGGCCGGCGGCCACGGCGAGACCGACGCGTTCGCCGCCTCCCGCTTCCCCTTCGACCGCCGTTACGACCGGGTCGTCGCCCTCACCCGCTCCGGCACCACCAGCGAGGTCCTCGCCGTCCTCGCCCGGCTCTCCGGCACCGTCGCCACCGGGGCGGTCACCGCCGACCCGGCCACCCCCGTGAGGGAACTGGCCGACGCCGTCGCCGTCCTCGACTTCGCCGACGAGGAGTCGGTCGTCCAGACCCGCTTCGCCACCACCGCGCTCACCCTCCTCCGCGCCCACCTGGAGGCCGAGGGCGCCCTGCCCGAGGGCGTCGCCACGGTCGACCGGGCCGCCGAGGACGCCGAACTCGCCCTGGTCAGGCCCCTGGAGGAGGCCGTCCGCGAGGCCGAGCAGTTCACCTTCCTCGGCACCGGCTGGACCTACGGCCTCGCCCAGGAGGCCGCGCTCAAGATGCGGGAGGCGGCCGGCGCGTGGACGGAGGCGTACCCGGCGATGGAGTACCGCCACGGGCCCATCAGCATCACCGGGCCAGGGCGCGTCGCCTGGAGCTTCGGGCCGCTGCCCGGGGGCCTCGCCGAGGAGATCCGCGCGGTCGGCGGCACCCTCGTCGCCGGCGGCCTCGACCCGCTCGCCGAACTGGTCCTCGCGCAGCGCCTCGCCGTCGCGGTCGCCGAGGCCCGCGGCCTCGACCCCGACCGGCCGCGCAACCTCACCCGCTCCGTCGTCCTCGCCGACACCGGCGCCTGAACCGGCCCGCCCCGTACCCACCCCTTCGCACCCGGAGCAGGACCATGCCACTGACCCCGACCCACGAGATCGTCCGGCGGGCGCACGCCGACGGCGCCGGCGTGGGCGCCTTCAACGTCCTCCAGCTGGAGCACGCCGAGGCCATCGTCACCGGCGCCGAGCGGGCCGACCGGCCCGTCGTCCTCCAGATCAGCGAGAACACCGTCCGCTACCACGGCGGTCTCGAACCCGTCGCGCTCGCCTCGCTCGCGCTGGCCCGCGCCGCCAAGACGCCCGTCGCCGTCCACCTCGACCACGCGGAGAACCCCGACCTCGTGCGCGAGGCCGTGGAGCTCGGCCTCGGCTCCGTCATGTTCGACGCGGCGCGGCTCCCGTACGAGGAGAACGTGGCCACCACCCGGGAGGTCGTCGACCACTGCCACCGGCACGGCGTCTGGGTGGAGGGGGAGCTCGGCGAGGTCGGCGGCAAGGGCGGCGCCCACGACCCCGGGGTCCGCACCGACCCGGACGAGGCCCGCGCCTTCGTCGCCGCCACCGGCGTCGACGCGCTCGCCGTCGCCGTCGGCAGCGTCCACCAGATGGTCACCCGGGACGCCGTCCTCGACCTGGACCTGATCGCCCGGCTCCGGGCCGCCGTCGACGTCCCCCTCGTCCTGCACGGCTCGTCGGGCGTGCCCGACCCGCTGCTCGCGCGGGCCGTGACCGCCGGCATGACCAAGGTGAACGTCTCCACGCACCTCAACAAGGCGTTCACCGGCGCCGTCCGCGACCACCTCGCCGCCCACCCCGCCGACGTGGATCCGCGCCGCTACCTCACCCCCGCCCGCGTCGCCGTCGCCGAGGCGGTCACCCGCCTCCTGGGCGTGCTCGGCCCCCGCTGACCCCGGACAGGGGCGCGCCCCCGTGACCGGGGCGGGTCACGGGGGCGCGGGGGCTGCGGGGCGGCCGGCTCACGGTGGCCGCCCCGGCGGGGTGGGTCAGCGGACGTCGAAGCGGTCCAGGTCCATGACCTTGGTCCAGGCGGCGACGAAGTCCGTCACGAACTTGTCCTGGGCGTCGTCGCTCGCGTAGACCTCGGCGAGGGCGCGGAGCTCCGAGTTCGAGCCGAAGACCAGGTCGGCGCGGGTGCCGGTCCACTTGACCTCGCCGGTCGCGTCGTCGCGGCCCTCGAAGGTGTTCGCGTCGCCGGAGATCGCCGACCAGGTGGTGCCCAGGTCCAGCAGGTTGACGAAGAAGTCGTTCGTCAGCGTGCCGGGGTTGGCGGTGAGCAGACCGAGCGAGGTGCCCGGCTGGGTGATGCCCAGGGCGCGCAGGCCGCCGACGAGGACGGTGAGCTCGGGGGCGCTGACCGTGAGCAGGTTGGCGCGGTCGACCAGCAGGTACTCGGCGGGAAGGCGGACGCCCTTGCCGAGGTAGTTGCGGAAGCCGTCCGCCTGCGGCTCCAGGGCGGCGAAGGACTCGATGTCCGTCTGCTCCTGGGAGGCGTCCACACGGCCCGGGGTGAACGGCACCTCGACGGTGCGGCCCGCGGCGGCGGCGGCCTTCTCGACGGCCGCGGAGCCCGCGAGGACCACCAGGTCGGCGAGGGAGACCTGCTTGCCGTCGGTCCGGCCGGCGTTGAAGGACTCCTGGACGCCCTCCAGGACGCGGAGCACCTGGGCGAGGTCCTCCGGGTTGTTGACCTGCCAGCCGCGCTGCGGCTCCAGGCGGATGCGGCCGCCGTTGGCACCGCCGCGCTTGTCGCTGCCGCGGAAGGAGGAGGCGGCGGCCCAGGCGGCGCCGACCAGCTGGGCGACCGTCAGGTCCGAGGCGAGGATCTGCTCCTTGAGGGAGGCGATGTCCGCCGCGTCGACCAGCTCGTGGGTGCGGGCCGGCAGCGGGTCCTGCCAGGCCAGCTCCTCCGACGGGACCTCGGAGCCGAGGTAGCGGACGACCGGGCCCATGTCACGGTGGGTCAGCTTGTACCAGGCGCGGGCGAACGCGTCGGCGAACTGCTCCGGGTGCTCGTAGAAGCGGCGGGAGATCTGCTCGTAGACCGGGTCGAAGCGGAGCGACAGGTCCGTGGTGAGCATGGTCGGGAGGTGCTTCTTCTCCGGGTCGTGCGCGTCCGGGATGATCGCATTGGCGTTCTTGGCGACCCACTGGTGGGCGCCCGCGGGGCTCTTGGACAGCTCGTAGTCGTACTCGAAGAGGTGCTTGAAGAAGTCGTGGCCCCACTGCGCGGGCGTGGTGGTCCAGGTGACCTCCAGGCCGGAGGTGATGGCGTCGGCACCCTTGCCGGAGCGGTAGCTGTTCGCCCAGCCGAGGCCCTGCGCCTCGATCGGGGCCGCCTCCGGGTCCGCGCCCACGTTGTCGGCGGGGCCGGCGCCGTGCGCCTTGCCGAAGGTGTGGCCACCGGCGATGAGGGCGACGGTCTCCTCGTCGTTCATCGCCATCCGGCGGAAGGTCTCGCGGATGTCGCGGGCCGCGGCGACCGGGTCCGGGTTGCCGTTGGGGCCCTCGGGGTTGACGTAGATGAGGCCCATCTGGACCGCGCCGAGGGGCTCCTCCAGCTCGCGGTCGCCGGAGTAGCGCTCGTCGCCGAGCCAGGTGGTCTCGGGGCCCCAGTAGACGTCCTCGTCGGCCTCCCAGACGTCCTCGCGGCCGCCGGCGAAGCCGAAGGTCTCGAAGCCCATCGACTCCAGGGCGACGTTGCCGGTGAGGATCATGAGGTCGGCCCAGGAGATGGACTGGCCGTACTTCTTCTTCACGGGCCACAGGAGACGGCGGGCCTTGTCCAGGTTGCCGTTGTCCGGCCAGCTGTTGAGCGGGGCGAAGCGCTGCTGGCCGGCGCCGGCGCCGCCGCGGCCGTCGCTGATGCGGTAGGTGCCCGCGCTGTGCCAGGCCATGCGGATCATGAAGGGGCCGTAGTGGCCGAAGTCGGCCGGCCACCAGTCCTGCGAGGTGGTGAGGACCTCGGCGATGTCCCGCTTCACGGCGGCGAGGTCGAGCGCCTTGAAGGCCTCGGCGTAGTCGAAGTCCTCGCCGAGCGGGTTGCCCACGGCCGGGTTCTTGGCCAGGATCCGCAGGTTCAGCCGGTTCGGCCACCACTGGCGGTTGCCGCCGCCCTGGGTGGGGTGCGACGCGCGCTGCCCGTGGGGGACGGGGCAGCCGCCGCCCGCGGCCTTCGCGTCTCCGCCGTGTGCTTCGAGGTTCTCAGACATGAGCTCTTCCTGTCCCTTGGCCATCCAACAAAACTGATCCTACAATGGACGAAGTCCAAGTCAAGAACAACGTCAAAGTGGAGGTGCGGGCCGGGGGCGGGGCCCCCGCGCTCCTGCCTTCGCCGAACAGGAAACAGGTAGCCCCTATGAGTGACCTGCTGGAGCGGCTGCGCGCCCGAGGCTGGCGGATGACGTCGCAGCGGCGCGTCGTCGCGGAGGTCCTCGACGGCGAGCACGTGCACCTCACCGCCGACGAGGTGCACGCACGCGCCGTGGAGCGACTTCCCGAGATCGCCCGGGCGACCGTCTACAACACCCTGGGCGAACTGGTCTCCCTCGGCGAGGTGGTGGAGCTCTCCACCGACGGCCGCGCGAAACGGTACGACCCCAACGCCCGCCACGCCCACCAGCACCTGGTGTGCGTGGAGTGCGGCACCATCCGGGACGTCCACCCCGACGGCGATCCGCTCGCCGTCCTCCCCGACTCCGAGCGCTACGGCTTCACCGTCTCCAAGGTCGACGTCACCTACCGGGGTCTCTGCCCGAACTGCTCGGCCTGAGCCCGGCCCCCGGCCCCCGCGCGCGCCGGGGGCCGCCCGGAGGTGCCGGGGCGGTCGCTCGTCCTCCGTGACGCGGAAGCGCGTCCGGCTCCGCCGGCCGCCCTCGTCGTGGCGGCGCGGCGAGGCCGGCCCGGTGCGCGGCGGCGGGAGGGCGGGAGCGGCGGCCGGGCCGGGGCCGGCCCGGAACTCCGTCAGGTCGGGGCGGCCGGAGCGGCTCCGCTCCCGGGTGCGGAAGGCCGCCGTCGGCGTCTCGCCGGGTTCCCGGTCACCCTCCGCAGGCCCTTCGCCGGCACGCCCGCGTGCCGGCTGTTCGCCTCCTCCGGGCGTGCGGCGATCCCGGGCGGCGTGTGGCAGTGGCGCCGCGCTCCCGCGCCCGCGAGCGCGCGGAGGGCGACGTGGCGCTCGACGCCCGCGCCTCGGAACTCCCGGCGCCGAGCCCCGGCGCCGGCGCCGGCGTGGCCCCCTCCTCTTCCGTGTCGCCGCCCATCGCCCGCCGTCCGTCGCTCATCGCCCGCCGTCCACCGGGCCGCCGGGAACGCGGCCCCCTGGTGGGGCGTCCGGGGGCGGGGGAGGGGTGGGCTTGACGGGGGTGGGGGTGGGTTGTTGGATGACCGCAGACTGTATTGGTCTTCTGGCCAATAAATGTTCCGCCGTCCGCCCAGGAAGCCCG
Source organism: Streptomyces roseolus (assembly GCF_014649855.1). Classification (GTDB taxonomy): domain Bacteria; phylum Actinomycetota; class Actinomycetes; order Streptomycetales; family Streptomycetaceae; genus Streptomyces; species Streptomyces roseolus. Next base: position 16,436 of record NZ_BMTV01000022.1, on the reverse strand, counting down.
CCCATGTCCCTCACCGCCTTCCCCCGCCCAGGCCGCCGCCTCCACGTCGCCGTCGACGCCGCCGACCCGCGCGAGCGGGGCCGCCTGCGCGGCGCCCGGATCGCCGAGGGGCTGCGCACCGCCCTCGACGTCTACGACCGGCTCTTCGCCCTCGCGGGGATTCCCGGCCCGACCGTCCGGGACGACGCCCACCGGGCCCTGGACGCGATCGACGCCTTCCGGCCCGCCCTGCGCGAGCAGATCGAAGGGATCGCGGAGGGGGCCGGAGCCGAACCCTGGCGGGTCGCCGCGCTCAACGCCCGTACCGAGATCCTCGCCCGGAGCCGCGCCGTCCCGCCCGGCGAGTGCTCCACCGTCGTCCGCCGCGTCCCCGCCCCCGACGGCGGCACCACCCACCTCGGCGTCCAGACCTGGGACTGGCACGTCGAGCTGGGCTCCTCCTGGCACACCGTCGACTCCGCCGGCGGCGCCCACCGCCACGTCGGCCTCACCGAACACGGCATCCTCGCCAAGATCGGCGTCAACAGCGCCGGCCTCGCCCTCCACTTCAACATCCTCGGCCACCGGGACGACCGCGTCGGCGGCCTCCCCGTGCACGTGCTCGCCGCCCTCGTCCTGGAGGAGGCCGACGACGCCGCCCACGCCGTCGAGCTGATCCGCTCCGCGCCGCTCGCCTCCTCCGGCTCCTTCCTCCTCTTCGACCAGGAGCGGGCCGTCCTGCTCGACCTCAGCCCCGACGGCGTCTCCGAGGTGCCGCCCACGGCCGACGGCACCCGGCTGCGCACCAACCACTTCCTCACCCCGGGGCCCGCCCGCCGCGAGAAGACCTGGCTCTACCAGCCCGACTCCGGCGAGCGGTACGCCTTCCTCCGCGACCGCCTCGACCGCGCGCCCGCCACCACCCACGACGACCTCCTGCGCCTCCTGGTCACCGGCCCCGGCGAGCCGCCCGTCAGCTGCGTGCCCGACCCGGACGCCCCGCTCGGCCGCCGCTGGGCCAGCCTCGCGACCGTCCTCCTCGACCCGGGCGCCCGCACCGCCCGGATCCTCGACGGGACCCCGGCCGAGCACGCCGACCGCCCCTGGTACACCCTGCGCGCCTGACCCTTCGAGCCCCCACGCGCGCGTGCCCCGGGCCGACAGCCCGACCACCGCCGCCACGTAGGCTCGTGGCGTGCCACCCACCCGTCTGTACCGCGTCGCCGTCCTCGTCCTCGAAGGGGCCAAACCCCTCGACGTCGGGATCCCCGCCCAGGTGTTCACGACCCGCGCGAGCATGCCCTACGAGGTGCGCGTCTGCGGCGCGACCCCCGGCCTCGTCGCGGGCGGCGACGGACTGTCGTACAACGTCGACCACGGACTCGACGCCCTCGGCTGGGCCGACATCGTCTTCGTGCCCGGCTACCGCTTCCCCGACCGCGAGGACCCGCCGCAGGCCGTCGTCGAGGCACTGATCGCCGCCCACGCGCGCGGGGCGCGGCTCGCCGCCATCTCCACCGGCGCCTTCGCGCTCGCCGCCACCGGCCTCCTCGACGGCCGCCGCGCCACCACCCACTGGCACTACGCGCGTGCCCTCGCCGAGAAGTGGCCCCTCGTCCAGGTCGACGAGAACGTCCTCTTCGTCGACGAGGGCAGCGTCCTCACCTCGGCGGGCGCCGCGTCCGGCATCGACCTCTGCCTCCACATCCTCCGCGGCGACCTCGGCGTCGGCGCCGCCAACCACGCCGCCCGCCGCCTCGTCGCCGCCCCCTACCGCAGCGGCGGCCAGGCCCAGTACGTGCCCCGCAGCGTCCCCGAACCCCACGGCGAACGCTTCGCCGCCACCCGCGAATGGGTCCTCCACCACCTCGACGAACCCCTCACCCTCGACGTCCTCTCCCGGCACGCCGCCGTCTCGCCCCGCACCTTCTCCCGCCGCTTCGTCGAGGAGACCGGCTACACCCCCATGCAGTGGCTGCTGCGCGCCCGCGTCGACCGCGCCCGCGAACTCCTCGAACGGTCCGAACTCGGCGTCGAGCAGATCGCCGCGGAGACCGGCCTCGGCACCGGCGCCAACCTGCGGATGCACTTCCAGCGGATCCTCGGCACCACCCCGAGCGACTACCGGCGCACCTTCACCCAGGGCGACTGAGCCCCCCACCTGGCCCGATCCCCAGGATCTTGGCACGATCCTTGCGGACCATGGCGATCTCGCCCCTGCCGCGCGGCGGCCCGGCAGGCGAGGCTGGGTGGCGAAGAAACGGAAGGGACACCGCATCATGACTCGCATCGCCATCAACGGTTTCGGTCGCATCGGCCGCAACGTGCTCCGCGCCCTCCTGGAGCGCGACACCACGCTCGAGGTCGTCGCCGTCAACGACCTCACCGAGCCGAAGGCGCTCGCCCGTCTCCTCGCCTTCGACTCCACCTCCGGCCGCCTCGGCCGCCCGGTCTCCGTCGACGGCGACACCCTCGTGGTGGACGGCCACCGCATCAAGGTCCTCGCCGAGCGCGAGCCGGCCAACCTCCCCTGGGCCGAGCTGGGCGTCGACATCGTCCTGGAGGCCACCGGCCGCTTCACCAGCGCCAAGGACGCCCGCCTCCACCTCGACGCCGGTGCCAGGAAGGTCCTCGTCAGCGCCCCCTCCGACGGCGCCGACGTCACCCTCGCCTACGGCGTGAACAGCGACACGTACGACGCCGAGCTGCACACGATCGTCTCCAACGCCTCCTGCACCACCAACGCGCTCGCCCCGCTGGCCGCCGTCCTCGACGAGCTGGCCGGCATCGAGCACGGCTTCATGACGACCGTGCACGCCTACACCCAGGAGCAGAACCTCCAGGACGGCCCGCACCGCGACGCCCGCCGCGCCCGCAACGCCGCCGTCAACATCGTGCCCACCAGCACCGGTGCCGCCAAGGCCATCGGCCTGGTCCTCCCGCAGCTGGACGGCAAGCTCTCCGGCGACTCGATCCGCGTGCCCGTGCCGGTCGGCTCCATCGTCGAGCTGAACACCACCGTCGCCCGCGAGGTCACCCGCGAGGAGATCCTCGACGCCTACCGCAAGGCCGCCGAGGGCAAGCTCGCCGGCGTCCTGGAGTACTCGGAGGACGAGCTGGTCTCCTCCGACATCACCGGCAACCCGCACTCCTCCATCTTCGACGCCGCCCTCACCCGCGTCGACGGCCGCCACGTCAAGGTCGTCGCCTGGTACGACAACGAGTGGGGCTTCTCCAACCGCGTCATCGACACCCTGCAGCTGCTCGCCGGCTGACCCCGCGTCACCGCGCCGCACGACGACGTCCCCTCGGCTCCGGCCGAGGGGGCGTCGTCAGTGCCGGATGGCAGCATGTCGATCATGAGCCGAATCATTTCGTACACCACCGGCGACCGCGCCGAGGCCGTCGCCTACCTCGGAGCGGCGGAGCGCCTCACCGACGAACAGCGGCGCGTGCTCGCCCTGATGCGCGAGCGGGCCGAGGCCGGCCAGCGCGACCTGGACCGCCAGGACCTCGACTGGGGCCTGACCGTCCCCGAGGCGCTGGAGCACCTCATCGAGGGCCGCGCCGACGCGAAGGGGACGTACGCCGGCAAGGCCTACGCCCGGGCGCTCCAGCACGTCATCGACCACTGCGGCTCCGACCCCTCCGACCTCGGCGTCTACTCCAGGCCCAGCACCTTCTTCGGCCTCCTCGACGAGCAGTTGAGGCAGCACGGCGTCCCGGCCGACCTGCTGCCGCACGGCTACCTCTTCTCCGGCCCGCCGGACGAGATCCCCTTCCCCATCCCCTACGCCATCGACGGGCCGGACATCGGGATGCTGCCGCTGGAGAAGGCCAAGCCGGCCGTCGACGCGTACCGCGCGGTCCGCGACAAGATCGACCCCGACTTCGTGTACGACCTCGATCTCCTCACCGAGAAGCTGGAGTTCGAGCACGAGGAGTGGGAGTCGACCAAGGCGCGGGGCTACGACTGGTACACCCACGACACCATCTTCTTCTCCATCAACGGCTGACGGGCACCGGCCCGGGCAGGCCGAGCACGGCGGCGAGCCGGGCGCGGTGCCAGTGCGGCGGGCCGAAGAGCCGCGACGAGCCGTGCGCCCGCTTGAAGTAGCGGTGGGCGTCGTGCTCCCAGGTGATGCCGATCCCGCCGTGCAGTTGGATCATCTCGCCCGCCACCTCGGAGAAGGCCTCCGAGCAGACCGACTTGGCGGTGGCGGCGAGCCGGGTCAGCTCCGGCCCCCGTGCGCCGTCCGCCGCGGCGAAGGCGGCGCCGAGCGCGGCGGAGCGGGCCGACTCGACGCGGACGCAGGCGTCCGCGAGCCGGTGCTTCACCGCCTGGAAGGAGCCGATCGGCCGCCCGAACTGCACCCGCTCCCCGGCGTACGCCACCGTGAGCTCCAGGCACCGCGCCGCCGCGCCGACCTGCTCGGCGGCGAGCGCCGGGACGTTCAGCGAGACGGTCGCCTTGCCGGCGGCGATCCGGGGGAGCCAGGCGGCAGCCTCCTGGTTGTCACCCCCGTCACCCCCGTCGTCCCGGGCGAGCCGGCCGAGGAGGGCCGCCGCGGCGACCGTCTCGACCAGCGGGCCGGGGACGGCGTGCCGGCCCGCCTCGATGAAGGCGACGGCCAGTTCCACCGGCAACGGCCCCAGGCCCTCGTGCGCCTCCGGCACCGCGAGCGCGAACACGCCCGCCCCGGTGAGCCGGGACCAGAGCGCGAGCCCGGGGGCGTGGTCGCCGGCGGCCCAGGCGCGGGCCGCGCGGGGGTGTCGGCCGCCGTCGGCATCGTGTCGAGGGTGCGGGCGAACTCCCGCTGCTCGTCGTCGAGCAGGAACCGCATCACCGGCGTCCCTCCGGCAGGCCGAGCAGCCGCTCGGCGATGATGTCGCGCTGGATCTCGTTGGTCCCGGCGTAGATCGGCCCGGCCGGCGAGAAGATGTGGCCCTCGGCCCACCCGCCGTGCGCGGGGGCCTCCGGGGCCTCGTCGGAGAGTTCGCCGTACGGCCCGAGGAGGTCGAGGGCGGTCTCGTGGAGGGCGATGTCCAGTTCGGACCAGAAGACCTTGTTGAGGCTGGACCCGGCGCCGATCGAGCCGCCGGCGGCGAGCCGGGAGGCGTGGGCGTGGGTGAAGAGCCGGTAGGCGGAAGCGCCGATGAAGGCGTCGGCGACCCGGTCGCGGACGGCCGTGTCGGAGGGGTCGGCGGCCTCCCTCCAGAGCGCGGCGAGCCGCTGGGCGGCGGCGGTGAACCGGCCGGGGCCGCGCAGGGTGAGGCCGCGCTCGTTGCCGGCGGTGCTCATGGCGACCCGCCAGCCGTCGCCGGGGGCGCCGATCACGTCCTCGTCGGGGACGAAGACCTCGTCGAGGAAGAGCTCGGCGAAGGCCGGCTTGCCGTCGAGCCGCCCCACGGGGCGTACGGTCACGCCCTCGGCGCCGAGCGGGAACATCAGGTACGTGAGCCCCCGGTGCGGCCGGTCCGCGTCCGGGTCGCCGCGGAAGAGGCCGAAGGCGCGGTCGGCGAAGGCGGCCCTCGACGACCAGGTCTTCTGGCCGCTGATCAGCCGACCGCCGTCGGCGCGCACGGCGGTGGAGCGCAGGCTCGCCAGGTCGGAGCCGGACTCGGGCTCGGACCAGGCCTGCGCCCAGATGACCTCGCCGGACGCCATCGGGGGCAGGATCCGGGCGCGCTGCTCGTCGGTGCCGTGCTCGAAGAGGGTGGGGGCGAGGAGGTTGATACCGTTCTGGCCGACCCGGCCGGGCGCGCCGGCGGCGTAGTACTCCTCCTCGAAGACCAGCCAGCGCAGCACGGAGGAGCCCCGGCCGCCGTACTCCTCGGGCCAGGAGACCACCGACCAGCGGTCGGCGGCCAGTTCGGCCTCCCAGGCGCGGTGGGCGGCGAAGCCCTCCGCCGTCTCCAGGGAGGGCAGCGGGGTGGCGGGCACGTGGGCGGCGAGCCAGGCGCGGGCCTCGGCGCGGGAGGCCTCGTCGGCCGGTGAGAAGTCGAGGTCCATCAGGCTCCCGCCTCCCCGGGGCGGGAGGGCCGTCCCCCGGAACGTCGCAGCATCGCGTGGATGTCCACGCCGCCGAGCGCGTCGCGGGCGGTCTCGGCGTTGTGCGCGTGCGCCAGGTGGTGCAGTCCGAAGACGGCGTCCATGCCGGTGTGCAGGCCCTGGAGGTCCTCGGCCTGGTTGACGGCGCGCTTGGTGAGCGCGAGGCCCATCCGGGGCATCTCGGCGATCCGGTGCGCCACATCGAATGTGCTGTCCGTGAGTTCGGCGCGGGGGACGACGCGGTTGACCATGCCGACCTCGTAGGCGCGGCGGGCGCTCATCCGGTCGCCGGTGTAGAGGAACTCCTTGGCGATCCGGGGCGGCATCACCCAGGGGTGCGCGAAGTACTCGACGCCGGGGATGCCCATGCGGACCACCGGGTCGGCGAAGAAGGCGTCCTCGGAGGCCACGATCAGGTCGCAGATCCAGGCGAGCATCAGACCACCGGCGACGCAGGCGCCCTGCACGGACGCGACGACCGGCTTGGGCAGTTCGCGCCGGCGGCGGCACATCCCCAGGTAGACCTCGGACTCGCGGGCGAAGCGGCTCTCGGCGCCCTCCTTGTCGGAGTGGTCCCACCAGAGGCCGGCCTTCCTTTCGAACGGCAGGTGGGCGTCGCGCTCGGGGGTGCCGATGTCGTGGCCGGCGGAGAAGTGCTCGCCGGCGCCGGGCGGGGGCGGCCCGGCGCAGGAGCCGTTTCCCGCTGACCGGGAAGAGCGTTTCCGCGAGGGAAGCGCGAAGGAGGGGCGGCCTGGGGCCGCCCCTCCTCGGGTGTCGCTCGGTGTGCCGGTGACGGGGTGACTAGTCGGTGCCGGTCTCCATGGCGGCGCGGTCGAGCGCCGTCTCCTCGCTGTCGGGGGTCTCGCCGCGCGAGGCGATCGCCTCGGCGCCGCCCTCGGGCATCGAGCCGATGAGGCCCGTGGCGGCGGCCTGCGCGGCGCCGATGGCGGGGCTGCCGGTGCCGATGAGGCCGATGCCGGCGTACTGCTCCAGCTTGGCGCGGGAGTCGGCGATGTCGAGGTTCCGCATGGTCAGCTGGCCGATCCGGTCCAGCGGGCCGAAGGCGGAGTCCTCGGTGCGCTCCATGGACAGCTTGTCCGGGTGGTAGCTGAAGGCGGGGCCGGTGGTGTCGAGGATCGAGTAGTCCTCGCCGCGCCGCAGCCGCAGGGTGACCTCGCCGGTGACGGCGGCGCCGACCCAGCGCTGGAGCGACTCGCGGATCATCAGCGCCTGCGGGTCCAGCCAGCGGCCCTCGTACATGAGGCGGCCGAGCCGACGGCCCTCGTTGTGGTACTGGGCGAGGGTGTCCTCGTTGTGGATGGCGTTGACGAGGCGCTCGTAGGCGGCGTGCAGCAGCGCCATGCCGGGAGCCTCGTAGATGCCGCGGCTCTTGGCCTCGATGATGCGGTTCTCGATCTGGTCGGACATGCCCAGGCCGTGCCGACCGCCGATGGCGTTGGCCTCCATCACCAGGTCGACGGCGGAGGCGAACTCCTTGCCGTTGATCGTGACCGGGCGGCCCTGTTCGAAGCCGATGGTGACGTCCTCGGGGGCGATCTCGACCGCCGGGTCCCAGAACCGCACGCCCATGATCGGGTCGACGGTCTCGATGCCGGTGTCCAGGTGCTCCAGGGTCTTCGCCTCGTGGGTGGCGCCCCAGATGTTGGCGTCGGTGGAGTACGCCTTCTCGGTGGAGTCCCGGTAGGGGAGGTCGTGGGCGACGAGCCACTCCGACATCTCCTTGCGGCCGCCGAGCTCGGTGACGAAGTCGGCGTCCAGCCACGGCTTGTAGATCCGCAGGTGCGGGTTGGCCAGCAGGCCGTAGCGGTAGAACCGCTCGATGTCGTTGCCCTTGAAGGTCGAGCCGTCGCCCCAGATCTGGACGTCGTCCTCCAGCATCGCCCGCACCAGGAGGGTGCCGGTGACGGCACGGCCCAGCGGGGTGGTGTTGAAGTAGGCCCGGCCTCCGGAGCGGATGTGGAAGGCGCCGCAGGTGAGGGCGGCGAGCCCTTCCTCGACCAGTGCGGCGCGGCAGTCGACCAGGCGGGCCACCTCGGCGCCGTAGGTCTGGGCGCGCCCGGGCACCGAGGCGATGTCGGGCTCGTCGTACTGGCCGATGTCGGCGGTGTACGTGCAGGGGACCGCGCCCTTGTCACGCATCCACGCGACCGCGACGGAGGTGTCGAGACCACCGGAGAAGGCGATGCCGACGCGCTCGCCGACGGGAAGGGAGGTGAGAACCTTGGACATGGCAATAGTATGCATGAATGCGCATGGCTATGCAATGTGGGCTCGGGTGCGGGGCTCGGGCGGCGGCCCGGAGGGGCCCGGGGCGGGCCCGTCGGCCGGGAGGGCCGCGACGGGCCCGGCGGACCGGCCTCCCGAGAGGCGCGGATCCACCGGGCCCCGCGCTCAGCCGGCCGCGCGGTAGGCCGCGGTCAGCTTCGCCACCGCGCCCGCCGGGTCACCGGAGAGCAGCAGGTGGTCGGCCTCGGCGAAGGGCTTCGCCACCGCCGCCGTGACCCGCTGCCCGATGCGGTCCTGCACCAGCAGCCGGGCCCGGACCACCAGACGCCGCGCCTCGGGTGAATCGCCCCGGCCGGCCGCCTGGAGCACCCGGGCCGTGAGCCCGAGCGCCTTCAGCGTCGTCTCGCCGCCCCGGGGCGCCGCCGCCAGGGTGGTGAGCCCCCAGCCGTACGGGAACTGCGGGTCGTACGAGGAATCGCCGACGTTGACCGGCAGCTGCGCCTCCGACCGGGGCCACGTCACGGGCAGCTGCCCGGTGAAGGGCTTCCGGCCGAAGAGCACGTCCGCGACGCCGTCGCCCTCGGTGCCCGGCAGCCAGGAGGCCACCAGGGCGTCGATCTCCGGCAGCCGGTCGCCGATGAGCTGCGGCCGCCCGGAGACGACGAGCACCGCGCACGGCATCGCCGCGCACACCCGGTCGACCGCCGCCTTGTCGGCGGCGCTCAGTTCCAGGTCGTGGCCGTTGCCGACGTCCCCGACGCCCTCCGCGTACGGCGTCTCGCCGACCACCACGACCCCGGCGTCGTGGCCCTCCACCGGCGCGGCGGCGTCCTCGGAGTACGTGAGCCCGGGCGCGGCCTTCCGCATCCCTTCGAGGACCGTCGTGCCGGTGGTGTGCTTCCCGGAGGCGCCCTGCCAGCTGATCGTCCAGCCGCCGGTCTGGTTGCCCAGGTCGTCGGCGTTGGAACCGGCCACGTACACCTTCTGCCCCGGCTTCAGCGGCAGCACCCCGCCGTCGTTCTTCAGCAGCACCTGGGAGGCGGCCGCCGCCTCGCGGGCCACCGCCCGGTGCTCGGCCGAACCGACCGACGGGAGGTGGGTGGTGTCCGCGTACGGCTTCTCGAACAGCCCCAGCCGGAACTTCTGCTTCAGGATCCTGGCCACCGCGTCGTCGATCCGGGAGACCGGGATCCGGCCCGCCTCGACCTCGGCGACCAGGGTCCGGGTGAACTCCTGGTAGTTCGTCGGCACCATGATCATGTCCAGGCCGGCGTTGACCGAGGTCCGCACGTCGCCGGGGTAGTCGCCGGGGATCTGGTCGATGGCCTGCCAGTCGCTGATGACGAAGCCGTCGAAGCCCATCCGGTCCTTCAGCACCCCGTTGATCAGCTCGGCGTGGGCGTGCATCTTCACCGGGCCGAGGCCGTCCCCGATGACGTCGACCGAGGAGTACGAGGGCATGACCGTGCCCGCGCCCCGCTTCACGGCCTCCGCGAACGGCGCCAGGTGCACCGCCTCCAGCTCCTCGCGGGTGACCCGGGTGACGCCCTGGTCGATCGTGTACGAGCCCGTCGTCGACGACCCGAACTCCGTGCCGCCGTCGCCGACGAAGTGCTTGGCGCTGGTCAGCACCTTGTCGTTGCGGTCCAGGTCGCGGCCGTCGGCCGCGCCCTGCATCCCGTTGATCACCGTCTCCATCGCGGTCACCAGGGCCGGGTCCTCGCCGAAGGCCTCGTACGACCGCCCCCACCGCTCGTCCCGCGTCACGCACAGGCACGGCGCGAAGTCCCACGGCACGCCGGTCGCCCGCACCTCCTTCGCGGTGACCGCTCCGGTCCGCGCGGCGAGCGCGGGGTCCCGGGAGGCGCCGAGGCCGATGTTGTGCGGCATGACCGTCGCCCCGGCGACGTTGTTGTGCCCGTGGACCGCGTCCACGCCGTAGATCAGCGGGATCTGGAGCCGGGTCGCCCGGGTCCGCAGCTGGTAGCCGTCGATCATCCGCGCCCACGCCTCCGGCGTGTTCGGGGTGGGCACCGAGCCGCCGCCGGAGAGCAGCGAACCGAGCGCGTACCCGGCGATGTCGCCCGGGGCCCGCAGCGCGTTCCGCTCGGCCTGGGTCATCTGCCCGGCCTTCTCCGCGAGCGTCATCCGGGACAGCAGGTCGGCGACCCGCCGCTCCACGGGGAGCCGCCGGTCGAGGTACGGGAGGCCGTGGGCGTTCACCACGACGACCGGGTCCTCGGCGGGCGCCTTGGCGCCCTCGACCGCGAGCTTCACCGGGATCGTCTCGGCGGCCTCGCCGGTCCGGTCCCTCAGCGTCTCCACGGTGAGGGAGCGGGTGGTGCCGGACGGCGTCCCGGCCGGCAGGACGAAGCTGCCGGCCACCGGCCGGTAGTCCTTCCCCGCCGCGGCGGGCCCGGAGTCGTCCGTCGCGTAGGTGACGGTGACCGGCCGGTCGGTGGGCGCCCCGCCGGTCGTGTTCACGGTGACGTCGATCCGGGCGGCGGATCCCTCCGCCACCGGGTGCACGGCCGCGCCCGTCACCACCTGGGTGGTCAGGGCCGGGTCGGCCTTCCCGTACAGCTCCACCCCGTCGAGCGCGAAGGAGCCCGGCGCGCCCGTCGGGAGCGTCAGCGCGTACCCCCACATCCGGTCGAGGCCGAGGACCTGGTCGATGCCGCCGACCGGCTGGTGGTCGGCGCGGTAGCGGAAGTCGGAGAAGGGCAGCTCGACGAGGTGCCAGCCCTCCCAGTCGTCGGTGAAGGAGGTCGTCCACAGCTCGGACGCCTCGCCGTTCGCACCGCCGTCCTTCAGTTCGAAGTTGATCCGCTTGCCCGAACCGGGCGGAAGCGGCGCGGTGTTCTGCCCGTACCACCAGAAGCGGATGCCCCGGTGCGCGGTCCAGTCCTGGGCCGGCCGGTCGAAGGCGAAGTCATGGGTGAAGCCGCCCCAGCCGCTGATGTCGTAGCGGCCTTCGAGGACCTTGCTCCCCTCGGGGGCGTCGGCCCGCTCGGCGAGCGTGAGCGCCGGGTGGTCGTCGGCGTCGCTGCCCCAGGTGAAGATCCCCTCGGCGGGCGGGTTCGCGAAGGGGACCTCGCCCTCGAAGCGGTCGACGGCCCGGGGAGCCGGCTCGTCGGCGCCGGGCGCGGCGGCGCTGGGCACGGCCCCGACGAGACCGGCGATCAGGGCGGTGACGGCGGTGGCGGCCAGGGTGCGGTGGCGGCGCGCTCGGCGCCGGTGGTGCGGGTGCGGCATGCGTCCTCCTGAGGACGGGGGAGGGGAGGCGGTCAGGACGCCCGGTGGGTCCACTTCTGGTTGGCGGCGCCGGTGCAGGACCAGATCTGCGCCCGCGTGCCGTCGGCCGAGGTGTTGCCCGTGACGTCCAGACATTTGTCGGCGGCGGTGTTCACCACGTCGTGGGTGACGGCGTCGTAGCGCCATCGCTGGGCGCCGGTCCCGTTGCACGTGTAGAGCTGCACCTTGCTCCCGTCCGCGGTGGCGCCGCCCGTCACGTCGAGGCACTTGCCGAGCGCGCGGATCGTGCCGTCGGCGGCGAGCGTCCACCGCTGGGCGGCCGTACCGTTGCAGGTGTACAGCTGGACGGCGGTGCCGTCCGCGCTCGACGCGCCGGCCACGTCCAGACACTTGCCCGCGAGCCCCGTCAGCGCCCCGGCCGGCGCGCCGGCCCCCGGCGCCCCCGCCCAGGTGAAGGTGGCGGTGGTGCGGGCCGGCAGGGTGTACGTGAAGGACTGGCCGCCCCAGTCGACGCGGACGGACTGCGCGGAGCCGCCGCCGTTGTGCGCGATCAGCGCCTTGGAGCCGTCGGGGTTGCGCCAGGCGACGTTCTGCACGGTCGCGTTGTCGGTCGAGGCGATCCGGTGCGCCCCCGGCTTCACGAACTTGGTGAGGTGACCGGTCGTGTAGTACTCGATCGTGTAGTCGACCTGCCCGGCCCGCGCGCCGCCCTCCTGCACGGTGACCAGACCGGTGCAGGTGCCGCAGCCGCCGTTGTGCGGGCCCATGTCCTGGTTGAGCGCCAGGCTCCACTTGACCAGGCTGCTGCTCCAGTTGCGGGCGTAGGAGACGATGTCCTTCAGGTCCTCGTTGTGCTGGTTGCCGATCCAGGTGCCGCCGGAGTGCTCGGTGCTGAACTGCGGCACCGACGGGTACTGGTCGTGGACCTGGCTGCCGACGGCGGGGTCGCCGAAGTAGCCGTGCCAGGCGATGCCGCCGAAGAGCGGGTCGTTCCGGACGCCCGCGTCACCGAGGACCGCCGCGCCGAAGTTCGCGTAGTCGCCGTAGTTCCAGTCGTGGACGAGGACCTTGGTGGTGATCCCGGCGGCCCGGAAGGCCGGGTAGACGTGGTTCTTGGTGAACTCGACGAGCCCGGACGGGTTCCAGCTCATGCCGGGGTAGTTCATGGCGGTGGGGTTGCCGGCCTGGCAGCAGTTCGGCTCGTTCTGCACCGAGAGGTAGTCGACCTCGATGCCGGCCGCCCGGTAGCTCTGGACGTACTTGACCAGGTACTGGGCGTACGTGGGGTAGTGCTCCCACTTCAGCCAGCCCATCTGGTCCATCCGGCCGTTGTCCTTCATCCAGCCCGGCGCGCTCCACGGCACGCCCTTGACCCGCAGCGCCGGGTTGAGCTGCTTGGCCTGCGAGGTCAGCAGCCGCACGTTCGTGTCGTAGCCGTTGGCGCCGAAGTCGCCCAGGTCGCAGCAGGTGTCGTCCAGGGAGACGTTCCCCGGTCGGGAGAGGTCCGAGGCGCCGATGGGGTTGCGGACGAAGGAGAGCCCGATGCCGTCGGTGGGGGAGAAGAGCTTGCGCATCACCTCGTCGCGGGTGGCGGCGCTGATCGCCCCGCCGCGGAAGAGGTGGGCGGTGGTGTCGGTGATCGAGGCACCGCCGCCCTCGAACCGCTGGTAGGTGGTGGACTCGTCGACGGCGATCGTGTGGCTCGCGCCGCCGCCGGCCGGTCCGAAGGCGAGCGGGGCCTGCGGGGCGAGTCCCCGGGTGACGGTACGGCCTCCGGAGTCGGAGGTGGTGGTGAGCCAGACGTCCACCCGCTCGCCGGCGGCCTGCGCGGTGCCGGGCGCGGTGAGGACCAGGCCCGTCGCCACGAGGGCGCCGGTGAGGAGGGCGGCGAGGGACCGGGGCCGTGCGCGCCCCCGGTGCCGTGCGCCGCGTGAAAGATTGAGCTGCACCTGACAACCCTTTCGTCGAGGCGCGCCGCGCTGCCGCGCGAAACCCGGCCCGCCCGGGCCCGCCCGTGTCCCGCAAGGCGGCAAGCCTTTGATCAAGCTGTGAACTTATGGAGCCATCCCGCCCCCGTCAACCCCTCCCGCGTACAACTCCCGAAGCGGAGCGCCTGTCCTGACGGCCCGTTCGGCGGTCCGGGAGCCGGGCGTCTTCGGGAGATGACGGCGCGGCTCCCGTCGGGTCGGCGGTCGCGCCGTGCGCGGCCGCGGACCGGCTACGCGTCCGCGTCCAGCGCGACGCGCGCCAGCACCGGCAGGTGGTCGCTCCCGGTGGCCGGGAGCACGCGGATCGCGGGGACGCGCCCGCCGCGCGCGAGGACCTGGTCGATGCGGGCCACGGGGAGGGCGGCAGGGTAGCTCAGGGCCAGGCCCCGGTCGGGGGCGGCGAGACGGGAGGTCAGCGGGGCCAGTCCGCGGTCGTCGACGGTGCCGTTCAGATCGCCGGCCAGGATCACCCGGCCGGACGGTTCCTCCGCCAGGATCCGGCCGAGGAGGCGGGCGCTCTCGTCGCGCCGGGCGGAGGCCAGTCCGCCGGGCCCGAGCCGCACGGACGGCAGGTGGACGACGTACGCGGCCACCTCTCCGTGCGGTGTGCGCACCTCGGCCCGCAGTGCCCGCAGCCACGGCTCCGTGACGTCCCGGGGCCTGATGTCCAGTGCCCGGGCGGCGCCGAGCGGGTGGCGCGACCAGAGGCCGACCGTGCCCCGCACGGAGTGGTACGGGTAGCGGGGCGCGAGTTCCCGGCGGTAGACCGCCAGGGCCGGGTCGACCAGCTCCTGGAGGGCGATCAGGTCGGCGCCGGAGTCCGCGAGCGCCCGGGCCGTCCCGGCCGGATCGGCGTTGTCGTCGGCGGCGTTGTGCTGGGCGACGGTGAGCTCGCGCGGACCGGGCGCCCCCGCGGGCAGCAGCAGCGGACCGAAGGCGGCGGCCCAGACCGCGGCCGGGAGGAGCAGGAGGAGCAGCGCCGTGCGGGCCCGCCGCGCCGCCGCGCAGAGGAGGAGCACCGCGGTGAGGGGGCCGGACCAGAAGAGGAAGGTCTCCAGCAGACTGCCCAGCCGTCCCGGGGTGTTCGGCACGAACCGGTGCAGGGCGAGCAGCGCGGCGGTCGCGACGCCGAGCCCGGCGAGCAGCCGGCCGCGCCGGCGTCCGCCCTCCGGCGTCCGCCGCGGCCGTCGCGCCCCTGGTTTCCCTTCCCGCCCCGCCACGGTCGTCCGTCCTTTCCCCGGTCTTCCCCCGCCCTCCCCGATCAGGACGTTTCCGCCGGTCCCGCGGTTGCCGGCCGTTTGACCCCGACTTGGAGTGGGCATGTCAGCGCGCGGTCGTCCGTCGCCTCGGGCGCACGGCGCGACCGCCGCACCGTCACCCCCCTCGACCCCCGCAGGGAGCCGGAGTTGAAGATCTCGCGCCGCGTCACCAAGGGAGCCGCCGTCCTCGGCGGCGCCCTCACGCTCCTCCTCGCGTTCCCGGGCAGCGCGCTCGCCGCCCCGCCGCCCCCGCTGCCCGCGAACGCGTCCGTCCTGGAGCAGACCTACCAGCCCGCGTACGACTACGACACCGACGGCTGCTACCCGACGGCCGCGATCGGTCCGGACGGCACCCTCAACCCCGGCCTCGGCCCCTCCGGCACGGTCAGCAGCCAGTGCCGCGACTCCTCGGACCTCACCCGCACCAACGGCTACTCCCGCGCGCTCTGCGACAACGGCTGGTGCGCGGTCCTCTACGGCCTGTACTTCGAGAAGGACCAGGCGGTCTGGGGGAGCGGCCTCGGCGGGCACCGCCACGACTGGGAGCACGTCGTCGTCTGGATCCAGAACGGGCAGGCGCGGTACGTCTCCACCTCGAACCACGGCTCCTTCACCGTCCACGGCCGGGACGCCATCCGCTGGGACGGCACCCACCCGAAGATCGTCTACCACAAGGACGGCATCGGCACGCACTGCTTCCGCGCCGCCAACGGCAACGACGAACCGCCCGAGAACCACCAGGGCACCTGGCAGTTCCCGGCGCTCGTCGGCTGGGACGGCTACCCGGCCGGCCTCCGCGAGAAGCTCAGCCGGGCGGACTTCGGCAGCGCCCACTTCGGGCTGAAGGACGGCAGCTTCGCCGACCACCTGGCGAAGGCGAAGCCGGCCGGCATCCCCTTCGACCCCTACGCGTAGCCGTTCCGGCGGCGGCCGGACTCAGGTGGAGACCCGGTCCCGCAGCGCGGTCTGCCAGGCGGGCGCCGGGATGCTCGGCGCCCGTTCGGGCCGGCGCCCGCCCTGGGCGAAGAAGTCGACCAGCGGCAGGAGTCCGGCCCCGACCGTCACCGCCTCGGGCCCGAGCGTGCCGAGCGCGATCTCCGTCCGGCCGCCGGGGTGCCGCAGCGCGTACGCCCGGGCGTACGCCGCCACGCGCGCGAGGAACCGGCTGCCGAGCTGCAGCCCGGCCCAGCCGCCGACGAGGATCCGCTCCGGCTGGAAGAGGTTGATGAGATCGGCCAGCCCGGCGCCCAGGTACTCGGCGGTCTCGTCGAGGACGGCGAGCGCGACCGCGTCGGGGACCGGATCGGCGCCGGGGGGCGCGGCCCCGGACGGACCGGCGGCGGCCGGGTACGCCGCCGCGAGCATCGCCGTCAGCGCCGTCTCCTCGTCCGCGCCCGCCGGTGGCCGCCCGCCGGCCTCGCGCCAGCGTGCGAGGAGGGCCTCGGCGCCGGCGTACGCCTCCAGGCAGCCCTGGGCGCCGCAGCGGCAGCGCCGGCCGCGGACGCGCACCGTGAGATGGCCCCATTCCAGGGCGCGTCCGGGGCCCAGCGGGTCCATGACGACGCAGGCGCCGACGCCCGAGCCGAAGAGGACGACGACGGCGCTGCTCGCGCCGCGGCCGGCGCCGAACCACATCTCGGCCTGGCCGAGGGTCTT
>NZ_BMTV01000021.1:60064-160501 GCF_014649855.1 Streptomyces roseolus | reverse complement strand
CCCAGCCTCACGGGCACCGCGACCCTGCACTCTGGGAAACCAGCGATAACCCACCGATGCAGGTGAAAACGACCTCTCACAACCCGTCTCATAACCCGAAGGGATTCGAGCGAGTTCTGAGACGGGTTTTGCTACACGGTTTCGAGAGCCGAGAGGGGGTGACGAGATCGTCTCAATAACCATCGTTTCCGAGACGACCGCCGATCGTCACACCGAGCTACGCTGCCTCCGCGAAAACACCCTGACGAGCCAGCGGAGAGTTTTCGCTCCCACACGCGCTGGTCAAGCGTGGAAGGGGGCCACCGCCCACCCCCTCACGCGCAAAGGGATGCGGCTGCGGCTCTCACCCCGCTACTCACACACGCGCAGCGTGCGTGACTCACCCTCAGCTGCACAGGGTTGCGATGACGGGATGACGGATGTACCCCCTGATCTGTTCTTCTCTTATTTTTCTATGTGCAATCAAAAAAAGTAGGGAGAACCGTCATTCCGTCATCGCTCCGCCGCTGAGAGAGCAGCAAGCCGGCGGCACCCCCTGGGAGCGCGGACGGCCCGCCGCCAGGGGTTCCCCGGCAACGGGCCGCGAACAGTGGTCAAGAGAGCTCAGAACAGCTCAAGCGCCTGAGCCGCAGCGCGCTGTACGACCGCTTCGACGTCCTTGCCGTCGGCGTCCGCGCGGCGGATCTCGCCGTCCTCTCCGAAGTGGACCGCGAGGCGGGAAGTGTCCAGTCTCGGGCCGCCCTTGCGGGCCATGCCGACCTCGACGTACGCCCCCGCGTTCAGCAGCAGATCGCGCTTGCCCGCCGTGTCCGCGTCCTTCCAGAGCTGTGCGTGAGTCCGGCCGGTCGGGACCGCCTCCACGCCCGCAGGCTTGGCGGTGCGCTGCTTCTCGTTCAGTGATGCCAGGCGTTCCTCCAGCTTGGCGTACTGAGCCGCGTACCTCGCGTCCCCCTCCTCGCCCTTGAACAGACCACGGTCGTACCGGTCCTTCTCCAGGTCCTCCAGCGCTTCCCTGGCCTGCCGGATCTGCGGGCGGAAGTCCTCCCCCACGTGCTCCACCATGCGCACCACGGGGAACGCCCCGAACTTCTCAAGGAACAGCGCCGTGACGTGCTGCTCCATGCCCTCACCCGCGATGCTCACGCCGTAGCAAGTCAACTCCGTGCCCGCCTGCCGGGCCTTCAGCCGGCCGATGCACCGGTAGCGGATGCGGCCCTTGGCGACGTACGTGTACATGCGGTTGTGGCACACCGCGCAGTAGACGATCCCCCGCAGCAGCGCCGTTCCTTCGCGGCGTCGGTCCCCCGGATTGGCTCGCCGGCTCAGCTCGTCCTGCAACGCCTGCCAGGTGTCCATGTCCAGGATCGGCGTGCGGTTGACCAGCGGTAGTCCGTCCGTCATCAGGATCGGCTTGCCGTCCTCGATCACCTGCCCCAGCAACTGGGGGTTCCCGAGAAGGCTCCGCAGCGTGGAGGGGTACCACCGTTTGGAGTCGCTGCGCTTGCCCGTGGTCTGACGCGACGAGTGGCCGGGCGACGGCTTGTCGGACTCCGTGAGGTCCACTGCGATCTTGAGCAGCGAGTCCTTGTTGAGGACCCGTTCCACGATCTCGCGAATCGTCTTCGCTTCCTCGGGGTTGACCTCCAGGACCTTCCCCGCGCCGTCGGGGTTGGGGGCCACCCGATACCCGTACGGCACCCTGCCGCCCGTATAGCGGCCCTCCCGCCGCAGGTGTTCATGGGCGCTGGAGACACGCATACCGATGGTGTCGGACTCCAGCTCGGCGAAGACCGCGATCACCTTCGCCATCGCGCGCCCCATGGAAGAGGTGAGGTCCAGCGGCTCAGTGGCGGACGCGAGAGCCACGCTCTCCGCCTGCGTCACCTTCATGATCTCCGCGAAGTCCACCGTGGAGCGGGCCAGGCGGTCGATCTTGAAGAACACGATCACGTCGAACTCGGCGAGACGGGCCAGGATCCGCTGAAGCCCGGGACGGTCCAGGCCGCGCGAGTAGCCCGAGACGTCGATGTCCTCTTCCACGGCTATGACCTGCCAGCCACGGGCCGCGCACAGTGCCTCACAGGCCGCACGCTGACGCTCGGGCGAGGTAGAGTTTTCTGTTTCCCGCGAAAGGCGGACATAGATGGCTGCGCGCATTCCCGGCGCGTTGGCCGAGACGCCCTTGGGGCGACGGGCACGGGGCAAGGCCCGGGCCGTAGCGGTGGCAGGTGTGGTGTCTGTCACGCTGACGATCCTATCTGCGGAGGTATGTGTGTCCTGCCTGATCGTCCAGAGCGACAAGACGCTGCTCCTGGAGGTCGACCACGAGCTCGCCGACGCGTGCCGACGGGCGATCGCGCCGTTCGCCGAGCTGGAGCGGGCGCCCGAGCACATCCACACGTACCGGGTGACGCCGCTCGGGCTGTGGAACGCGCGGGCCGCCGGACACGACGCCGAGCAGGTCGTGGACGCGCTGGTCGAGTACTCCCGGTACCCCGTGCCGCACGCGCTGCTCGTGGACATCGCCGAGACCATGGACCGGTACGGGCGGCTCACGCTCACCAAGCATCCCGCGCACGGACTGGTGCTGACCACGACCGACCGGCCGGTCCTCGAGGAGATCCTCCGGTCGAAGCGGGTGCAGCCGCTGGTCGGGGCGCGGATCGACCCCGACACGGTGGTCGTGCACCCCTCCGAGCGCGGCCAGATCAAGCAGACGCTGCTGAAGCTGGGCTGGCCCGCCGAGGACCTCGCCGGGTACGTCGACGGCGAGGCGCACCCGATCGAGCTCGCCGAGGACGGCTGGAGCCTGCGGCCGTACCAGCAGCACGCCGTCGAGGGGTTCTGGCACGGCGGCAGCGGCGTCGTCGTGCTGCCCTGCGGCGCCGGCAAGACGCTGGTCGGCGCCGGGGCGATGGCCAGGGCGAAGGCGACGACGCTGATCCTCGTCACCAACACCGTCTCCGCCCGGCAGTGGAAGAACGAGCTGGTGAGGCGGACCTCGCTGACCGAGGACGAGGTCGGCGAGTACAGCGGGACGAAGAAGGAGATCCGTCCCGTCACCATCGCCACCTACCAGGTCCTCACGACCCGGCGGAAGGGCGTCTACCCGCACCTGGAGCTCTTCGACTCCCGTGACTGGGGCCTGATCGTCTACGACGAGGTGCACCTGCTGCCCGCGCCGGTCTTCAAGTTCACCGCCGACCTCCAGGCCCGGCGGCGGCTCGGCCTGACCGCGACGCTGGTGCGCGAGGACGGCAAGGAGGCGGACGTCTTCTCGCTGATCGGGCCGAAGCGGTTCGACGCGCCGTGGAAGGAGATCGAGGCGCAGGGGTACATCGCGCCCGCCGACTGCGTCGAGGTCCGGGTCAACCTCACGGAGTCGGAGCGGCTCGCCTACGCGACGGCCGAGGCGGAGGAGAAGTACCGCTTCTGCGCGACGACGGCGACGAAGCGGCGGGTGACGGAGGCGCTGGTGAAGAAGTTCGCCGGGCAGCAGATCCTCGTCATCGGCCAGTACATCGACCAGCTCGACGAGCTCGGCGCGCACCTCGACGCGCCCGTCATCAAGGGCGAGACGACGAACAAGGAGCGGGAGCGGCTCTTCGACGCCTTCCGCAACGGCGAGATCAACGTCCTCGTCGTGTCGAAGGTCGCGAACTTCTCCATCGACCTGCCCGAGGCGACCGTCGCCATCCAGGTCTCCGGCACCTTCGGCTCCCGCCAGGAGGAGGCCCAGCGCCTCGGCCGGGTGCTCCGCCCGAAGGCGGACGGCCACCAGGCGCACTTCTACTCGGTCGTCGCCCGCGACACCATCGACCAGGACTTCGCCGCCCACCGGCAGCGGTTCCTGGCGGAGCAGGGGTACGCGTACCGGATCGTCGACGCGGACGAGCTGCTGGCGCCGTAACCCGGCCCGTCCGTCTCCCGGTCCGTCCGTCTCCCGGCCCGTCAGTCCATCAGGGCCAGGACCGGGCCCGCGAGGGCCAGGACGTACTGGGCGGTGACGAGGGCGCGGCGGGGCACGACGAGGGCCGCCACGCCCGCCGCGGCGGCGAGGCCCACGGCCCAGAAGCCGGCCGCGACGAAGCCGCCGCCGACGCCGTCGCCGGAGATCGCGTCGTCGAGGGTGACCGCCATGGCCGCCACCGTGCAGACCGCGACGAGCAGCAGGCCGAAGGCCGCGAAGGCGCGGAGCGCCAGCGGGCTCGGGGCGTACGGGTCGGGAGCGGGGCGCGGTGTCGTCATGGCCCCATCCCAGCACCATGCCGGGCCGCCGTCAGGGGTGCGGGTACTCAGCCGGTGCCGGACGCGTACTCAGTCCCGGTCCCGGTCCCGCGGGTGGGCGGGGACGCCGACGCCCACGTCAGGCCCGTGTCTCGCGGGTGCGCGCGAGGCGGGGGTTCCCGACGCCCGCGTCAGGTCCGGTCCCGCAGGTGCGCCGGGCGGGGGTTTCGGACGCCGGCGCCCTCCGGGCCCAGGTCGCCGAGGAGGGTGACGCCGACGGCGGCGGAGCCGAAGGCGCGGGCCGCGCGGAGGGCCGTGGCCGCGAGGCGGCCGGGCCGGGGGCGGGGGACGGTGGTCACGAGGGTGAAGGTCGTCGCGCTCATGACTCCATTCTGGAATCCGGACATTCGCCGCACATCGCCCTGGGGGCGGAACCCGGCTCACCCTTACGGCGGACCCCGTCCCCTACGGGAAACCGATTCGCCCGGCCCCCCGGTCCGGAGTTAGACTCACCGGCTTCCCCGCCTCCCGTCCGCGTACGGAGAGCGCCGCCGTCCGGTCGGAAACCGGCGGCCACATCGACGTGCCCGTGTGTCCGTGATCCGTGTACCGACCGGAGGCTTCACCGTGTCCGCTGCCGTGCCCACCGACGATCCGCTCGTACGCGAGCGGGCCCACCTCGCCTCCTCCCGTGCCGCCCTGCGCGCCATGCGCGAGGAGGTCGAGGCGCTGGACATCAAGGACGTCACCGCGAACTGGGTGAACTCGATCGTCCTGGAGCGGCAGATCGAGGACCGCATCAAGGCGCTCGCCGACCTCTCCCACACGCCGCTCTTCTTCGGCCGGCTCGACTACCTGCCGCCCACCCAGCACGGACAGCGCTTCTACATCGGCCGCCGGCACGTCCACGACGCGCACGGCGACCCCATGGTCGTCGACTGGCGCGCGCCGGTCTCCCAGCCGTACTACCAGGCGTCGAAGAAGGACCCGCGGGACGTCGGGCTGCGCCGCCGCTTCGGCTACACGGGCGGCGAACTCACCGCGTACGAGGACGAGCGCCTCTCCGACCCGGCCGAGCTCGAACGCACCAGCCGGCTCCTCCAGGCCGAGATCGAGCGCCCGCGCGTCGGCCCCATGCGGGACATCGTGGCGACGATCCAGCCCGAACAGGACGAGATCGTCCGCTCCGACCTGTCCGGCACGCTGTGCGTGCAGGGCGGCCCCGGGACCGGGAAGACGGCCGTCGGCCTCCACCGCGTCGCCTACCTCCTCTACGCGCACCGGGAGCGGCTGGCCCGCACCGGAACCCTCGTCATCGGGCCGAACCGGTCCTTCCTCCAGTACATCGAGCAGGTGCTGCCCGCGCTCGGCGAGCTGGAGGTGAAGCAGGCGACCGTCGACGACCTCGTCGCGCACGTGGAGGTGCGGGGCACGGACGAGGCACCGACCGCGGTCGTGAAGGGCGACGCCCGGATGGCGGAGGTGCTGCGGCGGGCCGTCCGGTCGCACGTCACGATGCCGACGGAACCGCTGATGGTGGTGCGCGGCTCGCGGCGCTGGCGGATTCCCGCGTACGAACTGGAGGAGATCGTCCGGGAGTTGGCCGCGCGCGACATCCGCTACGGGGCGGCCAGGGAGGCGCTGCCGCAGCGCGTCGCGCACGCCGTCCTCGTACGGATGGAGCAGGCCGGCGAGGCGCCCGACGACCGGGTGCAGAACGCGGTCGCGCGGAACGCGGCGGTGAAGGCGATGGTCAAGGAGTGCTGGCCGGCGGTCGACCCCGCGAAGCTGGTGCTCCGGCTGCTCGGCGACGCGGAGTTCCTGGCGGAGCACGCGGAAGGGGTGCTGAGCGAGGAGGAACAGAAGCTGCTGCTGTGGACGAAGCCCGCGCGGAGCGTGAAGACCGCGAAGTGGTCGGCGGCGGACGCGGTGCTGATCGACGAGGCGACGGACCTCGTCGAGCGGACGCCCTCGCTCGGCCACGTGGTCCTCGACGAGGCGCAGGACCTGTCGCCGATGCAGTACCGGGCCGTGGGGCGGCGCTGCACGACCGGTTCGGCGACCGTCCTCGGCGACCTGGCGCAGGGCACCACCCCGTGGGCCACGGCGAGTTGGGAACAGGCCCTGACGCACCTCGGCAAGCCGGGGTCCCGCGTCGAGGAGCTGACGGCGGGCTTCCGCGTCCCCACCGACGTCATCGCCTACGCCTCCCGCCTCCTCCCCCACATGGCGCCGGGCCTCGCGCCGGTGGAGTCCGTACGGGAGAACCCGGGCGACTTCGAGATCCGCGAGGCGGCGGCGCCGTCCGACGCGGCGGTCGTCGCCGCGTGCGTGGACGCGCTCGCGCACGAGGGCTCGATCGGTCTGATCGCCGCGGACGCGCGGATCGCGCCGCTGGCGGAGGCGCTGGAGGCGGCGGGCCTCGCCCACCTCTCCCCCGGCGAGGAGACCACCGCCGAGTCCCGCCTCACCCTCGTCCCGGCCTCGCTCGCGAAGGGCCTGGAGTACGACTACGTGGTCCTCGACGAGCCGGCGGCCGTCGTCTCCGGCGAACCCGACGAACGCACCGGGCTCCGCCGCCTGTACGTCGCCCTCACCCGAGCCGTCTCCGGCCTGACGATCGTCCACGCGGCCCCCCTGCCGGGCCAGTTGGCCCCGTCTGCCTGACGCCACCATCGCCCCTGTGCCTTGGCCTGCGCCCACCGCCCCGGCGGAACGCGGGCCCCTGACGGAACGGCGGCGGCGGGGCGCCCGCGAACGGGAACGGCGGCGGGGGCACGGTGGCGCGGGGTCAGTCCGTGGTGATGCCCCGTGCGGCGAAGACGTCCGCCGCGCCGGGCACCGCGAGGACGCCGTCCTCCACGAACGTGACCTCGCGGAGGTTCGGCAGCAGGTCGAGGTCGTCGAGCGACCGCACGTCGAAGAGGTCGTCCTCGCCGTCCCACGCGGGCGCGCAGTGCCGGAAGACGTCCGCCCCCGCGTCGAAGCACAGTTCCTCGACCGTGGCGAGCAGCTCCGCCGGGATCTCCAGCGCCTCGAAGTACTCCCGGGACTCCGGCAGCACCTCCTCGTGGAGGCCGTTCTCCAGGACGTGGGAGGCGGCGTCGGCGATGCCCCGCCCGGCCATCCGGGCGTGCAGGTCGTAGACCGGGGAGAGGGTCCCCGCCTGGTACATGAGCTCCTCGATGACGAGCAGCTTGAGGTTGAAGTCGTGGAACCGGGTCATGGGGACATGGGTACCACGCCGCTCCGACAGCCCCGGCGGTGGCGTCGGTCGTCGAAGGGCCGGACGAGGGACCGCGTCCGGCACGTCGAGGCGGTGTCCCGGGCGGGGGCGTGCGCCTCGGCCGGGCGGCCGGCGGCGGCGGGCGCTTCGGCGCGCGGCCCGGCCGTCACCCGAACTCGGGGAGGGCCTCGGTCCAGGCTCGGCGGGCCACGGCGGCCAGGACGGGGTTGGGGACGGGGGCGGTGCCGGGGCCGGGCAGGGCGCCGTAGTAGTGGTCGGTGACGAGGCCCCAGCAGAGGGCCCAGCCGCGGCCGCGGGCCCAGGTGGCTGCGTCGAGGCGGGAGGCCTCGCGGAAGAGGGGGCGGGTGGCGGCGGTGAGGAGGGTCCAGGCGGGGAGGAGGTCGGCGGCCGGGTCGCCGGTGCCGAGGCCGCCGAAGTCGATGACGGCGGTCAGGCGGCCGTCGCGGGTGAGGAGGTTGCCGGGGAGGAGGTCGCCGTGGAGCCAGACCGGCGGCCGGTCCCAGGCCGGGAGGGCCAGCACCTCTTCCCAGGCCGCGAGCGCGGTGGGCGCGTCCAGGAGGCCCGCCGAGGCGAGGGCCTCCACCGCGGGCGGGAGGGCGCCGCCCTCCCAGTCGGTGACGGCGCCGCCGCGGAAGGAGCGGGGGCCGCCGGTGGCGTCGGCCGCGCGCAGGGCGACGCCGAAGCGGCCCAGTTCCTCCGCCGCGTGGGCCGGGTCGGTCACCGGCGCCGCCCAGGCGTCGGCGCCGTCGAGCCACCGGTACACGCCCCACGGGCGGCCGAAGCCCTCCCCCGGGACGCCGGTGCCCACGGGGACGGGGGTCGCGAGCGGCAGGGAGGGGGACAGCCTCGGCAGCCAGCGGTGTTCCTTCTCGATCTGGCCCGTCGCCCCTTCCGCCTTGGGGAGGCGTACGACGAGGTCGTCGCCCAGCCGGAACAGCGCGTTGTCGGTCCCGGCCGAGGCGACCTCTCGTACGTCCAGGGCGGCCCACTGGGGGAACTGGGCCGCGATCAGCCGCCGTACCCGTGCCGTGTCGATCCCGTCCGGTGCGTTCCGCGCGTCCGCCATGGGCGGGAGGCTAGCGCCGCGCGTCGCGGCGGCGCACCGGCTTTTCGGGCGGCCCGGCCGCCGGGTCAGGGGGTGTCGATCGCCTCGCGCCAGGTGCGGACCGCTTCGGCGGAGACCGGGGCGGCCCAGCCCCGGGGGCGGGCGGCGCCGCCGATGTGGAAGGCGGTGAGGCCGGCGGCGCGCAGGCGCGGCAGGTGGTCGAGGCGCAGGCCGCCGCCGACGAGGATCCGGGGCTCGTAGCCGGGTTCCCCGGCGCGGGCGGCCTCGGCTTCGAGGACGGGCAGGCCGTCGTCGACGCCGGCGGCGGCACCGGCCGTCAGGTAGGTGTCGAGGCCGGGGAGGTCGGCGAGGCGCTTGCGCAGGCCGTCGCGGTCGGCGGCGCGGTCGATGGCGCGGTGGAAGGTCCACGGGGCGCCGTCGAGGACGGCGATGAGCCGTTCGACGGCGACGAGGTCCGGTGCGCCGTCGGCGGTGAGGAAGCCGAGGACGAACGCGTCGGCGCCGGCGGCGCGGAGCTCGGAGGCCCGTGCGACGAGCGCGTCGACGTCACCGGCGGCGAAGCCGTCCGCCAGGCGGAGCATCACGCGGAGCGGGATGTCGACGGCGCGGCGGACGGCCGTGAAGGTGGCCGTCGACGGGGTGAGGCCGTCCGCCGCCATGTCGGTGACGAGTTCGAGGCGGTCGGCGCCCCCGGTCTGGGCGGCGACCGCGTCCTGCTCGTCGAGGGCGATCACCTCCAGGACAGCACGGTTGCTCATTGCGCCCATTCCTCCATGAATGACGGCTACAGGTCTAGTCCAATGACCAGACTAGCCGTGCGTGTGGCCTCCCGCATCGTGCTCGGCCGTCTCCGAGGGCGCCGGGGAGGCGGTCCGGTCGCCGGCCTTCACCGTGAAGGCGGCCGTGCGGACCTCGCCCCGGTGCTTGAAGTCGAGGAAGAGGCGGTACGTGCCGGGGGTCGGCGCGGTGGCGGTGAAGGAGACGTCGGGGCCGGGGCCGCCCTCGTTCGGGTGGACGTGGAGGTAGGCGAGGTCGCCCTGGCGCAGGGCGACCAGGTGGCCGTACGCACCGAGGTAGGGCTCCAGGTCGGTGACCGGCTCGCCGCCCCTGGAGACCGTGAGGCGCAGCTCGCCGGGCTCGCCGGGGTCGAGGGTGCCGCCGAGGCGGACCTGGTAGCCGTCGACGGTGGCGGTGGGCGCGGGGGCGGGGAGGGGCTGGGGGGCGTAGGCGCCGGGGACGCCGAGGTCGACGCCGAGGGTGAGGGCCTCGGCGCCCTTCGCGGCGGGCTTGAAGTCGGCGAAGGCCTTGTAGGCGCCGGCCCGGGGCAGGTCGGCCTCGACGGTCCAGGTGCCGTCGGGGGCCTTCTCGGGGTGGAGGTGGCGGAAGACCGTCAGGTCGCGCGAGGCGACGATGAAGTGCAGCTCCTTGTCGTGCTCGGTGGTGAAGGCGGTGACCTTCTCGCCCGCGGCGTCCCGGACGGAGAACTTCAGGGTGCTGCGGCCGACGGGCGGGGCGGGGGTCTCCAGGGCGAGGGTGTAGCCGCCCTGGGAGACCTGGAGGCCGCCGGGGAGTTCGGCGGGGGCCGTCTTCTCGGGGGTTCCGGCGGCCGTGGCGTGGTCGCCGTGCTCCGCCTTCCGGGGCTCGTCCACCGGTCCGACGCCCTTCCCGACCCCGTACGCGGCGCCGAAGGTCGCGGCGAGTGCGGCGGCGAAGGCGGTGATCTTCATTCCGGTGTTCATGGCTGCTCTCCCTGTACGGGTGCGGTCTCGGGCGCGCGCTCTCGCACCCTCACTTCACCATACCCCTAGGGGGTATCAAGTCAAGCCGGTCCGACACTTGCGCCGGATACCACTGGGGGGTATACATGGACTCGCACCGCCGATACCCCCCGAGGGTATCCGGTCCCACTGGACACACGATGGAGGACGACATGGGTTCCTGCTGCACCCCCGACCACAGCTGCTCCACCGGCACCACCACGGTCGCCGTCGCCGAGGCCACCAGCACCGTCTACGCCGTCTCGGGCATGACCTGCGGCCACTGCGCGACCTCGGTCAGCCGGTCCGTCGGCGCGGTGGAGGGCGTCCTCTCCGTGGCCGTCGACGTCGCCGGCGGCCTGGTGACCGTCACCACCGACGGCGCCGCCGACGACGCCGCCATCGGCGCCGCGATCGACGAGGCGGGCTACGAGCTGACCGGCCGCGCCTGACCACCGGCCCACCAGTCACCGGCCCCACCGGCCGCCGACCCACGAGCCGCCGGGGCCCGACCCGGACCGCCGCCCGGGCCCCGGCCCCCCGAACCCCCGACCCCGCTGCACCGAGGAGCAGGAAATGACCACGACCACTCCGGGCACCGCCCAGGTCGAGCTCGCCATCGGCGGCATGACCTGCGCCTCCTGCGCCGCCCGCATCGAGAAGAAGCTCAACCGCATGGACGGGGTGGAGGCCACCGTCAACTACGCGACCGAGAAGGCGAAGGTCACCTTCTCCGCCGACATCGACGTCGCCGACCTGATCGCCACCGTCGAGGCCACCGGCTACACCGCCGCCGAACCCGAGCCGGAGCGCCCCGCGCACGACGGCGCCGGGGAAGGCCCCTCCGACGAGGAGAGGGCCGACGCCGAACTGCGGCCCCTGAAGCAGCGGCTGGTCACCGCCGTCGCCCTCGCCGTCCCCGTCATCGCGATGGCGATGGTCCCGGCGCTCCAGATCGAGTACTGGCAGTGGCTGAGCCTCACGCTCGCCGCGCCGGTCGTCACGTACGCCGCCTGGCCCTTCCACCGCGCCGCCTGGACCAACGCGAAGCACGGCGCGGCCACCATGGACACGCTGATCTCGGTCGGCACGACCGCCGCGTTCCTGTGGTCCCTGTGGGCGCTGTTCTTCGGCACCGCCGGCACGCCGGGGATGACGCACCCCTTCGAGTTCACCATCGCCCGCACCGACGGCGCCGGGAACATCTACCTGGAGGCCGCCGCCGGCGTCACCGCCTTCATCCTCGCGGGCCGCTACTTCGAGGCCCGCTCGAAGCGGAAGGCCGGCGCCGCGCTCAAGGCGCTGATGCGGCTCGGCGCCAAGGAGGTCACCGTCCTGAGGAACGGGCGCGAGACCACCGTCCCGACCGCCGAACTCCAGGTCGGCGACCGCTTCCTGGTCCGCCCCGGCGAGAAGATCGCCACCGACGGCACCGTCGTCGAGGGCTCGTCCGCCGTGGACGCCTCGATGCTGACCGGCGAGTCCGTCCCCGTCGAGGTCGGCGTCGGCGACTCCGTCACCGGAGCCACCCTGAACGCCGGCGGCCGGCTCGTCGTCGAGGCCACCCGCGTCGGCGCCGACACCCAGCTCGCCCGGATGGCGAAGCTCGTCGAGGACGCGCAGAACGGCAAGGCCGCCGCCCAGCGCCTCGCCGACCGGATCTCGGCCGTCTTCGTGCCGGTCGTCATCGCGCTCTCGCTCGGCACCCTCGGCTTCTGGCTGGGCACGGGACAGGGCCTGACCGCCGCGTTCACCGCCGCCGTCGCCGTCCTGATCATCGCCTGCCCGTGCGCCCTCGGCCTCGCCACCCCGACCGCCCTCATGGTCGGCACCGGGCGCGGCGCCCAGCTCGGCATCCTGATCAAGGGGCCCGAGGTCCTGGAGACCACCCGCAAGGTCGACACCATCGTCCTGGACAAGACCGGCACCGTCACCACCGGCCGGATGACCCTCCTGAAGGTCCACACCGCCGCCGGCACGGACGAGACCGACGTCCTGCGCCTCGCCGGCGCCCTGGAGCACTCCTCCGAGCACCCGATCGCCCAGGCCGTCGCCACCGGCGCCGCCGCCAAGGTCGGCGCCCTGCCCACCCCCGAGGACTTCGCGAACGTCCCCGGCCTCGGCGTCCAGGGGATCGTCGACGGCCACGCCGTCCTCGTCGGCCGCGAGAAGCTGCTCCAGGAGTGGGCGATGGAGCTGCCCGCGGACCTCGCGTCCGCGAAGGAGGCGGCGGAGAAGGCCGGGAAGACGGCCGTCGCGGTCGCCTGGGACGGGGAGGCCCGCGCGGTCCTGGAGGTCGCCGACGCGGTCAAGGAGACCAGCGCGGAGGCGATCCGCCGGCTCAAGGGCCTGGGCCTGGCGCCGATCCTGCTGACCGGCGACAACAAGGCGGTCGCCGAGTCCGTCGCCGCCGAGGTCGGCATCGGCGAGGTCATCGCCGAGGTCATGCCGCAGGACAAGGTCGACGTCGTCAAGCGCCTCCAGGCCGAGGGCCGTTCGGTCGCCATGGTCGGCGACGGCGTCAACGACGCCGCCGCGCTCGCCCAGGCCGATCTGGGACTCGCGATGGGCACGGGCACGGACGCCGCCATCGAGGCCGGCGACCTCACCCTCGTACGAGGCGACCTGCGGGCCGCGGCGGACGCCATCCGGCTCTCCCGCAAGACCCTCGGCACCATCCGGTCCAACCTCTTCTGGGCCTTCGCCTACAACGTGGCCGCCCTGCCGCTCGCCGCCGCCGGACTGCTCAACCCGATGATCGCCGGTGCCGCGATGGCCTTCTCCTCGGTCTTCGTGGTCGGCAACAGCCTGCGGCTGCGCGGCTTCCGGGCCGCCGGCGAGTGACCTCCGGACCCCTGACCCGACGGGAGCCCCCGTGGCCGGTTACACCCAGCACAAGGAAGACGTCATCCGAAGGCTCCGCCGGATCGAGGGACAGGTCCGGGGAGTGCAGCGGATGGTCGACGAGGACACGTACTGCATCGACGTCCTGACGCAGGTCTCGGCCATCAACGCCGCCCTCCAGTCCTGCGCCGTCGCCCTCCTGGACGAGCACCTGAGCTGCTGCGTCACGGAGGCGATCGCCGCCGGCGGGGACGAGGCGAAGGAGAAGGTCGGCGAGGCGTCCAAGGCGATCGCCCGGCTGATCCGGAGCTGATAGCACCGAAGCGCACGACCGAGGTTCACGACCGCCCCCGTCCTCACACGGGGGCGGTCGTCGTTCCCGGGGCGGAACCGGCGCGGGGTCAGACGTGGAGCGCCGGAGGGAAGCCGGTCCAGCGGAGGTCCTCGGGAAGGTGCCGGGCGTCGTTGAGGACGAGGACGGACGGCGGGCGGCCGGGGGCGTAACGGATCACCGTCAGCGCCGCGTTCGCCTGGTCGACGCCCATCCACCGCCACGCCGGGGCGTCCAGCGCCGCCCGCACCAGCCAGCCGACGAGGAAGTTGTGGGTGACGAGCAGCTCGTGGCGCGGCTCGTCCCCCTCCACCGGCCCCGTGAAGCGCGCGACCGCCTCCGCCGCCAGCTCCGCGCCGCGCGCCCGCTCCTCCGCCGGGAACCCCTCCAGGAAGCCGAGCATCGCGTCGGCCGCCCCGGCCGGCAGCTCCTCCCGGGAGGGCACGTACGGCACGTAGTCCCCGGCCTCCTCGCAGGCGCCGACGGGCACGCCGTCGAGCTGCTCGCCGATCAGCCGGGCCGTCTCCGCGGCGCGGGGCAGCGGCCCGTGGTGGACGGCCGCCAGCGGCACGCCCCGCAGCCGCTCCCCGAGCAGCACGGCCTGCCGCCGCCCCGCCTCCGTCAGCCCGCTCTCGTCGGACGTGGCCTCGCCGTGCCGGGTGACGTAGAGGAAGCGGTCGGCCGTGCTGTCGCTGCTCATGGAGGAGTGCCTTCCGTACGGGACAAGAGAAACGATCTTGCTGTTCTCCTCCCGGACGCGCTTCCGGCGCCCGCCGGTTGCGGGGCGCGCCGCGCCGACCGGGGCGGGCGGCGCGGACCGGGGCGGGCGGCGCGGACCGGGCGGCGCCGAACGAGTGGACTCGCCCCGCTTCCGTCGGCGGGCGGCGCGGCGGCACGGCCGTCGGTGCTGATCTGGCAGCGCGCGTACCCGCTCCTCTCGCTCCCTCGCCCCCACCCCTCGCCCCCCCCCGGAAGACCCTCCCCATGCGACGACGCACCCCCCGCCGGCTCCTCGCCACCGCCCTGCTCCTCGCGGCGGCCGTCCTCGCGCCCGCCGCGCTCCCGGCGACCGCCGCCCCCGTCCCCGTACCGCTCCGGCACGGCGGCGGGGACGACTGCCGGGACGGGGACGGGCTGCCGCCCGCCATGGCCGAGCGCCTCGACGCGACCGTCGAGAAGGTCCGGCGGCAGGCCGGGATCCCCGGACTCGTCGTCAGCGTCCGGATGCCGGGGAAGGGGTGCTACGTCCGGGCCACCGGGGTCGCGGACAAGAGGACCGGCCGGCCGATGTCCGCCGACGGGTACATCCGGATCGGCAGCGGAACGAAGGCGTTCACCGTCACCGCGCTCCTCCAGCTCGTCGACGAGGGGAAGGCCGGGCTCGACGACCCGATCGACGACTACGTCCGGGGCGTGCCGAACGGCCACCGGATCACGCTGCGGCAGCTCGCCGGGATGCGCAGCGGCCTGTTCCCGTACACCGCCGACCAGGACTTCGTCCGCGACCTGCTGAGCGACCCGAAGCGGCCGTTCGACCCGTGGGAGGTGCTGTCGTACGGCTACCGGCACGCGAACACCTTCGAGCCGGGCGCCACCTTCCAGTACTCCAACTCCAACCTCGTCCTCCTCGGCCTCGTCATCGAGAAGGTCACCGGCCGGCCCCTCGCGTAGGTGCTGCACGAGCGGGTGATCCGGCCGGCCGGGCTGCGGCACTCGTTCCTGCCGAAGGGCGCCGAGTTCCCGGAGCCGCACCCGCGCGGCTACACCGACCAGACGCTCGGCGGCGCCGTCGCCGACGCCACCGACTGGAACCCGAGCTGGGCCTGGGCGGCCGGCGCGATGATCTCGGACCTCGACGACCTGAACCGCTGGGCGAAGGTCCTCGCCACCGGCGAACTCCTCAGCCCCGCCACCCAGGCGCAGCGCCTCAAGACCCTCCCGACGGGCTTCCCCGGCACCTCGTACGGCCTCGGCATCCTCGACACCAACGGCTGGATCGGCCACAACGGCTCCCTCCCCGGCTACGAGACCGTGACCGTCCACCTGCCGTCCCGGAAGGCCACGCTCGTCCTGATGCTCAACACCGACGCGCTCAGCGGCGGCCAGGAGCCGTCGACGCTGGTGGCCAGGGCCGTCACCGAGGTCATCACGCCGAAGAACGTGTACGCGGGCTCGGTCACCCCGCGCCGTTGACCGCGGCCGTGTCTACGATCGGGCCATGAGCGCTGACGGTTCACACCGGTCCATCGGTTCGCGGAACTCCTTCCTGTCCATCGGGTCGGTCGGCTCGACGCTGTCGATCGGCTCGGTGGGCTCCTTCCTGTCCGTCGGCTCGGTGGGCTCCTTCCTGTCCGTCGGCTCGGTCGGCTCCGCGGTCTCCGTCCTCTCGGTCGGCTCCTGGGCGAGCCTCGGCTCGCTGCTGTCGGCGGAGTCCCGGTGGTCGGCCCTGTCCTGGCGTTCCCGCGGCGCCGTCCTGGCCGCGGGGGCGGCCCTCACGGCCGTCGCGCTGCCGGCCCTCGCGGCGGCCCGCCGCGACTGAACGCGCCGAACTCCCCTGCCGGGACCAACCGTTCGGCTCCCTCCACCCGGGCGCCGCGCGCGTCCTGGTCCAGCCCTGCCGGGTCACCGGACCACCAGTCCCACCGCCAGGACGGTGATGAGGGCGCTCGACGCCAGGCCCGTGAGGAGCCGGGCCCGGGCGCCCGCCAGGGCGCGGCCGAGGAGGGTGCCGGCGGCGGCGAGCAGCAGCTGCCAGCTCGCCGAGGCGGCGAAGGCCGCGGCGACGAAGACGGCCGCCTCGGCCGGGCCCGTCGTCGCGTGGCCGCCGAGGACGAGCGCCGTGAAGTACAGGACCGTCATCGGGTTCAGGACCGTGATGCCGAGGAAGGTCCAGAAGGCCCGGTGCGGTGCCGTCACCGGCCGGTCCTCCGCCGGGGTCCCGGCGCGGTGGGCGTGGAGCGCGGTACGGGCCGAGGCCGCCGCGAGGGCCAGCAGGACGAGCGCGGACACCCAGCGCAGGGGCGTCGCCACCGGCGCGAGGAGCGGCACGAGCGCGGCCCCGCCGACGACCGCGACCAGGGCGTACGCCCCGTCCGCCGCCGCGATGCCGAGCGCCGCGCCCGCCCCCGTACGCCATGGGCTGCGGGCCGCGACCGCCACCAGGTGGGCGCCGACGGCGCCCACCGGGATCGCGATGCCGTAGCCGGCCAGCAGGCCGGCCACCGCCGCGCCGGTCACGCGACGGCGGGGGTCGCACCTCCGGTGACCGGGGCCGTGCGCTGTCGGTGGTAGGCCGCGCCGTCCTTCGTCCGGGCGAGGAAGCCGCCGACGACGAGGTAGCGGCGCAGGGCCGGGTAGTCGTCGTGGACGGTCTTCAGGGCCTCGTTGACCTCGGACTCGCGGTAGACGCGGCCGGTCTCGAAGAGGCTCTCGGCGAGGTGCGCGAGAAGCGCCTCGCGGCGGGCCGGGCGCCGCGGGATCGCGACGAGCCGCCCGTCGGCGGCGAAGAGATCCGCGACGGGGCGCGGCGAAGGATGACTGCTCATGGGGGAAGGGTCGTCGGCCGCCCCTTCCCCCGCAAAGGGTTTTCGACGGGGGCGGACGGTCATGCGACCGGACGCCCTGCGGGCCCCCCGCACCGCGGGCCCCACACACCGCGGGCCCCCCGCACCGCGGGCCCCGCACGTCGACGGTCCGACGCGCCGGAGGCCGTCACCGCCCGGAGGCCGTCACCGCGACGGGCCCGGACGGGCCGGCGCACGCCGACGAGGGGCCGGCCGGCGCCCGGGGTGGACGCCGGCCGGCCCCTCTCGCGGGCGGGCACCGGTCAGGCGGCGGTCTTCTCGCCCTGGGGGACGGGCGTCGCCCCGGCGGCCACGGCCTTGTCGCTCTTCATCACCAGGAGGGTGACGACGCCGCCGACCGCGGCGATGAACGCCGCGCCGATGAACGCGGCCGAGAAGCCCTCGGTGAGCGCGGGCAGGTCGCGGAGCCGGTCGGCGCCCTGCGACATGGCGACCGCGGTGAGGGCGGCGAGGCCGAGCGCGGAGCCGACGTTGTAGGTGGTGTTGACGATGCCGGAGGCGAGACCGGCCTGCTCCTGCGGGGCGCCGGACATCGCGGCGATCATCGCCGGGATGTAGGCGAGGGACATGCCGAGCGCGGCGACGAGCGAGGCCGGCAGGACGTCGACGAGGAAGGTGCCGGTGGGCTCGACGGCGGCGAGCCAGACCAGGCCGGCGGCGAGGACCAGCAGACCGCCGCCGATGAGCGGCTTGGCGCCGACCTTCGCCATCAGACGGGCGGTGACGGCCGTCATGAAGACCATGAGGAGCACGGTCATCGGGAGCAGCGCGGCGCCGGAGGCGAAGGCCCCGTAGCCGAGGACCTGCTGGAGGTACAGGTTGAGGAAGTACCACATGGGGATCCAGGCGGCGCCGAGCAGCGTCATCGCCAGGTTGGCGGAGCCGAGCCGCGGGACCCGCCAGACGCCGAGCGGCATGAGCGGCTCGCGGACGGACTTCTG
The DNA here is from genome assembly GCF_014649855.1 of Streptomyces roseolus. GTDB lineage: Bacteria > Actinomycetota > Actinomycetes > Streptomycetales > Streptomycetaceae > Streptomyces > Streptomyces roseolus. The sequence continues at coordinate 142,504 of NZ_BMTV01000021.1, read as the reverse complement.
GATCACGAGGAACAGCACGAGGAGGACGGCGGCGCCGATCAGCTGGAGGATCGTGCCGGTGGAGCCCCAGCCGGCCTCGGGGGCGCGGACGACGGCGAAGACGGCGAGGGCGAGGCCGGCGGTGACGGCGGCGGCGCCGAGGACGTCGACGGCGCCGCGGCGGGACCCGACCTCCGGGAGGAGCCCGGTGGCGGCGAGGGTGGCCAGGCCGATGGGGATGTAGATGAGGAAGACCCACTGCCAGGAGGCCCACTCGGTGAAGACGCCGCCGAGGAAGACGCCCGCGGTGCCGCCGGCGGGGGCCGCGGCGCCGTAGAGCGCCATCGCCTTGCCGAGCTCCTTCGGGTCGTGCATGAAGAGCATCATCAGGAGGGTCATCGCGGAGGGCGCGATGAGCGCGCCGCCGACGCCCTGCACGGCGCGGCCCGCGATCTCGACCCAGGCGGTCTGCGCGGCGGCGGCGAGCACCGAACCGGCGATCATCACGGACCAGCCGGTGACGAAGATCTTCCGGGCTCCGACGAGGTCCGAGAGGCGTCCGCCGAGGAGCAGCAGGCCGCCGAAGACGATCACGTAGGCGTTGAAGACCCACTGGAGTTCGCCCTGGGAGAAGCCCAGGTCCTTCTGCATCTCGGGGAGCGCCACTCCGATGATCGAGGTGTCCATGATGACCATGAACTGGGCGGTGGCGAGCACGAGGAGTGCCCACCAGCGCCGGGGGTTGACGTTCGACATCGCACTGCCCTTCACTCGCGGCCGACCGGCGAACCGGGCCGTCTACATACCCCCAGGGGGTACCTTCGCGGAGCACCGTAACATACCCATGGGGGGTACGTAAGACCCGAGGGGGACCCACAGCCACCGCCCGGGATCCGGGCACCTGGAGCGGGCCCGACGCACCCGTCCCGGGCACCGGGAACGGGCACAATGCGCCCATGACCGCAACCGAGGACAGCGCGACCGACACCGGCGACCTCCTCCGGCGCTGGAACGCCACCCTGCTCGCCGCCCGCGCCGGCCGCGAGGGCCCCGACCCCGCCCCGTACGGCCGCGACCTGCTCGGCCGCTGGGCCGAACCGCAACGCCGCTACCACACCACCGCCCACCTGCGGGCGGTCCTCGACCGGATCGACGAGCTCACCGACCTGGGCGGCGAGGGCGGGGAGCTCGAACTCGTCCGCCTCGCCGCCTGGTTCCACGACGCCGTCTACCGTCCCGACCGCTCCGAGAACGAGGAACGCTCCGCCCACCTCGCCGAACGCGCCCTGACCGAAGCCGGGTTGACGGCCCACGAGGTCGCGGAGGTGGCCCGCCTGGTCCGCCTCACCGTCACCCACGACCCGGCCCCCGGCGACCTCAACGGCGAGACCCTCTGCGACGCCGACCTCGCGATCCTCGCCACCGACCCCGACACCTACGGGGGGTACGCGGCAGCCGTCCGCGAGGAGTACGCCTTCGTCCCCGACGCCGCCTTCCGCGAAGGCCGCGCCGCCGTCCTCCGCCACCTCCTCGCCCTCCCCCGCCTCTTCCGCACCCCGTACGGCGCGGCGGCCTGGGAGGACCGGGCCCGCGAGAACCTGGAGAAGGAACTCGCGGAACTGACCGCCGGCGGCTGACCACGCACCGCCCGGCGCGCACGAGACGCCCGGCCGGGGCATCGCCCGGCCGGGGCATCCACGGGCAGAGGCATCCCCGGGCGGGGACGTCCGCGGACAGGGCGTCCACGACCGGGCGCCCCAGAGCGCGAGAAGTCCCGCGTGGTGATCGGCGCCCAGGCCGCGCCGTCGAACCGGCAGACGTACGACCACCAGGGCTGACGCCTCCCGCGCGCGGCCCCGGCCGGCCGCACCCCGCCCGCCGGGGCTAGCCCCCCGCCGCCCGCCCCTTCGGCCGCCGCAGGCCCGCCTCCGTCAGGCGGCGGAGGAGTTCCTTGGAGCCGACCGGGACCGCGCCGGCCGCGACGGTCCTGTCGTACCAGTCGGACGGGATGTCGTAGTGGTCGCGGTCGTAGCCGCGGGCGGGGGCGCCGAGGGCGGCGGCGAAGGCGTGGAGTTCCTCGAAGGAGGCGTCGCTGACGAGGTGGGACCACATGCGGCCGTGGCCCGGCCAGGTCGGCGGGTCGATGTAGAGGGTCATCGGCGGAGCCCGGTCCCGGGGGCGGGCCTCACGTCAGGCCTCCCACCCGGGCCACCACCACGCCCTGCTTGCCGCAGACCCAGTGGGGGTCCGGGCCCAGTTCGGGTTCCACGTCGAGGGCGTGCGGGTCGCCGGAGGAGCAGACGGGGCAGAGGGGCCAGCGGCCGTAGGCCTCCAGGAGGGCGTCCTGGACGTCCTGGGCGACGAGGCCGGCGACGTACTCGACGCCCTCGGGCCACTGCTCGACCCACCAGCGGCGGTGCGTCACCGCGTCCTCCACCATCGACACGACCTGCGCGGCGGCCACGTCACGGGCCGCGAGGTCGGCCAGCACCAGGGCGCGCGCGGCGTGCAGCGCCTGCTCCACGGGGTCGATGTCGTCCATGGGGCCATTGTCCCCCGGCCGCCCGGAAGGGCGAAGGCCCCCTCGTCATCCGGGACGTACGGGGTCTTGTCCGCACCGCCCCATGAAAGTATCTTTCAAGCGTGACCAATGATGTGAAGGAAACTTTCAGCGGGGAGGCGCCGCCCGCCCCCGCCGCCCTCGCCGCCAAGGTGCGGACCCTCGCCCCCTCCATGACCCGTTCCATGCAGCGGGTCGCCGAGGCCGTCGCCGGGGACCCCGCCGGGTGCGCCGCCCTCACGGTCACCGGTCTCGCCGAGCTGACCGGCACCAGCGAGGCCACCGTGGTCCGCACCGCGCGGATCCTCGGCTACCCGGGCTACCGCGACCTGCGGCTCGCGCTCGCCGGGCTCGCCGCCCAGCAGCAGTCGGGGCGCGCGCCCTCCGTCACCGCCGACATCGCCGTCGACGACCCGGTCGCCGACGTCGTCGCCAAGCTCGCCCACGACGAGCGGCAGACCCTCGCCGACACCGCCGCCGGTCTCGACACCGCACAGCTCGGCGCCGTCGCCGCCGCCTGCGCCGGCGCCCGCCGGATCGACGTGTACGGCGTCGGCGCCTCCGGCCTCGTCGCCCAGGACCTCGCGCAGAAGCTGCTGCGGATCGGGCTGATCGCCCACGCCCACAGCGACCCGCACCTCGCCGTCACCAACGCCGTGCAGCTCCGCCCCGGCGACGTCGCCCTCGCGATCACCCACTCCGGCTCCACCGGCGACGTCATAGAACCGCTCCGGGTGGCCTTCGAGCACGGCGCCACCACGGTCGCGGTCACCGGCCGCCCCGACGGCCCCGTCAGCCAGTACGCCGATCACGTGCTGACCACCTCCACCGCCCGCGAGAGCGAGCTCCGGCCGGCCGCCATGTCGTCCCGCACCAGTCAACTCCTGGTCGTGGACTGCCTGTTCACCGTCATCACGCAGCGCACGTACGAGACCGCGGCCCCCGCCCTCGCGGCCTCCTACGAAGCCCTCGCCCACCGGCACTCGCCCCGGACCACCACCCGCTGACCCGACGACCACGAAAGAGCGGCCCGTGTCCACCACGTACTCCGAGCTCCGCGCCCAGCTGGCCACCCTCACCACCGAGGCGTTCCGCCCCGAACTGGCCGAGATCGACCGGCTGTCCACCCTGGAGATCGCCCGCACCATGAACGGCGAGGACCAGTCCGTCCCCGCCGCCGTCGCCCGCGAGCTCCCCGCCATCGCCGCCGCCATCGACGCCACCGCCGAGCGGATGGCCCGCGGCGGACGCCTCCTCTATCTGGGCGCCGGCACCGCCGGGCGGCTCGGCGTCCTCGACGCCAGCGAGTGCCCGCCCACCTTCAACACCGCCCCCTCCCAGGTCGTCGGCCTGATCGCCGGCGGCCCCTCCGCCATGGTCCAGGCCGTCGAGGGCGCCGAGGACTCCAAGGAGCTGGCCGCCGCCGACCTCGACGCGCTCGGCGTCGGCCCCGACGACACCGTCGTCGGCATCTCCGCCTCCGGCCGCACCCCGTACGCCATCGGTGCCGTCGAGCACGCCCGGAGCCTCGGCGCGCTCACCATCGGGCTCTCCTGCAACGCGGACAGCGCCCTCGCCGCGGCCGCCGAGCACGGCATCGAGGTCGTCCCCGGCCCCGAACTCCTCACCGGCTCCACCCGGTTGAAGGCCGGCACGGCCCAGAAGCTCGTCCTCAACATGATCTCGACGATCACCATGATCCGGCTGGGCAAGACCTACGGGAACCTCATGGTCGACGTCCGCGCCTCCAACGAGAAGCTCCGGGCCCGCTCGCGCCGCATCGTCGCACTCGCGACCGGCGCCCCCGACGAGCAGATCGAGGCCGCGCTCACCGCCGCCGAGGGCGAGGTGAAGAACGCCATCCTGATCCTCCTCGCCGACGTCGACGCCGCCACCGCGGCCCGCCGCCTGGAGGAGTCCCACGGCCATCTGCGCGCGGCGCTGCACGCGACCCCCTGAGCCGCCCCCCGCCCCCGTACCGAAGGCACCACCGCACCATGAGCACAGACGACAAGAACCGCGCCATCGCCGCCGCGATCCTCCCCCTCGTCGGCGGCGCCGGGAACATCTCCTCCGTCGCCCACTGCATGACCCGCCTCCGGCTGGGCCTGCGCGACCGCTCGCTCGTCCGGGACGAGGCCCTCAAGGCCCTGCCGTCCGTGATGGGCGTGGTGGAGGACGACACGTACCAGATCGTCCTCGGTCCGGGCACGGTCGCCCGCGTCACCCCCGAGTTCGAGGCCCTGGTGGCCGCGGGCGCCGCGGAGGCCCCCGCGCGCTCCGCCGAGGAGCCGGCCGACCGGGGCGCCGCCCTCAAGGCGGCCCGCAAGGCGAAGAACGCGACCCCGTTCAAGCTCTTCCTCCGGAAGATCGCGAACATCTTCGTCCCGCTGATCCCCGCCCTCATCGGCTGCGGCATCATCGCCGGTCTCAACGGCCTGCTGGTCAACCTCGGCTGGCTGCCCGGCGTCACCCCGGCGCTCGCCGCCATCGCCAGCGGCTTCATGGCGCTCATCGCGGTCTTCGTCGGTTACAACACCGCCAAGGAGTTCGGCGGCACGCCGATCCTCGGCGGCGCGGTCGCCGCCATCATCGTCTACGCGGGCGTCGCCAAGGTCGAGGTCTTCGGCCAGACCCTCTCCCCCGGCCAGGGCGGGGTCCTCGGCGCGCTCGGCGCGGCCGTCCTCGCCGTGTACGTGGAGAAGTGGTGCCGCCGCCGGGTGCCGGAGGCCCTGGACGTCCTGGTCACCCCGACGCTCACCGTGCTCGTCTCGGGCCTCGTCACGATCTACGGCCTGATGTTCGTCGCGGGCGAGGTGTCGGGGGCCATCGGCGACTTCGCCGACTGGCTCCTGGAGAACGCGGGCGCCGGCGCCGGCTTCCTCCTCGGCGGCCTCTTCCTGCCGCTGGTGATGCTCGGCCTCCACCAGGCCCTCATCCCCATCCACACCACCCTCATCGAGCAGCAGGGCTACACCGTCCTCCTCCCGATCCTGGCGATGGCGGGCGCGGGCCAGGTCGGCGCGGCCATGGCCGTCTACCTGAAGCTGCCGCGCAACGGCTCCCTCCGCCGCACCATCAGGTCCGCCCTCCCGGCCGGTTTCCTCGGCGTCGGCGAACCGCTCATCTACGGCGTCTCCCTGCCCCTGGGCCGCCCCTTCGTCACGGCCTGCGTCGGCGGCGCGTTCGGCGGCGGCTTCGTCGGCCTCTTCAGCATGCTGGGCGACAAGGTCGGTTCCACCGCGATCGGCCCGTCCGGCTGGGCGCTCTTCCCGCTCCTCGACGGCGACAAGGGCCTCGGCACGACCCTCGCGATCTACGCGGGCGGCCTGATCGTCGGCTACCTCGTCGGCTTCGCCGCCACCTACTTCTGGGGCTTCAGCCGCGAGCTGATCGAGGAGTTCGACGTGGACACGGAGGCGGTGGCGGCCTCCGCGCCGGTGGCCGCCGGCCCGGGAGCCGTCGACCCGGGAGCCGTCGGCCGTGACCCCGAGCCCGAGCCGGAGCCCGCGCAGACCTGACGCCTCGTCACTAGCCTTCCGTACGGCTCCGGGGGCGGCGCGGGCGCGGGGCCCCGGGCGTCAGTCCAGCCAGCCCTTCTCGTGCGCGAGGAGCGCCGCCTCCACCCGGTTCGCGGCACCCAGGCGGCGGGTGACCGCGGCCAGGTGCTTCCGGTAGGTGCGCACGGACATGCCGAGGCGCCGCGCCGCCGTCTCGTCCTTGTCGGCCTCCCGCAGCATCGCCAGGACCGACCGCTCCACGTCCGACGGCAGTCCGGCGTCCTCGCCGGGAAGTTCCTCCGCCGCCTCCCACATCCGCTCGAAGAGGGCGACGAGGGTCGCCACCAGGCCCGGCTCGCGCACCAGGAGGGCGCCCCGCGCGGTGTGGGCCGGGTCGATCGGGGTGAGCGCCGCCGAGCGGTCGACGACGATCATCCGCTCGACCGGCTGCCGCGCGACCCGCACCCGGGCGCCGTGCGCGACCAGCTCCCGCATGTACGCGAGCGTGGCCCGGTCCCGGAGCAGTCCCGCGCCCATCAGGGTCCGCAGCCGCACCCCGCGCCGCAGCAGCCGCATGTTGATGGGGTGCGAGAAGGCGATGGACTCCTCGGTGAGGACCCCGGTGGGCTCGGTGGTCAGGTCCTCGGCGCGGGCGAAGAACGTCAGCTCGTCGATGGCCTCGCGGACGGCGTCGATGCCGTGCAGGGTGACGATCGTCCCGGCTCCGGCCGGCGGCGACGCGGGCCGGGTCTCCTCGAAGAGCGTCTCGACGACCGCGCGCCGCGCGGCCTCGGCCTCCAGCTCCTCCCGCACGGTGCGCAGCCGCCGCTCCACGAGGGCGTCGACGGCACGCGCCGGCGGGACGGCCCGTACCTCTCCGTCCGCGCCCCCGGCGGCCAGCCCGAGCACCAGCAGCCGGGCGACCGCCTCCGCGGCGGGGCCCGGGCCGGGGTCGCGGCGGAGCAGTGCCCGGTAGGCCTCCTCCTCTTCCCCGGTCACCCCGAGGAACGAGAGCACCTTCCCCACCCGCTCCCCCTTGTCCGCGGTGCAGCATCCGGAACACCGGCCTGCAGCAAGCTGCGCGCGGGCGGCCCTCCGCCGGCCCCCGCGTCACGGCAGAGTCTTCCGCATCAGGAAAGGAGCCCCATGTCCCCCACCCCTCCCGGCCGCGTCACTCCGCGGAGGCGCCCGGCCGCCCCGCTCTCCCTCCTCGCCGCCCTCGCCTGCGCCGAGATCGTCCTGGTCACCGGGGACGCCCCCGACGGCATCCGTTACGGCGGCGGCGCGGTCCTGCTGGCCGCCGTCCTGGCCGTCGTGCACCGGATCGCGAAGGCCCGCTAGACAGCCGCCCGTTCGACGACGACGCCGACGACGCTGGTCACCGGCAGCAGGCCCCAGAAGCGGGAGTCGGTGCTGAAGGCGGGGTTGTCGCCGAGGAGGGCGATCCGGCCGGGCGGGACGAGCGCGCCCTCGGGGACGCCGGCGGCGGCGCACACCTCGGGCGGGACCGGTTCCCCGGCCAGCGCGGCGACCCGCTTCACCACCAGCGGCGGCCGGACCGCCGGGCCGGCGCCCGGGCGGGGGCGGACGAGGCCCTCGGGCGGGGCGACGACGACGATCCGGCCGGTGCGCAGCCGGGCCGCGCCGGTACGGACGACGAGGACCCGCTGGCCGTCCCGCAGCGCCGGCATCATGCTCGGCCCGTTGATCCGGAGCCGGGAGAGGAAGCGGCGCAGCACGACCAGGAGCAGGGCCAGTCCGGCGGCGCCGCCCAGGAACACGTACACGTACACGTCACCCTCCTCGGGACACCGGCACCGCGCCCGGCGCGTCGGTACGGTAGCCGTCGGCCTGGAGCGTGAACAGCTCCGCGTACCGGCCGCCGCGCTCCATCAGCGTCCCGTGCGTGCCCTCCTCGACGACCCGGCCGTCGCCGAGGACGACGATGCGGTCGGCGTCGCGGACGGCACCGAGCCGGTGCGAGATCACCACGCCGGTCGCGCCGTCCCGCAGGGTGCGCAGGCTGTCGTGGATCTCCTTCTCGGCCTCCGCGTCCAAGCCGGCGCTGGGCTCGTCCAGGATCAGCAGGTCGGCGTCGGCGCGCATGAACGCCCTTGCCACCGCGACCCGTTGCCACTCGCCGCCGGAGAGCGACTGGCCGGCGAAGGACGGTCCGGGGCCGCCCTGCTCCGCGTCCGGGACGAAGATCCGGCTGAGGAGGGTGGCGTATCCGGCGGGCAGCCGGGTGAGCCGGTCGTGGACGCCCGCGGCCCGCGCCGCCGCGGTGACGGCGCCGCTGTCGCCGGCCCGGTCGAGCCGGCCGAGGCCGACGTTCTCGCCGGCGGTGAGGTCGTAGCGGCCGTAGTCCTGGAAGACGACGCCGATCCGGCGGCGGTACTCGTCCGGGGTGAAGCGGCGGATGTCGGTGCCGTCCCACAGGATCCGGCCCTCGGTCGGGTCGTAGAGCCGGCACAGCAGCTTCACCAGGGTGCTCTTGCCGGCGCCGTTCAGTCCGACGAGCGCGGTCGCCGCGCCGGCGGTGAGCGTCAGGTCCACCCCGCGCAGCACCCACGGCGAGGAGTCGTCGTACCGGAACCAGACGTTCTCGAAGGTGATCGAGGAGCGCAGCGGGCGCGGCTCCTCGGCGGGCCCGTCCAGCTGCCGCAGGTCGGGGGCGCGGTGCCGCAGGGCCCGGTAGGAGACGAAGGTGAGGAGGGCCTGGTAGGCGTTGCTGCCGGTGCCGGCCAGCTGGCCGACGCCGGTCTGGATGGCGGCGGTGGCGGCGAGGAAGACGGAGACGTCGCCGACGGAGAGCGTCCCGGCGCCGACGGCGCCGACGACCCAGACGAGGCCGGCGCCGTAGACGGCGACGCCGAGCACGGACGGCCCGACGCCCCTGAGGAGGTTGCGGAGTTCGGTGCGCCGCTCGGCCTCGGAGGCGGCGGCGAGTTCGGCCCGGGCCCGGTCCTTGAAGTGGTCCTGGAGCCCGAAGAGCCGGATCTCCTTCACCGCGTCGGTGTCGGTGAGCAGGCTCGCGTAGAACATCTGGCGGCGGCTGCGCGCCACGATGTCCCGGATGACGGCGGCGCGGCGGCGGCCGGCGGTGAGCTGGGTCCGGAAGGTCGGCAGGGCCATGACGACGGTGAGCGCGCCGAGCAGCGGGTTGAGGACGCAGACGGTGATCAGGAAGCCGAGGAAGGTCACCAGCGCCTGCACGCCGCCCACGACCGAGCCGATCAGCATGCCGGGAGCGGAGGAGCCGGCCTCCTGGGCGAGCCGCAGCTCGTCCTGGAAGGCCGGGTCCTCGAAGTGCCGCAGTCCGGGCAGCCGGTTGACGCCCTCGAACAGCTCGTCCTGCACGCGGAGTTGGACCCTGCGGGCGTGCTGTTCGCGGAGGAAGTCGGTGACGGCGGGGACGAGCGCGATGCCGAGGCTGACGCCCACCAGGAGGGCGGCGACGCGGACGAGGGCGTCCGTGGGCCGGTGCTGGGCGATGGCGTCGAAGAGCTCGCGGACGAGGAGCGCGGCGGCGGTGGGCAGCAGCCCCGCGACGACGCTCCCCGCCAGATAGAGCAGGAGCGTGCCGCGGCCGGCCCGCCAGGCGAGCGCCGCGGCGGTCCGCCCGGCGCCGAGCACGTCCGTCCTCGGCCGGCGCGTCACCGGGAGGCGGAGGCCGTCGGGGCGGCGGGGGCGACCTGACCTCGGTCGCTGATCCGGCCCTCGGCGTCGACGTCGAGGTAGCTGGGCCAGCGGACGATGCCGAAGGAGGCGGAGGCACCCCCGGTGCCGGCGGCCTCGGTGACGACGCGGGCGACCGGGTCGAGCAGCTCGATCATCCGCTGCCGTTCGGGGCCGCCGCCCTTGAGGAAGACGAGCACATGGTCCCGGCCACCCGGGAATTCCTTCGCCATGGCGGCGAATTCCGGCGCCTGCTCGACGCAGGGGGTGCAGGTGGTGGAGAGGAATCCGATGACGGATCCGTTCGCGACGGAATTCCGGTCGATCTCTTCTCCGGAATGCGCGTGGGCGTGGAATTCGGGAACGGGAGAACCGTCGGGAAGGGTGTTCTCCGGGGCGTCGGAGACGTATGCGCCGGAATTGCCGGCGGATCCGGAGGTGCGGCGCGCGAGGGCGAGCAGCAGGAAGAGGTTGAAGACGGAGAGACAGCCGATCAGCACGACGGCGGCGACGAGCATGGGAAGGGCCTCGCTTGGGTTCGCGGCGGATGCGGAGGGGGCGGTCGGACGGTCAGGAGCTCCGCCGGCCGGCCCCGCGGGAACCGGCTCCGCCGGCTTCCGCGGGGCCGGTTCCCGAGAAGACGGCGGCGAGCAGGTCGGTGGAGAGGACGAGCGCGCTCACGCAGACCGCGCCGAGCAGGCTGACGAGGACGCCGGCGGGGTCGAGGGAGCCGGCCACCGGGACGGGTCCCGGGCCGCCCGCGGCGAGCGAGGCGGCGAAGCCGGTGGCGGTCGCCGCCAGGAGGGCGGCGTTGCGGACGAGGTGGGCGGGCCCGACCCGGGTCCGGGAGGCGCCGAAGCACGAGCAGGAGGTGTCGATCCCCCGGCGGAGGACGGAGGCGAGGGCCGCGGTGAAGACCGCGATCAGCCCGAAGGAGAGGGCGAACGCCCAGGTGGTGAGGGCCGGCACCCAGACGGCGACGGCGAGCAGCGCCTCCAGGACGGGCACGGCGAGGGCGACCGGGCCGAGTGCCCGCAGCGGCACGATCCGCATCTCGCGGACGCTCGTGCGGAACGTGCCGGGGGCGCGCGCCTTGCCCAGCGCGGAGGCCGCGAGGACGACGGCGACGACGCAGCGGAAGGCGAGGATCAGGGGGTCGGTCACGGTCGTTCCTCCGTCGTCCGGTCCGGCCGGGGCCCTCCTCCCCGGGCCGCGCGGGGCGGCGCCGGGGAGGGGGGTTCACCGAGGGGTGCGGGAGGCGGTCAGCAGTCGCCCGGGTACGACTTGGTGACGCAGGTGGGCGCCGCCGCGCAGTTCCAGGAACAGCAGACCTTGACGTAGAGCGTGGAGCCGGAGCACCAGCTGCTGCCGCCCGCGGGGCAGGCGCAGTACGCCTCGGCGCTCTCCTCGCGGAGAACGCGTCCGAGAAGGCGGTCCGCCATGCCGACAATTGCCTTGACCATAGGATCCCTCACATAGTGGAGACGGATTTTCGGGTCGTGCAAACGTTCACGAGAACTCGCGTCCCGCAATTTACCCGGCTCCCGGAATACATGTCTAGACCAACTCCGATCTTCGTCGTCGCACAGGAACCACGACCGGAAATCACGAGGTCAGAGCGGCAGGAGAAAAGAACCAGCCATCCGGAACGACCACCCCCATATGGAATTCGATCTTCCGAAAGCACGTGCGCCTGGCCGGAACCAGATGCCCCGACGGAAGCCGACACCGCCCTAGACTCCGCAACCATGACGACCACGCACCACGACCTCGCCGCGATCGCCGCCGACCTCGCCCCCACCGGCACCCTGCGGGCCTCCGTCAACCTCGGGAACCCGGTGCTCGCCCAGGGCACGCCGGAGGCACCCGCCGGCATCACGGTCGACCTCGCCGCCGAGATCGGCCGGCGTCTCGCGCTCCCCGTCGAGACGCTCTGCTTCGACGCGGCGCGCAAGTCGTTCGAGGCGATGGCCGACGGCCGCGCCGACCTCTGCTTCCTCGCCGTCGACCCCGCGCGCGAGAAGGAGGTCGCCTTCACCTCCCCGTACGTCGTCATCGAGGGCGTGTACGCGGTCCTCCGCGACTCGCCCCTCGTCACCGTCGAGGACGTGGACGCGCCCGGCGTCCGCGTCGGCGTCAAGCAGGGCTCGGCCTACGACCTCCACCTCACCCGCACCCTCACCCGCGCGACCGTCGTCCGCGGCGCGGAGGGCATCGACGTCTTCCGCACCCTGGACCTGGAGGCCGGCGCCGGCATCCGCCAGCCCATGGCCGCGTACGTCGCCGCCCACCCCGAAGTCCGCCTGATCGACGGCCGCTTCATGGAGATCCGCCAGGCCGTCGGCACCACGAGGAGCAGGGCCCCGGAGACGATCGCCTACCTCACCGCCCTCGTCGAGGAGCTGAAGAAGAACGGCTTCGTCACCGACGCGCTGCGCCGCTCCCACCAGGACCCGGCCCTGGTGGCGCCGTGAGCGGCCCTACTCCCCCAGCAACCCCAGCAGTTCGGCCTCCCGCTCCACGCTGAGGCCGGCCCGCCGCTCCCGGTCGAGGCCCTGCTCCCGCTCCCAGGCGAGGGTGTCGGCGATCAGCTCCGCACGCGGCCGCCGGCGGAGCCCGGCGGCGGCCGCCGCGGCGCCGGAACGCGCCTGGAAGCCGCTCCAGTCCTCCGCCACGATCCACAGCGGCAGCGACTCGGGCCCCATGAACTCCGCCACGCCCTGCTCCAGGAGCCAGGCCGACCCGGCGCGCACCACGGGCCCGCGGTGACCGGCGGCCGCGCGGGACAGCTCGATCCACTCGCCGAGGGGCACGTTCGGCCCCACCGCGTCGTACGCCCCGGTCAGCCCCTTCCCGGCCGAGTCGAGGATCCAGTCGACGAGGTCCCGCACGTCGACGACGCGGGTGGGCAGCCCGGGCTCGTCCGGCACCAGCAGCGGCGCCTCAGGATCCCGGGCGGCCCGGGCGGCCCAGTAGCCGGTGCGGCCGCTGACGTCACCGGGCCCGCCGATGAGTCCGGCCCGGGCGACCAGCAGCCGGTCCCCGACGGCGGCGGCGGACGCGAGCTCGCAGGCCGCCTTCGCCTCCCCGTACGACTCCCGGTCCACCTCGTCGCGTTCGGTCGGCGGCAGCAGCGCGGCGGACTCGTCGGCCCCGATCTCGGCGTGCGAGGCGTACACGTTCCCCGACGACACGTACGTCCAGTGCCGGGCCCGCTCCCCGAGCGCCGCGAGCGCCCCCTTCACGAACCCCGGCTGCCACGACACCTCGACCACGGCGTCCCACTCCCGCCCGGCCAACCCGTCGTACGCCCCCGGCTCCCGCCGGTCCGCGACGACCAGCTCGGCCCCCTCGGCCACCTCCCCGCTCTCCCCGCGCGCGAGACACGTCACCGCGTGCCCCCGCTCCAACGCCCGCCGCGACACCTCACGGCCCACCCAAGCGGTCCCGCCCAGCACCAGAATGTCCATGAGCCCAGTCGACCGCCGAACACCCGCCCCGCAGGGGCGGGTTCGCCGTCGGCACACCGAATGCGCCGACGGCGAACACCGGGAACCCGACCGCCCCGGCCCCGCCCGCGGACACCCCCGAAAACCCGCCTCGGCCCGCCGCCCCGGGCCCCCTTCCCGCCCTCCGAGCCCCCCGGGAAGCCCCCTTCGGGCGCCGCGCGCGGTCCGGCCCCACGCCCCCTCCAGCAGCCCTTCCCGACCCCGCACACGCCCTCGGCCCGCACCCCTCACACCCGCTCCGACCTGGGCATTCACCCCCCGGCCCCCTACCCTGGACATCACGTCGAGGGGAGATCCACATGGCAGGGACGGACCGCGGCATCCGCACGGTCGAGGACGTACTGGTGCTGCTGGACGGGCTGTTCGCGCCCGGCGCCGACCGGTGGACGGAGGGCGGGGCGGACTGGTGGGACGGCTTCTACGCGGACCGCGACCGGCCCGTGCCGTTCTTCGTCCCGAAGCCGGACGAGAACCTGGTGTCGTACGCCGACCGAGGCCTGCTCCAGGGAGGCGGGCGGGCGCTCGACCTGGGCTGCGGGCCCGGCCGCAACTCCCTCCACCTGGCCTCGCTGGGCTACCGGGTGGACGCCGTCGACCTCTCCGCGACCGCCGTCCGCTGGGCGGAGGAGCGCGCCCGGGAGGCCGGCGCGACGGGCGTCCGCTTCCGCCGCAGCGACGCCTTCGCCCCCGGCACCGTCGAGGGCCCCTACGACCTCGTGTACGACTCCGGCTGCTTCCACCACCTCCCGCCGCACCGCCGCGTCAGCTACCTCGCCCTCCTGGACCGCGTCCTCGCCCCCGGCGGCACGTTCGCGCTGACCGCCTTCGCGGCCGGCGAGGGCGGCATGGGCTCGGAACGGGACGACGCCGACTTCTACCGGGCGGGCGCCCTGGAAGGCGGCCTCGCCTACACCGACACCGACCTCCGCGCCGTCTTCGCGGACCTGACCCCCCTGGAGGTCCGCCGCATGCGCGCCGAACCCGTGGAATCCCCCCGCTTCGGCGCGAGCTTCCTCTGGACGGCCCTCTTCCGCCGCGAGCCGTGACGGCGGAGAAAACGGGGGAGGCCCGGGGCACGACGCCCCGGGCCTCCCCCTCTTCGTCCGCCGCCGCTAGAACAGCGCCTTGAAGGTGTTCCAGCCGCCGCTGCCGATCAGCACCCGGCCGCCGAAGTTCCCCGCGCCGTTGGACGCGTACCGGTACAGCTTCCCGTCCGTCGTGCGCGCCACCAGGTCGGCCCGCCCGTCCCCGGACAGGTCGCCGACGCCGACGAGGGCCGAGTACACGCCCCAGCCGCCGCCCACCTGCGCCCGCGCGGTGACCCCGCCGGTCGCGGTCCCGTAGTACCGCCACAGGACGCCGGCCGCGTCGACCCCGAGAAGGTCGCCGCGCCCGTCGCCGTTCAGGTCACCGGCCCCGACAACGCGCTTGTAAAGCTTCCAGTTGGTCCCGATCCGCACCCGCGCCTTCACGGCGTGCGTGGCGGTCCCGGCGTAGAAGTACATGTCACCGGTGGACGCCTGCCGGGCGATCAGGTCGACGTACCCGTCGCCGTTCACGTCGCCCGGAGACGTCAGCTGGTCGTACTGCCCCCAGCCCGAACCGACCGGCGTGTACGGCGACGAGGCCGTGAGGACCTTCCCGCAGCCGGGCCGGTACGCGCGCAGCTGGTCGCCGACCCGCACCAGCACGTCGGCACAGCGGTCCCCGTTCACGTCCCCGACCGGCACGAGCGGCGACGCGGTGGGGAACGCCGTCCCCGAGCCGGCGATCCGGGCCGACACCGCGCCCGTTCCCGTGCCCCGGTACATGGACATCGCGCCGGCCGTGTCCATCGCCAGCAGGTCGCCGAACCCGTCGTCCCCGGCCATGTCCCGCCACACGGCACCGGCGCCGGAGACGGCCACGGCCCCGGAGAGGACCAGGTCCGCGCCCTGCCCGTCGGCCGGCCTCACCGCCAGCGACCAGGTGTACGCCCCGTTCGGCACGTACTTCCCTGCCGCGTCCTTGCCGTCCCACGAGGGCGCCACGATCCCGCGCGCCTCCCCGCCGGTCAGCGTCCGCACGGTCTTCCCGGTCACCTTGTGCCTCAGCGTCAGCGTCCAGGAGGCACCCGGCTTCGACAGCCACCAACGCGGCTTCCACGCACCCGACTTGATGTTCGCGGCGGGGGTGTCGGCGTCGATGGCGGCGAGCCGGCTGGTGGCACCGCCGAGACCGGTGACGCGGATCGCCTGCGTCCGGTCGATGAAGGACACGCCTCCGCCGAACCGGTCGAGCGCCCACCACCGGCCGTCGTACTCCTCCCCGTCGTAGGGAAGGACACCGAGTTCCGTCCACTCGTCGTCGCCGCTCCGGAAGTCGACCGCCCACAGGGACGGCGTACCGTCCGCGACGTCGACGGCCAGGAACCCGTCGCCCAGGTGGAGCGGCGCGTCGTACGGGACGCGGGCCCAGACCGAGACGTGCTTCTCGCGGTCGTGGACCACCACGGAGCCGGTGCCGGTCGCGCACCGCGCGGAGACCCACCTGCCGACGACCTCCAGGCCGGTGAAGCGGCAGCTCGTGCCGAGGTCGACGGTCGCGACCGCCGCACCGGTGCGCACGTCGACCGCGGTGGCCTTCCCGTCCGTCGCGGACATCGTCCACAACTGGCCGCCCCACAGGGACTGGTTCTCGTTCGTCGAGTCCCGGAGCACCGCGCCCGTCTCGATGTCGGCGACGATCGAGTGGGTGGCGCCACCGGCGTACGCGAGGAAATGGACGTATCGTCCGGAGGCTCCGACGACGCGGAGCGGTTCCATCGCGTACGCGGCGCGGATCGTCGTGGCGCGGACGGCACCGCCCGCGCCCGGGGTGGTCACCCGCGCCACGACGGCGCAGTTCCGGCAGGCGGTCTGCGTGCCGGAGGCGGCCCGGTCCACCGCGTCCAGCACGACCAGACGCCCGTCGCCCGTGTCCGCCCACGGGCGTCCCCCGGTGCCGGAGATGTGGGCCGGCGGGCAGGCGGCGGCCGTCGACGTGGGGGCGCAGCTCCACGCGGCCGTGGCCCGGTGCGTCCCCGTGAGCGCGAGGTCGTGGCCCTGGAGGAGGGAGCCGCCGCCGGGGGTGGCCGTCCCGCTCACGACCCGCCCCTGGGACAGGGAGACGTTTTCGCGCGCGAGCGGCGCGCCGAAGGGCAGGGCCCGCGTCGTGACGGGCACTCCTTCCGCGCCGGTGGCGACACGCCGCACCTCCCACGGGCCGTTTCCGGCGCGGCCCGTCACATACGCGGCGCCACCCGGACCGGGCACGATCCGGTCGCCGGCCCGGACGGTGACACCAAGGTCGCGGGGTTCTCCGCCGGCGAGGGGAACGGCGTGGAGGGCGGCGTACTCGCCGCCGTCGGCGGCCTCGGGAAGGGCCGCCTGGACGACGAACCAGTCGCCGACCGTCGCGAAGTGCGCCGGGGCGGCCGCCACGGCAGGCGGCAGCGTCACCGTCCGGCCGGGGGCGGCGAGGTCCGCGCGGGATAGCACGACGACCTCGCTGGGCCTGGTCCCGCCGGCGAGGACGACCCGGTCGGCGTCGAGCGCGCCCCAGCGCACCTCGGTGGCGCCCGGCGGCGTGGGCAGCGGCGTGAGGTCCCCGGTCGCGAGGTCGAGGAGGACGGCGGTCTCCGCGTCGGCGACGAGGTAGCTGAGCAGCACGTCGTCACCGTGGTGGGCGAGGACGAGCGGCTGCGACGCGGCCCCGGGCAGGAAAACCTCCCGGTCGGCCGGGGCGTTCTCGCCGTAGCCGAGCAGGCTGAGGGTGACCCCCTCGCTGCCGGGCCGCACATGGACGAACCGGCCTCCGGCGACCACGGGCAGCAGCGTCCCGGCACCGGCCCACCGCCTGGCGGTGACGCCGGTCGCGAAGTCGTGGACGACCGCGTCGTCGGCGTCGTCGAAGCACACGGCCGTGTCGCCGACCGAGAACGCGCGGTAGGAGTCGCAGACCGGGGCATGGGCGATCCGCCCGTCGGCGAGGCTGTGCCAGCGCGCCTGGTAGCCGTCGTTGGACAGCTGGACGCCGGTGTCCACGCCCACGACGGCGCCGTCGGCGGCCTTCGACGGATCGGTCAGCGGCGCGACCGTCACCTCGTACGGCGCCGTGTCGGCCGCCAGGGCGGACGGGGCGACGGTGGTGGCGAGGCCGGTGACGGCCAGGGCCGCGATCGACGCGAGCGCGACGGCTCTTCGAACGGACAAGAAAGGCGTTCCCCTCATACGGGCTCATACGAAACCGTCGATGCCGACGGGGCGCGGAGGGGTACGCGGTGCGGCGGCACGGCACAGGACGGCCGCGGCGGCACACGCGCAGGCGCCGGCCCGATGCCCCCACCTGCCGGCTGGCGTGATCGTACAGTCGGCGGGAATTCACTGGGAAGCGGAGGACACCGCCCCTACCCTGCCCCCATGGGGATCCGCAGGAGTTCGTACGTCTGTCTGCCGTGCCGCGCCTCGTACAAGCAGGGGTACGAGCACGGGCCCGAGCACCGATGCCCGCGCTGCGGGGAGCAGATGACCGGGGTCGGCACCGCGTTCCAGCCGCCGCGGCGGCGGGACGCCGAGGGGTGGCGGGTGCTGTCGGTGCTGCTGCACGCGGGCGTGCGGTTCCGCACCAGCTGCTGTCAGGGGTGCGGGCCCGGCTATCGGCCCCGGACGCTCTCCGAGGTGAAGGCGCGGGTGGCGTACGCGCGCCGGACCGGGGAGCCGCTCGCCGAGGCGCTCGTCCGGCCTGTCGTCTGAGACGCGCGCGGAACGCGCCGAGGGCGGCACCCCCCTTCGCGGGGAGTGCCGCCCTCGGCGTTCGCGTTCGACTCGCGTCAGCGATGAACCACCGATCCGTTCAGGATCAGAAGTCCATGTCACCGCCCGGCATGCCGCCGCCGGCCGGGGCCGCGGCCTTCTCCGGCTTGTCGGCGATGACGGCCTCGGTGGTGAGGAAGAGCGCGGCGATCGACGCGGCGTTCTGCAGCGCGGAGCGCGTCACCTTGGCCGGGTCGATGATGCCCTCGGCGACCAGGTCGACGTACTCGCCGGTCGCGGCGTTGAGGCCGTGGCCCGGGGTCAGGTTGCGCACCTTCTCGACCACGACGCCGCCCTCGAGGCCGGCGTTGACCGCGATCTGCTTGATCGGGGCCTCCAGGGCGAGCTTGACGATCGCGGCACCGGTGGCCTCGTCGCCGTCCAGCTCCAGCTTCTCGAAGACGCTGGAGGCCTGGAGCAGGGCCACGCCACCGCCGGCGACGATGCCCTCCTCGACGGCCGCCTTGGCGTTGCGCACGGCGTCCTCGATGCGGTGCTTGCGCTCCTTGAGCTCGACCTCGGTCGCGGCACCGGCCTTGATGACCGCCACGCCGCCGGCGAGCTTCGCGAGGCGCTCCTGGAGCTTCTCGCGGTCGTAGTCGGAGTCGCTGTTCTCGATCTCGGCGCGGATCTGGTTCACGCGGCCCGCGACCTGCTCGCTGTCACCGGCACCGTCGACGATGGTGGTCTCGTCCTTGGTGATGACGACCTTGCGGGCGCGGCCCAGCAGGTCGAGACCGGCCGACTCCAGCTTGAGGCCGACCTCCTCGGAGATGACCGTGCCGCCGGTGAGGATGGCGATGTCCTGGAGCATGGCCTTGCGGCGGTCGCCGAAGCCCGGGGCCTTGACCGCGACGGAGCGGAAGGTGCCGCGGATCTTGTTGACGACCAGGGTCGACAGGGCCTCGCCCTCGACGTCCTCGGCGATGATCAGCAGCGGCTTGCCCGACTGCATGACCTTCTCCAGGAGCGGGAGGAGGTCCTTCACCGAGGAGATCTTGGAGTTGACGATCAGGAGGTAGGGGTCCTCCAGGGAGGCCTCCATGCGCTCCATGTCGGTCGCGAAGTACGCCGAGATGTAGCCCTTGTCGAAGCGCATGCCCTCGGTGAGCTCGAGCTCCAGACCGAAGGTCTGCGACTCCTCGACGGTGATGACGCCTTCCTTGCCGACCTTGTCCATGGCCTCGGCGATGAGCTCGCCGATCTGGGTGTCGGCGGCGGAGATGGAGGCGGTGGAGGCGATCTGCTCCTTCGTCTCGACCTCCTTCGCCTGGTCGAGCAGGGCGCCGGAGACGGCCTCGACGGCCTTCTCGATGCCGCGCTTGAGGGCCATCGGGTTGGCGCCGGCGGCGACGTTGCGGAGGCCCTCGCGGACGAGCGCCTGGGCGAGGACGGTGGCGGTGGTCGTACCGTCGCCGGCGACGTCGTCCGTCTTCTTGGCGACTTCCTTGACCAGCTCGGCGCCGATCTTCTCGTACGGGTCCTCGAGCTCGATCTCCTTGGCGATGGAGACACCATCGTTGGTGATCGTGGGGGCGCCCCACTTCTTCTCGAGGACGACGTTACGGCCCTTGGGGCCGAGGGTGACCTTGACGGCGTCAGCGAGCTGGTTCATGCCGCGCTCGAGACCGCGCCGGGCCTCCTCGTCGAACGCGATGATCTTGGCCATGTGAAGTGGTCCTCCCGGACATGGGGTGGATAACGCTCCAGGACCGCGCCGACGCCCGCGACGGACGGCCTCCGCGTTCCGCGTGGTTCCTTGCCCCACCCGGGTCGGCGACCTCGTCTGCCCGATCCTCGTAGCACTCTCACCTTCCGAGTGCTAACGCCAATGATTAGCACTCGACCCATGCGAGTGCAAGCGACTCTCGTGGATCGGGCAGCTCCACGCCGCCCGCGCGCGGGGGCGACGTCCGGCAGTCGACGGCGGCCGCGCCCCCGGGCGCCGGGGTGGACGGCCGCGGGGCGCGGCGGGACGGCCGCAGGATGCACGGCGGACGTCCGGCAGGCGTCCACAGGCGCGCGGCAGGCATCCGGCAGCCGCTCACAGGCGCGCAGCAGACGCCCGAAAGGGGCCCACAGGCGCGCGGCAGGCGTCCGCCGAGCGCCCCCGCAGGCCCCCCCCCGCGGGCGTCCGGGAACGCGTGAGGGGCCCGCATCCCAGAGGATGCGGGCCCCTCGACGACGAGACGTCGGTGGCCGATCGCGCCGCGCCTCAGGCGGTCACCTTGACCATGTCCGCCTGCGGACCCTTCTGACCCTGCGAGATCTCGAACTCGACTCGCTGGCCCTCTTCGAGGCTGCGGTACCCATCCATCTGGATGGCGCTGTAGTGGACGAAAACATCCGCACCACCGTCGACCGCGATGAAGCCGTAGCCCTTCTCCGCGTTGAACCACTTGACGGTGCCCTGAGCCATGCCTAACTCCCCTATTACTTACTGGCCCTTGCGCGGATCCGCACTTCACGGACCCGGGTCAGAACCTGCGCCGGAACGCGTCGACCGCGGCTGAATGTATCTGTCCAACTGCCCTCTGCAACAGGGCAATCCGCCGGGAATTCTGGAAGGCGCGGAAAGGGGAATCGGGGAGGAATGCATGAATTGCAGGGCAACTCGGGCCGGGCGAAAGCGGCATAAGGGGCAGAGTGCCTATGCTTTTCGGCCGCTTGTTGGCCCGTTCTCGTCAGGTCCGAGACCGCGCTCATATGCGGATGGCATGAGCGGCTGAGGGGGCTTCCCCAACTCTATCGCGCTCAACCATGCAGAATTGCCCCCTCCGCTTTCTCTCGCGGAAGGGGCAATTCTGGAGCGAAGGCTACCAACGGGTAAGGATCAGCAGCCGCCGGCGACGGCCGGGATGATCGAGACGCCCGCGCCGTCCGGCGTGGCGGTCTCCAGGCCCTGCTCGAAGCGGACGTCGTCGTCGTTCACGTAGACGTTCACGAAGCGGCGCAGCTTGCCCTGGTCGTCCAGGACGCGGGCGGCGATGCCGGTGTGGTTCTTCTCCAGGTCGGCGATGACCTCGGCGAGGGTGGCGCCCTCGGCGGGGACCTCGGCCTGGCCGCCGGTGTAGGTGCGGAGGATGGTGGGGATGCGGACGTTCACGGCCATGTCGATGCTCTCCGTACGGGTGTCGGCGGGTGTCAGTGGGCCAGGCCCGCGTCGCGGAACGCGTCCAGGCTCGGGCGGATGGTGGCGGTCGCCTGAGAACTGTCGGCGACGGCGTCCAGGGTCTTGAGCCCGTCACCGGTGTTGAGGACGACGGTGGTGAGGTTCGGGTCGATGACGCCGGCCTCGACGAGCTTGCGCGTCACGCCGACGGTCACGCCGCCCGCCGTCTCGGCGAAGATGCCCTCGGTCCGGGCGAGCAGCTTGATCGCGTCGACGACCTGCTCGTCGTTCACGTCCTCCACCGCGCCGCCGGTGCGGCGGGCGATGTCGAGGACGTACGGGCCGTCGGCCGGGTTGCCGATCGCCAGGGACTTGGCGATGGTGTTCGGCTTCTGGGGCCGCACGACGTCGTGGCCGGCCTTGAAGGCCGTCGACACCGGGGAGCAGCCCTCGGCCTGGGCGCCGAAGATCTTGTACGGCTTGTCCTCGACGAGGCCCAGCTTGACGAGCTCCTGGAGCCCCTTGTCGATCTTGGTGAGCTGGGAGCCGGAGGCGATCGGGATGACCAGCTGGTCGGGGATTACCCAGCCGAGCTGCTCGCAGATCTCGTAGGCGAGCGTCTTGGAGCCCTCGCCGTAGTACGGGCGGAGGTTGACGTTCACGAAGCCCCAGCCCTCGCCGAGCGGGTCGCCGATGAGCTCCGAGCAGAAGCGGTTGACGTCGTCGTAGTTGCCCTCGATGGCGACCAGGTCGCCGCCGTACACGCCGGCCATGACGACCTTGCCCTGCTCCAGGTCGTGCGGGATGAAGACGCAGGAGCGGAAGCCGGCGCGGGCGGCGGCGGCGCCGACGGCGCCGGCGAGGTTGCCGGTGGAGGAGCAGGAGAGGGTGGTGAAGCCGAAGGCGCGGGCGGCCTCGATGGCCTGGGCGACGACCCGGTCCTTGAAGGAGTGGGTCGGGTTGCCGGAGTCGTCCTTGACGAAGAGCTTGCCGGGGGCGACGCCGAGCTCGCGGGCGAGGTTGTCGGCCCGGACGAGCGGGGTCCAGCCGGGGTTCAGGTTCGGCTTCTCGGCGACGTCGGCGGGGACGGGCAGCAGGGGCGCGTAGCGCCAGATGTTCGCGGGGCCGGCCTCGATCCGCTTCCGCAGCTCCTCCGGGTCGCCGACGGGCAGTTCGTAGGCGACTTCGAGGGGTCCGAAGCAGAGCTCGCAGGCGAAGATCGGGCCGAGGGCGAAGACCTCGCCGCATTCGCGACAGGAAAGCCCGGACGCGGGGCCGAGATCGACGG
Organism: Streptomyces roseolus; assembly: GCF_014649855.1. Lineage (GTDB taxonomy): Bacteria > Actinomycetota > Actinomycetes > Streptomycetales > Streptomycetaceae > Streptomyces > Streptomyces roseolus. Next base: position 120,046 of record NZ_BMTV01000021.1, on the reverse strand, counting down.
TGGCGCCGGTGGTGTCGGCGGCGGCAGCGGGTGCGGAGGTCTGTACAGCCATGGAGGGGAGGCCCTTTCTCCTCATCTTCCTCATGACGCATTTCGCCATGAGACGGATTTGGCACCTTCCCTAGCCGGGGGCCTCGCTGGCGCAAGACAAACCGACTGGAGGGTTGCCGGGGCTTCAACGGGCCGTATCCCTCTGCCCCTCTGGATGAGCGGTATTCGATTGTGAGACGCGGGCGGCACCCCGACATGCATCGGGCATCCGCGTTGTTCAAGACTGTAACCGAAGGCTTCGAAGGTGGAGACGGTCGTCCGATCCGCGAGATGGAGATCACGTTGCTGGAAGAAGTGGAGCGCTGGCTGCCCCGGCGGTCCTGGTCCGTGTCCGACCGCCCCCTGGAGCGGGTGCTCGCCGCGAAGCGGGGGACGACGGTCAGCGTGGTGCTGCCCGCGCTGAACGAGGAGGCGACGGTCGGCGACATCGTCGGCGTGATCCGGCGCGAGCTGATGACCGGGGCGGTGCCGCTCGTCGACGAGCTGGTGGTGATCGACTCGGGCTCCACGGACCGCACCGCCGAGGTCGCGGCCGCGGCCGGCGCGCGCGTGGTCGCCCGCGACGACATCCTCCCCCGGATCCCGGCGGTCCCGGGCAAGGGCGAGGTCCTGTGGCGCTCACTCATGGTGACCAGCGGGGAGGTCGTCTGCTTCGTCGACGCGGACCTGAAGGACTTCTCCGCGGACTTCGTCACGGGGATCGTGGGCCCGCTCCTCACCGACCCGGACGTCGACTTCGTGAAGGCGATGTACGACCGCCCCTTCGGTGACACCCCAGGCCAGGGCGGCCGGGTGACGGAGCTGGTGGCGCGCCCGCTGCTCAATCTGCACTGGCCGCGCCTCGCCGGCTTCGTGCAGCCGCTGGGCGGCGAGTACGCGGCCCGGCGCTCGCTGCTCGAACGGCTCCCCTTCCCCGTCGGTTACGGAGTGGAACTGGGGCTCCTCGTCGACGCGCTGCACACGGTGGGCCTGGACGCCCTCGCGCAGGTCGACGTCGGGGTCCGCAAGCACCGGCACCAGGACGGCCAGGCGCTGGGCCGGATGGCGGCGGCGATCTACCGCACGGCGCAGCTGAGGCTCTCCCGGGGCCATCTCGTGCGCCCCCGGCTCACCCAGTTCGAGCGGGGCGAGAACGGCTTCGTGCCGCACACGTACGCGGTGGACACGGAGGAGCGCCCGCCGATGGCCGAGATCACGGAGTACGCGCGGCGCCGCGTGGCGTAAGGCGGTGGGGAGCAGGGCGGCGCCGCGTGGCGTAGGACGCCGGGGGCGTACGGGCGGCAGCGCGTGGCGTAACGTCCGCAGATGATGCGCTTTGCCTACATTGCCCTTTCATGCGCTTCAGATCATCGCACCCGCTCCTCCGGGTGCTCGCGGTGGGTCTGCTCGCCGCGGGCCCGCTCTGGCCCGCGGCGGCCCCACCGGCCGCCGCCGACGTCGTCGAGCCCTTCGGCGAGCGGTACCGGGCGTCCCTGTACGGGGACTTCGCCACCATCGGCAACACCGTCATGGGCTGCCCGCGGGCCCCCGCCGACCTGGCGGCCCGCTGCGCGGCCGCCACCGGGGGCGGGGGCGCGAACCGCGACGACGCCTTCGTGACGCGGCGCCTCGACACCGCCGGCACCGGCGACGCGTACGGCTCCAGCACCGGCCGGGTCCGGATCCCCGAGGGCGCCGAGGTGGCGTACGCCCGCCTCTACTGGGGCGGCAACGACGGCACGCACCGGGGGCCCGGCGGGACGGAGCTGAAGCGCTGCGACCCCTCCGGCGCCGACGCGGCCCCCTCCCCCGGCGACCCGGCGACCACCGCCCCGCTGCTGGCGGTCGGGGCGAAGGCGGCGGCGCCCGTCTCGATCGACAGCATGGTCGTCGACCCCGCCGAGGCCGACGGGCCGCACTACTACACGGGCGAGTCCGACGTCACCGCCGCCTTCGCGGGCGTCACGGGGACGGGCGCGCCGGTGGCGGTCGGCGTGAGCGGCGTCTGGGCGCCGAACGGCAAGGGCTGCGTCGCCGGCTGGTCCCTCACCGTCGTCCACCGCTTCCCGGGCCCCGACCCGGCGGAGGCGCCGGAGCGGCGCTCCGTCCACCTCTACGGCGGGCACGTCCTCCAGCGCCCGGCCTCCCCGGCGACGACGGTGACGGTGGACGGCTTCCGCCGCTCCCCGGGGAAGGTACGGGCGGGCGTGGTCGCGTACGACGGCGACCGGAACGCCCCCGGCGACCGGTTCCTCGTCGGCGGGAAGGGCGTCACCGGGGACACCGGCACCACGGACGACTTCTTCGCCGGCGAGGACGACGGCGCGGTCTCCCCCGACCTGGTCGACAACCTTTCGGTCGACGCGAAGGAGTTCGACGTCCCCGACGGCGCGATCCCGGTCGGCGCGACCTCCGCCGAGCTGGCCTTCGCCACCGACGGAGACGCCTACGTGCCCGCCGGCCTCGCCCTCTCGGTGCCGGTGCCGGACCTGGAGGTCACCAGGACGGCGGGCCCGGGCCCGGCGGGACGGGACCCGGTTCCGTCCCCGAGCCCGACGACACCGGAACCGCCGGAGCCGGCGGAGCCGTCGCCACCGGAACCGACGGCGGAGCCCACGGATCCGGCCGTGAGGCCCGCTTCCGCGCCGAGCTTCCCGACCGTCCCGCCGGCCCCCTCGTCCTCCGTGGCCGCCACCACGGCCGCCCCGGCCCCGGGCCCCCGCCACGGCGGCACCGGCGGCTCCATGGCCGACACCGGCTCCCACGGCGAGCGGCTGTGGCTGCTCGGCGCGCTGGCCGTGGTGCTCGCCGGCACGGGCCTGGTGGCGAAGGCGGCGATGCGCGGCCGACGCGACTGACCCGGCTGACCTGCGGCGACGCAGCGTGGCCGGATCCCTCCGTCTCGTATACGTACGTTTGAGCGTTTACGAGACGGGCTAGGTTCGCCACATGGCTTCCGTACTCGTGGCATCCAACCGAGGCCCCGTCTCGTACACGCTCGGAGACGACGGCACGCTCTCCTCCCGCAGGGGCGGCGGCGGCCTCGTCTCCGGTCTGAGCGCCGTGGACTCCCAGGACAGCCTGTGGGTGTGCGCGGCGCTCGGCGACGGCGACCGCGAAGCCGTCCGGCGCGGCGTCGCCGAGCCCGGGGTGCGGATGCTGGACATCGACCCGGAGGTGTACCACGACGCGTACAACGGCATCGCGAACTCGATGCTGTGGTTCCTCCACCACCACCTGTACGACGTCCCCCGCGAGCCCGTCTTCGACGCCGCCTTCCGCCGCCGCTGGGCCTCCTACCGCGCCTACAACCGCGCCTTCGCCGAGGCGCTGGCGGCCGAGGCGGCCGAGGGCGCGGCGGTCCTGGTGCAGGACTACCACCTGGCGCTCGTCCCCGGGATGCTGCGCGAGCTGCGCCCCGACCTCAGGATCGGCCACTTCACGCACACCCCGTGGGTGTCGCCGGAGTACCTGCGGATGGTGCCGGACGACATCGTCGAGGAGCTGCTGTGGGGCATGCTCGGCGCGGACGAGCTCGGTTTCCACACCTGGGGATGGGCGTCCTTCTTCATCGGCTGCTTCCAGCAGCGCGAGGACTCCACCGGCCACGCCCAGGGGCTGTGGCCCAGCGGCGACCCCTGGTACGGCGTGGAGTGGCGCCGGCACGACACCGGGAAGGGCCGCACCCGCGTCCGGGTGTACGCGCTCGGCGTCGACGGCGACGAGCTGCGGGCCCTCGCCCACCGTCCCCAGGTCGACGAACGCCTGGCCCGGCTCCGCGAGGAGGTCGGGGGCCGGAAGACCATCGTGCGCGTCGACCGCACCGAACTGTCGAAGAACATCCTGCGCGGCCTGATGGCCTACCGGGAGCTGCTGACGGAGCACCCCGAGTGGCGCGGCGAGGTCGTCCACCTGGCCTCCGCCTACCCGTCCCGGCAGGACCTGGAGTCGTACCGCGCGTACACGGCGTCCGTGGTCGCCCTCGCCGAGGAGATCAACGCCGAGTTCGGCACGGACGACTGGCAGCCGGTCCTGGTCTCCGTCGAGGACGACTTCACCCGCTCCCTCGCCGCCTACCGCCTCGCCGACGTGGCCCTGGTCAACCCGGTCAGGGACGGCATGAACCTGGTGGCGAAGGAGATACCCGTCGTCTCCGACGCGGGCTGCGCCCTGGTCCTGTCGACCGGCGCGGGCGCCCACCGCGAGCTGGGGAAGGACGCCCTCACCGTCGACCCCTTCGACGTCTCGGCCACCGCCGAGGCCCTCCACACGGCCCTCACCATGCCGGCCGGGGAGCGCGCCGAGCGCACCGCGCGCCTCGCCGAGGCCGCCACCGCCCTCCCCCCGCAGCGCTGGTTCCTCGACCAGCTGGACGCCCTGCGCGCCCCGTCCGACTGACCGCCCCGCCCTCCCGCCCGGGCCGGGCGGGGGAGGATCACGGCCGGACGTCGCCCTCCCGCCGCTCCCGCCCCCAGGCGGCGAGCGGTTCGAGCGCGTCGTTCAGCCGGAGGCCGTCCTTGGTGAGCCCGTACTCGACCCGGGGCGGCACCTCGTCGTAGGAGACCCGGCGCACGATGCCGTCCGCCTCCATCTCCCGCAGGTGGGAGGCGAGCACCTTCTCGGTGACGCCCGGCACCATCCGCCGCAGCTCCCCGAACCGCCGCTCGGGCCCCTCGCGCAGCGCCCAGAGGATCAGCACCTTCCACTTCCCGCCGATCACCTCCATGGCGGTGTCGATGCCACACACGTGCCCGTCGTCGTCCAGGGGCCGATTCACCGTCGTCATGCCGCACCCTCCTGACCTGCTCGCTCACCCCAGGGTAACCACCCACTCCGAAGTGGGTACTTGAGCGGGTCAGACCCCTGCCACAGCCTTGGGGCATGACAGCGAACTCTCCCTCCGCCGCCCCCGTCACCCTCCTCGGCCTCGGCGCCATGGGCACCGCCCTCGCCCGCACCTGGCTCGCCGCCGGCCACCCGCTCACCGTCTGGAACCGCTCCGCCGCCCGCACCGAGCCCCTGGTGGCCGAGGGCGCGAAGGCCGCCGCGACCGCCGCGCAGGCCGTGGCCGCCGGCGACCTCGTGATCGTCTGCCTCCTGGACGACGCCTCGGTGGAGGAGGCCCTGAAGGACACCGACCTGACCGGCAAGGACCTCGTCAACCTCACCACCACGACCCCCGCCCAGGCCCGCGGGCGCGCCGCCTGGGCGACCGCCCGCGGCGCCCGCTACCTGGACGGCGGCATCATGGCCGTCCCACCGATGATCGGCGTCCCGGAGGCCGGCGGATACGTCTTCTACAGCGGCGCGCCGGACCTCTTCGAGACCCACGAGAAGACCCTCGCGGTCCCGGCGGGCACCCGCTTCGTCGGCGCGGACCCCGGCCACGCCGCCCTCCACGACGTGGCCCTGCTCAGCGCCATGTACGGCATGTTCGCGGGTACGGCCCACGCCTTCGCCCTGATCCGCGAGGAGTCCATCGACCCGATCGCGTTCGCCCCCCTCCTCGCCGAGTGGATCACCGCCATGGCCGACCCCCACATCGCCCAGACCGCCGACCAGCTCACCACCGGCGACTACACCACCAACGTGGTCAGCAACCTCGGCATGCAGACGGCCGGCACCCCCACCTTCCTCGCCACCGCCGCGGAACAGGGCGTGAGCCCCGAACTCCTCAACCCCTACTTCGCCCTGATGCGCCGCCGCCTCGCGGAAGGCTCCCCGTCGGAGGACCTGACGGGCGTGGTGGACCTGCTGCGCCGGTGACGGGGCGACCGCGGGCCGGCTCGGCCGGGTGACGTTCCGCGCCTCCGGCGTGACGGTGATCCGGAAGCGTCCGAGCCGGAGTGATCCGCCGGAAGGGCGCTCAGCCCTTCCGCACCGCCCTCGCCAGTTCCCCGAGGAAGGCGACGACGCCCGCCGGGCCGTCCACGGACAGGTCCGCGCGGTCGGCGAGCTCCGGGACCTCGCTGGACCCGGAGCAGACGAGGAGGCCCGGCAGGCCGTCGCCGCGGAGCTTCTCCACGGCGGCGAAGGCCGGCAGGTCGCCCAGGTCGTCGCCCGCGTACAGGACGGAACCCGCGCGCTTCTCGCGCACGAACTCCGCCAGCGCCACGCCCTTGTCCATGCCCGGGGGCCGCAGCTCCAGGACCAGCCGGCCCGGCTCCAGCACCAGGCCGTGCGCGGCGGCCAGGTCGCCGAGCGGGCCCTTCAGCGCCTCGAAGGCGCCCTCGGGGTCGCGGGCGCGGCGGGTGTGGACGGCGACCGCGCGGCCCTTCTCCTCGATCCAGACGCCGGGCCAGGCGCCGTGCCGGTCGAGGAAGCCGGGGAGCTCGGCGCGGACGGCGGCGACGCCGGGGTGCGGGGCGGCGGCCGTGACGGCGCCGGTGGCGGCGTCCCAGCGTTCGGCGCCGTAGTGGCCGAGGACGGTGAGGTGCTCCAGGCCCGGCACCCCGGCGAGGCCGCCGTGGCGGACGGCGACGCCCGCCGGGCGGCCGGTGACGATGACGACGGCGGCCAGGTGCGGGGCGAGGGCGACGAGGGCGGGGACGGCGCCGGGATGGGCGCGGGCCCGCTCGGGATCGGGGACGATCTCGGCGAGCGTCCCGTCGAAGTCGAGGGCGACGACGGCCTCGGAGGGACGCGCGAGGAGCGCGTCGAGGCCGTCACGGCCGGAGGGCGTGGCCGGGTGCGGAAGGCTGCTGACCATACGGCCGACCCTACCCACGCCTTCGCCCGGCGTCAGCGTGGCCGGACTCACCTCCCCGGACGGGTTTACCTCCGGCGCCGCTTCTCCTCCCGGACCCGGCGCAGCCGGTTGACGGTGACCGGGTCGTGGGCGAGGGCGCGCGGGTCGTCGAGGAGGGCGTTGAGGAGCTGGTAGTAGCGGGTCGGCGAGAGGCCGAGGCCCTCGCGGACGGCCCGCTCCTTGGCACCGGGGCCGGGCCAGGAGCGGCGCTCGACGGCGAGCACGGCCCGCTCCCGCTCCCCCAGCTCGGCGGGACCGGTGTCGGGCACGTGCTCTTCGGTCATACGACCAACCTATATAAGGGCGCCGCCCGGCCGCCTCCGCGGTCGCGGCCCCCTCCCGCCCCTCCGGCTACTCCGCCGCCTCCGCGGCCGTCGCCGTGCGGGCGATGGCGCCGAGGACGTCGGCGGGACGGCCGGCGGGGGTGACGGCCTTGCCGATGTCCTGCTTGATGGTCTCGCTGACCTTGGCCCAGGAGGTCTTGCCGACGGGCGGCAGCTGGGCGGTGGGCAGCGCCTTCAGGAACTCGCGGAGGTTCGCGTGCTCGGTCCCGGTCTCCATGCGGGCGGAGGCGCTGACGGTGACGGGCAGCAGGTCGTTGTCGCCGGCGAACTTGAGGACGTTCTCGTCGCTGAAGACGAAGTCGAGGAAGGTCCCGATCTGCTCGCGGTGCCCGTTCTGCTTGAAGCCCATGATCCAGTCGGCGACGCCCATGGAGACCTTGGCGGGGCCGTCGACGCCGGGCAGCGGGACCTGGCCGACCTTGACGCCCTGCTTGGCGGCCTCCTGGAGGAGGGAGGGGTGGCCGTTGAGCATGCCGACCTGGCCCTGCGCGAAGGCGGCGAAGGCGGCCTTGCGGTTGAGCTTGCCGGGGGCGACGGGGCCGGTGAGGCCCTGGCCGACCAGCTCGTCCTTGAGCCAGGTGAAGGTGGCGACGTTGGCCTCGGAGGCGATGTCGTACCGGTCGGAGTCGTCGGTCCAGCCGCCCCCGCCGGCGAACAGCCACATCAGGGACTCGGCCTGCGCCTCCTCCGGGCCGAGGGGGAGGGCGAAGGGGGTGCGGACGCCGTCCTCCTTGAGCTTCTTCGCGGCGGCAGCCAGCTCGTCCCAGGTGGTGGGGGGCTTCGCGCCGGCCTTCTCGAAGAGGTCGGCGTTGTAGAAGAGCGGGCGGGTGGAGGCGACGAACGGCAGGCCGTACTGGGTGCGGTCGTTCTCGCCGGCCTCGGCGAGCGCCGGGACGAAGTTGGCCTGCACGGGGATGGTGAGGAGGTCGTCGGCCGAGTAGAGCTGCCCGGCGGCGGCGTAGTCGGCGTAGGCGCCGATCTGGGCGACGTCGGGGGCCCGGCCGGCCTCGACCATCTCGGCGACCTTGCGGTCGACGTCGTCCCAGGACTCGACCTGCACCTGGACCTTGATCCCGGGGTGGGCGGCCTGGAAGGCGGCGACGAGGTCGTCCCAGTACTTCTGGGTGGTGTTGCCTCCGGTGAGGTCGTAGTCGGCGGCGACCAGGCGCAGGGTCACGTCGCCGCCGTCACCGCCGAGGGTGCCGCAGCCGGCGACCGTGGCGGTCAGGCCCAGGGCGGCGGCGGCCGCGGTCAGTCCAAGGAATCGTCGCCGCTCCACGGCTTCATCCACCTTTTGCTCGTCATTGAGCAGCAGTGAGCTGCACATTCACAGGTTCGGGGTTCGAAAGTCTCCCCCAGTGTCGAACTAGAGGTCTACACCAGTGGGGTATCACTTCCGCAACTCCCGGGCGACCTTCGCCACAAACCCCCCACGTCACCGGCCCGAATTTGTATCCGAGCGCAACAATCCTCGGCAGTGGACTAGACCTTTAGGGCGGTCTCGCGCGAGACTGTCCCCCGTGAGACACGTCATCGCCCTCGATGTGGGCGGCACCGGCATGAAGGCCGCCCTCGTCGGGGCGGACGGCACCCTGCTCCACGAGGCCCGCCGCGCCACCGGGCGCGACCGCGGCGCGGAAGCCGTCGTCGAGACGATCCTCGCCTTCGCCGAGGACCTCCGCGCCCTCGGCGAGGAGCGGTACGGGGAGCCCGCCGCGGCCGCCGGAGTCGCCGTCCCCGGCATCGTCGACGCCGACCGCGGCATCGCCGTCTACGCCGCCAACCTCGGCTGGCGCGACGTCCCCCTCCGCGACCTCCTCAGCGAACGCCTCGGCGGCCTCCCCGTCGCCCTCGGCCACGACGTGCGCACCGGCGGCCTCGCCGAGGGCCGCATCGGCGCGGGCCACGGCGCCGACCGCTTCCTCTTCGTGCCCCTCGGCACCGGCATCGCCGGCGCCATCGGCATCGGCGACCGCATCGAGGCCGGCGCCCACGGCTACGCCGGCGAGATCGGCCACATCGTCGTCCGCCCCGGCGGGACCGACTGCGGCTGCGGCCAGCGCGGCTGCCTGGAGCGGTACGCCTCCGCCTCCGCCGTCTCCCTCGCCTGGGCCGCGGCCTCCGGCGACCCGGGGGCGGACGCCGCCGACTGCGCCAAGGCGGTCGAGTCCGGCGACCCCGTGGCCGTACGCGTCTGGCAGGAGGCGGTCGACGCCCTGGCCGACGGACTGGTCACCGCCCTCACCCTGCTGGACCCCCGCACGCTCATCATCGGTGGCGGTCTCGCCGAGGCCGGGGAAACCTTGTTCACACCCCTTCGGGCCGCCGTGGAGGAACGCGTGACCTTCCAGAAGCTGCCCGTCATCGTCCCGGCGGCCCTCGGGGACACCGCCGGGTGCCTGGGCGCGGGGCTCCTCGCCTGGGACCTGCTCGCCGACCGGCGCCCCGCCGACCTCGCCGACCCGCGCACCACCGACCCGGAGGTTTCCGCCTGATGTCCGATCAGTCCGATCACAAGGTTCTCGCCGGCGCACGCGTCGTGCTGCCCACCGGGATCGTCGAGAACGGGCGCGTGATCGTCGACGGCGGCCGCATCGCGGGCGCGGCGCCCGAGGACGCCGAGGTCCTCGACCTCAGCGGCCACTGGCTGGTGCCCGGCTTCGTCGACATGCACAACCACGGCGGCGGCGGCGCCTCCTTCACGTCCGGCACCGTCGACGAGGTCCTCAAGGGCGTCCACACCCACCGGCTGCACGGCACCACCACCGTCGTCGCCTCCTTCGTCACCGGCGACATGGACTTCCTCACCGCCCGGGCCGGACTGCTCTCCGAACTGGCCGAGCAGGGCGAGATCGCCGGCCTCCACTTCGAGGGCCCGTTCATCTCCCCCTGCCGCAAGGGCGCCCACGACGAGACCCTGCTGCGCGACCCGCACCCGGCCGAGGTCCTCAAGCTGATCGACGCCGCCCGCGGCCAGGCCAAGATGGTCACCCTCGCCACCGAGCTGCCCGGCGGCCTCGACTCCGTACGCCTCCTCGCCGAGCACGGCGTCATCGCGGCCATCGGCCACACCGACGCCAGCTACGAGCAGACCGTCCAGGCCATCGACGCCGGCGCCACCGTCGCCACCCACCTGTACAACGCGATGCCCGGCCTCGGCCACCGCGCGCCCGGCCCGATCGCGGCCCTCCTGGAGGACGAGCGGATCACCGTCGAACTCATCAACGACGGCACCCACCTCCACCCGGCCGCCCTGGAGCTCGCCTTCCACCACGCGGGCCCCGAACGCGTCGCCCTCATCACCGACGCCATGGACGCGGCGGGCTTCGGCGACGGCCGCTACATGCTCGGCCCGCTGGAGGTCGAGGTGAAGGACAGCGTGGCCCGCCTCGTCGAGGGCGGCTCGATCGCCGGCTCCACCCTCACCCTGGACCGCGCCTTCAAGCGCGCCGCCACCGTCGACCGGCTCCCCGTCGAGTCCGTCGTCCAGGCCATCTCCGCCAACCCGGCCCGGCTGCTCGGCGTCTACGACCGGGTCGGCTCCCTGGAGCCCGGCAAGGACGCGGACATGGTCGTCCTCGACGCGGCGTTCGACGTGAAGGGCGTCATGCGCAGGGGCGAGTGGATCGTCGCCCCCCAGGGCGTCCCCACCCGGGTGCCGCAGACCGCCTGACACCGCCCTCCACCGCCGACACCGTCCGGCACACCGCCCTCCACCGCCCGGCAGACCGCCTGATCAGGCCGAAAGGGGACGGTAACCGGCCCAGGGACTGGGCCGATCGCCGTCCCTTTGGCATGATCGCGGCTGTCTCCGCAGGTCTTACCGGAAGTACGGGGGGTGGACAGGTGATCCTCACGGTCACCCTCAACACGGCGCTGGACGTCACCTACCGCGTCCCCGCCCTCGTCCCGCACACCAGCCACCGGGTCGCCGACCACGCCGAGCGGCCCGGCGGCAAGGGCGTCAACGTGGCCCGGGTGCTGGCCGCGCTCGGCCACGACACGGTCGTCACCGGCTTCGCCGGCGGCCCCACCGGGGACCGCCTCCGCGCGCTCCTCGCGCCCGTCCCGCGCCTCACCGACGCCCTGGTGACGGTCGGGGCGACGACCCGCCGCACCCTCGCGGTCGTCGACGCCTCGGCCGGCGACACCACCCAGTTCAACGAGGCCGGCGCCGCCGTCACCGCCGAGGAGTGGACCGCCTTCCGCGCCCGGTACGCGGAGCTGCTGCCCGGCGCGGCGGCCGTCGCCCTCTGCGGCAGCCTCCCGCCCGGCGTCCACGTCGGCGCCTACGCCGAGCTGATCCGGACGGCCCGCGCGGCCGGCGTCCCGGTCCTCCTCGACACCGGCGGCGAACCGCTCCGCCGCGGCATCGCCGCCCGCCCCGACCTGGTGAAGCCCAACGCCGACGAGCTCGCCGGCCTCACCGGCTCCCGCGACCCGCGCCGCGCCACCCAGGACGCCCGCCGCAGGGGCGCCCACGCCGTCGTCGGCTCGCTCGGCCCCGACGGCCTCCTGGCCGCCACCCCGGACGGCCTCTGGCGGGCGACGCCCCCGGCCCCGGTCCACGGCAACCCGACGGGTGCCGGCGACTCGGCGGTCGCCGCCCTCCTCGCCGGCCTGGTCGCCGGCGTCCCCTGGCCGGACCGCCTGGCCCGGGCGGCCGCCCTCTCGGCGGCCACGGTCGCCGCGCCGGTGGCCGGCGAGTACGACCCGACGGTCTACGCCGACCTGCTCCCGAGGATCCGCGTCACGTCCCCTTCGGCGGCGTGAGAATCTATTCTTTCACGCCAGAAAATGGCGCTTCGCGACCCATACCTGACTAACTGTCACCCTCCATTTGGCGCTTGTTCGATTACGTGAGCGAGGGTTGGATAACTCGACCCCACTCAACGAGGGATACGCACATACCGAAGAAAGTCATCACTGCTGCCAGCGTTCTCGTTTCTGCGCTCGCCTTGTCCATTTCGACGACCGGGTCAGCAAACGCCGCCACGGGCTTCACCGCCATCAGGGGCTGCGGCACGACCGGTGCCTACGGCGACATGTCTGCGACCAACTGGTACGGGCCCGACGCAACGATTAACGTCAAGTTCACTCTGACCGACACCGCTGCCGACGAGCTCAGCGTCCGGATACGACTGGTTTCCAAGGACACCTTCGGACGAATTCACTACTGGCCGTGGCGTACGAACGCGCAGGGAAACGGCACGACGAGCACCTGGCACACCACGGCCTCGCACACCAACGGTCTCTTCGACATCGGGATTCAGGTGGCTCGCGTCAACGGTGACGGCAGCACGAAGAACCACTGCACCGATTGGTAGGCGTCCGAACGCGACCCTCGCGCGGCCCAGGGTTACCGCCGGAAGGCCGCCGGGTCGCACGGGGCTGACGTCGGCGGCTGACACGGTCAGCTGCCGACCTTGCCCTCCACCAGGTACACCTGGTCGATGATCGCCTCGCAGGCGTTGCCCTGCTCGCAGGAGATCTTGAGGGAGTTGCTGCCCTTGTCGAGGGTGGTGTAGCCGTACGTGTTGGTCCAGCCCTTCTCCCAGTCGCCCTCCGGGGCGAGCGCGTAGTTCTTCATGTTGACCTTGTACGGTGCGTTGCCGTTGACCGTCAGCATGGCGTCCGCGTCCTTGCCGGGCACGCTGTAGATGATCTTGAGCGTGTAGTCGCCCGCCTCGGGGACGTCCACGGTCCAGCTCGCGGAGCCGCCGACGCCGTTGAGCGACACATAGGAGCCGCCCGGGCCCTTCGCGCCCTTGATCTCCGTGCCGACGCTGGCGACGCCGCCGAGCGTGAGCGACGCCGCGTCCTGCTTGGGCAGCGGGGCCTTGGTCGGCTCTTCGGTGGGCTCCGTGGAGGTGGTGGGGTCCTGGCTGGGGGGCACCGGGGCCGAGGAGGTCGTGGGGCCGCCCGCCGTCTGCTCCTTCTTGTCGCCCTGGTTCCCGATGATCGCCGCCGTGATGCCCGCGACGACGACCGCGACGACCGCCACCGCGCCGATCAGGAGGCCCTTGGTGTTCGGGCCGCGGCCGCCGCCACGCGGGGGCTGCGGGGGTGGGGTGTGCCGGGGCGGCTGCTGGCCGTTGCCGTACGTCTCAGGCGCCGCGTACTGCGGATGCGGCTGGTGCTGCTGGCCGTACGGTGCCTGCTGCTGCGGCGGTACGTACGGCTGCGCCGGCTGCTGGCCGTACTGGCGCTCGCCGACCGTCCTGACCTGGTTGTACGAGGTACGGGGCACACCCGGCTGCGCGGGCGCGGGGCGCGGGTAGCCGTAGCCGCCGCCCTGTGGGGCACGGCCGCCGGCCGGTGCCTGTCCGTCCGCGTACAGGTAGCCGAACGGATCGTCGTCCTCGGGCTTGTTCGCGCCGTCGTTACCGGCAGCCATCCGGGTCATCCTCTCCATGCTCGCCAGCCGTCGCCGACCCGGCGAGCCTACCCCGAACGATTGACGCTCTCCTCCTTGACGGGAGGGGATTCTCACGGCTCGCGCCGTGAGACTTCCTGCTTCGTCGCCGACTGCCCGCCCGGAGAACTCCGTTGAGGTCTTACACCAGCTCCACAGGCCGACACCGCCCGTCCGGCGGCCAGCAGGTTCTTCGCGGCGTTCCCGTCCCGGTCATGGGTCGTTCCGCAGCTGTCGCACGTCCAGGTGCGGACGTGCAGCGGCATCTTCCCCTGGAGGGTGCCGCAGGTGGAGCACAGCTTGGAGGAGGGGAAGAAGCGGTCGACCGCGATCACTTCCCGCCCGTACCACTGGGCCTTGTACTCCAGCAGGTTCCGGAACTCGCTCCACGCGGCATCGCTGATGGCGCGGGCCAGACTCCGGTTCTTGACCATGTTGCGTACGGTCAGGTCCTCGATCACGATCGTTTGGTTCTCACGAACGAGTCGAGTGGTCAGCTTGTGCAGGCCGTCACGGCGGCGGTCGGCGATCCGGGCGTGGATCTTGGCAACCTTACGCCGGGCCTTGGCCCGGTTCGCCGACCCCTTGGTCTTCTTCGCCAGGCGGCGCTGGGCCAGGGCGAGGCGGGCGCGGTCACGGCGCTCGTGCCGGGGGTTGGCGATCTTCTCCCCGGTCGAGAGGGTCAGCAGATGATCCAGGCCGACATCCACGCCCACGGCGGTATCCGTCACGGGGAGCGGCGTGACGGCAGGGTCCTCGCACAGCATGGAGACGTACCAACGCCCGGCCGCGTCCTGAGACACGGTCACCGTCGAAGGTTTCACCCCCTCGGGCAGGGGCCGGGACCACACGATGTCCAGCGGTACCGCCATCTTGGCCAACGTCAGCTTCCCATCACGGAAGCGAAACCCGCTGGTGGTGTACTCGGCAGACCTCCTCGACTTCTTCTTCGACTTGAAGCGCGGGTACCTGGCCCGCTTGCCGAAGAAATTTGTGAACGCCGCCTGCAGGTGCCGAAGGCACTGCTGGAGCGGAACCGACGACACCTCATTGAGGAACGCCAGATCCTCGGTCTTCTTCCACGCCGTCAGCATCGCCGACGTGGCGTTGTAGTTCACCCGCTCCTGCCGCGCCCACGCCTCAGTACGGGCGGCGAGCGCCATGTTGTAGACCTTGCGGACGCAGCCGAACGTGCGCGACAGCTCGGCTGCCTGCTCGTCCGTGGGATAGAAGCGGTACTTGAACGCCCGCTTCACATGCGTGGGCACGCTCACAAACTAGCGTCGCAACAGGTGAGGTACAAACTCGCTGATCAGAGCGCGGCCCATCAGTCCTACGGCGAAACCCCGCTCCGCAGGGCCTTCGTTCCCTTCCTCCACCCGAAGGTGGGGTGCCGACGAAAGGACTTCAGACGGCCATCACGCGGGAAGCGATCAACCGGCCCGCCGCTGCACCTTGGCACGGGACCGTTTCTCCACGTACATCCGCTGGTCGGCGGAGTTCAGGACCTCTTCGACGGTCATCCCGCATTCGGCCCAGCCGATGCCGAAACTGGCCCCGACCCGCACCGCCCGGCCGTCCACCCGGATGGGCGGGATGATCGCGTTCCGCAGCCGGACGGCGAGGTCGGCGGCGTCGGCGGCGCCCAGGCCGTCGGCGAGGACGACGAACTCGTCACCGCCCAGACGGGCGACCGTGTCACCGTCCCTGACGCCGGTGGTGAGCCGGCGGGCCACCTCGATGAGGACGGCGTCGCCGGTGTGGTGCCCGAAGCGGTCGTTGATCGACTTGAAGCCGTCGAGGTCGCAGAAGAGGACGGCGAGCCCCTTGGTGCCGTCGTCGACGTCGCCGCCGGTCGGCGCGACCGTGTGCACGTGGTGGTCGTACGCCCCGCCGCCGGCCGGTTCGAAACCGAAGCCGTGCTCGTGCTCGTGGCCGTACTCGTACCCGCCGTCGTGGCCCCCTTCGTACCCGCCCTCGTACGCCTCGTGGCCGCCGCCCCCGTACGCGGCGGGCAGCGGGTCGGGGCCGGGGCCCTGGTAGGCGCCGGCGTGCGCGGGGCGTTCGCAGAGCCGGGCGGAGAGCCGGGAGCGCAGCTCGGCGCTGTTGGGCAGGCCGGTGAGGGCGTCGTGGGAGGCCCGGTGGGCGAGCTGGAGCTCGTGCCGCTTGCGCTCCTCGATGTCCTCGACGTGGGTGAGGAGGAAGCGGGGCCCGTCGGCGGTGTCGGCGACCACCGAGTTCCGCAGCGAGACCCACACGTAGGTGCCGTCGCGCCGGCCGAGCCGCAGTTCGGCGCGGCCGCCCTCGGCGGAGGTGCGGAGGAGGGTGCCGATGTCCTCGGGGTGGACGAGGTCGGCGAAGGAGTAGCGGCGCATCACCGAGGCGGGGCGGCCGAGGAGCCGGCAGAGGGCGTCGTTGGTGCGGAGGAGCCGGCCGTGCTGGTCGCCGCCGAGCTCGGCGATGGCCATGCCGGAGGGGGCGTACTCGAAGGCCTGCCGGAAGGACTCCTCGCTGGCGCGGAGGGCCTGCTGCTCGCGCTCCAGGCGGATGAGGGCGCGCTGCATGTTGGAGCGGAGACGGGCGTTGCTGATCGCGATGGCGGACTGGGAGGCGTACATCTGGAGGGCTTCCTGCCCCCAGGGCCCGGGGTGCCGGCCGTTGCGCGGCCGGTCGACGGATATGACGCCGAGCAGTTCCCGGCCGGTGCCCCGGGGCTCCCCGGGGTGGGCGGAGCGGGCTCCGGGGGCGTACATGGGGGCGTACAGCCGGTCGTGGGGGTGCCACTCGTCCTCGAAGCGGGGCGCGGGGCCGTCGGTGTGCCACTGGGGCACGTCGTCGTCCATGAGGACCCAGCCCTCGGTGTGCGGTATGAACCGCAGGTCGCCCCAGGGGACGGCCATGGCGAGCCGACGCTCCCAGGACTCGCGGGAGCCGACGCGGCCGGTGATGAGGGCCTCGGCTGCGGGGTCTCCGGCGAAGGCGGCGACGACCAGGTCGCCGTCGGGCCGGACCAGGTTCACGCAGGCCAGCTGGTAGTTGAGGCCGGCGACGACGCCGTCGGCGACGGTCTGCAGGGTGTCCGCGAGGCTGCGGGCGGTGTTCAGGTCCGCCACGACCTGATGCAGCTGCCGCAGGGTCGAGAGACGGACGTAAGGCTCCGACTCGGTCTCCATCGCTCGCTCTCCCCGAGACCTCGACAGCAACTCCAGGGTTCTCATCGGCTTCGTGCTGTACTGTCCCCGCCACTGAATCACAGCGAGCTGCGCACCCGGTACACAGGGTCAGCAAATACTGCCCTCTGTGACTTAAGTCACAGGCTTGGGTGCGTCCGGTCCCCGGTCCGGGTCCTAGGACCCTTGCCGGGCGCCGCTCTGGTCCCCCGGCCCGATGCGGCCCGCGCGGACCCCGGAATAGCGTTCCGGTGTGCTGCAGAAGACCCCGCCCTCACCTCCCGTCACCGACCTCGCCATCCCTCATGCTGAGGGGGTGAGCGACGACGAGTTCCGGGCGGCCATGTCCCGCCTCGCGGCCGGAGTGGTCCTGGTGACCGCGCACGACCCCGACGACGGCCCGCGCGGCGAGGACGTCGGCATGACCGCCACCGCCTTCCTCTCCGTCTCGCTGGACCCGCCGCTGGTCCTGGTGAGCCTGCGCAACGGCTCCCGGATGGACGACCTCCTGGAGGAGGTGCCGGTCTGGGCGGTGTCGGTCCTCGCCGAGGAGCAGCGGCAGGTCGCCGGCCGCTTCTCGATGAAGGGCCGCGTCTCGGACCGCCTGCTCTTCGCCGACCTGCCGCACACGCGCGGCACGGAGAGCGGGGCGCCGCTGCTCGACGGGGCGCTCGCCACCCTGGAGTGCCGCACGGAGAACCGGGTGGTGGCCGGCGACCACACCCTCGTCGTCGGCCGCGTCCTCTCGGTCGGCCTGCCCGCGCCGGACGGCGCGCCCCTCACCTACTTCCGGGGCCGCTACCGCCACCTGGGCTGAACGCGCGGGCCCGCCGGGCGATCAGCCCGTCGGCCCATCGGTACGCCGCCCCGTCAGCCCCAGTCGCGGCCCTGCCGGCCGCGCTTCGTCTCGGCGCGCTGCTTCTTCTCCCGCAGCCGGCGCTCGTTGATGCCCCGGGGGATCTTCGTCGCGCGGCGCGGCTTCGGCGGCGGGGCGGTCGCCTCGGCGAGGAGCGCGGCGAGCCGGACGGCGGCCGTCTCGCGGTTGCGCCACTGGGAGCGGTGCTCCGAGGCCCGTACGGTCAGCACCCCGTCCACGAGGCGGGAGGCGAGCCGTTCCAGGGCGCGGGCCTTCCACACCTCGGGCAGGGCCTGGGTCGCGGCGAGGTCGAAGAGCAGCTCGACGCGGGAATCGGACGTGTTCACGTGCTGGCCGCCGGGACCCGAGGAGCGCGAGAAACGCCACTGGAGCTCGGCCTCGGGCAGCGAGACGGAGCCGCGGATCTGATACGGACCTGACATGCCTCCATGTTCCCCGGGACGGGCGCGGACCGTCATCCTGTTTTCGCCGACGGGAACCGTGGAGCGCCGTTCCGCGTTTCTCCCGGCGAAGAGAACGTGATGAACCGCGATGAAAGGGTCTCCCCCATGGCTGTGAGCCTCACCAAGGGCGGCAACGTCTCCCTCACCAAGGAGGCGCCGGGTCTGACCGCCGTCACCGTGGGCCTCGGCTGGGACGTCCGCACGACGACCGGCACCGACTTCGACCTGGACGCCTCCGCGATCGGCGTCGACGCCGCCGGCAAGGTGGCCTCGGACGCCCACTTCGTCTTCTTCAACAACAAGTCCACCCCGGACCAGACGATCGTCCACACGGGTGACAACCGCACGGGTGAGGGCGGCGGCGACGACGAGCAGATCAACGTCAACCTCGCGGGCCTCCCGGCGAACGTCGACAAGATCGTCTTCCCGGTCTCCATCTACGACGCGGTCTCCCGCTCGCAGAACTTCGGCCAGGTGCGCAACGCGTACATCCGCATCGTGAACCAGGCCGGCGGCGCCGAGATCGCCCGCTACGACCTCTCCGAGGACGCCGCCACCGAGACCGCCATGGTCTTCGGCGAGCTGTACCGCAACGGCGCCGAGTGGAAGTTCCGCGCCGTCGGCCAGGGCTACGCCTCCGGCCTGGAGGGCATCGCCCGCGACTTCGGCGTGAACCTCTGACACACGGCTCGTGGAGCCACCGGGCCCCGGCCGGGTTTCGACCCGCCGGGGCCCCGCCCTTGCCCCGTGACCGTCGAGACCCTCGCGCCCGGGGCCCTGGAGGACGGCGCCCCGCCGCCCGGACCCGGCCCACGGCCGGCCCGTGCGTGGTCCTCGGGAAGGCCCTGGTCTAGGGCGTGCGCGGCCGCCCGTCGCCGTACAGCCAGACGTCCCACACCGCGTCCAGACCGCGGCCCGCCACCGACTCGGCGTAGGCCGTGAAGTCCTCCGTGGAGGCGTTGGCGTGGCGGTGCTTCGCGGCCCAGCCGCGCAGCAGCTCGTCGAAGACGCGGTCGCCGACGGTCTCGCGGAGCTTGTGGAGGACCATCGCGCCGCGCTGGTAGACGGGCCGGTCGAAGAGGTTCTCCGCGGAGGGGGGATCGGCGGGCGGGAAGGCCCAGTTGGCGTCCTCGGCGAAGGCCGCCGCGAAGCTGTCGGCGGCGGGCACGGAGCCGTGCTCCTCCGCGTACAGCCACTCGGCGTAGGTGGCGAAGCCCTCGTTGAGCCAGATGTCCTGCCAGGACGCGGGGGTGACGGAGTTCCCGAACCACTGGTGGGCCAGTTCGTGCACGAGCGTCGTGCGGTCGAAGGAGCCGGCCGGGAAGACGGGCCGGGTCTGGGTCTCCAGGGCATAGCCGAGGGACCCGTCGGCGGTGACGACGGCACCGGCGGCGGAGAAGGGATAGGGGCCGAAGCGGTCCCGCTGGCGGGCGAGGAGCACGGGGAGTTCGGCGCGGAGCCCGGCCGTCGCGGAGACGAGCGCGGGATCGACGGCGGTGACCACCGGGACCTCGCCGAGCGCCGTGCCGGTGGTGGTCTCGTACCGGCCGATCACCACCGTCGCGAGATAGCTCGCCATCGGCTCCGGCTGGCGCCAGACCGTGCGGGTGCGGCCGCCGGAGACGGGCTCGGCGGAGACCCGGACGCCGTTGGAGAGCGCCGCCAGCCCGCTGGGGGCGGTCAGCGCGATCTCGTACGCCGCCTTGTCGGAGGGGTGGTGGTTGCCGGGGAACCAGGTCATGGAGCCGGCCGGTTCGCCGACCGCGAGGGCCCCGCCGGCGCTCCGCAGCCAGCCCTCGACCGACCCGTCGGGGTCGGTGAGCGGCTCGGGCACCCCCGCGTACTCGACCGTGACGGTGAACTCCCGTCCGCGCGGCAGCTCGTCGCGCGGACGGAGCGTCAGCTCGGTGCCGGCGCGGTTGACGGCGGCGGGCGCGCCGTCGACGGTCGCGCCCGTGACGGTCAGCCCGGACAGGTCGAGGTTGAACGCGGAGAGGTCCTGGGTGGCGCGGGCGGTGATCCGCGCGGTGCCGTCGAGCCGTCCGGTGTCCGGGTCGTAGGCGAGGTCGAGGGCGTAGCGGCCGACGTCGTAACCGCCGTTGCCGAGCTTCGCGAAGTACGGGTCGCGCAGCCCGGACGCGCCGGGCGTGCCCCGCACCCCGCCGGTCTCCGGCGCGCAGCCGGCGAGGAGGCCGCCGAGCACGGCGAGGGCCGCCGCCAGGGAGGCGGCGGCCCGGGGGGACCGTCCGGTCCGGCGGGTCGGGATCACGGTACGGATCCTAGACAAGTCGGACAGGAGGCGGCGGTGAGGGCGTCCGTCGGGGGGAATCGGAGGCCCCCACCGGTCGAGGGGCCCGGCCTACTTCGCGAGCTCGGCGACGCCGGCGCGGGCGAACTTCTCGTCCAGGTCGCCGGAGGGGGCGCCCGCGACGCCGATGCCGGCGATCGGGCCGCCCTTGGCGGTGACCGGGGCGCCGCCGCCGAGGAAGAGGGTGCCCGGGATGTCCTTGAGGTTCGGGGCCTGCTCCAGGCGCTTGACCAGCTCGGAGGTCGGGGCGTTCCAGGAGACGGCGGTGAACGCCTTCTTCACGGCCGACTCGTAGGACTGCGGGCCGGCGCCGTCGCCGCGCAGGGTGACGATGGTGTTGCCGTTGCGGTCGACGACGGCCACGGAGACCCGCTGGTTCTCCTTCGCGGCGGCGTCCAGGACGGCCTCGGCGGCGTCGGTGGCGGCCTCGACGGTGAGGTGGTTCGTCTGGAACAGGTTGTCGTTGCCCGCGTCGGCCTTGACGACGGCGGCGGGGGCGGCGGCCGGGGCGGAGGCGTTCGCGGAGACGGCGCCGAAGGTGCCGGCGGCCAGGACGGCGGCGACGGTGGTGCCGAGGACGAGCTTCTTCTTCATGGTGGGCTCCCGAGGAGGTCGTGAGGAGGAGGAGGGCGGGTGCTGCGTTCGCTCTGCGTCCATCCTGGGTCCGGGTCCCGCCCCGTACGGTCGACGGTCCGGCTGCCCTCCCGGCGCGCACCGGACGATGCCGGGGTCAGCCGATCGGCTGATGCCCGCGTGGTCCTCGCGGGTCAGCATGGATACGTACACCCAGGTCAGCGCGGCCCCGCGTGGGCGCGCCACCGAGGGCGGCCCGCGAAGGAGACGAGACGGTGGACCGGACCGGCCGGCACGCACGGCACACCCCAGACCCGACACCCGCTCCCCACGGGCGGGCCCCGCAGGACCGGGACCCACACGGGCGGGCCCCGCACGGCCGGGCTCCGTACGCCCCTCCCCCGTACGGCCAGGCCCCGTACGGCCAGGCCCCGTACGGCGGCGGCGCGCGCGGCGGGCAGCCGCACGACCCGGACGCCGGGTGGCTGGCGCGCGTCATGCACGTCGCGTTCTTCCTGCTGCTCGGCGCCTCCCTGGTCCGCTTCCTCATCCGCCACGAGTGGGAGGACCGCGGTCTGTGGATCGTCGCGCTCTCCGTCGCGCTCGCCGCGCTCTACCTCCTCGGCCCGGTCCTCGGCACCCGCGCCACCCCCGGCCGGATCGCCTGGCTGTGCACGGTCGTCGCCGTCTGGGTGGTCCTCGTCGTCCTCGCGCCCAGCTTCGCCTGGTGCGCGGTCCCGCTCTTCTACACCGGCCTGCGGACCCTCCCGGCGAGGGCCGCCCTCGTCCTCGTCACCCTCCTCACCGCCTTCGTCGTCTTCGCGCAGGTGCAGCTCTCGCACGGCGGCTGGGACCCCAACCTGATCGTGGCCCCGCCGGCCGTCGCCGCCATCGCCACCGGCGTCTTCGTCCACGCCGACCGGCAGGCGGCCCGCCAGCGCGCCCTCATCGACGACCTGATCCGCACCCGCCGCGAACTCGCCGCGATCGAGCGGCGCGAGGGCACCCTCGCCGAGCGGCAGCGGCTCTCCATGGAGATCCACGACACCCTCGCCCAGGGCCTGTCCAGCCAGCAGATGCTGCTCCAGGCCGCCGACCGCACCTGGGACGGCGACCCGGCGACCGCCCGCCGGCACGTCCGCACCGCCGAGTCGATCGCCGAACGGAACCTCGCCGAGGCCCGCCGCTTCGTCCACGACCTGGCCCCCGCCGACCTCGCCGAGGGCGGCGGCCTGGAGCAGGCGCTGCGCGGGCTCGCGGAGCGCGAGTCGGCCGCCTTCCGGGTCGACGGCACGCCGGTGCCGCTGCCGGACCGGGCGCAGTCGGCGCTGCTGCGGATCGCGCAGGGCGCGCTCGCCAACATCCGGGAGCACGCCGGCGCGACCTCCGCCGCCCTCACCCTCACCTACCTCGACGACCAGGTCGTGCTGGACGTCGCCGACGACGGCAGCGGCTTCGACCCGTCGGCCGCCCGCGACGGCGGCGTCCGCGGCCACGGCCTGCCCGCGATGCGGGTCAGGGCCCGGCAGCTGGGCGGCACGCTTACGGTGGAGTCGACCCCCGGCGAGGGCACGGTGCTCTCCGCCGCCATCCCCCTCGCGCCCCCCGTGGAGGCCCGCCCGTGACCGTACGCATCCTCCTCTGCGACGACCACGTCGTCGTCCGCGCCGGGCTGCTCGCCCTCCTCGGCTCCACCCCCGACATCGAGGTCGTCGGGGAGGCCGGCAGCGGCGAGGAGGCCGTCGCGATGGCCGCCAAGCTGAAGCCGGACGTGGTCCTGATGGACCTCCAGCTCGGCCCCGGCATCGACGGCGTGGAGGCGACCCGGCGGATCGCGCCCACCGGCGTCCACGTCCTCGTCCTCACCACCTACGACACCGACGCCGACATCACCCGCGCCATCGAGGCGGGCGCCACCGGCTACCTCCTGAAGGCCGAGCGGCCCGAGGAGCTGTTCGCCGCCATCCACGCCGCCGCCCAGGGGCGCACGGCCCTCTCCCCGCCGGTCGCGAGCCGGGTCATGGACCGGATGCGCGGCGCCGCGGGCCCCTCCCTGACCGACCGGGAGCGCGACATCCTCGGCCAGCTCGCCCACGGCCTCGGCAACAAGGAGATCGCCCGCGCCCTCTTCATCAGCGAGGCCACCGTCAAGACCCACCTGGGCCGGATCTACGCGAAGCTCGGCGTCGACACGCGGGCCGGCGCCGTGGCGGTCGCGAAGGAGCGGCGCCTGCTCCCCTGAACCCCCGGCGACTGCTACCGTGCGCTGTCGTTCCACTGCACCGTGTCATGTTCTCCTCGGGAGCGCACGTGAAGATCGCCGTCGTCGGTGGCGGGCCCGCCGGCCTGTACCTCTCGATCCTGCTCAAGCGCCAGGACCCGTCGCACGAGATCGCCGTGTACGAGCGGAACGCGGCCGGCTCTACCTACGGCTGGGGCGTCACCTACTGGGCCGGGCTCCTCGACAAGCTGCGGGCGGGCGACCCGGAGTCCGCGGCGGCCGTCGCCGAGGCCTCGGTGACGTGGACGGACGGCCTCGCGATCGTCCGCGACGAGCGGACCGTGCACCGCGGCGACGCCGGCTTCGGCATCGGCCGCCGCCGGATGCTCGGGCTCCTCGCGGACCGGGCCGCCGGGCTGGGCGTCGAGATCGCGCACGAGCACCCGATCGCGGGCCCGACCGCCCCGGAGCTGGCCGGCGCGGACCTGGTCGTCGCGGCCGACGGCGTCCACAGCACGCTGCGCGAGGCGGACCCGGAGCCCTTCGGCGCCGCCTTCACCACCGGCCGGAACCCGTACATCTGGCTCGGCACCAGCAAGGTCTTCGACTCCTTCAGCTTCGCCTTCAAGGAGACCGGGCACGGCTGGATCTGGTGCTACGCCTACGGCTTCAGCGGCGAGCGCTCCACCTGCGTCGTGGAGTGCGCCCCCGGCACCTGGACGGGCCTGGGCCTGGACACCATGCCCGAGGGCGACTGCCTCGCCCTCCTGGAGAAGCTCTTCCACGACCTCCTCGACGGCCACCCGCTCATCGGCCGCGACCGGGGCGCGGACCCCGCCCAGTGGCTGCGCTTCCGCACCCTCACCACGCGCGCCTGGCACCACGGCCGGACCGTCCTCCTCGGCGACGCCGCCCACACCACGCACTACTCGATCGGCGCGGGCACCACCCTGGCCCTGGAGGACGCCCTGGCCCTGGCCGACGCCCTCCGCACCCACCCGGGCGACCTGGACACGGCCCTCGGCACCTACGGCCGGCGCCGCCGTGCCGAACTCGTCTCCGCGCAGAGCGCGGCCCGCCTGAGCGCCCAGTGGTACGAGAACCTCCCCCGCTACATGGCCCTGGAGCCGGACCGGATGTTCGCCCTCCTCGGCCAGCGCCACTCCCCGCTCCTCCCCCACGTCCCCCCGCAGCTCTACTACCGCCTCGACCGCGCCGCCGGCAGCCTGGAGCCGCTGCGCCGCCTCAAGCGCTGGCTCGGCCCGCGGCTGGCCCGGGCGACCCACCGCGTCTGATGCCGGGCCCGGGGACCCACCACGTCCGGCGCCGAACCCGGGGGACGCCGAACCCGGGGGACGCCGGGCCCGGGGGCGTGACACCATCAGTGGGTGCTCGACATCGGCTACTCCCTCTCCCGGCGCTTCCCCGACCCCCCGCAGACCGACTACCGGGCGGCGGACGTCCACGCGCTGCGGCACGACCTCTTCTGCGGCGACGTGTACCTCGCGGACACCGAGGAGGACCGCGAGGTGTCCACGGCCTGGGGATGGGTGCCGGTCCTCGACTTCGCGTGGGCGCTCTGCGACATCATCGAGCAGCTCGACCGGGACCCGGCCGGCAGCCGCGCCTCCCGCCCCCAGTACGCCGAGCTCGACTTCACCGAGTCCTCGGACCGGATGCTCTTCGAGCGCCGCTTCGGCTGGGTCGACGTCGAGGCGGACTGGATGCCCGGCGACGAACGCCCGCTCACCTTCTCGCACGCCGCACTCCGCCGCGAGGCCCGCGACTTCCTCCACGACCTGATCGCCGACCTCACCGACATGCACGAGGGCCTGGCCGACAACCCGGCCGTCTGGGCCCTCCAGTCCCGCTTCCCCCGCGTGAAGTGACCCCCGGGGCCCGCCGGCCTCAGTCCTCCACCCGCACCCCCAGCCGCGCCGCGAGCACCGGCGCCAGGTCGAGCAGCTGCACCGAGGAGATCACCGCGCCCGCCAGGGACTCCACCCCGCGCGCGATCTCCAGGCGTCGCACCCCGCGCAGGTCCGCGTCCGTCAGCCTCGCCCCGGCGAGGTCCACCCCGACCAGCTCGCAGTCCACGAACGCGACCCGCTCGAGGACCGCCCCGCCGAAGTCCGGCTCCACCAGGACGCACCCCTCGAAGACGACGTCCCGCAGGGTCGCCGACCGCAGGTTCGGGTAGTCCCACTTGCCGCCCCGGACCAGCACCCTCTCCCACGCCGAGCCGTGCAGCTGCGTCCCCCCGAACCGCGCCTCCCGCACCTCCGCGTCCCGCAGCTGCGCCCCCGACAGGTCGGTCCCCACGCCCCGTACCGCCTCCAGGCGCGAGTCCAGGAACCGCGCCCCCGTCAGCCGCGCCCCGTCCAGCGCGCACTCCCGCACCAGGCAGTCCAGGAACCGGGCGCCCTCCCCCGAGGCGCCCGCCAGATCGAGCCCGGCCAGCTCCAGGCCGTCGTAGTCCCCGTCGGGCTCCAGCCCGCCCCCGTACGGCTCCAGGGGCGGCAGCCGCAGCTCCACCCGGCGGGGCGCCCTGGTCTTTCGCTTCATGCGCCCATCGTGACGCACACCACCGACAGCCACCCGCCCTTGACCTCAAGCGAGGTTCAGGTACGAACGTGGTCCCGCAAGCCGGCACAGCCGACCGCACACCCGCCACGACGTCAGGGGAACCGTCATGCACGCCATCCGCCTCCACGCCTTCGGCCCCGCCGAGAACCTCACCCACGAGGAGGTCCCCGACCCCGTCCCCGGGCCCGGCCAGGTCCGCATCGCCGTCGCCGCCGCCGGCGTCCACCTCCTCGACACCGCCCTCCGCGAGGGCGCCCCCGGCCCCTTCCCCGCCCCCGCCGAACTCCCCACCGTCCCCGGCCGCGAGGTCGCCGGCACCGTCGACGCCGTCGGCGAGGGCACCGACCCGTCCTGGCTGGACCGGCGCGTCGTCGCCCACCTCGGCATGAACCCCGGCGGCTACGCCGAGCTCGCCGTCACCGACGCCGCCCGCCTCCACGCCCTCCCCGACCACCTCGGCGAGGCCGAGGCCGTCGCCATGATCGGCACCGGCCGCACCACCCTCGGCATCCTCCAGTTCACCGAACTCGGCCCGGAATCGGTCGCGATCGTGCCCGCCGCCGCCGGCGGCATCGGCACCCTCCTCGTCCAGTACGCCAAGAACGCCGGCGCCACCGTCATCGGCCTCGCCGGCGGCCCCGCCAAGGTCGCCCGCGTCCGCGAGAACGGCGCCGACCTCGCCGTCGACTACACCCTCCCCGACTGGCCCGCCGAGGTCCGCGCCTTCCTCGGCGACCGCACCGCCACCGTCGTCTTCGACTCCGTCGGCGGCGACACCGGCCGCGCCGCCGTCGACCTCCTCGGCAAGGGCGGACAGCACCTCGTCTTCGGCTGGTCCGGTGCCGGACTCCACGACGGCGAACCCCTCACCTACACCGAGGAGGAGCTGACCGCACGCGGCATCACCTCCGGCTCCATCCTCGGCCCCGTCATGATCCAGAAGGCCGGCGGCGACGTCCGCGCCCTCGAACTCGCCGCCCTCGCCGCCGCGGCCGACGGCACCCTCCGCCCCGCCGTCCACCGCTTCCCCCTCGCCGAAGCGGCACGAGCCCACCGCGCCCTGGAGAACCGGGGCACGATGGGCAAGGTGGTGCTCGTCCCGTAGGGACACGGACCGGGGCCTCAGACGCCGAGGACGTCCCAGGAGTGCGCCTTGAACTCCTTCCGGAAGTCCTCGTGGTCCTCCCACATCCGGGCGATGGAGCGCAGCGCGTCCCAGTTGTGCTCCAGCGCCTGGTCCACCACCTGGCGCAGCTCCGGCGCCGTCTCCCGCTTCTCCACCAGGCCGGAGACCTGCGAGGCCGCCTGCACCGTGTAGCGCAGCGCCCGCAGGGCGCGGGAGGTGTCGTCCATCCCGAAGCCGTGGTCGCTGCCGTTCGCGGGGTCGAAGAGCGGGGTCAGCCGGGCCTCGATGAAGTCGGTGATCCGCCGGAAACGGGCCTCGACGCCCATGTCGTGACCGTGGTCCTTGTCGTCATTGCACATGGGGACTTCCTACACCCCGCCCCGCGCGCCGAGTGCCGCCAGGGCCCCGTCCGTGAGCCGGTACACCGACCACTCGTCCTGCGGGCGGGCGCCCAGCGACTCGTAGAAGTCGATCGACGGCTTGTTCCAGTTCAGCACCGACCACTCCAGGCGCTCGTAGCCGCGCTCCACGCAGATCCGCGCCAGCTCGGTCAGCAGCGCCTTGCCGTGGCCGCCGCCGCGCGCCTCCGGACGGACGTACAGGTCCTCCAGGTAGATGCCGTGGACGCCGCGCCAGGTCGAGAAGTTGAGGAACCAGAGCGCGAAGCCGACCGGCTCGCCGTCCTCGGTCTCGGCGATGTGGGCGAAGGCGGCCGGCCGCTCGCCGAAGAGCGCCTCGTGGAGCTGCTCGGGCGTGGCGCGGACCTCGTCGAGGGCCTTCTCGTACTCCGCGAGGTCACGGATCAGGGCGTGGACGACGGGCACGTCGGCGGGTGTGGCGGTACGGATCATGACGTCAGCGTGCCAGCAGGGCCCGCGCGATGACCACCTGGTCGGCGTCGAGCGCGGGTTCGCCGTCCTCGACGTCCCAGAGGCCGTTCTGGAGCACCCGGCCCAGCGTCCACGCCAGCGCCCGCTCCCGGTCGAGGCCGAGCCGCTCGGTCAGCAGGTCGAACCGCCAGCGGATCTCCGCCGGATCCGGGTTCCACAGGTCCGTGAGGGCGGGCAGCAGCTCGAAGCCGGGGTCGCCGGCGAGCGGCTTCGGGTCGATCGCCAGCCAGGGCTCGCGCTCCGCGCCCAGCACGTTGTCGTAGTGCAGGTCCCAGTGGAGCAGCCGGTCGCCGGGCTCGGCCGCGACCTCCCGCACGGCGGCGGCGCAGTCCGCGAGCAGCGCCGCGTCCCCGGCGCCCAGCCGGGCCGTCGCGGCCGGCACGCGCGCGAGCATCCGCCCGGCGATCGCGTCGAGCCGCCGCAGCCCGGGAGGCGCCGGGAGGGCGGACAGCCGGGCGAGCAGCCCCGCCAGGACGCGCACGGCTTCCCGTTCGTCGCCGTGGCGGGACAAGTGCCGCCGCTCGTCGGCCCGTTCGAGGAGCATCGTGCCCGTCTCCGGATCGTGCTCCAGGAGCCGCACCGCCCCGTCGCCGCCCCACGCGCGGAGCGCGACCGGCTCGCCCTCGCTCTCCTCGTCGAGGAGCTGGAGCTTGAGCGCGGCGGGCGTGCCGTCGGCCCGCCGCACCGGCAGCACCAGCGACGCCACACCGTGCATCGAGGGGCCCGCGAGCCGCAGCCCCCACCGGCCGAGGAACTCCTCGGCGCGTCCCGGCAGCGCGGCGACGAACGCCCGCCCCGCCTCACCGTTGTACTTCGCCTGACTGGCCGCGAGTTCCTCGGGTACGTCGATCACCCACCCGAGCCTACGACCCGGGCTCCTCGTCCCGCAGCCCCCGGAGCCCACCGCGCCTCCGGCCGCCCCCGCCCGCCGGAAGACCCGTTTCCAGGGGACCGGCGCCCCCGGTACCCTCCCGCCACGCACCGGGAAGAGGGACAACATGAACACCAGCACGGTCAATGGCGGCATCTCCTTCTGGTTCGCCCAGGAGGGCCTGCCGGAGCCGCAGGAGCCGCTCCCCGGCGACCGGACCGCCGACGTCTGCATCGTCGGCGGCGGCTACACCGGCCTGTGGACCGCCTACTACCTGAAGAAGGCGGTGCCCTTCCTCGACATCGTCGTCCTGGAGGCCCGCTTCTGCGGCTACGGCGCCTCCGGCCGCAACGGCGGCTGGCTCTACAACGGCATCGCCGGCCGCGACCGCTACGCCAAGCTGCACGGCCACGACGCCGCCGTCCGCCTCCAGCAGGCGATGAACGCCACCGTGACCGAGGTCCTCGACGTCCTCGACGCCGAGAAGATCGAGGCCGACCAGCACCGCGGCGGCGTCCTGGAGGTCGCCCTCACCCCCGCCCAGCTGGCCCGCCTCAAGGAGTTCCACGCGGTCGAGCACGCCTTCGGCGAGACGGACCGCGAGATCCACGGCGCCCGCGAGACCGCCGCACGCATCCGCGTCGCCGGCGCCGTCGGCTCCTCCTGGACCCCGCACGGCGCCCGCGTCCACCCGGTGAAGCTGGTCAACGGCCTGCGCGCCGCCGTCGAGGCCCTCGGTGTCACCATCCACGAGTCGACCCCGGTCACCGAGATCAAGCCGAAGCACGCGGTCACCCCGTACGGCACGGTCCGCGCCCCGTACGTGCTCCGCTGCACGGAGGGCTTCACCGCCTCCCTCGCCGGCCGGCGCCGCACCTGGCTCCCCATGAACTCCTCCATGATCGCCACCGAGCCGCTCACCGACGCCCAGTGGGAGTCCATCGGCTGGAACGGCCTGGAGACCCTCGGCGACATGGCCCACGCCTACATGTACGCCCAGCGCACCGCCGACGGCCGCATCGCCCTCGGCGGCCGGGGCGTCCCGTACCGCTACGGCTCGAAGACCGACAACGACGGCCGCACCCAGCCGCGGACGATCGAAGCCCTCCGCGACGTCCTCGTCCGCTTCTTCCCCCAGCTCGCGGGCGTCCGCGTCGACCACGCCTGGTCCGGCGTCCTCGCCGTCCCCCGCGACTGGTGCGCCACCGTCTCCCTCGACCGCTCCACCGGCCTCGGCTGGGCCGGCGGCTACGTCGGCTCCGGCGTCGCCACCACCAACCTCGCCGCCCGCACCCTCCGCGACCTCATCCGCCAGGACTCCGGCCAGTCCGGCCCCACCGACCTCACCACCCTCCCGTGGGTGAACCACAAGGTCCGCACCTGGGAGCCGGAACCCCTCCGCTGGCTCGGCGTCCACACCCTCTACACCGCCTACCGCGCCGCCGACCACCGCGAAGCGACCACCCACGCCCCCACCACGGACCGCGCGGCCCGCTGGGCCAACCGCGTCGCGGGCCGCTGACGGCGCGAGCACGCCGGGCGCGCCGCACGTGACGAAGGCCCCGAACCCCTCGCGGGGGCCGGGGCCTTCGTCGTACGAGCCGCCTGTCGGAATCGAACCGACGACCTCAAGATTACAAGTCAAGCGCTCTAGCCAACTGAGCTAAGGCGGCGGGCGCGCGCGTCGGGCACGCGCGCGTGGCCCACTCTACACAGGGTCCCGAAATCGGTCGGGGGCGAAGTCCGGGGGAAGGCCGGGGCGAAGGCCGGCGGCGGGGCCGTCCGGGATGTAGATGCTGAGGTTGAGGCGCGCGCCGGGGGCGACGATCGGTTCGGCGAGGCAGGTGGTGAGGCGGCCGGGGCCGTGGACGGCGTGGTGGACCGGGAGTTCGGCGCCGTCCTCGTACGGGAGGGGGACGGCCGCGAGGTCGCGGTAGAGGGGCCCGGCCACCGGGTCGGCGAGGACGTCCCGCTCCAGGCGGGCCAGCGCCGCGTTCCGGGGGCGCGACTCCACCGTCTGCCGCAGGTGCGGCATGACGGCCGGCGCCCAGCGGTCCGTCCAGTCCACCAGGACCTCGGCGCGGGCCTCCGGGTCCAGGAGCAGCCAGCGCATGACGTTGGCGGGCGCCTGCCGGCGGGGGAAGAAGGCGCGGAACTCCTCGTTGTGGGCGACGATGCCGTACTCGACGTCGCTGAGGTACACGAGGGTGCCGGTGATCCCTTCGACGATCCGCCGCCACACGCCGGCGACGTCGGTGCCCGCGCTGCCGTGCAGGGCGCCGGGCGGGTTCTCCTTGCGCGTCACCCGCCAGAGGAAGGTCCACTCGTGCTCGTCGAGGCCCAGCGCCCGCGCCACGGCGGTGAGGAGGTCGGCGCCCGGGTGGGCGAGCCGGCCGTTCTCCAGACGGTTGTACGTGCCCCGGGCGCGCGCGAGGAGCTCGTCCATCTGCTCCTGGCTCAGCCCCTCGGCCCGTCTCCCCGGACCCGGAAGCCGAGGGGGGAAACCCCTGGTCACCGGGGGTATCGCGGCCCGGCGACGCTGGAGGAGCCGCTTCAGGGAGCGCCGGTCGTCGGCGGAGAGCCGCATGGGACGCCTCCATCGGTGGGGGGGAGCGGCAGGGCGGTGCCGGACGATTATCCGAAAAAGTCACCGCCTGCGACTACTGACAGACCCGACATCGCCGGGGTAGCGTCAAGCGGAGTTCACCCTGGTGGACTAGACCTCAATCCTTCCTTTACTCGGATCGTCCGGCACGTTCCTGCCGGTGAAGGGACACATCACCATGGCTTCCGTCACTTTCGACAAGGCGACCCGCATCTACCCGGGTGCCACCAAGCCCTCCGTCAACCAGCTCGACATCGAGATCGCGGACGGCGAGTTCCTCGTCCTCGTCGGTCCCTCGGGCTGCGGCAAGTCCACCTCGCTGCGCATGCTCGCCGGCCTGGAGGACGTGAACGCGGGCGCCATCCGCATCGGTGACCGCGACGTCACCCACCTGCCGCCCAAGGACCGGGACATCGCCATGGTGTTCCAGAACTACGCGCTGTACCCGCACATGACCGTCGCCGACAACATGGGCTTCGCGCTCAAGATCGCCGGCGTCAACAAGGCCGAGATCCGCGCCAAGGTCGAAGAGGCCGCGAAGATCCTCGACCTCACCGAGTACCTCGACCGCAAGCCGAAGGCGCTCTCCGGCGGTCAGCGCCAGCGTGTCGCCATGGGCCGCGCGATCGTCCGCGAGCCGCAGGTCTTCCTCATGGACGAGCCGCTGTCGAACCTCGACGCCAAGCTCCGCGTCTCGACCCGTACGCAGATCGCCGGCCTGCAGCGCCGCCTCGGCATCACCACGGTCTACGTCACCCACGACCAGACCGAGGCCCTCACCATGGGCGACCGCGTCGCCGTCCTCAAGGACGGTCTGCTCCAGCAGGTCGACACCCCGCGCAACATGTACGACAGGCCCGCGAACCTCTTCGTCGCCGGCTTCATCGGCTCCCCCGCCATGAACCTGATCGAGGTCCCGATCACCGAGGGCGGCGTGAAGTTCGGCAACAGCGTCGTCCCGGTCTCCCGTGACGCGCTCGCCACCGCCGCCGCCAACGGCGACACCACCGTCGTCGTCGGCGTCCGCCCGGAGCACTTCGACGTCTCCGGCGCCACCAGCAAGGACGGCGTGGCCGTGACCGTCAACGTCGTCGAGGAGCTCGGCTCCGACGGCTTCGTCTACGGCTCCACCCGCGTCGGCGGCGAGGACAAGGACATCGTCATCCGCGTCGGCGGCCGCGAGATCCCCGCCAAGGGCTCCACGCTGCACGTCGTCCCGCGCGCCGGCGAGATGCACGTCTTCTCCAAGTCCACGGAGCAGCGCATCAGCGAGTGACCCGCCGGGCCGGAAACGGCCCGTGGCGAACGGCCCCGTGTCCCTGGCGGATGCGGGGTCGTTCGTTTAAACGGGATCGCCCCACGGATAAGCGGTCTTACCCCGGAAAACCCCGGCATTCGGGGCCCGCCCCACCGCTCCGCGTCAACACGGGATTCGAAAAGCCGCGTCGAACCATCCCTCGCGAGAGTGACTAAATGTCGCCATATCACTACCGCCCGCTACGCTCGCCTGCGTGACGCACACTGCCCGCCGAATCGGCCGCTCCCTCGCCCTCGTCCTCCCCGTCGTCCTGGTCCTGTCGGGAACGCTCGCGGTGTCCGCCGTCCCGTGGGCCGGCCAGGACGCCGACGGCCAGATGCTGACCGCCTCCTCGGCGGACGTCTCCACCCGCGCCAAGTCCCGCGCCCCGCAGGACGTCCTGCGCGACCGGCTCCTCGCCGAGCTCCAGGAGAAGGACCCCGGCGTCGCCCTCACCCACCTCCAGCGCGAGGTGGAGAACCGCCCCTCGCTCGCCGAGCACTGCGTGTCGATCGCCCGCGCCCTCGGCCGCGCCGCCGTCGAGCACTACGGCCCGGCCCGCGCCCAGTCCTTCTCCCGCCCGGTCTGCGACACCGCGTACGCGACCGGCGTGATGCGCGCGACGGCCTGAGCGCGCTCGCCGCGCCCGCGCACGCGGGGCACCTATCGTTCCCCGTATGCACACCACTCCGACGCAGGCCGTGGTCCTGGCGGGCGGCCAGGGCTCGCGGCTGCGCCCCTACACCGACGACCGCCCCAAGCCGATGGTCGAGATCCCGGGCACCGGGACCCCGATCATCGGCCATCAGCTGTCCTGGCTGGCCGCCGAGGGCGTCACCGACGCCGTCGTCTCCTGCGGGCACCTCGCCGAAGTCCTCCAGGAGTGGCTGGACTCGGCCGACCTCCCGCTCAAGGTGACCACGGTCATCGAGACCGAGCCGCTGGGCCGGGGCGGCGGCCTCAAGTACGCCGCCGCGCACCTGCCCGAGCCGGACCGGCCGTGGTACGCCACCAACGGCGACATCTGGACCCGCTTCTCGCTGCGCGAGATGGCCGCCTTCCACGACGAGCGCGACGCCACCGCCACCCTCGCCCTGGCCCGCCCCCGCATCCCGTGGGGCGCCGTCGAGACCGACACCTTCGGGCACATCACCGACTTCGTCGAGGCCCCGCCGTCGCCGTTCCTCATCAACGCCGGCGTGTACGTCTTCTCCCCCGCCTTCACCGAGCTCCTCCCCGACCTCGGCGACCACGAGCGGACCACCTTCCCCCGCCTCGCCCGCGAGCGGCGCCTGGCCGGCTTCCCGCTGCCCCAGGGGGCGTACTGGAGGGCCATCGACACCGCGAAGGACCTCACGGAGGCCGCGAAGGAGCTCGCCGCCCAGGGCCTCTGAGACGCCACGGCCACGACGAAGAGGCGGCACCGTCCGGTGGGACGGTGCCGCCTCTTCCGTAGGCGTACGGCTCCGGGCTCAGCCCAGCAGGCCGCCGATCGGGTTCCGCGGGGCGTCGCCGCCCGTCGGGGCCTCCTCGGTCGGCGGCTGCTCGCTCGTCGAACCGGTGGAGCCGGACGAACCGGTCGTCCCGCCCGTGGTGGCCGGGGCGTCACTGGTGGACGGCGGCGGCGCGGGCTTGGTCTGGGCCGGCGAGGAACTGCCGCTGGTGGCGCCGCCGGTGGTGCGCGGGGCCGTCGGACGGGTCTCCTGCGTCGGCGAGGAGCTGCCGCTGCCGGTCTCCGTCGGCCGGGTCGTCGCCTCCTCGGTCTCCTCCGCCTCCTCGCGGGCCTCGGCGCTCGTCGACGCGGACGGCTCCGGGCGCTCGCCGCGCGGCGACTCCGACGGGGTCCGGCGCCGCTCCGGCTCGGTGGGGAGCGGCTGGCCCGGCAGGTGGTTGACCGGATCGTTGTTCGGACCGGGCACGGTCACCATCTCGGTGGAGCGGACGGCACCGCCGAGGACCGAGCCGATCAGCAGGGTGAGGCCGACGACGACGGAGGCGAAGAGGGTCGAACGGCGCACCACCCGGCGGCGCAGCTCCCACAGTTCGGCGCGCGGCCCGAGGGTCCGCCAGGCCTCGCCCGCGAGGCGGGCGTCGAGGGAGTAGACGGGGGCGCCGGCGATGATCAGCGGCGACCAGGCGGCCAGGTAGATGATGTCGGGCGCGTCGTAGACGGGCACGGTCCGCCAGCTGACGGTGAGGATCAGCGCGGCCGACAGCAGCGCGCCGACGACGGCGGCGGCCCGCTGCCAGAGACCGAGCACGGTGAGGACGCCGACCACGACCTGGAGGAAGGCGACGGTGAGTCCGGCGCCGACCGGGTGCTGGAGGGCGAAGTCCCGCAGCGGCTCGGCGAGCGGCCACGGGTGCAGCTGGGTCAGCCACTTGACCATGGAGCCGCGCTCGCCGCCGTCGAAGTAGACGGGGTCGCAGAGCTTGCCCATGCCGGCGTAGATGGAGATGAAGCCGAGGAAGACGCGGAGCGGGAGGAGCACGACGCCGAGGTTCATCCGGCGGCCCGGGTAGTAGGCGTGCCGGACCGCGTCGCCGCCCTGCCGGTGCGGGGCTCGGCCCTCCTCGTACGGCTCCGGCTCGGGCCGCGGCTCGTACACCTCGTCGTAGGCGCCCTCGGCGCGCCGCATGGGCGGCAGCAGGGGGCCGGCGGCCTCCGCCGGCACGACGGGCGTGGGCATCGTGTCGTCGATGCGCGGGATGGTCTGGGTGGCCGGCTCCAGCGTGGAGACCGCGGCGCCCGGGGCGGCCTCGGCCTCGCGCACGGCCTGCAGGAGCCCGGTGGCGCCCGGCGTCGCCTTCCCGCTCCACACGACGGGGCGGCGCCGCGGCGCTCCCGCGCCCCCGGCACCGGAGAGCCCGGCCAGGCGCGGGTTCCCGGCGGACCTCGGCGGCTGGGCAGGCGCGAGCCGCACCCGGAAGCTGGCGTGGTTCACGATCACCTGGGCGGGATCGGAATCCACCTTGACCATGCTCAACGCCGGCTGATCGTCGAACCCCGGCCGGGGCGTTCTGGTGTCCACACTCATCTAACCGAGTGACGCGGGGTTAGGACACTGCCTTGACACGCGGGAAATGTCCGAGACCCGTCAAGATCGCCGACGGCGAGGGTGACGCACCCGGGGGAACCATTGTTCACTGATGAGACGTCAGTTCTCTTCGAGCACTACGCGATGCGAGTCGAAGGGAGTGACACGGCTTGACCGACCGCAGGCGGACGACCGCCCTCGACGGCCGACGACGGCCGATGGAGGAAACCGGCACCGGAATGCGTGGAATCATACGTGCAGGCGGTATCGGATCTCGGTTGCGGCCCGCGACCGGAGCGGTGCCGCAGCAACGCCTACCCGCCTTCGACAGACGCACGCGAGGAGCGCCGGGGGAACAGAGCCGGCCGCGCGGAAGAAGCGGCCCGGTGCTCGGGCCGGTTCGACGACGATCGACCGGCGCGCCTCGCAGCGCCCTTGGTCGGCGGCGGGGCGAGGGGAGCATCCGTGCGCATACGTGAGCTCGGCATCCCCGGGTCGCTTCGAGTGGCGCCCCGTCACCACACCGATGAGCGCGGCACCTTCTTGGAGTGGTACCGACCCGACCTCCTCTCCGAGGCGCTGGGGCACCGCGCCGCCCCCATGGTCCAGGGGAACCTGTCGACGTCCGCGCGAGGCACCATCCGCGGAATCCATTTCGCGGAAGTGCCGTACGGGCAGGCGAAATACGTGACCTGCGTCCGCGGCGCGGTGCTCGATGTCCTCGTCGACCTGCGGGTGGGTTCTCCCGCGTTCGGACGATGGGAGGCCGTGGAACTCGACGACATCCGACGGGAAGCGGTCTACGTCCCCGAAGGCATGGGGCACGGCTTCTGCGCCCTCACCGAGACCGCGACGGTCAGCTATCTGGTGTCCCGCACGTTCGAGCCCGAGCGCGAACACTGCGTGAACGCCTTCGATTCGGGACTCGGCATTCCTTGGCCGTCCCGGGAGGCCATACGGTCCGAGCGTGACCGGGCGGCTCCGCCGCTCTCCCACCTGCTCGACCGAGGTCACCTGCCACGTTACGAGGACTGCCTTTCGCTTGTACGGGAAAGGCACGAACCCCACCAGAACCAGTAAAGGATCCGCCGGACACGGAGGCCTCATGAGAATTCTCGTCACGGGTGGCGCCGGCTTCATCGGGTCGCACTTCGTCCGCTCCACGCTCTCGGGAGCGCTGCTTTCCCCCGCCGACACCCACGTCACGGTGCTGGACAGGCTGACCTACTCCGGGAACCTGGCGAATCTGCAACCCGTTGCCGACCACCCCGGGCTGACCTTCGTCCGCGGTGACGTCACGGATGCCGAGCTCGTCGATTCCGTGATCCCCGGTCACGACGCGGTGGTGCACTTCGCCGCTGAATCCCACGTGGACCGTTCCCTGACGGGCGCTCGAGATTTCGTCACCACCAACGTCCTCGGAACGCAGACGTTGCTGGAGAGCGCCCGCAGGCACCGGGTGGGCCGCTTCGTCCACGTCTCCACCGACGAGGTGTACGGTTCCGTCGAGTCGGGGTCATGGACCGAGGGCCAGCCGCTCTCCCCCCGCTCCCCCTACGCCGCCAGCAAAGCGAGCTCCGATCTCATGGCTCTGGCTGAACACCACACCCATGGGACGGACGTGGTGATCACCCGCTGCTCGAACAACTACGGCCCCTATCAGTTCCCCGAGAAATTCATACCGTTGTCCATCACGCGGCTCATGGAGGGGCGCAGGATCCCGCTCTACGGTGACGGCGGCAACGTCCGAGACTGGCTGCACGTCTCGGATCACTGTGCGGGAATCGACCTGGTCCTCCACCACGGCAGGGCAGGCGCGGTCTACCACATCGGTGGCGGTGCGGAGTTGACCAACAAAGAACTGACCGGACTGCTCCTCGACGCTTGCGGGGCCGACTGGGAGAGCGTCGAGTTCGTGTCCGACCGAAAGGGCCACGATGCCCGCTACTCCCTCGACAGCACACGAATCCGCGAGGAACTCGGCTATCGGCCCGTGGTCCCCTTCGAGGAAGGACTCGCCGATACGGTCCGGTGGTACCACGACAACCGAGACTGGTGGAAACCGCTCCTCGCCCGCTCGGAGTTCACCAGGTGACGCGTTGGCTGGTCACCGGCGCGACCGGAATGCTCGGCCGTGATGTGGTCACGGCGCTGCGTCAGGCCGGGGAGGCGGAGGTCACCGCACTGGGCCGCGACGCCCTCGACATCACAGACGCCACCCGGGTGCTGGACGCGGTGACGGGACACGAATTGGTGATCAACACGGCAGCCTGGACCGACGTGGACGGTGCCGAGACCGACGAAGCCGCGGCCTTCGCCGTCAACTCCACGGGGGTGCACCACCTCGCGACCGCCTGCGCCCGTCACCGCGCTCGGTTGCTGCACATCTCCACGGACTACGTGTTCTCCGGCACCAACGCGGTGCCCTGGGCGGAGGGGGCCGTGCCGGCACCGGTCAACGCGTACGGCCGTACCAAACTGGCGGGGGAACGGGCGCTGCACGCGGTCCTGCCCGACCACGGGTACACGGTCCGCACCGCCTGGCTCTATGGTGCGCACGGGCCCAACTTCGTCGAGACCGTGCTCCGCCTGGCCGCCGACCGGGAGGTGTTGGAAGTCGTCCGTGATCAGACGGGGCAGCCGACGTGGAGTCACGCGCTGGCCACACGGCTGGTGGCGCTCGGGCGAGCCGCAGCTGCCGGCACCGCGCGCCCCGGTGTGTACCACGGCACCGCGACGGGCCGGACCACCTGGTACGCGCTCGCCCGGGAAGCCTTCACCCTGGCCGGGCTCTCCCCGGGACGGATCGAGCCGGTGGACTCGGACCGATTCCCTCGGCGGGCCCCACGGCCGTCGTGGAGCGTCCTCGGCCATCAGGGCTGGGGACGTGCCGGCATGGCTCCCCTCGCCCCTTGGCGAGCGATGCTCTCACATGCCTTCGCCGCGGGCGTTTTCGCCTTCGAGTGACGCCCGCCCGAGGCTGACCGCGCCGGGCGGCCCCGGGAGCGGTTCCCCGGGCCCGGCCGGCCGGGCCCGGCGGGCCCGGCGGGCTGAGGTGCCCGTCGGGCCGTGTCGGTTGCGGTCAGGCCATGCGGCGGCGGGCCGCCTCGTACAGCACGACGCCGGCGGCGACGCCGGCGTTGAGGGACTCGGCGCCGCCGGGCATCGGGATGCGGACGAGGAAGTCGCAGTTCTCGCCGACGAGGCGGGAGAGGCCCTTGCCCTCGGAGCCGACCACGATGACGACCGGGCCGGCGAGCGCCTCCAGCTCGTGGACCTCGGTGTCGCCGTCCGCGGAGAGGCCGACGACCGTGAGCCCGGCCTTCTGGTACTCCTGCAGGCAGCGGGTGAGGTTGGTGGCGCGGGCGACCGGGGTGCGGGCGGCGGTGCCGGCGGAGGTCTTCCAGGCGCCGGCCGTCATGCCGGCGGCGCGCCGCTCGGGGACGACGACGCCGTGGCCGCCGAAGGCGGAGACGGAGCGGACGACGGCGCCGAGGTTCCGCGGGTCGGTGACGCCGTCGAGGGCGACGATCAGCGGGTCCTCGTGCTCGTCGTAGGCGGCCGCGGCGAGGTCCTCGGGGTGCGCGTACTCGTACGGCGGGACCTGGAGGACGAGGCCCTGGTGGTTCAGGCCGTTGGTCATCCGGTCCAGCTCGGGGCGCGGCGCCTCCATGATGTTGATGTTGCCGCGGCCGGTGGCGAGGTTGAGGGCCTCGCGCACGCGCTCGTCGTTGTCGATGAACTGCTGGACGTAGAGGGTGGTGGCGGGCACGCCGTCGCGCAGCGCCTCGAAGACCGGGTTGCGGCCGACGACCATCTCGGACTGGCCCTTGCCGCCGCGGCGTGCGACGGGCTTGCGCTTGGCCGCGTTGCGGGCCATCGCGTTGGAGACGCGGAACGCCTTGTGGCCCTTGCGGTCCTCGGCCTTCGGCGTCGGACCCTTACCCTCCAGGGCGCGGCGTCGCTTGCCACCGCTGCCGACCGTCGCGCCCTTCTTGTTGGACGTGCGACGTCCCCTGCGCTGGCTGTTCCCGGCCATGACTGCTACCTGTTCCTCTGGCGTACGTGCGGAAGTCTTCAAGTGAAGTGTGCCGCCCGGGGCTCCGGGCGGCACGTCTTCGGGGCGTTCTATCGGTTGGCGAGGGTCCAGCGGGGGCCGTCGGGGCTGTCCTCGATCACGAGGCCGGACTGGGTGAGCTGGTCGCGGATCGCGTCCGCCGTGCCCCAGTCCTTGCGCTCGCGGGCGGCCTCGCGCTGCTGGAGCACGAGCCGGACGAGGGTGTCGACGACGCCGTGGAGCTCCTCGCCGCCGCCGGATCCGTCGGCCCACTGGGGGTCGAGGGGGTCCAGGCCGAGGACGCCGAGCATGGCGCGGACCTCGGCGAGGCGGGCGATGGCCTCGTCCTTGTCGTCGGCGCCGAGCGCGCTGTTGCCCTGGCGGACGGTGGTGTGGATGATCGCCAGCGCGTGCGGGACGCCCAGGTCGTCGTCCATGGCCTCGGCGAAGGCCGGCGGCACCTCGGCGGCGGCCGGGACGGTCCGGCCGGCCTTCTCGGTGGCGCGCTGGACGAAGCCCTCGATGCGGCCGAAGGCGGCCTCGGCCTCGCGCAGGGACTCCTCGCTGTACTCGATCATCGAGCGGTAGTGCGGGGTGCCCAGGTAGTAGCGGAGGACGATGGGGCGCCAGTTCTTCACCATCTCGCTCACGAGGACCGAGTTGCCGAGCGACTTCGACATCTTCTCGCCGCTCATGGTGACCCAGGCGTTGTGCACCCAGTAGTGCGCGAACTCGTCGCCGAAGGCCTTGGCCTGGGCGATCTCGTTCTCGTGGTGCGGGAAGATCAGGTCGAGGCCGCCGCCGTGGATGTCGAAGGCGGAGCCCAGGTACTTGTGGGCCATGGCCGAGCACTCCAGGTGCCAGCCGGGACGGCCGCGGCCCCACGGGGTCTCCCAGTCGGGCTCGCCGGGCTTGGTCGCCTTCCACATGGCGAAGTCGCGGGGGTCGCGCTTGCCGGAGACGCCCTCGTCGGGCTGGCGGAGGTCGTCCAGGTCCTGGTTGGAGAGCTCCAGGTAGCCGGGGAAGGAGCGGACGTCGAAGTAGACGCTGCCGTCGGCCTCGTAGGCGTGGCCGCGCTCGATGAGGCCGCGCATCATCTCGATCATCTCGGGCACGTGGCCGGTGGCGCGGGGCTCGTAGGTGGGCGGCAGGCAGCCCAGGGCGTCGTAGCCGGCGTTGAACGCGCGCTCGTTGTCGTAGCCGATCGACCACCAGGGGCGGTTCTGGTCCTTGCCCTTGGCGATGATCTTGTCGTCGATGTCGGTGACGTTGCGGACGAAGGTGACGTCGTAGCCGCGGTAGGCGAACCAGCGGCGCATGATGTCGAAGTTCAGCCCCGACCGGATGTGGCCGATGTGCGGGGCCGCCTGGACGGTGGCGCCACAGAGGTAGATCGAGACGCGGCCCGGCGTGAGCGGGGTGAAGTCACGGATCTGCCGCGCGCTGGTGTCGTACAGGCGAATAGTCACGGGTCCAGGGTAGTGGGCGCGTGGTGGTGCCCCGCGACCGATTGCCGGTCCCGGGGCACGTTTTCTCCCCGGCCTAGCGCGATACGGGGTACACCAGCGCGGTCGCGAGGGCGGCGAGGCCCTCGGCGCGTCCGGTGAGCCCGAGTCCGTCGGTGGTGGTGCCGGAGACGGAGACGGGGGCGCCGGCGGCCTCGCTCAGTGCCTTCTGGGCCTCGTCGCGCCGCTTGCCGACCTTGGGGCGGACGCCGACAACCTGGACGGCGATGTTGCCGATCTCGTACCCCTCGGCGCGGACGATCCGGGCGGCCTCGGCGAGCAGGGTGGTGCCGGAGGCGCCGGCCCACTCGGGGCGCGAGGTGCCGAAGTGGGCGCCGAGGTCGCCGATGCCGGCGGCGGAGAAGAGGGCGTCGCAGGCGGCGTGGGCGGCGACGTCGCCGTCGGAGTGGCCGGCGAGGCCGTACTGCTCGTCCTCCCAGAGGAGGCCGGCGCACCAGAGCTCGCGGCCCTCCTCGAAGGCGTGCACGTCGGTGCCGATGCCGGTGCGGGGGATGACGGGGGACTCAGAAGCCATCGTTGGCCCTCCTGCGGGCGAGTACGGCCTCGGCGAGGACGAGGTCGAGGGGACGGGTCACCTTGAAGGCCTCTTCGTGGCCGGGCACGACGACGACGGGGGCGCCGAGCTTCTCGACCATGCCGGCGTCGTCGGTGGCGCCCTCGCCGGCGAGGGCGACGGTGGCGTGCGCGTCGACGAGGGTGGCGCGGTCGAAGCCCTGCGGGGTCTGGACGGCGCGGAGGCGGGCGCGGACCGGGGTGGCGACGACCTGCTCGGGTCCGCCGGGCTCGGCGGCCGGCTCGACCTCCTTGACGGTGTCGGCGACGGGCAGCGCGGGGACGACGGCGACGGCGCCGTCGCGGACGGCCTCGATGACGGCGTCGACGGTGTCGACGGGCACGAGCGGGCGGGCCGCGTCGTGCACCAGGACGATGTCGTGGTCGTCGGGGACCGCCTCGAGGCCGAGGCGGACGGACTCCTGGCGGGTGTCGCCGCCGGCGACGACGAGGTAGTCGGTCCTCTCGGGCAGGGCGTGGTCGTCGAGGAGGTGCTTGACCTCGGCGACTCCGTCGGCGGGGGCGACCACGACGACGAGCCGGACCGCGCGGGAGGCGGCCATGGCGCGGACGGCGTGGACGAGCATGGGGGTGCCGTTCAGCGCGCGCAGCGCTTTGGGGGCGCCCGGGCCGAGGCGTACGCCCCGTCCTGCGGCCGGGATCACCACGGCGGTACGAGGAGGACGCGCTTCGTCTGACATCGGTTGCACTCCGGCAGGTTTGTTTCCGCGGGCGACGTGGGTATGGCGTCAGCAGGCTGAGATGCGACGCCTCGACCGGGCCCTTTCCGTGACGACGGTCGAGGCGTCGACATGCAGCAGGCGTGGAGCTCGCAGAGCTCGGGGGAGGGAAAGAAGAGACGAACATGCCGCAGTGCCCGGCGACGGCACTGTGGAATCGTGGGATTCACAGCGCGTCAGCGGGCACCGCGGCATTGCTGCTGGGATCGCTTCCCGGCATGGCGTGAGCCATGGATCAGGACGCGAGCACCTCGTCGAGGAGGGCCTCGGCCTTGTCCTCGTTGGTGTTCTCGGCAAGCGCCAGCTCGCTCACCAGGATCTGGCGAGCCTTGGCGAGCATGCGCTTCTCACCTGCGGAGAGACCGCGCTCGCGCTCTCGGCGCCAGAGGTCCCGGACCACTTCGGCGACCTTGATGACATCGCCGGAGGCGAGCTTCTCGAGGTTCGCCTTGTAGCGGCGGGACCAGTTCGTCGGCTCCTCGGCGTACGGCGCGCGCAGCACCTCGAAGACCCGGTCCAGCCCGTCCTGCCCGACAACGTCGCGCACGCCTACGAACTCCGCGTTGTCCGCCGGTACGCGAACCGTCAGGTCGCCCTGCGCGACCTTGAGCACCAAGTAGGTCTTGTCCACGCCTTTGATCTGGCGAGTTTCGATGGCCTCGATCAGCGCGGCCCCGTGATGGGGATAGACCACGGTGTCGCCAACCTTGAACGTCATGTGACAGGTACCCCTTCCGTGGCTATCCAGGGTAACACGGAAACGGCTTCTTCTGAATGGCGTTTCCGCAGGTCAGGGCATATCTCAGGGCTTGACAAGTGCCTCGCCCCCATGCTGCGGAGGACTTCCGGAAGGCGGTATTCGCAGGTCGGAGCGGCTGCGTCGACGGAGAGAAACGCGCACGTTACACACATCCGGGACCCGCCCAAGGGGGCGATATGCCCCGTTTCATCCGGTCAGGAGTGGTCCTCTTCACGTACTCCGTTCGAGGATCGGCCACCCGTACGGAGGGATCATGCCGGGATTCCCGAATTGATCAGCGAGCGATCCGGTGGTGCTTTTCCGTAAGGGACGACATGCGGAATGCGACGCCGCCCCCGAATTGATCACGTCGGTTATGTGAACGCCGGGCCAATGGGGTGTGTTCCGGCCACGCGCGGACCGCGCGCGGGCGCCTCCCACACCGCGGCCCCGCGGGGCGGCGGACGCTAAGGGGCGGGTCGGGTGCGGGACGGAGAGTCAGGCTCGGTAACCTAAGCGCGCTGACGCACCTTTAGCTGGTCCTTAGCCGTTTCCGTCCGTAGTCCGTACGTCCTAGGAGTTGCCGCCGCCGTGAGCCGCAGCCTTCGACGCGGCGCCCTCGCCGCCACCGCCATCGTTTTCTCGATCGCCGCGCTGTCCGCCTGCGGTGCGGGCAACGACGCCCAGACGCTCGGCATCCGCCCGGACAACGCCGCCGTCTCGGTGGACGACGTCAAGATCCAGAACGCGCTCGTCATCACCCAGCCGACGCCCGGCGCCAAGG
Organism: Streptomyces roseolus; assembly: GCF_014649855.1. Lineage (GTDB taxonomy): Bacteria > Actinomycetota > Actinomycetes > Streptomycetales > Streptomycetaceae > Streptomyces > Streptomyces roseolus. Next base: position 76,106 of record NZ_BMTV01000021.1, on the reverse strand, counting down.
GCCCGGCCGTCGTCTCGGCCACCGTCTTCAACAACGGCCGCGCCCCGCAGACGCTGGAGTCGATCAGCCTGCCCGGCAGCAACGCGTCGGTCACCCTGAAGTCCGCGAAGGGCTCCGGCCCGGTCGTGGTCCCGGCCGGCGGCTCCGTCGTCATCGGCGGCGAGGGCAACGCCACCGCCACCATCGCCAACGGCAGCGAGGCCGCGAAGAACGGCGACGCGCAGAAGGTCGTCTTCACGCTCAGCGAGACCGGCGACGTCGCCCTGGAGGCCTTCGTCGTCCCGTCGACGAGCTACTTCAAGGACTTCGGCCCGTCCGAGGTCCCGCTCCCGCCCGGCGCCACCCCCTCCGCGACCGCCTCGGCCGAGGCCGGCGAGCACGCGGAGTCCGGCGGGCACGGCACCGAGGGCAGCGACGCCGGCCAGGCCGCCGGCCACTGAGCCGCGGCCACGCCCGTACGACGTCGAGAGGGGCGCCCCCGCGGGGGCGCCCCTCTCGACGTACGACGACCCTGCACGGCCCGAACCCGCCGCGGAGCCCGCGGACCGTCACCGGGTGGCGCGGGACACGCGGGCCCGGCTCGAACCGCCCCCGCGCGCGCCCGGCTCCGTCCGGCGCCCGCGGAGCCGGCGGATCCTACGGCTCGAACTTGTAGCCCAGGCCCCGGACCGTGACCAGGTAGCGGGGGGCGCCGGGGTCGGGCTCAATCTTGGCGCGGAGGCGCTTGACGTGGACGTCGAGGGTCTTGGTGTCGCCCACGTAGTCGGCGCCCCAGACCCGGTCGATGAGCTGCATGCGGGTGAGGACGCGGCCCGCGTTGCGGAGCAGCATCTCCAGGAGGTCGAACTCCTTCAGGGGGAGGTCGATCTTTCCGCCGCCGACCGTCACCACGTGGCGGTCGACGTCCATGCGGACCGGGCCGGCCTCCAGGGCCGCCGGGGTGACCTCCTCCGGCTCGCCGCGCCGGCGCAGCACCGCGCGGATGCGGGCGACCAGCTCGCGCGAGGAGAAGGGCTTCGTCACGTAGTCGTCGGCTCCTATCTCCAGGCCGACGACCTTGTCGATCTCGCTGTCCTTGGCGGTCACCATGATGACCGGCACGTTGGAACGCCCCCGCAGCTGGCGGCAGACCTCTGTGCCGGGCAGGCCCGGCAGCATCAGGTCGAGGAGGACGAGGTCCGCTCCGTTGCGCTCGAACTCGTCGAGGCCGTCGGGCCCGGTCGCCGCCACGGCGACCTCGAAGCCCTCCTTGCGGAGCATGTACGACAGGGCGTCGCTGAAGGATTCCTCATCCTCGACGACAAGGACTCGGGTCACGGAAGGACCTCCGGTGCGGGAAGCGGTTCGGTCATGAGATCGGGGGTGAGGGAGGCGGCGGTCCGGCGGTCCCGTGCGGAGCCCGCCTCGGGCAGCCGCAGGGTGAACGTGGAGCCCTGCCCCTCGGTGCTCCACACCGTGACCTCCCCGCCGTGCGAGGCGGCCACGTGCTTGACGATCGCGAGCCCGAGCCCCGTACCGCCGGTGGCACGCGAGCGTGCCGGGTCGACGCGGTAGAAGCGCTCGAAGATCCGCTCGCGGTCCTTCTCCGGGATGCCGATGCCCTGGTCGGTCACGGCTATCTCGATGAGGTCCCCGCCGGGGGCCGCGACGCGGCGGGCGGCGATGCCCACGCGGGTCCGGGCCGGCGAGTAGTTGACGGCGTTCTCGACGAGGTTGCCGAGGGCGGCGGCGAGCTGGCCCCGGCTGCCCCAGACGAACAGGTCGGCCGAGCCTCCGGAGGCCATGGTGATCTGCTTGGTGGAGGCCGGGTGCCGCGAGCGGTCGATCGCCTCGGCGACCAGCTCGTCCACGGACACCGGCTCGGAGTCCTCCAGCGGGTCGTCGTTCTGCACCCGCGAGAGGTCGATGAGCTCCTGGACCAGGTTGGTCAGCCGGGTCGCCTCGATCTGCATCCGGCCCGCGAAGCGCATGACCGCCTCGGGGTCGTCCGAGGCGTCCATGACGGCCTCGGAGAGCAGCGAGAGCGCCCCGACCGGGGTCTTCAGCTCGTGGCTCACGTTCGCGACGAAGTCGCGCCGTACCGCTTCGATACGGCGGGCCTCCGTCAGGTCCTCGACCAGGAGCAGCACGAGCCGCGACCCGAGCGGGGCCACCCGCGCCGAGACCGCGAGGGCCTCGCCGCGTCCGCCGCCGCGCCGGGGGAGGTCCAGCTCGACCTGGCGTATCTCCCCGTCCCTGCGGGTGTCGCGGGCCATGTTGAGCATCGGCTCCACGGCCAGCTTCCCGCCGCGGACGAGCCCGAGGGCGTACGCCGCCGAGCTGGCCTTCACCACGGAGTCGCTCTCGTCGAGCACGACCGCGGAGGAGCGCAGCACGGAGAGCACCGTGTCGACGCCGGGCGGCAGCACGGCGTCGGTGTGCAGGGAGGTACGGGTGGGTCGCGCCTGGTCGCGTTCGCTCCAGCGGAACGCCAGCATGGCGATCACGCCGGTGCACACGCCGGCGATCGCTGCCAATGCGGCGACCGCCGCGTTCACGTCCATGCCATCCAGGTTATGCGTGGTCACGGACACTCTCCCAGCCGTCCGAGTGCCTGCTCGAACACTCGTCGCTCAGAGTTCACCCTGGAGACGGGACCGGTTCATTTGCCCTGGAAGGGGCGAGGGGCCGCGTCGCCCAGAGTTCACCTTCAGGCCAGAGGTGGTTCACACGAGGGGATGGAGCCGGACGCACAGGGGGCCGAACGTGGGAGCGTGGGGGTGCAGAGCGACCCCCTGAAGAAGAGGCACTCCCGGAGAGAGGGACATCCATGCGGGACGCGTACCACGAGGAACTTGATTCGATCGGCGAGGGCCTGGTCGAGATGGCCCGCCTGGTCGGATCGGCGATCGGGCGCGCCACCACGGCGATGCTCGACGCGGACCTGAAGCTCGCGGAGAGCGTGATCGCCGCGGACCAGAAGGTCGACGACCTCCAGCACGACCTGGAGGCACGGGCGATAGCGCTGCTCGCGCGCCAGCAGCCGGTGGCGACGGACCTGCGGATCGTGGTCACCTCGCTGCGGATGAGCGCCGACCTGGAGCGCTCCGGCGACCTGGCCCAGCACGTGGCCAAGCTGACCCGGCTGCGCTTCCCGGACCGCGCGGTCCCCAACGACCTGCACGCGACAATCCTCCAGATGGGCCAGCTGGCGCAGCGCCTGATGGCGAAGGCCGCCGAGGTCATCATCACCAAGGACGTCGACCTGGCGATGCAGCTGGAGCAGGACGACGACGAGATGGACCTGCTGCACCGGGCGCTCTTCCAGCACCTGATGGACGACCGGTGGAAGCACGGCATCGAGACGGCCGTGGACGTGACGCTGCTCGGCCGGTACTACGAGCGGTTCGCCGACCACGCGGTGTCGGTGGCGAAGCGCGTCGTCTACCTGGTGACGGGCGAGCACGCGGACGAGCTCCAGCCGCAGGACGCCCCGGTCGAGGGCGCGTAAGGCGCGCGGAGAGGGCGCACGGGCGCACGGGGCTTCCGTGCGCCGTTGATGCGCCGGTCCGGGCGGGCATGGAATGGGGGACGAGGGACGATCCGCGTCCCGTCAGGGAGGGACCCCATGGCCGATTCCCCCATCACCACCGAGACCGCGGCGCAGGCCCCGCGCGAGCGGACGCACCTGCCGGTCCTCGGCGCCTGCGGCTGCGGCTCGGGCTGCGGCTGCGGCTGCCAGTCGGGCGCGCCGTGCCAGTGCGGCGGCTGCTCGGGCTGAGGCCTACGGGCCGGGGGAGGGGCTCCCGGGAGCCCCTCCCCTCGCCCTCTCCCCCTCATCACAGCTCCAGCACGCCGACGACCTGCCCGCCGCTCTCCTCCCCCGTGGTACGGAACCCGAGCCGGCGGTAGAACGCGCCGGGCCCGTCCTCGTCGGGCTCCCAGGTCACGTACATCCGTCCGGCTCCCCTGCGGCGCAGCTCCTCGGCGACGGCGTCGACGGCGAAGCGCCCGTACCCCTCGCCCTGCACGTCGGCGGCGATGTTCAGGCGCCACAGCCCGCTGCGCCGGTCTCCGGGGTCCTTCTCCTCGTCCCAGACGATGTCGAGGAAGGCCATGAGGAAGCCGACGGGCCGGTCGCCGTCGAAGACCAGGCGGGGCCAGGCGGTCTCCCCGTGGACGTACGCCTCGGCCAGCGACGTCACGACGGGCGCGACGTTCTTCTCCTGATGGGGGTGGACCCGCAGGGCGAGGGCGGCGTCCAGGGTGGCGGGGGTGACCGGCTCCAGGCGTGGTGATCGTGGCATGGACAGGACGGTAGCGACGGCCCGCCCCGGCCCACCTCGAATTACCGCCGGTCACCCCCTGGGCAGGCCGCCCCTCGGCCCGCCAGAATTGCGGCCATGCCCTCCGCGCGAGCGACCCTCCTCACGGCGGCAGCGGCCGGTGCCGCCGCCCTGCTGCTCACGGGCTGCGCGACGACCCCGGCCGGCCTCGCGGGCGTCTCGGTGGCGGAGGACGGCACCCCGCTCGGCGTCCTCCTGATGTGCCACGACCACGTGGACGGGGCGATGCTCTACCCCGACGACGTGCCGAAGGAGTCCCGGGAGATCACCGGCGACTGGCGCCACGACGGCCCGGTCACCGGCTTCACCTCCTGGCCCCTGATGCAGACCGCGGGCGCCCCCGAGGCGGAGCGCTGGACCCCGGAGACCCGGACCGCCCGCCTGGAGAAGGGCCGCAGCTACCGCCTCGCCGGCTGGACCGAGGACGGCTCCTGGTCGGCCACCCCGGTGAGCTTCACGCCGGAGGACCTGGCCCGCCTGAAGCCCGGCCAGGTCCGCTACACCCTCGACGACGAGATCCGCGTCTCCTCCCTCGACGACTTCCGCGACCGCGCCTGCGACGAGGCCGCGGGCGGCACCCAGCAACACTGACCCGCCGCCTTCACCCGTACGGCGCTTCGCGGCCGCCCCGGGGGCCCGTTCCCCGCCCCCGCCGTCCCCCGTCCCCGCCGATGCCCGGCCCTTGCGGCCGCACTCCTCCCCCCGCCTCTATTCTGAACGCGTTCAGTCGGAGTCGGGGGCGGACGCGAGGCGAGGGGGCGGGGGCGGTGCGGATGACTCGGACGGCCTTCCCAGGAAGGCGAGGGGCCGCGACGGCCACCATGCTCGCCCGGGCGTGTACGGGCTGCGCGCACGCCGGCGGCGAGGGAGCCCTCGCGGGGAGCTGGAGCGACGCGGGCCCAGCGGCCGGCTACTTCTTCTTCGCCTTGCGCTTCTGGACCTCGTAGGAGGACCACTCGCCGCGGTGACGGTCACACCGGGACGCTCCGATCATGGCCAGGCGCTGACACCGGGTCCCCTTCTGCGTGAGCGCTCCGCACGTGGACTGCGTTCGAGCCACTACTCCCCCTGGTGCCATCGGACGGACAGACCAGCAGAGTGTGTCGAGCGCTCCTGGCTCCGCGGAAGGCGCATGCGGGTGCATGCCCCCTGTCCGCAGGGGCGTGGGGGCGCACAACAGCTGAGAACACCTCTTTAGGAGTTCGATCCGGGCCCGCTGCGGCGGCTTCCGTCGACTGTGCGACGGCTGGGCAGAGGCGCTGGTGTACGCACCCGTCCAGCGTCGTTGATGTCAGCCGCTGACATCAGCCCCGCACACGGTCTTCGCAGGGTGCGGCGCTGTTGGGTGAGGGGGGCCGCCCCTGGCGTGGCGGAGGATGGTGCTCATGTGCGCTCTCTTCGACCCCCCTGAGCCTCGCCGCGTCTCGCCGGGCGAGTACCCGGTGTGGGACCAGGCTCTCGCCCTTCTGAACCGGGACCTGGCGGTGACGCTTCCCCAGCTGGAACCCCTGCGGCTGCTGGCCCTTCCGTCCTACGACGCGGAGGAGCCGGAGAACGTCTACGTCGCCATGGCCAACGGCGAGTGGCAGGGCAACCACTTGGACCCGGACTCACAGGACAGCCTTGCCTCCGCACTGGCGAGCGTCGCCGATGCCGCGCAGGAGACCGTCATGGAGCTTCTGTGGCAGGTGTGGCCCCTGTGTCCCGAACACGGCCTGGGCATGCATCCGAGGGAGGACGCGGAAGAGCGACCGTCCTGGTGGTGCGCGGGCGAACGGTTGCGTCGCGGCCCGGCTCACATCCACGCGGCCGTGGGTGCACTCGACGCTGTGGGAGCGTCGATCCGTACACGGTCTTGAAAACCGTCGTGGCACGAGCGCCGTGGGTTCGAATCCCCCACCCGCCGCGCAGACGGACGGCCCCTGACCAGTTAGATCGGTCAGGGGCCGCCTTGATGAGGCAGAGAAACCTGTGACAGGCCCTCCGCCTCTGACGCCGCGGGTGTACGCCCACCTCGTGCCGAGCAGCCGGGGGCGCACGCGAAAAGCCGTGGCCGGCGTCTTCGAGGGTGTCTACGCTCCCCGTCACCGAGGAACCGAGGAACCGGGGGACGTGATGGACGACGGGGACGAGACCGTGTACGTCACCTTGATCTGCGATGAGCGGGCCTACGACGTCGCGCTCCTCGACTGCGGGCCGCGCGAGATGGACGTGGTCCAGGCCGTACGTCGGCTGACGGGGCTCAGCCTCTGGCACAGCCGGGTGCTCACGCGGCAGGCTCCCGTCACCGTCATGAAGTCCTGGCCCCAGGACGACGCCGACGATGCCGTCACCGCGCTGCGAAGCGCCGGCGCCCAGGCCGAAGCCAGAGAGGAACCGAAGTCCGGCGAGAGCACGGCCCCGCCCCCCTGACGGGCCCACAGGCGGCCCGAGCCCACGAAGAAGCCCCCTCCCTACGGAGAAACCGCAGGGAGGGGGCTCTTTCGCAAGGAGTGACTACTTCTTGCCCTGGTTCTTGACGGCCTCGATGGCGGCCGCGGCGGCCTCCGGGTCGAGGTAGGTGCCGCCGGGGTTGAGGGGCTTGAAGTTCTCGTCGAGCTCGTACGAGAGGGGGATGCCGGTGGGGATGTTGAGGCCCGCGATGTCGGCGTCGGAGATGCCGTCGAGGTGCTTCACCAGGGCGCGGAGGCTGTTGCCGTGGGCGGCGACCAGGACGGTGCGGCCGGCGAGGAGGTCCGGGACGATGCCGTCGTACCAGTACGGGAGCATGCGCTCCACGACGTCCTTGAGGCACTCGGTCTGCGGGCGCAGCTCCGGCGGGATGGTGGCGTAGCGGGCGTCGCCGGCCTGGGAGTACTCGGCGTCGTCGGCGAGCGGCGGCGGCGGGGTGTCGTACGAGCGGCGCCAGAGCATGAACTGCTCCTCGCCGAACTCGGCGAGGGTCTGGGCCTTGTCCTTGCCCTGGAGGGCGCCGTAGTGACGCTCGTTCAGGCGCCAGGAGCGGTGCACCGGGATCCAGTGACGGTCCGCGGACTCCAGCGCGAGCTGGGCGGTGCGGATGGCGCGCTTCTGGAGGGAGGTGTGCAGCACGTCGGGGAGCAGGCCGGCGTCCTTGAGCAGCTCGCCGCCGCGCGTCGCCTCCTTCTCGCCCTTCGCGGTGAGGTTCACGTCCACCCATCCGGTGAACAGATTTTTCTCGTTCCACTCGCTCTCGCCGTGGCGGAGGAGGATCAGCTTGTACGGTGCGTCGGCCATGCGCACGAGCCTAATGGACCGCTGACGATTGACGCGCGTCGTCAATTCGCTGGCGTCCGCCTGCCGAGATGCGTAAGTTTCGAGAACTGTTGGAGGGTCTTACAGTACGCGGGGGGAGCACCTCACATGTCCATCGAATCGCTCAGACGGTCGGCGCACGCCACCGTCTCCGGCCTTCCGCAGGGCTTCTGGTGGCTCTGGCTGTCGACCCTGGTCAACAGGACCGGGGCCTTCGTCCTCACCTTCCTCTCGTACTACCTGACCGTCGAGCTCGGGTACTCCGCCTGGTTCGCCGGTCTCGTCGTCGCCCTCCACGGCCTCGGCGGCGTCGCCGGCTCCCCGCTCGGCGGCATGCTGACCGACCGCTGGGGCCGCCGGCCCACCATGATCACCATGCACCTGGGGGCCGCCGCCTGCGCCGCCGCGCTCGCCTTCGTCACCAGCGCCTGGGGCGTGGCCGCCGTCGTGCTGCTCATGGGCGTCGCCATGCAGGCCGTCCGCCCCTCCATCAACGCGACGATCGCCGACATGGTCCCGGCCGACGACGTGCGCCGCGCCTACGCCCTCAACTACTGGGCGCTCAACCTCGGCTTCGCCGTCGCCTCGATCGCGGGCGGCGCCGCCGCCTTCCTCGGCTACCGCACCCTCTTCCTCGTCGACGCCGTCGCCACCACCCTCTGCGCCGTGATCGTCTTCCTGCGGCTGCCGGAGACCCGGCCGGAGCGGACCGCGGGGAAGACGGCCGGGCGGAGCGGGGCCGCGGAGAAGGTGTCGATGCTCGACGTGCTGCGCGACGCGCCCTTCCGGACGCTCGTGCTGCTCAACCTGCTGGTCTGCCTGGTCTTCACCGCGCCCTGGATCGGCCTGCCGCTGACCATGGCCGAGCAGGGCCTGCCCCCGTCCTCGTACGGCCTGGTCATCGCCGTCAACGGCGTCGTGATCGTCGGCTTCCAGCTGCTGGTCAACAAGGTGACCGAGCGGCGCTCGCCGGTCGTCCTGCTCACCGTCTCCTCGCTGCTCTTCGCCGTCGGCACCGGCGCCACCGCGCTGGCCGGCTCGTCCGTCGCCTTCGCCGCCACGGTCGTCGTGTGGACGGTCGGCGAGATGGTGCACGTGCCGACGAACGCCGCCGCCACCGCCCGGCTCGCCCCGGAGCACGCCCGCGGCCGCTACCAGGGCGTGATGGGCATGTCGTGGGCCGTCGCCGGTTTCGTCGCGCCGATCCTGGCCGGCGCGATCGTCGACGGGCCGGGCTCGGACGTCCTGTGGGCCGGAACCTTCGGCGTCGGCGTCCTCGCCGCCGTCGGCTACACGCTGCGGCTGCGGAAGGCGCTGGCCGAGGAGGAGACCGTCAGTCCCGTTCCGGCGGAGCCGGAGCCGAAGGAGCCGGAGCAGAGGCGGAAGCGGCCGACTCCCGCGTCAGGTTCCTGAACGCGTCGAGGTTCCGCGTCGACTCGCCCCGGGAGACCCGCCAGGCGTACTCCCGGCGGATGGCCGACGCGAAGCCGAGTTCGAGCAGCGTGTTGAAGTCGCCGTCCGCCGCCTCCAGGACCGAGCCGAGCAGCCGGTCCAGCTCCTCCGGCGTGACGGCGGCCAGCGGGAGCTTGCCGGCGAGGTAGATGTCGCCGAGCGGGTCGATCGCGTACCCCACCCCGTACAGCCTGAGGTTCCGTTCGAGGAGCCAGCGGTGGACGCCGGCCTCGTTCTCGTCCGGGTGGCGGACGACGAAGGCGTTGAGGGAGAGGGAGTGGCGGCCCAGGCGCAGCGACAGCGTGGTGAACAGCTTGCGGGTGCCGGGGAGCTTGACCACGTACGAACCGGGCGCGGGGCTCTCCCACTCCAGCTCCGCCTCGGTGAGGGTGTCCTCGACGGCCCGCCGGGCCTCGGCCTGCCGTGCGTCGGTCCGCCGGGGCTCGGCCCGCTGCGCGTCGGTCTTCCGGGGCTCGGTCTGCCGTGCGTCGGTCTTCCGGGGCTCGGTCTGCCGTGCGTCCTGAGCGTCAGCCATGGTGGGAGCGTACGCGACGGTGGTGCGCGCGCTGGCGGTGGTCGTGCATGGCGGCCGTGTACACGTCGGCGGTGCCCGACGCGGCCGTGTCCCAGCCGAAGGAGCCGGCGTGCCGCGCCGCCGCCTCGCCCATCCGGACCGTGAGGCCCGGGTCGGCGGCGAAACGGTCCAGCACCCGGGCGTACTCCGCCGGGTCGTGGCCCCGCACCAGGAAGCCGGTCCGCTCGTCCCGCACGGCGACTGGCAGGCCGCCCACCGCGGCCGCGACAACCGGGGTGCCGGCCGCCTGCGCCTCTATCGCGACCAGGCCGAAGGACTCGCTGTACGAGGGCATGACGAGGACGGACGCGGCCCGGAACCAGTCCGCGAGCCGCTCCTGGCCCACCGGCGGGTGGAAGCGGACGAGGTCCGCGATGCCGAGGCGGGCGGCGAGCTTCTGGAGCTGCTCGGGCTTGGCGAGGCCGCTGCCGCTGGGGCCGCCGACGACCGGCACCACCATGCGGGAGCGCAGCGAGGGGTCCCGGTCCACCATCAGGGCGGCGGCGCGCAGCAGGATGTCGGGGGCCTTGAGGGGCTGGATCCGGCCGGCGAAGACCGGCACGAAGGCGTCCTCCGGCAGGCCGAGGCGGGCACGGGCGGCGGCACGGCCGTCGGCCGGCCGGAAGCGGTCGAGGTTGACCCCGGGGTGGACGACCGCGATCTTGCCGGGGTCCGCGTCGTAGAAGCGGGCCAGCTCGTCGGCCTCCTCGGTGGTGTTGGCGATCAGCCGGTCGGCGGCGGCGACGATCTGGGTCTCGCCGATGACCCGCGCGGCCGGCTCGGGGGTGTCGCCCTCGGCGAGCGCCGCGTTCTTGACCTTGGCCATGGTGTGCATGGCGTGCACGAGCGGGACGCCCCACCGCTCGGCGGCGAGCCAGCCGACGTGGCCGGAGAGCCAGTAGTGCGAGTGGACCAGGTCGTAGTGGCCGGGGCGGTGACCCGCCCACGCCTGCATCACGCCGTGCGTGAAGGCGCAGAGCTGGGCCGGCAGCTCCTCCTTGGCGAGGCCCTCGTACGGGCCGGCGTCGACGTGCCGCACCAGGACGCCGGGTGCCAGCTCGACCACCGGGGGGAGGCCACCGGTGGTGGCGCGGGTGAAGATCTCGACCTCGATGTCGATGGCGGCGAGCCGCCTGGCGAGCTCGACGATGTAGACGTTCATGCCGCCCGCGTCGCCGGTGCCCGGCTGGTGGAGCGGGGAGGTGTGCACGGAGAGCATGGCCACCCGGCGGGGGGTCCGGGGGCGGCCCGGAAGCCGGAGCCGGGAGGCCGCTGCCGGGTGCCGGTGCCGGGTGCCGGCGAACCGGGACACGTACTGGCTCACGTCGGCGGTCCTTCCGCGAGAGGGGCCTGGCGTGCGGACATGACAGGCGGAGGGCGCGGTCCACGTCCTCCGCCCCGCACAACGCCGGAACGACCTCCTTCATTTCCGCCCTTTCCGTCACGTCCGGCGTTTTGCCAATTCATTACCCGAAGGACGGCCGGGGTTACGCGGACGGACGCGGACGGTTACGCGAAGCGTGCCGGGAGCGGGAGCGGGGCGGGTGCCGGGCCGGGCCTGGGCGGGGGGCCGCCGCCGGGGCCGGGGCGGGGCGGAGGCCGGTGCCGGGGCCGGCCCGGGGCGGGGCCCCGGGCCGAGGCGGGGCCGGAGGCCGCTTCCCGGCCCTCCCAGGGCCGGGGGCCGCCCCCGGGAGGGCCAGGACCGGAGACCCCGGCAGGCCGGGACCGGGGCGGGCCACTCCCCGGGCGGGCCGGGCCTGGGGCCGCTCCCCGAGGCGGGACGGGACCGAGGCGGGCCCGGACCGAGGCGGGGTCGCTCCCCCGGCAGGCCGGGGCCTGGGCGGGGTCGGAGGCCGCTTCCCGGCCCTCCCAGGGCCTGGGGGCCGCCCCCTGGGCGGGCCGGGACTGGGGCCGCTCCCCCAGGCGGCCCGGGGCCGGGGCAGGGGCCGCTCCCCGGGCAGGGCCGGACCGAGCCGGGGGCCGCTCGCCGGGCCCCGCTCCGTATCCTCGTCCCATGGCCCCGCGCACCACCCGCCCCGTCGGCACCCCGACCCGCGGGACCACCAACCCCAACCGGCTGCGCCGCATGGACCGCTGGATCGCCGCCGTCCACGGGCCGGCCCTGCGCCGCTCCCCCGAGCCGCCCGTCGCCGTCGACCTCGGGTACGGCGCCGCCCCCTGGACCGCCGTGGAGCTGCTCGCGCGGCTGCGCACCGCCGAGCCCCGCACCCTGCTGTACGGGATCGAGATCGAGCCGGCCCGGGTCGAGGCCGCGAGGCCGTACGAGGACCGGCACGAGGGCCTGCGCTTCGTGCACGGCGGCTTCGAGGTGCCGGTGCCCGGGGCGCCCGCGCTGATCCGGGCCGCGAACGTGCTGCGCCAGTACGACGAGGAGCAGGTCGCGGCGGTGTGGGAGCGGCTGTGCGGGCGGCTCGCGCCGGGCGGCCTGCTGGTCGAGGGGACCTGCGACGAGATCGGGCGCCGGCACGTGTGGGTGGCGCTCGACCGGGGCGGGCCCCGCACGGTCACCCTCGCGACCCGGCTCGGCTCCCTCGACCGCCCCTCGGACCTGGCCGAACGCCTCCCGAAGGCGCTGATCCACCGCAATGTGCCGGGCGAGCCGGTCCACGCCTTCCTGCGGGACTTCGACCGGGCCTGGGCGGCGGCGGCGCCGTACGCCTCCCTGGGCGCCCGGCAGCGCTGGATCCGCGCCGTCCGGGACCTGGCGGCGGACTGGCCGGTCACGGACGGCCCGAAGCGCTGGCGGCAGGGCGAGGTCACGGTCCGCTGGGACGCGCTGGCGCCCCGCGCCTAGCCGGGCGGCCGGGCGGCCGACCAGGGAGGCAGGCGGCCGGACGGGCGGGCGCGGGGCGCGCGGGCCCTTCGGATCATGAGGCCCGGACGGGGAACGTCAGCCGGTTCCCGGGCGTCACTCTGGTGGGGTACCTGTCGTTTTCCGGATTCACGTGGCACTATCGCCAGGACCACACAAGTTACTGACGGTAAATCAGAAAGCGGCCCAGGGGGGACACCCGGGCCGTGAGGGGGAGCCAGTGAACCGACGACGCCGACGTCCGTACGCCGCCGCCACGGTCACCGTGGCCTGCGCCCTGGCCGTCCTGGCCACCCCGGCGCTCACCCTCCAGGCCGCCGCCGCCCCGCTCCCCCCGCCGCCGCCCGCGCCGAAGAAGACCCTCGAAGAGGTCCGGACGGAGATCGAGGAGCTCTACCACCAGGCGGCCGCCGCCACCGACGCGTACAACCTCGCCGAGGAGCGCACCGCGACCCAGTCCGCCGAGATCGTCCGGCTCGCCCGCATGATCGAGGGCGGCCGCGAGCGGATCGACACCCTCAAGGCCGAGGCCGGCGCCGCCGCCCGCGCCCAGTACCGCAGCGGCGGCATCCCCCGGAGCGCCCAGCTCGCCCTCGCCGGCGACCCGCAGCTCTACCTCGACACGGCCGGCCGGCTCCGCGAGAGCGCCAAGGCCACCACCGACCTCCTCGGCGAACTCACCCGTGCCCAGGCCGAGCTGGACACCTACGCCTCCGAGGCCGGCGACAACTGGACCAAGCTGGAGGCCGACCGCGTCCGGCAGGCCGCCGCGAAGAAGGAGATCAACGAGAAGATCGCCGCCGCGAAGAAGCTGGAGAGCGAGCTCGCCGCCGAGGAGCGTGAGCGGCTGCGCCGCCTGGAGGAGCAGGCCCGGCAGCGGGCCCAGACCAAGTGGCTGGACACCGGCATCCTCGACGAGCTCGGCGCCGACTCCACCGCCGAGGGCCGCAAGGCGGTCGAGGCCGCCCTCGCGCAGGTCGGCAAGCCGTACGTGTGGGGCGCCGAGGGCCCCGACTCCTTCGACTGCTCCGGCCTCACCCAGTCCGCCTGGGCCGCCGCCGGCGAGCGCATCCCGCGCACCTCGCAGGAGCAGTGGCGGCTGCTCCCCCGCGTGCAGCCGAAGGACATGCGCCCCGGCGACCTGATCGTCTACTACAAGGACGCCAGCCACATCGGCATGTACATCGGCGACGGGAAGATGGTCCACGCCCCCCGGCCCGGCCGGGACGTGACCGTGGCCGGCGCCGGCTCGATGGAGATCCTCGGCATCGTCCGCCCGTCCTGACGTCCGGCCCCGTCCCCCGGCCCACAGCGCGGCCCGGCGCCCACCCGGCGCGCGGCCCGGCACCCGCCCGACGCGCGGCCGGGCCCGAGTGACCTTTCTCATGGGTCCCGGGCCCGCCCGCGCCCGATCGGAGCGCAACTACCTCCCCTTCCGCGGCATATGCCAAGGAAGACCCCGGCGCCCGCGGAGTGATCGCCATTCCGCCGGGCGCCGCACTGCCGCTATGGTCCCGGACGGGCGGGACGCCACCCGGCGCCCGGCGCACCCTCGGGGGAGGGAAGGAAACCCGGACCGATGCCCGTATCCGTACCGCGCCAGAGAATCGTCTCTGCTGCGGGGCCATGCGACACCGCCGCCATGGACGCCACCGCCGCGACCGACGCGGGGGCCGGCACCGTCACAGGAGCCGGCACACCCGCCACGGGAGCCGGCACAGGCGCAGGAACCAGCACGACCACAGGCACAGGAACCGACCGCGACCGCACCGACCTCACCCTCCTGGTCGTCGAGGACGACCCGGCGGGTGCCCTCGCCGTACCCGAACTGCTCGACGCCGTCGGCGCCGCGGGCACCCGCATCCGCATCCGCACCGCCCGCAACCTCACCGAGGCCGAGCGGCTCCTCACCGACGACGTGCACTGCGTGCTCGTCGACCTCTCGCTGCCCGTGCCCCGGGGCGCGGCCGACGAGGACCCGCTCGCCCCGCTGCGGCACATCCTGCGCCTCGCGCCCCGGCACGCCGTCCTGGCCCTCGCCCCCTCCGCGGACGCGGGGCTCGCCGCCGAGGCGGTGCGCGTCGGGGCCCAGGACCACCTCTTCCGCGAGGAGCTCGACGGCCGGCTCCTCAGCCGCGCCATCCGGTACGCGGTCGAGCGCAAGCGCAACGACGCCGCCAAGGTGAAGCTCGCCGAGTCCCGGCTGCGCGCCCAGGAGAACGCCCGCCTGGAGCGCGGCCTGCTGCCCACCCCGCTCCTGGAGGGCTCCGACCTCCGCTTCGCCGCCAGCTACCGGCCCGGCCGCTCGCGCGCGCTGCTCGGCGGCGACTTCTACGACGTCGTCCGCACCCCGGACGGCACCGTCCACGCCATGATCGGCGACGTCTGCGGCCACGGCCCCGACGAGGCCGCCCTCGGCGTCGAGCTGCGGATCGCCTGGCGCGCCCTGACCTTCGCCGGGCTCTGCGGCGACGAGCTGCTCTCCACCCTCCAGCAGGTCCTGGAGCACGAGCGGGAGAGCGAGGAGATCTTCGCGACCCTCTGCACGGTCGACATCGCGCCCGACGGCCGCCGCGCCGGGCTCTGCCTGGCCGGCCACCCGGCGCCGCTGGTCGCCCAGCACGGCGGGACGGCGCGGCTGCTGCCGTACGAGGACGGGGGCCCGGCCCTGGGCCTGCTGCCGCGCGCCCGCTGGCCGCGCCGCCAGGTCGAGCTGGGCGGCGCGTGGAGCCTGCTGCTCTACACCGACGGCCTGATCGAAGGACGGACCGCGGGACCGGGTTCGCCGCGGCTCGGGCAGGACGGCATGGTCGGCATGATCAACCGGCAGCTGGCCGGGGGCCTGCGCGGCGAGGCGCTCCTGGAGGCGGCGATGGCGGAGGCCCGCACGCTCAACGGCGGCGAGCTGACCGACGACGTGGCCCTGCTGGCCCTGGAACGCGGCGGGGCCCGGGGGTGAGTCCCCCGGGCCCCGCGCCCGACGCCATGACGGCCACCGGCCGCCGTACGTGACGGCCACCGGTAGCCATCACACGTGACGGCTACCGGCCGCCGTTGTAGGGGCCGTACGGGCCGTCGCTGCTGGAGCCGCCGCGGCGGCCCCCGCCTCCGCCGCCCATGACCTGCTTGAGGGCCGGGCGGACGTCCACCATGAACACGATGGCGGCGATCAGGCCCGCGATGAGGAGGAAGAAGAGGCCGGGGAGGAAGAGGTTCAGGGCGAGGTTGACCCCGAGGAGGATCAGCCAGAACTTCTTCGTCTGCTTGTCCGCGGCCCGGTACGCGTCCTCCCTGACCATCGCCGCGATGACGAACGAGGCGATGGCGAAACCGGTGAAGACCAGGAACATCAGCAGGTTGAGGGTGTTGTCGAACCGGTCCATCAGCATGCTGAACACCGCCTAGGGGTCATGGGGTACGTACGCGCCTCGCGGTCAAGGTACCCGTTCCCACGCGTCGGACCCCAGGAATGGTGCCCGGATCCGCTATTCGGCGGTCACGTCCGCCTTGGCGGCGGCCGCCTTCTTGGCGGGGGCCTTGCGGGTGGAGGCCTTGCGGGCCGCGGGCTTGGGCGCGGCCTCGGTC
>NZ_BMTV01000021.1:51684-60004 GCF_014649855.1 Streptomyces roseolus | reverse complement strand
GGCCGGCTCGGGGTCCGCGGCCGGCTCGGGGTCCGCGGCCGGCTCGGGGTCCGCGGCCGGCTCGGGGTCCGCGGCCGAAGCCTCCGGCTCCGGCTCGACCACGACGGTGATCTCCGTGGCCGGAGCGGCCGTCTCGCCGCGCCAGGCGCGGACGGTCTCCTCGCCCCGCGCGGCGACCTCCTCGTACTTCTCGCGCGCCTTCACCGCGTACTCGGCGGCCACGCCGACTCCCCGCAGGGCGAGGTCCTGCGCCGTCTCGCCCAGCTTCTTGAGGTCGGTGTCCAGGCCGCCGACGGCCCCGACGACCTCGGCGACCGTGGCCTGCACCTTCTCCTGGACCTTCTCCTGCACGGCCTTCGGGTCGGTCTTCCGGACGGCCTCGATCCGGCCGGGCGCCTCGGCGGCGAGCTGCTCGATCAGGGCGGGCACCTTGCGGGCCTGGCGCACGGCGAGGTCGGCGGTGCCGGCGGCGAAGTAGAGGGGGGTACGCAGTTCGTCGATGATGGCCATGCTGATGGTCCTCCCGGGTGGGGCGTACGAGCGTGCGGCATGCAAACGGGCGTACAGACGTGGCATACGGGCCGGGGCGCTAGCCGGTCGCCTCCGACTCCGCCGCGTTCTCCTTGCGGAAGGAGTCGTAGATCTGGAGCAGCACCTGCTTCTGCCGCTCGCTGATCGAGGGATCGGCCAGGATCACGGCCCGCGTCTCCAGCTCCTCGCGGTCCTTCTCGTCGAGGATGCCGGCCCGTACGTAGAGCGTCTCGGCCGAGATCCGCAGCGCCTTGGCGACCTGCTGGAGCACCTCGGCGCTGGGCTTGCGCAGCCCGCGCTCGATCTGGCTCAGGTACGGGTTCGACACCCCGGCGGCCTCGGCCAGCTGCCGCAGCGAGAGCTGCGCGGTGCGCCGCTGCTCGCGCAGGTAGTCGCCGAGGCTGCCGAGGTTGCCGACGTTGAGCGATGCCATGGTCCGTACCCTGCCACCGCTTGCTAACTATTGCAAGCAGTCTGCTTGCAAGAGTGTCCCCGGTACCGTGAGGACGTGACGACCCGCATCCCCCTCGACGACCTCCGGCGCCTGCGCAGGGCACGGGACCGGATGGACCGGGAGTACGCGCGGCCGCTGGACGTGGCGGCGCTCGCGCGGACGGCGCTGATGTCGACCGGGCACTTCGCGCGGAGCTTCCGCGCCGCCTTCGGGGAGACGCCGTACGGCTACCTCATGACCCGCCGGATCGAGCGGGCCAAGGCGCTGCTCCGGCGCGGGGACCTGTCGGTGACGGACGTCTGCATGGAGGTGGGGTGCACGTCGCTCGGCTCCTTCAGCTCGCGCTTCACCCAGCTGGTCGGCGAGACGCCGAGCGCGTACCGCGCCCGGGCGCACGGCGGTGACGCCGCCCTGCCCGCCTGCGTCGCCAAGGTCGCCTCGCGACCGGTCAGGAACGGAGAAGCGCCGCTCGACAGCGCTCCCTAGCGTGGAGGGCATGGACATCAACCTCTCCCAGACCTTCATCACCGTCGACGACCACGAGAAGGCGCTCGGCTTCTACCGCGACGCGCTCGGCCTGGAGGTCCGCAAGGACGTCGGCCTCCAGGACATGCGTTGGGTGACCGTGGGCTCGCCCGCGCAGCCGGACGTGTCGGTGGTCCTCGAATCGCCGCTCGCCGACCCGGGCGCCTCCGAGGCCGACCGCCAGGCGGTCGTCGACCTCATGCGCAAGGGCCTGCTGCGCGCGGCGATCTTCGGTACGGGCGACTGCGACGCGGCCTTCGAACGGATCGCCGCCTCGGGCGCCGAGGTGCTCCGCGAGCCGGCGGACCAGCCGTACGGCGTCCGCGAGTGCGCCTTCCTCGACCCGGCGGGCAACCAGATCGTCCTCCAGCAGCCGCTCTCCTGAGCCCACGGCCGGCCCGGCGACGGCCCTCCCCGATCGTCCGGTTTCCGATAATCCGCGACGGACCGGCCTCGCCTACCCTGACGGCATGACCGCCTTGACGCCCCGCCGCAGCGAGCCCGATCTCTCCTACCTCCTCGACCACACGAGCCACGTCCTCAGGACGCGCATGGCGGCGGAGCTGGCGGAGATCGGGCTCACGGCCCGGATGCACTGCGTCCTCGTCCACGCCCTGGAGGAGGAGCGGACCCAGGCGCAGCTCGCCGAGATCGGCGACACGGACAAGACGACGATGGTCGTCACCGTCGACGCCCTGGAGAAGGCCGGGCTCGCCGAGCGGCGCCCGTCGAGCACGGACCGGCGGGCGCGGATCATCGCCGTCACCGAGGCGGGCGCGCGGCTCGCCGCGGAGAGCCGGCGGATCGTCGACGGCGTCCACGCGGGCGCCCTCGGCTCGCTGCCGGAGGAGGAGCGGGAGGTGCTGGTCCGCGCGCTGGGCCGACTGGCCGGGGACCACCTGAAGACGCCCGTCGAGGCGCCGGCGACCGCCCGCAGGGCCCGTCAGAAGAACTGACCGCACCCCTGCGAGCCCCCTCTCCCACTCAGTTCCGTAAGAAATAGTCTGCAACAAAACCTTCTGCTGACGTCCCTCCTGTTGCCTCCCTGCTCGCCGGCGTCGCCACCTCCCCCGCCGTCCTGATCGCCGCCCGCTTCCTCCAGGGCGCCGGCAGCGCGATGTCCTCGGCGGTCAGCCTCGGCATCCTCGTCACGCTCTTCACCGAACCCCGCGAACGGGCCCGCGCCATCGCCGTGTTCAGCTTCACCGGCGCCGCCGGGGCCTCCGTCGGCCAGGTCCTCGGCGGGCTCCTCACCGACGCCCTCTCCTGGCACTGGATCTTCTTCATCAACCTGCCGATCGGCGCCGCCGGGATCACCCTCGCCACCCGCGCCCTCCCCGCCGACCGGGGACTCGGCCTGCGGGCCGGCGCCGACGCGCTCGGCGCGTTCCTGGTCACCGCGGGCCTGATGACCGGCATCTACGCGGTCGTGCGCATCGAGGAGCACGGCGCCGGCTCCGCCCACACCCTGGGTCTCGGGGCGCTCGCCCTCGCCCTGCTCGCCGGCTTCCTGGTCCGCCAGCGCACCGCCGCCACCCCGCTGATGCCGCTGCGGATCCTCCGCTCCCGGGCCGTCGCCGGCGCCAACGCCGTCCAGCTCCTCATGGTCGCCGCGCTGTTCGCCTTCCAGGTCCTGGTCGCCCTCTACCTCCAGAAGGCCCAGGGGTACGGCGCCACCGCCACCGGTCTCGCGATGCTGCCCGCCGCCCTGGCCATCGGCGCCGTCTCGCTCGGCGCGGCCGCCCGGCTCATCACCCGCTTCGGTGAGCGCGCCGTCCTGCTCACCGGCCTCACCCTGCTGATCGGCGTCCTCGGCCTGCTCACCCGGCTCCCGGCGGACGCCTCGTACGCCGTCGACCTGCTCCCCGTGATGCTGCTCGCCGCCGGCTTCGGCCTGGCCCTGCCCGCGCTCACCGCGCTCGGGATGTCGGGCGCCGACGAGGCCGACGCGGGTCTCGCCTCCGGCCTCTTCAACACCACGCAGCAGATCGGGATGGCGCTCGGCGTCGCCGTCCTCACCACCCTGGCCGCCGGCCGCACCGAGGTGCTCGACGCGGCCGGCCGGAGCACCGCCGAGGCCCTGACCGGCGGCTACCGCCTCGCCTTCGCCGTCGGCACCGGGCTCCTGGTCGCCGCCCTCGCGATCGCCGCGGCCGTCCTGCGCACGAAGCGGGCGGGCGCCCCGAAGCCCGAGGTGGCGATGGCCGCCTGACGGGAGTTCAGGAAGTCTCGCGGCCCTCCACGAGGGCCGCGACGCCGTCCAGGATCCGGGCCAGGCCGAAGCGGAACTCGCCGTCCGGAGCGTCGGGCTGGTCCAGGACCCCCGAGTCGATCAGCCCCGCCACCCGCGGGAACACCTCCGGGTCCACCAGCCGGCGCAGGGTGCGGCTGTACTGGGTCATCGCCTCCTCGGGCGCGTACCCGGACGCCTCCACCGCGTCGGCCAGCTCCGCCGCCATCAGCGCGTCGTTCTTCACGAAACCGGCCACCAGCAGCGTCACCGAGATCTTGGCGCCCTCGTCGAGACCGGTGTCCTCCAGCGAGTGCAGCGCCTTCTCCCACCAGGCCACCGCGTGCGGCGTCGCGGGCGGGCCGGAGACCGGGACCCGCAGCAGCCACGGACTGCGCAGATAGACCTCGCGCATCGCCCGCGCCCAGCGCTCCATCCGCTCCCGCCAGGGGACCTCCGGGCCGAACAGTTCGGGCGGGGCGCCCGTCGCCGCCTCCTGCATGAGGACGTACAGCTCCTGCTTGGCGGAGACGTACCGGTAGAGGGACATCGTGGAGACGCCCAGCTCCTTGGCGACCCGCCCCATCGAGACGGCGGCGAGCCCCTCCGCCGAGGCGAGCTCCACGGCCGCGGCGACGATCCGGTCCGCGCTGAGCCCGGGCTTCGGCCCCTTGGTGGGGCGCTCGCGCAGCCCCCAGGCGGCCTCGACGGACGGCGGCAGATAGGTGCCGCCGCCTTCCCCGGACCCTTTCCGGCCCTCGTCACCCGCCATCCGCGCCGCCTCCTCGCCTTGCTCGCTTGACGCCCATCCTAGTAATGCGTAACCCTTACACAGTAACGCGTATGGCATACGCAGTACGCCGACGAGCGCAGCAGAAGGGGACAGCCATGCCTCCCGCCACCGGAGAATCCGCCACCACCGGTACGCCCACCATCGGTACGCCCGCCACCGGAACCCACGCCATCGAGACCACCGGCCTGACCAAGAGCTACGGCGGCGTCCGCGTCCTCGACTCCCTCGACCTCCGCGTCGAGACAGGCACCGTCTTCGCCCTCCTCGGGCCCAACGGCGCCGGCAAGACCACCACCGTCCGCGTCCTCACCACCCTCGCCGCCCCCGACGCCGGCCACGCGCGCGTGGCCGGCCACGACGTCGTCACCGAACGGCGCGCCGTCCGCCGCGCCATCAGCCTCACCGGCCAGTACGCCGCCGTCGACGAGACCCTCACCGGCGCCGAGAACCTCCGCCTCACCGCCCGGCTCTCCGGCCTCTCCCGCAGGGCCGCCGCCCGCCGCGCCGACGAACTCCTCGAACGCTTCCGGCTCACCGACGCCCGCGACCGGCAGACGAAGACGTACTCCGGCGGCATGCGCCGCCGCCTCGACCTCGCCGCCGGCCTCGTCCGCGACCCCGGCACCACCCGGGTCGTCTTCCTCGACGAGCCCACCACCGGCCTCGACCCCCGCAGCCGCAACGAACTCTGGGACGCCGTCCGCGAACTGTCGGCCCACGGCACCACCGTCTTCCTCACCACCCAGTACCTGGAGGAGGCCGACCGGCTCGCCCACCGCGTCGCCGTCCTCGGCGGCGGCCGCACCCTCGCCGAAGGCACCCCCGAAGAACTCAAGCGCCGCTACGCGGGCCACCGCCTCGACCTCGTCGCCCGCGACCGGGAGGCGTACCTCCGCCTCGCCCCACGCGCCACCGGCCACACCCCCGCCACCCTCACCCTCGGCGTCCCCACCGACGGCAGCGCCGCGCACGTCCGCGCCCTGCTCGACGAACTCGACCCGCACCGCACCGACATCGCGCGCTTCGCCGTGCACAGCGCCACCCTCGACGACGTCTTCCTCACCCTCACCAGCGCCACGAAGGAGCCGAGCCATGTCTGACGCGACCGCGAGCCCCCTCGCCACCGCCACCGCCCTCGTCGGGCGCGGCCTCCTCCTCAGCCGGCGCAACCTCGACGCCGTCGTCACCGCCCTGGTGATGCCGGTGATGCTGATGCTGGTCTTCGTCTACTTCTTCGGCGGCGCCATCGACACCGGCACCACCCGCTACGTCACCTACGTCGTCCCCGGCGTCATCGTCCTGTGCGCCGGCTTCGGCGCCGCCGCCACCGCCGTCTCCGTCAGCGAGGACATGCGGCGCGGCACCGTCGACCGCCTCCGCACCCTCGACGTCGGCGCCGTCCCCTTCCTCACCGGACACGTCGTCGCCACCGTCGCCCGGAACCTCCTGGCCACCGCGCTCGTCCTCGGCGTCGCCTTCCTCATCGGTTTCCGGCCCACCGCCACCCCCGGCGGCTGGCTCGCCGCCATCGGCCTGCTGCTCGCCTACATCACCGCCGTGTCCTGGCTGTCCGCGGCCGCCGGCCTCGTCGCCAAGACCCCCGAGGCGGCCAACGCCGTCACCTTCCTCATGATGTTCCTGCCCTACCCGAGCAGCGCCTTCGTGCCCATCGACACCATGCCCGGCTGGCTGCACGGCTTCGCCGAGCACCAGCCCGTCACCCCGCTCATCGAGTCGATGCGCGGCCTGCTCCTCGACCAGCCGGTCGGCGACGCGCCCTGGACCGCGCTCGCCTGGTGCGGCGGCCTCCTCGCCCTGGGCGTCGCCGTCTCCGGCGCGCTCTTCCGCCGCCGTACCCGCTGACGGAGCCGGGGGAAGGGCTCAGAAGATGTCCGGCGAGAACGCCCGCAGCGGCGTCCGGAACAGCAGCTCGGCCCGGGCCGCCGCACCCGGCACCGCCTCCTCGATCCGGCCGAGCAGCGCCAGCCGCACCGGCGACGCGTCGCCGAGGACCAGCCGGGCCAGCTCCGCCACGTCGAGCACCAGGTCCGCGGAGGCGGTCGTCGGGACGCACGACGCCCCCTTCGGCGAGGCGTCCAGGCGGTAGCGCCCGGCCGCGAAGCCGTCGCCGTCCCGCACGTCGAGGACGAGCCCGTCCGCCACCGGGTACGTCCGCTCCTCCAGGACCCGCACCACGTCGAGGACCCGCAGCCACAGCATGTCCGCGTGGGTCACCGTCCGCGCCGCCCGCGGATCCGGCAGCAGCAGCGGCAGCGGGTCGTCCGGCGCCCGCGAACCGCTGCGGACGGTCGCCACCCAGTCCAGCGAGCAGACGTACCGCCACAGGGCGTGCTCGGCCGCCGGCGTCGCCGCGATCAGGTCCCGCACCGTCAGCGTGTTCTCCGGCTGCTTGCCGTCGCCCCACCTGTCGTCGCAGCGGTACGACACGTACCCCTCGGGCTCTCCCGACTCCGACCGGTACACCGCGTAGTACGGCTCCGTCCACGGCTCCAGGTGATGCCCGCCGCCGGTGCCCACGTCCCAGTTGCGCGGCAGCCGGCCGGTGACGCCGGCCCGGACGCCGGCGAGCCGCCGGTGCAGCGCGGGCCCGATCCGGCGGATCTCCGCCCCGTCGGTCAGATCGATCCGGCCGCCGTCCTCCGGACGGCCGCTGCGGCGCGGGTCCAGGCCCGCCCGGCGCAGGTCCACGCTCCACTCGGTCGACCAGCTCGCCGGGCCGAAGCCGTACCGGCCGTAGATCGGGTACTCGGCGGCGATCAGGGTCGCGACCGCGTCGCCCCGCTCCCGGGCCGCCGCCAGGTCCCGGGCCATCAGCCGGCTCAGCAGCCCGCGCCGCTTGTGCGTCGGCGAGACGGTCACCTGCGTGACCGCGTCGGCGACGAGACCGCCGCCGCCGACGGTGCTGAGCTCCTGCCGGAAGGAACGGAAGGTGGCGACCACCCGGCCGCCGTCCACGGCGGCCAGAGTCCGCTCCAGGTCGACGTGGGCCAGCCGGTCGGCGACCAGCTCCTCGGGAACGACCGGCTCGTGCAGGAAGCCCGTCCGCAACGCCCGCAGCCAGTCGGGGAATTCGGACTCGTTCACCGCGCGCAGTTCGACAGCCATCCCCCGACCCTACGCACGCGGGCCCGTTCCGCCACGGAATTTATCGCGCCCTCAGGCCAGCAGGTCGTCGACCTGCGCCTCACCCTCCCGGTAGCGGCGGGCGATCTCCACCCCGCAGTCGTCGGCGGTCCGCTGGAGCGCCTGCCGGCGCTGCGAGACCTGCTGCTCGTACCCGGCCAGCCGCCCCATCGCGGTGTGCAGCTCCTCGTCCGTGCGGGCCGTCAGGTCCGACAGCTCGACCTCCGACAGCATCTCGGCGGCGAGCCGCCGGTACTCCTCCCCGCGCGGCGTCGACAGCGTCACGTGCCGGGCCGAGGACCGGTGCCGCGACGGCACGTCCGCGAGGATCTCGGACAGCCGGTCGAGCACCGGCGCCTCCGGATCGGTCCGGCGCGCCAGCTCCGCCCGCAGGATGTCGATCCGGCCCTGCAGCATCCGGCGCACATAGCTGAGATCGGCCTCGTCGCTCTGCGCGTCCCGGCGCAGCGCCCGCAGCTCGGCGAGGCGCAGCCCGCCGAGGTCGTGCCCGGGCCGGCCGGACGGCGCCGGCCCGCCGGTCCGCTGCGCGGGCGGCCGCGCGACCGGACCGCCGGGCACCGGGCCCGCGGAGCGGATCAGCGGTACGGAGCCGGACGGCGTCGGCCCCGTGCTGGATGCACTC
>NZ_BMTV01000021.1:0-51662 GCF_014649855.1 Streptomyces roseolus | reverse complement strand
ATGAGAATCGTCCCCTCGACCGGTGCGCAGCCGCACCGCCTCCTCGCATGGTGCCACTCCCGCACACGCGCGTGCAGGCGCTCTGCACCCGTTCGGCCCCCAGAAATCCCCGATCGGTAGGTTGGGACCCATGCGAGCTGTGGTGCAGAGGGTGGACGGCGCGAAGGTCGTCGTCGCAGGGGAGACGGTCGGCGAGATCACCGGCGAGGGGCTGTGCGTCCTGGTGGGGGTCACCCACGACGACACCCCCGAGCAGGCCGCCCGATTGGCGAGAAAGCTCTGGTCCGTCCGGGTGCTGGAGGACGAGAAGTCCTGCTCCGACGTGGCCGCGCCGCTCCTGGTGATCTCCCAGTTCACGCTCTACGGCGACGCCCGCAAGGGCCGCCGCCCCACCTGGAACGCCGCCGCCCCCGGCCCCGTCGCCGAACCCCTCGTCGACGAGGTCGTCGCCCAGCTGCGGAAGCTGGGCGCGCACGTGGAGACGGGCCGCTTCGGAGCCGACATGCGCGTCAGCCTCACGAACCACGGCCCGTTCACGGTCCTGCTGGAGGTCTGAACCCCTACGGCTCGACGACGGTCTCCTGCGCGGCGGCCGTCGTCCCCGCCACCAGCGGCGCGTCCACCGGCACGTTCCGCTTCACCAGCGCCAGGGCGATCGGCCCCAGCTCGTGGTGGCGGACGGCCGTCGTCACGAAACCGAGCTGACGCCCGTCCGGCCCGTCGGTCGCGAGCCGCAGCGGCGTACCGTGCGCGGGCAGGGCCACCTCGCTGCCGTCCAGGTGCAGGAAGACGAGCCGGCGCGGCGGCTTCCCCAGGTTCTGCACCCGGGCGACCGTCTCCTGCCCCCGGTAGCAGCCCTTCTGCAGGTGCACGGCCGTGCCGATGAGCCCGACCTCGTGCGGGATCGTCCGGTGGTCGGTCTCGAAACCGAGCCGCGGCCGGTGCCCCTCCACCCGCAGCGCCTCGTACGCGAGGACGCCCGCGGCCGGCCCGTGCGCCCCCGCGAAGGACTCCAGCTCCGCGCGCGGCAGGAACAGGTCGCGCCCGTACGCCGTCTCCCGCACGACGACGCCCTCGGGCGTCTCCGCGGTGGACCCGGCCGGCAGGTGCACGACGGCGAACCCGTCCGTCCGGTCGGCGACCTCGACCCGGTAGAAGAACTTCATCGACTCCAGGTAGGCGATCAGCTCGCCCTGCGTCCCCGGCTCGACGTGCGCCCACACCGTCTCGCCGTCGTCGACGAGGGAGAGGGCGTGCTCGATGTGCCCGTTGGCGGAGAGGATCAGCGCCTCCGTGGCCCGACCGGCCGGAAGCTCGCTGACGTGCTGGGTGAGCAGCAGGTGCAGCCAGCTCAGCCGGTCGTCGCCGGTGACGGTGACGACCCCCCGGTGCGAGAGGTCGACGAACCCCGCCCCGTCGGCGAGGGAGCGCTGCTCACGGAACAGGTCGCCGTAGTGCGCGGCGACGCCTTCGTCACGGCCTTCGGCGGGAACGGCGCCGGGCAGGGACAGCAAAGGGCTCTTCATGGGAAAAGCCTACGACTCCACCGTCAGGACTCCGCGGCGGCGGCCTTCCGCGCGCAGTCCGCGCACCGCCCGAAGATCGCGAAGTGCTTCATGTCGGTCTCGAAACCGAAGGTCTCGCGCAGCTTCCCGGTGAACCCGGCGGCCACCTCGACGTCCGCCTCGATGACCTCCGAGCAGTCCCGGCACACGAGGTGCAGATGGTGGTGCCGGTCCGCCAGGTGGTACGTCGGGGCCCCGTGCCCCAGGTGCGCGTGGCTGACCAGCCCGAGCTCCTCCAGGAGCTCCAGGGTCCGGTACACGGTGGAGATGTTCACCCCGGAGGCGGTCTTCCGCACCTCGACGAGGATGTCGTCCGGCGTGGCGTGCTCCAGCACGTCCACCGCCTCCAGGACAAGCTGCCGCTGCGGCGTCAGCCGGTAACCGCGCTGCCGCAGATCGCTCTTCCAATCGGTGCTCACCACGCCCCCCAGTGTAAGAGGGCGCGGCGGCCGGCCGGAGGTCCCGCGGGGGCCTACTTGAAGAAGGCGATGCCGTCGTCGGGCATGTCGGGGAGGTTGCGCGCCATCTCGGCGACCTCCTCGGGCGTGACGACCTTCTTCAGGTGGGCGGACATGTAGGGACGGAGCGGGACCTCGGGGGTCGCCTTCTCGCCGACCCACATGAGGTCGCTCTTCACGTAGCCGTACAGGCGCTTGCCGCCGGAGTACGGGCCGGAGGCCGCGGTGCGGGCCACGGCGTCCGTCGCCAGGTCGATCTGCGGCTTCTGGTCGGCGAGCTCGCCGTACCAGACCTCGACGACGCCGTCGTCGCGGACCATCACGACCTCGACCTTGCGGTCCTTGTCGATCCGCCAGAAGCCGCTCTCGCTCTCCAGCGGGCGGACCTTGTTGCCCTCCGCGTCGAGCACCCAGGAGTGCGAGTGGTACTCCAGGAAGTCCCGGCCGTCGTGGCTGAACGTCACGGACTGGCCGAAGTTGCACTTCTCGGCGCCGGGGAAGTCGGACACGCCGGCGCCCTCCCAGGTCCCGAGGAGGAACGCGAGCGGGACGAGGTCCGGGTTGAGGTCGGACGGGATCTGGATCATGAGCGACTCAGACGATCTGTGAAGGGGGCCGGGTGAAAGGGGAGGGACCGAGGGGTCAGCGCTGACCCTGGTACAGCTTCTTCACGGCCAGACCGGTGAAGGCGAGCACGCCGACGGCGACCAGGACCAGCAGGGTCTCGAAGAAAATGATCACGGGGTGCTCCTCGGCTGAGCGGTGAAGGCGGAACGGACCGGATCCCAGCTTAGTGGGCGGGGGCCCGGCCCACGCGGTGAGGTGGGTCTCCCCGGCGATCAAGCACCGGGACGGACCCGGCACTACAGTTCGGTCCATGGCGAAGAAGCTCGTGATCAAGGTGACCACCGGGGCCGACGCCCCGGAACGCTGCTCCCAGGCCTTCACCGTGGCGGCCGTCGCCGTCGCCAGCGGCGTCGACGTGTCGCTGTGGCTGACCGGCGAGTCCTCGTGGTTCGCCCTCCCGGGCAAGGCGGCCGAGTTCGAACTGCCGCACGCCGCCCCGCTGCCGGACCTCGTCGACTCGATCCTGGCGACCGGCCGGATCACCCTGTGCACCCAGTGCGCGGCCCGCCGCGAGATCACCGAGCAGGACGTCCTGCCGGGCGTCCGCATCGCCGGCGCGCAGGTCTTCGTCCAGGAAGCGACGGCCGACGGCGCCCAGGCCCTCGTCTACTGACCCGGGGCCGATCCGGCCCTACCGGTCCCGGCGCCTCCTGCCGTCGAGCTCGTCCCACCACTCGTCCGACTGCGGATCCCCGGACGGATCGTCCCACCACCGGTCCTCCGGCCCCCGCCGGTTCGCCACCATCGCCGCGACCGGCGGAATGACCATGGCGACCACGCACATCCCGATGGCCACCGGCATGGAGAACAGGCGCACGACGGCCCAGGCGCCCACGAAGAGCAGCAGGCAGGCGCCCATCATCCAGAAGTAGACACGCCGACGCCGTGCGTACACCCCTCCAGCCTACGACCGGCCCCCTGCTCCCGGACAGACCCTGGTGATGGCGTCCAACCGTCCCTCGGCACCGGAACGGACGTGTTCCCGGCGGGCTGCCCCGAACGGTGCTGGGCGGCCTGGAGCGCTGTCGGCGTCCGTCGGCGGGGCGCATCCCGTGCGCCGTCCTCCGGACCGTCGGCGGTCCTCTGCGCGCGAAGGGAACCGGGACCGCTGTCGTACGCGGCCGGGCGATGGGTCTCCGTGCCGGCCCGGCAGTGCGCATCGACGCGCGACCGCCCGGCCTCTTCCGTCTTCCCGCGGGGTACGGCCTTCTCTGCCCTGCGCCGCGCGCCCAGCCCCTGGCCGCGCCTCCCGATCACGATGGCCGAAGCCTCGTGCCGGGACGTCTTCACTCGTGTCGTACTCGTACTCCGCCGCCAGTGCTGCGCGCCCCACCGAGTGGTGTACGCGGGATCCACCGCGATCACCACAAGGTCGGCCCGATGGGCCATCACCACGAGCCGGGACAGGAAACGCCCGTACGGAATGCCTGCCACAGACGAACGGAAACGCCGCCCGGCCCGTCCTGACCATCCACAACGCTCCCGGCCGGCGCCGAACGCCAGGTCTTCGACGACCAGGGCTGTCGCACCGGTCCTCCTGGCCAGCCTGATGAGTTCGCTGCACAGGTGCCTCACCCGCGCATCGCGACGAGACGCCGTGCCGTGCTGAACGGCGTCGAGCCGGCTCGGCCGCCCCACCGGGTTCCCGTGCGCGTCCAGACGCCAGACGGCAAGGTGGTCCACGTTCTGGTCGATCCCCAGCACCCCGCCGGACAGCGCCGACGCCATCGGCGACTCGTCGTTCGAACCCATCGGCGGACGGGCTTCCGCCGGGGTGAACGAAGCGGCCAGATAACAGCGGCCACCCTCGAACCGGACGGTGTAGCCGACCGCCCGGTGCGCCTCGACCTGCGCCCGCCACTCCTCTGCCCGGTAGGCGAACCGACAGCGGGCGTCCAGGGTGTAACGGCCGAAGCGGTCGCAGTGCTCCCGGTGTCGCTCGGCAAGCGTCGGTGGAAGCTTCACCACGACGGCGCCGTCCGGTCCGACCCTCAGGGACTGGTTCCCGTAGGTCTTCCCGGCCTCGCCGTCGGCCTCGATCCGGTTCCGCGCCTCCCACCAGCGGTCCCGCCACTCCTCCAACGACCGCCCTGATCGGTCCAGATGCAGGCGGTCGCGCAGGAGAGCCTTGCTCCCGCGTACGACGTGCACCCGCCCCGCCGAGGCGTCAGCGGCGACCTCGGCCGCTCGCGCCCGAAGGATCTGGAGGCGCTGCTGCTTGGCAGCCCGCACGCGCCGCGTCGGATAGCCCTTGGCGCGTGTGGCTTCGTCGCGCCCGCCGACCGGCGTGGAGAGCCGCTGCTCGATCGCCTTGATCTCGGCGGCGAGCTGCTTGATGTGGGCCGCCTGCGCCCGTCGGGCCAGCTCCCATTGGTCGTTCGAACCGCGAGTGATCGTGCCCGCCCACCGGGAGGACGTGAGGGCCGTCAGCTCGCGTTTGCGACGGGCGAAGTCAGCGACGGTGTGCCGATCGCCCAGGGCCACCCGCTCGGCCAGATCGCGGGCAGCGAGCCGGGAAAGACACTCCGCGAGCTCACGAAGGATCACTGCGTCACGGTCGGACAACCGCAGCCTCGTCCGCACGGTCAGCGCCCCGGCCGGGGTGACCACACGCGGGAGAGAGAGCATTCTCAGCCCGGATGCCGCACGCTCGGCCGAATCCCCGGACAGGAAACGGCACGAAGGGCCGTGCCTCGTTGCTCGGCAGCGTCCAACCCCCGAGAGGCACGGCCCTCCGGCCGTCTGTGGTGTGACGGGTCAGACCGCGATGGCCACGTCCGTCAGGCTGCCCGTCTCGGTGACGACGACCTTGCGGTCGGCCTGGGCGCCGGGGACGAGGGCGCGGAGGGTCCACTCGCCGGTGGCCGCGTAGAAGCGGAACTGGCCGGTGGCGGAGGTGGGGACCTCGGCCGTGAACTCGCCGGAGGCGTCCAGGAGGCGGACGTAACCGGTGACGGGCTCGCCGTCCTTGGTCACCTGGCCCTGGATGGCCGTCTCACCGGGCTTGAGGGTGCTGACGTCGGGGCCGCCGATCGGTGCTCCACACATGTTCTCTGTCCTGTCCTAGAGGGGAGGGAAGGTCGCGCGACCCGGTCCTACTTGTTGGCGCCGAGCTCGATCGGCACGCCGACGAGGGAGCCGTACTCGGTCCACGAGCCGTCGTAGTTCTTGACGTTCGGGACCTCGAGGAGCTCGTGCAGGACGAACCAGGTGAGGGCGGAACGCTCGCCGATGCGGCAGTAGGCGACGGTGTCCTTCGCCAGGTCGACCTGCTCGGCCTCGTAGAGGGCCTTCAGGTCCTCGTCGGACTTGAAGGTGCCGTCGTCGTTGGCGTTCTTCGACCAGGGGATGTTGCGGGCGGACGGGACGTGGCCCGGGCGCTGCGACTGCTCCTGCGGGAGGTGGGCCGGGGCGAGCAGCTTGCCGGAGAACTCGTCGGGCGAGCGGACGTCGACCAGGTTCTGGGTGCCGATGGCGGCCACGACGTCGTCGCGGAAGGCGCGGATGGAGAGGTCCTGGGCCTGGGCCTTGTACTCGGTGGCCGGGCGGTTCGGGACCTCGGAGCCGTCGACGAGGTCGCGGGAGTCGAGCTCCCACTTCTTGCGGCCGCCGTCGAGGAGCTTGACGTCCTGGTGGCCGTACAGCTTGAAGTACCAGTAGGCGTACGAGGCGAACCAGTTGTTGTTGCCGCCGTAGAGGACGACCGTGGTGTCGTTGGCGATGCCCTTGGCCGAGAGGAGCTTCTCGAAGCCCTCCTGGTCGATGAAGTCACGGCGGACCGGGTCCTGGAGGTCCTTGGTCCAGTCGATCCGGATGGCGTTGCGGATGTGGTTCTTGTCGTAGGCGGCGGTGTCCTCGTCGACCTCGACGATCGCGACGGCCGGGTTGTCGAGGTTGGCCTCGACCCAGTCCGCGTCGACCAGTACGTCGCTGCGAGCCATGTCTGTTCTCCTCCGGGGCAGTGTGCGGCGGTGTGGTGCGGGGGTGGTGCTGCATGTGCGGGTGCGCGTCGGGTGGGGTTGCGCCCGACGGCGTCGTGCTGCGCGGTGCGGCCTCGACCTCGGGGGTCGGCGGACCGTGGGGAATACGGGCGCGGAGCGCGTCCCGCTCAGACGGAGCGACAGAGCATGGCGGCGATGCGGCACAGGTCTACTGCCCGCCGCTTCGTGAGTTCCGCCTGTCGCTTCATGCCGTCGATCGTAGGGACGGACAGGCGACCGTGTCACCGGCGTGTCGTATCGTGAGACGCGATCATCCGGAGAGTGAGATGGGAGGGGGGTCGCGAGGGGGTCCCGAGGGGCGGTGGACCGGCGCCCGGGCCCGTGCTTCTACGGATCGGACCCGGGCGTCTCAGTATGTGGAGGACGGGCCGCGGCGGGCCCTTTCGGCGGCCCACCGCCGGTCTTCCGGGGCCTGCCGCCGGCTTCCGGGCCGCCCTCGGCTTCCGGCGGCCCTCCGGTCCTTCGTCGCGACGCCCGCGGATCAGCCCGCGATCGCGACGTCCCGGCCGTGCACCGTCACCGCGAGCCCCTCGGGGCGCGGTTCCACCTTCGTGACCCGCATGCCGGCGACGCGGCCGATCGGGCGCTCGAAGTCGGTGCGCTCGCGGACCAGGTCCTCCAGGAGCGGGATGCCGCCGCCGGGCACCTCGTCGGCGCGGACCTTGATGGTGTCGCCGCCCACCAGCGTGACGGAGGAGACGACGGTACGGGTGACCTTGCGGCCCAGGACCTCGACGCTGCCCGTCACCTTCACCTTGCCGGGGCCGCCGTACTCCATGGCCGTGGCCCGCTCCGAGGCCTCGACCAGGTCCGCGTAGGAGATGAGCGCGGTGCCGGTCGCCTCGCCGGCGCGGTAGCCGCTCCAGTCGCCGGTGACCGTCACGTCCCGCAGGTCGACGGTGAGCTCGCCGATCCGGACGGGCTTGCCGCCGGCCTGGGTGCGGACGCCCCGCGCGACCACCTCGACCTCGCCGAAGCGCTTGTCGGCGGCCTGGGTGAGGAAGGGGAAGCCCTTGATGTCGACCTCGACCGACTCGGTCCCGCCGCCGGCGAGCGAGGCGCGCCCGGCGACCTCCGACTCGGCCCAGGTGGCGGCGAGCCGGTCGGTGCCCAGCAGGATTCCGCCCAGCACGACGGCCACGACCAGCAGGATCCGCAGTGCTCGCATGGCTTGTCTCTTCCCCCGTCGCCAGTTCGTCAGTGTGCCGGTGATGCGTGCCGGCCCCCCGACACGAAGATCGACGTGTCGGGGGGCCGGACGGTTCCCGGGCGCCCCGGGCGGGCCGTGCGTCGGTCAGACCAGGGCGCGGCCGAGAAGGTACACGGCGGGCGCGGCGGCCGTCAGCGGCAGGGCCACCCCGGCGGTCATGTGCACGAAGCGCGACGGGTAGTCGTAGCTGGCCACCCGCAGGCCGACGAGGGCGCAGACGCCGGCGGCGAGGCCGAGGAGCGCCCCGGAGGCGCCCATGCCGTTCAGGGTGCCGGCGGCGATGCCCGCGCCGGCGCCGGCGAGGAGCGAGACGACGAGCGAGACCGGGCCGGGCAGCGGGAGCGCGCGGGCCAGGACGGTCGCGCCGACCGCGACCGCGCCGGCGGTGACCGCGGCCGGCTCGGCGCCGAGGTGCCCGGCGGCGAGGACGGTCAGCGCCGCCGAGGTGACGGTGGCCATGAGGCCGTACATCCGCTCGTCGGGTTCGGCGTGGCTGCGCAGCTGGAGGACGAGGCAGAGCAGCACCCAGACGCCGAGGGTGCCGAGGAGGGCGGGGGCGGCGTGCTCGCGGCCCGTGGCGAGGAGGGCGGCGTCGGCGACGGCTCCGCCGAGGAAGGCGAGCGCGATGCCCTGCCGGGCCGGCCACATGCCGTTGAGCCGGAACCAGCCGGCGGCGGTCAGTGCCTGGAGCGCGACCAGCGGCAGCAGGAGCCCGTAGGTGCCGAGCGCGGCGCCGCCGGCGAGCAGCAGTCCGAGGACGGCGGTCAGCGCGGCGGGCCGCATCCCGGGCTCGATGATCGGCGACCGGCCCTCGGCGCGGGCGCGCTGCGCGTCGGTGATCCGGGTGTTCCCGGAGGTGGTGGGCGAGGAGTACGCGGGCGCCGCCGCCTCGTCGACGGGGGCGGGTACCGGGGCGGGCGCGGGCTGCGCGTAGGGCTCGGGCTGCGCGTACGGCTCCGGCCGGCCGTACGGCTGCGCGTAGGGCTCGGGCTGCGCGTACTGCTGCGACGCGTACTGCTGTTCCGGCTGCGCGTACGGTTCCGGCCGGCCGTACGGTTCCGGCTGCGCGTACGGGGCGTACGCCTGCCCGCCGTGGCTCTCCTGCCCGCCGTAGGACTCCTGCGGGTGCCCGTACGGCTGCTGCGCCTGCGTGCCCGGATGGCCGTGCGCCGCGTCCTCGGGGCGGACCGCCGGCTGGTACGCGGTGTCCCAGGTCTGGCCCTCCCAGGTCTGGGTGATCGAGGGGTCGTACGCGTTCGGGTCGTGCGGCGCGCCGCCGTACCGCTGGTCATTGCTCATGCTGTGGGGTTCACCCTCCTGCGAACGGGGGGAGCACCTCGACCGTGCCGCCCTCGGCAAGCCGTACCGTCTCATGGCTCCGGGTGCCGACCGGATCGCCGTCGACGAGGAACGAGCACCGCTGGAGGACCCGGACGAGCTCGCCCGGGTGGTCCGCGCGGGCGGCGTCCAGGGCCTCGGCGAGGGTCTCGGCGGTGTACGGCTCCTCGGCGACCCCGGCGGCGGCCTTGGCCGCGGCCCAGTAGCGGATGGTTCCCGCTGCCATAGCGGCGCTCCCTTCGTTCGTGTGCGCGCCGCTCCCCATGATGGGCTATCGGCGGACGAGCCAGGCGCCGAGCCGGTCGAGGAGCTCCTCGCCGGCCGCGTTCTCGGCGTGGCCCATGCCCCGCTCCAGCCACAGTTCGACCGGGGCGCCTTCGGGGGCGGCCGCGGCGAGCATCCGCGGGTGGTCGAGCGGGAAGTAGGGGTCGCGGTCGCCGTGGACGAGGAGCAGCGGCGCGGGGGCGATCAGGGGGACGGCCCGGAAGGGCGGGAGCGGTTCGGGGTCCCAGGGGCGGGCGTCGACGCGGGTGCGGAGCCCGTACCGGCCGACGAGCCGGCCGACGGGGCGGGTGACCATCCAGTGGAGGCGGCGCATCGGGGCCGTGCCCCGGTAGTACCAGCGGGCGGGGGCGGAGACGGCGGCGACCGCGTCGGGCCCGGCGGGGTCGGAGCGGTCGAGGGCGGCCTGCCGGAGGACGACGGAGCCGCCCATGGAGAAGCCGACGGTCGCCACGCGCGCGTGCCCCAGCTCACGGGCCCAGCGGACGGCGGCGGCGAGGTCGAGGACCTCGCGGTCGCCGAGGGTGGAGAGGCCGCCGGACCGGCCGTGGCCGCGGAAGGAGAAGGTGACGACGGCGGCCGCGTGCCGGCCGAGGACCCGGGCGGCGCGCCGGACGGCGGGGCGGTCGACGGCGCCGGTGAAGCCGTGCGCGACGACGACGGCGGTGTCGGCCACACTGGCGGGGAAGGGTTCGTGAACCGCCTCGATCCGGACGCCGTCGTCCGTCCTCAGCATGGCGCGGCGAGGTCCGGAAGTGAGCGAGGAAACATCCATCATGTGAAATCGGCCCTCTGCCTCGGAACTCATGTGGGCTATTCTCCTGGGCAGGGATCCGGGCGATGTCGCCACCGGGTCCTTTTGCGTTTTCCGGCCGTTGTTACGGACGGATGAACAAAAGCTCTCGGGGCGCGGGAGCAGCATGTGAGACCGCAGTACCGCAGATGTCCTCGCAGGGACCG
This sequence comes from Streptomyces roseolus, assembly GCF_014649855.1. Taxonomy (GTDB): domain Bacteria; phylum Actinomycetota; class Actinomycetes; order Streptomycetales; family Streptomycetaceae; genus Streptomyces; species Streptomyces roseolus. Next base: position 41,221 of record NZ_BMTV01000021.1, on the reverse strand, counting down.
AGGAGGAACCGACGTCATGGACGAGCGTACGAAGCACGACCGACCGACGAGCCGGCCGACCCTGGCAGGGGGAGAGGCCCGATGAGTTCTCTGCTGCTCCTCACGAACGCCCTCCAGCCGTCGACCGAGGTGCTGCCCGCCCTCGGCCTGCTGCTGCACAACGTGCGGGTGGCCCCCGCGGAGGGCCCGGCGCTGGTGGACACCCCCGGTGCCGACGTGATCCTCGTCGACGGACGGCGCGATCTGCCGCAGGTCCGTTCGCTCTGCCAGCTGCTGCGCTCCACCGGCCCCGGCTGTCCGCTGGTCCTGGTGGTCACGGAGGGCGGTCTGGCGGCGGTCACGGCCGACTGGGGCATCGACGACGTGCTGCTCGACACGGCGGGACCGGCCGAGGTCGAGGCGCGGCTGCGGCTCGCGCTCGGCCGCCAGCAGATCGTCGCGGACGACTCCCCGATGGAGATCCGCAACGGCGACCTGTCGGTGGACGAGGCCACGTACAGCGCGAAGCTGAAGGGCCGGGTCCTGGACCTCACCTTCAAGGAGTTCGAGCTGCTGAAGTACCTGGCGCAGCACCCGGGCCGGGTGTTCACGCGGGCGCAGCTGCTCCAGGAGGTGTGGGGGTACGACTACTTCGGCGGCACCCGCACGGTCGACGTCCACGTGCGGCGGCTGCGGGCGAAGCTGGGCCCGGAGCACGAGTCGCTGATCGGCACGGTCCGCAACGTGGGATACCGCTTCGTGACGCCGGAGAAGGTGGAGCGGGCCGCCGAGGAGGCGCGCGCCAAGGAGGCGAAGGGGTCGGCGGGCCGCGAGTCCGGCGGGACGAAGCGGGCGGAAGCGGGGCAGGACACCCGGGAAGAGGCCCGCACCGGGGGGCGTGCGGGGGCTCGCGCGGGGTCCGGAGTCAAGGGCGCCACGGCCGACACCACTCGTTAGGGGGACGGTAACGTGGCGTACGCCACAACGCGACCTGCCGGTAGGTAGGTCACCCCGCGTAGACTTCCGCGCGTGGCCAAGGTGACGCGGGATGACGTAGCGCGACTGGCGGGTACTTCGACCGCGGTCGTGAGTTACGTCATCAACAACGGACCCCGGCCGGTCGCCCCGGCCACGCGCGAGCGTGTCCTCGCCGCCATCAAGGAGCTGGGCTACCGGCCCGACCGGGTGGCCCAGGCGATGGCGTCCCGCCGCACCGACCTCATAGGCATGATCGTCCCGGACGCGCGCCAGCCCTTCTTCGCGGAGATGGCGCACGCGGTCGAGCAGGCCGCCGCCGAGCGCGGGAAGATGGTCCTGGTCGGCAACTCCGACTACCGCACCGAGCGCGAGATCCACTACCTGCGGGCCTTCCTCGGCATGCGGGTCTCCGGGCTGATCCTCGTCAGCCAGGGCATGAGCGAGCAGGCCGCGAGCGAGATCGAGGCCTGGGACGCGCGCGTGGTGCTGCTGCACGAGCGGCCCGAGGCGATCGACGACGTCGCCGTCGTCACCGACGACATCGGCGGCGCGCAGCTGGCCACCCGGCACCTCCTGGAGCACGGCCACCCGTACGTGGCGTGCCTCGGCGGCGTCCCCAACACCCCGGCCGTCGGCGACCCGGTCGCCGACCACGTCGAGGGCTGGCGGCGCGCCATGCGGGAGGCCGGCCGCGAGACCGAGGGCCGGCTGTTCGAGGCCCCGTACAACCGCTACGACGCCTATCAGGTGGCCCTGAAGCTCCTCGCGGGCCCGGACCGTCCGCCGGCCATCTTCTGCTCCACCGACGACCAGGCCTTCGGCGTGCTGCGCGCCGCCCGCGAGCTGCGCATCGACGTGCCGACCGAGCTGGCGGTGGCGGGCTTCGACGACGTGAAGGAGGCGGCGCTCACCGACCCGCCGCTGACCACCGTCTTCTCCGACCGCCCGGCCATGGCCCGCGCCGCGGTCGACCTGGTCCTCGACGACTCCGTCCGCGTCAACGGCTCCCGCCGCGAGCGCGTCAAGCAGTTCCCGTCGGCCCTGGTGGTCCGCCGCTCCTGCGGCTGCCGCTGATCCCGGCGGGCAACCGCCCCCTCACGCCTTTATTTCGGGCATACAGGGTTCTGTCGGGCTTCTCAGCCGGTCCTCAGACGGCTCTCATCTCCCGGGCGGAGAGTCGTTGCCATGACGGACCACACGCAGCCCCAGCAGCCGCACCACCCGCCGCGCCCGCCGTACGAGCCGACGCGGCCGATCACCACCGAGCCGGGCACCACGGTGTGGCCGTCCGGGAACGGGTCGGGGTACGGGCACGCGTCCGGGTACGGGTCCGGTGACGCCGGGCACGGCGGCGGCCATGGCGGGTACCCCGCTCCGCCGCCGACCGCGCCCCTCCCCGCCGCGCCGGCGCCGGGCGCCCGACGGCGGGCCAGGCGCGGGGTCGGCCTGATGGCGGCCGTGGCGATCGCGGCCGCGGCCGTCGGCGGCGGCACCGCCACCCTCGTCCAGCAGCTCACCGCCCAGGACGCGCCCGTCGCCGCCTCCTCCGCGGTGAGCGGCACCAACGTCTCCGCGGACAGCACCGGCACGGTCGCCGGGGTCGCCGCGGCCGTCTCCCCCTCCATCGTGGAGATCTCCGCGGCCTCCGCCTCCGGCGCGTCGACCGGCTCCGGCGTGATCATCACCGCGGACGGCGAGATCGTCACCAACAACCACGTCATCTCCGGAGCCTCCGAGCTCACCGTGCGGACCAGCGACGGCAAGACGTACGAGGCCGAGGTCGTCGGCACGGACCCCGACAAGGACCTCGCGCTCGTCAAGCTCAAGGACGCCTCCGGCCTCGAGGCCGCCGCCCTCGGCGACTCCTCCCGGGTGAGGGTCGGCGACGAGGTCGTCGCGATCGGCTCCCCCGAGGGCCTCACCGGCACCGTCACCAGCGGCATCGTCTCCGCCCTCGACCGCGACGTCACCGTCGCCAAGGACGACGGCGGCTCCGGGGGTCAGGACGGACAGCGGCAGTGGGACCCGCGGCAGGGCTGGCCGTTCGAGTTCGGCGGACAGCAGTTCAACGGCGACACCGGCTCCTCGAAGACCACCTACAAGGCGATCCAGACCGACGCCTCCCTCAACCCCGGGAATTCCGGCGGCGCGCTGATCAATATGAACGGAGAGATCATCGGGATCAATTCGGCCATGTATTCGCCCAGTTCTTCGAGCGGTTCCACCGCCGGCAGCGTCGGCCTCGGATTCGCCATCCCGGTGAACACCCTGAAGGCGGACCTCGACGCCCTCCGCTCCGGGGGCACGAGCTGAGCACACCGGCCCGGGACGCGTGGCACGCTGACACCATGACCGGGCAGCCGAACGACTCCGAACGCATCCTCATCGTCGACGACGAACCCGCCGTGCGGGAGGCCCTGCGCCGCTCCCTCGCCTTCGAGGGGTACTCGACGCGGGAGGCCGTCGACGGGGCCGACGCGCTCGCCGCCATGGAGTCGTACGCCCCCGACCTCGTCGTCCTCGACGTGCAGATGCCCCGCATGGACGGGCTGACGGCGGCCCGCCGGATCCGGGCCGCCGGCTCGACCGTGCCGATCCTCATGCTGACCGCCCGCGACACCGTCGGCGACCGCGTCACCGGCCTCGACGCCGGCGCCGACGACTACCTCGTGAAGCCCTTCGAGCTCGACGAGCTCTTCGCCCGCATCCGCGCCCTGCTGCGCCGCAGCTCCTACGCCGTCCCGGCCGCGCCCCCCGGCGAACCCGAGGACGTCCTGTCCTTCGAGGACCTGCGGATGGACCTGGCGACCCGCGAGGTCACCCGCGCCGGCCGGCCCGTCGAGCTCACCCGCACCGAGTACACCCTCCTGGAGATGTTCCTGGCCCACCCCCGCCAGGTCCTCACCCGCGAGCAGATCCTCAAGGCCGTCTGGGGCTTCGACTTCGAACCCAGCTCCAACTCCCTGGACGTGTACGTGATGTACCTGCGGCGCAAGACGGAGGCGGGCGGCGAGCCCCGCCTCGTCCACACCGTGCGCGGCGTCGGATACGTGCTCCGCGGCGGAGGCGGCACCGAGTGATCCGACCTCGTACCCCCCTGGCCTGGTTCCGGTCCCGGCCGCTGCGCTCGCGCCTCGCGCTGCTCACCGCCTTCGCCGTGGCCGTGGCCGTCGCCGCCGTCTCCGCGGCCTGCTGGTTCGTCACCCGGGCGCAGCTGGAGGGCGAGATGGACTCCGCGCTGCGGAACACCCGGCTGGACGCGAACGCCGTCCGCAGCCTCCTCACCCTCTGCCGACAGGGCGAAACCCCTCCGCCGGCGGCCGGTTCGTACACCGTGCAGATCATCGACTCGGCCGGCGGCGTCTGCACCTCCGGCAAGGCGGCGCTCCCGGCCGGCGAGGGTGACCTCGCGGTGGCCCGGGGCACGCTCGCGTACGTCCTGCACACGGTGAAGGACGCCGACGGGCGGGAGATGCGCGTCTACACCTACCCGCAGCCGGTCCCGCCCGGCCTCGCCGTCTCCGTGGCCCGCCCGCTCGCCGAGATCGACAACTCGCTCTCCACCCTGGGCTGGGTCCTGCTCCTGGTCTCCGGCATCGGCGTCGTCGGCGCGGGCGCGGCCGGCCTGTGGGTGGCGCGGACCGGCCTGGAGCCGGTGAACCGGCTGACCGGGGCGGTGGAGCACGTGGCGACGACGGAGGACCTGACGGTACGGATCCCGGCCGACGGCGAGGACGAGATCGCCCGCCTGTCGCGCGCCTTCAACCAGATGACGGCGGCGCTCGCCAGCTCACGGGACCGGCAGGCCCGGCTGATCGCCGACGCGGGTCACGAGCTGCGGACCCCCCTCACCTCCCTGCGCACCAACGTCGAGCTCCTGGTCCGCAGCGAGGAGACCGGCCGGGCGATCCCCCCGGAGGACCGCCGGGCCCTGATGGCCTCGGTGAAGGCCCAGATGACGGAACTGGCCGCGCTCATCGGCGACCTCCAGGAACTGGCCCGCCCGGACGCGGTCCGGCCCGGCCCCCTGGAGGTGGTCCCCCTCCACACCGTGCTGCGCTCGGCGCTCGACCGGGCGCGGCTGCGCGGCCCGGAGCTGACCTTCACGACGGACCTGGCGCCCTGGTACGTACGCGCCGAACCGGCCGCCCTGGAACGGGCCCTGGTCAACGTCCTCGACAACGCCGTGAAGTTCTCGCCGCCGCGCGGCACGGTCGAGGTGACCCTGATGCGCGGCGAACTGACCGTCCGCGACCACGGGCCCGGCATCGCCGCCGACGAACTCCCGCACGTCTTCGACCGCTTCTGGCGCTCCCCGTCGGCCCGCAGCCTCCCGGGCTCGGGCCTGGGCCTCTCGATCGTCGCCCACACGGTGAAGCGGGCGGGCGGCTCGGTGTCCCTCTCCCCGGCGGAGGGCGGCGGCACGGTGGCGACCCTCCGCCTCCCGGGCGCGCCGACGCCCCCGCCGGAGGTCGCGGCGTGACCGCCCGGTGACGCCTACTGGCCGACGCGCCCGTCGACGCGCTCGCGGAGGAGGTCGGCGTGGCCGCAGTGGCGGGCGTACTCGGTGATCTGCATGGTGAGGAGCTCGCGCAGCTGCCCGCCGCCGGGGGTCCGGGCGCCGAGGTCGGGGGCGGCGGCGAGGTACGCGTCGGTGGCCGCCGCCTCCTCCTTCCAGCGCCTCCGTGCCTCGGCGACGACGTCCGGGTCGGCGACCGCTCCGGTCCAGTCGGCCTCGCGGTCGTCCGGGGTGCGGTAGATCCGGGGCGACTCCTCGCCGGCGAGGCGCCGGAAGTGGCGTTCGTCCTCGGCCATGTGCCGGATCAGGCCGAGCAGGGACATGGTGGAGGGCGGCACGGACCGGCGGGCGAGCTGCTCGGCGTCCAGTCCCTCGCACTTCAGCTCCAGGGTGAGCCGGAAGTGGCGCAGGGCGTCGAGGAGGGCCCCGCGCTCGTCGCCCACGGCGGCGCCGCCCTCGCGCGGGTCCTCGCCGGGGTCGGCCCACATGTCGGTGTGGACGGTGGCGGCGGTCCACCGCCGTACGTCCGTGTCGCTGTCGCTGCTCTCCATGCGGGCATCGTCGTACGGGCGGAGGGGACGGCGCCACCGGACGGGGCCCGGGTTCAGTTGTGCCGCAGCAGCGACTCCACCAGTCCGGTGCGGGTCGCGGGGAAGTCCAGGGGGACGATGCCGAGGCCGGTGCGGCCGGCCAGTTCGGCGCCGTCGAGGAAGCCGTGGACCCAGGGGTTGAGCCGGTCGGAGTTCCAGCGCGGCGGCAGGTAGGCGGAGGTGCTGACGAAGTTCACGTACAGCGGGCCGGGCCGGGCGACGGCCGCGCGGAAGTGTTCCTGGATCTTGGGGTACTTGGCGTCGGGCAGCGCGTTCCAGTCGTCCTGGACGGCGAAGTACCGGGGGTCGGCCCAGCGCAGCCCGGGCAGGCCGCCGTTGTCGGCGAGCAGCACGACCCGGCCGCGCGCCTCGCCGAGGAGCGGTGGCGCGTCCCCGATCCGGAAGAGGGGGCGCCAGCCGCGCCGGTCGAGGTAGTCGTCGAAGACGGCCCGGAAGGTGGCGTCGGACTCCTCGGAGTACTCCTGCTTGACGCGCATGAGGACGGTCTCGGAGGGGTGGGCGGCGAGGAAGTCGCGGCAGGCGACGAGGACGTCGCCGAACATCATGTTCTGGTACGAGGCGCCGTGGTGGATGGCGAAGGACCCGCCGGTGACCCGGCAGCGCACGTCGAGGAAGCGCACGCCGCTGTCGAGCTGCTGGGCGACGGTGGTGTTCTGGCATGCGGCCCAGGGGCCGCCGAAGCGGGCCCCGGAGTCGTGCGTGCCGGGGATGGTGAGCCGCGCGAGCGCGGTCCCGTCCGCGTGTGCCGCCATCCACGCGCGCGTGTCCAGGGCCGAGGTGGTCGCGGCCCGCGCCGCGGGGGCTCCGGCGAGCAGTACGGCTCCGGCCCCGAGGGCCCCGGCGAGAAAGCGTCGTCGCTCCATGGGACGGGATAATGACAGGTCCGCGTCAATAAACGCCAGGGTGCCGCCGGACACGGGAAGAGGGGGCCGTCCCCGCGCCGGTCCGGCGCGGGGACGGCCCCCTTCACCCTTCGCCCCGGGCTACGGCGCCGCCGTCACCGCGTGACGGTGAACGCGCACCACGGGGTCCAGGCTGAGGTCGCGTTGCCGCCGACAGTCCGCAGGCGGAACCGGTAGTCGCCCGGCTTCAGCCGGCCCGCGCCGACAGCGAGATTGAAGACCATGCCGTTCGGCCAGATCTTCTCGGTCTTGGTGAGGAGCGCGGCCTCGTCCGGCTTCGCGACCTCGAAGGTCGCCTTCAGGGCGTGGTAGCTCCTGTTCTTGCCGGCGTCCTTGCCGAACGCGGTCGCCGAGGCGGCGAGCGCGCCGCCGTTCGCGCCGGAGATCGCCGGCGTCGGGCCGTTCTCGCAGAACTGCGCCTGCTCGTACGGGCCGGCGAAGACCCGGAGGGTCCCCGGGACGCTGGGTTCGGGCTGCGACGCCGTCGCGTTCGTACCGGCGACCGCGACGGAGGCGGCGACGAGCGCGGCGATCGCGCCGGCGACCGCGCCGGTGCGACGGAGATGCTTTCTGTTCACGGGAAGAGCATCCTTTCCAGTGTCCGGTACTAGCGCGGGACGTAGTAGATGTGCGACTGGCCGTCGTAGCCGTTCGCGCAGGCGTACGAGTTCCAGAGCAGCTGGTGGTAGGACATATCCGCCCCGTACTCGTCACACCAGTACCAGTTCTCGCTGGCGCCGCCGTACATGTGCCCGGCGCTCGTGGCGCCGATGTACTTGATCAGCCATTCCTTGCCCACGGTGGAGAGAGTCGGGCTGTAGTACCTGGGATTCATGTCACTGGCGCTCGTCCAGCCGTATCCGTTCCTGAGGACCTGGCTCGCGGCCTTCCGGCCCGTCGCGACGCCCAGATCGCCGTCCCACTGGTAGTGGACGCCGAGGTAGACACGGCTCCGGGCGTTCTCGGTGGCCGCCGCGCTGAAGCTGGGGAAAGTGCGGGTGACCCCGACCGCGTGCGGATCGTCGGTGGTGCCGGTGAAGGAGATCGCGTCCGTTCCGAAGAACTGCTCCATCGACTCGGCCCACGCTCCGCCGAAGGTCGCGTGTCCGGAGACGTAGGCGGGGAACGGCGGGCTGAAGTGGTTCCCGGCGGTGTCGGCCGAGAGCGGCTGCCAGGAGCTGTCCTGCGCGGTGTCCGGGTTGCCGTCCGAGTCGGCCAGCCGGACGGCGCTCTCGGGCCGCCACAGGTCGATCGCGGTCTGGTACTTCTGGTCCCAGGCGGAGATCCCCGCGTCCGCCATCGCGCCCGCGACCAGCGCGAAGAGCTGGACGTTGGCGGTCTGGTCGAGTCCGCGCTGCGCGGAGACGATCCGGGTGTGCTCGAAGAGCTGGCCCGGAGGCTTGTAGGTGCCGTTCAGGTCGTTGGCCCAGAACCAGGCGATCTCGGTCTGTTCCGCGGTCCGCGTCGTGCTGTTGGCAGCGCCGAGCTCCGCGACCTCCTTGAACTGGGCCGCGTAGGCGGGGCTCTTCAGCAGCTCGGGCATGGTCGCGATCCCGCCCGGTGCCTGCGGACGCAGGTCGGCCGCCGTGGTCTTGTAGTACGTCCACGGGTAGTTGCCGTAGTCGACGAACTTCTTGACCTTGCCCCAGTTCGGATCCGCCGCGGCGCCGGAGCCCGTCGGCCGCCACTGGCCGGGTGCGGTGCCCGGGGTGTACGGCGTGGCGTCAGTGGAGCCGTCGCCGGTGCGGCGGGCGATCATCGCGGCGGCGGCCTTCTGGCCGACGCTCTGACCCTCCGCGGTGGTGGCGTCGACCGGCTCACCGGAGCGGGCCGCCGTGAGATAGGGGGTGAAGTCGAGGGCGGGGAAAGCGGATTCGAGGACGTTGTAGGCGGCGTGGTCCAGGGCCGCGTTCACGTCGGGAGCGACGCCGGCCTTCACGCTGATGCCGGGGGTGTAGAGCGCCCCGAAGCAGTTCTCCGGCTTGAAGCCGCCGGAACTGTAACAACGGCTGGCGTTGGCGGCGTCGTACATGGCCAGGTGCATCATGGCCCCGGCACGGGACAGGGGTCCCGGTGAGCCGCCCGTGGTCACGTAGGCGTCGAGCAGCGCCTGGTTCCAGTAGAGGACGCGGTCGCCGGTGGTCGAACTGGCCTGTGCGGGCGCCGACAGGCCCGCGGACGCCAGGAGCAGGGTCAGGCCGACGGTGATGGAGCGTCTGACGGGTTGTCTCACGTTCTTGCCCCTCCAGAGATCACGAAAATTGATCGCGTACCGACAAGATCACGTGCAGCATAGGAGCAGCGTCCGGCCGAGGGGACGGTTCCGGCCGGAAACGTTCGCCGGCAAGGCCTGCGTCAAGAGAAGTTCGACCGTCCCCCGACGCGCCCGGGGCCCCGCCCGGCCGCCATGGCCGGGCGGGGCCCCGGGGCTGCGCCACCGACGCCGGTTACTGCTTCGGCGGGTACACCACGTCGATGCGGTCCGCCGCCGGCACCTGCAGCGGGGCGTCCGCCGAGGAGTTGGCCCGCAGGTACCCCTCGAAGGCCGCCAGGTCGTCCGCGCCGACCACCTTGTTCGTCCCCTTCGCCAGTTCGCCGAAGCCGTCTCCGCCCTCGGCGAGGAAGGAGTTGACGGCGACCCGGTAGGTCGCGGCCGGGTCCAGCGGAGCGCCGTTCAGCCGCACCGAGTCGGCGACGACGCGGTCCGCGCCGGTCCTGGTGAGGTCCAGGGTGTAGCGGAGGCCCGACGAGGGCTGCAGCACCTTCGGCGCCCCCTCGTTCTTCGGACCGGTGACCTGCTGCTGGAGGACCGTGAGCAACTGCGCGCCGGTCAGGTCGAGCAGCTGCACCGTGTTGGAGAACGGCTGCACGCCGAACGCCTCGCCGTAGGTGACGACGCCGTCGCCCTCTCCGGCCTCGGAGGACGCGTGCACCAGGCTCTCCCGCACCCCGCCCGGGTTCATCAGCGCCAGGTCGGCGCCCGGGTCGAGGGTCTTGGCGTGCGCGAGCTGGGCGTCCGCGACCAGGTTGCCGAGCGGGGAGTCGTCCGTCGTCGCGGGCTTGGCGGCGTCGGAGGCGATCCAGCCGATGGGGCGGTTCCCGATCGGGGCGGACAGCGCCCTGTAGCGGGCGATCAGGTCGGTCATGTCGGAGGCCGGGTTCTCCCGGACGACGACGTGGTTCGCCGACGTCACCGACGTGCGGACGATGTCGCGGGTGCGCCGGTCGTAGGTGAGCGTGGTGTCCGTGTAGAGGCGGCCGAAGGACGCGGCGGAGGTCACCGTGCGCGGCTTGCCCTCCGGGTCCGGGATGGTGCACGCGTACGCGGCGTGGGTGTGGCCGGTGACCAGCGCGTCGACCTTGGCGTCGACGCCCTTGGCGATGTCGACGATGGGGCCGGAGATGCCGCTGCCGGGGCCGTTTCCGTCACAGCCGTAGTTGTACGCCTCGGACGCCGGGGCGCCGCCCTCGTGGATGAGCGCGACGATCGACTTCACGCCCCGCTTCTGCAGCTGACGCGCGTACTTGTTGATCGTCTCGGTCTCGTCGAGGAACTTCAGCCCCTTGACGCCGTCGGCGGTGACGATGTCCGCCGTGCCCTCCAGGGTCACGCCGATGAAGCCGACCTTGATGCCGTCCTTCTCCCACACGAAGGTGGGGTCGAGCATCGGCTTGCCGGTCTTCTCGTCGACGACGTTCGCGGCCAGGTACGGGAACTGCGCGCCCTCGAAGGTCCGGCCCTCCTCATAGCAGCCGTCCTTCGGGTGGCAGCCCCCGTCCTGCAGCCGCTTGAGCTCGGCGGCGCCCTCGTCGAACTCGTGGTTGCCGACGCCGGTGACGTCCAGGTCGAGCGCGTTCATCGCCTCGATCGTGGGCTCGTCGTGGAAGAGCGCGGACACGAGGGGGCTGCCGCCGATCAGGTCACCGGCGGCGGCCGTGATCGAGTACGGGTGCCCCTGTCGAGCGGTACGCAGGGAGCCGGCCAGGTATTCGACGCCGCCGACGCCCTCGATGGTCTTGACGCTGCCGTCGGGCTGGAGCTCCGTGAGCCGCCCCGAAGAGCTCCTGGGGGGCTCCAGATTGCCGTGGAAGTCGTTGAAGGACAGCAGCTGGATGTCCGCGTAGCGGCCCTCCTGCTTGCCCGGGCGGCCGTTCTCGCCGGCGCTCGCGGTGCCCGGCATCGCCGCGGCGAGTGCGCCCACGGTGACGAGGCCGGTGGCGGCCGCGAGAAGCCGGTGCTTCCGGCGTCTGTGGTGCGGGTGCTGAGAAGTGGTAGGCATGCGCCCCCCTGTGGTGCAGGTAAAGGGAAGTCTCGGTTCGGGCGCAGCCTAGGGTCAACGCGCGTAGCGCAACAGGGGGAGGGGGTTACGAGCCGGTTGATTTTGCTCACCTCGCGACCCCCGGGAGACCTCCAAGGTGCACCCGGCGGCCGCGGGCGGACGCCCGAAGGGCACTTCCCGAGAACCCGGCGGCCCGTCGGCTGACGCCCGGCCGGGCTGACGGCCGCCTCCGCCGACGGGCCGTCGGCCGGCCGGCCGACGGCCTCCGGTCGGTCTCCCCCGCACCGGCGCGGGCCCGCCGTAGGCTCAGGGGCATGACTTCCTCCGACACGGCGCCCGCCCTCGAACCGGGGCGGCAGATCCAGACGTACGACGAGCTCACCGCCGAGCAGGTCCAGGAGGTCATGGACCTGCTCGCGGCCGCGGACGGCGCCGACGGCGTGCACGCGGTGTCCGAACAGGGGCGGCTCTACCTCCGGCACGGGCGGCGCGAGGGGGTGCGGCACTTCCTCCTCACCGTCGGGCCCCGCCTCTACGGCTACGCCCAGCTGGAGGAGACCGACCCCGTCGAGGCGCCGGCCGCCGAACTGCTCGTCCACCCCGACCAGCGCGGCCGCGGCCACGGACGCGCCCTCGGCACCGCCCTGCTCGCCGCCACCGGCAAGCGGGTGCGGGTCTGGGCGCACGGCGGCAAGCCGTCCGCGCGCCACCTCGCCCAGGTCCTCGGCCTCACCCTCTTCCGCGAACTGCGCCAGCTGCGCCGCCCGCTGGCGCCGCTGGACGTCCCCGAGCCGGTCCTCCCCGAGGGCGTCACGATCCGCACCTTCGTCCCCGGGCAGGACGACGCGGCCTGGCTCGCGGTCAACGCCGCCGCCTTCGCCCACCACCCGGAGCAGGGCTCGCTGACCCGGCGGGACCTGGACGACCGGATCGCGGAGCCGTGGTTCGACCCGAAGGGCTTCTTCCTCGCCGAGAAGGACGGGGAGCTGGTCGGCTTCCACTGGACGAAGGTCCACGCCGAGGAGCGGCTCGGCGAGGTGTACGTGGTCGGGATCCTGCCGGGGGCGCAGGGCGGCGGCCTCGGCAAGGCGCTCACCGCGACGGGCCTGCGGCACCTGGCGGCGCAGGGGCTGCCCACGGCGATGCTGTACGTGGACGCCGACAACTCCGCGGCCGTGCGGGTCTACGAGGGGCTCGGCTTCCGGACCCACGAGGTGGACCTGATGTACCGCTCGGAGTCCTGAACCGGCAATTCCCAGGGGGCGGTTGACACCGCCCCCTCCCTTACACCACTCTTTCACTACTTGATTAGTGAAAGGGTGGTGTAAGGGACGTGGTCGAGTACCGCATCGACCGGCGCAGCGGCGTCGCCACCTACCTCCAGATCGTCCAGCAGACGAAACAGGCCCTCCGCATGGGCCTCCTGGAGCCGGGCGACCGACTGCCCACCGCACGCGAGGTCGTCGAGGCGACGGCCATCAACCCGAACACGGTCCTCAAGGCCTACCGCGAACTCGAACGCGAAGGACTCGTCGAGGCCCGCCGCGGCCTCGGCACCTTCGTCCGCGCCACGCTCGGCACCGCCGCCCCCGCCGGCTCCCCCCTCCGGGGCGAGCTCGACGCCTGGGCCCGCCGGGCACGCGCCGAGGGCATGGACCGCGAGGACGTGGCCGCGCTCTTCACCGCCGTACTGGCACAGCACTTCGAGGGGGACGACGAAAAGTGAGTACGACCACCGCCTTGGGAGCCGAGCTCCTGGGCAAGAAGTACGGCGGACGGAGGGGCGGCTGGGCCCTGCGCGCCTGCGACTTCGCGCTCCCCGCCGGGCGGATCTGCGCGCTCGTCGGCCCCAACGGCGCCGGCAAGTCCACCCTCCTCGCCCTCGCCGCCGGCCTGCTGCGCCCCACCGAGGGCACGCTCACCGCCCCCGCCCGCGAGGACCTGGCCTACGTGGCCCAGGCCAAGCCGCTGCACCCCCGGCTGACCGTCGCCGACACCCTCCGCATGGGCCGCGAGCTCAACCCCGGCCGCTGGGACGACGCCGCCGCGCTCCGGGTCGTCGAGGGCGGCGGCTTCTCCTCCGACACCCTCGTCCACCACCTGTCCGGCGGCCAGCGCACCCGCGTCGCCCTCGCGCTCGCCCTCGGCAAGCGCGCGGAACTCCTCCTCCTGGACGAGCCGATGGCCGACCTCGACCCGCTCGCCCGCCACCAGCTCATGGGCCTGCTGATGGCCGACGCCGCCGAGCGCGGCACCACGGTCGTCATGTCCTCCCACATCCTCACCGAGCTGGAGGGCGCCTGCGACCACCTGATGCTGCTCGCCGGGGGCCGCGTCCGCCTCGACGGCGCCGTCGACGACCTGCTCGCCGCCCACGCGCTGCTGCGCGGCCCGGTCGCCGACCTGGCCCCGCACCGGGTGGTCGACGCGCGCACGACGGGCCGTCAGCTCACCGCCCTCGTCCGGCGGGAGGGCCCCGTCGAAGGCCCCTGGGAGACCAGCGAACCGTCCCTGGAGGAACTCCTCCTCGCCCACCTCCGCAACCCCGAAGGAGCCCCCGCATGAGCACCCTCGCCCTCAAGGGCCCCGCCTGGGTGACGGTCCGCCAGTACCGGCGGACGCTGTGGCTGGCGGGCGCGCTGGCGGTGCTGGCGCTGGCCGTGGTCGCGGGGCTGCGGATCTGGGCCGCGCAGCATCCGGTGGCCCCCATGAAGGACGGGGTCTGGGCCGCTTCCCCCGACAACGACGGGTACCTGACGCTCCGCTGGTTCCTGGAGTACGTCGGCGTTGCCGCCGCCGTACTGCCGCTCGCCGTGGCCGCCCTCGTCGCGGGTCCGATGGTGGCGCGCGAGTACGAGTCGGGGACGTACCAGCTCTCCCTCACCCAGTCGATGAGCCCGGCCGACTGGCTCCGCTCCAAGCTCACGGTCGCCACCGGCGTCGCGGTCCTCGCCGCGCTCGCCGTGGCGGGCATCTTCTGGTTCGGCCGGCTGGGGGTGCGGGCGGGATGGGACTACCACTGGTCCCACCCCGGCCCCTACGCGGCGGCCGGCATCACCGTCTTCGCCTACGCCCTCGCCGCCGTCGCCGTCGGCGCCCTCGTCGGCCAGCTCGTCCGCCGCACGCTCCTCGCCATGTCCGCCGCGGGGCTGGTCACGGGCCTGCTGGTCCTCGCCTTCAACGCGTACCGCTGGTCCATCCTTCCGACGGAAAGGCTCACCGGCCCCCTCGGCTCCTCCCTCGACCTGCCGGTCGAGCACATGTACATGGACGTCGGCCTGCTCACCTCCTCCGGCGCCCGCTTCGACCAGACGATCTGCTGGGACCGGGCGAACCGGACCCCCGGCACCGACACCCAGGAAGGCCTGTGGGGCAAGGTCGAGGCCCAGTGCCAGGCCGAGCACGACGTCACCACCCAGTTCATCGACTATCACCCCTCCTCGCACTACTGGCCCACCCAGCTCATCGAGACCGGCATCGTCCTCGCGCTCGCCGCCCTCGCGGCCTTCGCCGCCTTCCGGCTGCTCCGCGCCCGGCACTCGTAACCCGTACGGGCGAGTCCCGGGGGCGGGGCCCGGCACAGGCCCCGCCCCCGATTCCCGCACGACATGTCGTCGTCACCCGCCATTCAGACGCGCTTGCGACGCTCACGCAATGAAGCGATCCGTGATCACTCCTGGCGGGGCTCCCTCCCCGGGAAGACTCCCCAAGGGGAGACTGCCCTCCCCCACGGCCCGCTCCGACGCGCCCGAGGACCCCTTCGCGCGGAAGAATGGGGCCATGAGCCAGCACCCCGAGGTCCCGGTCCAGACCTCCGCCACCGCGTCCCCGCAGCCGCCCCTGGGTTCCATGGCGGCGCACCGCCCGCACGCCGTCGAGGGCGGAGCCGTGAGCGACCTCGAACCCGACCTCGACTCCGAGATCGACGCGTACGAGGCCGACGAGGACGCCTCCGCCGAGCTTCCGCAGGCCCGCTTCCTGGACCGTGAGCGCAGCTGGCTCGCCTTCAACGAGCGGGTCCTCGAACTCGCCGAGGACCCGACGACGCCCCTCCTCGAACGGGCGAACTTCCTCGCCATCTTCGCCTCGAACCTCGACGAGTTCTTCATGGTCCGGGTCGCGGGCCTCAAGCGCCGCATCGCCACCGGCGTCGCCACCCGCTCCGCCTCCGGCCTCCAGCCGCGCGAGGTCCTCGACCTCATCTGGACCCGCTCGCGCGAGCTGATGGCCCGGCACGCCGCCTGCTACCAGCAGGACGTGGCCCCGGCCCTGGCCGACGAGGGCATCCACCTGATCCGCTGGCCCGAGCTCACGGAGAAGGAGCAGGCACGGCTCTTCACGCTCTTCCGCCAGCAGATCTTCCCGGTCCTCACGCCGCTCGCCGTGGACCCGGCGCACCCCTTCCCGTACATCTCCGGGCTCAGCCTCAACCTGGCCGTGGTCGTGCGCAATCCGGTCAGCGGTCACCGCCATTTCGCGCGCGTCAAGGTGCCGCCGCTGCTCTCCCGGTTCCTGGAGGCCTCCCCGCAGCGGTACGTCCCCCTGGAGGACGTGATCGCGGCGCACCTGGAGGAGCTGTTCCCCGGCATGGAGGTGCTGGCGCACCACATGTTCCGGGTGACCAGGAACGAGGACCTGGAGGTCGAGGAGGACGACGCGGAGAACCTCCTCCAGGCCCTGGAGAAGGAGCTCATGCGGCGCCGCTTCGGCCCGCCGGTCCGCCTGGAGGTCGAGGAGTCCATCGACCCGTACGTGCTCGACCTGCTGGTGCGCGAGCTGAAGGTCTCCGACGCCGAGGTCTACCCGCTGCCCGGCCCGCTCGACCTCACCGGCCTGTTCGGGATCGCCTCGCAGGACCGGCCCGAGCTCAAGTACCCGAAGTTCGTCGCCGGCACCCACCGGGACCTCGCCGAGGTGGAATCCGCGTCCGCGCCCGACGTCTTCGCCGCGATGCGCGAGCGGGACGTCCTGCTCCACCACCCGTACGACTCCTTCTCCACCTCCGTCCAGGCCTTCCTGGAGCAGGCGGCGGCCGACCCGGACGTCCTCGCGATCAAGCAGACGCTGTACCGGACCTCCGGCGACTCCCCGATAGTCGACGCCCTGATCGACGCCGCCGAGTCCGGCAAGCAGGTCCTCGTCCTCGTCGAGATCAAGGCCCGCTTCGACGAGCAGGCCAACATCAAGTGGGCACGGAAGCTGGAGGAGGCCGGCTGCCACGTCGTCTACGGCCTCGTCGGCCTCAAGACCCACTGCAAGCTCTCCCTGGTGGTCCGTCAGGAGGGCGACCTGCTGCGCCGCTACTCGCACGTCGGCACCGGCAACTACCACCCCAAGACGGCCCGGCTCTACGAGGACCTCGGCCTGCTCACCGCCGACCCGCAGGTCGGCGCGGACCTCTCCGACCTCTTCAACCGGCTCTCCGGATACTCGCGCCGCGAGACCTACCGCCGCCTGCTGACCGCCCCGAAGTCGCTCCGCGACGGGCTCGTCTCCCGGATCACCAAGGAGATCGCCCACCACCGGGCGGGCCGGCCGGCGTACGTCAAGATCAAGGTCAACTCGATGGTCGACGAGGCCGTCATCGACGCCTGCTACCGGGCCTCCCGGGCCGGTGTCCCGGTCGACATCTGGGTCCGCGGCATATGCGCCATCCGCCCCGGCGTCCCCGGCCTCTCGGAGAACGTCCGGGTCCGTTCCGTCCTCGGCCGCTTCCTGGAGCACTCCCGGATCTTCGCCTTCGGCAACGGCGGCGAACCGGAGGTGTGGTTCGGCAGCGCCGACATGATGCACCGCAACCTGGACCGGCGCATCGAGGCGCTGGTCCGGGTCTCCGACCCCGCCCACCGGGCGGCCCTCACCCGGCTCCTGGAGACCGGGATGTCCGACACCACCTCCTCCTGGCACCTCGGCCCGGACGGGAACTGGACGCGCCACGCGACCGATCCCGAGGGCAAGCCGCTGCGGCACGTGCAGGAGATGCTCATCGACGCGCGGAGGCGCCGGCGTGCACAACCCTGACCCCACGCAGTCCCCGCGGGCCACGAGGGACCTGACCGCGGGCGAGGTCCTGGCCCCCTACCTGCACGCCCGGGCCGCGGACTTCCTCCGCGGCCTGCGGCAGCACGGCGAGAGCGGCGCGGACACCTCCGGAGCGGACGAGGCCGCCGGTACGCTGCGGGCCGCCGCCCGGCGCATCAGCGGCAGCCTGCACACCTTCCGGCCGCTGCTCGACACCGCCTGGGCCGACCAGCTCAGGACCGAGCTGGCCTGGCTCTCCGGCACCCTCGCCCAGGAACAGGCGTGCACCTCCCGGCTCGTCCGGCTGATGGACGCGCTGAACCGGCTGGCCGGCGGCCCCGGGCCGGTGCCGGCCGCCCGCGGCTCGGAGAGCGCCGGCCTCACCGTCGGCGCCGCCCGGGCCGGCGCCCTCCTGGAACGGCAGCTCACCCTGGCCAGGACCCGCGCCCACTCGGCGGCCCTCCAGGCCCTCGGCTCCTCCCGCTTCCACGCGCTGGCCGACGCCGTCGCGCTGCTCGCCTCCGAGGTGCCGCTCGGCCCGGCGGGCGCGGCCCCCGCCCCCGAGGTGCTCGACGCCTCCGCGTCGGTCGCCCGCCGGCGCCTCCTCGACGCGGTCGACGCGCTGCCGCTGAGCCGGGCCGCCCACCCGTACAACGCGGAGGCGCTGGCCCTGGCGGGCGAGAACCAGGACGCGCCCTGGCACCACACCCGGCTGCTGCTCCGCCTCCACCGGTACGCCACCGAGGTGACGGCCCTCGGCTCGGAGCCTGACGCCCCGCTGTACGAGGCCGCCCGAGCCCTCGACCGGCACCGGGACGCCGCCGAGGCGGCCGCGGCGGCGTCGGCGGCGGCCCGCACCCCCCGGATCGCGCCGGCCACCGCGTACGCCCTCGGGGTCCTCCACGCCGACCAGCGCCACGAGGTCGAGGCGGCCCGCTTCGCCTTCCAGCGCGTCTGGCACACGGCCGCCGTCCCCGTCCCATGACCGCCCCGGAACCGGAACCGGCCCAGGGCCCGGAGCCGGTCCTGGTCCAGGGCCAGGAGTCGCCCCCTGGCCCGGCTCCGGCCCAGGGCCAGGATCCAGTCTCGGGCCGGGACCAGGATCCGGTCCCGGGCCAGGCACCCGCCCAGGGCCCCGAGCCGGAGCCGGTCCTGGCGGCGGGGTGTGTCCTGTGGCGCCCCTCGCCGACCGGGCACGGCATCGAGGTCGCGCTCGTCCACCGGCCGAAATGGGACGACTGGTCCCACCCGAAGGGGAAGCGCAAGCGCGGCGAGACCGCCGAGGCCTGCGCCCTCCGCGAGGTCCTGGAGGAGACCGGGCACCACTGCGAGCTGGGCGGGGGCCTCCCCACCGTCCGCTACGTCGTCGCGGGCCGCCCCAAGGAGGTCGCCTACTGGGCGGCCCGCGCCCTCGACGGCGCCTTCGTCCCCGGCCGGGAGGTGGACCGGCTGTGCTGGCTGGTGCCGGCCGCGGCCCGCACCCGCCTGACCCATCCGCGCGACCGCGAACTCCTCGACGCCCTCCTCGCGGGGACGGCCGCCCCGGGCGGACAGCCGCACGACGCCTCCTAGCCCGTGGCCTCCGCGTCCGGACCGGCACGGGCCGGGCGCGGTGTGGCACGTCGTGACGGCACCCCGTGCCCGGCCGCACCGTGGCTTACGGCACGGTTCACCTCGCGTTCACTCTCCACGGCTGACCGCTTCACCTGATCTGCCTAATTTCGGCCTTACGCGGTGCACGGAGCCTGACGATGCACCCGACAAACCCGACACGCGCCGCCCTCGAAGCGACGGACACCCGGTCCGGGCACGGCGGCTTCTGGAAGGAACATCCGAAAGTGAAGCTTTCGCGCAAGAACGGGCTTCGCGCCTCCGCGATCGGTGCCCTCGTCGTCTCCGGCGCGCTCGTCCTGTCGGCGTGTGGCTCCGACGACAACACCGAGCCCACCAAGGGCGGCGGCGAGAAGACCTCGGCCGCGGCGTCGAACATCAAGTGCGACGGCGCCAAGGGCCAGCTGCTCGCCGCGGGCTCCAGCGCGCAGAAGAACGCCATGGACCTCTGGGTCAAGAACTTCCAGGCCGCCTGTGAGGGTGTCGAGGTCAACTACCAGAGCATCGGCTCCGGCGGCGGCATCACCAAGTTCAACCAGGGCCAGGTCGCCTTCGCCGGCTCCGACTCCGCCCTGAAGGACGAAGAGGTCGCCGAGTCCAAGAAGATCTGCAAGGGCGGCACCGGCATCAACCTGCCCATGGTCGGCGGCCCCGTCGCCATCGGCTACAAGCTGGAGGGCGTCGACAACCTCGTCCTGGACGCCTCCACGATCGCCAAGATCTTCGACAACAAGATCACCAAGTGGAACGACCCGGCGATCGCCAAGCTGAACCCGGGCGCCAAGCTTCCTGACTCCACCATCCAGGCCTTCCACCGCTCGGACGAGTCCGGCACCACCCAGAACCTGGGCAAGTACCTCTCGACCGCCGCCCCGGCCGACTGGAAGCACGACCCGAAGTCGAAGTCGTGGCCCGCCCAGGGCGGCCAGGCCGCCAACGGCTCCTCCGGCGTCGCGACCGCCGTCAAGGACGCCGAGGGCTCCATCGGCTACTTCGAGCTCTCCTACGCGACCG
Organism: Streptomyces roseolus; assembly: GCF_014649855.1. Taxonomy (GTDB): domain Bacteria; phylum Actinomycetota; class Actinomycetes; order Streptomycetales; family Streptomycetaceae; genus Streptomyces; species Streptomyces roseolus. The sequence continues at coordinate 21,306 of NZ_BMTV01000021.1, read as the reverse complement.
CCAACAAGATCTCCACGGTCAGCATCAACACCGGCGCCTCCGCCCCGGTCGCGGCCACCACGGAGAACGCCTCCAAGGCCATCGCCGCCGCCAAGGTCAAGGGCACCGGCAACGACGTGGCCCTCTCCCTCGACTACGCCACCAAGGCCGAGGGCGCCTACCCGCTGGTCCTCGTCACCTACGAGATCGCCTGCGACAAGGGCAACAAGGCGGAGAACCTGCCGACCCTGAAGGCGTTCCTCAACTACGCCATCAGCGAGGAGGGCCAGAAGGTCCTCGCCGACGCCGACTACGCCCCCATGCCGGCCGAGATCGCGGCCAAGGTCCGCGCGATCGTCCCGACCCTGTCCTGACCCCCGGCCGGGGGCGGCTCCTCACCTCCCGTGGAGGGCCGCCCCCGGCATCCGGTGCACCGCCGCCAGGAGTCCGTACGCACGTACGGCTCCGCAGACCGGAGAAACCGATGGTTACCACGACACCACCCGCCATAGAGAAGAACAGGAGCAGGCGCGCCAAGAGCGCGGCCCGCCCCGGGGACCGCATCTTCAGCGGCCTCTCCAAGGGCTCCGGCATCACCCTGCTCGTCATCATGGCCGCGATCGCGGTCTTCCTGACCTACCGCACCGTCCTCGCCGTCTCGAAGGACGAGGCCAACTTCTTCACCACCTTCGAGTGGAACCCGGCCGGCAACCCGCCGGTCTTCGGCATCGCCGTCCTGGCCTTCGGCACGATCGTCTCCTCGGTCATCGCCATGGTCATCGCCGTGCCGGTCGCGATCGGCATCGCGCTCTTCATCTCCCACTACGCCCCGCGCAAGCTGGCCAAGCCGCTCGCGTACGTGGTCGACCTGCTCGCCGCCGTGCCCAGCATCATCTACGGCCTCTGGGGCGCGATCTTCCTCGTCCCGTACCTGGACGGCCTGAACCAGTGGCTCGACCAGTACCTCGGCTGGACGTACATCTTCGACAAGTCCGCCGACGGCGTCGCCCGCAACCTCTTCACCGTGGGCATCCTGCTGGCGATCATGATCCTCCCGATCATCACCAACGTGACCCGCGAGGTCTTCCTCCAGGCCCCGAAGATGCACGAGGAGGCCGCGCTCGCCCTCGGCGCCACGCGCTGGGAGGTCATCCGCATGGCGGTGCTGCCCTTCGGCCGCTCCGGCATCATCTCCGCCTCCATGCTGGGCCTCGGCCGCGCACTCGGTGAGACCATGGCCGTAGCGGTCGTCCTCTCCCCGAGCTTCGTCCTCTCGGGCCACCTGCTCGACCCGGGCGGCGGCACCTTCGCCCAGAACATCGCCGCGAAGTTCAACGAGGCCGACGAGTTCGGCCGCGACGCCCTGATCGCCTCCGGCCTCGTCCTCTTCGTCATCACCCTGCTGGTCAACGGCGCGGCCCGGTGGATCATCGCCCGCCGCAAGGAGTACTCGGGGGCCAACGCATGAGCCACGCCGTCCAGGAACGCCCGGTCGCGTTCGCCAAGTCCCGCGGCCCCCTCTCCCACGCCCGCCTCCCGCGCTGGACCCCGGCCGCCATCGCCGTCGGCTCCGTCGCCGCGGGCATCGGCATCGGCCTCGCCGCCGGCTGGCACAGCAAGGTCCAGTGGGGCCTGATCGCCGCCCTGGTCTTCGTCCTCGCCACCTACGCGATCACCACCAAGGTGGAGGGCTCCCGCCAGGCCAAGGACCGCATCGCCACCAGCCTCGTCTGGGTCTGCTTCGTCCTCGCCGTCGTCCCGCTGCTCTCCCTCGCCTGGGTGACGATCAGCAAGGGCATGGAAGTCCTCGACGGGTACTTCCTCACCCACTCGATGAACGGCGTCCTCGACGCCGAGACCGGCGGCGGCGTCTACCACGCCCTCCTCGGCACCATCGAGCAGGTCGGCATCGCGACCCTGATCGCCGCCCCGATCGGCCTGCTCACCGCGGTCTACCTGGTCGAGTACGGCACCGGGAAGCTCGCCAAGGCGGTCACCTTCTTCGTCGACGTCATGACGGGCATCCCGTCGATCGTCGCCGGTCTCTTCATCCTGTCCACCTGGACCCTGATGCTGGGCTTCGGCCCCTCCGGCTTCGCCGGCGCGATGGCCCTCGCCATCCTGATGATGCCGGTCGTCGTCCGCTCCACCGAGGAGATGCTCAAGCTCGTCCCGAACGAGCTCCGCGAGGCCTCCCTCGCCCTCGGCGTCCCCAAGTGGCGCACGATCCTGAAGGTGGTCCTCCCCACCGCGATCGGCGGCATCACCACGGGCGTCATGCTCGCGGTCGCCCGCATCACCGGTGAGACGGCCCCCGTCCTGCTCCTCGTGTTCGGTACGAAGCTCATCAACCCGAACCCCTTCGAAGGCGCCCAGTCCTCGCTGCCGCTCTACGTGTACGAGCAGTACGCGGTCGGCACCGACGCCGCCGTGGCCCGCGCCTGGGCCGCCGCGCTCGTCCTGATCGCCTTCGTCATGATCCTCAACCTGGTGGCCCGCGGCATCGCCCGCTGGAAGGCCCCGAAGACCGGCCGCTGAGCCGAACGGAAGTGAACTAGTTATGGCCAAGCGAATCGACGTCAGCGGCCTCTCCGCCTACTACGGCAACCACAAGGCGATCGACGACATCTCCATGACCGTCGAGCCCCGCTCCGTGACGGCCTTCATCGGCCCCTCCGGCTGCGGCAAGTCCACCTTCCTGCGCACCCTGAACCGCATGCACGAGGTCACCCCCGGCGGCCGCGTCGAGGGCAAGGTGATGCTGGACGACGAGAACCTGTACGGCTCCGGCGTCGACCCCGTCGCCGTCCGCCGCACCGTCGGCATGGTGTTCCAGCGCCCCAACCCCTTCCCCACCATGTCGATCTTCGACAACGTGGCGGCGGGGCTGCGCCTGAACGGCTCGTACAAGAAGTCCGAGCTCGCCGACGTCGTGGAGCGCTCCCTCAAGGGCGCGAACCTGTGGAACGAGGTCAAGGACCGCCTCAACAAGCCGGGCTCCGGCCTCTCCGGCGGTCAGCAGCAGCGCCTGTGCATCGCCCGCGCCATCGCGGTCGAGCCGGACGTCCTGCTCATGGACGAGCCCTGCTCGGCCCTCGACCCGATCTCGACCCTCGCGATCGAGGACCTGATCGGCGAGCTGAAGGAGCGCTTCACGATCGTCATCGTGACGCACAACATGCAGCAGGCCGCCCGCGTCTCGGACCGCACCGCCTTCTTCAACCTGGCGGCGGTCGGCCAGCCCGGCAAGCTCATCGAGCTGGACGACACCGAGCGCATCTTCTCCAACCCGAGCGTCCAGGCGACCGAGGACTACATCTCCGGCCGCTTCGGATAACCAGGACGTCCCGCCCGTGTGCACGGGCCGCCGGGGTCGACCACGTCGCCCCCGGCCCCCCTCGCGCACGGTGCCGGGCAACCGCGTCTGCGGTGCTGCATGGCGGTGCCACCGCACGACGAAGGGCCCGGCTCCCCCCAGGGGAGCCGGGCCCGACCACTTTCCCGCGGCCGTCAGCCGAAGAAGAGCTGCACCACGTAGAAGCTGAGCGCGGCCACGAGCGCCGCCGCCGGCATCGTGATGAACCAGCCCAGGATGATGTTCTTCGCGACGCCCCAGCGCACCGCGTTCACCCGCTTCGTCGCGCCCACGCCCATGATCGCGGAGGTGATGACGTGGGTCGTCGAGATCGGCGCGTGGAAGAGGAACGCCGAGCCGAACATGATCGACGCACCGGTGGTCTCCGCCGCGAAGCCCTGCGGCGGGTCCAGCTCGATGATCTTGCGGCCGAGGGTCCGCATGATGCGCCAGCCGCCCGCGTACGTACCGAGCGAGAGCATCACGGCGCAGGCGATCTTGACCCAGATCGGGATCTCGTCGCCGGCCTGCTGCACATCGGCGATGACCAGGGCCATCACCACGATGCCCATCGTCTTCTGGGCGTCCTGGAGGCCGTGGCCGAGCGCCATGCCGGCCGCCGACACCGTCTGCGCGATGCGGAAGCCGCGCTTGGCCTTGTGCGGGTTGGCCCGGCGGAACATCCACATGATCGCGCACATGACCAGGTAACCGGCGACGAGGCCGACGACCGGCGAGATGAACATCGGGATGACGACCTTGTCGAGGACGCCGCCCCAGATCACCTCGGTGCCGCCGGCCAGCGCCGCGCCCACCATGCCGCCGAACAGGGCGTGCGAGGAGGACGACGGAAGGCCGAAGTACCAGGTGATCAGATTCCAGATGATCGCGCCCACGAGGGCGGCGAAGAGGATGCCCATCCCCTTGTCGCCGTGCGGCGTCTCGATCAGGCCCTCACTGACCGTCTTGGCGACGCCGCTGCCCATGAAGGCACCGGCGAGGTTCATGACCGCCGCCATCGCGAGCGCCGCGCGCGGGGTCAGCGCCCGCGTCGACACCGAGGTGGCGATCGCGTTGGCGGAGTCGTGGAAGCCGTTCGTATACGTGAAGCCGAGCGCGACACCGATGGTCACGATCAGGGCGAAGGTGTCCACGAAGCCTCAGGACTCCTTGACCGCGATGGTCTCCACGGTGTTCGCCACGTGCTCGAAGGCGTCGGCCGCCTCTTCCAGCACGTCCACGATCTGCTTCAGCTTGAGCACCTCGATGGCGTCGTACTTGCCGTTGAAGAGGTGGGCGAGCAGCTTGCGGTGGATCTGGTCGGCCTGGTTCTCCAGCCGGTTGACCTCGATCCAGTACTCCGTGAGGTTGTCCATGGTCCGCAGGTTCGGCATCGCCTCGGCGGTGAGCTCCGCCGCCCGGGCCAGGACCTCGATCTGCTGCTCGACGCCCTTGGGCAGTTCCTCGACGTTGTAGAGGACGACCAGGTCGACGGCCTCCTCCATGAAGTCCATGATGTCGTCGAGGGACGAGGCGAGGGAGTAGATGTCCTCACGGTCGAACGGCGTGATGAACGAGGAGTTCAGCTGGTGGAAGATCGCATGGGTGGCGTCGTCGCCGGCGTGCTCCGCTGCCCGCATCCGCTCCGCGATCTCGGCCCGGGCGGAAGGCTCCGCTCCGAGCAGTTCCATCAGGAGCTTCGAGCCCGTGACGATGTTGTCCGCGGACGCGGCGAACATGTCGTAGAAGCTCGTCTCCCTGGGGGTCAGACGAAATCGCACGTGAGGTCCTCGGGGTGCTGGGTTTCGGTCAGGCTGATGCTAGGCGCATCATCCGGCCACGGCTAACCGGCGTCCTCTCAGTGTCGCCCATCAGGCACAGTGAACTGCACGAGACCCCCGTCCCCAAAGGGCGGGGATCGGTACCATATACCCACGAGGGGTATACACCCCCTTATCTGGACAACGGGAGGACGCGATGACGACCACCGAGGCGGACCAGGTCACCCCCGACACCGTCGAATCCGTCGAGCCGGCCGACCACGCCCACGGGGTGCACGGCTACCACAAGCAGAAGGACGAGCACCTCAAGCGGCTGCGGAGGATCGAGGGCCAGATCCGCGGTCTGCAGCGGATGGTCGACGAGGACGTCTACTGCATCGACATACTCACCCAGGTCTCGGCCTCCACGAAGGCGCTGCAGTCCTTCGCCCTCCAGCTCCTGGAGGAGCACCTGCGGCACTGCGTGGCGGACGCGGCCGCCCACGGCGGAGACCTCGACGCCAAGGTCGAGGAGGCCACCAAGGCGATCGGCCGCATGCTCCGCACCTGAGCCCGCGCCCGCGACGCGCTCAGCCGGCCGGTTCGACCCGGAGCACCTCGTCGATCAGGTCCGCGCTGAGCCGTTCACCGTCCGCGGCCGAGGCGGCGATCATCAGGTCGCCGCACAGCTCTATCTCGGCGAGGGCGACGCCGTCGGGGTCGGCGATCGCGGTTGCGGTTGCGGTACCGAGCGGAGCCACGCGCCTTCACCCTCTTCCGGACGGAGTCGGTGTCCCAGCGTACGGATCGGGCCACGGCCCGCGCATGACACGGACGGACCATTTGCCGATGGTCCGGACCCCTCAGACCTCGACCTTCCCCGCGTAGATGTCGCGCCCGTGCGGCAGCGTCACCAGGACCCGCGTCCCGAAGCCGTACAACAGGGTCGTCGAGGAGACGGCGACCGTCCGCCCCTGGTTGCTGAAGCTGAACCGGTGGCGGACCTTCCGCAGCCTGCCGTCCCCGTCGAGGTACGCGTCGAAGGGCACGGCGTCGGTGGAGAACCCTTTCGCCGCCGCGGTGAGCGCGCCCCGCAGCTGCGGCGCGGCGACCCTCGCCGCCGCCGCGATGTCGGCGACCCCCCGGTAGTGCCGGACCCTCACCCCGGCCAGCTCCGTCTCCCCCACGTACGTGACCTCCCGCGCGCCCCGCAGCAGCTCGGCCGCCGCGCCGGGATCGGTGGCCCCGCCGGTGACGAGGTTGCCGTCGTCGAGGGTGGTGGTGTCGACCCGTACCCACTTGTCAGCGGGGACGCCCGCGCCGCGGTTCTTCATGTAGAGGGCGCCGGGGATGAGGAGCTCGGTGATCGGCCGGTGCGGGCTGGCGCCGGACGCGTCCGTGGGGAGCACCACCCGGAGGTGGCCGGTGCGGCGGCGGAAGTCGTAGCCGCCCTCGCCGCGGATGGTGACCCGGGTGCCGCCGGAGGCCATCTCCATCGCGGTCGACGTCTTGGAGCTGCCGGCCCTGACCAGGGCGTCGGCGGCGCCCCGCACGGCGCCGGCCGGATCCGGCGGCGGCGGCTCCTCGGGGGCGGCGCAGCCGGTGGCCGCCGCGGCGACCAGGGAGGCGGTGACGGCGAGCGCCCCGCCGCCGACCCCTCGCGGAAGCCGGTACCGCCGTACCACCATCGCCCGTCGACCCCCAAAAGCCTGGATTCCCGATGCGCATAACGACGGCACGGGCGAGCCGTCACGCGCAGTACGGTGGGGGTGTGCACGAGCAGTCGGCGACCGGCCCGCATCACACGACGACCATGGAGCGCGGTTCCTTCGCGCTCGCCCGCTGTACCTGCGGCTGGAGCGGCCCGGCCCGCCGCTCCCGGGACCGCGCCCGCACCGACGCCACCGACCACGTGAGCGCGACGTCCGACGCGGACGCGCCGACGGCCTAGGCGGCGAGGCCCCGCTCGCCCCGGCCGTCCTCGGCCGGGCCTCCGACGTGGCGTTCGGGGATGCCGACGGCCTCCGGGCGGCCCGCCGGGGACGTCCCGGCGCGGCGGGAGCGGACCAGCCGGCCGGCGCGGCGCGAGCGGGCGACGGCGGACGTCAGCGGGGTCAGCAGCGCGAGCGTCAGCGGGGCGAGGAGCAGGGCGACGGCGGTGCCGAGGGCGAGGCCGCCGAGGACGTCGGTGGGGTAGTGGACGCCCATGTAGACGCGGGCGAAGGCCTCGGCGAGGGCGAGCCCGATGGCGACGAGCCCGAAGCGGCGGTGGGCGACGAAGAGGGCGACGGCGATCGCCATCGCCATCGTGGCGTGGTCGCTGACGAAGGAGTAGTCCGTCTTCCCCTCGACCAGGACCTCCAGGCCGTCGTGGTCCTCGAAGGGCCGGGGGCGCTCGACGAAGCCGCGGATGGGGATGTTGACGAGGAGGGCGACGCCGGCCGCGAGCGGCGCCCAGACGATCCCGGCGACGGCCGAGACGGAGTCGGCGAGCGCGCCGCGCCGGCGGACGCTCCACCAGCACCAGAGCGTCACGAGGACCATCGCGAGCATGATCCCGTACTCGCCGGTGAACTCCATGACCCGGTCGAACCACGGGGGAGCGGCCTTCGCCAGCCCGTTGATGTCGTACAGCAGCGCGACATCGGGACTGGAACCGTCCGATGCGAGTTCAGCCATCTGCCGCGGCCCCTTGCTCTCGTGTCGTCGGAGGGGGAACGAACCCGCTGAGGGAGTCGTTCCGCCGGACCCGGTGGATCATGATGACGTTACCGAAGAGTGATGCTCCCCCGCAGCTCAGGGCCCGCGCCTGACGGAGGGTCCCGTACGGGCGCACCGTCAGTTCACGCCTGCTGCCCGGGCGGACGGGTCGGCAGCGCGGCGGCGCCGTCCTCGGTGACCCGGGTGGCCCCGAAGTAGTCGGGCGTGTCGATGCGGTCGAAGCGGATCACCGCCCCGGTGCGCGGCGCGTCGATCATGTAGCCGCCGCCCACGTAGATGCCGACGTGCCGGATCGCCCGAGAGTTCGTCAGGTCGTCGGAGAAGAAGACGAGGTCGCCGGGGAGCAGCTCCTCCCGGCTGGGGTGCGGTCCCGCGTTGTACTGGTCGTTGGCGACGCGCGGCAGCTTGATGCCCACCGCGTCGTACGCGGCCTGGGTCAGGCCCGAGCAGTCGAAGCGCCCGCCCTGCGCCGCCGTGCCGGTGCCGCCCCAGAGGTACGGGGTGCCCAGCTTGCCCTGCGCGTAGTGGATGGCGCCGGCCGCCTGCTGCGAGGGGGCCAGCCGGCCCTTCGGCCGCGCGAAGCTCTTCTCCAGCGAGCGGATGATCCGCACGTAGTTCTGCGTCTCGCGGTACGGCGGGACGCCGCCGTTCTCGATGACCGCGTAGGGACCGGCGTTGTACGCCGCCAGCATGTTGCTCGCCGGATCGCCCGGCACGCTCTTCACGTCCTTCGCCAGCGCGCAGTCGTACGAGGCGGCCGACGGGATCGCGTCCTTCGGGTCCCAGATGTCCCGGTCCCCGTCCCCGTCCCCGTCGACGCCGTAGGCCGCCCACGTGCCGGGGATGAACTGCGCGATGCCCCGCGCGTCCGCCGGCGACACCGCCCGCGGGTTCCAGCCGCTCTCCTGGTACAGCTGCGCCGCGAGGAGCGCCGGGTTGATGGCCGGGCAGAGGTTGCCCCACTTCTGCACCAGCCCCTGGTACATCGCCGGCACCGAACCCTTGGCCAGCGCCACCGTGCCCGTCGCCGCCGTGCCCGCGCCGCCGAGGATGCCGGCCGCCGCCGCGTACGTACCGACCAGCAGCAGGGCCAGGAAGCCGGCGCAGAGCCCGAAGGCCCCGCCGGTCAGCAGCCACGCCTTGCCCGCCCTACGCACCGTCAACCACCCCTCGGCTCATGGCAGTACGCCCAGGGGCGCCAGTCTAGGCGGGCATCCCCCGCCCGGAAACGGTGCCCGCCCGACGCGGCCCCAAGAGTGCAACAACGACAATCATTGCCCGGAGTCACCCTCCGTGATACACAGAGTGACCATACGCGTCTTTGCATGGAATCCGGCCGCACCACCGCAGGTCAAGACGGTCAGACCGGTCAAGTGTGCGGGGATCGGGTAAAGAGAGCCGCCAAGCCGTCACACGCGAGCGGTTTCATCAGCGAAGATAGTGGCGATGACCCATGCCGTCCGGCAGGGGTGACCAACGACCCGACAGGGGCGGTGAGTTCTATGTACCTGGCGGCCGAGAAGGGCGACATCACCACCATCATCGGTGGAATCGCCCCGAACTGGGGCCCTTTCGGGGGCCTCGGCGCCGAAGCGAAGATCATGATCGAGGTCGTGATGGCCGTGGCCATCCTGCTCTGCCTCGGCATCGCCATCTGGGGAGCGGCCAAGCAGCGCATCGGCGCGACGGCGCTCCGCGACACCTTCAGCGCGGAACAGGGCAAGGGCCTGATCGTCGCCGGCCTCACCGGCGTCTTCATCATCGGCTCCCTGGGGACGCTCTTCACCATCGTCTACGGAATGGCGATCTGACCGCACGTCACCAGCGGTCCCACCGACGAACGAACGAGGGGGCGTACCCGGCATGAGTCCCGGCGACGAGCACGACGGCTACGGCGGCTCGGGCCAGACCCGTACCCGCCTGCCCGAGGGCAACACCGGGGACGTCCACGGCGGCCCCCGACGGCCCGCCCGGGGCTCGCGCTCCCTGCTCATGGGCGTGGGCGTGGTGGTGCTGCTCGTCGCCGCCATCGCCTTCGCCAACCGCGGCGGCGACCCGGCGGACCCGCCCGCCTCCTCCGGCACCCCCGGCAGGTCCGCCACCGCCCCCACCGGAACCCGCCCCGTCCCCCACACCAACGGCACCGTCCCCACCGGCCACGCCCACGACGAACAGGGCGCCCAGTCCGCCGCCGCCAACTACGCGGCGGCCCTGGGCTCCCCGGACATGTACCAACGGGGCCCCCGCGAAGCCCTCGTGCGGGCCGTCTACGCCCCGGAGGTCGTCGACGACCTCCTGAAGCGCCTCGACGCCTCGTACTCCCCCGAACTCATGGCGAGCACCGGCCTCGAAGCGAACGGGACCGCACCCAGCGGCCTCACCTTCGTCGCCCGCGCCGTACCGATCGGCACCAGGGTCACCGAGTACTCCGAGGACAAGGCCACCGTCGAGGTCTGGTACGTCAACCTCACCGGCCTCGCGGGCGAGGGCTCCGTCAAGCCGGTCACCTCCGCCTGGTTCACCAGCACCCAGAAGCTCCGCTGGACCGCGCAGGGCTGGCGCCTCACCTCGACCGACGAACACGAGGGTCCGACACCGGTCAACGGGGACGGCCGCGCCTCCGTCGCGGAGGAGATCGCCGAGGCCGTCGAGCAGTACGGAGGGTTCACCTATGCCCGCTAGCAGCAGCCGGGCGGGACGCGTGAGGGCGACGCTCACCACCACGCTCCTCACCCTCCCCCTCCTCCTCGCCTCGAACGCCCACGCGGCACCCACGCCGACGCCCACCGCGCCCACCCCGTCGCCCACTCCCACCGACAACGACTGCAGCCTCCTCTTCGGCCAGGCGCGGCGGATCTGCGAGCGCGGCCAGACCGACGGCGGGACCGGCGGCGCCGGCGGAGGCACGGGCGACGCCCCCGCCTCCGCCCTCGACCCCCTCAGCTCCCTCGCCCGCGGCTGCGCCGACGCCGCCGTGGCCGTCGTCGACTACCTCTCGAAGGCCGTGAAGGAGACCGCCGAGGTCGACTTCACGAACGCCGAGTTCCTCTCCCGCTACGCCGTCGTCTTCGCCGCCGCCACCTTCCTCACCGTCCTCCTCTGGCTGCTCGCCGTCGCCAAGCGCGCCATGCGCGGCGTGCCGCTCACCACCGCGCTCTCCGAGGCCGTCGGCTTCCTCTGGCTGACCGTCCTCGCCTCCGCCTTCACCCCGCTGATCCTCTACACCGTCGTCAACGCCACCGACGCCATCACCGAGGTCATCGCCTCCGGCACCGGCCAGCAGACCGACGTGTTCTTCGGCGCGTTCAAACAGGCCCTCCAGAAGGGCGACTCCATCAGCGGCGGACCGATCATGCTGATCATCGTCAGCCTGGTCACCGTCCTCGCCGCCGGCGTCCTCTACCTGGAGCTCTTCCTCCGCGCCGTGCTCCTCTACGTCGGCGCCCTCCTCGGCGTCGTCGTCTACTCCGGCCTCGTCGACAAGAACATGTGGGGCCACGTCCGCCGCTGGGCCGGCATCATGATCGCCGTCATCCTGGTCAAGCCGATCATCGTGATCGTCCTCGGCCTCGCCGGCGCCCTCTCCTCCGGCACCGGCCCCGACTCCTTCTCCGCCGTCGTCTCCGGCCTCGCGATCATCCTGCTCGCCATCTTCGCCTCCGCGATGATCTACCGCTTCGTCCCCGGCTTCGGCGACGAGATCGTCGCCTCCCGCAACAACCGCCTCCACCGCGCCGGCGAGAACACGGCCGCCGCCGTCATCTCCTCCCCCGCCTCCCTCGTCTCCCAGGGCATCAAGACCCACAGCACCCGCGACGGCGGCTCCGGCGGCGGCCAGGCCTCCTCCTCCGCCACCCCCCGCCCCGCGAACCCGCTCTCCGGCGGCGTCGCCGCCCACAGCAGCCGCCCCTCCCAGGGCAGCGGCTCCACGCCCCCGCCCCGGAGCAGCAGCCCCACCTCGGGCACCCCGCACAGCAGCCGCAGCAACAGCAAGAACCCAGGAGCAGGAGGTGCAGGGCGTTGACGACCCAGTCCCAGCCGGTCACGCCCCGCCGCACGTATCTCATCGGCCGCGCCCGGCCGAACGCGATCGTCGGCAAGAACCGCGAGACCGGCGAGATCGCCCTGATCGTCGTCGGCGCCTTCCTCGGCATGATGAGCGGACTCCTCGTCCCCCTCCTCCCCCTGCGGATCGCGCTCCTCGCCGGCCTGCCCATCCTCGCCATCGCCGCCGTGTACCTGCCGTACAAGCAGCGCACGTTCTACAAGTGGTTCGAGATCAACCGCAGCTACAAGCGGATGCTCAAGCGCGGCACCGCCTACCGCTCCACCGCCGTCGAGGCCGGCACCCGCCTCGACGGCCGCGAGGTCGAGGTCGGCCCGCCCCCGGGCATCGGCCGCGTCAGCTGGCTCTCCGCCCCCTTCGGCCCCGACGAGATCGCCGTCCTCCTGCACGCGGACCGCCGCACCGTCACCGCCGCCATCGAGATCGAGGGCCCCGGCGTCGGCCTGCGCGACTCCGAGGACCAGGAGGCCCTGGTCGACCGCTTCGGCACCCTCCTCAAGCACGTCGCCAACGGCGACGGCTTCGTCACCCGCCTCCAGATGCTGGCCCGCACCCTCCCCGCCGACCCCGACGCCCACGCCAAGGACGTCGCCCAGCGCGGCGACCCGACCGCGCCCGGCTGGCTCCAGGAGTCGTACGACCAGCTCCAGTCCATGGTCTCCACCTCCAGCGAGCAGCACCGCGCCTACCTCGTCGCCTGCATGCACTACACGCGCGACCTCGCCGCCGAGGCCAACGCCATGGCCCACGCCACCCGGCAGGCCACCGGCGCCCGCCGCCTCGACCGCGACGGCGGCCTCGCCGTCGTCATGGCCCGCGAGCTCACCGACATCTGCGCCCGCCTCACCGAGGCCGACATCCGGGTCCGCCAGCCCCTCGGCCAGTCCCGGCTCGCCTCCCTGGTCCACTCCATGTACGACCCGGACCACCCGATCGACCACATCCAGGCCATGACGAAACGAAACGCTTGGCCGGCCGAACTCGACGCCATGGAGGCCACCTACCTCCAGGCCAAGACCCGCGAGTCCTCCACCCGCGCCCCCTGGTGCCACGCCACCGCCTGGGTCAAGGAGTGGCCGATGACCCCGGTCGGCGTGAACTTCCTCGCCCCGCTCCTCGTCCACACCCCCGACGTCATCCGCACCGTCGCCGTCACCATGGACCTGGAGCCCACCGAGGTCGCCATCGAGCGCATGCTCACCGAGAAGACCAACGACGAGGCCGAGGCCTCCCGTCAGGCCAAGATGAACCGCACGATCGACCCCCGCGACATCGCCGCCCACGGCCGGCTCGACCAGCGGGGTGAAGATCTCGCCAGCGGCGCGGCAGGCGTCAACCTCGTCGGGTACATCACCGTATCGGCGCGCTCGCCCGAGGCCCTGGCCCGCGACAAGCGCACGATCAGGGCCTCCGCCGGCAAGTCCTACCTGAAGCTGGAGTGGTGCGACCGCGAGCATCACCGGGCCTTTGTGAACACCCTGCCGTTCGCGACCGGCATCCGCCGCTAAGGCCGAAGGGGCACCGACCGATGCGAGATCCGCTGTCCGTCCTCACCGAAGCCTTCACCTCCTTCGTCCTCGGGAAGGTGGAGACCACCCGCCCGCCCGTGCGCACCTCCACCGGGCAGGCCCAGGCCGTCTACCTGCCGACCGCCGCCCCCGGCCTCGGCGACTCCGGCGTGATCATCGGCCGCGAGGTCTACAGCGGCAAGGGCTACGTCTACGACCCCTTCCAGCTGTACGGACAGCAGCTCCCCGCCCCCCACTGGCTCGTCCTCGGCGAATCCGGCAACGGCAAGTCGGCCCTGGAGAAGACGTACGTGCTCCGCCAGCTCCGCTTCCGCGACCGGCAGGTCGTCGTCCTCGACGCCCAGGGCGAGGACGGCGTCGGCGAGTGGAACCTCATCGCCCAGGAGCTGGGGATAACCCCCATCCGCCTGGACCCCATGGTCGCCAACGACTCCGGGATCCGCCTCAACCCGCTCGACCCCGCCATCACCACCACCGGCCAGCTCGCCCTGCTGCGCACCATCATCGAGGTGGCGATGGGCCACGGCCTCGACGAGCGCTCCGGCTTCGCCCTCAAGGTCGCCCACGCCCACGTCAACGAGCACATCGCCGACCGCCAGCCGATCCTCACCGACATCGTCGAGCGGCTCCGCCACCCCGAGGCCGAGTCGGCGGAGGCCATGAACGTCGACATAGACGACGTACGGGCCTGGGGCCTCGACGTGGCCCTCGTCCTCGACCGGCTCGTCGACGGCGACCTGCGCGGCATGTTCGACGGCCCGACCACCGTCGGCATCGACCTCGACGCGCCCCTGATCGTCTTCGACCTCTCCCACATCGACCGCAACTCCATCGCCATGCCCATCCTCATGGCGATCGTCGGCGTGTGGCTGGAGCACACCTGGATCCGCCCCGACCGGAAGAAGCGCATCTTCCTCGTCGAGGAGGCCTGGCACATCATCAACAGCCCCTTCGTGGCCCAGCTGTTCCAGCGCCTGCTCAAGTTCGGCCGCCGCCTCGGCCTCTCCTTCGTCGCCGTCGTCCACCACCTCTCCGACGTCGTCGACGGAGCGGCCGCCAAGGAGGCCGCGGCGATCCTCAAGATGGCCTCCACCCGGACCGTCTACGCCCAGAAGGCCGACGAGGCCCGGAACACCGGCCGTGTCCTCGGCCTGCCCCGCTGGGCCGTCGAGATCATCCCGACCCTCACCCCCGGCATCGCCGTCTGGGACGTCAACGGCAACGTGCAGGTGGTCAAGCACCTCATCACCGAACGGGAACGCCCGCTCGTCTACACCGACCGCGCCATGACCGAGTCCTCCGAACCCGCCGACCCGGAACTGGAGTGGGAGACCGAGCAGCGCGCGCTGATGAGGGAGCGGCAGATGGACGACAGCCCGCGGTCGACGGTGGCGTGACGTGACGGAGGCACGGCAGAAGCAGGGCGGCGGCGTCTCGGACGGGCTCCTCCTCGGGCTGTTCGCCCTGATCCTCGGCCTCTCCCTGCTCGTCTGGTCCGCGACCGGCCTCTCCGGCCTCCTCGCACACGGCGCCTGGCCCGACGGGGTGGAGCTCACCCGCACCCCGCCGGCCCTCCGCGCCCTGGCGACCGCCCCCACCGACCTCCCGGCCGCCTGGCCGGACACCCCGCCCGGCCAGCTCTCCGGCTACGGCCTCTTCTGGGGCCTGGTCATCGGCCAGGCGATGGTCCTCGCCGTCCTCGCCGTCTTCCTGCTCGGCACCTACGCCCGCTGGCGCGCCGTCCGCGCGCACCGCAAGGCGGGCGCGTACGCCGGTGGCCCCGCCCCGGCGCACACCCCGGACCCGGCCCCGTCCCCCGTACGGGAGGAAGCGCCCGCCCCCGTACGGGAGAACCCCGCGCCCGCCCCCGTACGGGAGAGGCCCGCGCCCGCCCCCGTACCCCCGCAGAAGACCGCTCCGGCACCGGAGCCCGCACCCGCACCGCAGGACCGGTCCCGGCCCGCCGGCGGCATGGTCTACGGCCCGCCCGGCACCCGCCGCCCCCTCGCCGTCCAGGCGGTCCACGACGCCGAGGGCCCCGTCCTCGTCGTCACCTCCGACCCCACCGTCTGGTCCGACACCAAGGACGTCCGCGGCAAGCTCGGCCCGGTCCTCGTCTACGACCCCGGCCACCTCTGCGACACCCCGGCCCGCCTCCACTGGTCCCCCGCCGAAGGCTGCGGCGACCCGGACACCGCCCGGACCCGCGCCGCCGCCCTCCTCGCGCCGGTCCGCCCGCACGCCCGGCTCGACGCGGCCACCGTCACCACCGCCGAAACGCTCCTGCGCTGCTGGCTGCACGCCGCCGCCGTCGACGGCCGCCCCTTCCGCCAGGTCCACCGCTGGGCCCAGGGAACCGACGCCCACGAGCCCGTCCGCATCCTCCGCGGCCACCCCAAGGCCGCCTCCGGCCTCGCCGGCCTCCTCGAAGCGGCCCTCACCGCCCACCCCGACACCCGGCGCACGGCCCAGGAACTGACGGCCCGTGCCTTCTCCGCCTTCTCCGCGGTCCACATCCGCGAGGCCTGCACCCCGAATCGAACGGATTCGCTGGCCCTGGCATCTTTCCTCGCCGAAGGGGGCACCCTCTACGTGGTGGGCGAAGCGATCGAGGACCCGCGCACCCACCCGGGCGCGATGCCCCTCCTCACCGCGCTCGCGTCGCACGTGGTCGAGCACGGCCGCCGCATGGCCGCACGGTCATCCGACGGTCGGCTCGACCCACCACTCACCCTCGTCCTCGACGACATCGCCGCCGTCGCCCCGCTCCCGGAGCTCCCGGCCCTCGTCGCCGACGGCCCCCGGCAGGGCCTCCCCGCCCTCGCCCTGATGCGCTCCCCGGAACAGTCCCGCACCCGCTGGCCCGAGCACTCGCTCCCCTGACGGCTACGGCCGCTCCCGCACGTACCCGCCGTGCCGGGCCGCCGGCGGCGGCAGCAGCTCGTACTCGATCTCGTCCGCGCCCCCGCCCCCCCCGGCACCGGCACCCTCTCACCGGACGGCGCGAAGCCGAAGCGGCGGTAGAAGGCGGCGGCGCGGGCGTTCTCCTCGTGCACGTACAGCCGCACGCGCCGGACCCCCGCCACGCTCCACGACCACTCCACGGCCGCCCGGAACAGCGCGTCGACCACACCGCCGCCGCGCGCCTCGGGCCGGACGTAGACGCCCACCAGATGCGTCTGGTCGACCTTCGCCGGCTCCCCGAACCGCACCTCGTCCGACGGCCGTTCCACAAGTGCCGTCACCGTGCCCAGCCAGCGCCCGTCCGGCGCCTCGGCGACGAACTGCCGCACCCGCCCCTCGCCGGACTCCGAGGCGGCGGAGGTCCGCTCCTGCCAGAAGTCGTCCGGACGCGCCACGGCGTCCTCGTGGGTCTCCAGGAAGGCCAGGTGCGCGACGGGGTCGAGGAGCGCGGCGAGCCGCAGCTCGCGCGCCTTCTCCCACTCGTCGGCCAGGACGGTGCGGATCGTGAGGTTCATGCGGCATCCTCACCCGCCACCGCCCCGGCCCACAAGGGAGATTCGCAGCTCAGGACCGTGCGTGGTACCCCGGTACGACACCGCCCGGCCCGCTGCCGACCACGGTCGGACGCCCGCGCCCCGCCCGCTCCGTAGCGTCGAAGCCATGATCCGAGCAGAGCGACTCACCAAGCGGTACGGCGACCGCACCGTCGTCCGGGACCTCTCCTTCACCGTCCGCCCCGGCACCGTCACCGGCTTCCTCGGCCCCAACGGCGCCGGGAAGTCCACCACCCTGCGCATGATCCTCGGCCTCGACGCCCCGACCCGCGGCACCGCGACCGTCGACGGCCGCGCGTACGCCGGCCACCCGGCACCGCTCACCCGCGTCGGCGCCCTCCTCGACGCCCGCTCCTTCCACCCCGGCCGCATCGCCTTCCACCACCTCATGGCCCTCGCCCACACCCACGGCATCCCGCGCTCCCGCGTCGAGCACGTCCTCGGCGTCACCGGCCTCACCGAGGTCGCCGGCCGCCGCGTGAAGGGCTTCTCGCTCGGCATGGGCCAGCGCCTCGGCATCGCCGCCGCCCTCCTCGGCGACCCGGCCGCCGTCGTCCTCGACGAACCCGTCAACGGCCTCGACCCGGAGGGCGTCCGCTGGGTCCGCACCCTCCTCAGGGACCTCGCCGCCGAGGGCCGCACGGTCCTCGTCTCCTCGCACCTGATGAGCGAGATGGCCCTGACCGCCGACCGGCTCGTCGTCATCGGCAAGGGCCGGCTGCTCGCCGACACCACCGTCGCCGAGCTCGTACGCGACGCCGGCGCGGCCTCCGTCCTCGTCGTCTCCCCCGACGCCGACCGCCTCCGCACCCTCCTCCCGGCCCCCGCCCGCACCTCCGACGAAGGCCCCGGCACCCTCCGCGTCACCGGCCTGGACGCACCCGCGATCGGCCGGGTCGCCGCCGCCCACGCCGTCGAACTCCACGCCCTCACCCCCGAGACCGCCTCCCTGGAGCAGGCGTTCATGGACCTCACCCACGACTCCGTCGAGTACCAGGGAGCCCCCGCGTGACCACGATCTCCTACGACATCACCCCGTCCCGCGTGCTCCGCTCCGAATGGCACAAGCTGTGGACGCTCCGCTCCACCTGGATCACGGTCGTCTCCGCGGTCCTCCTCGTCCTCGGCGTCGGCGTCCTGATGGGCACCACGTACACCTCCGACGGCGGCGACTCGGACGTCGACACCGTCGTCCTCACCCTCTACGGCTCGCAGCTCGGCGGCGTCTGCCTCGCCGTCCTCGGCATCCTGGTCACCGCCGGCGAGTACTCCTCCGGTCTGGCCCGCGCCACCTTCACCGCCGTCCCCGCCCGCCTCCCCGTCCTGTGGGCCAAGGCCGCGGTCCTCGGCACCACGGTCCTGACCCTCTCCCTGCTGACCAACCTGGCCACCTTCCTCACCGCCCAGGTCTTCCTCGGCGACACCGACCAGGCCGCCGCCCTGACCGACGACGGCGTCCTCGGAGCCCTCGCCGGCAACGCGGCCGGCCTCACCCTGCTCTCGCTCCTCGCCCTCGGCCTGGGCGCCGCTCTCCGCTCCGTCCCCGGCGCGCTCGGCGCGTTCATCGGCGGCGTCCTGGTCCTCCCGGAGGTCATCGGGATGCTCCCGTACGACGCCGTCGACACCGCCCTGCGCCACTTCCCCACCCAGGCCGCCGGCGTCCTCGGCTCCGCGACCCCGCTCCCGGACGCCCCTTCCGCGGGAGCCGCCCTGCTCGCGCTCACCCTGTGGGCCGCCGCCGCGCTCACGGCCCCCGCCCTGCTGCTCCGACACCGGGACGTACGGGGATGACGGCGGGGATGATGACGAGGTGACGACGGAGACGACGGCGCCCAGCCGGTGGACGCAGCAACTCATCACCCGCGTCCGGGCCGCGGACGCGGCCCGCCCCTGGCTCTGGGACGCGGTGCTGACGCTCGGCTGGACGCTCGCCGCCCTGGTGGACGCGGCGGGCGGCTGGCGGAACATCGCGCGCGACCCGTCCCTCCCCACCGCCCTGGTCGTCGGCCTCAGCCTGGCCCTCTCCCTCCCCCTGTACGCCCGCCGGCGCCGGCCGACGACGGTCCTCGCGGTGATGACGGCGGCGGCCTTCGTGAGCGAGGCGTCCGGCGCCTTCCTCCAGGCCGCCTTCCTCCAGTCCCTCCCGCTCTTCCACATCGCCCTGACCCGCCCGCCGCGCCGCCTCCCGTGGGCCTTCGCGCTGCTCGTGGCTCCGCTCCTGACGGGGGCGCTGCGCTTCGACGGCGACGCGTGGGACCTGCACGTCGTCCCGGCCATGTGGGGGTACCTGATCGTGGCCCTGATCGGCATCACGGTCCGCTCCCGCCGCGACCACACGGCGGGCCTCGTCGACCGGGCCCGCCGCCTGGAGGTCGAGCGCGACCAGGAGGTGCGCCTCGCGGCCGCCGCCGAACGGGCCAGGATCGCCCGGGAGATGCACGACATCATCGGCCACAACCTGTCGGTCATCACGGGCCTCGCGGACGGTGGCCGGTACGCGGCGGCCAAGAGCCCCGAGCGGGCCGCCCAGGCCCTGGACGCCATCGGCACGACGAGCCGCCAGGCCCTGGACGAACTCCGCCGCCTGCTGGGCGTCCTGTCCGCCCCCGACGACGGCACCCCGTCCGCCGCCCGCGCCCCCCAGCCCACCCTGGAGGACCTGGACTCCCTCCTGGAGGGCGTGCGCAAGGCGGGCCTGCCGGTCACGTCGGAACTCCCCGCTCCTCTCCCACTCCTGCCCCCGGGCGCCCAGCTGACGGTCTACCGCGTCGTCCAGGAATCCCTGACGAACACCCTCAAGCACGCGGGCCCGCGGGCCACGGCCGCCGTCCGTCTCCGGACCACCGCGGACGGGCTCCTGGTCACCGTCACCGACACGGGCACCCCGTCCGCCACCCCGGGGCAGGGCCAGGGCCTCACCGGAATGCGCGAGCGCGCGGCCCTCTACGACGGCACACTCGACAGCGGCCCCCTGCCCGGCGGCGCCGGCTGGCGGGTACGGCTCCGCATCCCCACCACCCCGGAGGACGAACGCCCGTGACGACGGTTCTGATCGCCGACGACCAGCCGATGCAGCGCTTCGGCTTCCGCATGCTCCTGGAGAGCCAGGACGACATGACGGTCGTCGGCGAGGCCGCGAACGGCACCGAGGCCGTCCGCCAGGTCGCCGCCCACCATCCCGACGTGGTCCTGATGGACATCCGCATGCCGGGCCTGGACGGCATCGAGGCCACCCGCCGGATCATCGCCGCGGGCGCCCGCACCCGCGTCCTGATCATCACCACCTTCGACCTGGACGAGTACGCGTACGACGGCCTCCGCGCCGGCGCGAGCGGCTTCCTGGTGAAGGACGCCCAGCCCGAGGAACTCCTCGCGGGCGTCCGCGCGGTGGCCGCCGGCGACGCGGTCGTCGCCCCCAGCCTCACCCGCCGCCTCCTGGACACCTACATCCACCACCTGCCCCCGACGCCCCGCGCCGCCCCCGCCCCGGAGGACCCGCGCCTGACCTCCCTGACGGACCGCGAACGCGAGATCCTCACGGTGATCGGCCAGGGCTGGACCAACACGGAGATCGCGGAACGCCTCCACCTCGCCGAGTCCACGGTGAAGACCCACGTGGGCCGCGTCCTCGCGAAGACGGGCACCCGGGACCGCATCCAGGCGGTCATCCTGGCCTACGACACCGGCCTGGTGAAGCCGGCCTGAGACCTGTCCCGGGCGTCGCTCGGACAATCCGGTCGACGGTGGCCGCCGCGGTACTCGATCATGCGTTCATGCCCATCGGAGAGACCCTCGTCCGAGTCGACGCCGACCTGGCCGCCGGCCGGGTTCCCCTGGCCCGTCAGCGCCTGCGCGGCCTCGTCTCGTCCTTCCCGCACGACCTGACGCTCCGTCGGCGCCTGGCCGAGGTGTACCGGCTCTACGGGGACGCCGCCGAGGCCGGACGCTGGATGTACCTCGAAGAGGATCGCGACGCCGACGAGACCGCCGCCTTCGAGGAGCGGTACGGGTCTCCCGCGCGGCGGATGAAGGCCCTCGCCTGGCGCGGCCCCGAGGCGCTGGCCGCCACCGCCTTCGCGGAGGGCCGGCTGGCCGCGCTGCGGGCCGCCTGCGCCGAGGAACTGGGGCACCCCGTCGACTGGCACGACCCCGCCTCCTACCGGGACGGCCTGGAGAAGAAGTACGAGGGGGCACCGTGGACGCTCAGCGACGTGCTCGCGGGCACCGGTTGCCTGGTGGCGGCCCTCGCGTTCGCCGCGGTCTGGGTGTACGGCCTCGTCGCCCTCTTCCGCTGAACACGACCGTGAACGCGGAAAAGCCCCGCACCACAAGGGTGCGGGGCTTTCCCACAATAATTGTTCGGCGGCGTCCTACTCTC
>NZ_BMTV01000020.1:148154-168895 GCF_014649855.1 Streptomyces roseolus | reverse complement strand
ACCACCACTCGCCGACACGCTCGCGTCCGGACCCGGACGCGCACTCTCGACAACCGACATGACCAACCAGTCCTTTCCGGTGAGGTGAAGGGGGAACGGCCGCGGCGGGCCTTCCGGAAACGACTCTGCTGCGGCCGGGGCGCGTTACCCAGCCCCGTGGTTTCGCCAGCGCCGCGGAAGCTAGCACTCACAAGGCCACCTTCCGCTCCCCTTTCCGCCCGCCCTCCCGGCACACTGGGGCCATGGACACCCCCACCGCCCTGGGCGAATTCCTCCGCAACCGCCGCGCGCAGCTGAGGCCCGAGGACGTCGGGCTGCCGGCGCACGGCCGCCGTCGGGTACCGGGGCTGCGCCGCGAGGAGCTGGCCCTGATCGCGGGGGTCAGCATCACGTACTACACGCACCTGGAGCAGGGGCAGAGCACCAACGCCTCGGACAGCGTCCTCGACGCGCTCGGGCGTGCCCTGCGGCTGACCCCGGACGAGCACACGCACCTGCGGAACCTGGCCCGTCCGCCGCGGACGCACCGGGTGGCGTCGTCGCTGCCGGAGCGGGTGCGGGACACGACCCGCAGGCTGCTGCGGGGGATGCCGGACGTGCCGGCGGTCGTCCTGGACCGGTGCAACGACGTCCTGGCGTGGAACGCGCTCGGGCACGCGCTGCTCGCCGGCCACCTCGACCCGGCGAGCCCGGAGGACCCGGAGAACCGGCCGAACCTCACCCGGATGCTGTTCCTCGACCCCCACACCCGTGACCTGTACGTGAACTGGCGGGACGAGGCCCGGATCGCGCTGGCCGCGCTCCGGCTGGTGGCCGGGCGCTGCCCGGAGGACCGGGCGCTGGCGGAGCTGATCGGCTCGCTGATGATCCAGAGCGAGGACTTCGCGGACCTGTGGGCCGAGCACCCGGTGCGGGACTGCACGACGGGTTCGCGGGCCCTGCGGCACCCGGTGGTGGGGGCGCTCACCCTGGACTTCGAGAACCTGCGGCTCAGCGATGGCACGGGTCACCGCATGCTCGTGTACACCGCCCCGGAGGACTCGCCGGCGGAGGCGGCGCTCCGGCTGCTGTCCACCACGCTCCATCCCGCGATGTCGGGTGAGGGCCGGTGACGGTGAGGGAGGAGGTCGGGCGGCTGAGCGCGGCCGGGGGGCCGTTCGAGGCGCGGGACGGGGCGTACGTCCGGGGGCCGCGGACGCTGCGGGAGTTCGTGGAGGCGGTCTGGGCGTTCGGGGAGCGGGACTTCCTGGTCTCCGAGGACGGCGCCGTCACCTACCGGCGGTTCTTCGACGAGGCCTGCGGCCTGGCGCGTCGGCTCGTGGGGGAGTACGGGCTGCGGCGCGGTGACCGGGTGGTCGTCGCGATGCGGAACGTGCCGGAGTGGCAGGTCGCTTTCTGGGCGACGCAGTTGGCGGGGCTCGTCGCCGTGCCGCTGAACTCCTGGTGGCGGGAGGCGGAGTTCGCGCACGCGCTGGACGACTGCGGACCCCGGCTGTTGCTCGTGGACGGCGAGCGGGCGGAGCGCGTAAGGGCGTGGGCGGCGGCGGCCGGGGTGCCGGGGATCGTCTTCGGGAGCGGGGCGCGGCCGGATGCCGGTGCCGTGCCCGGTTTCGTCGCGTACGAGGCCGACGACGATCCGCTGGCCGGGCCGCCCGACGTCGAGGTGACCGGCGAGGACGACGCGACGATCTTCTACACCTCGGGGACGACGGGCCGGCCGAAGGGGGCCGTCGCCACACACCTCGCGCAGGCCGGGGCCGCCGTCCACCCGCGCTACTTCGCGGCGGCGGCCGCCGTGGCGCGCGGGGAGCGGCCGGGCGGCGGGGCGCCGGTCGTGTCGCTGATGACGTACCCGTTCTTCCACGTGGCCGCGTTCACCGCGCTGTACGGCGTGATGGCGGGCGGCGGGACGCTGGTGACGATGCGGAAGTGGGACGCCCGGCGGGCCCTGGAGCTGATCCGGGAGCACCGGGTCACCCATTACGCGGGCGTGCCGGCGACCGCGCTCCAGCTGCTGGCGCTCGCCCGCGAGACCGGTGACCCGCTGGAGTCCCTGGTGCAGCTGAGCACCGGCGGGGCGGCCGCCCCGCCGGGGATCACGGCCGGGCTCGCGGAGGCGTACGGGGAGCGGATCCAGCCGCGGAACGGGTACGGGCTCACCGAGACCTGCGGCGGGATCTTCGCCCACACGGGGGCCGCGTACCGGGAGCTCCCGGGGAGCGTGGGGTGGCCGTCGCCGGCGACCGAGGCGCGGATCGAGGCGCCGGGCGCCGACGGCGTCGGCGAGCTGTGGGTGCGCGGGCAGTCGTTGTTCCGGGGTTACTGGCGGAACGAGGAGGCGACCCGGGCCGCGTTCGTGCCCGGCGGCTGGTTCCGCACCGGCGACCTGGCCCGGATGGACGCCGACGGGCGGGTGTCGATCGTCGACCGGCTCACCGACATGGTGGTGAGGGGCGGCGAGAACGTGTACTGCGTGGAGGTCGAGGGGGTGCTCCAGGACCATCCGGACGTGGTCGACGCGGCCGTCGTCGGGGTGCCGCACCCGCTGCTCGGCGAGGAGGTCGGGGCGGTCGTGCGGCTCCGGCCGGGGGCGGCGGCCGGGGCCGGGGAGCTGCGCGCGCACGTGGGGGAGCGGCTCGCCGCGTTCAAGGTGCCCGCGCACGTGGTCGTACGGGACGGGCCGCTGCCGCGGAACGGCGGCGGGAAGGTCCTCAAGGGCGAGCTGCGGGGACTGCTCGCGCCCCTCGGGGGCTGAGCCGGGGGCGGGTCCCCGCGGGTTCAGCCCCTGCTGACGCGGACGCGGTAGTTGCCCGCCGGGTCCTCGTCGAGGACGCCTATCCGGATGCCGTGGGCGCGGTCGGTGAAGGTCTCGCCGGGGCGGAAGGGGGCGTCGGAGAGCTCCGCGTGGACGTTGGGGCGGCGGGTGCAGCCGCCGCTGGCGCGGTCGCTGTCGGCGACGGTGACGGGGCCGTGGCCGGTGTCGACGTCGGCCTCGACGCGGTAGACGAGGACGCCCGGTTCGCAGACGGCGTCGTCGTTGCCCTCGCGGGTGCGGACCTCGACGGCGTAGCCGGTGGTGTCGGAGAGCGGGACGAAGACCAGCTTGGGGCCGCCGGCGAGGGCCAGCGGGGTCAGCAGGTGCTCGCTGGTGCCGGTGGCGGAGGCGCAGCGGACCTGGTCGTCGTCGAGCCAGCCGAGCTTCCACTTGTGCCAGCCGAGGAGGTCGTTGTTGGCCCCCCAGTCCTCGGACATGATGTCCCAGTGGCCGACCGTGCCGCCGCCGTCGGCGGTGTAGAGGTCGGGCAGGCCGAAGACGTGGCCGTTCTCGTGGGGCAGGACGCGGTAGCCGGTCTCGGGGTAGCTGCCGGAGCCGTCGTCCTGGCGGCTGTAGACGAAGGACGTGTTGGCGAGCGGGACGCCGTCGGCGTAGGGGGCGTCGTCGTTCCCGGAGAAGGTCACGGAGAGGACCGTGTCGAGGGCGGAGGGGCCGGCGTTCGGCGTGACCAGGACGTTCACCAGGTCGTAGGCGCTGAAGTCGACCTTCGGGTCGGCCGCCTTCACGATGTCCTCGACGAAGGAGCGGTAGCCCGGCTCGTAGGGGGCGCCGCGCTCGATCCCGTACGAGGAGAACGGCCGCGGCATCCGCAGCCAGTCGGGTATCGGGGTCTCGGGCCGGTACTGGAGCCGGCCGTAGGAGCTGACCCGGAACCAGTCGGAGGTCTGCGGGAAGAACTCCCGGAAGCGGGCCATCGCCGTGCCCTCGCCGCGGGCGTCGGGGAAGTCGACCATGAGCGTCAGCGCGCGGATCCGGCCGGTGGAGGGGGCGTACCCGGGGGCGGTCGGCAGCCCTTCCGACATCTGCACGCCCAGGGTGGTGGCGATGCGGCACGGTCCGAGCCGGGTGGTGTCCGGCGCGGCGGCCACCGGGCCGGCCGAGGCCGGGGCGGGCCCGGGGAGCGTGGTGCTCGCGGAGGCGAGCACGGTGAGCAGGAGGGCCGAGGTCGCCGCGAGGGCGACCGGTCCGCGTATCCGCCGGCGGGTGTGCTGCATGCGGTCGCCTTCCGGTCGGGGCCAGGTCAGCGGCGTGGTGTGCCGTGCGATCAGCCTGGGCGGAGCGGGGCGGGGGCGCGCGCCGGGTGGACCGATCGTGGGTATCCGCGCACCCGGTGCGCATGTGACCCAGGTCACGGAAGCGGGCGAAATAACTGGGGATTCCTTCCCCGTTTAGAAGGGAGTCCGACGAAGTGGGGACTCTTTCCCCGGATGGCTCCGAAAGGCTGAGGAGGTCGTGGCGTGATCCGCACCGACGGAGAAGCCCCCGAGGACCGGGGCGCGGCGGGAGAGACCCCCGCGCGCCGCGTGCCCCGGCCCCGCGCCGACGCGCTGCGCAACCGCGAGCGGCTGGTGGCGGCGGCCCGCGAGATGTTCGTGGAGTTCGGCTGCGCCGTGCCCTACGACGAGATCGCGCGCCGGGCCGGCGTCGGCAACGCCACGCTGTACCGGAACTTCCCCGAGCGCCCCGAGCTCGTCCACGAGGTCGTCCTCTCGATCCTCGGCCGGCTCGTCGAGCGGGCCGAGCGTGCGGCCGCCGAGGAGGGCGATCCCTTCGCCGCCGTCAGCCGCTTCGCGCACGAGGCGGCCGACGAGCGGGTCGGTGCGCTCTGTCCGATGCTCGACGGCGCCTTCGACAAGGACCATCCCGACCTGGTCGTCGAGCGCGAACGGCTGGAGGAGGCCGTCGAGGGCCTCGTCCGCCGGGCCCGGGAGGCCGGCCGGCTCCGCGCCGACATCGCCGTCGCCGACCTCATGATCGGCGTCTCCCAGCTGACCCGGCCCCTGCCGGGCAGCGGCTGCGAGGACTTCGCCCCCTTCGTCCACCGCCACCTCCAGATCTTCCTCGACGGCCTGGAGGCGCCCGCCCGCTCCACCCTGGAGGGCGCGCCGGCGACCTTGGGAGACCTGCGACGAGACGCGTGACGGCGGGCCCCCGCTGAGCCTTCGGGACTCCCCTCCCGAGAGCTCCCCGAACTTCTTCGCCGAGACCTGACGGCTTCCCCGGACTTTTCCAGAACGTCCTTTTTCTTCACTTACGCACCAAGAGGTGGCCACCCCCATGCCCGAAACCGCCGGCGCTCCCCGGTCGACGGTCGCTTCCCGGCCCGATCCCGGCCGCTGGAAGGCGCTCGTCTTCATCGCCCTCGCCCAGCTGATGGTCGTGCTCGACGCGACCATCGTGAACATCGCCCTCCCCTCCGCCCAGCAGGACCTCGGCATATCGGACGGCAACCGCCAGTGGGTCATCACGGCCTACGCCCTCGCCTTCGGCGGCCTGCTGCTCTTCGGCGGCCGCATCGCCGACCTCTGGGGCCGCAAGCGCGCCTTCGTCGTCGGCCTGATCGGCTTCGCCGCCGCGTCCGCCCTCGGCGGCGCCGCGACCGGCGAGGCCATGATGCTCGGTGCCCGCGCGCTCCAGGGCGCCTTCGGCGCGCTGCTCGCGCCCGCCGCGCTCTCGCTGCTCGCGGTGACCTTCACCGACGCCAAGGAGCGCGCCAAGGCCTTCGGCATCTACGGCGCGATCGCCGGCGGCGGCGGCGCCGTCGGCCTGATCCTCGGCGGCGTCCTCACCGAGTACCTGAACTGGCGCTGGACCTTCTTCGTCAACATCCCGTTCGCCGTCGTCGCCGCCGTCGGCGCGTACCTGGTGATCCGCGAGCCGGCCGGCGGCCGCAACCGCTCCGCGCTCGACGTCCCCGGCGTGGTCCTCTCCACCCTGGGCCTGGTCGCGCTCGTCTACGGCTTCACCCGCGCCGAGTCCGAGGGCTGGAGCGACGCCGG
The DNA here is from genome assembly GCF_014649855.1 of Streptomyces roseolus. GTDB lineage: Bacteria > Actinomycetota > Actinomycetes > Streptomycetales > Streptomycetaceae > Streptomyces > Streptomyces roseolus. Next base: position 163,060 of record NZ_BMTV01000020.1, on the reverse strand, counting down.
CACGATCGGCATGTTCGTCGGCTCGGTCGTCCTGCTCGGCGCCTTCGTGCTCGTCGAGGCGAAGGTGAGGAGCCCGCTGCTGCCGCTGCGCGTCCTCACCGACCGCAACCGCGGCGGCGTCTACCTCTCCCTCGGCCTCGCCGTCATCGCGATGTTCGGCCTCTTCCTCTTCCTGACCTACTACCTGCAGGTCGTGAAGGGCTACTCGCCGGTGATGACGGGCTTCGCGTTCCTGCCCATGATCGCGGGCATGATCCTCGGCTCGACCCAGATCGGCACCCGGCTGATGACCCGGGTCCCGCCGCGGCTGCTCATGGCCCCCGGCTTCCTGACCGCCGCCGTCGGCATGCTGCTCCTGACGCAGCTGGAGGTCGGCACCTCGTACGCCGGTCTGATCCTGCCCGCCCAGCTGCTGCTCGGCCTCGGCATGGGCACGGCGTTCATGCCGGCCATGTCGCTGGCGACGCACGGCGTGGAAGCGAAGGACGCCGGTGTGGCCTCCGCGATGGTCAACACCTCGCAGCAGGTCGGCGGTGCCATCGGCACGGCCCTGCTGAACACGATCGCCGCCTCGGCGACGACCGCGTACCTCACCGACCACGCGGCCGGAGCCACCACCCCGGCCGCCCAGAAGCTGCTCCAGCTCCAGGGCATGGTCGAGGGCTACACCGCCGCGATCTGGTGGGCGGTCGGCATCCTGGCGGTCTCCGCGGCCATCGCGGCCGTGCTGATCACCACCGGCAAGCCGGACACGGGCGTGGTCGCCGGTTCCGGCGCGGGGGCGGACGACGAGGTGAAGGTCCCCGTCATCGCCCACTGACCCCCCGGTCCCCCCGGTGCGCTCCTGCCCTGGTCCCGCTCAGCGGAGCCAGGGCAGGTCCGCGTCCGGGCCCGTCGGTTCGAGGCCCTCGGCCATCACCCGCATGATCGCCCCGAGCTGTTCCACCTGCTCGGGGCTGAGCCGGTCGAACATCGCCTGCCGCACCGCCTCCACGTGCCCGGGAGCGGTGCGCCGCAGCACCTCCACGCCCTCGTCGGTGAGGAGGGCGAACTGGCCGCGCTTGTCGGAGGGGCAGTCCTCGCGCCGGACCCAGCCGTTCTTCTCCAGGCGGGCGACCGCGTGCGAGAGCCGGGAGCGGGTGATCTTGGCGCTCCTGGCGAGCTCGGTCATCCGGAGCCGCCGGCGGGGGGCCTGGGAGAGCTGGACGAGCAGGCCGTAGTAGACGTGCGGCATCCCCGCGTCGCGCTGCAACTGGCGGTCGAGGTGGTCCTCCAGGAGCGTGGTGGCGTGGAGGTACGAGCGCCAGACGCGCTGTTCGCCGTCGCTGAGCCAGCGGGGTCCGGTTTCGGTCCTGTCTCCCATGTCACCCATCGTACGACCCGTCCTTGAAAGTTGAACTATGTAGGTTTACGCTTCGGGAGACAGCTTGAAGTTTCAAGAACCTCTCGCTGCCGCACTCTTCTCCCGGGCCCTCCCCAGGGGCTCGTCTGTCGAACTCTTCCGCCGGAGTGAGGAGGCGTCTCCATGACCGCCACGCAGGACCGGATGCCCGCGCTCTACCTGTCCCACGGCGCCCCGCCGCTCGCCGACGACCCCGTCTGGCCCGGCGAGCTCGCCGCCTGGTCCGCCGGGCTGCCCCGCCCCCGGGCGATCCTCATGGTCTCCGCCCACTGGGAGGAGGCCCCCCTCGCCCTCGGCGCCACCGAGACCCTCCCCCTCGTGTACGACTTCTGGGGCTTCCCCGAGCACTACTACCGGGTCCGGTACGACGCCCCCGGCGCGCCCCGGCTCGCCGCGTCGGTCCGCGCGCTGCTCCGCTCGCCCGGCACGCCCGTGCAGGACATCCCCGACCGGGGCCTCGACCACGGCGCGTACGTCCCCCTCGTCGAGATGTACCCCGACGCCGACATTCCCGTCCTGCAGATCTCCCTGCCCACCCTCGACCCGCGCCGGCTCATGGACATCGGCCGCAAGCTGGCCCCGCTGCGCGACGAGGGCGTGCTGATCGTCGGCAGCGGCTTCTTCACCCACAACCTCGCCGCCCTCCGCCACACCGGCGGCGGCGTGCCCGGCTGGTCCGCAGAGTTCGACGCCTGGGGCCGCGAGGCCCTCGCCGCCCGGGACGTGGACGCCCTCCTCGACTTCGCGCACACGTCCCCGGCCGGCCGCCTCGCCCACCCCCGCACCGAGCACTTCGCCCCGCTGTTCGTCACCCTGGGCGCGGCGGACGCGGCCGGCGACCTCGACGCCGGACGCTCGGTGATCGACGGCTTCTGGATGGGCCTGGCGAAGCGCTCGGTCCAGTTCGGCTGAGCACCGCCCGGACCCGTTGCCCTACCCGTACGCGGGCGGATTGAGCTCCACCGACCGGACGGCGGCGGCCAGCGCCACCGGCCCGCCGACGTCGAGGGCGGTGTCGGTGAACTTGATCGTGTGGTCGTCGCCGTGGGCCGCCGCCCGCGCGAACACCTCCCCCGGAGCGAGATCCGTCCCCGCGTACGGAGCGGCCTCCCGCGGCGTGTACGCGGCCGTCACCGCCGCCGAGGCCGCCCACGCCGCCGCCAGACTCGGCACCCACAGGTCCCGGGGCAGCGCGGGCAGCGTCCGCAGCACCGCGTTGGGCGCCGTCGCCGCGTGCACCAGCATCACCGGCTCCCCGTGCCCGTGCGTCGCGTACCGGTGCACGGCCGCGGCCACCAGCTCCCCGAGCAGCGCCCGCGCCTCCTCGGGGCCGGCGGCCCCGCCCCAGACGGGGAAGGCCGTCAGCTGCGCCAGCCGCTCCCGGATCCCGCCCTCCTGCACCGCGACCGGCGGTACGGCGGCGAGCGCGGCGGCCGCGTCCGGGGCGGCGGCCAGCGGCGCGAGCGGCGGCAGCGGCTGGTGACGGGCGGCCCAGTAGCCGAGCGCGTGCGCCAGCTCCGCCCGCCGCGGCGCCGTCTCCCCGCCGGGCGCGAGCAGCGTCCGTACGGCGTGCCCGGTGCGGATCACCGGATGCGTCGCGCCGCCCGCGATGCCCGGCAGCAGCCGCGGCCACCACTCCGCGAGGACCTCCCGCCACGGCCGGTCCGCCAGCTCGCGGCCGAAGAAGCGGGTCCAGTCCGTGATCCGGGCCGGATCGCCGAGCGCCTCCCGCCAGTTCGCGGCGGTCACCGGGGCGTACGCCGCCGGCACCTCCTCCAGCTTCGGCGCGTACCCGTCCAGCCAGCGGTGCACGGCCGCCGCGTGCCCGTGCCGGGCCAGTGCCTCCACCGCCATCGGCGCGTGATTGGTGAGCCACCCGCGCCGCTCCGGGCCGGTGGAGTGGAGCCGTTCGAGAGCCTCGTCGAGGACACCGGTGGTGTCCGCGGCCGTGTCCGTCTCCCTGTCCCTGTCCGCGCTCATGTCCCTGTCCATGGGCGGGACGGTAGGCCGGGAAGGGCGCGCCGGGTAACGGCCGAGCGACCTACACCCCGGGACCGAGGCAACCCGGGACCGGGGGAGGGCGTCGTAGGAGAAGAACGGGGCAAGCGGGGGAAGACAAGCCCGACAGTGTGACGCCCCTCTCACCGACAGCGAGGTCGGACCTCCCGGAGGCACCCCGGGCGGCGCTCTGACCTGCGGATCCACGCACACGGCGGTCCGCCGGGCGGGTCGGGAGCCGCGCAGCATACTGCATGATCGCGAAAATCCTGAGCCCCCTGGGAATTCTGTCCCGATTCCGGTCGTTGTTTCCGTCGGATGCAGGGCACCCGCAAGGGTGTCGCGACCTACCTCAGCAAGGGAGCACGCATGGCAACCCGTGCCGTCGCCCGTCGTCAGTCCACCGCCAAGAGCGGGGACGGCCGGGCAAGCAGCGTTCGCGCCGTGGGCGGGGAGATCGCCGACCGCGACCTGGTCGGCATGTACCTCGACGAGATCGCGCGCACGCCCCTGCTCGACGCCGCCAAGGAGGTCGAGCTCTCCCAGACCATCGAGGCGGGCGTCTACGCCCGGCAGATCCTCGACGGCGAGGCCGAGAGCGAGGCCGGCGGGGCGACCCGCGAGGAGCTCGAAGCGCTGGTCGCGGAGGGCGAGCGCGCCAAGGACCTCTTCATCAAGTCCAACCTGCGGCTCGTCGTGGCCGTGGCCCGGCGCTACCCGCGCAGCGGGCTGCCCCTGCTCGACCTGATCCAGGAGGGGAACGCGGGCCTGGTGCGCGCCGTCGAGAAGTTCGACTACGCGAAGGGCTTCAAGTTCTCCACGTACGCCACGTGGTGGATCCGCCAGGCCATCACCCGGTCCATCGCCGACCAGTCCCGCACCATCCGGCTCCCCGTCCACCTGGTGGAGGAGCTGGGCCGGATCCGCCGCGTCCAGCGCGAGTTCAACCGCGAACACGGCCGCGAGCCCGAGCCCGCGGAGGTCGCGGAGGAGCTGGGCTCGACCGCGGAGCGGGTCACGGACGTCCTGGACTGGGCGCGCGACCCGGTCTCGCTGAACATGTCGGTGGACGACGAGGGCGAGACCCAGTTCGGCGACCTGCTGGAGGACACCTCCGCGATCTCCCCCGAGCAGTCGGTCCTCACCCTCCTGCGCAGCGAGGAGCTCGACGACCTCATCGACAAGCTCGACCACCGCACCGCGTCGATCATCCGGATGCGGTACGGCATCGAGGACGGGCGCGAGCGCACCCTCACGGAGGTCGGCAAGGAACACGGCCTCACGCGCGAGCGCATCCGCCAGATCGAGAAGCACGCCCTCCTGGAACTGAAGAAGATGGCCCGGGACACCGGCTTCGACGCGGTGGCGTGACCCCCGGCCCCGGCTTCGGGGCCCGGCCCCCAGCCTTTCCGGGCCTGGACCCGCACCCGATGTACGGCTCCGTACGGGTGCGGGTCCAGGCGCACGTGCGGGTACCGCCCCGCCGGCGCGTCAGCGGGTCGCGTTCGCGAGGCGGGTCGCCAGGAGGCCCAGGCGGTCGCGGAGGCCGGCCGGCCCGTGGACCGTGAAGTCGAGGCCGAGCACGGCCAGCCGCACGGCCAGCCAGTCGACGGACTCCGTCACGCGGGCCCGCAACCTGCAGGACTCCGGTCCCGTCGCCACCGGCACGAGGTGCGCCGGCAGCACCGCCACCACCTTCTCCAGCGGCGCCGCGAACTCCACGTCCAGCTCCACCTCCCGCTCCCCCTCCCCGTACGCCCGCGCCATCGACCGCACCAGGTACGCCCCCGCGTCCCCCTCCGGCAGCTCCCGCGGAGCGAACCGCGCGCCGGTCGCCAGCGGATCCGACACCCGGTCGACCCGGAACGTCCGCCAGTCCTCGCGCCCGAGGTCGTACGCCACGAGGTACCACCGGCTGCCCGTCGACACCAGCCGGTACGGCTCGACCAGCCGCTTCGACTCCTCCCCGGCCCGCGCCCGGTACCCGAACCGCAGCCGCTCGTGCCCGGTGACCGCGCCGGCGAGCGCCGTCAGCGTGGACGGCGCGACGGTCGCCCCGTCCCCCCGGGTCAGCGGCAGCGTCGCCGCCTGGAGCGTGGAGACCCGGTGCCGCAGCCGCGCCGGCAGCACCTGCTCCAGCTTCGCCAGCGCCCGTACCGACGCCTCCTCGACGCCCTCGACGGCGTGCCCCGCCCCGGCCCGGAGTCCGACGGCGATGGCCACGGCCTCCTCGTCGTCGAGGAGCAGCGGCGGCATCGCCGCGCCGGCGACGAGCCGGTAGCCGCCCACCGCCCCCTTCGTCGCCTCCACGGGATAGCCCAGCTCCCGCAGCCGGTCGATGTCGCGGCGGATCGTGCGCGCGGAGACCGCGAGCCGTTCGGCGAGCTCGCTGCCGGGCCACTCGCGCGGGGTCTGGAGGAGGGAGAGCAGGGTGAGGAGTCGTGCCGGGGTGTCCGTCATGCCCACCAGCATGCTCCAGAAATAGGACGCAAGCTGACCTACATCACTCCTATGGTTCTCCCCATGAGCGCACACGAGACCGAAGCCGCCACGGGGGCGGACAGCACCACCGCGGGGGACAGCAGACGCTGGATCGCCCTGGCCATCGTCATGACGGCCGCCTTCATGGACCTGGTCGACGCCACGATCGTGAACATCGCGATCCCCAGCATCGAGCACGACCTCGGCGCCGACTTCGGCGCGATCCAGTGGATCACCGCCGGCTACGCGCTGGCCTTCGCCGCCGGCCTGATCACCGGCGGCCGCCTCGGCGACATCTACGGCCGCAAGCGGCTCTTCCTCCTCGGCACCGCGGGCTTCACGCTCGCCTCCGCCCTGTGCGGCTTCGCCGCGAACCCGGAGATGCTGGTCGCCTCCCGCCTCCTCCAGGGCGCGGCGGCGGCGATGATGGTGCCGCAGGTGCTGTCGATCGTCCACGTCACCTTCCCCGCGCACGAGCGCGGCAAGGTCTTCGGCCTGTTCGGCGCGGTCGTCGGCCTCGGCGCGGTCTCCGGCCCGCTGCTCGGCGCGCTGCTCACGGAGTGGAACATCGCGGGCCTGGAGTGGCGCCCGATCTTCCTGATCAACCTGCCGGTCGGCGTCGCCGCCCTGCTCCTCGGCCGGAAGTACATCATCGAGTCGAAGGCGCCGAAGGCGCTCCGCCTCGACCTGGTCGGCGTCGTGCTCGTCACGGCCGCGCTGCTCCTGCTGATCTACCCGCTGACCCGGGGCCGGGAGCTGGACTGGCCGCTGTGGGGCCACCTGATGATGGCGGCCAGTCCGCTGGTCTTCGGCGTCCTCGTCGCGTACGAGCGGTACAAGACGCGCAAGGACGGCTCCCCGCTGGTCGAGCTGTCGCTGTTCCGCGTGAAGTCGTTCGCCGCGGGCATCGCCGTCCAGCTCACGTTCGGCATCGTGCTCGGCGTCTTCTTCCTGGTGTGGACGCTCTACATGCAGATCGGCCTCGGCTGGAGCGCCCTCAAGGCGGGTCTGACCGGCGTGCCGTTCTCGATCGCGGTCTCGGTGGCGGCCGGCCTGTCGGTCCAGCTCCTCGTGCCGCGCTTCGGCCGCAAGGTGCTCCAGACGGGCGCGCTGACGATGGTCGCGGGCATCCTGCTCTACTTCTTCCTCGCGGGCCGGTACGAGGCGGGCATCTCGCCCTGGCAGATGATCCCGGCGCTGGTGGTGATGGGCCTCGGCATGGGCCTGATCGTGGCCCCGCTGACGGACGCGGTGCTGTCGGAGGTCCCGAAGGAGCACGCGGGCTCGGCGTCGGGCCTGATCAACACGACGGGCCAGATGGGCAACGCGATCGGTCTCGGCCTGGTCTCCGTGGTCTTCTTCGGAGTGATCGACGACCGGGGCCCGGCCAAGGCCCCGGCGGACGTCACGGACGCCTTCGTCGACGCCTTCCGCAACTCCCTCGGCTGGGTCGCGGTGGTCCTCGCCGGCATCTTCCTGGTGATGTTCGCCCTGCCGGCCCGCCCGAAGCAGCACCTGGAGGGCGGAGACGCCGACGACACGGACGGCACCGAGCCGGACGGCCTGGTGGAGAAGGCCCCGGCGCTCGCCTCCTGACCCTCCGTCCCGTCCCGAAGGGCCCCGGTCCCGTCTCCCGAGACCGGGGCCCTTCGCCGTACCGGGGCCCGCCGTACCGGGGCCCTTCGCCGTACCGGGGTGGTCCGACGGCCGGCGGCGCGGGGTCCGGCGGCACCCCGGGGCGACCCGGGCTCAGCGGACCCGGGAGCGGGCCTCCATCGCACCCCGGGCCGCGGCCTCCGTCTCGTACACCTCGCACATGTGCCGCCCGTCCGGAGTGGCCGTGTGCTCGACCTCCCAGAGGCTCAGCTCACTGCCGTCGAGCAGCAGGAACTGGTGCTCGTAGAGGGTGAAGCCGGCGTCCCGGCCGCCCTCCACCGGGCAGTTGCGGCCGAAGACCTGGGTGATGTGGTGGGCGAAGGCGATCCGCAGCCGGCGGGCGGTCCGCTCGCCGGGCCGGTCGCCGTTCTCCGCGCGCCGCAGGACGCGGCGGGCGTGGTCCGCCGAGTTGTCCGGCACGTACATCCGGGGCTGGGCCGGTATCGGACGGGCGAGGAGCGCGCCCAGCGCCGCCAGGTCGTCGTCCTCGTCGAGCGGACGCCCGTCGGCCCGCTCCACCGTCCACTCCGGCAGCGGGCCCGAGGGCAGCCGGGACGCGGCGAGCCGGGCCTCCGTCTCCTCCGCGTACAGCTCGTGCTGCTCGGCGCCGTCCCGGCCCGCGTTGTGCACGAGCTCCCACAGGACGAGGGCGCTGCCGTCGGCGAGCAGATACGTGTGGCGGTAGGTGGTGCGGTTCAGGGTGGAGCTGTGGTGCGAGGAGTGCAGCGCGGTGGAGTGGGCGAGCGCCGACTCCAGGCGCTCCACCATCGCGTCGGGCAGGTCGAAGGAGTTGAGCGCCCGGCCGAGGAGCCGCTCGACGTGCGTCTCGGTCGTCTCGTACGGATCGAGGTGATCCCGCGGATCGTTCAAGAGGGTCTCCAGGCCGTCGCCGCATGTCACTTGGTGCTTGCTTAACGTAGTCCCTGGGTCCGACAACGGGGTCGGGGTTACGGAAAACGAGGTACCGGCGACGGAAGTTCCCGCCCCCGCGAGCCCCCAACTCCCCTGTCGTCGCCGGAAGTACGGCCGCCTACACCCCGCCGTACAGCTCACCGTACGAGGGGAAGTCACCGCCCGGCCCCCGCCGGCCGCCCGGCGCCGCCAGGACCGCCCGGACGATCGCCCGGGTCACCAGGTCGGCCCCGGCCGCCAGGATCTCGTTCAGAGCCAGCGGCCCCGGCGCCGCGGGCAGTTCACGGGCGCCGGTGGCCAGCGCGAAGACCGTGTCGCCGTCGTTCATCAGATGCACCGGACGGATCGCCCGGGCGATCCCGTCGTGCGCCGTCCCCGCCACCTTCTGCGCCTGCGCGCGGGTCAGCGCCGCGTCCGTCGCGACCACCGCCAGGGTCGTGTTCATCGGCGGCGCCACGGAGGCCGCCCGGGCCTCCGCCAGCCGCCGGACCGCCGCCGCGTGCACCGCCGCCGGCGGCGGCACCGGCAGTCCGCCGCCCCCGAAGAGGCTGCCGTACAGGACCCCCGTCTCCGGGTCGAACGCCGAGCCCACCGCGTTCACCACCACCAGGGCACCGACCGTGACCCCCGACCCCAGCCGGACGCCCGCCGTGCCGACGCCGCCGCGCACCCCGCCGACCACCGCACCCGTGCCCGCCCCCACCGCCCCCGTCGCCACGCGCGCGTGGTCCCCCGACGCCGCCGCGGCCGCCACCGCCGCCCGCCCCGTGGCCGCGTCCGGACGGGCCGCGAAGTCACCGCCCCGGCCCAGGTCGAAGACGCACGCCGCCGGCACCACCGGCACCACGTGCGCCGGATCCGGCCCCACCCGCACCCCGCGCCGCCGCTCCTCCAGCCAGGCCATCACCCCGGCGGCGGCCTCCAGACCGTACGCGCTGCCGCCGGTCAGCACGAGCGCGTCGATCCGCTGCACCAGGTTCCTCGGGTCCAGGGCGTCCGTCTCCCGCGTGCCGGGCCCCCCGCCCCGCACGTCCACGGCGGCCACCGCCCCGCCCTCCGGCGCGAGCACCACCGTCGTCCCCGACAGCGCCCCCGCCCCCGTCACGCGCGCGTGCCCCACCCGCACGCCGGGCACATCGGTGATTCCGTCGGACGAGAGCGGATCGGCTGTCATGTCCCCTTCCTACCTCAGGAGGGGCGGGCCGTCCCGGTGACCGGGTTCCGTGCGGTGAGCGTCACGCCCACCACGACCGCCACCGCCGCCACCAGCCCCGCCGCGAGCACCGCCCAGCGGCCCGCGAACGAGCACAGCAGGATCGCCAGCGACGCCCCCGGCAGCACCGCCTGCTGCGCCAGGCCCACCTTGAAGTACCGGGCGTGCAGCAGCCACACCGACAACAGGAAGACCGCCGACGGCACCGTCACCGACGCCGACGCCGCGAACGTGCTGATGTGCGCCTTCCCCACGGCCTGCTCCACCGCGATCTCCAGACCCGCCCCGATCGCCGCCGCCGACATGAAGATCACATAGTGGCCGTACCCCCACAGGAACCCCTGCCGGCTGTCCGTCAGCCGATCGTGCGCCGGCACCACGAAATAGACCCACCACGCGGCGAAGACGATCAGCAGCCCGCCCGCCGCGATCGGCAGCAGCTCGTTCAGCGCGTCGTTCTCCACCACCCCCGACTTCACCGCCACCGTCGCCGCCGCCACCGACTCGCCCAGCACGATGATCGTGAACAGGCCGTACCGCTCCGCGATGTGATGCGGATGCCAGGTGCTCGGCGCGACCCTCTCCGCGTACACCGGCACCGCGAGCTCCGCCAGCGCCATCACCAGGAACACCCACGGCCGCGCCCCCTCCGGCACGAACAGCAGCGCCAGCCAGCCGACCTGCACGGCCAGGACCCCGCCCGCGTACCGCCGGCACATCGCCCGCTCCTCCGCCGACGAGGCGTGCCGCGCGGCCCGCAGCCACTGCGACGCGAGCGCCACCCGCATCACCAGATAGCCCAGGTACACCACGAGGAAGTCGTGCTCCTCGAAGGCCCGGGAGACCCCGGCGGCGAGGATCAGCACACCCGCGATCTGCACGAGCGTGACCACCCGGTACAGGACGTCGTCGTTGTCGTAGGCCGAGGCGAACCAGGAGAAGTTCATCCACGCCCACCAGATCGCGAAGAACACCATCGCGTAGCTCGCGACGCCCTCACCCGCGTGCCCCTCGGCGACCGCGTGCACGAGCGACGCGCCCGCCTGGGCGACGGCCACCACGAAACACAGGTCGAAGAAGAGCTCCAGAGGCGTCGCCGTCCGGTGCGCCTCCCCACGGGAGCGTGCGGTGAGCGGCAGAAAAGGTCGTGTCATCGCCCCAGCACAGCACAGCGCGGCACAACCACGCCCGCCGCCTCCCCGGCCACGCGGAACGGTACGACCACCGGGCGGCACCCCCGACGGCCCGCCCCTCCCCCCGGGACCTAAGGCCGCCCCCGGAGCCGACCTACGCCCGCCCTCCTCCCGACCATCGGCACTGCTGCCCACAGAACCCGGGGAGCAGCCTGGAAAGGCAAGGAAGAAGCCCCGAAAAGGCTCGTAAACGTCAGGGAAGTCAGGGAAGCGCCATGAGTTCCGTAGTCCAGGGCAGCAGGACCACGGGCGGGACACCCGCCTCGTACGACACGGAGCAGTACCGCCCCGGCCGCGCCATCACCGACTGGGAGCCGGAGAACGAGCTCTTCTGGAAGACGATCGGCAGGAAGGTCGCGAACCGCAACCTGTGGATCGCGGTCCCGGCGCTGCTCGTCGCCTTCGTCGTCTGGCAGGTCTGGTCGGTCACCGCGACCGACCTCGCGGACGTCGGCTTCGCCTTCTCGACCTCGCAGCTCTTCTGGCTGACGGCCGTCCCCGGCCTGACCGGCGGCACGGCCCGGATCCTCTACACCTTCCTCGGCCCGATGATCGGCCAGCGGCGGTTCACCGCCCTGTCGACCGTCGTCCTCGTGGTGCCGCTGATCTGGCTGGGCATCGCGATCCAGGACCCGACGACCCCGTACACGGTGATGGTCGTCATCGCCGCCCTCTGCGGCATCGGCGGCGCGAACTTCGCCTCCTCCCTCGCCAACATCGGCTTCTTCTTCCCGAAGGCCAAGAAGGGCAGCGCCACCGGCATCAACGGCGGTCTCGGCAACCTCGGTGTCTCCGTCGTACAGCTCCTCACCCCGATCGTCATCACCTGGTCGACGATCGCGATCGGCTCCGCCCAGCACAAGGCCGACGGCACCCCCGTGTACCTCCAGAACGCCGCCTTCGTCTGGGTCCCCGTCGTCCTCGTCCTGGCCGCCGTCGCGTGGTTCGGCCAGAACGACCTGAAGGTCGCCTCCACCCCCTTCAAGCAGCAGAAGGTCATCTTCACGCGCAAGCACAACTGGCTGATGACCTGGCTGTACGTCGGCACCTTCGGCTCCTTCATCGGCTTCGCCGCCGCCCTGCCGATGCTGATCAAGACCACCTTCCCGGACCACTCGGTCGCCACCTACGCCTGGATGGGACCGGCCGTGGGCGCGCTCGCCCGCTGGGCCGGCGGCTGGATCGCCGACAAGTGGGGCGGCGCCCGGGTCACCCTCCTCTCCTTCGCCGGCATGGCCCTCTCGATCGTCGGCGTCACCACCTTCCTGCCCTCGGGCGGCGACGGCGGCGACTTCCGCGGCTTCTTCCTCTGCTTCCTCGCCGCGTTCTTCTTCTCCGGCATCGGCAACGGCTCGACCTTCCGCCAGATCCCGGTCATCTTCCGCGGCACCCACCTGAAGGGCCTCACCGAAGGCACCCCCGAGCACGCCGAGGCCCTCAAGCGGGCCGAAAGGGAATCGGGCGCCGTCACCGGCTTCACCTCCGCGATGGCCGCCTACGGCTTCTTCTTCATCCCGGCGCTCTTCGGCTCGGTCGCCGTCACCACCGCGATGTGGGGCTTCGTCGCCTTCTACCTCAGCTGCATGGTCGTGACCTGGTGGTTCTACGCCCGCAAGGGCGCCGAAGCCCCCAGCTGACCCACCCCACCCCCAGCGAAAGGTCCCGCCACGGCGGGGCCTTTCCGCATGCCGGGAAACAGGACCTACGGCCCGCCGCCCGTGACCAACGCCGCCCCAGACGATCGATCAGAAGGAGTGCAATGAAGGCAAGCGACGACGCGATCGAACGAGCCGAAGAAGGCGGTGCGGGAAAGTGACTGCGACCCCTGCTGAGACCACGGTGACCGAGCGGGCCTGGAAGGGCTTCAAGGGCGGACTCTGGCGCGACACCATCGACGTCCGCGACTTCATCCAGCAGAACTACACCCCGTACGACGGCGACGACTCCTTCCTCGCCGGGCCCACCGAGCGGACCACCGCCGTGTGGAAGGCGATCACGGACAAGTTCCCCGAGGAGCGCGCCCGGGGCGTCCACGACGTCTCCTACGACGTCCCCTCCACCATCACCGCCCACGCCCCCGGCTACATCGACCGCGACAAGGACATCATCGTCGGCCTCCAGACCGACGCCCCGCTGAAGCGGGCGATCATGCCCTACGGCGGCTGGCGGATGGTCGCCGGCGCCCTGGAGACCTACGGCTACCCGGTCTCCGAGGAACTGGAGAAGGTCTTCACCACCTACCGCAAGACCCACAACGCCGGCGTCTTCGACGCCTACACCCCGGAGATCCGCGCCGCCCGCAAGGCCGGCGTCGTCACCGGCCTCCCCGACGCCTACGGCCGCGGCCGCATCATCGGCGACTACCGCCGCGTCGCCCTCTACGGCGTCGACCGCCTCATCGCCGTCAAGAAGGAGGAGAAGGCCGAACTCGACGCCCTCCCGGCCGGCGGCCGCTCCCTGGAGGAGACCATCCGGCTCCGCGAGGAGCTCTCCGAACAGATGCGCGCCCTCGGCGAACTGAAGGCCATGGCCGCCTCGTACGGCCACGACGTCTCCGGCCCCGCCACCACCGGCCGCGAGGCCGTCCAGTGGCTGTACTTCGCCTACCTGGCCGCCGTGAAGGAGCAGAACGGCGCCGCCATGTCCCTCGGCCGCACCTCCACCTTCCTCGACGTCTACCTCCAGCGCGACCTCGACGCCGGCCTCCTCACCGAGGAGCAGGCCCAGGAACTCGTCGACGACTTCATCATCAAGCTCCGCGTCGTCCGCTTCCTGCGCACCCCCGAGTACGACGAACTGTTCTCCGGCGACCCGACCTGGGTCACCGAGTCCATCGGCGGCATGGGCGAGGACGGCCGCCCGCTCGTCACGAAGACCTCCTTCCGCTACCTCCAGACCCTCTACGACCTCGGCCCGGCCCCCGAACCGAACATGACCGTCCTCTGGTCGCCGCGACTGCCGCGGGGCTTCAAGGAGTTCTGCGCGAAGGTCTCCATCGACACCTCCTCCGTGCAGTACGAGTCCGACGAGCTGATGCGGCCGCGCTTCGGCGACGACACCGCCATCGCCTGCTGCGTCTCCGCCATGCCCGTCGGCAAGCAGATGCAGTTCTTCGGCGCCCGCGTGAACCTCGCCAAGACCCTCCTGTACGCGATCAACGGCGGCCGCGACGAGAAGTCCGGCGCCCAGGTCGGCCCCGCCACCGGCGCCCTCACCTCCGAGGTCCTCGACTACGACGAGGTCATGGCCGCGTTCGACGAGCAGATGGAGTGGCTCGCGAACGTCTACGTCCACGCCCTCAACGTCATCCACTACATGCACGACAAGTACGCGTACGAGCGCGTCGAGATGGCCCTGCACGACCGCGACGTCCGCCGCACCATGGCCTGCGGCATCGCCGGCCTCTCCGTCGCCGCCGACTCCCTCGCCGCCATCAAGTACGCCCGGGTCACCCCCGTGCGCGACGAGACCGGCCTCGCCACCGACTACCTGATCGACGGCGACCACCCGGCCTACGGCAACAACGACGAGCGGGCCGACGAGATCGCCGTCGGGCTGGTCGAGGAGTTCATGAGGAAGGTGCGCAAGCACCCCACCTACCGCGACGCCGAGCACACCCAGTCCGTCCTGACGATCACCTCGAACGTCGTCTACGGCAAGAAGACCGGCAACACCCCCGACGGCCGCCGTGCCGGCGAACCGTTCTCCCCGGGCGCCAACCCGATGAACGGCCGCGACACCCACGGCTACGTGGCCTCCGCCCTGTCGGTCGCCAAGCTGCCGTACGAGGACGCCGAGGACGGCATCTCGCTCACCAGCACGGTCACCCCCGACGGCCTGGGCCGCACCCCCGAGGAGCGCGTCAGGAACCTCGCCGGCGTCCTCGACGGCTACATGGCGAGCGACGGCTTCCACATGAACGTCAACGTCCTCGACCGCGACGTCCTCATGGACGCCATGGAGCACCCGGAGCACCACCCCCAGCTCACCATCCGCGTCTCCGGCTACGCCGTCAACTTCGTCCGCCTGACGCGCGAGCAGCAGCTCGACG
>NZ_BMTV01000020.1:74349-148132 GCF_014649855.1 Streptomyces roseolus | reverse complement strand
TCCTGAACAGGACCTTCCACGGGACGCTCTGAACCCCACCGCCCCCGGAGACCAAAAAAAAGGGGGGAGGGGGCCCCTCCCCCCTCCCCTCCCCGCCCCACCCCTCCGCCCCGCCCCCTCCCGCCCCCGCCTCCACCCCTTCCTCCCTCAGGAGGTCCTGTCATGACCCGCCTCGCCACCAGTCCCGTGACGCTCGCCGCGGCCGTGGCCCAGCGTCCGTCCGAGGGCTCGGTGCACTCCTGGGACCTCTCCACCGGTGTCGACGGGCCCGGCACCCGCTTCGTCACCTTCCTCTCCGGCTGCCCGCTGTCCTGCCTCTACTGCCACAACCCGGACACGTGGCGGATGCGCGACGGGAAGCGGACCTCCGCGGACGACGTGATCGCCGAGGCGTCCAAGTACGTTCGTTTCATCTCCGCGTCCGGCGGCGGCGCCACGGTCTCCGGCGGCGAACCGCTCCTCCAGCCCGTCTTCACCGGCGAGCTGCTGCACCGGATGAAGCACGAGCTGGGCCTGCACACCGCCCTCGACACCTCCGGTTTCCTCGGTGCCCGTGCCACCGACGCCCTGCTGCGCGACACCGACCTCGTCCTCCTCGACATCAAGTCCTGGGACCCGGAGACGTACCGGAAGGTCACCGGGCGGCCCCTGAAGCCGACCCTGGACTTCGCCCGGCGCCTCGCCGAGCTCGGCCAGGACGTGCACGTCCGGTTCGTCCTCGTCCCCGGTCTCACCGACGACCCCGCCGACGTCGAGGGCGTCGCCGCCTTCGCCGGCGGCCTCGGCAACGTCTCCCGCGTCGACGTCCTCCCCTTCCACAAGCTGGGCGAGGTCAAGTGGCAGGCCCTCGGCATGCCCTTCGCCCTCCACGACACCCCGTCGCCCGCCCCCGATCAGGTGGCGGCGGTCCGGGAGGTCTTCCGGAGCCACGGTCTGCACGCGGTCTGACGGCCGCTCCCGTCGGGGCCGGCGACACGCTCACCCTTACGTCGGGCATAACAGGCTTAAAAGGTACATACGTCCTACCGTGGCCCCGTGACCGAGCCACCACAGACCGTCGAGCCCACCGCCCCCGAGCCGGAGGCGACCGCTCCGGTCCCGGACGGCGGCGCGCCCCAGACCCCCGCCGCCGTCCGCCGCCGCGCCCTCCTCGCCGGCACCGCCGTCTCCGCCCTCCTGATCCTCGCGATCGTCTTCGGCAGCCGGCTCCTCCGCGACTTCGACTCGGCCCTGCTGCCCTACGCCGTCGCCACCGTCTTCCTCGCCTTCGGCGTCGCCCACCGCTACACCGTCTGGGTCTCCGCCCCCGGCGCCCGGCGCCTCTTCCGCCAGGGCTGGCGCTCCTTCTTCTCCGCCGCCAACTTCCGCAAGGCACCCACCGCCCTGCCGAAGATGATCGCCACCTATCTCGGCTTCCAGAAGTTCCTCGGCGCCCGCTCGCACGCCCGCTGGGCCGCCCACCAACTCCTCTTCTGGGGCTGCGTCCTCGCCGCGCTCATCACCTTCCCCCTCACCTGGGGCTGGTTCACCTTCACGTCGGGCACCGGCGACGGCCCCGGCTACGAGATGCGGATCTGGGGCTTCAAGGTCCTCGGCTTCGACTCGCTGAACATCCTCGGCTGGCTCATGTTCCACGGCCTGGACATCGCCGCCGTCCTCGTCATCGCCGGCGCCTCCTTCTTCCTGTGGCGGCGCATGAAGGACCGCGGCGCCGTCACCGGCCAGCGCTTCGCCTACGACCTGATCCCGCTGATCGCCCTCGTCGTCATCTCGGTCACCGGCCTGCTGCTCACCTTCTCCTCGATCTTCCTGCACGGCGGCGGCTACGAGTTCCTGGCGATCCTCCACATGGTCTCGGTCGTCTTCACCCTCATCTACATCCCCTTCGGGAAGTTCTTCCACATCGTCCAGCGGCCCGCCGCCGTCGGCATGCAGCTCTTCAAGTACACCTCCCGCCGCAAGGACGGCGCCGCCGAGGAACTCCAGGCCTGCCGCCGCTGCCACGAGCCCATCGACACCCCCGCCTACGTCGACAACCTGCGCGGCACCATGCGGGACCTCAAGCTCGACTTCGACGAATGGGCCGAGTACTGCCCCCGCTGCAAACGCGTCCTCCGCGGCAACGCCTACCTCACCCACGTCAAGAAGGGCTTCCGTTAAGTGACCGCGACCGACCGTTCCCGTGCGCTGCCGCTCGACCCCTCCGTCGCCCCGCCGGGCACGCGGAACTTCCGGGACGCCGGGGGGATCCCCGCCGACCGGTGGCACGCCGACCAGAACGAGGAGACGCTCGTCCCCACCCACTGCTGTTTCTGCGGGGTGCAGTGCGGCATGTACCTGCGGGTCGACCGCGGCGGCAAGGTGTTCGGGGTGGAGCCCCGGAACCACGACATCAACCGGATGCGGCTCTGCCCCAAGGGCATCAACGCCTACCAGCAGGTCAACCACCCCGACCGGCTGACCTCGCCGCTCATGCGCCGCAACCGCGACGAGGAGTTCCGGCCGGTCGGCTGGGAGGAGGCGCTCGACCACACCGTCGCCGAGATCCGCCGCATCCAGGGCGAGTACGGCAACGACGCCTTCGGGCTGCTCGGCGGGGCCAGTCTCTACTCCGAGAAGACCTACCTCGTCGGGAAGTTCGCGCGGGTCGCGCTGAAGACCAAGCACGTCGACTACAACGGGCGCCTCTGCATGGTCTCCGCCGCCGGCGCCAACAAGCTCGCCTTCGGCATCGACCGGGCCGGGAACCCCTTCTCCGACATCCTCCTCACCGACTGCCTCCTCATCGCCGGCTCCAACGTCGGCGAATGCTTCCCGGTGATGACCCAGTACCTGTGGGGGGCCCGCGACCGGGGGGCCTCCCTCATCGTCGTCGACCCCCGGCAGACGGCCATCGCCCGCACCGCCGACGTCCACGTCGCCCTCAAGCCCGGCACCGACTCCGCGTTCTTCAACGCCGTGCTGCACGTGATCGTCGCCGAGGGCCTCACCGACGAGGCGTACCTCGCCGCCCGCGCCACCGGCTGGGACGAGGTCAGGAGGACCGTCGCCGACTACCCGCCGTCCCGCTCCGCCTCGATCTGCGGCGTCCCCGAGGAACAGATCGTCCAGGTCGCCCGCATGTTCGCGGGGGCCGGCAAGGCCATGGCCTGGCACGCCCGGGGCGTCGAGCACCACTCGCAGGGCGTCGAGAACTGCCTCACCATCATCAACCTCTGCGTCGCCACCGGGAACATCGGGAAGCCCGGCGCCGGCTACGGCACCATCACCGGACAGGGCAACGGCCAGGGCGGCCGCGAACACGGCCAGAAGTCCGACCTCCTCCCCGGCGGGCGCTCCATCTCCAACCCCGAGCACCGCCGGCAGATCTGCGAGATCTGGGGCATCGAGGAGTCCGAACTCCCGCCCGCCGGCACCTCCATGATGGAGATGGTCTGGCAGATGCAGCGCGCCGAGATCCGCGGCCTCATCGGCATCTGCAACAACCCCTTCGTCTCCCTCCCGAACTACGCCACGGTCAAGGAGGGGTACGACGCCCTCCAGTTCCACGCCCAGTTCGACTTCTTCCTCTCCGAGACCGCCGCCAACGCCCACGTCGTCTTCCCCGTCACCGTCTGGGCCGAGGACGAGGGAGTGATGGCCAACGCCGAGGCCCGCGTCGTCAAGCACAACAAGGCCCAGGAGCCCCCGGCCGGGGTCCGCACCGACACCTGGGTCATGTGCGAGCTCGCCAGGCGGCTCGGCGTCGGCGACAAGTTCGCCTTCCCCGACTCCCGCTCCGTCTTCGAGGAGCTGCGGATCGCCTCCGCCGGCACCGTCAACGACTACTACGGCATCACCTACGAGCGCCTGGAGGAGACCGGCGGCATCGCCTGGCCCTGCCCGACCACCGAGCACCCCGGCACCCCCCGCCTCTTCGAGGACGGCCGCACCTACCACCCCGACGGCAAGATCCACCTGCAGGTGGTCGAGTGGCACCCGCCGATGGACCCGTACAGCGAGGAGTACCCGCTGTCGCTCACCACCGGCCGGACCGTCGCCCACTTCCTGTCCGGCAACCAGACCCGCCGGCTCGGCGCCCTCGTCGAGCAGACCCCCCGGCCCTGGGTCGAGGTCCATCCCTCGCACGGCTTCCGCAACGGCGACCCGGTCCGCGTCGTCACCCGGCGCGGCAGCGAGGTCTTCCCCGCCCTGGTCACCGAGGCCATCCGCCCCGACACCGTCTTCGTGCCCTACCACTGGCCCGTCCCCACCGCCGCGAACGCCCTCACCGTCGACGCCCTCGACCCCCGCTCGAAGATCCCCGAGTACAAGGTCTGCGCGGCCCGCGTCGAGGCCGCCGAACGCGTCGACGAGGTCCCCGCGCCCCCGACCGCCCCCGGGCAGCTCGCCTACCCCGAGACGCAGGTCTCCCGCACCGACCCCCTGCCCCCCACGTCCCCGCAGGGCCGTGGCACCGCGGAGAGGAGCTGACCGCACATGATGGGCCGCACGATCTTCATCGACCCGGGCCGCTGCATCGGCTGCCAGGCCTGCGTCTCCGCCTGCCGCGAATGCGACTCGCACCGCGGCAAGTCGATGATCCACCTCGACTACCCCGACGAAGGTCACTCCGTCGCCTCCCTTCCCACCGTCTGCATGCACTGCGAGGACCCCGTCGCCCCCTGCGCCGAGGTCTGCCCCGCCGACGCGATCCTGGTGACCGCCGACGGCGTGGTGCAGCAGGCCGACACCACCCGCTGCATCGGCTGCGCCAACTGCGTCAACGCCTGCCCCTTCGGCGTCCCGAAGATCGACCTCCAGGCGAAGCTCCAGATGAAGTGCAACCTCTGCTACGACCGCACCGCCTACGGCCTCGCCCCGATGTGCGCGACCGTCTGCCCCACCGGCGCCCTCTTCTACGGCACCCTCGACGAGCTGCGCGCCGAGCGCCCCGGCGTCCAGGTCGCCGACTCCTTCACCTTCGGCACCAGCACCGTCACCACCGGGGTGGCGATGGTCGTCCCCGCCGACAAGGTCCAGTGGCCCGTGCCCGGCGGGCTCCCGGTCGTCCAGATCAATGGAAAGGACGTCCGATGAGCGTCACCGACCCGCAGCCGCCCGCGCCGGACGCCGGCGCCGACGCGGCGCAGGAGGCGCTCCGCGACCGGATCGCCGCCGACTCCCTCACCACCCGCCGGGACTACCTGCGGATCGTGGCCACCGTCTCCGGCGGCCTCGCGGTCGGCGGCGTCGCGGTCGCCTCCGGGATCCTGCACCGGCACGGCGACGCCGACGGCACCCCCGAGGTGAAGAAGGTCGCCGACGCGCTCCTGCCGGGGGAGTCCCTCGCCTTCCGCTACCCGGGCGACGAGGACCGGGCGATCGCCGTCCGGATGGAGGACGGCACCCTCGCCGGTTACTCCGCCGTCTGCACCCACCTGGCCTGCGCCGTCCTGTGGCGCAAGGACCGGGGCAGCGAGGGCGAGCTGTACTGCCCCTGCCACGAGGGGGTCTTCGACGCCCGTACGGGAGAGGTGACGGCCGGGCCGCCGCCGCGCGGGCTGCCGAAGGTGATCCTGGTCGAGCAGGTCGACGGCTCCGTCTGGGCCATCGGCACCGCCCGTTCCGGGGAGAGCCTGCGGGAGGGGTACTGCCGCCAGCGTGGCGCCGGCACCCCGTCCTGTGCCGCGCCGCGGGCCGGCGCGCCCGCCGGCCGGCCCGGCGCCGAGAGGAGCGAGCGCGCATGACGCCCGAGAACCCGCTCCCGGAGCGGCCCGCGTACCGCCCGGGCAGCGCGCAGCCGCGGCTCAACCGTCCGGTGCGCGAGCGCTATCCGCAGATCCGGCCCACGAGCGGGTACGGCGACCCGCGGATCCGGCACACGGGGCCGGGCCCGGGGGCGGGCACGGAGCAGGAACCGGAGCGCTCCTCGAAGCTGTCGGCGCGGCTGGCGCTGGCGCTCACGGTGGTGATCGGCCAGCTCTGGGGGCTGACGATCGTGGTGGACGAGTGGATGTCCGGCGACACCGGTACCGCCTGGTGGGGCGCGGGTTTCCTCGTCCTGTCGTTCCTGGTGGTCCTGGGGCTGTGGGCGCTGGACCCGAAGGACCGCTGATCGGGCGGGTCCGGGGCGGGGGAGCGGGCGTACTCTGAAGACATGAGCACCGCCCCCGCCCACGGACCGCGAGACGCGAAGCCGAACGGCATTCGGTCGAATTCCCAGAACCCCCCGAAGCCGGTGATCGTCTTCGACGATCCGCTGGACGTGCAGTCCGCGGACGACACGGACCGCGGGTGGGGCGAGCGGCCTCCTGCCGGCGGCGGAGCCGCCGACCTCGCGCGCTTCCTCGACGAGAAGCCGCCGCACCACCTCTGACGCCGGGGCGTCCCTCCGGTCAGGAGGTGGAGTGCGTCCCCTTGTCGCTGCCGGGGCCGCGCTGCGCGACCAGGTGGTCGCGGATCTCCTTGAGCACCTCCAGCTCGCTGACCTCCATGGTCTCCTGCACGCCCTCCTTCGCCTTGTCGTGCGCGGCACGCTTGGCGAGGACCTTGGCCATCGGCAGGACCATCAGGAAGTAGACGACGGCCGCGGTGATGAGGAAGCTGAGGACCGCGCTGAGGACGGTGCCCCACATGATCGGGATGCCGGAGACCACGTTGCCGGCGTCGTCGACCTCGCAGGGGCCCTTGAGGCAGGACTGGTAGCTCGACAGGTCCTGGGTGCCGAAGGCGCCGACCAGTGGGTTGATGACTCCCTTGACCACCGAGTTCACGATGTTGGTGAACGCGGCACCGATGACGACCGCCACCGCGAGGTCGATCACGTTCCCGCGCATCAGGAAGGCTTTGAAGCCCGCCATCACGCTTTCCTTCTTCGCCACCGAGGTGCCTTTCTGGGGGTGTGCTGCTGTCTGCGGAGCCATTAGGCCGTGAACGGCGCGGGGCCGTCCAATCCGTACACACGGGACGGTGACTTGACAGGGAGTCAGTGCGAATCAGCACAGTGTCACCGCCAGTTGGGACGTGACACCGGCACCTGCCAGCGCTGTCGCGGTCGCCCGGGGCACGGACAGGACGATCAGCGCCCCGCCGTCCGGTCGAGTCTCGCCCGGGCGTGGGACTTCCGCCACCCGGGCGGCCCGCGCCACCACCCGTACCGCGCTGTCGTCGTTGCCCAGGGGGGAGTTGACGCCGGGGGCGGCGATGACGTCCACGCGGTCGCCGGCGCGCAGGAGCCGTACGGCCTCCGCGTCGGCGATCCGGACCGGCGCGGACACGAGCCGGACCGGGGCGGGCGTGGGTGCGCGGGCCGCGGGTGCGGAGGGGGTCCGTGCCCCGGGGCCGTAGCGGCCGGGTGGTTCGGGCCGGGCGGTGGCGGCGGTCAGCGCGAGGGCGGCGGCCGTGAGCAGGAGGAGTGCGCCGGGCGCGCGGCGCAGCCGGGGCCGGAGCCGTCCGCCGCGGATCCGCAGCGGCGGGAAGTCCGGCACCTCGCAGGGAGCGGGGACGGGCCCGGTGGCGCCCGCGCCCGGAGGGGCCACTCCCGAAGGAGTCGTTCCCGAAGGGCTCGTGGCCGTGTCCGTCAGGGGGGCGTTCGTGTGCGTCGTGGTCATGCGGCCACTGTGGCGCCCGTCCCGCGGTCCCGCTCCGGCCTGTGGAGAACCGGATGCCTGTGGACAACTCGCCCACCCCCGCGGGGGTACGCCGCGGCCCCGGTCCCCCTTGTCGGGGGCCGGGGCCGGGCGGCGCTGGTGTGCGGGGTGGCCTCAGGCGGCCGGCGTCGAGCCGGCCGACGTCGAGGTGCTCGCCGACGAGGCCGGCTTGGCGTCCGAGGCGGACGACGACGAGGAGGTGGACGTCGTGGAGGACGTCGAGCTCTTCGTGGCCGGGGAGCTGCTGGACGAGGCACCGCGGCTGTCGTTCCGGTAGAAGCCGGAGCCCTTGAAGACGATGCCGACGGCGGAGAACACCTTCTTGAGGCGGCCGTGGCAGGCGGGGCACTCGGTCAGCGCGTCGTCCGTGAACTTCTGGACCGCCTCAAGGCCCTCGCCGCACTCGGTGCACTGGTACTGGTAGGTCGGCACTAGTCTTCCTCCTGGCACTCACACTCATCGAGTGCTAACGACGATCCATAGTGACGTATTCCGTCGGTTCAGTCCACCGCCACCGGCACGCGGTGACCGATGCCACGTGTCGCGGCCCGTGCCGCGACCCGGCTCGCCTCGCGCGGCTTGAGCCGCGAGCGCAGGGCGAGCAGCGTCACGAAGGCGAGCGCGGTGCCCGCGGCGGGGACGAGGAATCCCGCGCCGGAGCCGTGGGCGTCGGCGAGACGGCCGGCGACCGTGACGGCCAGCGCCTGGCCGAGGGCGACGGCGCCGGTGAGCCAGGTGAAGGCCTCGGTCCGGGCGGAGGCCGGGATCAGGGTCTCGACGATGGTGTAGCCGGTGATCAGGGCCGGGGCGATGCACAGGCCGACGACGAGGCCGAGGGCGCCGAGCAGCAGCACCGAGTGCGCGGTCCACAGCAGGGAGGCGGCGACGGTGAGGCCGGTGTAGCCCAGGATCAGGCGGCGGCGGGGGCCGGTCTTCCAGGCGACAGCGCCCATGGCGATGCCGGCGAGCATGTTTCCGGCGGCGAAGACGCCGTAGAGGAGGCCGTTGGCGCCGGGGTTGCCGATCTCCTCGCTGAAGGCGGTGAGCGAGACCTGCATGCCGCCGAAGACGGCGCCGATGCCGAGGAAGGCGACGATCAGGACGCGGACGCCGGGGACGGAGAGCGCGGAGCGGTGCGGCTCGGCGTCCCCCCGGCCCGCGGCGGCGAGCGCGCCGAAGGCCGGCTGGGTGGCGCGCTGGGCGGCGAAGAAGAGGCCGCCGACCAGGGTGAGGGCGGCTTCGGTGATCAGGCCGGCGGCCGGGTGGACGCCGGTGCACAGGGCGGTGGCGAGGACCGGGCCGACGACGAAGGTGAACTCGTCGGTGACGGACTCGAAGGCCGCGGCGGTCGGCATCAGCGGGGTGCCGTCGAGCTTGGCCGCCCAGCGGGCCCGGACCATGGGGCCGACCTGCGGGACGGAGGCGCCGGCGGGCACGGCGGCGAGGAACAGCGCCCACAGCGGGGCGCCGGCCAGCGCGAGCGCGACGAGCAGCGAGACGGCCGCGGAGTGGACGAGGACGCCGGGGACGAGGACGGCCCGCTGGCCGAACCGGTCGGCGAGCTTGCCGCTCTGCGGGGCGAAGAGCGCCATGGAGACACCGGTGACGGCGGCGACGGCGCCGGCGCTGCCGTAGGAACCGGTGGTGTGCTGGACGAGCAGGACGATGCCGATGGTCAGCATCGCGAACGGCTGCCGGGCGGCGAAGCCGGGGATCAGGAAGGAGAGCGCACCGGGGGTGCGGAGCAGCTGCCCGTAGCCGGGCCGCTTCTCGGAGACGACCGTGGACGCCACGGTCCTGGCCTTTCTGCCGCCTGGTAGCGCGCCGGGGCACGGTGGTGCCGGTCTCGCCGAGAGCTGTCCTCTTGCGCGGAACTGCGGTAGATACCGGGAGGGCCCCACTGCGGGAGGGGGCGCCGGCCGCCATACGGTCGCGCCAGCTCTGCGTCAGGCAGAGTTGGTTCGATCAAGTGTGCCTTCATGGTACAGGGAGGAGTGCTCTCCCGCCTGTGATTCCACTGGGAAGAACACACCTGACCCCGAAATAATGCCGGCGATTAACGTTCTGTCCGCTTGTTCTTCCCCGTCACCGACGCCGGGCGGTGGAAGCGGGTCGCGGTCGTGGTGACCGTCTCGCGTCCGTCTCCGGTGCCGAGCCAGCCGGCGAGCTTGCCGCCCTGGCCGACCGCGCGCAGCCGCCGCTCGGTGGCGTCGCGCACCGGGTCGGTGGCGACGACGAGCAGCTCGTCGCCCTTGCGCAGCACGGTCGCCGGGCCCGGTACGAAGCTGGCGTCGTCCCGTACGACGAGGGTGACGGCGGCACCGGCCGGGAGCCGCAGCTCGGCGACCTCGACGCCGTGCATCCGGGAGCCGGGCGGGATGGCGACGGAGAGCAGGTGGCCGCGGAGCCGCTCCAGCGGGGCGGACTCGACGCCGAGGTCGGCGGCGCCGGCGGAGTCGCCGAGCTTCAGCGCCTTGGCGAGGTAGGGCAGGGTCGGGCCCTGGACGAGGGTGTAGACGACGACCAGGACGAAGACGATGTTGAAGATCCGTTCGCTGCCCTCGATCTGCCCCACCATCGGGATGGTGGCGAGGATGATGGGGACGGCTCCGCGCAGGCCGGCCCAGGACATGAGGGCCTGCTCCTGCCAGGGGATGCGGAAGGGCAGCAGGCTGACCAGGACCTCCATGGGCCGGGCGACCATGGTGAGGACGAGCCCGATGACGACGGCCGGCCAGAAGTCGTTGACGAGCTCGTGCGGGGTGACGAGCAGGCCGAGCAGCACGAACATGCCGATCTGGGCGATCCAGCCGAGTCCCTCGGCGAAGCCGCGGTTGGCGGGGGCGTGCGGCAGCTTGGCGTTGCCGAGGACCATCGAGGCCAGGTAGACGGCGAGGAAGCCGGAGCCGTGGGCGAGCGCGCCGGCCGCGTAGGCGGTGACGGCGATGGCCATGACGGCGATCGGGTAGAGGCCGGAGGCGGGCAGGGCGATGTGCCGGAGCCCGTACGCCCCGAGGAAGCCGACGGCGAGGCCGACGGCGGCGCCGATGGCGAGCTCCAGGGCGATCTCGCCGACGAGGACGTACCAGTGGTCGACGGGTCCGGCGGTGGAGAAGGCGACGACGAGGATGACGACGGGGGCGTCGTTGAAGCCGGACTCGGCCTCCAGGACGCCGGTGACCCGGGCGGGCAGCGGCACCTTCCGCAGGACGGAGAAGACGGCGGCGGCGTCGGTGGAGGAGACGACGGCGCCGATGATCAGCGCCTGGCGCCAGTCCAGGCCGACGAGGTAGTGGGCGCCGGCGGCGGTGATGCCGACGGAGACGGCGACGCCGAGGGTGGAGAGGACGACGGCGGCCGGCAGGGCCGGCCTGATCTCCTTCCACTTCGTGCCGAGACCGCCCTCGGCGAGGATGACGACGAGGGCCGCGTAGCCGATGACCTGGGTGAGTTCGGCGTTGTCGAAGGCGACGTTGCCGATGCCGTCCTGGCCGATGGCGACGCCGATGCCGAGGTACAGCAGAAGGCTGGGGAGCCCGCTCCGGGACGAGATCCGCACGGCGGCGACCGCGATCAGCAGCACCAGTGAGCTGATCAGCAGGAGTTCGTTGAGCTCGTGGACAGTCAGTGCGCCGTTCCTTCCCCTCGTCGCGCCGGATCGTTCCTCCAGCGGGCGGTACTTCGTTACCTTACCTAATCTTTAACGTTTTCTTGACGCCTCCTTCGCGGCCGGTGCTTCCCCGATGCGGTCATCAGTGCGGTTCCTCCCTGACACCGAGTCCAGGGCGCCCGGGCGCTGCGCCTAAGGTTGCTCCCGTACTCCAGGACCACCCTGCCCCTCGAAGGACAGCGATGCCCTCCAACACGACCGCGCCCCCCGCCAAGAAGAAAGGCAGGCGCGCCCGCCTGATCGTCCTGCTCCTGGTCCTTGCGCTGGTCGGGGCCGTCGCCTTCGGCGGCTGGTGGGGAGTCGGCACCGTCCGCGCCTCGTTCCCGCAGACCACCGGCGAGGTCAGGATCGACTCCCTGTCCGGCGACGTCGAGGTCAAACGGGACGCCCTCGGCATCCCGCAGATCTACGCGGACAACGAGACCGACCTCTTCCGCGCGCAGGGCTACGTCCAGGCGCAGGACCGCTTCTACGAGATGGACGTCCGCCGGCACCTCACCGCCGGCCGCCTCTCCGAGATGTTCGGCGAGGGCCAGGTCGAGACCGACGCCTTCCTGCGCACCCTCGGCTGGCGCCAGGTCGCGCAGCAGGAGTACGACAAGGTCCTGGCGCCGGAGACGAAGAAGTACCTCCAGGCCTACGCGGAGGGCGTCAACGCCTACCTGAAGGACCGCGAGCCGAAGGACGTCTCCGTCGAGTACGCGGCCCTCTCCTTCACCAACGACTACACCATCGAGCCGTGGACCCCGGTCGACTCGGTCGCCTGGCTCAAGGCCATGGCCTGGGACCTGCGCGGCAACATGCAGGACGAGATCGACCGCTCGCTGCTCACCAGCCGGCTGACCCCGGCCCAGATCAAGCAGCTGTACCCGGAGTACCCGTACGAGCTCCACCAGCCGATCGTCGACCGCGGCGCGGTCGACCCGGTGACGAAGAAGTTCGACCCGAAGGCCGGCAAGGACGAGGAGTCCGAGGACGGCACGGGGACGGGGACGGGCTCCGGCGGCGCGAGCCCCCAGCTCGCCGCCCTCTCCGGCCTCTCCGAGGTCCTCGACTCCGTCCCGGCCCTCCTCGGCCCCAACGGCAACGGCATCGGCTCCAACTCCTGGGTCGTCTCCGGGAACCTCACCACCTCCGGCAAGCCGCTGCTCGCCAACGACCCGCACCTCGCGCCGATGCTGCCGTCCCTCTGGTACCAGATGGGCCTGCACTGCCGCTCGGTCTCCGCGACCTGCCGCTACGACGTCGCCGGCTACACCTTCTCCGGCATGCCCGGCGTGATAATCGGCCACAACGACACCATCGCCTGGGGCCTCACCAACCTCGGCGCCGACGTCACCGACCTCTACCTGGAGAAGGTCAGCCCCGAGGGCTACCTCGTCGACGGCAAGGTCAAGCCGTTCGACACCCGCGAGGAGGTCATCAAGGTCGCCGGCGGCCGCGACCGGCCCATCACCATCCGCTCCACCGAGCACGGCCCGCTGGTCTCCGACCGCTCCGCCGAGCTGGAGAAGGTCGGGCAGACCGCCCCCGTCGGCAACTCCGCCCCCGACCGCTCCACCGGCTACGGCGTCTCCCTCCAGTGGACCGCCCTGACGCCCGGCAAGTCCATGGACGCCATCTTCGCGATCAACCGCGCCAAGGACTTCAAGCAGTTCCGGGCCGCCGCGAAGAACTTCGAGGTCCCCTCGCAGAACCTCGTCTACGCCGACACCAAGGGCAACATCGGCTACCAGTCCCCGGGCAAGATCCCGCGCCGCGCCACCGGCGACGGCACCCTGCCCGCCCCCGGCTGGGACTCCCGCTACCGCTGGAAGGGCTACATCCCCTTCGAGCAGCTGCCGTACGAGTACAACCCCGAGCGCGGCTACATCGTCACCGCCAACCAGGCCGTGATCTCCCCGGAGCAGTACCCCGACCTGCTCACCGAGGACTGGGGCTACGGCTCCCGCAGCCAGCGGATCAACGACCTCATCGAGTCGAAGACCAAGGACGGCGGCAAGATCTCGCCGGACGACATGCGGACCATGCAGACCGACAACCGCAGCGAGATCGCCACCCTGCTCAACCCGCTGCTGCTGAAGGTCGACATCTCCGACCCCCACGTCCGCGAGGCGCAGAAGCTCCTCGAAGGCTGGGACTACACCCAGGAGCCCGACTCGGCCGCCGCCGCGTACTTCAACGCGGTCTGGCGCAACGTCCTCAAGCTCTCCTTCGGCGACAAGCTGCCCAAGGAGGTGCGCGCCGAGGGCGACTGCATCAACGTGCGCCCGGTCGACGCCACCGGCCCGGTCGACGAGCAGAACAAGCTGGTCCGCGAGTGCGGCGAGCGCGACGCCGACTCCGCGCAGCCGGACGGCGGCGACCGCTGGTACGAGGTGGTCCGCCCGCTCCTGGGGCAGGAGAAGAGCGAGTGGTGGAAGACCCCCGCCACCCGCACCGACCCGGCCACCGAGACCCGCGACCAGCTGCTCGCCCGCGCCATGAAGGACGCCCGCTGGGAGCTGACCGCCAAGCTCGGCAAGGACGTCTCCACCTGGAGCTGGGGCCGGCTGCACCAGCTGACCCTGAAGAACCAGACCCTCGGCACCGCCGGGCCCGGCGCGGTGCAGCGGCTGCTCAACCGCGGCCCGTGGAACCTCGGCGGCGGCGAGGCGGCCGTCGACGCCACCGGCTGGAACGCGGCCGGCGGCTACGAGGTCATCTGGGTGCCGTCGATGCGGATGGTCGTCAACGTCGGCGACTGGGACAGGTCCCGGTGGATCAACCTGACCGGTGCCTCCGGCCACGCCTTCCACGACAACTACACCGACCAGACGGACGCCTGGGCCGACGGCGAGCTGTACGACTGGGCCTACGGCAAGGCGGCGGTCGACGCGGCGGCGAAGGACACGCTGACGCTCAAGCCGTGATCAGGAACGGCCGAAACGGGTCGCCCCCTCCGGGGTGACCACCGCGTGCACGGGGTGGTCGTGCGGTTCCTCCGGGACCCGCGCGACCACCTCGTCCGCGTAGAGGAGCACCACCAGGGCCGGGTCCTTCCCGGCCCGCGCGAGCCGGGCGAGGACCCGGTCGTACGAGCCACCGCCCCGGCCGAGGCGCATGCCGCGCGCGTCCACCGCGAGCCCCGGCAGCAGCACCGCGTCCGCCGTGCACACGGCGTCCGGGCCGAGCCGCGGACCGGTCGGCTCCAGGAGGCCGCGGCCGGCCTTCGCGAGCGCCCCGGGCCCCTCGTACACCGCCCAGTCCAGGTCGTTGTCGGGCAGCAGGACCGGCAGCAGGACCCGCACCCCGCGCGCGTGGAGCGCGTCGAGCAGGGCGCGGGTGCCGGGCTCGCGGCCCACGGAGACGTACGCGGCGACGGTGGCGGCGCCGGCCAGCTCGGGCAGGTCGACGCCGTGCCCGGCCAGCGCCCCGGCGGTCCGCGCGAGGGCCTCGGGGGAGAGGGCGGCGCGTGCGTCGAGCAGCCGACGGCGCAGCAGGGCCTTTTCGGACAACTCGGGATGGTCATTCTGCACAGCGGCCCCTCGGAAATCTCTGGTAACAGGCTTTATCGGGAGAAAGTTAATCGGAAGCACATCTTTCTCTCATTCCCCAGCAGCTATGGTGCCTGCATGAATCAGTCGTTCCCGCGGCTCGGCCGGATCAGCAAGGCTGTCATCCCGGCGGCCGGCCTCGGCACCCGCTTCCTGCCG
This sequence comes from Streptomyces roseolus, assembly GCF_014649855.1. Taxonomy (GTDB): domain Bacteria; phylum Actinomycetota; class Actinomycetes; order Streptomycetales; family Streptomycetaceae; genus Streptomyces; species Streptomyces roseolus. The sequence goes on along the minus strand of NZ_BMTV01000020.1, from coordinate 133,136 downwards.
GCGACCAAGGCGACCCCCAAGGAGATGCTCCCGGTCGTCGACAAGCCGGCGATCCAGTACGTCGTCGAGGAGGCCGTCGCCGCCGGACTCTCCGACGTGCTCATGATCACCGGCCGGAACAAGCGTCCGCTGGAGGACCACTTCGACCGGAACTACGAGCTGGAGGAGGCGCTGAGCCGCAAGGGCGACGACGAGCGGCTCTCCAAGGTGCGGGAGTCCAACGACCTCGCCACCATGCACTACGTGCGCCAGGGCGCCCCCCGCGGCCTCGGCCACGCGGTGCTGTGCGCGGCCCCGCACGTCGGCGACCAGCCCTTCGCGGTCCTCCTCGGCGACGACCTGATCGACCCGCGCGACCCGCTGCTCGCGCGGATGGTGGACGTCCAGGAGCGGCACGGCGGCAGCGTCATCGCGCTGATGGAGGTCGAGCCCTCCCAGATCCACCTGTACGGCTGCGCGGCGGTCGAGGAGACCGTCGACGGCGACGTGGTGCGCGTGACGGACCTGGTGGAGAAGCCGGACCGGGCCGAGGCGCCCAGCAACTACGCGATCATCGGCCGCTACGTCCTCGACCCGGCGATCTTCGGCACGCTGCGGGAGACCGAGCCCGGCCGGGGCGGCGAGATCCAGCTCACCGACGCCCTGCAGAAGCTGGCGGGCGACGAGAAGCCCGGCGGTCCGGTGCACGGCGTCGTCTTCAAGGGCCGCCGCTACGACACCGGCGACCGCGGCGACTATCTGCGTGCCATTGTCAGACTCGCGTGCGAACGTGAGGATCTGGGACCGGACTTCCGGGACTGGCTCCGGAGATACGTCAACGAGGAGATGTAGGACCTTGAGCAGCGACACGGCACCGTCCCAGGACCCCCGGGGCCACGGTCACGGCCACGGCCACGACCACGCGGTGGGCGACCCCTGCGCGGAACCGGCCCGCGACCTGTGGTCGGTCGACGAGCACCTGGCCGACATCCTGGCGACCGTCCGCCCCCTCGACCCGATCGAGCTCCAGCTGCTCGACGCCCAGGGGTGCGTCCTGGTCGAGGACGTGACGGTGCCGGTCGCCCTGCCGCCGTTCGACAACAGCTCCATGGACGGGTACGCGGTCCGGGTCGCCGACGTCGCGGGCGCGACCGAGGAGCACCCGGCGGTCCTCACCGTCATCGGCGACGTCGCCGCGGGCGCGGACGGCCTGCCGGAGGTCGGCCCCGGGCAGGCCGCCCGGATCATGACCGGCGCCCCGCTGCCGCCCGGCGCCGAGGCCGTCGTCCCCGTCGAGTGGACCGACGGCGGCGCGGGCGAGGGTGCGGCGACCGGCATGCGGGCCGCGAGCGGAGCCCCCGAGGGCGCCGCCGGCGAGGTGCGGGTGCACCGCGCGGCGGAGGCCGGCGCCCACGTCCGCCGGGCCGGCAGCGACGTGCGGGCCGGAGAGCTCGCCCTCGCGGCCGGCACGGTCCTCGGGCCGCCGCAGCTCGGCCTGCTCGCCGCGATCGGCCGCGGCACGGTCACCGTCCGCCCCCGCCCGCGCGTGGTGGTCCTCTCCACGGGCAGCGAACTCGTCCAGCCCGGCGAGGAGCTGGGCCCCGGCCGGATCCACGACTCCAACAGCTTCGCGCTCGCCGCCGCCGCCCGCGACGCCGGCGCGCTCGCCTACCGGGTCGGCGCGGTCGCCGACGAGGCCGAGTCGCTCCGCGCCGCCATCGAGGACCAGCTCATCCGGGCCGACCTCGTCGTCACCACCGGTGGCGTCAGCGTCGGCGCCTACGACGTGGTGAAGGAGGCGCTGACCGCCGACGGCCGGGTCGACTTCCGCAAGCTCGCCATGCAGCCCGGCAAGCCGCAGGGCTTCGGCACGGTCGGCGACGAGCAGATCCCGCTCCTCGCCCTGCCGGGCAACCCGGTCTCCTCGTACGTCTCCTTCGAGCTCTTCGTCCGGCCCGCCATCCGCGCCCTGATGGGCCTGGAGGACCTGCACCGCCCGGTCGTCCGCGCGACCCTGAAGGCCGACGCGCCGCTGTCCTCGCCGTCCGGCCGCCGCCAGTACCTCCGGGGGACGTACGACCCCGAGTCCGGCACCGTCACCCCCGTGGGCGGCGCCGGCTCGCACCTGATCGCCGCCCTCGCCCACGCGGACTGCCTGCTCGTCGTCCCGGAGGACCGCGACACGGCCGCCCCCGGCGACGAGCTGGACGTGGTCCTCCTCGGCTGAGGGGGGCGGCGCGGGGGTACGGTGTGTCGTCCCACACAGCGACCGGGAGTGTCACGGCGATGAGCACGCAGCAAGGCCTCACCCACATCGACGAGGCGGGCGCCGCCCGCATGGTCGACGTATCGGCGAAGGACGTCACGTCCCGCACGGCGCGCGCCAGCGGACGGGTGCTCGTCTCGCCGCGCGTGATCGAGCTGCTGCGCGGCGAGGGCGTGCCGAAGGGCGACGCGCTGGCCACCGCCCGGATCGCCGGGATCATGGGCGCCAAGAAGACCCCGGACCTCATCCCGCTCTGCCACCCGCTGGCCGTGTCCGGGGTGACGCTCGACCTCACGGTCGCGGACGACGCCGTGGAGATCCTGGCGACGGTGAGGACCACCGACCGCACGGGGGTCGAGATGGAGGCGCTGACCGCCGTCTCGGTGGCCGCGCTGACCGTGGTGGACATGATCAAGGCGGTGGACAAGGGCGCGGTCATCTCCGACGTGCGGGTGGAGGAGAAGACCGGCGGCAAGTCCGGGCACTGGACCCGGGACGACGCGTGACGCGCGGCGGCCGGGTCGCGGGCGCCCACGACCACGAACACGGGGGCGGCCACGGGCCCGCGGCCGGCGGCGGTGCCCTGGTCACGCCGTACGCGGCGCTCGTCGTCACCGCCTCCAACCGCGCCTCCGCCGGGGTCTACGAGGACAAGGGCGGCCCGCTGATCGCCGAGGGCCTGCGCGCGATGGGCTTCGCCGTCGACGGGCCGCGGGTCGTCCCGGACGGGGCGCCCGTCGAGGCCGCCCTCCGCGCCGGGATCGCGGCCGGGTACGACGTGATCCTCACGACCGGCGGCACCGGCATCTCGCCGACCGACGAGACCCCCGAGGTCACCGCCCGGGTCCTGGAGCGGCACGTCCCCGGCATCCCGGAGGCGATCCGGGCGTACGGCCGGGAGAAGGTGCCGACGGCGGCGCTCTCCCGCGGTCTCGCCGGGGTCGCGGGCTCCACGCTGATCGTCAACCTGCCGGGATCGACCGGCGGGGTGCGGGACGGGCTCGCCGTCCTGGAGCCGCTGCTGCGGCACGCCGTGGACCAGATCCGCGGCGGCGACCACCCGAGACCGGCGGAAGCGGGCCCGGCGTCATGACCCCGGCCTGGCCGGCGGTCCTCGTCGACGGAGACGTGGTGCTCCGCCCGATAAGGATGCGCGACCAGCGGGAGTGGCGGGAGGTGAACCACCGCAACCGCGAGTGGCTGCGCCCCTGGGAGGCGACGGTGCCGCCGCCCGCGCCCGGCATGCCGCCCGCGCGGCGCCCCACGTACCGTCAGATGGTGCGCCACCTGCGGTCGGAGGCGCACGCGGGGCGGATGCTGCCGTTCGTCATCGAGTACCGGGGCCGGATGGCCGGGCAGCTGACGGTCGCCGGGATCACCTGGGGCTCGATGTGCTCCGGGCACGTGGGCTACTGGGTGGACAGCGAGGTCGCCGGGCGCGGGGTGATGCCGACGGCGGTCGCGCTCGCCACCGACCACTGCTTCCGCACGGTCGGTCTGCACCGGATGGAGGTCTGCATCCGGCCGGAGAACGGCCCTTCGCGGCGCGTGGTGGAGAAACTCGGCTTCCGGGAGGAGGGGTTGCGGCCGCGCTACCTCCACATCGACGGCGCCTGGCGGGACCACCTGGTCTTCGCGCTGACGGCGGAGGAGATCCCGGAGGGGCTGCTGGCCCGCTGGCACCGCACGCGGCGCAGGGACGCCGTCTAGTCTCCGTGAACACGGCTATTCACATAACTGTTCGAATTTCAGCGGCATATGAACAGCGATCGATCTGAACAATCACAAAAAAGTTCAGTGATATCAGCCAGATCGTGCGACACACCGGGCCAATTGGCCGATGCCCCGTCGCGAACCCCTCTACCGTGTGAGGCGTGAGCAGCAGCGGCCTCATCTACGCAGTCATCGTCGGGGCCTGGGCCGCCTACCTGGTGCCGATGTGGCTCCGCAGGCAGGACGAGCTGAACGAGGCCCGTCCGACGGAACGCTTCAGCACCGCCATCCGGCTCCTGTCCGGACGGGCGGGCATGGAGCGCCGGTACGCCAAGGAGCTCCGCGAGCGGGACCGTACGGCCCTGGAGGCGGCGACCGACGCGGACCCGGACGCGGCGACCGAGCACCTGAGCTCCGTCGACGTCCGGGCCTTCGCCGCGCCTCCGGCCAGGACCGAGGCGCGCCTCGAACTCCCCGAGCCCGCCCCGCAGCCCGAGGCCGCGCCCGCCCCGGCGGCCCGCAGCGCCGCCGAGCGCGCCCGCCGCGGCAAGGCCCTGGCGCGGCGCCGGCGCACCACCATCGTGCTGTTCTCCGCCTTCACCCTCGGGGCCGTCGTCGCCGCCGTCGGCGGCGTCGCCTTCCTCTGGGCGCCCGGCGTCCCCGCCGTGCTGCTCAGCGCCTACATCGTCCACCTGCGCGGACAGGAGCGCCGCCGCTTCGTGTACGTGATGGACCGGCGCCGCGCCGAGGCCGCCGCCGTCCGGCTCCGCGAGACCCGCCGGGCCGCCGCGTCGGCGCCCGAGCCCGAGCCGTCGCCCGCGCCGACGGTCTCCCCGCAGGAGGCCGACCGGCGCGCCCTGGTCGAGCAGACCGACCACGCCGAGTGGGTGGACCAGCAGCGCGAGCGCGGCCCGGCCCGCGGCGACAGCTGGGACCCGGTGCCGGTGCCGCTGCCCACGTACGTCACCGCGCCGGTCGCCCCGCGCGCCTCCAACGGCGTGGACGTCACCGACCCGGAGACCTGGAGCGCCGCCCGCTCCTCCACGGCCGCCGAGCAGCCCCCGGCCGCCTCCCCGGCGCCGCGCCGCCGCCAGGCCCCGCCGCGCCGCGGCCGGGACCACGGCCGCACCCCGCTCTTCGACCAGTACGCCGACCGCGCGGACGACGAGCGCCCCCGTGCCGCCAACGAATGACGGAGGCCCCGCGCGGGGCCTCATCTGACCTGCGGCGTAAGCGATTTTTCTTCTCGGCGACCGGGATGCTAATGTTTCACACGTCGCAGGGGCCTGTGGCGCAGTCCGGTAGCGCACCTCGTTCGCATCGAGGGGGTCAGGGGTTCGAATCCCCTCAGGTCCACCAGCGGAAGACGAAGATCCCGTCCGATCGAAAGATCGGGCGGGATCTTCGTCGTTCGTCCGTGTCCCGGTCGGAGTGCGGAGGGCGACGGGCCCGGCAAGGGAGTGCCGAGCCCGTCGCGGAGTCGTCCCGGGCGGCGGGGGACGGGCCGTCAGGCCAGCGGCTTCACGAAGCAGAGGCTGCTGTCGTGGTCGCGGTAGTGGCCGAACTTGGCGGGGCTGGGGGCGTAGCCGCTGGAGGTGTAGAGGGCGATGGCCTCGGGCTGCTCGGTGCCGGTCTCCAGGACCATGCGGGTGCGGCCGGCGGCGCGGGCGTCGTCCTCCAGGAGGGCCAGGATGCGGCGGGCCAGGCCCAGGCCGCGGGCCTCGGGTATGACGTACATGCGCTTCAGCTCGGCGTCGCCGTCCGCGTACCCCTCCTCGTTCTCCTCCTGGCCGCGCCAGGCACCGCTGGCGACCGGGCGGCCCTCGGGGTCGTACGCGAGGAGGTAGAGGCCCCGCGGCGGGGCGAACATCGAGGCGTCGAGCGGTGTGGCGTCGCCCTCGTCGTCGCCGTAGCGGACGACGTACTCGGCCAGCACTTCGTCCTGCAGTTTCACGGAATCGGGGTGGTCGTAGGGGGTGGGCTCGATGCGCATGGCGACGATCGTACGTGTATGCGAGAGGCGGGTGTCGGTATTCTCCCGGGATGTTCACTGTCACCAGCGCGAACGTCAACGGTCTCCGCGCCGCCGCCAAGAAGGGCTTCGTCGAGTGGCTGGCGGAGACCCCCGCCGACGCCGTCCTGCTCCAGGAGGTGCGCGCCGAGGAGGCGCAGCTGCCCGAGGAGGTCCGGAGCCCCGAGGGGTGGTTCACCGCCCACGCCCCCGCCGCCGCCAAGGGCCGCGCCGGCGTCTCGCTCTACCTGCGGCGCGAGCCCGACGCCGTCCGCGTCGGCTTCGGGTCGTCCGAGTTCGACGGCTCCGGCCGCTACATCGAGGCGGACCTGCCCGGTGTCACCGTCGCCAGCCTCTACCTGCCCTCCGGCGAGGCCGAGACGGAGAAGCAGGACGAGAAGTACCGCTTCATGGACGCGTTCCTGCCCTACCTCAAGGAGCTGCGGGTCCGCGCCGCCGCCGACGGCCGCGAGGTCGTGGTCTGCGGCGACTGGAACATCGCCCACCGCGAGGCCGACCTCAAGAACTGGAAGGCCAACCGCAAGAGCGCCGGCTTCCTCCCCGAGGAGCGCGCGTGGCTCTCCCGGGTCCTGGAGGAGGCCGACGGCGGGTACGTGGACGTGGTGCGGGCCCTCCACCCGGAGCAGGAGGGGCCGTACTCCTGGTGGTCCTACCGGGGCCGCGCCTTCGACAACGACACGGGCTGGCGGATCGACTACCAGATGGCCACGCCGGGCCTGGCGGCGAAGGCCGTGAAGGCGTTCGTGGAGCGGGCCGCGACCCACGGGGAGCGGTGGAGCGACCACGCGCCCGTCACGGCGGTGTACGACCTGTAGGCCCGCCGTCAGGTCCCCGGGGCGCGCAGGCGGCGGTCGAGGGCCAGGGAGAGCTCGGCGTCCACGACGGCCTTGGCCAGCGGGCGGAGGCGCTGCACGTCGGCGTCCTTCACATGGGGGCCGAGGGCTTCGGTGAAGAGCTCGGCGAGGGCCTCGGCGTGCTCGCGGACGCGCGCGCCGGCCCTCAGGACCTCGGCGAGGGGGACGCCCTCGCGGACCAGGGCCGCGGAGACGTCGAGCAGACGGCGGCTGATGTGGACGATCTCCTCGCCGTCGGTCGCCAGGTAGCCGAGGTCCAGGGCGGCCGCGAGGTTCTCCGGGGTGACCTCGCCGTCGAAGTGGTCGGCGAGCTCCTCGGGGGTCAGGCGGACCGGTTCCTCCTCGGTGGGGGAGCCGAGTTCGAGGACCTCGCCGACGTCCCGGCCGGATTCGAAGGCCGTGGTGAGGTCGGCGATGCCGGTGAGGGTGTGGCCGCGCTCGAGGAGGGCGGCGATGGTGCGCAGGCGGGCCAGGTGGCGGTCGTCGTACCAGGCGATGCGGCCCTCGCGGCGGGGCGGCGGGATCAGGCCGCGCTCGCGGTAGAAGCGGAGCGTGCGGACGGTGATGCCGGCCGCCTCGGCCAGCTCCGTCATCCGGTACTCGTGGGGTGGGTTCCCTGATCGATCTGCCACACCGGCCAGCCTATGTTGTACCGCCGGTAACTTTCCCTCGCCCGACCCCTACCGCTCGGTATGGAGCTGCTCTACAGTCCGACTGTGCCAGTGATTGCTGGCGGAATCTTGGCCGGGCGCACGGGAGGCGGCATGGCGAAGCACGAGCACGTTCGGGTGGCGGTGATCGGATCGGGGTTCGGTGGGCTCGGGGCCGCCGTCCGGCTGCGCCGCGAGGGGATCACCGACTTCGTCGTCCTGGAACGGGCCGACTCCGTGGGCGGCACCTGGCGCGACAACAGCTACCCCGGGTGCGCCTGCGACGTGCCCTCCCACCTCTACTCGTTCTCCTTCGCGCCCAACCCCGACTGGCCCCGGACCTTCTCCGGCCAGCGCCACATCCGGGCCTACCTGGAGCACGTCACCGACACCTTCGGGCTCCGGCCGCACCTGCGCCTGAACCACGAGGTCACGAAGATGGCCTGGAACGAGGACGAACTCCGCTGGGACATCGAGACCGGCCGCGGCAGCTTCTCCGCCGACGTCGTCGTCTCCGCCACCGGCCCGCTCTCCGACCCGAAGATCCCCGACATCCCGGGGCTCGACGGCTTCACCGGCAAGGTCTTCCACTCGGCCCGCTGGGACCACGACTACGACCTCCGGGGCAAGCGGGTCGCCATGGTCGGCACCGGCGCCTCCGCCATCCAGATCGTGCCCTCGATCCAGCCCGAGGTCGCCCGGCTCACCCTCTTCCAGCGCACGCCCCCGTGGGTCATGCCCCGCATGGACCGCGCCATCAGCGGCCCCGAGCGCTGGCTGCACCGCAAGCTGCCCGCCACGGCCACCCTGCGCCGCGGCATCCTGTGGGGCATCCGGGAACTCCAGGTCGGCGCCTTCACCAAGCACCCCGGCGAGCTGGGCCTGGTCGAGAAGCTCGCCAAGGCGAACATCGCCCGGGCGGTCAAGGACCCGGCGCTGCGGGCCAGGCTCACGCCCTCGTACCGCATCGGCTGCAAGCGGATCCTGCTCTCCAACACCTACTACCCGGCCCTCGCCCAGCCCAACGTCGACGTCGTCGCCGGCGGCCTGAAGGAGGTCCGCGGCAACGTCGTCGTCGGCTCCGACGGCACCGAGACCGAGGTCGACGCGATCATCTTCGGCACCGGCTTCCACGTCACCGACATGCCGATCGCCCCGCGCGTCATCGGCGCCGACGGCCGCTCGCTCGCCGAGGTCTGGAAGGACGGCATGGAGGCGCTGCGCGGCGCCACCGCCGCCGGCTTCCCCAACTGGATGACGATCATCGGGCCCAACACCGGCCTCGGGAACTCCTCCATGATCCTCATGATCGAGTCCCAGCTGAACTACATGGCCGACTACCTCCGCCAGCTGGACGTGCTCGGCGGCCGGGCCGCCCTCGCGGTCCGCCCCTCCGCCGTCAACGCCTGGAACCGCAAGGTCCAGAACCGCATGGAGCGGACCGTCTGGAAGGCCGGCGGCTGTGACAGCTGGTACCTCGACGCCAACGGCCGCAACACCACCCTCTGGCCCGGCACCACCGGCGAGTTCCGCCGCGAGACCCGGCAGGTCGACCTCTCCGAGTACGAGGTCCTCCGCGCCCCGAAGCCCCTGAAGGCCGCCGAGCCGCCGAAGGCCGCCGGGACCGTCGACGCCGCCGCCCGCGCCGCCCGCAAGAAGGAGGCCGCCTCGTGAACGCCCGCACCCTGACCGTCCGTTCCGCCGACGGCGCCGAGCTGCACGCCGAGGTGTACGGCCCCGAGGGCGCGCCCGCCGTCGTCCTCGCCCACGGCTGGACCTGCTCCACCGTCTTCTGGGCCGAGCAGATACGGGACCTGGCGGTCGACCACCGGGTCGTCGCCTACGACCAGCGCGGCCACGGCCGTTCGCCCGTCCCCGCCGACGGCGGCTACTCGACCACCGCGCTCGCCGACGACCTGGAGGCGGTGCTCGCCGCCACCCTCGGGCCCGGCGAGCGGGCCGTGCTCGCCGGCCACTCCATGGGCGGCATGACGATCATGGCCGCGGCCGGCCGGCCCGGTTTCGTCCAGCACGCCGCCGCCGTCCTGCTCTGCTCCACCGGCCCGTCCCGGCTCACCGCCGAGGCCACCGTCGTGCCGCTCGGGCCCGGCGGCCTGCGGACCCGGCTCACCGGCGCCGTCCTCGGCTCGAAGGCGCCGCTCGGACCCGTCAACGGCCTCTCGAAGAGGATCCTCAAGTACGCCACCATGGGCCCCGGTTCGGCGCCCGCGCGGGTCGACGCCTGCGCCCGGATCGTGCACGCCTGCCCGCGCCCGTCCCGCTACGGCTGGTCGCAGGTGCTCGCCCACCTCGACCTGGAGGCGGGCCTGCGCGACCTGCGGGTCCCGACCGCCGTCCTCGTCGGCACCGCCGACCGGCTCACCCCGCCCGCCCACTCCCGGGCCATGGCCGAGGCGCTGCCGCACTGCACCGGACTCACCGAACTGGCCGGCATGGGCCACATGACGCCGGTCGAGGCCCCGGAGGCCGTCACCGCGCAGATCCGCGAACTGACGCTCACCTACCTCGGTGCGCGTCCGACCGGCAAGGAGGCAGGGGTATGAGCAGGATCAGCCTGGAAGGGCAGGTCGCGGTCGTCACCGGCGGCGCCCGCGGCGTGGGCGAACTCCTCGCCCGCAAGCTCTCCGCGCGCGGCGCGAAGATCGCCCTCGTCGGCCTGGAGCCCGAGCTCCTCAAGGAGGTCGCCGGACGGCTGCACACCGAGGCCGACTGGTGGGAGGCGGACGTCACCGACCACGAGGCGATGGCCCGGGTCGCCGCCGAGGTCAAGGAGCGCTTCGGGAAGGTCGACGTCGTCGTCGCCAACGCCGGCGTCGCGGCCGGCGGCCCGTTCGTCGACTCCGACCCGGTCGCCTGGCGGCGGGTCATCGAGGTCAACCTCATCGGCGGGGCGGTCACCGGCCGCGCCTTCCTGCCGGTCCTCATGGAGTCCCGGGGGTACTTCCTCCAGATCGCCTCGCTCGCCGCGATCACCCCGGCCCCGATGATGACCGCCTACTGCGCCTCCAAGTCCGGCGTCGAGGCCTTCGCGCACAGCCTGCGCGCCGAGGTCGCCTACAAGGGCGTGAAGGTCGGCGTCGGCTACCTCTCCTGGACCGACACCGACATGGTGCGCGGCGCGGACCAGGACGACGTGATGAAGGAGCTGCGGCAGCGGCTGCCGTGGCCCTCGAACCGCACGTACCCGCTCGGCCCGGCCGTCGACCGGATCGTCGAGGGCATCGAGCGCCGCTCGGCCCACGTGTACGCGCAGTGGTGGCTGCGCGGGATGCAGTCCGTCCGCGGCTACCTGCCCGGCCTCATCGCCACCGTCGGCAAGCGGGAGGTGGCCCGCTTCGGGCCCCGCCTGGCCACGGTCTCCAAGGGCCTGGTGGGCGCGGGCGGCGCGGCCGACGAGCAGGCCCGTACGGGGAGGCCGTGAGGCCGCCGCACACGGACCGTGACTGATCGAAATGCGTGGAATGTCCGCTCGTGCAAGGCTGGTCGAGGCCCCGGGGCGCACCGCCCCGGCCCCCTCACACCCTTACTAGGAGTGAACCTTCATGGGCATCAAGGACCAGTTCCAGGACAAGGCGCAGGAGCTCCAGGACCGCGCGAAGAAGGCCATGGGCAACCCCAAGGACGAGGCCTCCGAGCGCGCCCGGCAGGAGCGCGAGGGCACGCCGGACGCCAAGGAGCGTGCCGAGCGGGAGCTGCGCGAGCGCACCGGCCGCGACGAGGCCTGACGCCCGTCCTGTGACGGAAGGCGCACCCGGGACGCCGGGTGCGCCTTCCGCGCGTGTGCCCGGGACGCCGGGTGCCCCTTCCGGGCGTGTGCCCGGGACGCCGGTCGCCCCTTCCGGGCGTGCGGCCGGGACCGGTCGTCGTGTGGCCGGAACCGTTCAACTCGCGGGCGTCCGCGCGTGGATCTTCGTACGCTCCCCTCATGTCCGTCGTACTCGAACGTCTCCGTCCCGACCACGCGCCCGCCCTGCTCGCCTTCGAGCGGGAGAACCGCGCCTACTTCGCCGCCAGCGTGCCCGACCGGGGGGACGCGTACTTCGCCGACTTCGCCGCCCGCCACGAGGCCCTCCTCGACGAGCAGGAGGAGGGCACCATCCGCTTCCACGTCCTCGTGGAGGAGGACGGGCGGATCGTCGGCCGGGTCAACCTCATCGACCTCGCCGACGGCGCGGCCGAACTCGGCTACCGGATCGCGGAGTCGGCCGCCGGCCGGGGCCTCGCCACCCGGGGCGTGCGGGAGGTGTGCCGGCTCGCCGTGGAGGAGTACGGGCTGCGCCGGCTGTACGCGAAGGCGTCGCCGGAGCACGCCGCGTCCCGGGCGGTGCTCGCCCGGGTCGGTTTCGGCGCGGTCGGCAGGGAGACGCTGAAGACCGGGGAGTCCGCGATCGCCTACGAGCTGGACCTCGGCGGCAGCTTCGGGCGGGAGCGGTCCGGCACGGACTCGTAGCCGGGCGGGCCGGCCGCCGGCTCGGACTCCAGCAGGGCGAGGGCCCGGTGGACGGCGTCGTCGAGCTGGGCGTGCCGGCCCTCGGCCCAGTCGAGCGGGGTGCGCAGGACGGCCAGGTCGGGTTCGACGCCGTGGTTCTCCACGGACCAGCCCCACTCGGTGAACCAGGCGGCGTTCATGGGGACGGTGATCCAGGTGCCGTCGCCGAGCTTGTGGCGGCCGGTCATGCCGACGACCCCGCCCCAGGTGCGCTGGCCGACCACGGGGCCGAGTCCGAGGAGCTTGAAGGCGGCGGTGATCATGTCGCCGTCGGAGGAGGTGGCCTCGTCGGCGAGGGCGACGACCGGGCCGCGCGGGGCGTTGGAGGCGTAGCTGACGGGCTGGGCGTTGCGGGTGAGGTCCCAGCCGATGATCTTCCGGGTGAGGGTCTCGACGACGAGTTCGCTGATGTGGCCGCCGGCGTTGCCGCGCACGTCGACGATGAGGGCGGGCCGCGAGACCTCCATCCGCAGGTCGCGGTTGAACTGCGCCCAGCCGGAGCCGCCCATGTCGGGGATGTGGAGATAGCCGCACCGCCCGCCGCTCAGCTCGCGGACGACGGCCCGGCGTTTGGCGACCCAGTCCTGGTAGCGCAGCGGGCGTTCGTCGATCAGCGGGACGACGGCGACGCGGCGGGAGCGGCCCTCGCCGCCGGCGGGGGCGAAGGTGAGCTCGACGGTGGTGCCGCCGGTGCCGGCGAGCAGCGGGTAGGGGCCGCGGACGGGGTCGACGGGCCGGCCGTCGACGTGGGTGAGGGCGTCGCCCTCCCGGATGCCGGTGCCGGCGAGCGGGGAGCGGGCCTTGGAGTCGGAGGACTCGCCGGGCAGGATCCGCTTGACGACCCAGTCGCCGTCGCGGGGCACGAGGTTGGCGCCGAGGAGGCCCTGGGGGCGCTGGTAGTGCGGCGGTCCCTCGTTGCGGCGGGCCGGGGTGACGTAGGCGTGGGAGGTGCCGAGTTCGCCCATGACCTCGCGGAGCAGGTCGGCGAACTCGTCGGGGGAGGCGACCCGTTCGAGCAGCGGCCGGTACTGGTCGAGGATCGCCGTCCAGTCGACGCCGCCCATGCCGGGCTCCCAGAAGTAGGCGCGGACGATCCGTCCGGCCTCGTCGTAGGCCTGGCGCCACTCGGCGCCGGGGTCGACCTGGTGGAGGATGCGGCGCAGGTCGAGGTAGACGGTGGAGTCGCCGTCGCCGGGCTCGGTGGCGGGGACGGCCCGCAGTTCGCCCTCGTCGAAGACGACGAGCCGGCTGCCGTCGCCGCTGACGGCGAACCAGTCGAGGTCGCGGGCGAGTTCGGTGCGGCGTGCCTTGGTGACGGAGAAGTGCTCCAGGGTGGGGCGCCCCGAGGTGTCGGCCGGGTTGGCGAAGGTCTCGCCGAGGGCGCCGGAGATGGGCCAGCGCAGCCAGACGAGGCCGCCGCCGGTGACGGGGGCGAGGGCCGAGTACTTGGAGGCGGCGACGGGGAAGGGGGTGACCCGGTCGGGCAGGCCCTCGATCTCCACGGTGACCGTGCCGTCGCCGCTGTCGGCGCCGTCGTCGGCCGGGTCGAGTCCGCCGGCCGCCGGGCGGCCGTCGGGCAGCAGCGCGAAGGGGGAGGGGGTCGCGGAGGAGAGCGGCACCAGGTAGGGGCGGCAGCCGAGCGGGAAGGACAGGTCGCCGGTGTGGACGTCGTACACCGGGTCGAAGCCGCGCCAGGAGAGGAAGGCGAGGTAGCGGCCGTCGCTGGTGAAGACCGGGTTCTCGTCCTCGAAGCGGCCGTTGGTGACGTCGATGACCGTGCGCGGGCCGGGCCCCGAGATGCGGACGAGCTTGATGGAGCGCAGGGAGCGGCCGATGCCGGGGTGGGACCAGGTGAGCCAGGCGCCGTCGGGGGAGAAGGCGAGGTCGCGGACGGGGCCGTTGACGGAGCGGATGAGCTCGGTGACCTCTCCGTCGGACTCCTCGGTCGCGTCCACGAGGAGGAGGCGGCCGTCGTTCGAGGCGATGGCGAGCCGTTCGCCGTCGGGGTCGGCGACGAGTTCCTCGACGCGGCCGAGCTCCCCGGCGGCGAGCCGGCGCGGCGGCCGGTCGCCGCTGGCCCGGGGGAGGTAGGCGATCTCGACGGCGTCCTCGCCCTCGGCGTCGGTGACGTAGGCGATCTGGCCGCCGCTGCCGAGCATCTCGGGGAGCCGGACGCGGACGCCGGGGGTGTCGGTGATGGCCCGGGCGGGCCCGTCCCGGTGCGTGAGCCAGTACAGGCTGCCGCGCACCCCGACGGCGCTGGCCCGGCCGGTCTCGTCGACGGAGAGCGCGTCGACGTGCTGGGCGGCGGGCACCTGGTGGGGGCGGCGGCCGGCCCGCTGCCCGCCGAGCCGCACCTCCAGGCGGCGCGGTTCGGCGCCGGCGCTCAGGTCGTCGGCGATCCACAGCTGTCCGGCGCACTGGTAGACGACCCGGTGCCCGTCGGAGGAGGCGTGCCGGGCGTAGAAGTCGGCGTGGTCGGTGTGGCGGCGCAGGTCGGTGCCGTCGGGGCGGCAGGAGTACAGGTTGCCGACGCCCTCGTGGTCGGAGAGGAAGGCGATCCGGTACCCCGTCTCGCCGGGCGGGGCGGCGACGAACATCGGGTCGGCGAGGTGGCCGCGGAGGTCCGGCAGGAGGCGCTCGCCGTGGAGCCAGAGGCGGCCCGTGGCGCCGCCCCGGTACCGCTTCCAGGAGGCCGGCTCGTGCGGCGGGGTGCCGGTGAGCAGGAGGGTGCGGCGCTCGCCGTCGACGTCCCGGACGGCGATGTCGGAGACCGGGCCCCAGGGCATCCTGCCGCCGGGCGAGCCGTCGGTGGCGACGGTGTAGGACCAGGAGAAGTACGAGAAGGGCTGGCCGTGCGAGGAGACGGCGAGGATGTCGGAGCGGCCGTCCTTGTCCGGCGGCGACCAGCCGCAGACCCGGGTGTCGGAGGAGCCCCAGTGGGTGAGCTGGCGGGCGTGGCCGCCGTCGACCGGCACGAGGTGGATCTCGGGATCGAGACTGCGCCAGTTCGTGTAGGCGATGTGGCGGCCGTCGGGCGAGAAGCGGGGGTGCCCGGCCCGGGTGCGGTCGACCGTGAGCCGCCAGGCGCGGCCGGGGCTCTGTCCGTCGGGGACGAGCGGGGCGACCCAGAGGTCGTCCTCGGCCGTGAAGCACAGCAGGTCGTCGTGGAGGTGCGGGAAGCGGAGGTAGGCCACGTCGTCACTCACCCGTTCATGCTTTCCGCGCGGAGGGGGCGCGGCAACTCGTACGGGCGTACGGAGGGCGATGTGGCCCAGGCCACGTACGAAACGGTTTCGTTTCGCTGGCGGACGGGGTACCTTCGTATCGTACGCAGAGTACGAAACCGTTTCGTTCGCCCTGCTCGTCCCCGTAGACCGGAGGTCCGCACATGGCCCGCAGCAGACTCACTCCCGAGCGGGAGTCCGAGCTGTACGCGGCCGTGCTCGACCTCCTCCGCGAGGTCGGCTACGACGCCCTCACCATGGACGCCGTCGCCGCCCGCACCCACTCCAGCAAGGCCACCCTCTACCGCCAGTGGGGGAGCAAGCCGGAGCTGGTCGCCACGGCCCTGCGCCACAACAAGCCGTCCGGTTTCGACGCGATCGACACCGGATCCCTGCGCGGTGACTTCCAGGCGCTCCTGGACCTCGCCGACGACTGCCAGATGGAGAAGGACACCGCGCTGATGCGGGGTCTGGCCCATGCCGTCCACACCCACCCGGACCTGCACCAGGCGCTGCGCGAGCTGCTCATCGAACCCGAGCTGAACGGCTTCGCCGAGTTCCTCCGCCGCGCGGTCCGCAGGGGCGAGGTCCCGCCGGACAACCCGGCCCTGGACTTCGTCCCGCACATGCTCATCGGAGCGCTCGTCGCCCGCCCGCTGATCGACGACCAGCCGGTCGACCACGCCTTCCTCGCCCGCTACGTCGACGCCGTCGTGCTCCCCGCCCTCGGCGTCTGACCCGGCAACCACCCGCAAGTCCCCAGCTCCACCTGACTGCGCACCGCTCACGCCGTCGGGCCGGCTCCCCATGCCCTGTCCCGCCCCACAATGGGAGTACGCACCCGTGGCCACCTTCCTGTACAAGCTGGGCCGCGCCGCCTTCCGGCGCCGACGGCTCGTCGCCCTCCTCTGGGTGGCGCTGCTCGCGCTCGCCGGAGTCGGCGCCGCCACCGCGCCCGCCGCGACCTCCAGCTCCTTCTCCATCCCCGGCACCGAGGCCCAGCGCGCCTTCGACCTGCTCGAGGAGCGCTTCCCCGGCGCCGGCGCCGACGGCGCCACCGCCCGGATCGTCTTCAAGGCCCCCGACGGCGGGAAGATGACCGACGCGGCCCCCAAGGCCGTCGTCGAGGAGACCGTCGCCGCGCTGAAGTCCGGCTCGGACCAGATCGTCTCCGTCACCGACCCGTACACGGCCCAGGCCGTCTCCCGGGACGGCTCCACCGCCTACGTCTCCGTCGCCTACGAGGTGAACGCGATGGAGCTGACCGACGAGACCCGCGAGGCCCTGAAGCAGGCCGGTCACGCGGCCCAGGGCAAGGGCCTGACCGTCGAGCTCGGCGGCGACGCCCTCCAGACCATGCCCGAGACCGGCGCCGGCGAGATCGTCGGCGTGGTCGTCGCCGGCATCGTCCTCGTCCTCACCTTCGGCTCGCTCGTCGCGGCCGGACTGCCGCTGCTCACCGCGATCATCGGCGTCGGCATCGGCGTCTCCACGATCACCGCGCTCGCGAGCGTCCTGGACCTCGGCACCACGACCTCCACGCTCGCGATGATGATCGGCCTCGCCGTCGGCATCGACTACGCCCTCTTCATCGTCTCCCGCTACCGCTCCGAGCTCGCCGACGGGCGCGGCAAGGAGGAGGCCGCGGGCCGTGCCACCGGCACCGCCGGCTCGGCCGTCGTCTTCGCCGGGCTCACCGTCGTCATCGCCCTCGTCGGCCTCGCCGTCGTCAACATCCCGATGCTGACGAAGATGGGCTTCGCCGCCGCCGGCACCGTCGTGATCGCCGTCCTGATCGCCCTCACCCTGATCCCGGCGCTGCTCGGCTTCGCCGGCGACAAGGTGATCGGCCGCAAGGAGCGCAAGGGGGCCGCAGCCCCGGAGAAGGACGCGAAGCCGAACGCCGGCACCCGCTGGGCCCGCTTCGTCATCCGCCGCCCGCTCTTCGTGCTCCTCGCCGGCGTCATCGGCCTCGGCGCCATCGCGATCCCGGCCGCCTCCCTGGAGATGGGCCTGCCCGACGACGGCGTGAAGCCGGTCTCCGCGACCGAGCGCCGCGCCTACGACCTGCTCTCCGACGGCTTCGGCCCCGGCTTCAACGGCCCGCTGCTCGTCGTCGTCGACGGCGACAGGGCCACCGCCGACCGGACCGTCTCCACCATCAAGGGCCTCGACGGCATCGCCGCCGTCACCCCGGCCACCCCGAACAAGGCCGGCGACGCCGCCATGATCACGGTGATACCGAAGGACCGCCCGTCCTCCGGCGCCACCGAGACCCTCGTCCACGACATCCGCGACGCCACCGGCGACGAGGTCCTCGTCACCGGCGCCACCGCGATGAACATCGACTTCTCGCAGAAGATGAACGACGCCCTGGTGCCCTACCTGGCCCTCGTCGTCGGCCTCGCCTTCGTCCTGCTGACCGTGGTCTTCCGCTCGGTCCTGGTGCCGCTCAAGGCCGCCCTGGGCTTCCTGCTCTCGGTGGTCGCCGCCCTCGGCGCCGTCGTCGCGGTCTTCCAGTGGGGCTGGCTGGGCAGCCTGTTCGGCGTCGAGCAGACCGGCCCGATCATGTCGATGATGCCGATCTTCATGGTCGGCGTGGTCTTCGGCCTGGCGATGGACTACGAGGTCTTCCTCGTCACCCGGATGCGCGAGGCGTACGTCCACGGCGAGCGGCCCGGCGAGGCGATCGTGACCGGCTTCCGGCACAGCGCCCGGGTGGTCACCGCCGCCGCGGTGATCATGATCGCGGTCTTCTCCGGCTTCATCGGGATGACCGACCAGATGATCAAGATGATCGGCTTCGGCCTCGCCGTCGCCGTCCTCTTCGACGCCTTCGTCGTCCGCATGGCGATCGTCCCGGCCGTCCTGGCGCTCCTCGGCCACAAGGCCTGGTGGCTCCCGAAGTGGCTGGACCGGGCGCTGCCCAACGTGGACGTGGAGGGCGAGGGCCTGGCCGCCCACGACGCCGAGGCCCCGAAGCCCGACCTCGTGAAGGCCTAGCCCCCGAGAACCCCGGGGCCGCCCCTGAGCGGGGGGTGCGCCCCGGACCGCGCCGGGACCTGTGGGGACGGGGAGCCGACGCGGTCGTACGCCGTCAGCGTGTCGTGAGCGACGACGCGCCGGCGGCGTACGTGTGCTCCAGGAACCGCGTCAGGGCGGTGCTGTCGAACTGGACGACGGCGACCCCGTCCCGGCCGTGGAACTCGACGACCGTCTGCACCCGCCCGCACGGCCACACCGCGATGTCGCCCCGGTGCGCGGGCTCCCGCAGCCCGTCCTCCAGGAGGGCGCGGGGAAAGGACCACTCGACGCCGCCGGGCAGCACGAAGCGGACGGTGGCGGGGGAGAAGCCGGGGTCGTAGCGGAGGGCGACCGGGACGCCCCGGGCGACCGGTCCGTCGTCGCTGATCAGGCGGCCTCGGGCGTGGTCCTCGACGGCGCGCATGGGGTGGCTCCTCAGGTCGTGGCCGGGTCCGCAGGCCGTGGTTGAGTCGTTTTATTCCTTGATGTCGCATTCTTCCCCGGTCACCGGATGGTCACTCGTGACGTGTCCGGCCTCACATCCGGCGTCTTGCCATCCGGGCGCTCTTGCACGTCTTTTGCAGCTGCGCTCATCATTCGGTTCGTGCATGTACCCGACGGATTCATCAACGCCCCCGTGTCGGCCGCCGCCGGCGTCGCCGCCGCGGCGGCCGTCGCCGTGAGCCTGCGCGGAGCGCGCAAGGAACTGGGGGGCCACCCCCGGGCCGAAGACCTCGGAGGAGACAGGCTCGCCCCGCTCGCGGGCCTCGTCGCGGCCTTCGTCTTCGCCGTCCAGATGCTCAACTTCCCCGTCGCGGCCGGGACCAGCGGCCACCTCCTCGGCGGGGCGCTCGCGGCGATCCTCGTCGGGCCCTGGACCGGCGTCCTGTGCATCGCCGTCGTCCTGCTCATGCAGGGCGTCCTCTTCGCCGACGGCGGCCTCACCGCGCTCGGCGTCAACATCACCGTCATGGGCGTGGTGACGGTCGTCACCGCCCACCTCCTCTTCCGCGGCCTGCGGCTCGTGCTGCCCCGCACCCGGGGCGGCGTGACCGCCGCGACCTTCGTCGCCGCGCTCGTCTCCGTACCGGCCTCGGCCGCCGCCTTCACCCTGATCTACGCGATCGGCGGCACCACCGACGTGCCGATCGGCAAGGTCCTCACCGCGATGCTCGGCGTCCACGTCCTCATCGGCATCGGCGAGGCCGTCATCACCGCCCTCACCGTCGGCGCCGTCCTCGCCGTCCGCCCCGACCTCGTCCACGGCGCCCGCGGCCTCACCGCCCCGCTGAAGCTCCGCGTCGACGGCGAGCTGGTCGACGCGCCGAAGCTCCGCGCCGACGGCGAGCTGGTCGACGCGCCGAAGCTCCGCGCCGACGGCGAGCTGGTCGACGCGCCCCCCGCGCCGGCCGGGACCCCCGCCCCCGCCGGGGCCCCCGCCACGAGGAGCCCGAGGAAGTTCTGGATCGGCGGGGTCGTCACCGCCCTCGTCCTCGCCGGCGTCGTCTCCTTCTACGCCTCCGCCAGCCCCGACGGCCTGGAGAAGGTCGCCGCCGACCAGGGCATCGACGCCAAGGCCGAGGAGTACGAGCACGCCACCGCCGACTCCCCGCTCGCCGACTACGGCGTCAAGGGCGTCGAATCCGCCCGCCTCTCCGGCGGCCTCGCCGGCGTCATCGGCGTCGGCCTCACCCTCGCCGTCGGCACCGGCGCCTTCTGGGCCGCCCGCCGCCGCGGACGGGCCGCCGACACCGGCGCCCGGGTCTGACGTGGGAGCGGGCCACGCGCACCACCTGTACCGGCGGGGAGACTCGCCGGTCCACGGCCTGCCCCCGCACACCAAACTCGCCGCCGTCCTCGGCTTCGTCCTGGTCGTCGTCACGACGCCCCGCGAGGCCGTCTGGGCCTTCGCCTGCTACGCGGCCCTGCTCGCCGCGGTCGCCGCCCTCGCCCGCGTCCCGGCCGGCTTCCTGCTCAGCCGGCTCGCGATCGAGATCCCCTTCGTCGCCTTCGCCGTCCTCATGCCCTTCGTGGTCCCCGGCGAGCAGACCACCGTCCTCGGCGTCTCCCTGAGCGTCCCCGGCCTCTGGGGCGCCTGGAACATCCTCGCCAAGGGCACCCTCGGCGTCGCCGCCTCCGTGCTCCTCGCCGCCACCACCGAGCTGCGCTCCCTCGTCCTCGGCCTCCAGCGGCTCGGACTGCCGTCGCCGCTCGTCCAGATCGCCTCGTTCATGATCCGGTACGGGGACGTCATCACCGACGAGATGCGCCGGATGTCCGTCGCCCGCCGCTCCCGGGGCTTCGAGGCGTCCGGCGTACGGCACTGGGGTGTCCTCGCGAAGTCCGCGGGCGCCCTCTTCATCCGCTCCTACGAGCGCGGCGAACGCGTCCACCTCGCCATGATCAGCCGCGGCTACACCGGCACCATGCCGGTCCTCGACGCCGCCACGACGACCCGGACCACGTGGGCGCGGGCCCTGGCGCTGCCGCTCGCCGCCCTCCCGATCCGCCTCCTCGCCCTCCTGGGATGACCACCATGACCGTTCCCCCCTCCCTCGACGTGCGCGGCCTCGCCTACGCCTACCCCGACGGCCACCAGGCCCTCTTCGGCGTGGACCTCACCATCGGGCGGGGCGAGCGGGTCGCCCTCCTCGGCCCCAACGGCGCCGGCAAGACCACCCTCGTCCTCCACCTCAACGGCATCCTCGCCGCCGGCGCGGGCAGCGTGACGGTCGCCGGGCTGCCCGTCGGCAGGAAGCACATGGCGGAGATCCGGCGGAAGGTCGGCATCGTCTTCCAGGACCCCGACGACCAGCTCTTCATGCCGACCGTCCGCGAGGACGTGGCCTTCGGGCCCGCCGCGGCCGGGCTGCGCGGCGCCGAACTCGACGCGGTGGTGGAACGGGCCCTGGCCCGGGTCGGCATGGCCGCGTACGCCGACCGGCCCCCGCACCACCTCTCCTTCGGCCAGCGCCGCCGGGTCGCCGTCGCGACCGTCCTCGCCACCGAACCGGAGATCCTCGTCCTCGACGAGCCGTCCTCCAACCTCGACCCGGCCTCCCGCCGCGAACTCGCCGACGTGCTGCGCTCCCTGGACGTCACCGTCCTCATGGTCACCCACGACCTGCCGTACGCCCTGGAGCTCTGCCCCCGCTCGCTGGTCCTCAGCGAGGGCGTCATCGCGGCGGACGGCCCGACCCGGGAGATCCTCGCCGACGACGCGCTCATGAACCGCCACCGCCTCGAACTCCCCTTCGGTTTCGTTCCGGGGTCCGTCGCCTGAGACCATGGGACCCGTTCGTACGAAAGGATGAGTGGGTCAGGTGGACGTCCAGGGCACGGTGGCACCGGGCTGGGAACCGGTCAGGGACGCGTTCCTGCGCAACTTCGAGCAGCGCGGCGAGAAGGGCGCGGCGGTCGCCGTCCACCACGACGGCGCCGAGGTCGTCGACCTGTGGGCCGGCACGAAGGACGCCGACGGCACCGAACCCTGGGCGCGGGACACCGCCCAGATCGTCCGCTCCGCGACGAAGGGCGTCGCCGCCGCCGTCCCGCTCCTCCTCCACCAGCGCGGCCGCATCGACCTGGACGCCCCGGTGGCCACGTACTGGCCCGAGTTCAAGGCCGCCGGCAAGGACCGCGTGACGGTACGGCAGCTCCTCGCCCACCAGGCCGGCGTCCCCGTCCTCGACCGGCCCCTCACCCTCGCCGAGGCCACCGACCTGGAGGCGTCCACCGCCGCGATCGCCGCCCAGGCCCCCGCCTGGGACCCCGGCACCGACCACGGCTACCACGCCCACACCTTCAGCTGGCTGCTCTCCGGCCTCGTCCACCGCGTCACCGGCCGCACCATCGGCCGCTGGGTCGCGGAAGAGCTGACCGCCCCGCTCGCCCTGGACCTCTGGATGGGCCTCCCGGTCGCCGAGGAGCACCGCGTCGGCCGCCTGGCCCCCGTCGACGCCCCCGAGGAGGCCGGCGCCCTCCGCCTGCGCCCCAAGCGCTCGGTCACCGAGGCCTGGGAGGACCCGGCCTCGCTCACCCGCCGCGCCTTCGAGGTCATCACCCCGAAGCCCGACGAGAACGACCCCGCCTACCGGGCCGCCGAACTCCCCGGCTCGGCCGGCGTCGCCACCGCCCGCTCCCTCTCCCGCTTCTACGCCGCCACCCTCGGCCCCCTCGCCGACGGCACCCCCCGCCTCTTCGCCCCCGCCACCCTCGCCCTGGCCCGCACCGAGGAGTCGGCGGGCACGGACCGGGTCCTCCTGGTCGGCACCCGCTTCGGCCTCGGCCACATGCTCCACGGCCCGGCCTCCCCGCTCCTCGGCCCCACCTCCTTCGGCCACCCCGGCCGCGGCGGCTCCCTCGCCTTCGCCGACCCCGCATCCGGCACCGCCTTCGCCTACGTCACCAACGGCATGCGGAAGACGGTCACCTCGGACCCGCGCGCCCAGGCCCTGGTGCGGGCGGTCCGCGCGTCCCTC
This sequence comes from Streptomyces roseolus, assembly GCF_014649855.1. Taxonomy (GTDB): domain Bacteria; phylum Actinomycetota; class Actinomycetes; order Streptomycetales; family Streptomycetaceae; genus Streptomyces; species Streptomyces roseolus. The sequence continues at coordinate 110,400 of NZ_BMTV01000020.1, read as the reverse complement.
CCCGCGTAGGCCCGTCTCCGGAAAGGGCCGGCGCCCTACCGGTCCGTGCCCCAGCGCCAGAGGAGCTCCCCGCCCTCGGGGACGGCGGCCCAGCGGGCGGCGGCGGCGTCCAGGCGCGGCCCCGTCCTCGCCAGGGCCTCCGCGTCCAGGAGCGCCGGGCCGACACCGCGGCCCTCCACGGGGAGGCCGCGCCACACCCGGTACGCCCAGTTCACGCGGAGCTCGGCGGCCAGCACCGCGTCGCCGCCCCGGCGCAGCACCTTCATCCCTGACCGGCGGTGCCGGCCCGGGACGACGAGCTCGAAGCCCTCGAACGTGGCGCCGCGCGCCGTCGCCCCCCAGAAGCCGTCCTCGATGCCGAGGGCGGTCTCCACGACGGCGTGGACCAGGTCGTGCGGCACGGTCGGCCCGACGGGCCCGGCGGGCAGTCTGACGTCCGGCCCCCTGCGCGCGCGGACCAGGACCTCGTGCTGATCGTCCGGCAGCTTCCGGAAGGAGATCTCCATCCGGATGACGGTAGGGCCGGATCCGGCGCCCGCCCAGCGATTTGTCCGCGGGGGTGGTCGTGCCGCCCGGCCGGTGCTGAGATCGGGGGATGGATCTCACGAAGCGGTTCGAAGGACGGACGGCGCTGATCACGGGCGCGGGCAGCGGCATCGGCGCGGCGACCGCCCGACGGCTGGCGGCGGAGGGCGCCCGGGTCCTGGTCACCGACATCGACGAGGAGTCGGCGCGGACGGTGGCGGCGGACCTCCCGTACGCGACCGCCCACCGCCTCGACATCACCGACCGGGAGTCGGTCGACGAGGTGGTCGGCGGCCTCCCCGCCCTCCACGTCCTCGTCAACAACGCCTTCGTCCCCTTCGTCGACGACCCCGACGAGAACTGGCGCCGCCAGCTCGACGGCACCCTCCTCGGCGCCGTCCGCTGCTCCCGTGCCGCCCTCCCGCACCTGGCCGCGACGGGCGGCGCGATCGTCACCATCGGCTCGGTCAACGCGGAGGCCGACTTCGGCGACCACGCCTACAGCGCCGCGAAGGCCGCCCTGGGCTCCTTCACCCGCACCCTGGCCGGCGAAGCGGCCCCGAAGGGCGTCCGCGTCAACCAGATCAACCCCGGCACCGTCGCCACCCCCTCCTGGGCGGGCCGCGAGAAGGACCTCGCCGCCCTGGGCGCCCGTGCCTACCCCCTCGGCCGCGTCGGCACCCCCGACGACATCGCCGCCGCCGTCGCCTTCCTCGCCTCCCCCGACGCCGCCTGGATCACCGGCTCCACCCTCCGCGTCGACGGCGGCCTGATGGCGGTCAACCGGCACTTCCGGGAGGTCATGGACGGCGGCTGACCCGGTCCCGGCCGACCCGGTCTCAGCCGCGGGCCGGCATCAGGCCGATGCCCGCGGCCCTCAGGCCGGCCGCCGCGATCCTCGGGCCGCCGAAGCGTTCCACGAGGCGTGCGTGACCGCCGCGACCAGCACCGCGCACGCGACCGGCGGCGTCACGCCGTGCGCTCGCGCACGTCCACGACGGTCGCGCCCGCGTGGGCGATCAGCTCCTCCGGGGGCAGCGCGAAGACCGCGTGCGGGGTGCCGGCCGCCGCCCACACCAGGGCGTGGCCGAGCAGCCCCTCGTCGGCGAGGACCCGGGTCCGGGTGCGGTGCCCGAAGGGCGGTACGCCGCCGATCGCGTACCCGGTCGTCTCCCGCACCACGCGCGCGTCCGCCCGGGTGACCTCCCCGGCGCCCAGCGCCTCCCGCACCCGCTCGACGTCCACCCGCGAGGCGCCGTCCATCAGGACGAGCACCGGCACCCCGTCGGCGGCGAAGACGAGCGACTTCACGATCTCGGAGACCGCGCAGCCGATGGCCTCGGCGGCCTGCTGCGCGGTCCGCGTCTCGTCGGGGAAGCGCCGCACCTCGACGTCGAGGCCCGACTCGGCGAGCGCGGCGGCGAACCGGGGGTGGGCGGCGGAAGCGGCATCGGTCGTCATGCCCCGCACGGTAGCGGTAGGTGCACGGGGCACGCGACCGTCTTTCCCGGGCCCGTCAGCCCGCCTTCAGGACCTGCGCCACCACCGGCCCCGCCGCGTCGCCGCCGTGTCCGCCGGCCTCGACGACGGCCGCGGCGGCGAGGTCGCCGGAGTAGCCGGTGAACCAGCTGTTGGAGGTGGACTGCGTCCCGACCTCCGCCGAACCGGTCTTCGCGCCCTTCGGCGACGGCACGCCCCGCATCGCCTCCAGGGCCGTGCCCCGCGGGGCGGTGGCCGCCGCGTTCATCATCTTCCGGAGCCCTTCCGCGACCGTCCTCGGAAGCCGTTCGGCGGTGGCGAACTTCTGACCGTCCCCGCCCTCCGGTACGAGGTACGGCTGGCGGAAGCCGCCGTTCTTCACGGTGGCGGAGACCGACGCCATGTTGAGCGCGTTCATGGTGATCCTGCCCTGGCCGATGTACGAGGCGGCGGTCTCGGTGCCGCTGGACTCGGGCACGTTCCCGTCCTCGGTCGTCACGCCGACCGACCACACCTCGCCGATCCCGAACCACTTCCGGGCGGTGTCGCCGAGCGCGGTGTTGTGGACGCCCTTGTTCTTCAGCGGGTTGATCGCCTTGATGAAGGCGGTGTTGCAGGACATGGCGAACGCGTTGGTCAGGTCGCCGTCGGTGGAGAAGTCCTTCAGGTTGTGGAACGTGTACCCGTCCCACTCCGCGGTGGGCGGACACTCCACCCGCGAGTCCGGCCCGGCGACGTCGTACCGCATCATCATCGCCGCCGTCACGATCTTCATCGTGGAGCCGGGCGCCTGCTTCCCCTGGAACGCCGTGTTGAAGCCCGAGGCCGGGTTGTTGGCGACCGCCCGTATCGCGCCCGTCGACGGCTCGACCGCCGCCACGGCCGCCTTCGGGAACTCCTTGACCGCCTTCTCCGCCGCCGCCTGCACGCCCGCGTCGATCGTGGTGCGCAGCTCACCCGGCTTGCCCGCCGACAGCACCAGGAGGGTGCTGCTCGGCGTGCCGTTCGCGCTCTCGATCCAGGTCTCGACGCCGGCCTCGCCGCCGGCCGTGCCGCCGTACCGCTGCCGCAGCGCGTCCAGGACGGGCACGAGCGACGGGTACTTCTCCGGCGGCAGCGCGACGCCCTTGTGGTCGACGGCCTTCACCGGCGGGGTCTTCGCGGTGCCGGTCCGCAGCGTGGCGCCGGCGGTCAGCTTCGGGTGCAGCACGGTGGGCGTCCACTTCACCAGCGGGCGGCCGGTGGACTCCCCGCGGACGACGCTGAGCTTCGACTCGTACGTCCACGGCTTCGACACCCCGTCGTACGTGACGGTCGCCTTCACCGTGAACGGCACGACCGTCCCCGTCGGCGTCCCCGCCGTGATGGCCGCCTCCGAGACGCCGCCCCCCTCCAGGTACGCGGCGACGGCCGGGCCCGCCGTCACCGGGTCGTTCGTCAGCTGACCGGCCCGGTCGGACTCCCCGGCCGCCCACGCGGCGAGGAAGTCCCGCGCCGTCGCGGTGACCTCCTCCGCCGTCAGCGGCCCGGTCCGCGGCGCCGCCCGCGTACCGACGTCCGCCGACCCGCCCGTGATCCCGTTCCAGAGGTTGTACCCCCCGTACGCGACCCCGCTCGCGACGACGGCGAACACCCCTCCGACGATGCCGACCTTGACTCCGCTGCGCATGACTGGGTTCCCCTCCCCGTGTGGACCGTCGAGTCAAGCAGCCGCCACCGACAACTGTCGAGCGGGATCGGCCCACACCTGTCACGTCCGCCGCAAACGGAATTCTCCCCTGCGAAGGATCTGTGAAGGTGTCCGGACCCTGGTCCCAGCCGTGGCGCCTTCCGTCCTCCTCCCTAGGATGCCGTCGAGCGTTGCTTCCGCATCGACGGTTTCGAGGCGACCGCGCGAAGCGAGGACGGGCCCAAGGGGAGGAGTCACCATGGCGTGGGACGAATGGAACCAGCTCAAGGCCGAGGCCGCCGGAGCCTCCTCGGCCCGGATGCAGTTGAACCGGGTGCCGGACGAGCCGGACGGCAAGTCGCTGTCCACCAACAGCCAGGGCGACCTCAAGGTCGTCAACGAGCACCTCGCCAAGATCGGCGACCACGCCTTCGGGCTCTACAACCGGCTGTGGCGCGAGGGCCGGGTGGCGGAGACCACCACCGACTCCGCCGCCTCCGACCTCTCGGGCCAGGGCTTCGAGCTGGGCGGCGCGCTCAGCCACGTCTCCCTCAAGTGGGCGTCCGCACTGGCGGACCTCATGGACGCCTGCGCGCACATCTCGAACCACATGGACTACACGAAGAACGCCCACGCCGGCGACGAGATCTTCATCGAGCGGCGCATGAGCGGCATCGCCACGCTCGACTCCGGCTTCGACGAGCGGGCCTCCGAGCCCGGCAAGCCGAACGACGTGTACGGCGAGAAGGACGACAAGGGCGAGAAGAAGGACGGCAAGTGATGGACTTCGACACCCTGCTGCACGCCAAGTTCGGCACGCTCGACGCGGCGCTGACCGACTGGAACACGCTCGTCACCAACCTGGAGAAGCTGGAGAAGGACGCGCGCGAGGGCCTGAAGGGCGCCGCCGCCAAGGCCGACTGGCAGGGCGTGAACTCCCAGGTCGGACGGAAGTTCATCGACAAGACCGCCGGTGAGTTCGGCGACGCGCACACCCAGGCCACCTCCGTCCGCAACATCCTCCGCGACACCCTCGGCGAGCTGAAGAAGTTCAAGGGAGACCTGGAGCAGGCCATCGAGTCGGCGCGGCAGCAGAAGGTGTCCGTCGTCCCCCAGGGGAAGAGCTTCATGGCCAAGGCCATGGACGGCGACGCCGGCAAGGACGTCCAGCAGAGCACCGTGGACGGCGTCCGGGACCGGATCGACGGCATCATCAAGAGCGCCGCCGAGAGCGACGGCTCCGCCGCCAAGGTCCTCCGCGCCCTCGTCGACCAGGCGGAGAAGGGCTTCGGCGACGCCGAGTACGGCGACCGGGACCAGGCCGCCGCCGCCATGAAGACGGCGGAGGACCTCGCGGCGCTGGCGAAGAAGGACCCGGGCAAGATGTCGGAGGCCGAGTTCGACCGGCTGCTCGCGGGCCTCACCAAGTACCACGGCGACGACCTCTTCGCCTCCACCTTCGCCCACGGGCTCGGCGCCCAGGGCACCCTCGACTTCTGGGCCCAGCTGAACGACCCGAACAGCCGCGACCACGCCGCCGACGGCAAGCGCCTCGACCAGTACAAGGACCTCCAGAAGCACCTGGGCCTGACGCTCGCCAACGCCACGCAGAGCGCGAGCCCGGACATGACGCGCTGGAAGTTCGACATGCTCCAGGCCGTGGAGAAGCCGATGGGCCCCGGCAACGGCCTCTCCGGCTACGTCGTGATGAGCAACCTCATGCGCTGGGGCGACTACGAGGACGACTTCCTCAACAGCTACGGCCGCAACATGCTCGCCAAGGAGCAGGAGGGCGTACGGGACGGCCGCCGCCCCGAGCAGATCTGGGGCTACAACGGCGGCGGCCTCTGGCCCCACCTGAACACCACCGGCACCGACTTCGGCTTCGACCCGATGACCGGCTACATGAAGGCCCTCTCCAACAGTCCGGACGCCGCGACCGCGTTCTTCACCTCGGAGTTCATCGGCAAGGACACCGAGAACAACCCCTTCAAGCGCGACACCGACGGCGACGGCAACAAGGGCCACATCGGCCTGACCAACTTCCAGTACCTCTTCGAGGAGCGGGAGTGGATGCGGGAGGAGGACGCGGAGGGCGAGGACAGCATCTCCGGGAAGAACTACCTCGCCGCCGCCCTGGAAGCCGCCACGACGGGCCACCCGGCCGGCGAACTCCCCACCCCGGCGACCGCCGCCCACACCGAGGAACAGGCCAAGCTGTACGGCGACATCGTCAAGTCCGTCTCCGAGGTCCCCTCCCGCCTCACCGACAACGGCTTCATGTCGGACAGCCTCGGCCAGATCTCGGCGGAGTACATGGCGGACATCCACCGGGGGCTGCGCGCGGGCGACGCCGGAGAGGACAAGCTGTACCCGATCGCGGGAGCGGCCGCGCCCCTCAACGAGCAGGACCTCACCCGCTTCCTGTACACCGTGGGACAGAATCCCGAGGGGTACGCGGCCGTCAGCGTCGGCCAGCACGCGTACACCGCCGGGATGCTGGAGTACCACTTCGCCCACCCCGACGCCTTCGTGGACGAGAAGGGGAACACCCCCGCGCAGAACCTGGAGAAGGCCACCGGCGCCATCGCGCACAACGCCGGTGAGATCCAGGGCATGCTGGGCGCCGGCCGCGCGTACGCCGCCGAACTGGACGCGGGCAACAAGGACGCCGAGTTCAACGACGCCATCACGAAGGCGGGCGAACTCGGCGAGTCCCTCGTCGGCATCGGTGTCGGCGCCGCCACGGCCTCGGCCGTCGGCCCGGGCGCGGTCATCGCCGGCGGCGCGGCGGAGACGGTCGCGGGCGAGATCATCGGAAGCCTCACCGAGGGGCTGATGAAGGACAGCTCGGGCGAGGTCATCTACCGCAACGGCGAGGAGATCAACGCGACCCGCGAATCGACCTTCGCCCTCGTGGAGAAGGCCGCCCAGGAGTCGGAGAAGAAGACCGGCGTGTCCTACCCGAGCGTGGTGTCCTCGATCGCGGGACAGACCGAAGCGGGCTTCACCTCCGCCCACACCAACATCCGTGACTACTGCGAGGGCGTGGGCGTCCCGAACGCGCTGGAGAAGGACAAGTGAGCATGACGTCGAGGAAGCGCGGCACCATCGCGCTCGCGGTGTGCCTGGTGCTGGTCGCCGCCTGGGCGGCGATCAGTCACGCCACCAACACCCCGCCTTTCGAGAAGCCGAAGGGGACGATCGGGGCGGCCGATCTCTGTCCCTCGTTCGGAGAATCGCAGGAGGCGGCGGACATTCTGAACCGGCTGCTGCCGTACGCGGTCTCCTACCGGATCCCTCGCGAGCGGGGCACTCCCCGCAGCCCGAGCCCCACCGACGTGAACCACCTGTCGAGCTGCACCGTCAGCGGTGACGGCCGGCGGCTGCTTCTGGTGCGCACGGAGATGGGCGCCTGGGGCAGCGAGCGGAGTTGGCGGGAGGAGGTGCTCGGCAACACCAACGGGCGGCGGCCGATGGCCTTCGACGCCGGGCGCTGGGCCTTCACGACGACACCGGAGATCCTGCGGGTCGGGGCGGTCTACTCCGCCTGTATCCCCTACGGGAACTCCGGTCTGAGCACCTTCGTCCAGCTCCGCGACCCCGCCCCCGCCGACCGCCTCGACGACCTCCGCCGCCTCGCCGAGATCGCGGCCGAGACGGCCCACAAGACAGCCCGCTGCACCCTCCCCGCCGACGCCCCGCGTCAGTAGGAGACGGAAGTAGGGGACGGAAGAGGGAGGGCCCGACCGCCGGTCGGGCCCTCCCTCTTCCGTTCCGCCGCTAGATCCAGGTGTCCAGCCACATCCGGGCCCGCCACTGGTCCATCGGGATCGGGGTGGCGGTGTAGATCGGCCAGAAGTAGATGAAGTTCCAGACGATCAGGAGGACCAGGCAGCCCGCCACCACGGCGCCGATCGTGCGGCGTCTCTCCGTGGAGCCCTTCGGGCCGATGATGGCGCCGATCATCATGGCGACCGCCAGGCACAGGAAGGGGACGAGGATCACGGCGTAGAAGTAGAAGATCGTGCGCTCCTGGTAGCGGAGCCACGGGAGCCAGCCGGCGGCGAAGGCGCAGAGGATCGCGCCGGCGCGCCAGTCGCGGCGGAACAGCCAGCGCCACAGGACGTACAGGAGGGCGGCGCAGCCGGCCCACCACAGGAGCGGGGTGCCGAGGGCGAGGATCTCCTGGGCGCACTTCTCCTTCGCGGAGGCCGGGCAGCCGGCCGTGCCGGGGGCGGGGGACTCGTAGAAGTAGGAGACGGGGCGGCCCGCGACCAGCCAGGACCAGGGGTTGGACTCGTACGTGTGGGGCGAGGTCAGCTCGACGTGGAACTTCCACACCGCGGACTCGTAGTGCCACAGGCTGCGCCACCACTGCGGCAGCCAGCTCCAGAAGCCGGGGTCCACCGCGTCCTGCTCGGCGGCCCAGTTCCGGAAGTACCCCTTGTCGGAGACGAGCCAGCCCGACCAGGTGGCCAGGTAGGCGGCGAACGCCACCGGCACCGTGGAGACGAAGGCGGGCAGCACGTCCTTCTTCAGGACCGCCACGTACGGGCGGACCGCGCCCGCCGTCCGCCGGGCGCCGACGTCCCACAGGACGGTCATCAGGCCGAACGCGGCGAGGAAGACCAGGCCGTTCCACTTCGTGGCCCCCGCCAGGCCCAGCATCACGCCGGCCGCCAGCCGCCACGGGCGCCAGCCCAGGCGGAGGGTCTCGGCGATCTCCGCGTCGGGCCGCAGGACGCCCTCCGCGTCCTCGGGGAGCGCGGCGGCGAGCCGTTTCCGCGTCCGGTCCCGGTCGACGACCAGGCAGCAGAAGGCCGCGAGGACGAAGAACATCAGCACCTGGTCGAGGAGCGCGGTCCGGCTCATCACGAAGTGCAGGCCGTCGACGGCGAGCAGCAGTCCGGCGAGGCAGCCGAGGAAGGTGGAGCGGAAGAGGCGGCGGCCGATCCGGCACACCATGAGGACGGAGAGCGTCCCGAGCAGCGCCACCATGAACCGCCAGCCGAACGGTTCGAAGCCGAAGAGCTTCTCGCCCACGCCGATGACCCACTTGCCCATCGGCGGGTGGACCACGTATCCCGGGTCGGTGGGGATCAGGACCGAGCCGGGGTCCTTCAGGATCGTCTTGTCGATGTCCTTGGGCCACGCCCCCTCGTACCCCTGGTTGATCAGGGCCCACGAGTCCTTGGCGTAGTACGTCTCGTCGAATATCACCGCGTGCGGCTTGCCCAGGTTCCAGAACCGGAGCACGCCCGCGACGGCCGCGACGAGCAGCGGGCCGCCCCACGCGGAGAGCCGCCACAGCCGGTCGGCGGCCCCGGGACCGAGTCCCAGGAGCGAGGTCACCCGCGGCGAGGGCCGGGTGTACGGCGGGTCGAGCCGGTCCCGGGTGCCGATGGCGAGCGAGCCGGCGGCGGGCGGGCGGTAGCCGAAGCGCCGCAGCCGCAGCTGCCACGACGAGGGCTCGGCCACGGTCGGCGCCATGGAGTGCTGGCCCTCCAGGGCCTCGGGTGCGGTACGGGTCACCGCGCCATCGTAGGGACTGCGCCTGTGCGCGTCGCCCGTCCCGGCGGTACGGGGCGCCGTGACGGGAGCGACTTCCGGGAGGAGAGCGGCGCGACTCCTGGGAGGATGGACGTGTGACAGGAACGCTGGTACTCGCAGGGACCCCCATCGGTGACGTCGCGGACGCGCCGCCGCGGCTCGTCGCCGAGCTGGAAGGGGCGGACATCGTCGCGGCCGAGGACACCCGCCGGCTGCGCGGGCTGACCCGGGCGCTCGGCGTCCACACCACCGGGCGGGTGGTGTCGTACTTCGAGGGGAACGAGTCGGCGCGCACGCCCGAGCTGGTCGAGGCCCTCCAGGGCGGCGCGCGGGTGCTGCTCGTGACGGACGCGGGCATGCCGTCGGTCTCCGACCCGGGCTACCGCCTCGTCGCCGCCGCCGTCAAGGTGGACATCAAGGTGACCGCCGTCCCCGGCCCGTCCGCCGTGCTCACCGCACTCGCGCTCTCCGGCCTCCCCGTCGACCGGTTCTGCTTCGAGGGCTTCCTGCCGAGGAAGGCCGGCGAGCGGCTCGGCCGGCTCAAGGAGGTGGCGGCCGAGCGGCGCACCCTCGTCTACTTCGAGGCCCCGCACCGGCTCGACGACACCCTCGACGCGATGGCCGAGGTCTTCGGCACCGACCGGCGCGCCGCCGTCTGCCGCGAGCTGACCAAGACGTACGAGGAAGTGAAGCGCGGCCCGCTGGGCGAGCTGGCGGCCTGGGCGAAGGAAGGGGTGCGCGGCGAGATCACGGTCGTCGTCGAGGGCGCCCCGGAGACCGGACCCGAGGAGCTGGACGCCGCCGAGCTGGTGCGCAGGGTGCGGGTGCGCGAGGAGGCGGGGGAGCGGCGCAAGGAGGCGATCGCCGCGGTCGCCGCCGAGGCGGGGCTGCCCAAGCGGGAGGTCTTCGACGCGGTCGTCGCGGCGAAGAACGCGTCCTGACAATTCCAGGAAAGGCCCTGGAAACGGTAAAGGGCTAATCTTTGAGGTAAAGCCGAATCCGGCGCCGGGAGACTTCAGAGGGCGCTTTGGCAAGGGAACGCCCAAAACCGTTCCACGGTTTCTTCCGTGCTGATGCGCTCCGGCCCGAAAAGGCGTCCACTGGACCAGTGGAGAGGAGCTGGCATGAGCGAGTCCACCGGCACCGGAACGCCCGTCGTCCATGAGGCCTACGCCTTCGCCTGCATGAGGTGCGGGTACGGCTGGGAGCAGTCCTACGAGATAGAGCACCGCACGGACGCGCACGGCCAGGCGTTCGTCGTCTACAAGGCGGGCGGGGAGCGGGTTCCCTCGCCGCTCTCGAACCCGACCTGCATGAACTGCGGCGGCCACGTCGTGCGGATCATGCGCGCCGGGCAGGTGTCGACCGTGCTGGACCTGATCGCGTCGATGGAGCACCACGGGCGCGGCGGCGGCGCCAAGGAGACCAGGCCCGTCTCGCCGGCCGGGCCGGTGGGCCAGGAGCTGGCCGAGGGCGACGAGACACCGCCGGTCCCGCACCACTGGCACCTCTCCGACCTGCTCCACCCCTTCCGCTCCCGGCACTGAGGGCGGAGCACCGGAAGCGGACGCGCTCATGGCCCTCGTACGATCGGGGCCATGAGTGCCAAGGACGCCCCGCCGCCGCTGCCCGAACCCCTCCTGGTGGAGGTGGCCGACTCGCACACCCACCTCGACATGCAGTCCGGCACGGTCGAGGAGGCGTTGGCCAAGGCCGCGGCCGTCGGCGTGACGACGGTCGTGCAGGTCGGCTGCGACGTGAAGGGCTCCCGGTGGGCCGCGGAGACCGCGGAGCGGCACGCGAACGTGCACGCGGCCGTCGCCCTGCACCCCAACGAGGCCCCCCGGATCGTCCTCGGGGACCCGGACGGCTGGTCGCGACAGGGCGCGCGGGAGGCCGGCGGCGACGCGGCGCTCGACGACGCGCTCGCCGAGATCGACCGGCTCGCCGCCCTCCCGCACGTCCTCGGCGTCGGCGAGACCGGCCTCGACTTCTTCCGCACGGGCCCCGAGGGCACGGCCGCGCAGGAGCGTTCCTTCCGCGCCCACATCGAGATCGCCAAGCGGCACGGCAAGACCCTCGTCATCCACGACCGGGATGCCCACGCCGACGTCCTGCGCGTCCTCGACGAGGAGGGCGCCCCCGAGCGGACCGTCTTCCACTGCTACTCCGGCGACGCCGCGATGGCGGAGATCTGCGCCGCCAAGGGCTACTACATGTCCTTCGCCGGCAACATGACCTTCAAGAACGCCCAGCCGCTGCGCGACGCCCTCGCCGTCGCCCCGCTGGACCTCGTCCTCGTCGAGACCGACGCCCCCTTCCTCACCCCGGCGCCCTTCCGGGGCCGCCCCAACGCCCCGTACCTGATCCCGGTCACCGTCCGGGCGATGGCCGCGGTGCGGGGGATCGACGAGAACGCGATGGCGGAGGCGCTCGCCGTGAACACGGCCCGCGCCTTCGACTACTGACCCGCGCCGCGCCCCGCGCCGAGGACCACCGGCACATAACGGTTACGTATCGTGGCCGGGTCGCCGTGGAGAGTGACGGGCGCCGGGGCTAGGGTCCCGGCCTCGTGAGCACTTCCCAGGGCGGTCACCGCGCCGGACGGCGGGCCGCGACGGCCACGCTGCCCGTCCACGAGCAGCCCACCCTCCCCCGCGTTCCCGGCTCCGCCCGAACAGAGGGGACCCGCACGGCGCCCCTCGCCGTGGAACCCCTCCCCGCCCCCGTCCCCGCGCAGGGCCGGGCCGCCGCCCGGCGCGGGGCCCGGCGCCGCAAGGCCGCCCGCCCGGCCGGCGACGGACTGCGCAGGCTCGTGCCGCAGGCCCTCGTCGTCGCCTTCCTGGCCGGCGGCACCAGCGCCTTCGTCGCCGACGACAAGGCCGTCCGGCTCTCCGTCGACGGCGTCCCCCGCACCCTGCACACCTTCTCCGACGACGTGCGGGAACTCCTCGCCGACGAGGGCCTGGAGATCGGCGAGCACGACCTCGTCGCCCCCGCCCCCGGCGAGCCGCTGGCCAGCGGCGACGAGGTCGTCCTGCGGTACGGCCGGCCGGTGTCCCTCACCCTCGACGGGTACCGCCGCCAGGTGTGGACCACCGCCGACACCGTCGACGGCGCCCTGCGCCAGCTCGGCGTCCGCGCCGAGGGCGCCTACCTGTCGGTCTCCCGCTCCGCCGCGATCTCCCGCACCGGCCTCGCGCTCGACGTCCGCACCGAACGCGCGGTCACCTTCCTCGCCGACGGGCGCGAGCGGACCGTCCGCACCAACGCGGCCACTGTCGCCGAGGCCCTCGACGAGGCCGGCATCACCCTCGGCGGCGAGGACACCACCTCCGTCCCGCAGGACGCCTTCCCCCGCGACGGGCAGACCGTCACCGTGCTGCGGATCACCGGCTCCACCCAGACCCGCGAGGAGGCCGTCCCGTACGCCGTCGAGCGCGTCCGCGACCCGGAGCTCTTCGCCGGCACCGAGGTCGTCGAACGGCAGGGCGTGCCGGGCCTGCGCCGGATCACGTACCACCTGCGCTCCGTCAACGGCGTGCAGCAGCGGCCCCGCCGCACCGGCGAGGAACTCGTCCGCGAACCCGTCTCCCGCAAGGTCCGCGTCGGCACCCGCGCGCTCCCCGCCTCCGTGGCCGGCGCCGACGGCCTGAACTGGGGCGCGCTCGCCGCCTGCGAGTCCGGCGGCCGGCCGGACGCGGTCGACCCCTCGGGGACGTACGGCGGCCTCTACCAGTTCGACCCCGGCACGTGGCGCTCCCTCGGCGGCACCGGCGTCGCCCAGAACGCCCCCGCCGCCGAGCAGACCTTCCGGGCGAAGAAGCTCTACGTCCAGCGCGGCGCCGGCCCCTGGCCGCACTGCGGGCCCAGGTTGTTCCGGTGACCGGTACGGCGACCCGTAGGCTGTACCGGTGAGCACCACCACCGGCCCCGACGGCCCCGACGCCCTCCTCGGCCCCGCCGACATCCGTGAGCTGGCCGCCGCCCTCGGCGTGCGCCCCACGAAGCAGAAGGGCCAGAACTTCGTCATCGACGCCAACACCGTCCGGCGCATCGTCCGCACCGCGGGCGTGCGCCCGGACGACGTGGTCGTCGAGGTGGGGCCCGGACTCGGCTCCCTCACCCTGGCCCTCCTGGAGGCCGCCGACCGGGTGACCGCCGTCGAGATCGACGACGTCCTCGCCGCCGCGCTGCCCGCGACGATCGCCGCCCGCATGCCGGACCGCAAGGACCGCTTCGCGCTGGTCCACTCCGACGCCATGCTCGTCCGGGAGCTGCCGGGCCCGGCGCCGACCGCGCTCGTCGCCAACCTCCCGTACAACGTGGCCGTGCCCGTCCTGCTGCACATGCTCGACCGCTTCCCGACCATCGAGCGGACCCTCGTCATGGTCCAGGCCGAGGTCGCCGACCGGCTCGCCGCCGGACCGGGCAACAAGGTGTACGGGGTCCCCTCCGTCAAGGCGAACTGGTACGCCGAGGTCAAGCGCGCCGGAGCCATCGGCCGCAACGTCTTCTGGCCCGCGCCCAACGTCGACTCGGGCCTCGTCTCCCTGGTCCGCCGCACGGAGCCGATCGCGACCACCGCCACCAAGGAAGAGGTCTTCGCCGTCGTCGACGGGGCCTTCGCGCAGCGCCGCAAGACGCTGCGGGCCGCCCTCGCCGGCTGGGCGGGCTCGCCCGCCGCCGCCGAGGAGGCGCTGGTGAAGGCCGGCGTCTCGCCGCAGGCGCGCGGCGAGGCGCTGACGGTGGAGGAGTTCGCCCGGATCGCGGAGAACAAGCCGGAGGCGCGGGCGTGAACGGCGTGACGGGTGCGGCGGGCGTGACCGTACGGGTCCCGGCCAAGGTCAACGCGCAGCTCGCGGTGGGCGCCGCCCGCCCCGACGGCTTCCACGACCTCGCCACCGTCTTCCTCGCGGTGTCGCTGTACGACGAGGTCACGGCCACCCCCGCCGACCGGCTGACGGTCACCTGCGAGGGCCCCGACGCGGACAAGGTCCCGCTGGACGCCACCAACCTCGCGGCCCGCGCCGCCACGCTCCTCGCCGCCCGGCACGGCCTCTCCCCGGACGTCCACCTCCACATCGCCAAGGCGATCCCGGTGGCCGGCGGCATGGCCGGCGGCAGCGCGGACGGCGCCGGCGCCCTCCTCGCCTGCGACGCGCTGTGGGGCCTCGGCACCCCGCGTGACGTGCTCCTGGAGATCTGCGCCGAACTCGGCTCCGACGTGCCCTTCAGCCTCGTCGGAGGCGCGGCGCTCGGCGTCGGCCGCGGCGAGCGGCTGACGGAGCTGCCGGTGGCCGGACCCTTCCACTGGGTCTTCGCGGTCGCCGACGGCGGCCTGTCGACGCCGACGGTGTTCGGCGAGTTCGACCGCCTCACCGAAGGCGTCGACGTCCCCGAGCCGGCCGCCTCCCCGGCCCTCCTCGACGCCCTGCGCACCGGCGACACGACCGCGCTGGCCGACGCCCTCGCCAACGACCTCCAGGCCCCCGCGCTCTCGCTGCGCCCCTCGCTCGCCGCGACCCTCGCGGCCGGCACGGAGGCCGGCGCCCTCGCGGCCCTGGTCTCCGGCTCGGGCCCCACGACGGCCTTCCTGGTGAAGGACGCGGAGTCGGCGGAGCAGGTGGCGCGGGCCCTGCGCGCCTCCGGCACCTGCCGCGCCACCCACACCGCCACCTCCCCGGCCCCGGGCGCGACGGTCCTCCCGTGACCCCCCGGTACTCAGTGGCCGGCTGAGTATCCGCGCCCTGTCGGGCCGCAGGCGGGCACGGGACC
Source organism: Streptomyces roseolus (assembly GCF_014649855.1). GTDB lineage: Bacteria > Actinomycetota > Actinomycetes > Streptomycetales > Streptomycetaceae > Streptomyces > Streptomyces roseolus. The sequence continues at coordinate 95,396 of NZ_BMTV01000020.1, read as the reverse complement.
CTGCCCGTATGAGAATCAGCGCGCGGGAGCTCGCCGAGGAAACACCGGCGAGCCGGGACCGGTACGTGGACCTGCTGAGGGTCGTCTCGCTCGGGGTCGTCGTGCTCGGCCACTGGCTGATGGCGGCCGTGACCCAGGACGGCGTCGGCAACCTGCTGGCGGTCGTGCCGGAGCTCCAGCCGGCGACCTGGGCGCTCCAGGTGATGCCGGTGTTCTTCTTCGTGGGCGGCTTCGCGCACGCCCTCGCCCACCGCTCCCGCCCCCGGTACGCGGACTTCCTGCGGGCCCGGCTCCGCCGGCTGCTGCGGCCGACGATGGTGTTCGTCGCGGTGTGGGGCGCGGCGGCGCTCGCCCTCCAGGTGGCGGGGGCCGACGGCGGGCTGACCGGCGTCGCGCTGCGCCTGGTGACGCAGCCGCTGTGGTTCATCGGCATCTACCTGGCGATGGTCGCCTTCACGCCGCCGCTGCTGCGGGCGCACGAACGGTACGGCTGGGGCGCCTTCGCGGGCCTCGCGGCCGCCGCCGTCCTCGTCGACGTGCTGCGCTTCGCCGCCGGCGTCCCGTACGTCGAGTTCCTGAACTTCGCGTTCGTCTGGCTGGCCGTGCACCAGCTCGGCTTCCTGCGCGCGGACGGGGCGATCCGGCGCCCGGCGCTCCTCGCGGCGGCGGGGCTCGCGGGCGCGGGCCTGCTCGTGGCCCTCGGCCCGTATCCGCTGTCCATGGTGGGGATGCCCGGCGAGAAGGTGTCGAACATGGCCCCGCCGACGCTGGCCCTGCTCTGCCACGGCCTGTGGCTGATCGGCGCGGTGGAGCTGCTGCGCGGCCCGGGCGCGCGGTTCGCGGCCCGGGCGCGGGTCTGGCGGGCGGTGGTCGCGGCGAACGGCATCGCGATGACGGCCTTCCTGTGGCACCTGACGGCGATGCTCGGCGTGTACGGCGGGATGCTCGCGCTCGGCGTACGGCTCCCGGCCCCGGCCACGGCCGCCTGGTGGGCGCAGCTGCCGCCGAGGCTCCTCGCCGCGGCCCTGCTGACCGCCCTCCTCGTCGCGGTCTTCCGCCGCTTCGAGGCCCCGGCCCCCGCCCCCCGCACCGGCGGTTCCGGCCCGCTCGCCGCGCTCGGCATCGCCCTCGCGCTCCTCGGCGTCCTCGGCCTGTCGATGACGGGCTTCGGCGGCCTCCTGGAGGGCCACACCGCCACCCTGATCGCCGTCCGGGTGACCGCCCCGGCGGCGGTCGCGATGGCGCTGGCGGGCTGGCTCCTCGTCGACCGGCCGGGCCGCTCCCGGCCCTGAGCGGTCGGCCGGGCCGCCGACGGGGCGCGGCGACGTACCCTGGTACGTCGATCGATCACCCCGCACTGGAGTCAACGTGGCCGTCAACCTGGTCAATGTCGAGAACGTCAGCAAGGTGTACGGCACCCGTGCCCTGCTCGACGGGGTCTCGCTCGGCGTCTCCGAAGGGGACCGGATCGGGGTCGTGGGGCGCAACGGCGACGGCAAGACCACCCTCATCCGGATGCTGGCGCGCCTGGAGGAGGCCGACACCGGCCGCGTCACGCACAGCGGCGGGCTGCGGCTCGGGGTGCTGACCCAGCACGACTCGCTCGACCCGAAGGCCACCATCCGGCACGAGGTCATCGGCGACCTGGCCGACCACGAGTGGGCCGGCAGCGCCAAGATCCGGGACGTGCTCACCGGCCTGTTCGGCGGCCTCGGCCTGCCCGGCTTCGAGCACGGCCTCGACACCGTCATCGGTCCGCTCTCCGGCGGCGAGCGGCGCCGCATCGCGCTCGCCAAGCTGCTCATCGAGGAGCAGGACCTCCTCGTCCTCGACGAGCCGACCAACCACCTGGACGTGGAGGGCATCGCCTGGCTCGCCGGCCACCTCCAGGCCCGTCGCTCGGCGCTCGTCTGCGTCACCCACGACCGCTGGTTCCTCGACCAGGTCTGCACCCGCATGTGGGACGTGCAGCGCGGTGACGTGTACGAGTACGAGGGCGGCTACTCCGACTACGTCTTCGCCCGGGCCGAGCGGGAGCGGATCGCCGCGACCGAGGAGGTCAAGCGGCAGAACCTCATGCGCAAGGAGCTGGCCTGGCTGCGCCGCGGCGCCCCCGCCCGGACCTCCAAGCCCCGCTTCCGCATCGAGGCGGCCAACGCGCTCATCGCGGACGTGCCGGAGCCCCGCGACAGCACCGAGCTGATGAAGTTCGCGGGCGCCCGGCTCGGCAAGACCGTCTTCGACCTGGAGGACGTGACCGTCACCGCCGGTCCGAAGACCCTCCTCCAGCACCTGACCTGGCAGCTGGGCCCCGGCGACCGCGTCGGACTCGTCGGCGTCAACGGCGCGGGCAAGACCTCACTCCTGCGGGCACTGGCGGATGCCGCCGCCACCCAGGGCGAGAAGCAGCCGCCGGCCGGCCGGATCGTCGTCGGCAAGACCGTCCGCCTCGCCTACCTCTCCCAGGACGTCACCGAGCTGCCCGGGCAGCTGCGCGTCCTGGAAGCCGTGCAGCAGATCCGCGACCGGGTCGACCTCGGCAAGGGCCGGGAGATGACGGCCGGGCAGCTCTGCGAGCAGTTCGGCTTCGGCAAGGAGAAGCAGTGGACGCCCGTCGGCGACCTGTCCGGCGGCGAGCGCCGCCGGCTCCAGCTGCTCCGCCTGCTGATGGACGAGCCGAACGTCCTCTTCCTCGACGAGCCCACCAACGACCTCGACATCGAGACCCTGACCCAGCTGGAGGACCTCCTCGACGGCTGGCCGGGCTCCATGGTCGTCATCTCCCACGACCGCTTCTTCCTGGAGCGCACCACCGACCGCACCTTCGCCCTCCTCGGCGACCGGGCCCTGCGGATGCTGCCGCGCGGCATCGACGAGTACCTGGAGCGCCGCCGCCGGATGATCGAGGAGGCCGCCCCCGCGCCGGCCCCCACGGCCGCCCCGCAGCAGAAGGCCGGCGTCTCCGCGGCCGACGCGCGGGCCGCCAAGAAGGAGCTCCAGAAGGTCGAGCGGCAGCTCGACAAGATCTCCGAGCGGGAGACGAAGCTGCACACGCAGATCGCCGAGAACGCGACCGATTTCGAGAAGGTCGCGAAGCTCGACGCCGAGTTGCGAGAACTTTCGGGAGAACGTGAAGAGTTGGAGATGCGCTGGCTCGAACTGGCCGAGAACGCATAACGAGGGCATCACGGACCGGTCCTCCCTTGGGCACAAGGGATGGACCGGTCGCTTTTGCGCCACCGGGTGAGTGGTAGAAAGAAAACCCGCTCACAGCAAGGGGGAAGCGCTGATGACCCAGCCGCCCAGCAACCAGCCGCCGGGGGGCTTCGGAGCTCCCCAGGATCCGAACCAGGGTGGCATGCCGCCCGTCCCGCCGGCCCAGCCGCCGCAGCCGCCCGCCCAGCCGCCGCAGATGCCGCCCGTCCCGCCGCAGATGCCCGGCCAGCCGCCGCAGGCCCAGCCCGGCTACGGCTACCCGCAGCAGGCCCCGCAGCACCAGCAGCCGGTCCCGCCGCCGTACGGCTATCCGCAGCAGGCCGCGCAGCCGGGCCCGTACGGCCAGCCGCAGCAGCCGGGCCCGTACGGGCAGCAGGCCAACCCCTACGGCGGCCACCCCGGCCAGACCCAGCCGATGTACCCGGGCGCGCCCGCCCCGGGCGGCGGTTCCGGCGGCGGTCCGTTCAAGGGCCGCACCGGCCTCGTCGCGATCGTCGCGGCCGCCGTCGTGCTCGTCGCCGGCGTCACCACCTGGGCCGTCGTCGGCGGCGGTGACGACGACAAGCCGACCGTCGCGCAGACGCCGACGAGCAGCTCCAGCGCCACCGACGGCCCGAAGCCGACCGAGTCGGTCGACCAGGGCGACGGCTCCGGCGACGGCGACAAGGGCGGCGAGGACGACCTCAACGCGGCCCGCCAGGAGGGCGAGGCGAAGGTCAACTTCCTCGCCACCAACGACGTCGACCTGCCCCGCAACGGCTCCGAGGTCTTCGGCCCGTGGATCGTCGGCGACACCGTCGTCAAGGCGATGTACAAGGGCGTCTCCGGCTACTCCCTGGCCGACGGCGCCAAGAAGTGGTCGGTCGACCTGCCCTTCAAGCTGTGCGCGGCCCCGGCCCAGCCCGGCGCCGACGGCCTCATGGTCTTCGGGTACGAGGAGAGCGCCAAGGACGGCGCCAAGTGCTCGATGCTCCAGCAGATCGACCTCAAGACCGGCAAGGCGGGCTGGAAGAAGGCCGTCCCGAAGCCGCAGGGCCTCTTCGCCTTCTCCGACAACACCCTCGCCATCGGCGGCAACACGGTCACCGCGGCCGGCAGCAGCAGCGCCTACGGCTTCTCCCTCACCGACGGCAAGCAGCTCTTCACCGGCCCCACCGGCGACTGCAAGCCGTACGCCTACGCCGGCGACGCCACCAAGCTGATCGCCGCCGGCCAGTGCCGCACCGGCGACGTGAACAAGGAACAGCACACGATCAGCGAGGTCGACCCCACCACGGGCAAGGCCAAGTGGACCTACCGGCTGGCGGCCACCTGGGAGGTCGACAAGGTCTACTCGGTGAACCCGCTCGTCGTCTCCGCCTTCCAGCGCGAGCAGAAGAAGTGGTCCGTCGTCGCGCTCAAGCCCGACGGCAAGGTGCGCTCCGAGATCCAGGGCGGCAAGGACAAGTACGCCCCGCGCTGCGGCGGCGGCCTGGTCATCTTCGGCCGCAACCTCCAGGGCTGCACCGGTGTCGCCGCCGGTGGCGACACCTTCTACATGGCGACCGACACCTCGTACGGCACCTCCAACGAGGTCGTCGCCTTCGACCTGAACACCGGCAAGCCGAAGTGGCGCTCGAAGGCCCCCGACGAGCAGCAGATGTCGCCGCTGCGCATGGAGGGCGGCGAGGTCCTCGCCTACGTCTCGCCCAGGTACGACAAGGGCGGCGCGGTCGCGACGATCGCCCCGGCCGGCGGTGCGCCGAAGATCCTCCTCAAGCACCCCGTCTCGGTCGCGCAGATCGAGAGCGGCTTCTTCAGCGCGGGCTACGCCTACGGCAACGGCACCTTCGTGATCGCGGCGGGCCGGGTCTCGGCGTCCAACGACGCCGAGGAGAAGGAGACCAAGACGATGATGGGCTTCAGCAAGTGAGGTACGCGGACCGATGACCCAGCCACCCCCTCCGCCGAACCAGCCCCCCGGCCCGCCGCCGGGCGGCTTCGGCGCCCCGCAGGACCCGGGCCAGGGACAGGGCCAGGGCGGTTTCGGCGCGCCGACGCCCCCGCCCCCGCCGCAGGGCGACCCCGGCTACGGTTACCCGCAGGCCCCGCAGGGGCAGCCCGGCTACGGCTACCCGCAGCAGGCCCCGCAGTACCAGCATCCGGTTCCGCCGCCGTACGGCTATCCCGGGGGGCAGCCCCAGCAGCCGTACGGCTACCCGACCGCGCCGCAGCAGCAGGTCCCGGCGGTCGCGCCGGGCGGCCGCCGGAAGCTGTCCGCGCAGGCGCAGATCATCGTCGCGGCGGCCGTGGCCGTCGCCCTGATCGTCGGCGGCGGCATCTGGTACGCCAACTCCGGCGCGGACCCGTCCCCGGACGCCAAGCCCGCGGGCGGCACCCGCCAGTCCCCGAACGGCGGCGGTGACGGCGGCGCCTCCGGTGACGGTGACGGCGGCGGCGCCGGCAACGGTCTGGGCGGCAACGGCAAGGAGAAGCCGGGCGACAAGACCGGCGCCCGCCTCGCCTTCCGCGTCGACGTGCCGAAGGTGCCCGACACCACGCCCGTCGACGGCTCCTGGCTCACCGACAAGACGTTCGTGAAGACGGGCGTGAACTCGGTCGTCGGCTACGACATCGACAAGGGCACGGTCTCCTGGACGATCCCGCTGCCCGGCCAGGTCTGCGGCGCGTCCCGGCACAAGACCGAGGACAACAAGGTGCCGGTCCTCTTCGAGGAGAAGAAGCGCGTCGCACCCCGCTACTACCAGAGCTGCAACCAGATCGGCATGCTCGACCTGAACACCGGCAAGCTCCTCTGGTCCGCCTCCGTCAGCGGCGGCGGCGACGAGAAGGCCCGCTTCAGCGAGGTGACGCTCGGCGGCGGCACCGTCGCGGCCGGCGGCACCGACGGCGGCGCGGCCTTCGACGCGGCCACCGGCAAGGTGCTCTGGAAGCCGCAGTCCAACGACCAGGGCTGCTACGACATGGGGTACGGCGGCGGCGCCGGCCTCGTCGCGGTCCGCAAGTGCGGCAAGTACGGCGCGCAGACCGTCTCCGTCCAGAACCTGGACCCGAAGTCGGGCAAGCCGCTCTCCGAGTTCAAGATGCCGCAGGGCGTGGAGTACGCGTCGGTCGTCTCGACCAAGCCGCTGGTGGTCGCGGCCAACGTCGGCGACGCCGCCGACGACGGCAGCAGCATCTCGGACTTCTTCTCCATCGACGAGAAGACCGGCAAGCTGCGGACCAAGATCACGGCCAACCCGGACCGCTACGCGGCCGAGTGCGGCGCCACCTCGGTGGAGGAGTGCTCGCAGGCCCTCGTCGGCGACGACCGGCTCTACCTGCCGACCGAGGAGCACGAGGGCTCCACCGGCGAGTACGGCGACGAGACCAACGAGATCGTCGCCTTCAGCCTCGCCGACGGCAAGATGGCACCCGAGAAGGCCGACGCGGGCGACGGCTACGTGCTGATGCCGCTGCGCATGGACGGCGGCGACCTCATCGCGTACAAGGCGCCCCCGCACGACAAGGGCGGGCAGCTCGTCTCCGTCCACGCGGGCACCATGAAGTCGACGCTGCTCCTGGAGAACCCCTCGGACAAGGCGAACCGTTCCATCGAGTCCAGCTTCTCGATCACCGGCGCCGAACTCCTCTACGCCGACGGACGGTTCTTCATCTCCGGCACCTACGCCAACAAGCCGAGGGAGACGGGCTCCGCCCTCGACAAGAAGTACCTCGCGGTCTCGTTCAGCACCAAGGGCTGACGTCCGCGGCCGACGCGAAGGGCCTCCCCGGGACACCGGGGAGGCCCTTCGCGCGTTCCGTCCCCCTTTCGGGCGGCGGAGGTTGACGGACCGTGGGGCGGGGGAGCGTGTAGCTTGCCGGGATCAGGGCTGCCGGGGGACGGCGCGCCCGGGGGAGGGGGACGACGGGATGGGCGTTCGGCTCGTGGTCGTGGACGACCACCGCCTGCACGCGGAGGCACTCGCCTCGGCGCTGAAGCTGCGCGGGCACCGGGTGCTCGCGGCGGCCGCGCCGGCCGCCGGCGCGGCGGAGGTCGTGGTGGGCCGGGCCCCCGAGGTCTGCCTCTTCGGCACGGCGGCGCCGGCCGCCGCCGGGGCCTTCGAGCCGGTCGCGCGGATCAAGCGGGAGCGGCCGCAGGTGGCCGTGGTCGTCCTCGGCCCGGTGCCGTCGCCGCGCGGGATCGCCGCCGCCTTCGCGGCCGGGGCGTCCGGGTACGTCCGTCACGACGAGCGGATCGAGGGCGTCGAGCGGGCCCTGCTGAAGGCGCGGGCGGGCGAGGCGGCGGTGGCGCCGCAGCTGCTCGCCGGGGCCTTCGCGGAGCTGCTGAACCCGGCGGCGCAGCCGGACGACGAGGCGCAGCGGCTGCTGGCGCTGCTGACCCACCGCGAGGTGGAGGTCCTGGTGCGGGTCGCGGAGGGCGAGGGCACCCGGCTGATCGCGGCGGGGATGGGGATCGCGCCGAGCACGGCGCGGACGCACGTGCAGCGGGTGCTGATGAAGCTGGGCGTCGGGTCTCGGCTGGAGGCGGCGGCGCTGGCCGCGAGGACCGGCCTCCTCGACCGGGCGGTGCCGCGGCAGCGGACGGCGCACTGAGCTCTCCGGAAGGGTGCCGCGGGGACGCGCCCTTGACCTCGATGTTCGGTTGTGGTTCTTTGTGCGTGGTTCTGTTTGTTCGCGCCCGGAGGGCACCCCGTGAAGAAGACCGTCACCACGCTCGCCGACGGGCGCGAGCTCATCTACTACGACAGTCGCGACGACCTCGTCCGCACCGCCGTCGACCCGCGCCCCCTCGCCCCCGTCACCTCCCGCTCGGAGATCCGGTACGACGAGCTGACCGGCGACCACGTCGCCGTCGCCTCCCACCGGCAGACCCGCACCTACCTCCCGCCGGCCGACGCCTGCCCGCTCTGCCCGGCCAGGGACGGACGCGAGAGCGAGATCCCCGAGGAGAGCTACGAGGTCGCGGTCTTCGAGAACCGCTTCCCCGCCCTCTCCGGCGGCGTGGGCCGCTGCGAGGTCGTCTGCTTCACCGACGACCACACCGCCTCCTTCGCCGACCTCACCGAGGAGCGGGCCCGCCTCGTCCTCGACGCCTGGACCGACCGCACCGCGGCCCTCTCCGCCCTCCCCGGCGTCCAGCAGGTCTACTGCTTCGAGAACCGGGGCCAGGAGATCGGCGTCACCCTCCCCCACGCCCACGGCCAGATCTACGCCTTCCCGTACGTCACCCCCCGCACCGCCCTGATGCGCCGCCGCATCGACGAGCACCGCCGGGAGACCGGCCGGAACCTCTTCGACGACCTCGTCGCCCGCGAACGCGCCCACGGTGAACGCGTGGTCCTGGAGACCGCCCACTGGATCGCCTTCGTGCCGTACGCCGCCAAGTGGCCGTACGAGGTCCACCTCCACCCCAAGCGGCGCGTCCCCGACCTCCTCGGCCTCGACGAGGCCGCCCGCACGGAGTTCGCACAGGTCCATCTGGAACTCTTGAGGCGCTTCGACCGGATCTTCGGCCCGGCGGAGCCGCCCACGCCCTACATCGCCGCCTGGCACCAGGCGCCGTTCACGGACGAGCGGCGGGAGGACTTCGGACTGCACCTGGAGCTGTTCACGGTCCGGCGCGCCTCCGGCAAGCTGAAGTTCCTCGCGGGCACCGAGTCCGGCATGGGCGCGTTCATGAACGACATCCGGCCGGAGGACGCGGCCCGGCGCATCCGAGAGGTGGCAAGCGCATGACGACGGCCAAGAAGTACCTGGTCACGGGCGGAGCCGGCTATGTGGGCGGCACGGTCGCCGCCCGCCTCCTGGAGCGGGGGGACCGGGTCACCGTCCTCGACGACCTCTCCACCGGCTTCCGGGAGGGCGTCCCGGCCGGCGCCGAGTTCGTCGAGGGCCGCGTCCAGGACGCCGCCCGCTGGCTCGACGGCTCCTACGACGGCGTCCTCCACTTCGCCGCGTACTCGCAGGTCGGCGAGTCCGTCGCCCGGCCGGAGAAGTACTGGGAGAACAACGTCGGCGGCACCATGGCGCTGCTCGCCGCGATGCGCGCGGCCGGCGTCCGCAAGCTGGTCTTCTCCTCCACCGCCGCCACCTACGGCGAGCCCGCGACCGTCCCGATCACCGAGGCCGCCGCCACCGCCCCCACCAGCCCCTACGGGGCGAGCAAGCTGGCCGTCGACCACATGATCACCGGCGAGTGCGCCGCCCACGGCCTCGCCGCCGCCTCGCTGCGCTACTTCAACGTCGCCGGGGCCCACGGAGGGCTCGGCGAACGGCACGACCCCGAGTCGCACCTCATCCCGCTGGTCCTCCAGGTCGCCCTCGGCCGCCGCGAGGCGATCTCCGTCTACGGCGACGACTACCCGACCCCCGACGGCACCTGCGTCCGCGACTACATCCACGTCGCCGACCTCGCCGAGGCCCACCTCCTCGCCCTCGACGCCATGACCCGGGGCGACGTCCCGGCCGGCGAGCACCTGGTCTGCAACCTCGGCAACGGCAACGGCTTCTCCGTCCGCGAGGTGATCGAGACCGTCCGCAAGGTCACCGGCCACCCGATCCCGGAGATCGCCGCCGAGCGCCGCCCCGGCGACCCGGCCGTCCTCGTCGCCTCCGCCGACACCGCCCGCGAGCGGCTCGGCTGGATCCCGTCCCGCCCCGACCTGGCGGACGTCGTCGCCGACGCCTGGGCCTTCGCCCGGCACCGTCACCAGGAGGAGGGCGCATGAGCGTCGCCGCCGGCTTCGAGGCGCTGTACGGCGCCGCGCCCGACGGGGTCTGGGCCGCCCCCGGCCGGGTCAACCTCATCGGGGAGTACACCGACTTCAACGACGGCTTCGTGCTGCCGCTCGCCCTGCCGCACACCACCGTCGCCGCCGTCTCCCGCCGCGACGACGGCGTCCTGCGGCTGCACTCCGGGGATGTCGACGGCGGGATCGTCCGGCTCGACGTGGCGGACCTGGAGCCCCTCTCCGGCGGCGGCTGGGCCGCCTACCCGGCCGGGGTCGTCTGGGCGCTGCGGGAGGCCGGGCACCCGGTCGCCGGCGCCGACGTCCACCTCGTCTCCACCGTGCCGACCGGCGCCGGGCTCTCCTCCTCGGCGGCCCTGGAGGTCGTCACCGCCCTCGCCCTGAACGACCTCTTCGAGCTGGGGCTCACCCGGCCCGAGCTGGCCCGGATCGCCCAGCGCGCCGAGAACGCCTTCGTCGGCGTGCCCTGCGGGATCATGGACCAGATGGCCTCCGCGTGCGCCGTGGAGGGCCACGCCCTCCACCTGGACACCCGGGACCTGTCCCACCGTCAGGTGCCCTTCGACCTCGCCGCCGAGGGGCTCGCGCTCCTGGTCGTGGACACCCGGGTGAAGCACGCGCTCGGGGACGGCGCGTACGCGGAACGGTGCGCCGGTTGTGAAGCGGGCGCGCGGGCGCTCGGGGTGCGCGCCCTGCGCGAGGTGGACGCCGCGCATCTGCCCGCCGCGCTCGACCGTCTGAGCGACGGCACGATTCTGCGGTACGTCCGGCACGTGGTGTCGGACAACGACCGGGTGGCCCGGGTGATCGCCCTGCTCGACGCCGGCGCGACCCGGGCGGTCGGCCCGCTCCTCACCGAGGGCCACGCCTCGCTCCGGGACGACCTGCGGGTCTCCTGCGCGGAGCTGGACCTGGTGGTCGAGGCGGCGAACGCGGCCGGGGCGCTCGGCGCCCGGATGACCGGCGGCGGCTTCGGCGGCTCGGCGGTGGTCCTGGTGGACGCGGACCGGGCGGAGGACGTCGCGGCGGCGGTCCGGAAGGCCTTCGCGGACGCCGGGCACGCGGAGCCGGGGATCTTCCCGGCCGTCCCCTCGGCGGGCGCCCGCCGTCTCTGAGGAGCCCCGTCCGTGATCCTTCCGGCCACACGGACGGTCGACTTCGGACACTTCCGCCCATCGGCCCCCACGGCGGTGCCCCGCCCCTACTCTGTGGGGCAGCACCGGTGGGGGCCGGTGCCGTTCAGGGGAGCGAGACCCGTCGGGTACGGCGCCGGGAGCGGGGTACAGGTCTGGTCACGGCGGCGGCCGTGCGCCCGACGGACCCGCCCCCCGGCGCCGTACCGCGCCGGCCTCTCCTCGACACTTGGGGGTGTCCGTGGCACGAATCCGGGTCCTGGTGGTGGACGACCACCGCGTCTTCGCCGAGTCGCTGGCCGCCGCGCTCGCGGCCGAGCCGGACGTCGACGTCGCCGCGGCGGGCACGGGTCCCGCCGCCATGCGCTGTCTGGACCGGGGCGTCGCGGAGGGGCGCCGGTTCGACGTGCTGCTCGTCGACGCCGATCTGGGCGCGCCGGCCGGGGCCGTACCGCCTCCTCGTGAGGGCGAGCCCGCCGTGGACGGGATCTCGCTGGTCGCGGGGGTGCGGAAGGCCCAGCCCTCGGTGCGCGCGGTCGTGCTCGCCGAGAAGGACGACGCCCGCCGTGCCGCGCTCGCGCTCCAGGCGGGGGCCTCCGGCTGGGTGGCGAAGGACTCCTCGCTCCAGCGGCTGCTCGCCGTGGTGCGCGGGGTGCTGCGGGACGAGACGCACCTGCCGCCGGCGCTGCTGACGGGGGTGCTGCGGGAGCTGACGGCGGCCCGGCGGCACCGGACGGAGAGCGAGCGGCTCGTGGAGTCGCTGACCCCGCGCGAGCGGGAGGTGCTGCGCTGCATGGTCGCGGGCCTGGGCCGCAAGGCGGTGGCGGAGCGCCTCTTCCTCTCCCCGCACACCGTCCGCACGCACATGCAGAACGTGCTGGGGAAGCTGGGCGTCCACTCGACGCTCGCGGCGGTGGCGCTGGCCCGGCGGGCGGGCGTGGGTCCGGCGCCGCTGTCGGCACCGGGACCGGTCCTAGCCGGGGACGTTGTCGAACGGGGCGGTCAGCCGGCGTAGCAGGGCGGCCAGTTCGGCGCGCTGGGGGCGGGAGAGCTGGGCGAGGATGGCGCGCTCCTGGGCGAGCAGCCCGGCGAGCGCCTCGTCGGCGCGGTCGCGTCCCTCGGGGGTGAGGCGGACCAGGACCCCGCGCCGATCGCTGGGGTCGGGGAGCCGTTCGACCAGGCCCTTCTTGGTGAGCCGGTCGATGCGGTTGGTCATGGTGCCGGAGGTCACCAGGGTCTGGGTGAGGAGCTGGCCGGGGGAGAGCTGGTACGGGGCTCCGGCGCGGCGCAGCGAGGTGAGGACGTCGAACTCCCAGGGCTCCAGCTGGTGCTCCGAGAAGGCGAGGCGGCGGGCGCGGTCGAGGTGCCGGGCCAGCCGGGAGACGCGGCTGAGGACCTCCAACGGCTCCACGTCGAGGTCCGGGCGCTCGCGGCGCCATGCAGCGACCAGTCGGTCGACCTCGTCCTCCATGTGATCAGTGTAGAGGGTCTGTTGACATAAAGTCTCTTGCATTCGAGTTTCTCGACATCATGAATCTCGATCTCAAGATATAGTTCGCGCAACTATGGGGAAGAGACCCGGCCGGAACCGGTTCCGTTTGGCCGACTCTCGCCTGCAAGGGGGCTTCGAACATGCATTCCGACGACTCCGTCGCCGCACCGGTGTGGGACCCGCACCAGTACCTCCGCCACTCCACCCACCGCACCCGCCCCTTCCTCGACCTCCTCCAGCGAATACCGCCCCTCCCCGACCACGGCGGCCCCGCCCGCGTCGCCGACCTCGGCTGCGGACCCGGCAACGTCACCGCCCTCCTCGCCGACCGCTGGCCCGACGCCCGCATCACCGGCTTCGACCTCTCGCCCGAGATGCTCCAGCAGGCCGAGAAGGACTGGGCCGGCAGCACCGCCGGCGGCGGCTGGCTCGACTTCCGCCCCGCCGACGCCGCTCACTGGACCCCCACCGAGCCGTACGACCTGATCGTCTCCAACGCCGCCCTCCAGTGGGTCCCCAACCACCCCGAGTCCTTCGCCGCCTGGATCGACGGACTGCGCCCCGGCGGCGTCCTCGCCTTCCAGGTCCCCGGCAACTTCACCTCCCCCAGCCACGCCCTCCTCGGCGAACTCTGCGCCCGCCCCGAATGGCGCGGCCGGCTCGCCGGCCAGGGCCGCCGCTTCGTCCACATCCTCGAAGCCGCCGACTACCTCACCCGCCTCACCGCCCTCGGCTGCGAGACCGACGTCTGGGAGACCGTCTACTGCCAGCTCCTCCAGGGCGAGGACCCCGTCCTCGACTGGGTGAAGGGCACCGCCCTGCGCCCCGTCCTCACCACCCTCGGCGACGACCGGGCCGCGATCGACGCCTTCCTCGCCCAGTACCGCGACCTCCTCCGCGAGGCCTACCCCCCGGGCCCGGACGGCACGGTCTTCCCGTTCCGCCGCGTCTTCGCGGTCGCCCGCAAGCCGGCCTGACCCCCTGGAAACGCGGCCGCCCCCGCACCGGAGGGAACCGGTGCGGGGGCGGCCGACGGGCCCGACCCGAGGGTCAGTTGAACTTGTTGTAGACCTGGTAGCCGGTGCCGGCGCTCTTCTGCTTGGCGAAGCGGGCCGACGAGGTGTTCAGGTAGGGGTAGAGCTCGCCCGCGCTGTTGATGCCGAGGAGGTCGCCCTTGCCGTCGGCGTTCAGGTCGCCGGGGGCCGTGAGGTGCTTGAAGGTGTTCCAGCCGCCGCCGACCGGCTTGCGCGCCCCGAAGACCGCGGTGTCCTTGCCGGTGCCCGGGTAGACGTACAGGTCGCCGCCGGTGGTGCGGGCCACCAGGTCGGTGAGGCCGTCACCGGTGTAGTCGCCGGCGCCGAGGAGCTTGTTGAAGCCGTTCCAGCCGCCGCCGATGCGCATCTTGGTCGCGAAGCGGGTGCCGAGGCCGTTGCCCTTGTAGAGCCACAGGACGCCGTCGCGGTCGCGGGCGACGAGGTCGCCCTTGCCGTCGCCGGTCAGGTCGCCGGGGCCGACGACGGAGGTGAAGACGCCCCAGCCGCCGCCGATGTCCTGACCGTCGATGATCAGGTGGCCGTCGACGATGAAGACGTCGTCGCCGACGCCGTCGTCGTTCGTCGACGCGATGCTGAAGAAGTTCGCGCTCGCCATGAACGGGTCGGCCCCGTGGATGAGGAGGCGGGGGCTGAGCCGGCCCGTGGTGGTGTTGTCGTACCAGTACCACGAACCGTTGGTGGTGACGGCGTTGACGCCCGCGCGGCCCAGGTACGGGATGCTGCCCGCGTTGGCGATCTGCGCGGCGTCCGCCCAGACGCCCTTGTCGCCCTCCTGCACGCGGCCCGCGAGGGTGCCGTCGCCCTTCGGGGCGTAGAAGAAGAGCGTGCCGTCCAGGGAGCGGCCGAGGAGGCTGCCGCCCCCGCCCGCCACGATCTGGGTGTACGTCTGCCAGCCGCCGCCGATGGCCTTGGGGGCGGCGAAGGGCTGGGCGACGACGCCGGTGCCCGGGTAGAAGACCAGCTGGCCGTCGGGGGTGCGGGCGTACAGGTCGGCGTGGCCGTCGCCGTTGCCGTCGCCGGCGCCGACGATCTGGTCGAACTTGTTCCAGCCGGAGCCGACCAGGGCCCGGCCGCTCAGCGGCTTGTCCGCGCTGCCGGTGCCGAGGTACAGGTACAGCTGGCCGGTCTTGGCGCGGCCGATGACGTCGGCACGGCCGTCGCCGTTCACGTCGCCGGGCGAGAAGACCTTGTTGTAGGTCTGCCAGCCACCGCCCACGAAGGTGCCCGGACGCGGGTTGCCTTCCGCGTCCTGGCTGCCGAACTCGTCGTTGTCGTGATACATGACGAGCGCGCCGGTCTCGCTGACCGTCAGCACCTCGGGCCGAGCGTCCCCGGACTGGTTGCCGATCGGGACGACGTCCTTCACGACGTTCTCGATGTCGCCGAACAGGAACAGGCCGGTACCCGTGACCGAGTTCAGGAAACCGCTCGTGTCGCGGTAGATGAGGTCCTCGAAGCCGTCACCGTCCAGGTCCGAAAGGAGCGGCGAGGCGGCCGCGGCGGCCTGCGCGTCCGCACGGGCCGCACCGGCCTGAGGAAGCGTCAGCGTCCGCTGCGCGGGCTTGTGGTCCTGCTTCCGCTCGGTGAGCAGACGCGACTTCGACGGAACGGCGTCGTCGGCCGAGGCGGGGGTCGCCAGCAGCATGCCGGCGGAGAGGGCGAGGGCGGTGCACGCGGCGACGCGGCGACCACGCCCGGAGAACATGGAACGCAAAGGATCCCCCCCTGGGGAACATGAAGATGTGGGTACCGGGGTGGTTCCGCACGCCTTCGCGACGCACCCGCGTGCGAAGGGCGAACGCCTCCCCCGATGTGTGCGTGAGTGTAGCGCCCGGCGCCGACATCCGGACGAACGGATGCCGGCGCCGGGGTGACGTGGACTAGTACAGGTTGGAGTAGACCTGCCAGCCGCCGCCGACCGCGGCCCGCGGCGCGAAGACGCCCTTCGTGGCGGTGGAGTGGTAGCGGTACAGCGTGCCGCCGGACGTCGTCGCGAGCAGGTCCGCGCGGCCGTCGCCGTCCATGTCACCGGGGGCGGCGATCTGCCGGTACGCGTTCCAGCCGCCACCGATCCGGTACCGGGTCTCGAACGGCCGCGTCGACACGCCCGTGCCCTTGTACAGCCACAGGACGCCCGAGCCGTCCCGCGCGAGGATGTCCGCGCGGCCGTCGCCCGACACGTCACCGGCGCCGATCAGACGGTTGTACTGGCCCCAGCCGCTGCCGACCCGGAGCCGGGACGCGAAGCCGGTCCCCTCGCCGTTGCCCCGCTGCAGGTACAGGACGCCCGACCGGTCCCGGGTCAGCAGGTCGCCCTTGCCGTCGCCGTTCAGGTCGCCGGGCCCGAAGACGTGGTTGTACGAGCCCCAGCCGCCGCCGCTCCAGCCGCCGGTGTAGAGGGTGCCGTCGAGGGTGAAGAACAGGTCGCCGAAGACGTCCCCGTCGAGCGAGGCGGCGAAGCCCAGCGGGGCGCCGGACCAGTCGCCCTCGAACGGCTCGCGCGCGGTCAGCTTGCCGTTGTTCGTCGCCCCGTACCAGTACAGGGTGCCGCCGGGCGTCCGGGCCAGCAGCGCGTTCTTGCCGGCGAAGGCGATCGAGCCGGAACCGGCGAACTGGTCGACCGCGAGGTATCCGCCGGTCGAGAGGCGCTGACGGGCCTCGAACGTGCCGTTGCCGCGGCCCGCGTAGGCCCACAGCGAGCCGTCGGTGACGGACCGGGCGTACAGGTCGGCGTGCCCGTCGCCGTTGATGTCGTCCGCCGGCAGGATCTGGTTGTACGTGTTCCAGCCGCCGCCGACGAACTTCTTCGGCTTGAACGGGTTCGTCTTCACCCCGGTGCTGCCGTAGAAGTACAGGCTGCCGTCGGGCGTGCGGGCCACCGCGTCGCCCCGGCCGTCGCCGTCGTTGTCGCCGATGCCGACGAGCTGGTCGAAGGCACCCCAGCCGGTGCCCGCCTTCACCGGCGCCGAGAACGGCGCGGAGGGGCTGCCGGTGCTCCGGTAGAAGTACAGGTCGCCGTTGTGCTTGCGGGCCAGCAGGTCGAAGCGGCCATCGCCGTCGACGTCACCGGGCGAGAAGACCTTGTTGTAGACGTTCCAGCCGCCGCCGGTCCAGTAGTGCGAGCTGCCGCTCAGCGTGGCGCCGCCCTGGAGCTCGGCCTTGCCGTGCTTGGTCAGCACCAGCACCTCGGGCATGCCGTCGGCGTTCTGGTCGCCGAGCGGCACCAGGTCCATGGAGACCTCGTAGGACCCGGAGCTGTACCACGGCCCGCTCGGCGTGTCGCTGCTCGGCACCACGCCGAGCCCGCCGCCCCAGTCGCGGAGCAGGATGTCCGTGAGACCGTCCCCGTCCACGTCGAACCGGGGCGGCAGCGCCTCGCCCGCCTGCGCGGTCCGGGCGGTACCGGCGGAGCGCAGCGGCGACAGGTCGAGGTCGGGCAGCGGGGTCGCGGCGTGACGCGGCAGCTCCTTCGCGGTCGGCGGTACGGGCGCGGGCTGGGCCACGGCGGGAGACGCCAGCAGCATGCCGGCGGAGAGGGCGAGCGCGGTGCACGCGGCGATCCGGCGGCCGCGCAGGGAGAAAGCGGTACGCAAAACTGATCCCCCCCTGGGGAACGTGAGAACAGGATCCAGGACAGGGCTCCGCTCCTGCTCCGCGCGGCAGAAGGCACGCGCGGAGGGCGGACACCCCCCCGGATGTGGGGGGATCATAACCTTGATCGTTGATCCGGCAACGAGCCTTTTCGAGATCCGTCAGGTCGGCGGCGCCGGCCCGGGCCCCGGAACCGTCGCCGGGCCCGCGGGCCCGGCCTCAGCTCTTCCGGTGCCCTATCAGCCGCGGCCTCTGCTCCAGCCCGTCCAGACCGTGCCACGCCAGGTTCACCAGGTGCGCCGCGACCTCCGCCTTCTTCGGCTTGCGGACGTCCAGCCACCACTGGCCGGTCAGCGCCACACTGCCGACCAGCGCCTGCGCGTACAGCGGCGCCAGCTTCGGGTCGAAGCCGCGCGCCTTGAACTCCAGGCCCAGGATGTCCTCGACCTGCGTGGCGATGTCGCTGATCAGCGAGGCGAACGTACCCGTGGACTGCGCCACCGGGGAGTCCCGGACCAGGATCCGGAACCCGTCCGTGTAGTTCTCGATGTAGTCCAGGAGCGCGAACGCCGCCTGTTCGAGCAGCTCCCGCGGATGGCCCGCCGTCAACGCGCCCGTCACCCCGTCGAGGAGCTGGCGCATCTCCCGGTCGACCACGACCGCGTACAGCCCCTCCTTGCCGCCGAAGTGCTCGTACACCACCGGCTTCGAGACCCCGGCCTTCGCCGCGATCTCCTCCACCGACGTGCCCTCGAACCCCTTCGCGGCGAAGAGCGTCCGGCCGATGTCCAGGAGCTGCTCCCGGCGCTCCGCGCCGGTCATCCGCACCCGGCGGCTCCGCCGGGGCTTCGCTCCGGTACCGCCCGTACCGCTGGTGCTGCTGGAACTGCCGTCGATCGCCACGTCTTCCATCATGCCGCGTCTGCGGACGCGGCCCGGCGCCGGGCGTCGATCCGGGACCGCGCCGGCCACCGCACGTCGTACGCCCAGCCGGCCTGCTCGAACCAGCGGATCAGCCGGGCGCTGGAGTCGACCTGCCCCTTCAGCACCCCGTGCCGCGCCGACGTCGGGTCCGCGTGGTGCAGGTTGTGCCACGACTCCCCGCAGGACAGCACCGCCAGCCACCACACGTTCCCCGAACGGTCACGCGACTTGAACGGACGCTTGCCCACCGCGTGGCAGATCGAGTTGATCGACCACGTCACGTGGTGCAGCAGGCAGACCCGGACCAGCGAACCCCAGAAGAACGCCGTGAACGCGCCCCACCACGACCACGTCACCAACCCGCCGATCACCGGCGGGATCGCCAGCGACACGACCGTCCACAGCACGAACTGCCGCGAGATCCGCCGGATCGCCGGGTCCTTGATCAGATCCGGCGCGTACTTGTGCTGCGGCGTCCGCTCCTCGTCGAACATCCAGCCGATGTGCGCCCACCACAGGCCCTTCAGCAGCGCCGGGACCGTCTCGCCGAACCGCCACGGGGAGTGCGGGTCGCCCTCCGAGTCCGAGAACTTGTGGTGCTTGCGGTGATCCGCCACCCACCGAACCAGCGGCCCCTCCACCGCGAGCGACCCCATGATCGCCAGCGCGATCCGCAGCGGCCGCTTCGCCTTGAACGACCCGTGCGTGAAGTACCGGTGGAAACCGATCGTGATGCCGTGGCAGCCGATGTAGTACATCGCCGTCATCAGCCCCAGGTCCAGCCAGCTCACCCCCCAGCCCCAGGCCAGCGGCACCGCCGCGAGCAGCGCCACGAACGGCACCACGATGAACAGCCCCAGCGCGAGCTGTTCGACGGAGCCCTTGCTGTCGCCGCCGAGCGTGGCGGAGGGCAGGGCCTGGGCCTGATCCGGCGACTCGGACGCCGAGGTCATTTCGGGGGTGATGGTCATACGTGTGTCCCCTGGGGGGTGAGGAAGAGGATGAAGGCGCGGCCGGAATCGGCCGCGTCGAGGCTACGGCTGCGTAACCTACGGCAACGTAAGTATGGCAGCGCGACGGCGCCCGGCAAGAGGGCACAAGCGGGGGGCTCGCCCACGTCCAGGGAATGGACACCTATCCTGGGGACGCCGGACAGCGCGGTCCGCAAGCCTCCAGAACCCTCCAGACGTGCTTGAACACTGCAAGGAGCCACACCTGTGAGCAGTGCCGACCAGACTCCCACCACCAACGCCGAGCTGCGCGCCGACATCCGCCGACTGGGCGATCTCCTCGGCGAGACCCTCGTACGCCAGGAGGGCCACGACCTCCTCGACCTCGTCGAGAAGGTCCGGCGGCTCACCCGCGAGGACGGCGACGCCGCCGCCGAGCTGCTCCGCGGCGTCGAACTGGAGACGGCGGCCAAGCTCGTCCGCGCGTTCTCCACCTACTTCCACCTGGCGAACGTCACCGAGCAGGTCCACCGCGGCCGCGAGCTCCGCGAGAAGCGCGCCGCCGACGGCAGCCTCCTGGCCCGCACCGCCGACATGCTCAAGGACGGCGACCCCGCCCACGTCCGCGAGACGATCAAGAACCTCAACGTGCGCCCCGTCTTCACCGCGCACCCCACCGAGGCCGCCCGCCGCTCCGTCCTCAACAAGCTCCGCCGCATCGGCGCCCTCCTGGAGAGCCCGGTCACCGAGGCCGACCGGCGCCGCCACGACCTCCGCCTCGCCGAGAACATCGACCTCATCTGGCAGACCGACGAACTCCGCGTCGTCCGCCCGGAGCCCGCCGACGAGGCCCGCAACGCCATCTACTACCTCGACGAGCTCCACGCGGGCGCCGTCGGCGACGTCCTGGAGGACCTCGCCGCCGAGCTGGAGCGCGTCGGCTACGAGCTCCCCGCCGGCACCCGCCCCCTCACCTTCGGCACCTGGATCGGCGGCGACCGCGACGGCAACCCCAACGTGACCCCCCAGGTCACCTGGGACGTCCTGATCCTCCAGCACGAGCACGGCATCACCGACGCCCTGGAGCTCATCGACTTCCTCCGCGGCCTCCTCTCCAACTCCATCCGCTACACCGGGGCCACCCAGGAACTCCTGGACTCCCTCCAGCGCGACCTCGACCTCCTCCCCGAGATCAGCCCGCGCTACAAGCGGCTCAACGCCGAGGAGCCGTACCGCCTCAAGGCCACCTGCGTCCGCCAGAAGCTCCTCAACACCCGCGAGCGCCTCGCCAACGGCACCCCCCACCAGGACGGCCGCGACTACCTGGGCACCGCCGAGCTCCTCCAGGACCTCACCCTCATCCAGACCTCCCTGCGCGAGCACCGCGGCGGCATCTTCGCCGACGGCCGGATGGACCGCACCATCCGCACCCTCGCCGCCTTCGGCCTCCAGCTCGCCACCATGGACGTCCGCGAGCACGCCGACGCCCACCACCACGCCCTCGGCCAGCTCTTCGACCGCCTCGGCGAGGAGTCCTGGCGGTACGCCGACATGCCCCGCGACTACCGGCAGAAGCTCCTCGCCAAGGAGCTCCGCTCCCGCCGGCCGCTCGCCCCCACCCCGGCCCCGCTCGACGCCCCCGGCCAGAAGACCCTCGGCGTCTTCCACACCGTCAAGGAAGCCTTCGAGCGCTTCGGCCCCGAAGTCATCGAGTCCTACATCATCTCGATGTGCCAGGGCGCCGACGACGTCTTCGCCGCCACCGTCCTCGCCCGCGAGGCCGGCCTCATCGACCTGCACGCCGGCTGGGCCAAGATCGGCATCGTGCCGCTCCTGGAGACCACCGACGAGCTCAAGGCCGCCGACGTCATCCTCAACGACATGCTCGCCGACCCCTCCTACCGACGCCTCGTCGCGCTCCGCGGCGACGTCCA
>NZ_BMTV01000020.1:0-74326 GCF_014649855.1 Streptomyces roseolus | reverse complement strand
GGAGGTCATGCTCGGCTACTCCGACTCCTCCAAGTTCGGCGGCATCACCACCAGCCAGTGGGAGATCCACCGCGCCCAGCGGAGGCTGAGGGACGTCGCTCACCGTTACGGGGTTCGGCTGAGGTTGTTCCACGGCCGCGGCGGCACCGTCGGCCGCGGCGGCGGCCCCTCGCACGACGCTATCCTCGCCCAGCCCTGGGGCACCCTGGAGGGCGAGATCAAGGTCACCGAACAGGGCGAGGTCATCTCCGACAAGTACCTCATCCCGTCGCTGGCCCGCGAGAACCTCGAACTCACCGTCGCGGCCACCCTGCAGGCCTCCGCCCTGCACACCGCGCCGCGCCAGTCCGACGACGCCCTCGCCCGCTGGGACGCCGCCATGGACACCGTCTCGGAGGCCGCCCACACCGCGTACCGCAAGCTCGTCGAGGACCCCGGCCTGCCGGCGTACTTCCTCGCCTCCACCCCCGTCGACCAGCTCGCCGACCTGCACCTGGGCTCGCGGCCCTCCCGCCGACCCGGCTCCGGCGTCTCCCTCGACGGACTCCGCGCCATTCCCTGGGTGTTCGGATGGACCCAGTCCCGCCAGATCGTCCCCGGCTGGTACGGCGTCGGATCCGGCCTCAAGGCCCTGCGCGAGGCCGGCCTCGAAGCGGTCCTCGGCGAGATGTACGAGCGGTGGCACTTCTTCCGCAACTTCCTCTCCAACGTCGAGATGACGCTGGCGAAGACGGACCTGCGGATCGCCCGCCACTACGTCGACACCCTCGTCCCCGACGAGCTCAAGCACGTCTTCGAGGCCATCGAGGCGGAGCACGCGCTCACCGTCGAGGAGGTCCTCAAGGTCACCGGCGGCGAGAAGCTGCTCGACTCCAACCCGGTCCTCCAGCAGACCTTCGCCATCCGCGACGCCTACCTGGACCCGATCTCCTACCTCCAGGTCGCCCTCCTCGCCCGCCAGCGCGCGGCCGCCGAGGCCGGCCAGGAGCCGGACCCGCTGCTCGCGCGGGCCCTGCTGCTCACGGTCAACGGCGTCGCCGCGGGCCTGCGCAACACCGGCTGACGCCGCCCGGCCCACGAGAAGTGCCCCCACGGAATCCCGTGGGGGCACTTCTCACTACCGGGGTAGGTCAGCCCTGCGCGGCCTTGCGGCGGCGCAGCACCAGGAACGCGCCGGCCGCGGCGAGCGCGGCGGCGACGCCGGCGATCACGCCGACCGGAGCGCTCGAACCGGTCTCCGCGAGGTTGCCCTCCTCGGAACCGCCCTTGGTGTCGGTCTCGCCCTTGACGTCACCGGTGGTCTCACCCGTCGCGGTGGTCTCACCGGTCGCCGAGGAACCGCCGGTCGCGGTGGTCTCGCCGGTCGCCGAGGAGCCACCGGTCGCGGTGGTCTCACCGGTGGCCGTGGCCCCACCGGTGGCGGTGGCCTCACCCGTGGTGGTCTCGCCGGTCGTCGTCTCGCCGGTCGTCGTCTCACCCGTGGTGGTCTCACCCGTGGTGGTCTCGCCGGTGGCATTGCCCCCGGTGGTCGTCTCACCCGTGGTGGTCTCACCGGTGGTCGTCTCGCCCGTGGTGGTCTCGCCGGTGGTGGTCTCACCGGTGGCGGCGCCCCCGGTGGTCTCCTCGTCCTCCGCGGCGCAGGTGTGAGACAGGTTGAAGAACTTCACCCGCTCGCCCTTGACGGTCGCGACCGCCGAGGTCAGCTCCGCACCGGCGTCCGAAGCCACGTACGCGTGGTCGTCCTTCGGCGGGCCGAAGGAAGTGATCTCGATCGGGGCCCCGCCGTCGAACGTGACCGTCAGCTTCACGAAGTCCGTGCCGCCGCCCGGGATCACGAAGTGCCACCCGTCCTTGTCGGCGGGAATGGTGTCGGGGCACTCGCCCTGCTCGAAGTCGGCCGCCTTGATCGGCGTCTTCTGGTGCAGCTTGAGGTCGTAGACACCGCTGGAGGCAGCGGCGGCCGGCGCCAGAGCCAAGGAGCCCGCCATGGCCGCGACGAGCGTGGCGGCGGGAATCAGGGAACGTCGCATGTGCAGTCGTCCATCTGTGGGATGAGGGATGCCGTGGGAGGTGGCGGGGGCAGCCTATCCGTCGCTTTGAGTCACGCTTAACCCAGAGGCACATAACGATCCCGCCGGGAAATGGTTGAATCCGGTCGCACCTCACGGCCCGTCACAACGCCACGAACGCCGCCACCCACAGCGCCGCGCCCGCGCCCGCCAGAGACCACGCCGTCCGCCGCAGCCGCAGACCCCCCGCCACCAGCGGGGCCGCCAGGACCAGCGCGCCGCCCAACGGCAGCCAGGCGTGCAACCCGCCGCCCCAACCGGCCCGCACGCCCTCGTCCGTGCCCGGCTTCACCACCACCGGGATCACCGCCCCCGGCCCCGCCGCCACCGACCGCTCGATCGTCAGCGTCCGCCGCGGCGCACCCGCGTCCTCCGGCACGTACGCACCGCTGCACCGCTCGTCCGTGCACCCCGCCACCGTCAGCGTCCCGTGCTCACGCCCCTTCGCCAGGAGCACGTGCTGCGCCGAAGCCCACGACGCCCACACCCCCGCGACCACGAGCAGGACGGCGACGAGGGCCATGGCGGCGTTCCGGACGTGCGTCATGACCCGGGATCGTACAACCGTGCGGCCGAAAGGCGACGGTCAGGAGTTGTACGCCGACTGCGCCCGCTCCAGACCCTCCGTCACCAGACACTCCACCGCGTCCGCCGACCGGTCCACGAACCAGTCCAGCTCCTTGCGCTCGGTCGACGAGAAGTCCTTCAGCACGAAGTCCGCCACCTGCATCCGGCCCGGCGGACGCCCGATCCCGCACCGCACCCGGTGGTAGTCCGCACCCATCGCCTTCGTCATCGACTTCAGGCCGTTGTGCCCGTTGTCCCCGCCGCCCAGCTTCAGCCGCAGCGTCGCGTAGTCGATGTCCAGCTCGTCGTGGACCGCCACGACGTGCGCCGTCGGCACCTTGTAGAAGTCCCGCAGCGCCGTCACCGGGCCACCGGAAAGATTCATGTACGACATCGGCTTCGCCAGCACCACCCGCCGGTTCGCCGGACCCACCGGCCCCAGCCGGCCCTCCACGACCTGCGCCTGCGCCTTCTGCGCCCGCTTGAACTTCCCGCCGATCCGCTCCGCCAGCAGATCCACCACCATGAAGCCGATGTTGTGGCGGTTGCCCGCGTACTCCGGCCCCGGATTGCCGAGGCCGACGATCAGCCAGGGCGCGTTCGCGTCGTCGGTCATCGCACTCTCCTCATTCACCAGACACAGGGAACCAGACACAGAGAAACGGGGTGACGGACCGCAGCGCGGACCGTCACCCCGTCACGTCGGACAAGAGCCTACGGCTCAGGCCTCGGCGGCCTCGTCGCCCTCGGCGGCCGGCTCCTCGGCCTGCGCGGCCAGGATCTGGATGACGACGGCCTCGGGGTCCGTCACCAGGGCGGCGCCCTTCGGCAGCGCGATGTCCTTGGCGTGGACCGAGTCACCGGCGGACAGGCCCTCGATGGAGACCGTGACGGACTCCGGGAGGTGGGTGGCCTCGGCCTCGACGGAGAGCGTGTTCAGCACGTTCTCGACCAGGAAGGCGCCCGGGGCCAGGTCGCCCTCGGTCTCGACGACGATCTCGACGGTGACCTTCTCGCCACGCTTGACCAGCAGCAGGTCGACGTGCTCCAGGTCGCCCTTCAGCGGGTCGCGCTGGGCGGCCTTCGGGATCGCCAGCTCGGAACCCTTGCCCTCGATGTCCAGGGACAGCAGGACGTTCGGGGTGCGCAGCGCCAGCGTGGTCTGGTGCGTCGGCAGCGTGATGTGGATCGGCTCCGAGCCGTGGCCGTAGACGACCGCGGGGACGTTGCCGGAACGACGGATCTTGCGGGCGGCGCCCTTGCCGAACTCGGTGCGGACGGCGGCGGCGAGCTTCACCTCGGACATGTGCACTCCTCGTAGTGGTGGTGACGAACGTGACTGTCACCCGGCCGCCGACTGGCGATGGCCTGCTACGAAGAGCGCGTCGATAACGGAGCGCCGACCCGAGAACGGGTACCGGCCTCCCTCGCCGAGCAACCAGGGCAGTCTACCCGCCCCGCCCCGACCCCCCAAATGGATCACCGGCCCGGGAAGCGGAACGGCGGAGGGCCGCCTCCCCCGAACGGGGAAGACGGCCCTCACCGGAAAAACCGGGGCTCAGTGCTCCTCGAAGAGGCTCGTCACCGAACCGTCCTCGAACACCTCGCGCACCGCGCGCGCGATCGTCGGCGCGATCGACAGCACCGTGATCTTGTCCAGCTCCAGAGAACCCGGCACCGGCAGCGTGTCCGTGAACACGAACTCGCTCACCTTGGAGTTCTTCAGGCGGTCCGCCGCCGGACCCGACAGGATGCCGTGCGTCGCCGTCACGATGACGTCCTCGGCGCCGTGCGCGAAGAGCGCCTCCGCCGCCGCGCAGATCGTGCCGCCCGTGTCGACCATGTCGTCCACCAGGACGCAGACGCGGCCCTTCACGTCACCGACGACCTCGTGGACCGTCACCTGGTTGGCGACGTCCTTGTCACGGCGCTTGTGCACGATCGCCAGCGGCGCGTCCAGACGGTCGCACCAGCGGTCGGCGACCCGCACCCGGCCCGCGTCCGGGGAGACGATCGTCAGCTTCTCCCGGTCGACCTTGCTGCCCACGTAGTCCGCCAGCACCGGCAGCGCCGACAGGTGGTCCACCGGGCCGTCGAAGAAGCCCTGGATCTGGTCCGTGTGCAGGTCCACGGTCAGGATCCGGTCCGCGCCGGCCGTCTTCATCAGGTCCGCCACCAGACGGGCCGAGATCGGCTCGCGGCCGCGGTGCTTCTTGTCCTGACGGGCGTAGCCGTACGACGGCACGATCACGGTGATGCTCCGGGCCGAGGCCCGCTTCAGAGCATCGATCATGATCAGCTGCTCCATGATCCACTTGTTGATCGGAGCCGTGTGGCTCTGGATCAGGAAGCAGTCCGCGCCGCGCGCCGACTCCTGGAAGCGGACGTAGATCTCACCGTTGGCGAAGTCGAACGCCTTGGTCGGAACGAGACCGACGCCCAGCTGGTGCGCGACCTCCTCGGCCAGCTCGGGGTGGGCGCGGCCGGAGAAGAGCATCAGCTTCTTCTCGCCGGTCGTCTTGATCCCGGTCACAGCACTGTCTCCTCAGACGTGTTCTCTGGCCGCAAGACCCGCGCTCCCGGAGCTCCCGGAGGCGTGTGCGAACCAGCCGAATTTGTGTGCACGTATCACGGTACGCCGAGTTCGACGCACCTGTTTCCGGTCAGCTTTCGCCGGCCGACCCCTCCGAGGCCGCCTCGGCCGCGTTCGCCGCGGCGCTGCCGGGCCGCTTCCGGGCGACCCAGCCCTCGATATTCCGCTGCTGGCCCCGGGCGACGGCCAGGGCGCCCGCCGGCACGTCCTTCGTGATCACGGACCCCGCGGCGGTGTACGCGCCGTCCCCGATCGTGATGGGAGCCACAAACATGTTGTCCGAACCGGTCCGGCAGTGGGACCCGATCGTCGTGTGGTGCTTGGCCACCCCGTCGTAGTTCACGAAGACGCTCGCCGCGCCGATGTTCGAGTACTCGCCGATCGTCGCGTCGCCCACGTACGACAGGTGCGGAACCTTCGTGCCCTCACCGATCGACGAGTTCTTCACCTCGACGTACGTACCGATCTTCGCCTTCGCGCCGAGCCGCGCGCCCGGACGGAGGTACGCGTACGGACCCACGGAGGCCCCGTCGCCGATCTCCGCCGAGACCGCCACCGAGTTGTCGACCCGCGCGCCCCGGCCCACGGTCGTGTCCGTCAGCCGCGTGTTCGGCCCGACCTCGGCGTCCTCGCCGACGTGCGTGGCACCGAGCAGCTGCGTACCCGGGTGGATCACGGCGTCCGGCTCGAACGTCACGGTCACGTCCACGATCGTCGACGCCGGGTCGACCACGGTCACGCCGGCCGTCATCGCGGCCTCGATCAGCCGGCGGTTCAGCAGCGCGCGGGCCTCAGCCAGCTGCACGCGGTTGTTGATCCCGAGGATCTCCCGGTGGTCGGCGGCCACGGAGGCGCCGACACGGTGACCGGCCTCGCGCAGGATCGACAGCACGTCGGTGAGGTACTCCTCGCCCTGGCTGTTGTCCGTCCGCAGCTGCTTGATCGCCTGCGCGAGCAGGACGCCGTCGAACGCGAACACGCCCGAGTTGATCTCCCGGATGTCCAGCTGGCCCGGCGACGCGTCCTTGTGCTCGACGATCGCGGTCACGGCGCCCGTCGCCCCGTCCCGCACGATCCGCCCGTACCCGGTGGAGTCCGGCACCTCGGCGGTCAGCACGGTCACGGCGTTGCCGTCGGCGGCGTGCGTCTCCGCGAGCCCCTTCAGCGTCGCACCGGACAGCAGCGGAGTGTCGCCGCACACGACGACGACGGTCCCCTCGGGCGCGGCCCCGAGCTCCTCCAGAGCCATCCGCACCGCGTGCCCGGTGCCGTTCTGCTCCTCCTGCACGGCGGTGCGGGTCCCCGGGTACACCTCCTCCAGGTGCCCCCGCACGCGCTCCCGCGCGTGCCCCACGACCACGACGAGGTGCTCGGGGTCCAGCTCGCGCGCGGCGGACACGACGTGTCCGACGAGCGAACGCCCGGCGATCTCGTGCAGGACCTTGGGGGTCTTGGACTTCATGCGGGTGCCCTCACCCGCTGCGAGGACGACGACGGCTGCCGGGCGGTTGGCGCTCACGGATATGCCCTTCGGCTTTGGGTGGTGGACGCACGAAGGATACCGGGGCGTCAGGGGGCGGCCATGAGGAAGGGCCCTGACCTGGGAGGTCAGGGCCCGAACCCAGCGTGCTCCCGGGGGAGGACTCGAACCCCCATATGGAGAACCAAAATCTCCCGTCTTGCCCTTAGACGACCCGGGATGGGCTTTATGTCCGATTCTGGAGATCCAGCGTGGACGCCGCCCCTACTATGCCGTACCAGGCGCCCTCGATGCGACGGTACAAGTCGGCGCTGCCGAGGACGCGGATGACGAGACAGCCTCGGTATTCGGCCCCGACGTTCTTGCGCACGGTCCTCGGGTTGTGGCGTTTGAGGGTCGTCTTCCTGAAGCGGGAAGCGGGTACGCCGACGAGGTCCGCCCAGTAGTTCTCGGCGGCGGTGACGTCGGCGGTCTCGTGGATCATGAGGCTGTACGCGCGCCGCTCGGCCGGGACTTCCATCAGGTCCAGCCAGGCTGTGAAGACCCGCACCATCCCGGGGTCACTGTTGACGAAGGTGACGCGCTCGCGCCGCGCGTGCGGCTTGTCCTTCGTGCCCTCGGCCCAGTACAGGCCCACGCCCAGAAGGAAGAGCTCGCGCTCCGACAGGGCGCCGATGTTCTCGGCCGCGGCACGTTTGGTCGCCTGTCGTTCCTCCTCGCGCCGGCGCATCGTGGGCTCCCACCCACGCCGGGCGATTTCGGACGCCCGTTCCGGAGTCCGTTTCCGTTCCGGCTCCGGCAGGTCTCGTACCCACAGGCTGATCGAGCTCTTCGAGCAGCCCAGCTCCACCTGGATCTGGTCGTAGGTCATGCCCTGGAGGCGGAGCTCCCGGGCTCGGGCGCGGAGGTCGTCCTTGGCGTTGGGACGCCTCGTCCACTCCGGTGGGGGTTCGCCCTCCAGGAGGCGGTTGAGGATGTCGTTGTTGTGGACGTGGAGGCGGTCACGGATCTGGCGCCGGCTGAGGCCCTCGCGGCGGAGGGACACCGCCTGGGCGCGGAGGCCCTCGAAGTCCGCGTACCGGTTCATTTCTGTGGTCATGCGAGGAGCGTCGTCCGGAATGCGGACGTCCGGGTCGAAACCGTGGGCGATTCAACAGTTCGAGGGACTGGTGTGCGGGGCGTTGACGTCCTTCGGATTTCGTCGGGGGGCGCCCGTAGGGTGGGGGCATGACCGCAACGGGGGCAGATCGGGACGCGCCGGGCGCGCGGGCCGTGTGGTGGTGGGGGCGGCGGCGGAGTGCCGTGCTGGATGTCGGGCTGGCGCTGGTGTCGGCGGTGGAGTGTGCCGCCGAGGGGGTGTCGTTCGCGGGGAAGGCGGGGTTTCCGGAGGCGCTGGGGGCGTTGTTCGGGTTCGTCGTGGGGGCCGTGCTGCTGGTGCGTCGGCGGTGGCCGATCACGGTGGTGCTGGTGTCGGTCGCGGTGGCGCCGGCCGAGATGGGTTTCCTGATGGGGGTCGTCGGGCTGTACACGCTCGCCGCTTCCGAGGTGCCCCGGCGGTACACGGCCGTGCTGGCGGGGATGGCGACGGTCGCCGTGTTCGTGGTCACGGCGGTGGAGATGCGGCGGGACATCGCCGCGCAGGCGGACGACTTCGATCCGAGTGCCTGGTACGTGCCGGTGATGGCGTTGTTCATGACGTTGGGGCTGAACGCGCCGCCGGTGCTGCTCGGGCTCTACATAGGGGCGCGGCGGCGGCTGATGGAGAGCCTGCGGGAGCGGGCGGACTCGCTGGAGCAGGAGTTGTCGCTGCTGGCGGACCGGGCGGAGCAGCGGGCGCAGTGGGCGCGGCAGGAGGAGCGGCGGCGGATCGCGCGGGAGATGCACGACGTGGTGGCGCACCGGGTGTCGTTGATGGTGGTGCACGCGGCGGCGTTGCAGGCGGTGGCGTTGAAGGATCCGGAGAAGGCGGTGCGGAACGCGGCGCTGGTGGGTGACATGGGGCGTCAGGCGTTGACGGAGCTGCGGGAGATGTTGGGGGTGTTGAGGGAGGAGCCGGTGCCGGTGGCTCCGGCCGCGGTGCCGTTGGCGGCGGTGGGGCGGGCCGCGGCTGCGGCGGCGGAGGCCGCGGCGGGGCCGGGGCTCGGGGCGCTGGAGGAGCTGTGCCAGGAGTCGCGGCTGGCGGGGGCGGCGGTGGAGCTGGTGGTGCTGGGGGAGCCGGGGGAGTACCCGCCGGAGGTGGAGCGGACGGCGTACCGGGTGGTCCAGGAGGCGTTGACCAACGTGCACAAGCACGCCCCGGGCGCGTCGGTGGTGGTGCGGCTGGCGCACCGGGAGGCGGAGGTGGCGGCGCAGGTGGAGAACGGTCCGTCGGACGCGGGGGCGGCGGACGCGGGGTTGCCGAGCGGGGGGAACGGTCTGGTGGGGATGAGGGAGCGGGTGGTGCGGTTGGGGGGTGCGTTCGTGTCGGGGCCGACGGACGCGGGTGGTTTCAAGGTGTCCGCGGTGATTCCGGTGGGGCGGGGTTAGCCGGTGGTGGCCCCGGTGGTGCGGGGTCGGCCGGTGGTGGTTCCGGTGGTGCGGGGTCAGCCGGTGGTGAGGCGGGTGGGCCGGGTGCCGGTGACGAGGGTGGCGAGGGCGGTGTCGATGTCCCGGCCGAGGTACCAGTCGCCGGTGTGGTCGAGGCTGTAGACGCGGCCTTCGGCGTCCATGGCGAGGACGGCCTGGTGGTCGCCCTCTTCGCCGAGGGGGGCGAGTTCGGTGCCGAGGGCGCGGCCGAGGTCGGCGAGGGTGCGGGCGAGGTGGAGTCCGGCGAGGGGGTCGAAGCGGAGGGTGGCGGGTGCTATCTGGCGGCCGTGGCCGGGGGCGGTGAGGTGGAGGCCGCCGAATTCGGCCCAGGCCTCGACGGCGGCGGGGAAGACGCTGTGCCGGTGGCCGGCGGGGGAGACGTGGGCGCGGAGGGTGTCGGCCCATTCCTCGGCGAGTTTGATGTCCCAGCGTCCGGGTTGCCAGCCGGCGTCGCGGAGGGCGGCGTCGACGTTGACGGGGAAGCGGGTGGTGTCGGCCATGGTGCGGGTCAGCCGTTCTCGGTGGGGGTGACGGTGCGGACGCCGAAGTGGTCGAGGAGGGCGGCGCAGGAGCGGCAGGGTGCGGCGTAGCTGCCGTGCAGGGGGTCGCCGTCCTCGCGGATGCGCCGGGCGGTGATCTTGGCGTGTTTGAGGCTGCGGCGGGCCTCGCCGGCGGTGAGGGGCTTGCGCTGGGCGCGTTTGGAGCGGTTGTTCTCGGTGGCGGTGAGGTGCCGGGAGAGCAGGATGGCCTCGGGGCAGCGTCCGGTGAAGCGTTCGCGCTGGCCGCTGGTGAGGGTGTCGAGGAAGTCCTGGACGAGGGCGTGCAGGACGGGTGGCGTGTCGCCGCGGCCGGCGGTGCAGGTGAGGGTCTCTCCGCGGACGGAGAGGGCGGCCCCGACGGCGGGCAGGATGCCGTCGCGGCGGTGGAGCAGTAAGGGGGCGCGACCGTGGTCGGTGTCGCTGCTCCAGTTGAGGCGTGGGTCACCCTGTGTGGGTGTCGTGCTGGCGTACATGGTGCTGGTCTTCCCCTCCTGCAATCCCCCGAGTTGCGGTGACAGCCTGCCAAAGAGGGAGCCATATGGGGAAGCTGGGTGGGGGTTTCGCCGCTTCGGTGTGTCGGAGTCGTGGTCGGCCTGTCATGGGGTCGTGACGGTTGGTGACGGTGGGTGTGCGGGGTGGGCCGGTGGGGGCGCGGGCCGGTTCGTGCTCTTGTGGCAGCGCATAGGCTGTGCGGGATCGCTCGGGCGTGCCGGGGGCAGTGGTGTCCGGGGGCGCGAGCGGCGCGTAGCAAGCAGTAGCAGCCAGTGACGCCATGCAGGGGGCAACCGCCATGACGACAGGTCGGCTCGGGCAGTACACCGCGCCACCGAACGCGGCCTATGCCGGGCAGGTCGTGCGCTTCCCGGATCCGGTGCGCGCCTCGCGGCATCCGCGCGGGGTACGGGTGGACGAGCGGGGGTTTCCGGACTTCTCGCCGTACGCGCGTGCGGCGGCGGAGATCGCGGAACCGCCGGAGGGTTTCGGTGTCGACGAGTTGCGGCTGACGGACTACGTGTCGGCGAACGCGGCGATGGCGGCGACCGGGCACGAGTTGTGGGACACGATCCCGGCGGTGGCGACGCCGCACGGTTGGACGTGGCACCACGTGGTGGGTTCGCGTCGGCTGGAGCTGGTGCCGGTCGAGGTGAAGGCGTTGCTGCGGCATCACGGTGGGGTGGCGACGGCGGCGGTGGACCACGCGAAGCGGGGGACGCGGCCGTTGCAGGAGACGCGTCCGGTGCACTTCGGGCTGCCGAAGTCGGGGGTGTCGGTGTCGGAGCAGCAGTTGCAGGGGGTCGAGGAGGATCTCGGCTACCGGCTGCCGGGGGCGTACCGCTCGTTCCTGAAGGTGGCGGGCGGGTGTGCGCCGGTGGGCGCGGCGCTCGACGCGGAGCTGGGGCTGCTGGTGGACCAGCCGTTCTTCACGGTGCGCGAGGAGGCGGGGGTCAACGACCTCGTCTACGTGAACAAGTGTCTGCGGGACCATCTGACGAAGGACTACCTGGGGGTGGCGTTCGTGCAGGGTGGTCTGGTGGCGGTGAAGGTGCGGGGCGCGGGTGTGGGTTCCGTGTGGTTCTGTGCCTACGACGACGTGCGGGACTCCGGTGAGGAGGCCGCGGGGTGGTCGGTGAACGAGCGGGTGGAGCGTCTGCTGCTTCCGTGTGGTGAGGATTTCGACGCGTTCCTGTTGCGGCTGGCCGGTAATCCGCCGGAGCTGGAGACGGTCGCGAACCTGATGGTGGACGGCGGCTTCGCGCGCGCCGTGCCCGTGGTCCCGGTGGGAGGCTGAGCCGGCTGTGGTGACGTTCGCGCAGGCGCAGGAGCGCGCCGAGGAGTGGATCAACGGCGATCTTCCGCCGTACCAGCACCAGGAGGTGCGGGTGCGGGAGTTCGGTCTGGGTTTCGTGGTGTGGGCGGAGGGCCGTGAGGGCGGTCCGACGTCGGACGTGGGCCGGCAGCGGCTGGTGATCGCGCGGGATTCGGGCGAGGCGACGTTGTGGCCGGGGCTGCCGGTGGGTGAGGTGATCCGGCGGTACGAGGAGGAGTACGGGTCCGTCGAGGAGGCGGCGGTGCCGGCTCCGGCCGCGCCGCCGGCGCGGATCGACCTGAACCAGACGTCGTTCCTGTTGAGTCCGCCGGAGTGGTTGCAGGACGCGGCGGACAAGATCGGTCTGCCGCAGCGGCCGAACGCGTCGCAGGAGGAGCGGGTCGAGGCGGAGGGCGAGCCGGACACGGGCGGGGACGTGGTCCCGGCGTCGGGTCCGGCATCCGGTCCGGAGGCGGTCGCGGTTCCGGGGCCGGCTTCGGCTTCGGGGTCGGTGTCGGTGTCGTCGGCCGGGGCGGATGCCTCGGACGGGTCGGAGACGCCGGCGGCGGCGATCCCGCTTCCTCCGTTCGACTCGTCTTCTTCGTCCTCCTCCGCTTCTCCTTCTTCTTCCTCCGCGTCGTCGGAGGGGGACGGGTACGAGCCGACGGCGATGGACGGGGTGCCGACGTCGGCGCCGGCCGGTCCGTGGGCGGACGCCAACGCGAGTTCCGGTGGCGTGGAGGGCGTGCCGCTGCCGGCGACGGTGTTCGCGCCGCCGCTGTCGGGTGCCGATGACGAGGACGCCCCGGTGCCGGTGGTGGGCGCGGACGCGCCGACGGCGCTGATGCAGGGCGGGAGCGCGCTGCCGAAGACGGCCGTGGCGCCGCGCCTCGACCCGTCCGCGCCTCCGCCGCCGGGGGCGACGCCGCCGCCGGTGGCGCCGGGTGCCACTCCGCCGCCGCCCGCGGCCCCGCCGGTCGTGCCGGGTGCGGGGGACATCGCGGACGCGGCGACGAGCAAGGCGACGCTGCCGCCGAAGAAGCAGGCGGCGGCACCGGTCGCGCCGCCGCCTCCGCCGGGGGTGCCCGGTGCGACGTCCGGCGGGCCCGCGCCCGCGCCCGCGTACGTACCGACGCAGTTGGTTCCGCAGACGCCGGCGCCGGGTGTTCCGGTGGGTCCCGCCGGTCCCGCCGGCCCGGGTGCGCCTCCGCCGCCCGCGCCGCCGGGGCCGGTGACGCCGCCGCAGCCGGTGCACCAGGCGGCGACGATGCTGGCGCATCCCGGGCAGGCCGGTCCGGCCGGTGGCGGCAACGTGCCGCCGCCGCCTCCGCCGCCGGGTGTTCCCGGCGCTCCGGGTGCTCCGGGTGCTCCGGGTGCTCCGGGTGCCTCCGGGGGCGCGGGGACGCCGGCGCACGGCATCGAGCACGCGCCGACGATGCTGGCCCAGCCGGGTCCGGCGGGTCCGGGCGCGCCGGTGCCTCCGCCGGGGCCCGCTCCGGCGGCGCCGCAGGCGCCGGGCCCGGTCCCGGCTCCCGCTCCGGGGCCTGCTCCGGCTCCGGCCTACGGGTATCCGCAGCAGCCGCCGGCCGGTGTGCCGACGGTGGGCCCCGGGTACCAGGCGGTGCTGCGGTACCGGGCGCCGGACGGTTCGGAGCAGCAGATCATCCGGCGTTCGGCGCCGGGCACCCCGCATCCGGAGTGGCAGATCCTGCACGAGCTGCGTGGGCTCGGCGTGCCGCCGCAGCAGGTGCTCGAACTCCACACGGAGCTGGCGTCCTGCGAGCTGCCGGGCGGTTACTGCGCGCGGATGATTCGGGAGACGTGGCCGCAGGCGCGGATCACCAGCATCGCCCCGTACGGCCGCGATCATGCGGGCCGCCAGCAGGGCATGCGTCAACTCCTCACGCATCAGGGCGAGTTGCATCAGGTGGCGGACGGTCCTGCGCGGCCCGCTCCGGTGCGGGCTCCGCTGCCGCAGGTGCAGCCGGCACCGCCGGTGCCGCCGGAGGCCGTGGCGCAGGAGCTGGCGGGCGCGTTCGGGCCGGGGATCCTCCGGTTCGACCAGCGGGCGGTGTCCCGGCAGGGCGTTCCGGAGCTGGTGGCGGTCACGCTCATGTGGGCGGGCCTTCCGGCGGACTTCGGGCCGTTCTTCTGGGCGCAGCCGGCGGTGCCGGTGGTGCCGACGCTGGCGGAGCTGGCGCAGCAGCGTCAGGTGCCGGCGGCGCCGGACGCGAGCTCGTACCTGGTGCTGGGGTCGGACTTCGGGCGGGCGATCTGCGTCCAGTACGGGACCGCGCACATCGTGGCGGTGCCGGTGGAGGCCGGTCCGGGCGGGGCGTCGGTGCCGCCGCAGTTCGTGAACACCGGGCTGCCGGAGTTCACGCGGTCGATGGCGCTGCTCGGCCGGATGTGGCGGCTGCGGTTCGGGCTCACGCCGGAGCAGGCGGGCCGCTGGACGGTCGACTTCCAGGCGCAGCTGGCGATGCTGGACCCGGCGGCGCTGTCGTCGCCGGAGAACTGGTGGTCGGTGCTGCTGGAGCAGATGTGGGACGGACTGCTCTGAGGCGTGCGAGGGGCGGCGGATCTGACGCCGCGTGAGAGCGGAATGTGACGAAGGGCGCTCGATGTGTGATCACGTCGGGCGCCTTTTGTCCGTTCTTATGGCGCATCCTGGTGGGTGAGGCCATAGGGAAGGGGCGTCAGGATGAGTTTCTCCGTCGGACGGGGCCGGGGGTACCGCCCGGAGCAGGTCGACCGGTACGTCGACGCGCTGTCCCGGGAGCGCGACGAGACCTGGGAGCGGGCCGCGCGGCTGACCGCCCTCGCCGAGGAGAGGGAGACGGAGCTGGCCGTGCTGCGGGAGACCGTCGCGGCGCTGAAGCCGCAGCGGTACGAGTCCCTGGGCGAGGCCGCCGTGCAGATCCTGAAGCTCGCGGAGCAGGAGGACGAGCGGCTCGTGCGGGCCGCCGAGGCCGAGGCGCAGGCCGTCGCGGAAGCGGCGGACGCGGCGGCCCGGGAGGCCGGGGAGGCGGCCCGGGCGTACGCGGAAGGGGTCCGGACCGCGGCCGAGGCGAAGGCCCGCGCCACCCTGGAGACCGCCCGCGAACGCGCCGAGGAGCTGGCTGTCATCGCCGGCCGGGACGCGGAGGGGGCCAGGGAGGCGGCGAAGGAGGCGTTCGAGGAGACCGCGCACCGCGCGGCCGAACTCCTGGCCCGCCAGGCCGAGGAGCACCGCGCCGCCCGCGCGGAAGCCGACCGTGAGGCGGAGGAGGCCGCCGCCGCGCTCGACGCCCGCCACGCCGAGCAGGTCGCACGGGCCGAGGCCCGCCTGGAGGAGGCCCGGCGGGCCCTCGCCCGCACCGAGGAGGAGGCCCGGCACCGCCAGGAGGACGCCGACGCGAAGGCCGCGGAGATCCTGGCGGAGGCCCGGCTGAAGGCCGAACGGACGGAGCGGGCGACGGAGCGGCTGCTGCGCGAGCACGACGAGGCCCGCGACGAGATCCACTCCCACATGGAGCACATCCGCAACTCCCTCGCCGCGCTGACGGGCCGCCCGACGACGGCGGAACCCGCCGAGGCCCCGGAGCCCGCGGCGGAAGCCCCGGTGCGGGCCCGGCAGGAGGCGTCGGGGGAGTCCCGTCCGGAGGCGCCTGCGGAAGCACCGGCGGAGGTCCGGTCGGACGCCTCGGCGGAGGCCCGGCCGGAGGCGTCGGAAAACCCCGAGGCGGGCGCCGGTCCCCGCCCGTAGGCTCCTCGCATGAGGATGAAGCTGACGGCGGTGAACCTCGACTGCGCCGACCCCCTGGCCCTCGCCGACTTCTACGCGAGGGCCACCGGTCTGCCCCGGCACGCACGCTCCGACGCCGACTTCGCCGCCCTCGTGGACGGGGACCGCCTGGTCCTGGGCTT
Organism: Streptomyces roseolus; assembly: GCF_014649855.1. Classification (GTDB taxonomy): domain Bacteria; phylum Actinomycetota; class Actinomycetes; order Streptomycetales; family Streptomycetaceae; genus Streptomyces; species Streptomyces roseolus. The sequence continues at coordinate 58,797 of NZ_BMTV01000020.1, read as the reverse complement.
CCAGCGGGTCGCGGGCCACCGCCCGCCGACCTGGCCGGACGGCGGCGTCCCCGCCCAGCTCCACCTCGACTTCGACGTGGACGACCTCGACGAGGCGGTGGCCGGACTGACCGCCCTCGGCGCCACGCTCCCCGCCGCCCAGCCCCAACCCGACCTCTGGCGCGTCCTCCTGGACCCGGCCGGCCATCCCTTCTGCGTCTCACCCCGGAAGCGGCGCGGGATGTGACCGTCCGGTAGCGTCTGCCCTCCCAGGGGAGGGAAACATGCACGTGAAGCACGTACACACGCGTGGCCGCCGACTCGCGGCCGTCGCCGTCACCGTCGTCCTCGCCGCCACCGGCGGCACGCTCACCACGCTCCCGGCGGCCGCCGCGCCGGTCGCCGCGCAGGACCAGCAGGCCGCCGCCGTACCGTTCCCGCGCGACGCGGACGTCGTCGGCGCGGGCCCCGGCGGCTTCCTGTCGAAGACCCGGAGCGGCGCACCGGAGTTCCGGTGGACGCGGTACGCGGACGGGTCCTCGTTGGTGCTGCCGGGGACCCACGCCATGGCGGGCGGCGCGGACCTCGTCGTGGCCATGGACAAGTCCACGAACGCCTCCAGCCGCCTGCTGACGATCTACGACATGGCGCAGCCCGCGCCGGCGCCGGTGGTGTTCGACCTCGACATGCTCGGGGACGGCTACTACCTCGCCGGCATGGCCGGCACGACGTTCCTGCTCACGCGCTACCAGGACAGCGACGGGACCAACTCGCAGCACACCGCCGTGCTCGACGGTGGTTCGCTGAAGCTCGTCCGCCAGCTCACCTCGTCGAACGACTTCAAGTGCCACAACGGGTACGACGGCTGGACCGACAGCGGCTCCGCGCTCTACGAGTGCCAGTTCCAGCCCCCGTACGGGATCCGTTCCAAGCTCCTCCTCGACGTGAACGCGACCTACGATCGGGTCTACGTCCAGCTGGAGAACCAGTACGCGCGGTCGGGCGCCGTCTCCGCCACCCACGTGGCCTGGCGTGAGGCGCGGGTCCCGGGCGGCCACGGGATCGTCGCCCACCGGCGGGGCGTGAGCGGGGAGAAGTGGATCCCGTCGGACGCCCCGCTGGAAGATCCCGTGTACCTCGTCGGCGGCTGGGTGGCCTCCGGACAGAAGGCCCACGTCGACGCGGCCCAGGGCACGGACGCGCCGACGGTCCGCCCCTTCACCCTCCAGTCGATCGACAACCCGGCCGACAAGTCCGTCGCCCTCACCGCGTTCTCCTCCGCCGTCGCAGGCCCCGGCGGTTCGCTGCTCGTGCGCGGCGGCACGCCCGAGCACGGCGAGGGGCTGTACCGGATCGCGCCGCGCGCCGACGGCGGGCGGCCCACGGTCGAACTCGTCGCGTCCACCGGGCAGTCGACCACCGTCACCCTCACCGACCACGCCACCCCGAACGAGATGACCGGTGAACGGGTGGCGCGCGGAGTCGACTTCGGCTGGGGCCTGTCCCGGGGGGACGCCCGGGTCACGATGACCCTGACCCACCTGCCCAGCGGAAAGAGCGTCTCGCAGGCCTGGCCCGCGGAGGGCGCCGCCGGCGAGCCGCGCCGGATCACCTGGCACTGGGACGGCAAGGACCTGGAGAACGCCGCGTGGGCGAGCCCCGCCCGCAACGGCTGGTACGAGTGGAAGCTCACCGCCCGCCCGGACGACGGCATCGGCCCCGACCTCGTCACCACCGGCCGGTTCCTCGTGACCCGGCCCGCCGCCGCGCACGACTACGACGACGACGGCACCGCCGACCTCCTCGCCCGGGACCCGCAGGGCGTCCTGTGGCGCCACGGCACCCGGCCCACCGCCCCCGGCGGCTCGCTCACCGGCACCGGTGCCTCGCGGGTCGGCGGCGGCTGGCAGGCGTACGACCGGCTGGTGTCCGTCGGGAACGTGGCGGGGAGCTCCGCCCCCGACAGCGTCGCCCGCGACCGCTCCGGCGTGCTCTGGCTGTACCAGGGCACCGGCGACCGGAAGGCGCCGCTCGCGGCCCGGACGCAGATCGGCGGCGGCTGGCAGACGTACGACCGGATCACCGGCGGCGGCGACGTCACCGGCGACCGGCGGCCCGACGTCCTCGCCACCGACAAGACCGGCGTGCTGTGGCTCTACGCGGGCACGGGGAACGCCAAGGCGCCCTTCTCGACGCGCAAGCGGATCGGCGGCGGCTGGCAGGTCTACAACGAGATCACCGCCGCCGGGAACCTCGGCGGCGCCGGCGCCGGCGACCTCCTCGCCCGGGACCGCTCCGGCGTCCTGTGGCTGTACCTCGGCAAGGGCGACGGCACCTTCGCGGCCCGCAAGCAGGTCGGCGGCGGCTGGGGCACCTTCAAGGGCCTCACCGCCGTCGGCGACGCCAACGGCGACGGCCGCGCCGACCTCGTCGCCTGGAACGGCGACGAGACCTTCTACGCCGGCACCGGCGACTGGTCCGCCCCGTTCAAGCGGGGCGCGCGGACGAACCTCACCCAGGACGCGGCGTACGACTCCGCCTTCTGAGCCCTGCTCCGCCGGCGACCGGGGGGCGGCCGGCAACTCCGCGACGCCGCGCCGCCCCCGGCCTTCGGCCGGGGTGCCGGCGGCCCTGCCCAGGGCGACCGCCGACACGACGGTCCAGCCGGGGGCGGGGCCCGGTTCCTCGGTGAGCCCCTCCAGGCCGAAGGCGCGGTACCGGTGCGCCGCCAGGCCCGTCGTCTGCGCCCGCGGCAGGGCCCCACGCCCCCGTGTGTGCCGTGGGAGGTCAGCCGAGCCGCCGCCCCAGCTTCACCGACCGGCGGTCGCGCGCCTTCGTGGCCCACCATTCGTCCAGATGGGCGTGGACGAGGCGCACGAGTCGATCCAGTCGGTCGGGAGGGGGCGCGGGGGAGGCGAACACGTCCGCCCAGGACTTGTCGGGCCAGGGCAGGGCGACCACCCATCGTTCGTCCGGGTGGCCTCGGCGACCCACGGTCAGCAGGTACGTCAGCGTCGCGCCGCGGTCCGGACGGTGCTCGACCGACAGCCCGGTGACGTCGAACCGGAGCCCGTCGGCGGTGACGTACGGGCGACTCAGGGCCTGCTCGACCGGTGTCCGTTCCTCCACGGGTACCGGCCTCCTTTCCTCTCGGCGCTTGACCTCAAGTGGACTTGAGGGGCGAGGGTTTCGGCATGGACATCGAAGAGATGCAGCGACAGCTGCGGGCCCTGGCCGACCGTGCCGAGATCGCCGACCTGATGGGCCGCTACCTGCGGTCCCTGGACGTGGGGGTGTTCGACGAGGAGTGGGTCGACGCCTTCCACACCGAGGACGTCACCGCCGAGATGCCCATCGGCACGGTGCGCGGGCGGGACGCCCTCCTGGCCCATGTCCGGGAGGCCATGGCGCTGTTCGAGCGGACGGTGCACATGGGTACCGACCTCGTCGTCGAGGTCGACGGCGACCGGGCCACCGCGAAGGGCGCCCAGTTGAGCACGCACGTCCTGGCGGACGGGTCGGGCGGCCTGTTCGTGTCCGCCGGGCACGTCGACGACGAACTGGTCCGGACGGCCGACGGGTGGCGGATCGCCGCCTCGGCGCTGCGGGTGGTGTGGACCCGCGGCACTCCGCCGCGGCTGCCGGACGACTTCGCCCCCGCCCTCACGGCCTGAGGCCCGGGCGGTCCCCCTCCTTCTCGTCCTCCGGCGCCTCCTCCAGGACCGGGAAGCGGCGGGGGGCCAGGACGAGGAGGGCGAGCAGGGCGAGGGCGGCGGCGGCCGCGGCGCCGAAGTAGACCCGGTCGACGGCCGCGTCGACCGCGCGGCGGACGGCGTCGGTGGTGTCGAGGGAGCGGGCGAGGGCGTCGAGGTCGGTGTCGGTGCCGAGGCGGGCGGCGAGGACCGTGTTGGCGACCGCCCCGAAGGCGGCGGCGCCGACGCTCTGGCCGACCTGGCGGCAGAAGAGCACGGAGGCGGTGGTGGTGCCGCGTTCCCCGTAGGGGACGGTCGACTGGACGCCGACCATCAGGGGGAGCTGGAAGAGGCCCAGGCAGGCGCCCAGTGCCAGCATCAGGAGGGCCGGCTGCCAGGCCTCCCCGGGGTAGGGGAGGAAGGGGAAGGCGAGCAGGCAGGCGAGCGCGCCGGAGATCCCGAGGACGGCGGTCAGGCGGAAGCCGATGCGGGTGTAGACGCGGTTGGAGAAGGCCGCGGAGATCGGCCAGCTCAGGGTCCAGGCGGAGAGGACGAAGCCCGCGGCGATCGGCCCGAGGCCCAGGACCGACTGGGCGTAGGTCGGCAGGAAGACGGTCGGGGCGACCATGAGGAGGCCGAGGGCGCCCAGGGCCACGTTGACGGCGGCGATGGTGCGGCGGCGCCACACCCAGCCGGGCAGCATCGGCTCCGCCGCCCGGCGTTCGACGGCCACCGTGACGGCGGCGAGGACGGCCGCGCCGCCGAGGAGGGCCAGGGACGGGGGCGAGAGCCACGGCCACGCGACGCCGCCCTGGACGAGCGCGGTCAGCAGCAGCGCGCCGGTCGCGAAGACGCCGAGCGCGCCGGCCCAGTCGACGCGGACCGGCGCCGTGCGCGGGGGCCGGGCGGGCTCCTCGAGGTGGCGGACGATCAGCCAGAGGGCGGCGGCGCCGAGCGGCAGGTTGATGAGGAAGATCCAGCGCCAGTCGGCGTAGCCGGCGAGGAGTCCGCCGACCGCCGGGCCCGCGACGGCGGAGGTCGCCCAGACCGAGGAGAGCCTCGCCTGGATCCTGGGGCGTTCCTTGAGCGGGTACAGGTCGGCGGCGATGGTCTGGACGGTGCCCTGGAGGGCGCCGCCGCCGAGGCCCTGGACGACGCGGAAGGCGATGAGCGCGGCCATGTTCCAGGCGGCGGCGCAGAGCAGGGAGCCCAGGAGGAAGAGGACGGTGCCGGCGACGAGGACCGGTTTGCGGCCGTAGGTGTCGCTGAGCCTGCCGTACACGGGGAGGGTGACGGTGACGGCGAGGAGGTAGCCGGAGAAGAGCCAGGAGAAGACGGAGAGGCCGCCGAGGTCGCCGACGATCTGGGGGACGGCGGTGGCGACGATGGTGCCGTCGAGGGCGGCGAGCGCCATGCAGAGCATGAGCGCGGCGACGACGGGACCGCGGCGGCGGTCCGCCGGCGCCCTCTCCTGGCCGGTCCGTCCCGGAGCCGTTCTCCCGTCCGCTGCCACCGCCGCTTCCTTTCTTCGTACACCTAAATGTGCGCGGACAGGGTCTCACTCCGACCACGGGCGGAGGAACCCCTAAGGGGACCTCCCCCATGCGAGCCAGGGGACGGTCGTCCCGGCGGAGGACGAGAAGGGACGGGCGCGGTTCTTAGCTTGGTCTTACCTCACCCCGCTCGGGGCTGACACCACCACCCGCTTCCGTTGAGGAGAAGACCGTGACTTCGGCTGTGACCATTCCCAGGCACGGGGGTACCGGAGGGAAGACGGCCGTCGCCGCGCGGGCGCGGCAGGTCGTCAAGGCGTACGGCACGGGGGAGACCCGGGTCCTCGCCCTCGACCACGTCGACGTGGACATCGTCCGCGGCCGGTTCACCGCGATCATGGGCCCCTCGGGGTCCGGCAAGTCGACCCTGATGCACTGCCTCGCCGGCCTCGACACCGTCACCGGCGGGCAGATCTTCCTCGACGAGACCGAGATCACCGGGCTCAAGGACAAGAAGCTCACCCGGCTGCGCCGGGACCGGATCGGCTTCATCTTCCAGGCGTTCAACCTGCTGCCGACGCTGAGCGCGCTGGAGAACATCACGCTGCCCATGGACATCGCCGGACGCAGGCCCGACAAGGAGTGGCTGGACCGGGTCGTCGAGACCGTCGGCCTCGCCGGACGCCTGGGGCACCGGCCGGCCGAGCTCTCCGGCGGCCAGCAGCAGCGCGTCGCCGTCGCCCGGGCGCTCGCCGCCCGGCCGGAGATCATCTTCGGCGACGAGCCGACCGGCAACCTCGACTCGCGGGCCGGCGCCGAGGTCCTCGGCTTCCTGCGCCGCTCCGTGGACGAGCTGGGACAGACCATCGTCATGGTCACCCACGACCCGGTCGCCGCCTCCTACGCGGACCGGGTGCTGTACCTCGCGGACGGGCGGATCGTCGACGAGATGGAGCACCCCACCGCGGAAGCCGTCCTCGACCGAATGAAGGACTTCGACGCGCGCGGGCGGACGTCATGACCGTCCTCAGAACCTCGCTGCGCAACCTCCTCGCGCACAAGGGCCGGATGGCGCTCTCCGCCGTGGCCGTGCTCCTCTCCGTCGCGTTCGTGTCCGGGACCCTCGTCTTCACCGACACCATGAACACGACCTTCGACAAGCTCTTCGCCGTCACCGCCTCCGACGTCACCGTCTCCCCGGCGTCGGCCGACACGGCGGACGAGACCCCGGACACCGGCCGCCCCGAGTCCCTCCCGGCCTCCGTCGTCGCCGAGGTGCGCGGCGCGAAGGGCGTCGCCGAGGCGCGGGGCTCCGTCAGCTCCCTGGGCGTCACCGTCGTCGACGGGGAGAACGAGAACGTCGGCCCGACCAGCGGCGCCCCGACGATCGCCGCCGACTGGAGCCCGTACGAGCTCCGCACGGTCGAGCTCGTCGAGGGCCACGAGCCGCGCGGCCCCACCGACGTCGTCGTCGACCGCGGCACCGCCGACAAGCACGGCCTGGAGCTCGGCGCCCCGCTGCGCACGATCACCGCCGACGGCGACTTCACCGCCCGTGTCTCCGGCATCGTCGAGTTCAAGGTCACCAACCCCGGCGCCACCCTCGTCTACTTCGACACCGCCACCGCGCAGCGGCAACTCCTCGGCAAGGAAGGCCTGTTCACGCAGGTCATGGTCGAGGCCGAGCCCGGCGTCGCCCACACCGCGCTGAAGGCGGACGTCGCCGCCGCGCTCGGCGACGGCTACAAGGTGCAGACGGCCGCCGAGGTCGCCGACGAGGGCGCCGAGGACCTGGCCGGCTTCCTCGACGTCATGAAGTACGCGATGCTCGGCTTCGCCGGGATCGCGTTCCTCGTCGGCATCTTCCTCATCGTCAACACCTTCTCCATGCTGGTCGCCCAGCGCACCCGCGAGATCGGCCTGCTGCGGGCCATCGGCGCCGGCCGCCGGCAGATCAACCGCTCCGTCCTCGTCGAGGCCGTCCTCCTCGGCCTGATCGGCTCGGTCGCCGGCGTCGCCGCCGGAGTCGGGCTCGCCGTCGGCCTGATGGAGCTCATGTCGACCATGGGCATGGAGCTGTCCACCCGCGACCTCACCGTCGCCTGGACCACCCCCGTCGTGGGCCTCGCCCTCGGCGTCCTCGTCACCGTCCTCGCCGCGTACGTCCCGGCCCGCCGGGCCGGCAAGATCTCCCCGATGGCCGCCCTCCGTGACGCCGGCACCCCCGCCGACGGCCGCGCGGGACGGGTCCGCGGCGCGGCCGGCCTGCTCCTCACCCTCGCCGGCGGCGGGGCGCTGTGGGCGGCGGCCGAGGCCGAGAAGGCCGGTACGGGCTCGCTGTGGCTCGGCGTCGGCGTCGTGCTGTCGCTGCTCGGCCTCGTCGTCATCGGCCCGGTCCTCGCGGGCGGCGTCGTCCGCGTCCTCGGCGCCGTCGTCCTGCGGGTCTTCGGGCCCGTCGGCCGGATGGCCGAGCGGAACGCGCTCCGCAACCCGCGCCGCACCGGAGCGACCGGCGCCGCCCTGATGATCGGCCTCGCGCTCGTCGCCTGCCTGTCCGTCGTCGGCTCCTCGATGGTCGCCTCCGCCACCGACGAGCTCGACCGGTCCGTCGGCGCCGACTACATCGTGCAGAACCGGATGGGCGCGCCGATCGTGCCGCAGGCGCAGGCCGCGGTGGAGAAGACGGCCGGCCTCGACCACGTCACCGAGTACCGCCCGGTGGACGTGCGGATCACCGACCCGGCCGGCACGGTCACCGAGGAGTGGCTGGCGGCGACCGAACCCTCGTACACCGGCGACCTCAGGCGCGAGGTGACCGCCGGCGACCTGGCGGCCGCGTACGCCCCCGGCGCGATGTCCGTCGGCAGCGACTACGCCGCCGCGCACGGCGTGGAGGTCGGCGACACCCTCACCGTCGCCTTCGCGCACGGCTCGACGGCGAAGCTGAAGGTCGCGGCGATCACGGCGGACACCGGGAACGTCGACAACGGCGCGATGTACACGAACGTCACCACCGCCCGGGCGCACCTGCCGGCCGAGCGGCTGCCGGCCAGCGGGCTGCTGCTCGCCAGCGCGGAGGACGGGCAGGAGGAGGCGGCGTACGCCGCGCTGAAGGAGGCGCTGGCCCCGTACCCCCAGTACACGGTCTCCGACCAGGCCGACTACAAGAAGGACCTCCAGGACCAGGTCGGGCAGCTCCTCAACATCGTCTACGGGCTCCTCGCGCTCGCGATCGTCGTCGCGATCCTCGGCGTGGTGAACACGCTGGCCCTGTCCGTGGTCGAACGCACCCGCGAGATCGGCCTCATGCGGGCCATCGGCCTCTCCCGCCGGCAGCTGCGGAGGATGATCCGCCTGGAGTCGGTGGTGATCGCCCTCTTCGGCGCGCTGCTCGGCCTCGGGCTCGGCATGGGCTGGGGCACGGCCGCGCAGCGGCTCCTCGCCCTGGAGGGCTTCGGGGTCCTGGAGATCCCCTGGCCGACGATCCTCACGGTCTTCGTGGGCTCGGCCTTCGTGGGGCTCTTCGCGGCGCTGGTCCCGGCGTTCCGGGCGGGCCGCATGAACGTCCTGAACGCGATCGCGAGCGACTAGGCCGGACGCGGCGGCACGCCCCCCTGGGCCTCACCCCATCGGGTGAGGCCCACCCGCCGTCCCCGCGGGCGGACCCCCGCCGCCCCGACGGAGCGCCTGCCCGCAACGGAACGGCAGGCGGCACCGCCCGGCGGAACGATCGCCCGCAACGGAACGGCGCGGCGCGTCGTAGGGTGGAGGCCCCGGCCCGTTCACGTGTCGGGTGGTTCGCGTTGCCGCTTGTCCGTTCACCCTCGTACGTACCGGGATGGAAGCTCCATGAGCCTGCACGGTCTGCTCGACCTCGTCGTCAAGGACGCGGCCCTCGCGGAGGCGGTGGCGGCCGCGTCGGACGGGAAGCGTCCGCACGTGGACCTGGTCGGCCCCGCCGCCGCCCGCCCCTTCGCCGTGGCCGCGCTGGCCAGGGACTCGGGGCGCCCGGTGCTCGCGGTGACGGCGACCGGCCGCGAGGCCGAGGACCTGGCGGCGGCGCTGCGGTCGCTCCTCGACCCGGACACCGTCGCCGAGTACCCGTCCTGGGAGACGCTGCCGCACGAGCGGCTCTCGCCCCGTTCGGACACCGTCGGACGCCGCCTCGCCGTGCTGCGGCGGCTCGCCCACCCGAGCCCGGACGACCCGGCCGCGGGCCCCGTCTCCGTCGTCGTCGCGCCGATCCGTTCCGTGCTCCAGCCGCAGGTGAAGGGGCTGGGGGACCTGGAGCCGGTGGCGCTCAGGACCGGGCAGACCGCGGACCTGAACGACGTCGTCGAGGGGCTGGCCGCCGCCGCGTACTCCCGGGTCGAGCTGGTCGAGAAGCGCGGCGAGTTCGCCGTCCGCGGCGGCATCCTGGACGTCTTCCCGCCGACCGAGGAGCACCCGCTCCGGATCGAGTTCTGGGGCGACGACGTCGAGGAGATCCGTTACTTCAAGGTCGCCGACCAGCGGTCGCTGGAGGTCGCCGCGCACGGCCTGTGGGCGCCGCCCTGCCGCGAGCTGCTGCTGACGGACGAGGTGCGCGGCCGGGCCGCGGCCCTCGCCGAGGAGCACCCGGAGCTCGGCGAGATGCTGAACAAGATCGCCGAGGGCATCGCCGTCGAGGGCATGGAGTCCCTCGCGCCGGTCCTCGTCGACGACATGGAGCTGCTCCTCGACGTCCTGCCGGCCGGGGCGATGGCCGTCGTCTGCGACCCCGAGCGGGTGCGGACGCGCGCCGCCGACCTGGTCGCCACCAGCCAGGAGTTCCTGCAGGCCTCGTGGGCGGCGACGGCCGGCGGCGGCGAGGCGCCGATCGACGTCGGCGCGGCCTCCCTGTGGGGGATCGCGGACGTCCGCGACCGGGCGCGGGAGCTCGGCATGATGTGGTGGTCGGTGTCGCCGTTCGCGGCGGACGCCGAGACCGACGGCGACACCCTCGCGCTGGGCATGCGCGCCCCGGAGTCGTACCGCGGCGACACCGCCCGCGCGCTCGCCGACACCAAGGGCTGGCTGGCCGACGGCTGGCGGACGGTGTACGTCACGGAGGCCCACGGCCCGGCGTCCCGCACCGTCGAGGTGCTGGGCGGCGAGGGCATCGCGGCCCGTCTGACGGCCGACCTGACCCAGGTGGACCCGGCCGTCGTGCACGTGGCCTGCGGCTCGATCGACTTCGGCTTCGTCGACCCGGCGCTGAAGCTCGCCGTCCTCACCGAGACCGATCTCTCCGGTCAGAAGGCGGCCGGCAAGGACGGCCAGCGGATGCCGGCCAAGCGCCGCAAGACCATCGACCCGCTGACCCTGGAGGTCGGCGACTACATCGTGCACGAGCAGCACGGCGTCGGCCGCTACCTGGAGATGGTGCAGCGGACCGTGCAGGGCGCGACCCGCGAGTACCTCCTCGTCGAGTACGCCCCCGCCAAGCGCGGCCAGCCCGGCGACCGCCTGTACATCCCGACGGACCAGCTGGAGCAGGTCACCAAGTACGTCGGCGGCGAGGCGCCGACCCTGCACCGGCTGGGCGGCGCGGACTGGACGAAGACGAAGCAGCGGGCGAAGAAGGCGGTCAAGGAGATCGCCGCCGACCTGATCAAGCTGTACAGCGCCCGGATGGCGGCCCCCGGGCACGCCTTCGGCCCCGACACCCCGTGGCAGCGGGAGCTGGAGGACGCCTTCCCGTACGCGGAGACGCCCGACCAGCTGTCGACGATCGCCGAGGTGAAGGAGGACATGGAGAAGACGGTCCCGATGGACCGGCTGATCTGCGGCGACGTCGGCTACGGCAAGACGGAGATCGCGGTGCGGGCCGCCTTCAAGGCGGTCCAGGACGGCAAGCAGGTCGCCGTCCTGGTGCCGACGACCCTCCTGGTGCAGCAGCACTTCGGCACCTTCAGCGAGCGGTACGGGCAGTTCCCGGTGAACGTCCGCGCCCTGTCCCGCTTCCAGACGGACGCCGAGTCGAAGGCGACCCTGGAGGGGCTGAAGGAAGGCTCCGTCGACGTCGTCATCGGCACCCACCGCCTGTTCTCGTCCGAGACGAGGTTCAAGGACCTCGGCCTGGTCATCGTCGACGAGGAGCAGCGCTTCGGCGTCGAGCACAAGGAGCAGCTGAAGAAGCTCCGCGCCAACGTCGACGTCCTCACCATGTCGGCCACCCCCATCCCCCGTACGCTGGAGATGGCGGTCACCGGCATCCGCGAGATGTCGACGATCACCACCCCGCCGGAGGAGCGGCACCCGGTCCTCACCTTCGTCGGCCCGTACGAGGAGAAGCAGATCGGTGCGGCGATCCGCCGCGAACTGCTCCGCGAGGGGCAGGTCTTCTACATCCACAACCGGGTCGACTCCATCGACCGCGCGGCGGCCCGGCTGCGCGAGATCGTCCCCGAGGCGCGGATCGCGACGGCCCACGGCCAGATGGGCGAGAGCGCCCTGGAGCAGGTCGTCGTCGACTTCTGGGAGAAGAAGTTCGACGTGCTCGTCTCGACGACGATCGTCGAGTCCGGCATCGACATCTCCAACGCCAACACCCTCATCGTGGAGCGCGGCGACAACTTCGGCCTCTCCCAGCTCCACCAGCTGCGCGGCCGCGTCGGCCGGGGCCGCGAGCGCGGCTACGCCTACTTCCTCTACCCGCCGGAGAAGCCCCTCACGGAGACCGCCCACGAGCGGCTCGCGACCATCGCGCAGCACACCGAGATGGGCGCCGGCATGTACGTGGCGATGAAGGACCTGGAGATCCGCGGCGCGGGCAACCTCCTCGGCGGCGAGCAGTCCGGCCACATCGCGGGCGTCGGCTTCGACCTGTACGTCCGCATGGTCGGCGAGGCCGTCGCGGACTACCGCGCCTCCCTGGAGGGCGGTGCGCAGGAGGAGCCGCCGCTGGAGGTCAAGATCGAGCTGCCGGTCGACGCCCACGTCCCGCACGACTACGCGCCCGGCGAGCGCCTCCGCCTCCAGGCCTACCGCGCCATCGCCTCCGCGAACTCGGAGGAGGACGTCAAGGCCGTGCGGGAGGAGCTCACCGACCGCTACGGCAAGCTGCCCGAGCCGGTCGAGAACCTCCTCCTCGTCGCCGGCCTGCGCATGCTGGCCCGTGCCTGCGGCGTCGGCGAGATCGTCCTCCAGGGCCCCAACATCCGCTTCGCGCCCGTGGAACTCCGCGAGTCCCAGGAGCTCCGCCTGAAGCGCCTCCACCCCAAGTCCGTCATCAAGCCGGCCGTCCACCAGATCCTGGTCCCCCGGCCGGCCCCCCGGCCCATCGGCGGCAAGCCGCTCGTCGGCCGCGAACTCCTGGCGTGGACGGGTGAGTTCCTGACGACGATCCTGGACTGACGGCACCCGGGCAGTACGAAAGGAGCGCTATCGGCGGTTTTCGTGCCTAGGATTCCCGGGTGCTGATACGTCGAAGGCTCCGTCGCGCCCCCGCTTCCGCCGTCGTGCTGTCCGGGCTCGTCCTCCTCTCCGGGTGCGCCCCGTCCGGGACCGGCGGGCAGGAGCCGTCCGGGGGGCGGGAGTCCTCCGGCGGGTCCGCGTCCGCCCGGGCCGCGAGTCCCTTCGGGAACCCGGACGGGACGAAGCCGGGGCTCGCGCCGGTGGCGGAGGGGGAGCGGGCGCGGGCCCGGGTGCTCATCGGGGGGCTCGCCACCCAGGGGCGGGGGCCGCGCACGGGGTACGCGCGGGACGAGTTCGGGCACGCGTGGCTGGACAAGGCGGACGGCGTGCCGTTCGCGCGCAACGGCTGCGACACCCGCAACGACCTGCTCCGCCGCGACGGCCGCGACCTCCGCTTCCGGGACGGGTCGAACTGCGTGGTCGTGGCGATGACGCTGGACGACCCGTACACCGGCACCACCATCGACTGGCGCAAGCAGAAGGCCGCCGAGGTCCAGATCGACCACGTCGTGCCGCTCTCGTACGCCTGGCAGATGGGCGCCTCCCGCTGGACGGACGCGAAGCGGAAGCGGCTCGCCAACGACCCGTTGAACCTCCTCCCGGTCCAGGGCCGCGCCAACTCCGCCAAGGGCGACTCCGGTCCGGCCTCCTGGCTGCCGCCGGCCAAGGGCGTGCGCTGCGCCTACGCGGTCCGGTTCGCGCAGGTGGCGGAGAAGTACGAGCTGGCGGTGACCGGCCCGGACCGGACGGCGATGCTGCGGCAGTGCGGCGGTTGAACCGGCCGGTCCGACAATCGGTTGGCGCGGCCCCGGCAGGTCTCTAGCCTGCGGGTCATGGACCAGGAACTGACGATCACCACGCTCGCGGAGCGCCCCGAACTCGAAGGGCCGATGTGGTCCATGAAGGATCTCTGGCCCGAGTTCATGATGTACGACCCGGTCGGCTGGTCCCACATGGGCCGGATCGTGCGGGAGTTCCCCGCGTACGTGCTCGTGGCCACCGATCCGGCCGGCACGGTCGTCGCCCGCGGCTTCAGCGTGCCGTTCCGCCTCGACGCCGACGGGCGGCGGGCGCTGCCCGAGCGGGGCTGGGACGAGGTGCTGCTGTGGGCCTTCTCCGACCTGCGGCACGGGAAGGCCCCCGACACGGTGAGCGCCATCGAGATCACCGTCGACACCGGCGCCCTCGGGCGCGGGATCTCGCACCGGATGCTCGCCGCGATGCGGGAGAACGTGCGCCGGCTCGGCTTCTCCGAGCTGGTCGCGCCGGTCCGGCCCAACGGCAAGCACCTGGAGGCCGGGGCCTCCATCCACGAGTACGCCCTCCGCACCCGGGAGGCCGACGGGCTGCCGCACGACCCGTGGCTGCGGGTCCACGTCCGCGCCGGTGGCCGGATCGAGGCGGTCGCGCCCGCGTCGATGACGGTCTCGGGCTCCCTGGAGCAGTGGCGGGCGTGGACGGGGCTCCCCTTCGACGCGGACGGCCCGGTCGAGGTGCCGGGCGCGCTCGTGCCCGTGCACTGCGAGGCCGCCCGCGACTACGCGGTCTACGTCGAGCCCAACGTGTGGGTGCGGCACGCGGTCGCCGCCTCCTGACCCGGGGCGGCCGAGCCGCCCCCGCGGGGTGATCTTCGGGGCGGGCGCTGTACCGTACGGCGTCCCCGTCGTACGCGTGTGCAACGCGCCGCGCCCGCAACCGTGAGAGGTCCCGACCGTGAACCAGTCCGTCGTCCTGGAGAAGGGCGCCGTCCCGCGCCGCGAGGGGCCGCCCCGGCTGCCCGCCCGGGCGGCGCTGGCCGCCGTGCCGGTGTGCAGCCTCGGCGTCCTCGGCTGGGTGCCCGCGCTGGCGCTCGCCCTGTACCGGGGGACCCGCGCGGACTGGCTGGCCGCGCTGCTCTTCACCGCCGTCTCGGTCGGCTGGTGCTTCCAGGTCGCGCTGACCCCCGTCGACACCTCCGGCAGTGCCTTCCTCCTCGACGTGGCCCTGCTCGCCCTCTCCACGGTGGGCGCGGCCGTCCACGTCCTGCTGGCGCGCGGGAAGGGGCGGGTCGCGTGAAGACCAGGCGTACGTGGCGCGCCCGCGCGCGGAAGGCGGAGGCCCGCTCCGCCACGCCCGACGTGCTCGCGGCGGCCGCCCGGCTGCTGCGCGGCCGGGCCGGCTGGGCGGTCGGCTCGGTCCTCCTCGTGCTGGTGGGGCTGGTCGCGGCCCGGCTGGTCTCGGACGCCCTCGGCGACGGCGGGGGCACGCCCCCGGACACCCGGGCCCGGGCCTACGCGGACCGGGACGCCTGCCTCCTGACGGACGAGCGGGGCATCGTGTCGGGCGGGCCCGCGGCGCCCCTGTGGGAGGGCATGCAGCGCGCGTCGGCGGACGGGCGGGTGCGGGTGACGTACGTGCCGGTGATGGGGGAGCGGACGGCGGCGAACGCGCGCCCGTTCCTCAACGGTCTGGTGCAGCGCGACTGCGAGGTCGTCGTGGCCTCGGGCCCGGCCCAGGTGGCGGCGGCGACGGAGGCCGCGGCGGCGAACGGCGGCGTCCGGTTCGTCGTGGTCGACGAGGGTCCCGGTTCCGGCGGGCTGCCGGAGAACGTGACGCGGATCGCGGCCGGCGAGAAGGCCGGCGGCGAGGTCGAGGCGGTCGTGGCGCGGTTCGCGCGGGAGGACTGACCCGGCGGGGAGGGGGCGGTGGCGGGGACGGATCCGCACCAAGCGGACGTTCCCTCTCCGTTTCCTAAAGGGAAGGTAAAAAAGGCGCCCCTGGTTCGCGCCTGCGATCGGCCATCGGGAAAGCTCGCGAGGCTTTGTAAGCAACGCGTAAGTAAAGGCCGACCCATGAAGACACGCCGGGTCCGTGGCCCTCGCCTCTTTCCGCCAGGCAGAACTGGCAGACGCAGGCTGAGGGCTACGGCTCTTTCCACGCTCATAGCGTTCTTCCTCATGCTCACCACCGAGACGGCGATGGCCACCGGAGCCGTCCTCGAACCGGTGCGCATGCCCGAGATGTCCCTCTCGGGCCTGTGGAAGTGGCTGAAGAGCGACGATCCCCTCGACACCCCCGACCAGCAGGGCGGCACCGCCCGCGGCAAGAGCCACGACGCCTCCGCGGACGCCACCAGCGCCGACGGCGGCGCCGGACGCAAGCCCGGCAAGGGCAAGGGCCAGCTCGCGCCCTTCCAGCGCGAGACCGACGACCCCGCCGAGACCCGCACCGGCAAGGCGCCGGGCAACGCCAAGAGCTTCGACGAGCGCACCAGCAAGCGGGACGCCAAGAAGTCCACGGCCACCTCGGACTACTACGTCAACGCCGACGGCTCCACCAGCGTCCGCCACTACACCGGCCGGACCAACTTCAAGACCGCCGACGGCACCTGGAAGCCGATCGACACGACCCTGACCGAGGACAAGGACGGCCGCCTCCAGCAGACGGCCAACTCCCTCGACGTCGAGTTCGCGCCGACCGCCGCCGACAAGGCCCTCGCCTCCGTCGACTTCGGCAAGGGCCGCACCCTGGCCTACGCCCTGCGGGACGCGGCCAAGAGCGAGCCCGTCGTCGACGGGAACGGCACGGTCACCTACGCCGGCGTCCTCCCCGACACCGACGTGCAGCTCGTGCCGCTCGCCGAGGGCTTCAAGGAGAACGTCGTCCTGCGCTCGCCGCGGGCCGCGAACTCCTGGACCTTCCCGCTCGACGTGAAGGGCCTCACCCCGCGCGTCACCGCCGACGGCGACGTCGAGTTCACCGACGCCGACGGGAAGGTCACCGCGACCATCCCGCACGCGTACATGGAGGACTCCAAGGTCGACCCGCGCTCCGGCGACGCCGCCCAGTCGCGGAACGTCACCTACGAGCTCACCACCGTCGACGGCAAGGCCGACGGGCGGCCCGCCCTGCGGATGACCGCCGACCGCGCCTGGCTCGACGACCCGGCGCGCGTCTACCCGGTGACCGTCGACCCGACCATCACCGCGTCGAACTCCACGTACGCGCAGAACACCATCGGCGGGGACCACTCCACCGAGACCCAGATCAAGGTCGGCTCGTACGACTCGGGCACGAACAAGACCAACTCGTTCCTGCAGTTCAACACCCTGGGCACCACGCTCGCCGGGCAGCGGGTCACCGCCGCCAGCCTGAACGTGTACGCCCTGTGGTCCTCGACCTGCTCGGCCCAGTCGTTCTCGGTCCACCCGATCACGCAGGCGTGGACGCCGTCCGGCGTCACGTCGTACCCCGGCCCGGCCTTCGGCGCCGCGATCGGCTCGGCCACCCCGGCGCCCGGAGCCTCCTGCTCCAACAGCTCGGGCTCGGCGAGCGTCGGCGTCAAGATGCCGGTGACGCTGTCGACCACCTGGTTCAACAACGTCGCCGCGGGCGCGGCCAACCACGGCCTCGCGCTCACCGCGCCGACCAACGACATGCTCCACTGGAAGAAGTTCCACTCGGACAACTCGGCGACCGCCGGCTTCCGCCCGGCCCTGGTCCTGACCTACACGCCGAACACGGCGCCGCAGATCAACGCCCAGTACCCGCCGGCGAACTTCCAGGCCAACACCCTCCAGCCGGAGCTGCTGGTCTACGCCAGCGACGCCGACAACGGCCCGAGCCCGCTCTCGTACACCTTCGAGGTCTACGACGGCGAGACCAACGCCCTGGTCGTCAGCTCCGGCGCCATCGCCAAGAACAGCTGGAAGGTGCCCGCCGGCAAGCTGAAGTGGGCGAAGAGCTACACCTGGTACGCGGCCGCCGCCGACGGCATGACGGAGGTCGTGGAGGCCAGCAGCCTCACCACGGCCGTGCCGCAGCCGCCGGTCACCTCGGGCCTGTCGATGAACACCGACGGCCACGAGTTCGACCCCTCGGACGGCAACTACACCACCGAGGACACCGACGCCGACGTGCCGGTCATCGGCCCGTCCCTGGAGATCGACCGCTCCTACAACAGCCTCGACCCGCGCGTGGACTCCGCGTTCGGCGCCGGCTGGTCGACGATCGCCGACATGAAGGCCGTCGAGGTCAAGGACAGCGCCGGTGCCGTCACCAGCGTGATCATCACCTACCCGGGTGGTGAGCAGGTCGCCTTCGGCCGCAACTCCGACGGCACCTTCGTGCCCCCGCTGGGCCGCTACGCCCGCCTCGCGGCGGTCACCGGCGGCTACACGCTCACGGACAAGGACTTCACGGAGTACGCCTTCAAGCAGGCGACCGCGAAGGCCGGCACCTACGCGCTGAGCACCATCAAGGACTACGCGGGACGCACGGAGAACTTCACCTACGACGCGAACAAGCGCCTGACGAAGATCACCAACGTCACGTCCAAGCGGAGCCTGGGCCTCACCTGGTACCAGCCCACCCCCACGTCGGCCTGGCACGTCCAGACGGTCTTCACCGACCAGGCCACCGTCGGCGACGCCAACTCCGTCCAGACCTGGCAGTACACCTACACCGGTGACCAGCTCACCAAGGTGTGCCCGCCGGCCGACTGGTCGAAGTGCACCACCTACGCCTACGCGACCGGCAACCACTACCGCACCACGGTCCTGGACGCCGACCCGTTCGCGTACTGGCGCCTCGGCGAGACCTCCGGCACGGTGACGAAGGACGCCATCGACGCCAACCAGGGCCGGTACAACGGCACGTACAAGAACGTGACGCTGGGCGGCAGCTCCGTGCTGGCCGGCTCCACGCAGAAGACGGCCACCTTCAACGGCACCACCTCGTACGTGGAGATGCCGGTGGCACCGGGAGCGATGCCGTCGTACACGACGGTCTCGCTGTGGTTCAAGACCACCCAGGCCGGCGGCGTCCTCTTCTACTACGGTGACAAGCCGCTGAGCGACCCGAACCCGGTCGTCAACACCACCAAGAACACGCCGGCGCTGTACGTGGGCACGGACGGCAAGCTGCGCGGCTGCCTGATGACGGGCGCCTGCGGCACCACCATCACGTCCGCCGCCTCGGTCAACGACGGCCAGTGGCACCAGGCGGTGCTGACGGGCGCGGGCAGCACCCAGACGCTCTACCTGGACGGTGTGGCGCAGGGCAGCAAGGCCGGCGAGATCAAGTCCATGGACAGCACCTACATCTCGCTCGGTGCCGGTGTGAACAACCGCGGCTGGCCGGCGATGAACACCGCCGACCAGCTCGGCCACTTCGCCGGACAGCTGGGCGAGGTCGCCATCCACGCCGAGCCGCTGCCGGCCGACGTGATCTCCGCGCAGTTCCAGGCCGCCAAGCGGTCCGCCGGACTGCTCCAGAAGATCACCACGCCCAACCTGAAGACCCAGGCGTCGGTCGTCTACGACACCACCGACGACCGCGTCCTCCAGGCCACCGACGGCAACGGCGGCACCTGGAAGCTCAACCCGCCGACCATCACCGGCTCGTCCCAGGTCTACCGCTCCGCCGTCATGGGCTCCGCCCCGGCCGGCTACTGGCGCCTGGACGACACCCAGGGCGCGGCGCAGGCCGCGAACCAGGTGAACACCGGGTTCGGCACCTACAACTCGGTGATCCAGGGCGCGGAGGGCCCCTTCGGCGCGGACGACGCCCCGGCGGCGCTCTTCGACGGCACCAGCTCCTACCTGGAGGTGCCGCACAGCACGTGGCACCACACGCAGGACCGCTCGGTCGAGGCCTGGTTCAAGACCACCGAGGCCGGCGTGATCATGGCCGAGCAGGCCCGCGCGATCAACGATCCGCTGGGCGTCGGCGGCGCGTACAGCGACCTGCTGTACGTCGGAACCGACGGCAAGCTGCGCGGCCACTGGTGGGCCAGCACCTGCGGCAGCAACAACACCACGATGGCGTCCACGGGCGTCGTGACGGACGACAAGTGGCACCACGCCGTGCTGTCCGCCACCGGCACCACGCAGACGCTCTACCTGGACGGCGTGAAGCAGGGCACCTGCACCGGCGCCGCCAACAGCCAGACGACCGGCCGCACCTACGTGGGCGCCGGCTTCTCCAGCAACTGGACGAACGCTCCGACGGGCATCGGCTACTTCACCGGCTCCCTCGCGGACGTCGCGGTCTACGCCAAGGGACTGGCCGACGCGGACGTGGCCGCCCACTGGTCGGCCTACAAGGCCTCCTCCGGCGTCGCCCCGGTCAAGACGGTCAAGCTGACCGACCCGACGGACAAGACCCTCACCTACGTGTACGACGCCGAGATGGGCAACCGCCTGCTCGCCGCGATCGACACCGAGGGCGCCCGCACCACCTACGGGTACGACACCGGCGGCTTCCTGCACACCGTCACGGACGCCAACGGCAACCGCTCGATCACCGGCCACGACGTGCGCGGCAACGCGGTCTCCCAGACCACCTGCCAGAACACCGCGGCCAACAAGTGCTCGACGGAGTACTTCACCTACTACCCGGACGCGACCACGGCCTTCCCGCCGATGGACCTGCGCAACGACCTGATGCTCACCGAGCGCGACGGCCGTTCCTCGGGCCCGACGGACAACGCGTACCTGACCAGCTACAGCTACGACGCCGGCGGCAACCTGCTGTCGGTGACCACGCCCCCGGTGGCCGGCCACCCGAACGGCCGGACCGCGACGACCACGTACACCACCGCCACCACCCCGGCGGCGGAGGGCGGCACGGCGGTCGCTCCGGCGGGCCTGGTGGCGCAGGTCGTGACCCCGGGCGGCCGGAAGACCACGTACACCTACTACGCCAACGGCGACCTGGCCCGGATCACCGACGCCAACGGCGCCAAGGTCGAGTACACGTACGACAACCTGGGCCGCGAGATCTCCAAGAAGGAGATCTCGGACGCGAACCCGGCCGGGCTCGTCACGACCCAGACGTACGACAAGAACGACCAGGTCCTCACCGAGACCACTCCGGCGGTCACCAACCGGGTCACCGGCGCGAAGCACCAGGCGAGGACCACGACGGCCTACGACCCCGACGGCAACATCCTGTCGCAGTCGGTCGAGGACCTCACCGGCGGTGACACGGCCCGCGTCACGTCGATGACGTACGACGCCCACAACCAGCTGGCGAGCCGGACGGACCCGGGCGGCGACACCACGTCGTTCGAGTACGACGCCTACGGCAACAAGGTGAAGGAGACCGACCCCGCGGGGACGGTCAACGTCTACACCTACGACGGTGAGCAGCGACCGCTCACCACCAGCCTGCTGAACTACACCGGCGACCCGTACGACCCCTCGCCGGCGACCACGCTCGTCCAGGAGTCCCGGGCCTACGACCCGGCCGGCCGCCTCGCGTCGATCACCGACCCGATGGGCTGGGTGACCGCGTACACCTACACCGACGACGGCCTGTCGGCCACCGTGGTCCGCAAGGACCCCGCGACCGGCAAGTCCTTCACGGAGCAGGCGAACACCTACGACGCCGCGGGCAACCTGATCGAGCAGGTCACCAACGACGGGCAGACCCGCACCACCTTCACGGTGGACGCGGCCGACCGCACCGTCTCCGAGGTCCTCGACCCGAACGGGCTCGCCCGGACGACGACGGTCGGCTACGACCCGGACGACAACGTGGTGACCGAGACGGACCGCGACCCGGCGACGGGTGACGTGTCCACCACGGACACCCGGTACGACGCCCTGGGCAACATCACCGGCACCACCGTCCACGACGGCACCACGGCCCCGGTGGCCCGCTACAAGCTGGACGAGACCACGGGCTTCGGCCTCGCGGACTCCTCCGGCGCCAACAACACCGGCAGCCACGGCACCGGCATGCACTGGAACACCGACCGGGGCGGCAGCGCCGTCTTCGACGGCAACGCCGAGTCGTGGGCGCAGACGAACGGCCCCGTGGTGAACACCGCGGGCAGCTTCACCGTCTCCGCCTGGGTCAAGCTGACGTCGACGGCCGCCAACCGGACCTTCCTCGCGCAGGACGGCCAGGAGGCCTCCGGCTTCCAGCTGTACTACTCGACCGGGTTCGGCTGGACCTTCAACCGGCACGCGACCGACACGTACGACCCGGCGATCGTCCGGGTGTCCTCGGGCACGGCCGCGGTCGCGGTCAACACCTGGACCCACCTGGTCGGCGTGTACGACCAGGCGAGCTCCAAGCTGCGCCTGTACGTGAACGGCGTCGAGACCGGAACAGCCGCCACCTTCGGCACCCCGTGGGAGGCCACCGGCCCGCTCCAGCTCGGCCGCCGCTGGTACAAGGGTGCCTACGCGGAGAACCACCTCGGCGGCCTGGACGACGTCCAGGTCTACTCCGAGGCCCTCACCCCGGCGCAGATCACCGCGCTCAAGGGCGGCACCCTGCCGGCCGCGGGCAGCTCGGTCCGCACCACGTCCTGGAAGCTGGACCAGCGGGGCCTCCCGCTGTCCCAGACGGACACCGCGGGCAACGTCACCGACTACGGCTACGACGAGATCGGCCAGCAGACCTCGGTCACCGAGCCGGCCGTGATGGCGGAGCAGAACGGCGGGACCGCGGTCTCCGTCCGGCCCGTCACGATGGCCGGGTACAACACCTTCGGCGAGCAGACCGAGTCCTCGGACCCGCTCGGCAACGTGGTGACGACGGCGTACGACGCCGAGGGCCAGGAGTCCTCGACGACCATGCCGGATTACCTCGCGCCGGGCGCCACCACGCCGATCCGGGCCACGGCCTACAACGAGTACAACAAGCTCGGGCAGGTCACGGCCGAGGTCGACCCGCTCGGCAACCGCACCACGTACGCGTACACGCAGCTGGGCGACCTGGCCTCGGTCACCGAACCCGGCGGCGGCACGACGAGGTACACGTACGACGCCAACGGAGACCAGCTGTCGGCCACCCGGCCGAACGGCGCCCGCCAGGAGTCGACCTACGACTACCTGGGCCGCGAGCTGACCAGCACGGACATCGTGCGCCAGCCCACGGCACGGGCCTACACGGCGATCAACGAGTACAACGCGCCGGGCGGCGA
This sequence comes from Streptomyces roseolus, assembly GCF_014649855.1. Lineage (GTDB taxonomy): Bacteria > Actinomycetota > Actinomycetes > Streptomycetales > Streptomycetaceae > Streptomyces > Streptomyces roseolus. Next base: position 36,277 of record NZ_BMTV01000020.1, on the reverse strand, counting down.
GCTGTCCCGCGTGGTCTCGCCGCAGGGCGTCTCGGAGTCGTACAAGTACAACGCCGTGGGCGAGGTCACCGAGGTCACGGACAGCGCGGGCAAGGTCTCGCGCTTCACCTACGACATGGACGGCCAGCCCCTCACGTCCACCGAGCCCGACGGCACCGGCACCCGCAACACGTACGACGGTTACGGGCAGCTGGTGGCGACGGAGGACCTGGACGAGACGGGTGCCGTGCTGCGCACGGCCCGGACCGGTTACGACCGGGCCGGGAACATGGTCTCGGCGACCGATCACCGCGGTCACACCAAGACCTTCGCGTACGACGCCGCCGGGCAGATCACCAAGGTCGTCGAGCCGGTCTCCGCGACCGAGTCGATCACCACGACCTACGGGTACGACGCGGCGGGCAACCAGACCCGCTTCACCGACGGGCGGGGCAACCCGTTCCTGACGACGTACAACACGTGGGGGCTGCCGGAGAACCAGATCGAGCCGTCGACGCCGGCGCATCCGAACCTCGCGGACCGGACGTTCACGGCCGTCTACGACGGCGCCGGCCGGATCAAGGAGTCGCGTTCCCCGGGCGGGGTGGCGATCTCCTTCGAGTACGACGTGAAGAGCCGGCTGGTCCGCCAGTCGGGCACGGGTGCGGAGGCCGCCACGGCCGACCACACGTACGCGTACGACGCCGACGACCGCATCATCGAGGTCGCGGGGCTCGGCACGGAGAAGAACACCTTCTCCTACGACGACCGCGGTCTGCTGCTGGCGGCGAACGGCCCGTCGGGCGCCTCGTCCTTCGCGTACGACGGCGACGGCGGGATGACCTCCCGCACCGACGCCTCGGGCACGTCGACCTTCGGCTACGACACCGCCGGGCGCCTCAAGACGCTGAACGACGGTGTCACCGGTTCGACGGCGACGTACGGCTACGACGTCAACAGCAACGTGACGTCGATCGACTACGGCACGGGCAAGGCGAAGCGCACCTTCGGGTACGACAAGCTCCAGCGCCCGACCACCGACACGCTGACCTCGCCGACCGGGAAGACGCTCGCGTCCTTCACCTACGGGTGGGACGCGAACGACAACCTGACGTCGAAGACGACGACGGGGCTCACCGGCTCGACGGCCAACACGTACACGTACGACTGGGCCGACCGCGTCACGTCCTGGAACAACGGGACGACGACCGAGGTCTACGGCTACGACGCGTCCGGCAACCGGACCCGGGTGGGCGGCGACACCTACACCTACGACGCCCGGAACCGGCTCACGTCGGACGGTCACAGCGCCTACACCTACACCGCGCGCGGCACGCTGAGCTCGGTGACGGACGAGGCCAGCCGCGTCACGAACATGAAGGTCGACGCCTTCAACCGGGTCATCCAGGAAGGAAACCGCACCTACACCTACGACGGTCTCGACCGGGTCCTGAACGCCAAGGACGAGACGGGCAGCGCGCTCTACTCGTTCCAGTACGCGGGCGCCGGCAACGACGTGGCCTCGGACGGCGTGACGTCCTACAGCCGCGACGCGGCGGGCGGTCTGGTCGGCGTGAAGACGGCGGCCTCGGCGGTGCTGGCCCTCACGGACCTGCACACCGACGTGGTGGCGCAGTTCACCACAACGGGCGAGGCGCTGACCGGTTCGACGACGTACAGCCCCTTCGGCAAGGTCCTCCAGACCGCCGGAATGGCCGGTGCGCTCGGCTACCAGTCCGGCTGGACCGACCCGGCGACGGCGAAGGTCAACATGGCCGCGCGCTGGTACTCGCCGGAGACCGGCCAGTTCAACAGCCGTGACACCGTCGGCCTCAGCGGCATCCCGAGCTCCATCTCGGCGAACCGGTACGCGTACGCGGACGGCAACCCGATGACGGGCATGGACCCGACCGGCCACTGGCCGGACTGGGCCGACAAGATCGTCAAGAAGGTCAAGAAGAAGGTCAAGAAGACCGTCAAGTCGGCCTACAAGAAGGTCAAGAAGGCCGTCAAGAAGGTCGCCAAGGTCGTCAAGAAGGCCGCCAAGAAGGTCAAGCGCGCCGTCAAGAAGGCGGTCAAGCGCGCCAAGCGGGCGGTACGGAAGGCCGTCCGGTACGTCGCCGACAGCGTCAAGAAGGTCAAGAGATACGTCAAACGCGTCTACAAGCGCGTCAAACGTGTCGCCCACAAGGTCGTCAAGCACGTCAAGAAGGCGGTCCGAAAGGTAGCGAAGGCCGTCAAGCACGTCGCCAAGAAGGTGGTCAAGGCAGCCAAGAAGGTCGGCCGGGCCGTCAAGAAGGCGGCGAAGGCGACAGCCAACTTCGTCAAGCAACACGCCTCGACCATCGCCTCGGTGGCCACCGGCATCGCCGTCTTCGCGGGCTGCACCGCGATCACGGCCGGTGTGGGTGCCATCGGCTGCGCCGCCCTCGCGGGCGCGGCGGCCAACGGCGTCGGCTACATGATGAGCGACGGTCCGAAGTCGGTCGGCGGCTTCCTCGGCGCGGTCGCCATCGGCGCCGTGACCGGCGCGGCCGGCGGCGTCGGCGGCCGCCTCGCGGCGAGCGCCGCGGGCAAGCTGCTCTCCGGCACGGCCGGCAAGATCGCGACCGGTGCCGCGGAGGAAGCAGGCTCGGAGGCCCTCACGGGCGCGGTCGAATACGGCACCTCCTGCGTCAACAGCGAGGAGGGCTGCTCGGTCGCCGGCGCCGCGAAGGCGGCGACGATCGGCGCGGTCATGGGCGGCGCGTTCGGAGCGAAGGGCAAGGGCAACGGTCCGAAGACGAAGGACTCCCCGTCTCCGGACGGCGGTTCGGGCGGTGGCTGCCCGGTCCGTCGTGGCAGCACGCCGCACAGCTTCACCGCGGCGACGCCGGTCCTCATGGCCGACGGCACGACCAAGAAGATCTCCGAGGTCAAGAAGGGCGACAAGGTCCTCACGGCCGAGCCCGGCAAGAAGACCAAGGAGGTCCACGAGGTCAAGGAGGTGATCGTCACCAAGACCGACCGCGACTACGTCGACGTCTCCATCGCGACGAAGTCCGGCCGGAAGACGATCGAGACCACCGAGCACCACCAGTTCTACGAGTCCACCCGCAACGCCTGGACGCAGGCGGGCGACCTCCAGGTCGGCCAGAAGCTCCAGAACGGCGAGGGCGCCCCGACCGCGATCGTCGAGGTCAAGTCGTACAAGGCCGACCGGACCACGTACGACCTGAGCATCGAGGGCCTGCACACGTACTTCGTGCTGGCCGGTTCGATCGCCATCCTGGTCCACAACGACAATGCGGGACCGGCGGAGTTCTGCCAGCTTCCGCTCTTCGTGCTGCGGGACGGCGAGACCGCTTCGCCGCGGCAGATGGCCGCGAGTCGCGGTGGAAAGACGGCGAAGAAGACCGTTCCCACCTCGATCCGGGACGCCATGGTCGCCAAGGCCCAGGCCGACGGGGACGGCGTGCTCCAGTGCTGGCGTTGTGGCATGACCACCACGAACCCGGACAACGTCCAGATCGGCCATGTCAACGTCGCCCGGAGCAAGGGTGGCAACCTGGAACCGGAGAACCTCTGCATCGAGGGTGCGGCGTGCAACAGCAGCGCCCAGAACCGAGGGGCTCCGACGAAGGGCAAGTCCTGTGCGGAGAGGGGAGGCTGCGGTGCCGGATACAAGAGATGGGACTGACGGCGACGGCTTCACCGGGATTCGGCTGAGGGTCGAGTCCCAGCAGGGAGCCACTGCCGACGAGGTCGTCGCGGTCACCCCGATGAGCGACGGTCACTACCTCGTCCGGCTGTCCCCCGGGTTCTTCCGGGGGATCGCGGCCGGTGACGTGATCGCCTACGACGAGCGCGCCAAGAACGCGGAGGTCGTCGCGAGGGGCGGAAACGTCGCGGTGCAGGTGTTCCACAGCGGAATCCCGGCCGAGGCCGTCGCGTCCCTGAAGCGAAGAGCGGTGGGCGTCGGCGGACGGGTCGACGGTGAGCTGGAGACGCTCGTCGTCCTGACCTTCCCGATCGAGATCGGCTTTCCGACGATCGAATCGGTCCTAGCCGAGCTCCCCGACGAGGGAGTGGAATGGGAATACGGAAACGTGTTCGATGAACAGGGTGAGCCCCTCTCCTGGTGGGTGGGGATCGCCTGACATATGAGTGACCGGGGCCGGTGACTCAGGGCCTGATCATCAGGTCCTGGGTCACCGGCCCTCCAGCGATGTGGCCGCGGCCTCGGCCACGTCCGCCCGGGGGCCGGCCGCGCAGGCTTCCAGGAACGCGCGGACCCGCTCACCGGGCCACTTCGCGCCCGCGACCGCGGCCCAGTAGCGCAGCCCGTCGTAGGGATCCAGCGGCTCCAGGAGGTCCAGGACCCGGTCGACCGTCCTGGCGTCGGGAACCCCGTCCAGGGTGGCGACGGCCCGCAGGGCGCCGTCGGTCAGTGACGGATCCCCCTGGTCGAGGCACCACTCCAGGGGAGCCGCGAAGCCGTCCTCGGGGCTCCGCAGCCGCACGACGGCGTCGCCCAGGGCCAGGTGCACCGCGTCGTCCTCGGTGGGGCGCAAGGCCAGTTCGGCCAGGAAGTCCGCGGCGGGGAGGTGACCGCAGGCCCCGAGAGCCATGATCATTTCGTACTGGGTCTCCCACGTCCGGCGCATGCCGACCTCGCGCCGGAGCGCGTCGAGCAGGGCGGGCCCCGCCGCCGCGTCGGCCAGTGCGCCGAGTCGCTTCGCGGCCGAACGGCGCTTCGCCGAAGCCTTGTCGCCCAACTGAGCGACCGCCTCTGTCAGGGTCAGCGCCATCGTTCGTCCTCCCGCAGGTCCGCGCCGGTGCGTGTCACGCTATCGCGGCCCTCGGAAGCTTTCCGGGGGTGCGGACCGTGCCGGGCCGGCGTCAGCCCGTCTTTGTCCAGTCGGCGCAGCCCGCCGTCTTGAAGTAGGCGTCCTTCGCGGTGATCTTGACGACGGCCGTGCCCGTGACGTTGTCGTTGGCGAGGATCGAGTCGACGCCGTGGGTGGCGTCCTTGGCGCGCTCCCAGTAGCACGCGGCGTCCTTGTTGCCGGTGGACTTGTAGGTGCCGGGGGCGATGTCGACGCCGACCTTGAGCATGCCGGCGGAGCCCTTGAGGGTGGTGCCGGAGGGGGTGCCCGCGGCCTTGGGGTCGACGGCCTCCCAGGTGCCGCAGCCCGTGGACGTGAAGAGCTTGTCGGAGGCCTTGATCTCGACGTAGGCCGTGCCGGTCACGTTGTCGTTCGCGAGGATCGAGTCGACCTCGCCGCTCGCGTCCTTGGCCCGCTCCCAGTAGCACTCGGCGTCCTTGTTGCCCGTCGAGCGGTAGAGGCCGGGCTTCACGTCGGAGCCGACCTCGAAGTCGCCGTCGCCGTCCACGGTGGCGGCCTTCGGCTTCTCCGGGGCCTTGGACTCCGGGGCCTTGTCGCCGGAGGCCGCCGGGGCGGAGGACTTCGCCTCGGGGGCCTTGGCGTCCTCGCCGCCCCCGCCCATCGCCGCGCCGATGGCGACGACGACCACGACCGCGCCGGCCGCGGTGAGGACCTTGTGGCGGGCGAACCAGTTGCGCTGCTGCGTCTGCGACTTCGACATGGCTGTGAACACCTTTCAGGTGTCGAGGAGGGTTCCTGTGAACTCCGTGCTGCGATGACGTAATCACAGCAGAGCTTGTGAACCGAGTCAACCATGTTCGCGATTTTCGAATCGACTCACACCGTGAACGGGGTTCGTCGGTATGCTCGGTGTGCTCGGTGTTCCCACAGGACGGAGGGTGCAGGTGCCCGAGGACAGCGCTACAGAGGTCACCGCCGCCGGCATCGCCCGGCTCGCGGGCGTCGGCAGGGCCGCCGTCAGCAACTGGCGCCGCCGCCACGCCGACTTCCCCAAGCCGGTGGGCGGCACCGACACCAGCCCCTCCTTCTCCCTCGCCGAGGTCGAGCGGTGGCTCCGCGACCAGGGGAAGCTCGCCGAGGTCCCGCTCCGCGAGCGCGTCTGGCAGCAGCTCGCCGGTCACCCCGCCGGCACGGTCGCCGGCCTCGTCCACACCGGCTGCGTCCTGCTGCTCCTGCGCGAGCGCGCCCCCGGCCTCGCCGCCCTGACCGCCCTGCCCGACGAGCGCCTCGCCGACGCCCTGCCCGGCGCCCTCGAAGAGGTCCTCACCGTCCGCCTCGGCGTTCCGCGGGCCGTGCGCACCCCCACCGCCGCCGAACTGGCCCCCGCCGTGCCCCTGCTGCGCGCCGCAGCCGAGCTCGCAGCCGAGCTCGGCGGACCCCGCCAGTGCTTCGAGTTCCTCCTCGGCCGCCACCTGGACGCCAACCCGCGCCAGTACACGCTCACCCCGCCGCCGCTCGCCGAGCTGATGGCCACCCTCGCCGCCGCCGCGACCGCCGACGCCGGCGACCCGCCCGCGACCGTCTTCCTCGACCCCGCCTCCGGCACCGGGGGCCTGCTCCGCGCCGCCGCCCACCCGGCCGAACTGGCCCTCCAGGACGCCGACCCCGAACTGGCCGCGCTCTCCGCGCTCCGCCTCGCCCTCCACGGCGACGCCGACATCCGCTCCGCCGCCGGCGACACCCTCCGCGGCGACGCCTTCCCCGCCCTGCGCGCCGACACCGTCCTCGCCCACCCGCCGTTCAACGAGCGCGCCTGGGGCCACGACGAACTCGCCTACGACCCCCGCTGGGAGTACGGCTTCCCGGCCCGCACCGAGTCCGAGCTCGCCTGGGTCCAGCACGCCCTGGCCCGGCTCCGCGACGGCGGCACCGCCGTCCTCCTCATGCCGCCCGCCGTCGCCTCCCGCCGCTCCGGCCGCCGCGTCCGCGCCGACCTGCTGCGCCGCGGCGCCCTGCGGGCCGTCGTCGCCCTCCCGGCCGGCGCCGCGCCCCCGTACGGCATCCCGCTGCACCTGTGGGTCCTGGTCCGACCGGCCCCCGACCGCCGGCCCCCCGCCGAGGCCCTCTTCGTCGACACCGCCGGGCTCGCCCCCGACGCGGGCCGCGACAAGCTCCCCTGGACCACCCTGCAGAACGCGGTCCTCGACGCCTGGGCCGGCCGCGCCGCCGACGGGTCCGTCGCCCGCGCCGTCCCCGTCATCGAACTCCTCGACGACGAGGTCGACCTGGCCCCGGCCCGCTACCTCGCCGCCCCCGACGCCGGCGGCTCCGCCACCGAACTCGCCGCCGTCCGCGACCGCCTGGACGAGACCCTGCGCCGCACCCTGGGCGCCGTGCCCCGGCCCGTGCCCACCCCTCCCGAGCCGCGCCCCCTCACCACCGTCGGCGAACTGGCCCGCACCGGCGCCCTCCGGCTCCACACCGGCGGCCAGGGCACCGCCCCCGCGGGACGCGAGGTCCCCGTCCTCACCGAGCACGACGTCCTCACCGGCGCCGCCCCCTCCGGCACCCTCCCGGAGGCCGCCGACGGCCAGGCCGAGGAACCCGTCCTCGTCGCCGAGGGCGACGTCGTCGTGCCCGTCCTCGGCGGCGGCCCGTCCGCCCGGGTCGTCGACGCCGCCACCGCCGGCGCCGCCCTCGGCCGCAGCCTCCAGCTGCTCCGGCCCGACCCGGCCGCCCTCGACCCCTGGTTCCTCGCCGGCTTCCTGCGCGGCACCGCCAACAACCGGCAGGCCAGCAGCTTCGCCTCGACCGCGACCCGGCTCGACGTCCGCCGCCTCCAACTGCCCCGGCTCCCGCTCGCGGACCAGCGCCGGCACGGCGTCCAGTACCGCGCCCTCGCCGACTTCGAGGAGGCCCTGCGGCTCGCCGCCCGCCTGGGCGAACAGCTCGTCCAGGGCCTCTACGACGGCCTCGCCGACGGGAGCGTCCGGTCCGGGTGACGACCCGTCCGGTTCGAGTGACGGCCTCCGCCCGGTCCCTTACCCTCGTAGCCTGATCAGCTTCCTGGGGGGAAACGCATGTACGGACCGTCGCCCGCTCCCGCGCCGAGACCGGGCGGTTCGTCCGCCGGGGCCATCGCCGTCCGCGTGCTCCTCACCGTCCTCGTCGTCGTCTCCCTCGGCCTCCTCGCCTGGGTCGCGATGCTCCGGATCGCGATCATGCGCCGCACGGGACGGGACTGGGCCCTCTTCTGGGCCCAGCTCGTCCTCAACGTCGGGTGCGTGATCCCGCTCGAACAGCGCTTCGCCGACACGTGGATGAACACGACGGGCATGATCGTGCTGCTCGTCCAGATGGTCGCGGTGGTCTGCTACTACCTCATCGTCGACACCCGCCACCACCACGCCCCCGCCCTCGTCCCGCCCGCGCCCGCGCCCGTACCCGGGTACGGCTACGGCCACCCGCCCGCGCACCCGGGCACGGCGACCACGGCCCCGGGCCCGCCCCCGCACCCGAATCCGTACGCACAGCCGCAGCAGCCGCAGCAGCCGCAACAAGTGGTCAACCCGTACGCGCAGACCCCGCCGGCCCCGGCCGCCGCCCCGCCGTCCCCCCGCATCGACCAGGTCCGCGCCGAACTGGACGAGCTGAGCGACCTCCTCCGCAAGGAGGAGGACAGGTGAACGGCCGGGTCGTCGGCGGGCGGTACGAGCTGGCCACCGTCCTCGGCCAGGGCGGCATGGGCCAGGTGTGGACCGCGTACGACACCCGCCTCGACCGCCGGGTGGCGGTCAAGCTCCTCAGCCCGGCCGCCCTCACCGGCCCGCGCACCGCCGCCGACGAGCTGCGCCGCCGCTTCGTCCGCGAGTGCCGGGTCACCGCCCACGTCGACCACCCCGGCCTGGTCACCGTCCACGACGCCGGCAGCGACGGCGACGACCTGTACCTCGTCATGCAGTACGTCGACGGCGCCGACCTCGCGGACCACCTCGCCGAACACGACCCGTACCCCTGGGAGTGGGCGGTCTGCGTCGCCGCCCAGGTGTGCTCGGTGCTCGCCGCCGTCCACGCCGTGCCGATCGTCCACCGCGACCTCAAGCCGCGGAACGTGATGATCCGCCCCGACGGCTCCCTCACCGTCCTCGACCTCGGCGTCGCCTCCGTCCTCGACACCGACACCACCCGCCTCACCCACACCGGCGAACCCATCGGCAGCCCCGCCTACATGGCGCCCGAGCAGGCCATGGGCGGCGCCGTCGGCCCGCGCACCGACCTCTACGCGCTCGGCGTGCTGCTCCACGAACTCCTCTCCGGGAACGTGCCGTTCGCCGGCTCCACCGCCCTCGGCGTCCTCCACCGCCACCTCCACGAGCCGCCGCTCCCGCTCCGCCAGGTCCGCCCCGAGGTCCCCGAGGCCCTCGAAGCCCTCGTCCTGCGGCTCCTCGCCAAGGACCCGGCCGACCGCCCGTCCGGCGCGCACGAGGTGTACGAGGCGCTGCTGCCGCTGCTCCCCGCGCGCGGCACCCCCTCCGGCCCCATGGACCCCACCCGCCCCTTCCTGCGCCCGCACGCGCCCTGGCCCGCCACCCCCAGGCCCCCGCAGGTCCGGTCGCCGGTCCAGGCGCCGGCCCGGCCCCCGTCCGCCCCGCCCGCCGTCGCGGACCCCCGGGTCTCCGTCCCCGTCCGGCCCCCGGCCCCCGCCCACGCGCCCCGGGGCGCGGACGTGGCGGGCGCCGTGGAGGAGGTGAAGCGGCTCCTCGGCGAGGGCGCCCTCACCCAGGCCGTCGACGTCCTCGGCGGGATCCTCCCGGCCGCCGCCGCCGAGCACGGCGAGGGCTCCCCGGTCGTCCGCATCCTGCGCAAGCAGTACGCCTCCACGCTCCTCGACGACGGCCAGTACCGGCGGGCCCTGCCCGAGCTGCGCCGGCTCGCCGCCGACGACCCGGGCAACGCCCAGTTCGGCTACGACATCGCGCTCTGCCTGGAGCAGCTCGGCGAGACCGCCGAGGCCCTCGCCGCCTTCCGCGCGGTCCTCCCGGCCTTCGAGCGGGGCGCGGCGCAGGACCCGGGCCGGGCCCTCGACATCCGGCGCCGCACCGGGCTGCTGCTCCTGGCGACCGGGCGGCACGCGGAGGGGCAGGCGGAGCTGAGCCGGCTCCTGCCGGACGCGGAACGGCTCTACGGGGCGTACCACCCGCTCGCGGCGGAGCTGCGCCGCACCCTGGAGCACCAGCGCCAACTGGACCGCCACGCCTGACCGTTCCGGTGGATAAGCGCTGGGCGCGGACGGAAGGCGTCACGTACGGTCGGAGGCGTGACACTTCCTTCCGACCAGCCTTCCGTCCAGCTGAACCACACCGTCGTCTTCTCCTCCGACCGCTCGGCCTCCGCCGACTTCCTCGCCGGGATCCTCGGCCTCCGGGTGGGCGCCCCCTTCGGCCCGTTCCTCCCCGTCGACCTCGCCAACGGCGTGACGCTCGACTTCTACCAGGCGCCCGAGGGCCCCATCCAGAGCCAGCACTACGCCTTCCTCGTGCGGGACGAGGACTTCGACGCGATGATCGGCCGTCTGGAGGCGGCCGGCGTCACCTACTACGCGGACCCGGCCCACCGGCAGCCGCACGAGGTGAACGGCCTCTTCGGCGGCCGGGGCGCGTACTTCGACGACCCGGACGGCCACAACATGGAGATCATGACGGTGCCGTACGCCCGCCCGTAGCCGCGCACCGCCGCTCCGCTACTGCATTCGGCGGCGGACCCGGGCGTGTCAGCGGGGGCCGCGCGCGGGCCCGGCGCAATCTGCTCATATGACGAAGCCGTACCCGCTCCTCGGGATCGCCGCCTGCGCCGTCGCCGCCGCGCTGGCCACCGGTGTCCACCCCGCCGTCGCCGCCGGCGTCGACGTCGGCAATCCCGTCTCCGGCAGCAACGGCTTCGGCGTCGTCGTCGAGACCGACGCGCTCCTCGGCTCCACCGAGTCCGAGGGGCCCGTCGCGATCGGCGGCGACCTCTCCTACGGCGCCGGGTACAACGTCGCGCTGCACACCCCCGGCACCTTCAGGGACGGCACCGACGCCCGGCCCACCGCGCTCCTCGTCGGCGGCCGGATCGACTACGCCGCCGGCAGCCCGGCCGGCGTCCTCAAGGTCCTCCAGGACGGCTACGTGAAGGTCGGCGACCTCGGCGGCAGCGAGGTCGTGACCAGGGACGCCAACGACGCCGCCGTGAAGACCCAGGTCGTCGCCGCCGGCCAGGGCCACGGCTCGACGCCGCGGATCGAGCTCACCGTCGAACAGCCGGCCCTCTCCGTCGGCCCCCACCCCGGCCTCATGGACTTCACCGGCCTCTTCGCCGCCTACCGGGACCGCGCCGACGCGCTCGCCTCCTGCGCCGCCACGGTCGAGGTCGAGGACCCCGGCCGCATCAGCCTGGACGCCTCCCGCACCAACGTCCTGCGCCTCACCGGCGAGGAGCTGAACGCCCTGTCCGAGCTGACCTTCCTCGACCGCCCGACCGCCGGGGGCCCCCTCGTCATCGACGTCGACACCCGTGCGAGCGGCTCCGTCTTCACCTGGGACGTCCCCAACCTCGCGGGCGTCAGCGGCGAGGAAGCCCCCTTCATCCTGTGGAACTTCTCCGACGCGACGGCGGTCACCATCGCCACGGGCGACTCGATCGAGGGCACGGTCTACGCCCCGCGCGCCCACGTCACCGACCTCGACCCCGCCAACATCGAGGGCGACGTCATCGCCAAGGCCCTCACCGCCGGGCCGCTGGAGGCCGCGCGCGCCGCCGACGTCAACGCCGGCGAGATCCACCACTTCCCGTTCGCGGCCGAGCTGAGCTGCGAGGACGGCGGCTCGCCCACCCCCACCCCGAGCCCGTCGACGACGGAACCGACCCCGGAGCCCTCGACGAGCGAACCGACGACGGAACCGACCCCGGAGCCCACCCCCGAGCCGTCCACGTCCGATCCGACCACCGACCCCACGACCGACCCCACGACCGACCCCACGACCGACCCCACGACCGAACCGACCCCGGAGCCCTCCACCACCGAGCCCGGGGGTTACGGCGACGACGACGGCGGATACGGCGGCGGCGGTGAGCTGGCCGACAGCGGCGCCGGCCCGGCCGGCTATGCCGCCGCCGCGCTCGCCGCGCTCTGCGCCGCCGGGGGCGTGCTGCTGGTCCGCAGGGCCCGCCGCCGCTGACCCCGCCGCGCCACCGCCAGACCCGCGAGCACCAGCGCGGAGACGCCGGCCGCCGCGAGGCCGGACAGCAGCCCCGGCGGGCGGAAAGCGCAGCTCAGGGTGGTGGCGCCGGTGACCGGGACGGCGAGCAGACCGGCGTACGGCTCCACCGCCCGGCCCCCGCAGCTCCAGCCGGGAATCGCGGGGGCGGCGACCACCGCCGTGCCGGTCACCGGGCGCGGGAAGCGGGCCGTGAGGCCCGTCGTGGTGGGGGCGACGGAGACCGCCGCCGAGCTCCGCAGCGCGTCCACGGCGGTCCGCAGCCGGTTCCGGTCCAGGCAGCCGAGCTCCGCCGGGCCTCGTCCGCCGGGCACCTCCGGGCGGACGCCGGGCGCGTTCTGGACGCCCAGGGAGGCGAGCGCGGCCCGGCGCTTGGGCCCGCCGCCGAGGAGCCGCACGGGGGCGCCGCCGCCGAGGCGGGCCGGGCCGGTGCGCTCGGGCGCCCAGAGGAAGACCTCCGCGCCGACCGGGCAGGCTCCGGCGGACGGGGCGGTGTACACCCGGGCGCCCAGGAGGAGTTCCTGGTTGCGGAAGGGGGACCGTCCGAGGGCCGGTGCCGGGCCCGGGGGCCGTACCGTCACCAGCGGCAGTGCCGTGTCCGTGCGCACCACCTCGCCGTCCCGCCAGCGGGCGCCGACGCCGAACAGGGCGTCCACGACCGGGTTGTCGAGGCTCTGGAGGTTGCGGCCGCGGGAGGTCCAGCCGCCGCCGAGGGCGGTGAGCAGTTCGGTGAGGACGGCGGGGGTGTGGCTGCTGTAGTAGGCGGCGCCCTGGCCGCCGAGGAGCAGCGGGTCGTTCCCGGCGACGCGGGGGAGACCGGAGTCGGTGCGGTACGCGGGCCAGCCGTCGGCCGCCGCGAGGGCCGCCGCCCGGCGTTCCTGCTCCGGGCCGTACGGCGGGTAGTCGTCGAGGTGGGCGAGGCGCCGGCGGTCGGCGTACGCGGTCGTCGCGGCGGCCTGGCCGAGGAGCGCGCCGGTGACGAGCAGCGCGGTGAGGGCGGCGTACCGGCGCCGGCGGGGCAGGGCGAGGGCGCCCGCGGTCGCGGCCAGGCCGGCGAGGGCGAGGAGCAGCGCGGGGCGGGTGGCGAGGTCGCTGGGGAGGGCGGCGGCGGTGAGGGCCAGGACCGCCGCGGACCCCGCGGCGAGGGCCCGGCGGCCCGGCAGGCCGTGGGCGAGGCCGGTGTACGCGGCGATCACGAGGAGCCCGGCGAGGACGAAGGTCTGGCGGTACGGGCTGCCGTTGGGGGTGGCGAAGAGGTGCCACACCAGGTGCGTGGGGCCCCACTGGAAGGAGAGGGCGACGGCGAGGACGAGCCCGGTCCACACCCACCTTTCCCGGCCCGGCACGTCCCGCCGGAAGGCGAGCGCCGCCGCGAGGAGCAGCACCGGGGTGGCGACGAAGGCGGCCGGCGTGGAGAAGCCGTACGTCCCCGGCAGCAGCCGCGCCAGCGCGTCCGCCGCGCCCGCCGCCTCGAAGTCCCGTACGACGCCCGGGTGCGCCTGCCGCGTCGAGAGGAGGACGGGGGCGAGGACGGGCGCGGCGAGCCCCACGCCGAGGACGGTGGAGACGGCGGCCCGGAGCGGTGGGCGGGGACGGAAGCCGTCCGTCGTGGCGAGCCGGGCGAGGAGGAAGAGGGCGGCGCCGAGGGTCGCCATGTACGCCGTGTAGAAGTTCGCCGTCCAGCAGACCGCCACGGTCAGCACCGACAGCAGCGGGCGGACGCCCTCGCGGGCCCACTCGGCGACCAGGCAGAGGAGCGGGAAGGCGATCAGGCCGTCCAGCCACATCGGGTTGTAGGTGCCCTCCACCAGGGACCAGCCGCACAGGGCGTATCCGGCGCCGAGGAGGGCGGGCCACCACCAGGCGGGGGCGGTCGAGAGGCGGCGGAGGAGGAAGGCGGTCGCGGCCGCCGCCAGGGCCGCCTTGAGGACGGTCAGGGCGTAGACGGCGTACTCGACGTCCGCGCGCGGGGCCAGCGCCACCAGCGGTGCCAGCGGGCTCGACAGGTAGGTGCCGTGATCGGGGAGGAAGCTCGTGCCCCAGCCCGCCCGCCAGTCGAGCAGGAGGCCGCCGTCGGCGCGGCCGCGCAGCAGGTCCCACAGGTGCGCGTGGAAGGGGACGAACTGGTTGGCCAGGTCGTTCACGGACCGGTGGCGCGGGCCGAAGGGGAAGACGCGGGCCGCCGCGTCCCCGGCGCAGACGGCGGCGACGGCGAGGACGCCGGCCAGGGCGGCGGCGCGGGCCGTGGCGCGGCGCGCGGGGGCCGGGACGGGGGCGGCGGGGGCCGTGGCGCGGCGCGCGGGGGCCGGGACGACACGGGACGGGATTCGCAAGACAGTTCGCATGGCGGGTCGAATATCGCAGCGCCGGAGGGGCGGGAGGCGGCGGGCGCGGGGCAGTTCACGCAATGGTCGCCCCGTCGTCACCCCTGCGGGGCGGGAGGGTCACCGGTCTGCCTTTGGGTGACCGATGTGCTGCTCTCTCTCGTCGTCCCCTGCTTCAACGAGGAGGACGTCCTCGCCCGTTTCCACGACCATGTGATCAAGGAACTCGACGCCCTGGAGGGCGACTTCGAGCTCGTGTACGTGGACGACGGAAGCCGCGACCGGACCCTCCCGATCCTGCGGGACCTCGCCGCCGCCGACCCCGTCCGGGTCCGCTTCGTCTCCTTCAGCCGCAACTTCGGCAAGGAGGCCGCCATGCTGGCCGGACTCCGGCACGCGGCCGGTGACGCCGTCGTCATCATGGACGCGGACCTCCAGCACCCGCCCGAGCTGGTGCACCGCATGGTCGCGCTGCACGCCGAGGGGTACGACCAGGTCGTCGCCCGCCGCACCCGCGAGGGCGACCGGGTCACCCGCACCCTCACCGCCCGCCTCTACTACCGGGCGATCAACCGGCTCGTCGACGTCGAACTCGTCGACGGCGTCGGCGACTTCCGGCTGCTGTCCCGGCGCGCCGTCGACGCGGTCCTCGGCCTCGGCGAGTACAACCGCTTCTCCAAGGGCCTGTTCTCCTGGGTCGGCTTCCGGACCACGACCTTCGCCTACGAGAACGCGGTGCGCGAGGAGGGCCGGTCCAAGTGGACCTTCGGCAAGCTCCTCAACTACGGCCTCGACGGCCTCCTCTCCTTCAACAACAAGCCGCTGCGCGCCGCCGTCTACCTCGGCCTGCTCCTCGTCTCGCTCGCCTTCGCCTACGCGGCCTGGATCGTCGCCGACGCGCTCGCCAACGGCGTCGACACGCCCGGCTACGTCACCCTCCTCGTCGCCGTCACCGCCCTCGCCGGGGTCCAGATGGTCATGGTCGGCCTGATCGGCGAGTACGTCGGCCGCATCTACTACGAGGTGAAGCGCCGGCCGCACTACCTGGTCGCCGAGACGCACACGGGCCCGGAGACGGAGGGGGCCCGGGCCGACACCCGCGCGGCGGGTGCCTCGTTGTGGGAGACGGTCGCCCGGAAGTGACCCCCGTGACGCGGTGACGGCGAAGTTGTCCCCGCGAAGTAGTGGCTACGGTCCCGGCGACTCCCTACCATCGATCACCGCAAGGTCGTCCAACTGACGCACGACCAGCCCGGGAGGCTCCTTTGCACCGCCGCGACCGCCGCCACGACCGCCCCGCACGCCCCCGCACCGCGCTCGCCGTCTCCGCCGCGTTCCTCGCCGCGGCCCCGCTGCTCACCGCGTGCGGCGGCGAGGCCCATCCGGGGGCCGCGGCCGTCGTCGGCGGCGAGCGGATCGACGTCTCCGCCCTCCAGGCCCAGGTGAAGGCCGCCCGGGACGCCCAGGCGAAGTCCCCGCAGTCCGCCGAGCTGATCGCCGCCACCGGCGACCTCGGCCGGCAGAAGCTCAACGGCATGATCTTCGACCGGATCCTCGACAAGGTCGCCGCCGACCAGGGCGTCACCGCCAGCCGCGCCGAGCTCCAGGAGACCCGCGAGGCCTTCGTCCGCGAGAACGGCGGCAAGGAGGGGCTGGAGGCCGTCCTGCTCCAGCAGCAGGGCGTCGCCCCCGGCCAGGTCGACGACGTCGTCCGGCGCAACGTCCTCATGACGAAGATCATCGAGAAGCAGGGGATCGCCGAGACCCCCGAGGGCCAGCAGAAGCTCCAGGCGCTCTTCGCCGACGCCTCCGCCTCCCTCGACATCGACGTGAACCCCCGCTACGGCGCCTGGGACGACACCAAGGTCCAGCTCGACACCGGCGCCGACACGGCCCCCTGGCTCCTGAAGGTCTCCAAGGACCCGGCGGCCGCGGGACCGGAGCAGCTTCCGGGCTGAGCCCGTCCCCGGGGTAGGTTCGGAGGGTGACTTCCGAGAACCCCGGCCGCGTCGTCCTGCTCACCGCCAGCCACCGGGTGGCGCCCGGACTGCTGTCCTGGCCCGCCTGGCAGGCGCTGCGGGACGCCGACCGGGTGCTCTGCCCCGACGAGCACCACCCCCAGCTGCCGTACCTGCGGGAGGCGGGCGTCGCCGTCGAGCACGTCCGCCCCACCGCCGAGGAGCTGGTCGCCGCCTGCGCCGGCGGCCGCACCGTCCTCGTGCTGCCCTCCGGCGAGGGCGACCGGGTGCTCACCGACGGACTCGCCCGGCTCGCCGGCTCCGGCCGGATCGCCATGCCCGACCTGGAGCTGCTGCCCGGCTCGTACGACCTCCCCGGCGCCCGCCTCCTCGACCTCGTGCAGATCATGGACGTCATCCGGCGCCAGTGCCCCTGGTCCTCGCTCCAGACCCACCAAGGGCTCGCGAAGTACGCCATCGAGGAGGCGTACGAGCTCGTCGAGGCGATCGAGGACGGCGACCGGCACGAGCTGCGCGAGGAGCTGGGGGACGTCCTCCTCCAGGTCGTCTTCCACGCGCGGATCGCCGAGGAGGACGCCGAGGAGCCGTTCTCCGTCGACGACGTGGCCGCCGGGCTCGTCGAGAAGCTGATCCAGCGCCACCCGCACATCTTCGGCGACGAGACCGCCGAGACCCCCGAGGACGTCCGCGCCCACTGGCTGCGCACCAAGGCCGCAGAGAAGCGCCGGGAGTCGGTGACGGACGGCGTTCCCGTCGGCCAGCCCGGCCTCGCCCTCGCGGCCAAGCTCGCGAGCCGCGTCCGCACCGCGGGCCTCGACGTGCCGCCGCCGCACGGCGAGGGCGTCGGGTACGAGCTCCTGGCGCTCGCGGTCCGCGCGGAGGCCGAGGGCGTGGACCCGGAGGCGGCGCTGCGCGCGGCGGCCCGGGCGTACCGGGACGCGATCCGGGCGGCGGAGGGCGTCTGAGTCGGCCCTGGGCCCTGTCGTCGAACTCCCGTCGTCTCCCGAAGAGAAGCCCTAGCGCGGGGCCCGGGCCGCGGGGTCGTGCCAGCGGACCGGGGGGCGCTCCAGGAGCCATTCGGCGCGGGTGGCGGGCCGGGCGGCGAAGTCCCCCACCGGCGGGAGGAGGTCGTGGCGGGTGCGGGCCGGGTCGGCGCCCAGCTCCGCCAGGACCTCGGCGACCTCGGAGACGAAGCCGGGCGGGCCGGCCAGGTGGACGTCGTGGTCGGGCCAGCGGCCGCAGGCCCGCAGCGCGGTGAGGAGGCGTTCGGTCGCCTGGTCGCGCGGGTGGCGGGGGGCCGAGGTGATGTACGTGACGCTCAGGCCGGGCAGCCGGGCGGCGAGCCGCTCCAGCTCCTCCCGCCCGTACAGGTACTCGCGGGAGCGGGCCACCGCGAAGATCCGGCCCGTGGCCTCCGGGTCGGCGTCGGCGGCCTCCTCCAGGAGCGCCTTGACCGGCGCCCAGCCCGTACCGGCGCATATGTAGGTACGGAGTCCGCCCGGCGCCGTCCGGCGGGTCGCCGCCCCGCCGGCCGCGCTCAGCCGCAGCGCCTCGCCCGGCCGGACCTCGTCCACCAGGGCCGTGGACACGGCCCCGCCGGGGATCCGGCTCACGTGCAGGTCGAGGGTGCCGTCCGCGCGGGGGGCGTTGCCGAGCGAGTACGTGCGCCACACCCGCGGGACCCGCGGCGAGCTGACGCCGGCGTACTGGCCGGGGAGGAAGGGGTAGGGCCGCCGGGGGCGGAGGGTGAGGACGGCGAGGTCCTCGTCGTGCCGCCGGTGGCCGACGACGTCCGCGTCCCACCAGGCGGGCTCCCCGGCGCGGGCGGCCCCGTCCGCGCCCCGCAGCATCAGGTCCGCGACGCGGCCGTACGCCTCCGACCACGCCTTCTCCGCCTCGATCGTCCACGACGAGCCGGCGGTGTGCGCGAAGGCGGCGAGCAGGCTCTCGCCGACCGCCGCGTACAGGGCGGGGGTGGCGAGGTACTTCCGGTGGTCGCGGCCCAGCCGCTCCAGGTAGGCGGCCAGGCCCGGGTCGTCGAGCCCGGTCACCACGTGGGTGAGGGCGGCGAACAGCCGGTCGCGCTGCGGGACCATGTCCTCGGGGAAGAGCGCGCGCACGCCGGGGTTGCGCCAGAAGAGGTGCGAGTAGAAGTACGTGACGGCGTGTTCGGCCCGTCTCTCGACGACCGCGAACGTGCTTCTGAGCAAGGCGAGGTCCACGCGGGAAATGTAGGGCACGGCCCGTCACGGCGTGATCACCGGCCGGTGATCACGTCAGGTCAGCCGGAGGGGCGTGCCGGGCCGGACTGTACGGTCGGGGAGTGAGTGAAGGACCCGCCCCGACGCCCGGTACGCCCCGGAAGCCAGGAACACCCGGAACCCCCGGTGCGCCCGGAACGCCCTCCGAGCCGGACGCGACCGCCGCGACCGCCGCGGCCGGAGTGCACGGAGCGTCCGGAGCACCCGATCTATTCGATCCGCCTGGAGCGCCCGGAGCGCCCGGGACGCCCTCCGATCCGGACACGACCGCCGCCCGCGCCGCGGCCGGAGCGTCCGATCCATCCGCCGCCGCCGGCGCGACCGCCGCGCCCGGCGGCTGTCCCGTCTCCGGAGGTGCGCCGGGCGGTGCCGGCGAGGGGCCCGTACCCGCCCTGTTCAGCTGGGAGTTCGCGGCCGACCCCTACCCGGCGTACGCCTGGCTGCGGGAGCACGCGCCCGTGCGGCGGACCACGCTGCCCAGCGGGGTCGAGGCCTGGCTCGTCACGCGGTACGCGGACGCCCGGCAGGCCCTCGCCGACCAGCGCCTCTCGAAGAACCCGGTGCACCACGCCGAGCCGGGCAAGACCGGCATCCCGGGCGAGCGCAGCGCCGGGCTCATGACCCATCTCCTCAACATCGACCCGCCGGACCACACCCGGCTGCGCCGGCTGGTGTCGAAGGCGTTCACCCCGCGCCGCGTCGCCGCCTTCGCGCCGCGCGTGCAGGAGCTCACCGACCGGCTCATCGACGACTTCGCGGCGCGGGGGAGCGCGGACCTCATCCACGAGTTCGCCTTCCCGCTGCCCATCTACGCCATCTGCGACATGCTCGGCGTGCCCGCCGAGGACCAGGACGACTTCCGGGACTGGGCCGGGATGATGATCCGGCACGGCGGCGGCCCGCGCGGCGGCGTCGCCCGGTCGGTGAAGAAGATCCGCGGGTACCTGGCGGAGCTCATCCACCGCAAGCGCGAAGGCCTGCGGCAGGACGGCGCCGACGACCTCATCTCCGGGCTCATCCGGGCCTCCGACCACGGCGACCACCTCACCGAGGCCGAGGCCGTCGCCATGTGCTTCGTCCTCCTCTTCGCCGGCTTCGAGACGACCATCAACCTCATCGGCAACGGCACCTACGCCCTGCTGCGGAACCCGGAGCAGCGCGCCCTCCTCCAGGCCTCGCTCGCCGCCGGCGGGACCGGCCTCCTGGAGACGGGCGTCGAGGAGCTGCTGCGCTACGACGGGCCGGTCGAGCTGGCCACCTGGCGGTACGCGACCACCGCCCTGACGATCGGCGGACAGCCGATCCCCGCCGGCGACCCGGTCCTCGTCGTGCTCGCCGCCGCCGACCGCGACCCGGACCGCTTCGGCGCCCCGGACACCCTCGACCTCGCCCGCAAGGACAACCAGCACCTCGGGTACGGACACGGCATCCACTACTGCCTGGGCGCGCCGCTCGCCCGCCTGGAGGGGCAGACCGCGCTCGCCACCCTCCTGACCCGCCTGCCGGACCTGCGACTCGCGGTCGATCCGGACGAACTGCGGTGGCGCGGGGGGCTCATCATGAGGGGATTGCGCACGCTTCCGGTCGAGTTCACCCCTTCCGCACCCCCGTACGGCGGATGACGGCGTGTCAGAAATGTGATCTTCGCGTGATCGCGAAGCCATCGACTTGTGACGGACGTTCGAATGCGGCTACGTTCGCGCCAACGTTCGGCCCCACCACGGCCGTCCCCGCCGTACCGCCGTCACGCGAAAGGCCCCGACATGCTTTCCGGAAACGGACGACACCGTCGACCCCGCCAGGCTCCCGCACTCGTCGTCACCGCCGGAGTGACCGGATCCGCCCTGGCCCTGCCGCTGCTCGCCACCGGCTCCGCCTCCGCCGCCGACGCGGCCACCTGGGACCGGGTCGCCGCCTGCGAGTCCGGCGGCCAGTGGAGCGCCAACTTCGGCAACGGCGCGTTCGGCGGCCTCCAGATGACGCAGGAGGCGTGGGAGCGGCACGGCGGGCTCGACTACGCCCCCAGCCCCGACCTCGCCAGCCGCGCCCAGCAGATCGCCGTCGCCGAGGTGGCGCTCTCCTCCGGCAGCACCGCCTGGGACACCTGCGCCCCGATCGCGGGCCTGGAGAACGACGGCAAGCCCACGGGCGTGCGGCCGGGCCCCGCCGTCCAGCAGGAGGACGAGGGCGGCGTGGCGCCGGAGTCCAACTGGACCGGCGGCACCGCCGTCTCCACCCCGCCCGCCGGGGCCGAGGGGCCGGCGGAGGCGAGGGAGACGGCGAAGGCGACGCAGGAGGCCCCGGAGGCCGTGGAGGAGAAGGGGAGCGGCACCACCGCCCCCGCGACGCCGACCGCCCCCGCCGCGCCCGTGACCGCGCCGGCCACCGGCGCCGTCACGCCGCCGCCCGCGAGCGCCGTCCCGGACGCGCCGACCGGCACCGCGCCGACCGCTCCGGACGCCTCCACGGGCACGCCGGGCACGCCGGACGCCCCGGTCACGACCCCGGAGGCCCCGGACGCCCCCCTCGCGCCCACCGACCCGGTGACCCCCGGCACGGAGGGCACGGCTGACGCGCCGTCGGCGACGCCGGGCACGGGCAAGCACCGGGGTGAGGCCGCCCCGGAGGAAAGTGGCGTAACGGACACCGAGCAGGAATCCGGGCGACATGCCGCAGCTGCGGACAAGATTTCCTCAACCCCCGTCAACTCGGACGCACGTGACGCTTACACCGTGCGGCCGGGTGACAGCCTGTCGGAGATTGCTCAGGAGAACGACCTCGCCGGCGGCTGGGACGCCCTCTACGACGCCAACCGCCAGACGGTCGGGGCCGATCCGGACCTCATCCTCCCTGGTCAGAGCCTTGAACTGAAGGCCTCCGCCGCGGAGAACTGAGTGCGTTTCAGGGATGTATGTCCGCTTTTGGGAAAATGAGACATGGATCTCTTCACCCCAACTGGCGTGTCACGTCCGCAAACTTTGCTTCCGTCAGGCCTCACCTGCGCAAACGAGGTCTGACGGAGTGCAAGTAAGGGCGTTTTGTCCGTTGTGAGCCTCTTTGAACTTCGAGCACCTGTGTGTCTACGGTCGTCACCGCTCGCCACCGCGGGCCCCGTCGACCGAAACGCCGAGTCCTGCCGTCGGCCGTCGGGAACTGTCGTCGCGAAAGCGCCGCAGGCAGGAGTGGGGGACCCAAGGTTCGTGCCGGTCCCGGCCGTCGACCAGACGGACGGAACGACCGGCTAGGGGTGAAGCCGCACGCAAGGACGTGTGGCCGGGCGAACTCTTCAAGCCCGAACCCGACAGCTCACCTCACAGGCGTCGGTGAAGAGGAAACTCCATGCTGTTCTCCGGCACGGGCAAGCGTCGTCGTCCCTCCAAGGCCACCCGCGTCGTCGCCCTCGTCGGCGTCACCGGCGCGGCCGTCGCCGCCCCGCTGATGGCCGCGGGCACCGCTTCCGCCGCCACCGCCTCCGAGTGGGACCGCGTCGCCCAGTGCGAGTCCGGCGGCAACTGGTCGATCAACACCGGCAACGGCTACTACGGCGGCCTCCAGTTCTCGGCCTCCACCTGGGCCGCGTACGGCGGCACCGCCTACGCCCCCACCGCCAACCAGGCCAGCAAGTCGCAGCAGATCGCCGTCGCCGAGAAGGTCCTCGCGGGCCAGGGCAAGGGCGCCTGGCCGAGCTGCGGCGTGGGCCTCTCCTCCGCCTCCTACGACGGTGGCGCCGCCGAGGCCGCCGCCCCGCAGCAGCAGAGCACCCAGCAGCAGAGCGCCCCGAAGCGCTCCGCCGAGCAGCCCGCCACCCGCAGCGAGCAGCGCCAGGCCCCGAAGCCGCGCACCCAGGCCGCCCCGCAGGCCGCCGCCAAGAAGACCGTCACCACCCCGACCGGCAAGAAGGTCAAGAAGGGCGACGGCGAGTACAAGGTCGTGGCCGGCGACACCCTCAGCAAGATCGCCACGGCGCAGGGCGTCGACGGCGGCTGGGCCGAGCTCTTCGAGCTCAACAAGGACGTCGTCGAGAACGCCGACCTGATCTACCCGGGTCAGCAGCTCCACCTGAAGTGAGCCCCGCGGCACCGGTGAGTCCGGCGGCTCACCGGCGCCCGACGACCCTCCCGCGGTGACCACCCCGGTCCCGAGCCCCTTCCCCCGTGGCTCGGGACCGGGGTTCTGCCGTTACCGTCCAGTAGTTCACGGGCCTTTCGTCCCCTCCTGCATGCTCTTGGGTCCTTTTTCGTCCCAGGGGACGGGCGGTCGGCTGGCCGGAGCGCCGGAGCCGGTTAGGCTCTTGTCGCAAGGCGAACGAGACCTTGCGACCCATGCGTCACACCTAGCGTCACATCCCAGAAGGAGATGCTCGTGCCGTCCATCGACGTCGTCGTAGCCCGGGAAATCCTGGACTCCCGAGGCAACCCCACGGTCGAGGTCGAGGTCGGCCTCGACGACGGCAGCACCGGCCGTGCTGCCGTGCCGTCCGGTGCCTCCACCGGTGCGTTCGAGGCCCTGGAGCTCCGCGACGGTGACCAGAACCGCTACCTCGGCAAGGGTGTCGAGAAGGCCGTCCTCGCCGTCATCGAGCAGATCGGCCCGGAGCTCGTCGGCTACGACGCCACCGAGCAGCGCCTGATCGACCAGGCCATGTTCGACCTGGACGCGACCCCGGACAAGTCGTCGCTCGGCGCCAACGCCATCCTCGGCGTCTCCCTCGCCGTCGCGCACGCCGCCTCCGAGGCCAGCGACCTCCCGCTCTTCCGCTACCTCGGCGGCCCGAACGCGCACCTGCTGCCCGTTCCGATGATGAACATCCTCAACGGTGGGTCGCACGCCGACTCCAACGTCGACATCCAGGAGTTCATGATCGCGCCGATCGGCGCGGAGTCCTTCTCCGAGGCCCTGCGCTGGGGCACCGAGGTCTACCACACCCTCAAGTCCGTCCTGAAGACCAAGGGCCTCTCCACCGGCCTCGGCGACGAGGGCGGCTTCGCCCCGAACCTCGGCTCCAACCGCGAGGCGCTCGACCTCATCCTGGAGGCCATCAAGCAGGCCGGCTACGTGCCCGGCAAGGACGTCGCCCTCGCCCTGGACGTCGCCGCCTCCGAGTTCTACAAGGACGGCAAGTACCTCTTCGAGGGCAAGGAGCGCTCCGCCGCCGAGATGACGGAGTACTACGAGGAGCTCGTCTCCGCGTACCCGCTCGTCTCCATCGAGGACCCGCTGTTCGAGGACGACTGGGCCGGCTGGAACGTCATCACCGAGAAGCTCGGCGACAAGGTCCAGCTCGTCGGCGACGACCTCTTCGTCACCAACCCCGAGCGCCTCGCCCGCGGCATCGAGGAGAAGTCCGCCAACGCCCTCCTGGTGAAGGTCAACCAGATCGGCTCGCTGACCGAGACCCTCGACGCCGTCGAGCTCGCCCAGCGCAACGGCTTCAAGTGCATGATGTCCCACCGCTCCGGCGAGACCGAGGACGTCACCATCGCCGACCTCGCCGTCGCCACCAACTGCGGCCAGATCAAGACCGGCGCCCCGGCCCGCTCCGAGCGCGTCGCCAAGTACAACCAGCTGCTGCGCATCGAGGAGATCCTCGACGACGCCGCCGTCTACGCCGGCCGCAGCGCCTTCCCCCGCTTCAAGGGCTGAGCCTCACCGCAGGCAGCTTCCGTCCGTCCCCGCACCCGGTCCCGTACCGTGTGCGGGGACGCACGTTTGAGGGACACCGGCGACAGGGGAGGCGAGACGGCATGGCCGTGAAGAACGGGGACCGGTTCTCCACCGCGACCCGGATCAGGCTGCTCGGCGAGCAGACCGCGGCCCGTGTCTACCGCTCCCAGACCCGCCGCCAGGCCCGGCGCTCCCGGCTCACCGGCCGCGCCGCCTTCCTCGCCCTCGTGGTCTGCTCCCTCGTCGTCGCCCTCGCCTACCCGATAAGGAGCTACGTCTCCCAGCAGGGCGAGATCGCCGAACAGGAGCGCCGGGCCGCCGAGGCGGCCCGGCGGGTCGAGGAGCTGCGGGACGAGAAGGCCCGCCTCCAGGACCCGGCCTACGTCCGCCGCCTCGCCCGCGAGCACCTGCACTACGTGCTCCCCGGCGAGACCGGCTTCACCGTGAACGACCCCGGGGCGGCCGACCGCCCCCGCGCCGACCAGGGCACGGCCGACCGGCCCTGGTACGACAACCTCTGGGACGGCGTCGACGACGCCGACCGCAACTGAACCGACCCAGGATCCGAGACATGGACACGCCCCCTCCGCAGACCGAACGCACCGAGCCCACCGAGGCGGACGTCGCCGCCTTCGAGGCCCAGCTCGGCCGCCCCCCGCGCGGTCTGCGCGCCATCGCGCACCGCTGCCCCTGCGGCAACCCGGACGTCGTCGAGACCGCGCCCCGGCTGCCCGACGGCACCCCCTTCCCGACCACGTACTACCTCACCTGCCCCCGGGCGGCCTCGGCCATCGGCACCCTGGAGGCCAACGGGGTCATGAAGGAGATGCAGGCCCGGCTCGCCACCGACCCGGAGCTCGCCGCCGCCTACCGCGCCGCGCACGAGGACTACCTCGCCCGCCGCGACGCCATCGAGGTCCTGGAGGGCTTCCCCAGCGCCGGCGGCATGCCCGACCGCGTGAAGTGCCTGCACGTCCTCGTCGGCCACTCCCTCGTGGCGGGCCCCGGCGTGAACCCCTTCGGCGACGAGGCCCTCGCGATGCTCCCCGAGTGGTGGGCCAAGGGCCCGTGCGTGAATCCGTGCGCGGACGGCCGCGCCGACGACGAGGAGTCCGTCAAGTGACCCGGGTCGCCGGAATCGACTGCGGCACCAACTCCATCCGCCTCCTCGTCGCCGACGTCCACCCGGAGACCGGCGAGCTGATCGAGCTGGACCGGCGGATGACGATCGTCCGGCTCGGCCAGGGCGTCGACAAGACCGGCCGACTCGCCCCCGAGGCCCTGGAGCGGACCTTCGCCGCCTGCCGCGAGTACGCCGCGGTCGTCCGGGAGCTGGGCGCGGAGCGGATCCGCTTCGTCGCCACCTCCGCCTCCCGCGACGCCGAGAACCGGCAGGACTTCGTCGACGGGGTCGTGGCGATCCTGGGCGTCGAGCCCGAGGTCATCTCCGGCGACCAGGAGGCCGCCTTCTCCTTCACCGGCGCCACCGGCTCGCTGCCCGGCGACGACCGCCGCCTGGTCGTGGACATCGGCGGCGGCTCCACCGAGTTCGTCGTCGGCACGCGGGAGGTCGAGGCCGCCCGCTCCGTCGACATCGGCTGCGTCCGGCTCACCGAGCGGCACGTCCGCCACGACCCGGTGACCGCAGAGGAGGCCGAGGCGATCCGCGCCGACGTCCGCGCCGCCCTCGACCTCGCCGCCGAGACCGTGCCGATCGCCGGGACCGGGACCCTCGTCGGCCTGGCAGGCTCGGTGACCACCGTCGCCGCTCTCGCGCTCGGGCTGCCGGAGTACGACTCCACGAAGATCCACCACTCCCGGATCACCGCCGGACAGGTCGCCGAGGTCACCGCCCGGCTGCTCGCCTCCACCCATGACGAGCGGGCCTCGATCCCCGTCGTCCACCCCGGCCGGGTGGACGTCATCGTGGCCGGCGCGCTCGTCCTCCAGGAGATCGTCGAGCGGGTCGGAGCCGCCGAGGTCGTCGTCAGCGAGCACGACATCCTCGATGGGATCGCCCTATCCGTGGCATAGCGGGCAGCTATCGAGGCTTCGGCGACAGCCTGTCGGAAAAGCTTCGTGAAGTTCTTCACAAGGAAAAGCGCCCTGATGGCACCTGAGGAAGGTCTTCGGACCCTCCGAGGGGGCCCTCAGGGCCCTTTCGTAGGTGCGGAGGCCTCTTCGCTCGACGTTTCCATCGTGTGAACGCACCTGCTGGTTCAGCGTTAACGGGCGCTCTCCGGGCCAGTTCAGTAGGGGTGAACAACGTTCACCAGTGCATTCCGGTTCCTTTGCACGACCATGACCTGGATCACGTGGGCGGCGGAGTGTAGCAGAGTGCCCTCGGAAGCTTGTGAAGGGGCGCACGAGGTGACCCCGCCGAGTGGGTGGATACTCGATGGCATGAGCACCACGGAGCGTCCCAGGATCCTCATCGTAGGCGGCGGGTACGTTGGCCTGTACGCCGCGCGGCGCATCCTCAAGAAGATGCGTTACGCCGAGGCGACCGTCACGGTCGTCGACCCCCGGTCGTACATGACCTACCAGCCCTTCCTCCCCGAAGCCGCCGCCGGCAGCATCTCGCCGCGCCACGTCGTCGTCCCGCTGCGACGCGTCGTGCGCGGAGCCGAGGTGCTCACCGGCCGGGTCACCACCATCGACCAGGACCGCAAGGTCGCCACGATCGCGCCGCTCGTCGGCGAGGCGTACGAGCTGCCGTTCGACTACCTGGTCATCTCGATGGGTGCCGTCTCCCGCACCTTCCCGATCCCCGGCCTCGCCGAGCAGGGCATCGGCATGAAGGGCATCGAGGAGGCCATCGGCCTGCGCAACCACGTCCTCGAGCAGCTGGACAAGGCCGACTCGACCACCGACGAGGAGGTCCGCCGCAAGGCCCTGACCTTCGTCTTCGTCGGCGGTGGCTTCGCCGGCGCCGAGACGATCGGCGAGGTCGAGGACATGGCCCGCGACGCCGCGAAGTACTACCAGAACGTGTCGCGCGAGGACATGCGCTTCATCCTGGTCGACGCCGCGGACAAGATCCTCCCCGAGGTGGGCCCCAAGCTCGGCCAGTACGGCAAGGAGCACCTGGAGAGCCGCGGCATCGAGATCTACCTGGAGACCTCCATGGACTCCTGCGTGGACGGCCACGTCGTGCTCAAGAACGGCCTCGAGGTCGACTCCAGCACCATCGTGTGGACCGCCGGCGTCAAGCCCAACCCGGCGCTCGCCCGCTTCGGCCTCCCGCTCGGCCCCCGCGGCCACGTGGACTGCAACGAGAAGCTCCAGGTCAACGGCATGGACTACGTCTGGGCCGCGGGCGACAACGCCCAGGTCCCGGACCTGGCCGCCATCAAGGCCGGCGTCCCGGCCGAGCGCGCCTGGTGCCCGCCGAACGCCCAGCACGCCCTGCGCCAGGCCAAGATCCTCGGCGACAACGTCGTGTCCGGCATGCGCGGCTTCCCGCAGAAGGAGTACAGCCACGCCAACAAGGGCGCCGTGGCCGGCCTCGGTCTGCACAAGGGCGTCGCCATGATCGTCATGGGCAAGTTCAAGATCAAGCTCAAGGGCCGTCTCGCCTGGTACATGCACCGTGGCTACCACGGCATGGCGATGCCGACCTTCAACCGCAAGATCCGCGTCTTCGCCGACTGGACCCTCGGCATGTTCCTCAAGCGCGAGGTCGTCTCGCTCGGCGCCATGGAGACGCCGCGCGAGGAGTTCTACGAGGCCGCCAAGCCCGCCCCGGCCCCCGCCGCGGCCAAGGCCCCGGAGAAGGCCAAGGCGTCGTAACACCCCCGCAGTACCGAAGGGCCGTCCGTCATCCGTGGTGCGGGCGGCCCTTCGGCGTGTTCTGCGGACTCCTTGCGTCGCGGCGGGATGGCAAACCCCTACGGACGGTGTTCCCTGGGTGACGAACCAATCTGGGGCAAGGACCACGGAGGTGTTTCACCATGGCCGACGCCGCGACGCGGCTCGCGACCCTCGCCGAGGATCTGCTGGGAAGTCCCCTGCCGGTGCGCCTGCGCGCCTGGGACCGCAGCGAAGCAGGGCCGGCGGGAGACGGACCCGTGCTCGTGATCCGGGACCGCAAGGCGCTGCGCCGCATGATCTGGAAGCCCGGCGAACTGGGCCTGGCCCGCGCCTGGGTGGCCGGCGAGATCGACGTCGAGGGCGATCTGTACGAGGCCCTGGACCGGCTCTCCGGACTGATCTGGGAGCGCGGCGGGGAGACCCGGGGCCTGCTCGACGCCGCACGCGATCCGCGGGCGCGGGCCGCCGCCGCCGAGCTGCTGCGGCTCGCCGGGCCGCTGCCGCCGCCGAAGCCGCCGGCCGAGGAGGCGAAGGGCCGCGGGGGCGGCCGGCACAGCAGGCGCAGCGACCGGCAGGCGATCAGCCACCACTACGACGTCGGCAACGACTTCTACGCGCTGGTGCTCGGCCCGTCGATGGTCTACTCGTGCGCCTACTGGACGGACGGCGGCACCCTGGAGGAGGCCCAGCGCGACAAGCTGGACCTCGTCGCCCGCAAGCTGGCCCTGAAGGAGGGAGACCGGCTCCTCGACGTCGGCTGCGGCTGGGGTTCGATGGCGATCCACGCGGCCCGCGAGTACGGCGCCCGGGTCGTCGGCATCACCCTCTCCCGCGAGCAGGCCGCCTTCGCCCGCAAGCGGATCGCCGAGGAGGGGCTCACCGACCGGATCGAGATCCGGGTCCAGGACTACCGGGACGTGCCGGACGGGCCGTTCGACGCGATCTCCTCGATCGGCATGGCCGAGCACGTGGGAGCGGCGAGGTACCGGGAGTACACCGACCTCCTGTACGGCCTCCTGAAGCCCGGCGGACGGCTCCTCAACCACCAGATCTCGCGCCGCCCGGAGCCCGACGAGGAGGCGTACCGGGTGGACCCCTTCATCGACGCGTACGTCTTCCCCGACGGCGAACTCGCCCCGATGGGCCGCACCCTGACGGCCCTGGAGGACGCCGGCTTCGAGGTCCGCGACGTGGAGGCGCTCCGCGAGCACTACGGGCTGACGCTGCGCCGCTGGGTGGCGAACCTGGAGAAGGACTGGGACCGGGCGGTCCGGCTCACCTCGCCCGGGCGGGCCCGGATCTGGCGGCTCTACATGGCGGCCTCGGCGGTCTCCTTCGAGCGCAACCGGATCGGCGTGAACCAGTTCCTGGCGGTGAGGACGCCCGTGGTGGGGACGAGCGGGCTGCCGCTGCGGTCGCGGGAGTGGACGGAGCGGTAGGAGGAGGAGAAGGGAGGGCCGGTCCCCGCACGGGGACCGGCCCTCCCTTCTCGTACCGCGGGTGCCTACTCGGCCTTGATGGCGGTGAGCATGTTCAGGCGGGCGGCGCTGCGGGCCGGCCAGAGCGAGGCGAGCACGCCGACCAGGGCGGCCAGGAGGAGGAAGATCCCGACCCGGTCCCAGGGCACGACCAGCGCGTAGCCCGGCAGGCTCGACTCGAAGGTCTTGCCGATGGCCCAGGCGAGGAAGGTGCCGAGGCCGATGCCGACGATCGCGCCGAAGACCGAGATGACCACGGCCTCCAGGCGGACCATGCGCTTCACCCGGCGGCGGTCGAGACCGATCGCCCGGATCATGCCGATCTCCTGCTGCCGCTCGAAGACGGACATCGCGAGGGTGTTGACGACGCCGAGGACGGCGATGATCAGGGCCATCGCGAGCAGGCCGTACATGATGTTCAGCATCAGGTTGATGGTCCCGCCGAACTCGTCGCGGATGTCCTTGTGGTCCATGACGGTGATGGCCGGGTTGTCGCCCAGGGCCTTGATCAGGGCCTGCTCGTGCGCACCGCTCGGGCCGCCGTCGGTGGAGACGAAGATCTGCCCGATGTACTTCTGCGGGTCGTGCGCGTCGAGCACCTTCGCGTCGACGAGGACGGGGGAGAGGAACTCGCTGTCCTTGTAGATCGCGGTGACCTTCAGCTCGCCCTTCTTCTTGTCCAGGTACTCGACCGGGACGGAGGCGCCGACCTTCAGGCCGCGGCCGGCGGCGGTCTTCTCGGCGACGGCGATCTGCCCGTCGGCGAGCCCGGCGAGCGAGCCCTGCAGCACGTCGACCGCGAGGACCTTCTCGATGTCGCCAGGGGTGACGCCGGAGGCGGAGACGTACTTCCCCCCGATGTCGAAGGCACCGGCCTGCTGCGGGGAGACCGCGGTGACGCCCGGGGCCTTCTCCAGGGCCGTCAGGGCCTCCTGCGACAGGCCGTCGCCGCTGGCCATGGAGACCATGTAGTCGGCCTTGATCTGGTCGACGGTCATCTTGTCGAGGGCCTGGCCGGCGCTGACGCCGATCACGGTGAGGCCGGTGACCAGGGTGAGGCCGATGGCGAGCGCGGAGGCGGTGGCGCCGGTGCGGCGCGGGTTGCGGACCGCGTTGAGGCCGGCGAGCTTGCCGGCGATCCCGAAGGCCTTCACGAAGAAGGGGCGGATCAGGGCGATCACGGGCCGGGAGAGGAAGGGGATGAGGATGATGACGCCGATGAGGGTGGTGAAGGCACCGCCCGCGATGGTCATCCGGCCCTCGTCGCCGCCGGCGTCGGCGCCGAGCACGATCAGGACGGCGCCGATGGCGGTGATCGCGGCACCGATCGCGTTCCGCACGACGAGCGACTTGGCGTTCGGGGTGGCGTGGACGCTGTTCATGGCGGCGACCGGCGGGATCTTCGCGGCGCGGCGGCCGGGCAGCCAGGCGGCCAGCATGGTGATGACGACGCCGACGCCGAAGGCGGCGAGGAGCGGGGTGGCGCCGAGGACCAGCTCGCCGTCCGGGACCTTCATCTCGAAGGCGGCCATGCCGGAGCGCAGGCCCACGGCGAGCCCGATGCCGAGGACGTAGCCGACGGCGGAGGCGACCAGGCCGACGATGCCGGCCTCGGCGAGGACGGAGCGGGTGATCTGCTTGCGCGAGGCACCCACGGCCCGCATCAGGGCGAGCTCCTTGGTGCGCTGGGCGACCAGCATGGTGAAGGTGTTGGAGATCAGGAAGACGCCGACGAAGAGCGCGATGCCGGCGAAGGCGAGCAGCATCTGGTTGAGCGTGCCGAGGCCGGCCTCGATGTCGCGGGCCTGCTGGTCGGCGAGGGCCTGGCCGGTCTGCGCGGTGGCGGCCTTCGGGACGACCTTCAGGACCTCGTCACGGAGCTTCTCGTCGTCGGCGCCGGCGGCGGCAGAGACGTTCAGGTCCGAGTAGTAGCCGGGCTTCAGGTAGAGCTTCTGGGCGACCGGGGCGTCGAAGACGACGAGGCTGCCGCCGGCGTTGACGGCGCCGTCCTCCGTGGTGAAGACGCCGGCGAGGGTGTACTCCTTCACCGGGCCGTTGGTGGCGACGCGGACCCGCTCGCCGACCTGGTAGCCGCCCTTGTCGGCGGTCTCCTCGTCGAGGGCGATCTGGTCCGGCCGGGCGGGGCCGTTCCCGGTCGTGAAGGCGAGGGCGGGGTCCTTGCCGTCGGAGCCGGGGGCGAAGTTGGTGCCCTTGTTGGACCAGCCGGAGCCGATCAGCTTCCCCTTCGCGTCCGGCACGCCGGCGAAGCCGTCGACGCGGGGCCGGACGCCGGTGACGCCGTCGAGCTTCGCGACCTTGTCGACGACGGCCTGGGAGAGGCCCGGGTTCTTCGCGGCCTCCTCCGGGTCCGGCCGCATGCTGACGGCGACGGCGACGTCGTCGTAGCTCTTCGCGGCCTGGCCCCGGAAGGCCTGGGAGAGGGTGTCGGTGAAGACGAGGGTGCCGGAGACGAAGGCGACGCCGAGCATCACGGCGAGCACGGTCATCAGCAGCCGCGCCTTGTGCGCGAGGACGTTGCGCAGGGCGGTACGGAACATGGGTGAGGTCCTGGAGGAAGGCGGGACGGAAGTCAGGTGCGGGGCCGGCGCGTCCGCGTCAGCTCGTACGGCCCTTGGCGTCGAAGGCCTTCATGCGGTCGAGCACGCCGTCGGCGGAGGGGCGCAGCATCTCGTCGACGATCCGGCCGTCCGCCAGGAAGATCACCCGGTCGGCGTAGGAGGCGGCGACGGGGTCGTGGGTGACCATGACGACGGTCTGGCCGAGCTCGCGCACCGAGTTCCGCAGGAAGCCGAGGACCTCGGCGCCGGAGCGGGAGTCCAGGTTTCCGGTGGGCTCGTCACCGAAGATGATCTCCGGCTGGGAGGCGAGGGCGCGGGCGACGGCGACGCGCTGCTGCTGGCCGCCGGAGAGCTCGGTCGGGCGGTGCTTGAGGCGGCCGGAGAGGCCGAGCATGTCGATGACCTTCTCGACCCACGCCTGGTCCGCCTTGCGGCCGGCGATGTCCATGGGGAGCGTGATGTTCTCCATGGCGGTGAGGGTCGGCAGCAGGTTGAACGCCTGGAAGATGAAGCCGATCTTGTCCCGGCGGAGCTGGGTGAGCTGCTTGTCCTTGAGGGTGGACAGCTCGGTCTCGCCGATCCGGACCGAACCGGAGGAGAAGGAGTCGAGGCCGGCGACGCAGTGCATGAGCGTCGACTTGCCGGAGCCGGAGGGGCCCATGATCGCGGTGAACTCGCCCTGGCGGAAGTCCACGCTGACCCGGTCGAGCGCGACCACCTGGGTCTCGCCCTGGCCGTAGACCTTCGTGAGTTCCGTGGCGCGGGCGGCCACCGCGGTGGCGCGGGGCACGGTGGGAGTGGTGGTCACGAGGGGACTCCTGTCACGACGGTCGTTCGGATGAGCGGAAACCCGGAGCTCCGGGAACCCCTCCATCGTTTCGAACGTTCGTGTCGCGGTCGTCCGCCCACGTGCCCGTTCCCGGGGCCCTCTCGGGTCGGACCGCGCCCCTCCCGCCTCCTCCTCTGGTATGACGGCGACCCCGACGAGGGGGCCGCGGCGGGAGGTGACACACCTGCGGCGAGATCTGGTCAATCCAGGGGTGGCCGCTTTGCGCCCGCGACCTCGGCCGCAGTTCGCGAAAACCCCGCTCACCTGCGCTGACGCACCCTCAGACGTCAATAAAATAAGACAACATCGCTCCCTCGTTACCGCTGAACGGGGGAAGGGCCCCGATAGGCTCCTGTGCTAACGCGGAGCAACCGCGGCAACGCCCGGATGGTGGAATAGCAGACACGGCGAGCTTAAACCTCGCTGGCCTTCGGGCCGTACCGGTTCAAGTCCGGTTCCGGGCACCACCCGGCCCCAGGGGATCCTGCGGCCGGACGCACCGCCCCTCCTCCCGCCCTCCCGCCTCCCTCTCCGCCCGCCTTCCCCGTCTCCTCGAAAAGATCCTCCCCGAGCACTAGAGAGTTTCTTTTGCCTACGCATTACCCTTGACGCAAGGCCGCGCAGTGCGGCCGTCCATGGAGGAGTGAGATGAGGAGCAGCAACCCGGTCTTCTCGCGACGGGGGTTCAGCCGCGACAACGGCTACGCGGGCTTCAACGCGCAGCAGCCGCAGGCCGGGGGCCCCGCCGTCGGAACGAACCCGTACGCGACCGGCAACCCGTACGCCGAGGGTGCGACCAACCCGTACGCCACCAACCCCTACGCGCCGCAGGACGTCCAGGCGGGCGCCCCGCAGCAGGCGCGCGGCAATGTGATGACGATCGACGACGTCGTGAGCCGTACGGCCATGACGCTCGGCACGGTCGTGCTCACCGCCGTCCTGTCCTGGTTCCTGCTGCCGGTCGACCCGGCGAACCTGGGCAAGTCCTACGGCATCGCCATCGGCGCCGCCCTGGTCGCCCTGGTCCTGGCGCTCGTGCAGTCCTTCAAGCGCAAGGCGTCGCCGGCGCTGATCCTGGGCTACGCGGCCTTCGAGGGCGTCTTCCTCGGCGTGATCTCGGCCGCCGTCTCGACGTACATCGCCGACGGCGTCGTCATCCAGGCCGTGCTCGGCACGATGGCGGTCTTCGCCGGTGTGCTCATCGCCTACAAGATGGGCTGGATCCGGGTCAACCGCCGCTTCACCGGCTTCGTGATGGCCGCGGCCATGGGCTTCATGCTGCTCATGGTGGTCAACCTGCTGTTCTCGGTCTTCGCGGGCGGTGACGGCCTCGGCTTCCGCAGCGGCGGCCTCGGCATCCTCTTCGGTGTCATCGGCATCATCCTGGGCGCCTGCTTCCTCGCCCTCGACTTCAAGCAGGTCGAGGACGGCGTGACCTACGGCGCGCCGCGCGAGGAGGCCTGGCTGGCCGCCTTCGGCCTCACCATGACCCTGGTGTGGATCTACCTGGAGATGCTGCGTCTGCTGTCGATCCTCCAGGGCGACGACTGACGCACCCCGTGACTCGGGGGAAGGGCCCGTCCGGCACCCGCCGGGCGGGCCCTTCCGCGTGCGCGGGGGGCGGTAGGGTCGGCCGGGTGCTGGATACGAGTGAACTGACCGCCGCCGTGGAACGCTTCGCCGACCGGCTGCGGGCCGCCCCCCAGAGCCGCCTCCAGCGGGGCGCGGCGGAGGAGGGGCTGGCCCTGGCACGGGAACTCGCGGTGCGGTCGCAGCGGGTCGAGACGCCCGGGGCCGAGCCGCGCGTCATCCCCGACGCGGGGGTCTTCGCGGTCGCCGACCAGCTGGCGGTGGCCGGCACGGACCTCGCCGAGGCACTGCGAACGGCCCCGTCCCCCTCCCCGGAACGGGAGCTGGACGAGGCCGTGAGGCTGGTACGGGAGGCGCTGGAGCGCTCGGGGCTGTAGCGGCGGCGGGGGATCCGCGGGCGGGCCTGCTCGGGATCCGCGGCCGGGGCGCCACCCCGGCCCCCGTCCGGCGGCCGGAGGCCGCCGCGGCGCCCCGAAGCCTGTGAGGCCCCGGGGCCTCACCGTGCGAGGGGCGCGGTGGATCAGAGGGACGCGATGACGCGATCCGCGAGGATGTAGACGTTCTCCTCGTCCGTGTCGCCGTAGGAGAAGGTCAGGGCGAAGGCGCCGGAGACGCCGGAGCCGCCGAGGAGGATCGGGGTGCGGCCGGCACGGAGGGCGTCGGCGAGGCGCTCGGCGGTCTCGCGGTGACCGGGGGTCATGCAGAGCGTCGTGCCGTCGGCGAAGACGTACACGTCCAGCGTCCCGAGCGGGCCGGGGCGGACGTCCGTGAGGGCCGTGGCCGTGTCGGCCAGCTCCTCCAGGCGCGCCACCGTGCGCTCGTGGTCCGTGACGACCGGCGTCTGCACCGGCACGAAGTCCGGGTGCGAGGGGTGCCGCCGGCGGGCGGCGGCCAGCTCCGCGGAGTCCTCGGGGTACTCGGGGAAGTCGTCCACCGGGTCGGCGATGCCGTCGAGCGCCGCCGCCTCGGCCTCCATGGCCTCCAGGGCCATCGCCTCCAGGCCCACGAAGTCGGTCTGGCGCGGCACGAAGAGCCCGGTGGGCTCCTCGCCGCCCAGTCCGCCGAGGAGGGCGGAGGGCGCGTCGGCCGCGTCCCGGGCCTCCTGCGCCGCCCAGAAGGCCCGCGCCTCGGCGAGCTCGCGCTCGCGCTCCTCGGCCAGCGCCTCGGCGACCGCGGCCCGTATCTCGGCGGCGGGCGAGGTGCGGGCCGCGGGGACCGTCACGCCGCGGTCCGCGGCGAGCTCGGTGCGCAGGGCGGTGACCTCCTTGCGGAGACCCCGCACGTGATGCAGGGCAGCAGCGCCCACGGCCGTGGCAGCGGCCGTGGTCAGCAGCAGGGCAAGAGACATGGCGCTCACTGACGTACTCCCGATTCGAGACGATCCCCCGACTTCCTACATCAGCTTGTCGCGCCCCGGGACCCCCTGTCAGTGCATTACGTCACGAAACGGACAGGTATTTTGGCCGGGTGTTTAGTCCCGTAACGGCCCTGACCTGCGAAAACAAACTCC
Source organism: Streptomyces roseolus (assembly GCF_014649855.1). Lineage (GTDB taxonomy): Bacteria > Actinomycetota > Actinomycetes > Streptomycetales > Streptomycetaceae > Streptomyces > Streptomyces roseolus. Next base: position 186 of record NZ_BMTV01000020.1, on the reverse strand, counting down.
CCCGGGATGTATGTCACATCCTGGGGGAGATTCGGTCACGGCTTGGACGCGGGGTGGTTGACGCGCTCGGCGAATGGAGAAAGCGGCCGCCCACCCTCCGCTACGGCTCAGCTCAGCCGCTCGCTTTCGTGGTCGCGCTGGGCTTCGCCACCGCTGCGGGCGGGTGCCGCCTTCGTCCCTCAGGCG
>NZ_BMTV01000019.1 GCF_014649855.1 Streptomyces roseolus | reverse complement strand
CGCTTTCCTGCGTTTCCGACTCTATCAGATCTTTCCGATCCGATTTCCTCGGTGCTTTCCGGTCCCGAAATCGAATTCCCCGGGGCCTTCCGGCGCTTCCACTACTTTAGCCGATTTCCCGGGCGGCTCATAATCGAGCCTTTCGAAACGAATTCCGGCATGCCGAAATAAGCCCCGATGGGATTCGTCGCATTGAAGTGGATGGCCGCTCTCGGGGTGCCTGAACAAGCACCACCGTCTCAAGCGGCTCGGGCTACGTTACGCGTCCGTTCTGGCCGGGTCAAGTCGCCGCTTGCGGGGCTGGTGGGGCCGGTAGGGGCTGACCGTGGGGTCTTCGGCGATCCAGAAGCGCCAGGGGTGCGGGGCTCCGTCGCCGCCGACGCCCGTGCGGGGGCCGGTGCGGATCAGGGACGGGGCCGGCGGGGTGCCGGTGAGGACCGACAGGGGGGCGTCGGAGTCGGCACAGACGTCGGTGCCGTTCAGGGAGCCGGGGACGTCCAGGGCGGTGGCGAGGCGGGCCGGGCCCTTCGCCAGTTCGGCGTCCTTGCGGGCCGAGCGGCGGCGGGGACGGGCCAGTTCCGCGCCGCGCAGGATCTCGCCCGCTCGGAGCAGTACACCGCTCGCCTCGCCCTCCGGAGCGCACACCAGGTTCAGGCAGTGCCACATGCCGTAGGTGAAGTAGACGTACGCGTGACCGGGCGGACCGAACATCACGGCGTTGCGGGCCGTCCGGCCGCGGAAGGCGTGCGAGCCGGGGTCGATGGCGCCGGCGTACGCCTCCACCTCCGTGAGGCGCAGTTCCATGGTTCCCTCGTCGGTCGTACGGACGAGGGTGCGGCCGAGGAGGTCCGGGGCCACCTCCAGGACGGGGCGGTCGAAGAAGCTCCGCGGCAGCGGCGTACGGTCGGGACTCTCGCTCATGACGTCCGAGCGTAACGGGGACTCCGGTGGAACCCGCTACGGTCGTCGCGCGTATGTAGGGGACAGGAACGAGAAGGAGAGTGCCATGGGATTCAAGAAGCTGCTGGCGAGCCTGGGTGCCGGCGGGGCCACCGTGGAGACGGTGCTCACCGAGGAGAACGTGGTCCCGGGCGGCGTCGTCCAGGGCGAGGTCCGGATCCAGGGCGGCAGCGTCGACCAGCAGATCGAGGGGCTGTCCGTCGGTCTCCAGGCGCGCGTCGAGGTCGAGGGCGGCGACCAGGAGCACAAGCAGGACGTCGAGTTCGTGAAGGTGCGGCTCGGGGGCGCCTTCGAGGTGAAGGCCGGCGCGGTGCACGTGGTGCCGTTCGGCCTGGAGATCCCGTGGGAGACGCCGGTCAACACGATCGGCGGGCAGCGGCTGCACGGCATGGAGATCGGCGTCTCCACCGAGCTGGAGATCGCGCGCGCGGTGGACTCGGGCGACCTCGACCCGATCAACGTGCACCCGCTGCCGGCGCAGCAGGCGATCCTCGACGCCTTCGTCCAGCTGGGCTTCCGCTTCAAGAGCGCGGACATGGAGCGCGGTCACATCCGCGGCACCCGCCAGCGGCTGCCCTTCTACCAGGAGATCGAGTTCTTCGCGCCGCAGCAGTACCACGGCCTGAACCAGGTCGAGGTCAGCTTCGTCGCCGACGACCGCGAGATGGACGTCGTCCTGGAGATGGACAAGAAGCCGGGGCTGTTCACCGAGGGCAGCGACTCCTTCCGGGCGTTCAAGGTGGGGCTGGACGACTACCGGGGCACCGACTGGAACGCGTACCTCAACCAGTGGCTCGCCGAGGTCGGCGGCCGTCGCAACTGGCTCTAGCACGGAACGGGACGGAGGGTTCGAGATGGACCAGGGACAGCGGGCCCCGCTCCCCCACGCGTTCCACCCGCCGGTGGCGGAGTTCGGCGTGACGAGCGATGACGTGGCGCCCGGCGCGGTGCTGAAGGACGCTCAGGTGTACGCGGAGGGGAACGTCTCCCCGCACCTGCGCTGGGAGGGCTTCCCGGCGGAGACCAAGAGCTTCGCCGTGACCTGTTTCGACCCGGACGCGCCGACGGGCAGCGGCTTCTGGCACTGGGTGCTGTTCGACATCCCGGCGTCGGTCACCGAACTGCCCGCGGGGGCCGGTTCGGGCTCCTTCGAGGGGCTGCCGGCCGGGGCCGTGCACGCACGGAACGACTACGGGTCGAAGGACTTCGGCGGGGCCGCCCCGCCGGCCGGGGACCCGGCGCACCGCTATGTGTTCACGGTGTACGCGGTGGACACGGAGAAGCTGGGGCCGGACGCCGACGCCTCGCCGGCCGTCGTCGGATTCAACCTGCGCTTCCACACGCTGGGCCGGGCCCAGTTGATCGGTGAGTACGCGGCTCCCGCGGCAGGCTGATCGTTCGTTTGTTGTTTGCCCGCTTCTGGTCTTGGAGAGATCAGAAGCGGGCATCTTTTGTTGCGCACGAAATTGCGTTGTCCGACCCCGGCCGGCCCGGCCATCGTTGATCCAAGCCCGCCAGGGGGGTGGGCCGGCACACGGGAGGTGGGCACCATGCGGGACACGCTGGTTCTGAACGCGAGCTTCGAGCCGCTTTCGACGGTCACGCTCAACCGTGCGGTGGTGCTCGTCCTGCAGGACAAGGCCGTCGTGGAGCAGTCCCATCCGGATCTGCGGGTGCGTGCCGCCGCCGTCGACCTTCCGGTGCCCCGGGTGATCAGGCTCTGCCGGTTCGTCCGGGTGCCGTTCCGAAGACAGGCTCCGTGGTCGAGGAGGGGCGTGCTGGTCAGGGACCAACACCGGTGCGCGTACTGCGGGAGGCGCGCGACGACCGTGGACCACGTGGTGCCGCGGGCGCAGGGTGGTGGGGACAGTTGGCTGAATACGGTCGCTTCCTGTGCGGAGGACAACCACCGCAAGGCGGACCGGACGCCGGAGCAGGCGGGGATGCCGCTGCTCTTCGAGCCGTTCGTGCCGACGCCGGCGGACGCGATGCTGCTGGCGATGCGGGCCGGTGAGCGGTCGGAGCTGCCGGAGTGGCTGGCGCGTACCGCGGCCTGAGCGGCCCTGAGGCGGTGAGGGCCCGTCCCCTGTGAGGGGGCGGGCCCTCCGGTCATTTCAGGGTGAGCTGGAGGATGGCGACGACGCCGACGGCGATGATGACGCCGCGCAGGACGGCGGGCTTGAGGCGGCGGCCGACCTTGGCGCCGATCTGGCCGCCGAGGGTGGAGCCGACGGCGATGAGGAGGACGGCGGTCCAGTCGAACTCGGCGACGAAGAGGAAGAAGACGGCGGCGACGCCGTTGACGAGGGCGCCGAGGATGTTCTTGACCGCGTTGATCCGCTGGAGGTCGTCGTGGAGGAGCAGGCCCATGAGGGAGAGGTAGAGGACTCCCTGGGCGGCGCCGAAGTAGCCGCCGTACATGCTGGCGAGGGTGAGGCCCACGAGGAGGGCGGGGCCGCCGTCGGGGTGGGCCTCGTTGCCGGTCGCTTCGCGGCGGCGCTGGACGGCGGCGGCGATGCGGGGCTGGAAGAGGACGAGGATCAGGGCCAGTCCGATGAGGATCGGGACGATGGCGTCGAAGGCCTCGGAGGGCAGGGCGAGGAGCAGGATCGCGCCGATGAGGCCGCCGACGAGGGCGGCGGCGCCGAGGCGGAGCACCCGGCGGGTCTGGCCCTTGAGTTCGCGGCGGTAGCCGATGGCTCCGCTGATGGAGCCGGGGACGAGGCCGAGGGCGTTGGAGACGTTCGCGGTGATCGGTGGCAGTCCGGTCGCGAGGAGGACCGGGAACGTGATGAGCGTCCCCGATCCGACGATGGTGTTGATGGCGCCGGCGCCGATGCCGGCGGCGAAGACCGCCAGGGCTTCCCAGATGGACAAAGCCGTTTCCTCACATGGTCAGTGGTTCGCCTCCCCGCTCCGCGTGCGGCAGGAGTCGAGGGGCTCGCACTGATCATGCCCGGAGTTACGTGTACGTGTCAGCCATCGGTTCGGTCGACGGTTCAGTCGACGGTGGGCTCTTCGCGCCGGGCGGCCGGGACGTCCTTGGTGAAGGACGGGGACGGGGCGCCGGGGCCCATGTTGCCGAGGGCGCCGGAGAGGCCCTTGAGGGCGTCGCCGATCTCGCTGGGCACGATCCAGAGCTTGTTGGCGTCGCCCTCGGCGATCTTCGGGAGCATCTGGAGGTACTGGTACGAGAGGAGCTTCTGGTCCGGGTCGCCGGCGTGGATGGCCTCGAAGACGGTGCGGACGGCCTGGGCCTCGCCCTCCGCCTTGAGCGCGGCGGCCTTGGCCTCGCCCTCGGCGCGGAGGATGGCGGACTGCTTCTCGCCCTCGGCGCGGAGGATCTCGGACTGGCGGACGCCCTCGGCCTGGAGGATGGCGGCGCGCTTGTCGCGGTCGGCGCGCATCTGCTTCTCCATCGAGTCCTGGATGGAGGTCGGCGGCTCGATGGCCTTGAGCTCGACGCGGTTGACGCGGATGCCCCACTTGCCGGTGGCCTCGTCGAGGACGCCGCGGAGGGCGGCGTTGATGTCCTCGCGGGAGGTGAGGGTCCGCTCCAGGTCCATGCCGCCGATGATGTTGCGCAGGGTGGTGACGGTGAGCTGCTCGATGGCCTGGATGTAGCTGGCCACCTCGTAGGTGGCGGCGCGGGCGTCGGTCACCTGGTAGTAGATGACGGTGTCGATGTTGACGACCAGGTTGTCCTGGGTGATCACCGGCTGGGGCGGGAACGGGACGACCTGTTCGCGGAGGTCGATGCGGTTGCGGATCGTGTCGATGAACGGGACGACGATGTTGAGGCCGGCGTTGAGGGTGCGGGTGTAGCGGCCGAAGCGCTCCACGATCGCGGCGCTGGCCTGCGGGATGACCTGGATCGTCTTGATCAGGGCGATGAAGACGAGCACCACCAGAATGATCAGGACGATGATGACTGCTGACATCGTGTTCCCCGTGCCCTTCGCTGCCGGTTTGTCTGCCGGGTTGCTCTTCCGATGATCGAGTTTCCCATGACGTGGTGACGTCGGGGGCGGGCTTCGGTCAGATGACGACGGCGGTGGCGCCCTCGATCTCGACCACGTCGACCTCCTCGCCCGGTTCGAAGACGCGGGTGGCGTCGAGGGAGCGGGCGGACCAGATCTCGCCGGCGAGCTTGATGCGGCCGCCTTCGGCGTCGACCCGTTCCAGGACGCGGGCCTGACGGCCCTTCAGGGCGTCGATGCCGGTGGCGTGGGCGGGGGTGCCGGCGCGGTGCCGGGCCGCGAGGGGGCGTACGACGGCGAGGAGCGCGACGGAGACGACCACGAAGACGATCACCTGCGCGACGATGCCGAAGCCGAGGGCGGCGGTGACCGCGCCGGCGACGGCCCCGACGGCGAACATGCCGAACTCCGGCATGGCGGTGAGGACCAGGGGAATGCCGAGCCCCACCGCGCCGATCAGCCACCAGATCCATGCGTCGATGTCCACACGGTCATGGTAGGGCGGGTGGGGCCTCGTGGGACAGGGTGCGGTGCCGTGGCTGTGCGGGTCACGGCGGTCCAGGGGCCTGTCGGGCGGGGCTACTTGAGGGGCAGGCCCTGGGCGGTCCAGCGGTCGCCGACGCGCTCGACGACGAGCGGGAGGCCGAAGCAGTGGGAGAGGTTGCGGGAGTTGAGCTCGGTCTCCATGGGGCCGGCGGCGAGCACCTTGCCCTGTCGGATCATCAGGACGTGGGTGAAGCCGGGCGCGATCTCCTCGACGTGGTGGGTGACCATGATCATGGAGGGGGCGTACGGGTCCCGGGCCAGGCGGCCGAGACGGCGGACGAGGTCCTCGCGGCCGCCGAGGTCGAGGCCGGCGGCGGGCTCGTCGAGGAGGAGGAGCTCGGGGTCGGTCATCATCGCGCGGGCGATCAGGGTGCGCTTGCGCTCGCCCTCGGAGAGGGTGCCGAAGCGGCGGTCCAGGTAGTCGTTCATGCCGAGGCGGTCGAGGAAGGCGCGGGCGCGGGCCTCGTCGACCGGGTCGTAGTCCTCGTGCCAGGTGGCGGTCATGCCGTACGCGGCGGTGAGGACGGTCTGGAGGACGGTCTGGCGCTTGGGGAGCTTCTCCGCCATGGCGATGCCGGCCATGCCGATGCGGGGGCGCAGCTCGAAGACGTCGACGGCGCCGAGGCGCTCGCCGAGGATGGTGGCGCTTCCGGCGGTGGGGTAGAGGTAGCTGGAGGCGAGGTTGAGGAGGGTGGTCTTGCCGGCGCCGTTCGGGCCGAGGATGACCCAGCGCTCCCCTTCCTTGACCGACCAGGAGACCTCGTCCACCAGAGCGCGTCCGTCGCGGACCACGGATACGTCCACCAGCTCCAGTACATCGCTCATGAGCGCGTTGTCTCCCCTTGCCGTCGAGTCGTGTCGGCTCGTGTCGTCGCCTTGGGCCGCGGGCGCGGCGTCCACGGGAAAACCTACGTCATCGGCGGGACGGGCCGGTCCCTAGGGCGTCGTTCGGGTCCCTACTCTGGGGGGATGCTTTCGGAACCACGTTCAGGACGTCTGGCCGCCTGGGGCAATGCCCTCCTCGCCGGGGCGGTGTCGCCGGACGACGCGGCGCTGGCGATCGTCGGGGAGGACGCGGTGCACCGCGTGGCGGGGGTACCGGGCGAGGCGGCTCCCGTGGGGCTGACGCTGGCGCTCGGCCGGCTGCGGCGGCTCGGGGTGACCGGGTGGCGGGTCGCGCTGCCCGCGCCGGGGCATCCGCTGGGGCTGAGCGGGCCGCCGGACTTCAACGCGCGCGCGTTGGAGGCGGAGGAGGCGGTGGTGGGGTACGGGGCGCCGTACGGGCTGGTGCCCGAGGTCGTAAAGGCGGGGCCGCGCGGGGACGTGCACGTGGAGGTGGTGTGGCACTGCATGCCGGTGCGGGAGGCGCCGCCGGCCGACGTGCCCTCGCTGGGCGAGGCGGAGCGGGAGCTGGCGGAGGCGCTGCGGGACGCGACGGCGGCGCTGACGCGGCTCGACGTGGCGGCGTCGGGGTCCGCGGCGGAGGCGGCGCGGGAGGCGTACCGGGCGCGGACGGAGACGAGCCGTGAGGTCCTCGCGCCGGGATACCCGGCCCGGGCGGTACGGGTCCTGGAGCTGGCCCGGCGGATCGGCCTGCTGGTCGACCTCGCGTACGGGAACGGGCACGGCGGTGCGGTCAGCGCGTCCGAGATGGCGGCGCGGGGCGCCGCGCTGGCGCCGGTGGAGCGGGTGGCCCGGCGGGCGCGGGTCGCCGCGTACAACTCCTGGGTCGAGGAGCGGGAGCGGGGCACCTGAACGGCGCGCCCGATGGTGCGGGTCCAGGGGGCGCGGGCTTCCGGGAGGGGCGCCGCCCCCGGGACGTCGTGCCCGTCCGTTCCTCCCCCGAGGGCTTCGTCCGGGGGAACTCCCGGGCGGAACGTATGCCCACGACGGCTGCGGCCCCCGGGGGGAGGATCCCGGGGGCCGGTGGTGCGGGGGGGGCGCTCAGCCGTTGAGGGCGTGGTTGCCGAAGGCGGGGTTGAGGAGGCCGATCACGTTGACCGTGTTGCCGGAGACGTTCACGGGGACGTGGACGGGGACCTGCACCAGGTTGCCGGAGGCGACGCCCGGGGAGTTGAGGGCCTGGCCGTGGGCGTCGGCGCCGTGGGCGGAGGCCACGCCGGCACCGGCGGCGACGATGCCACCGGCGACCATGGTGAGGGCAGCGGCCTTCTTGAGGTTCTTCACTTGGTACTTCCTCCTGGTCATCGCTGCGGCCGGTCCGCCGCAGCACGCCCTGGAGAACGCCGGCCGGCTCCCGTGGTTGCGCCGAATGGGGGATGTGCACCCGACCGTATGACTAAGTGAACGGGCGTGCGCCCCGGCGCGTGAACGGGGCGTTTCAGGTGGTGAGCCCGTGGCGGACCGCCCAGAGCGCCGCCTGGGTGCGGTCCGCCAGGTCGAGCTTCATGAGGATGTTCGATACGTGGGTCTTCACCGTCTTCTCGGAGAGGACCAGGGCCTTGGCGATCTCCCGGTTGGAGCGGCCGTCTGCGATCAGGCCCAGGACCTCGCGCTCGCGCTCCGTGAGGGTGGTTCCCCTCCCCGTGCCGCCCTGGGGGTCGTCCTGGGCGAGGAGCGCGCCCGCCACCTCGGGCTGGAGCAGGACGTGGCCGGCGTGGACGGAGCGGATCGCGCCGGCGAGGGCGTCGGGGTCGATGTCCTTGTAGACGTATCCCGAGGCGCCCGCGCGCAGGGCGGGGACGACCGTGCGCTGCTCGGTGAAGCTGGTCACGATGAGGACCCTGGCCGGGTTGTCCAGGGCGCGGAGCCGCTTGAGGGCCTCGATGCCGTCGGTGCCCGGCATCTTGATGTCCATGAGGACGACGTCGGGGCGGAGCTCCTCCGCGCGGGCGACGCCCTCGGCGCCGTCGGCGGCCTCGCCGACGACCTCTATGTCGTCCTGGACCTCCAGGAAGGTGCGCAGGCCGCGGCGGACGACCTGGTGGTCGTCGACCAGGAGCACGCGGATGGGCTTGTCAGCCACCGGGGACCTCCATCTCGATCGTGGTGCCCTCGCCGGGGGCGGAGGTCACGGTGAGGGCGCCGCCGACTCCGGCGGCGCGGTCGCGCATGGACACCAGGCCGAGGTGGCGTCCGGCGCTGCGGACGGTCGCGGGGTCGAAGCCGCGGCCGTCGTCGGCGACGGTGAGCCGGGCGCCCTGGCCGTGCCGGGCCAGGGTGACGGCGACCCGGGCGGCCTCCGCGTGCCGCAGGGCGTTGTGCAGGGCCTCCTGGGCGACCCTGAGGACGGCTTCCTCCTGGGCGGCGGGCAGGGCGCGGATGCCGGGGCTGTCGAAGACGACCGCGGCGGAGTGGGCGCGGTCGAGGACCTGGATCTGGGTGCGCAGGGTGTGGACGAGGCCGTCCTCGTCGAGGGCGGCGGGGCGGAGCTCGACGACGGCGGCGCGCAGTTCGTCGGCGGCCTCGGCGGCGAGCGCGGCGACCTGCTGGAGCTCTCCCTTGGCGCGGGCCGGGTCGCGGTCGACGAGGGCGGCGGCGGCCTGGGCGGTGAGCCGGAGGGAGAAGAGCTTCTGGCTGACGGCGTCGTGCAGCTCGTGGGCGAGGCGGGAGCGCTCCTCGGCGATGGTCAGCTCGCGGCTGCGCTCGTACAGCCGGGCGTTGGTGAGGGCGATGGCGGCGTGCTGGGCGAGGATGCCGAGCAGCTCCTCGTCCTCGGCGGTGAAGCCGCAGCCGCCGCCCTCGGGCCGGGCGCAGCGCTTGTTGGCGAGGAAGAGGGCGCCCAGGGTCTCGTCGCCGTCGCGGACCGGGAGGCCGAGGAAGTCGGAGAGCTCGGGGTGGGCGTCGGGCCAGCCGCCGAAGCGGGGGTCCTCGCGGACGTCGGCGAGCCGCTCGGGCTCGGCCTTGTGGAGCATCGCCGCCAGGACGCCGTGCTGGCGGGGCAGCGGGCCGATGGCCTTCCACTGGGCGTCGCTGACGCCGTCGACGACGAACTGGGCGAAGCCCCCGTGGTCGTCGGGGACGCCCAGGGCCGCGTACTCGGCGTCGAGCAGCTCGCGGGCGGAGGCCACGATCGTCTTGAGGACGTCGCGGACCTCCATCTGCCGGCTCATCGCCAGGAGCGCGGTGCTCACGGCGGCGAGGCCGGAGCCGGTTCGGTGACTCATGGCCTCACGGTACCGGCGGGGCGCGGCGGCCCGTATGGGGCCGGGGACGGCGGGGCGCGGGTCGCGGGACCTAGGTCGAAGGGCCCGGGCGGACGAGGGCCGGGGCCGACGAGGGGGCGTCCGCGCGCACGGGGCGCGGGGCCGACGAAGGAGGGGCCGCGCGCACGAGGGGCCTGACCGGCGAAAGAGGGTCCGCGCACGCGCGTACGCGTGGCGGGGGCGGGCCGGGGCGGAGTCCGCACTCACTGGGCGGGAGCCGGCGGCGCTGGCTCTCCTCCGCAGGGCGGAGGAGGGTTACCGTGTGCATTGCTCACGCAACTTCGAGTGAGGCTGCCCAGGGCCCCGTGTGAGCCCGCGCATAGGACCCAGGTCACTTACGAAGCTGCCTAGTGGAGGATTCGGGGCCCGTACAGGGCGGGGCGAATCGGGCTCGAAGCCGTTTCTCGGGCGCGTACACCGGCCCCTGATCCACTACCCGGGATCGTACGTCACACCTTTGCCACGCGATTTTGCTGCCGCTAAGAATTGCCCCCGTCGCCGCCGAGCAGGCGCAGCGCCGCCCCGGCCCAGCGACCCCCAGCGATTCGAAGAGGTAGTCCTGCATGTCTCAGAACACCCCTGGCCACAGTCGTGGTCTGAAGAAGACCCACAAGGCCACGATCGCCGGCGTCGCCGCTCTGGGCGCTGCCGCGCTCACCCTGTCCCTCGTGCCGGGCAACGGCTCCACGGAGACCGAGCCGCAGGCACTGCACACCAGCCAGAAGGTCGCCTGGTCGTACGACGCCGGCAGCCCCCAGGCGAAGGCGCTGGCCGCGAGCGTCACCGACCAGCAGTCCACCATCGGCCTGAAGGCCAAGCAGGAGGCCGCCGCCAAGGCCAAGGCCGCTGCCGCCGCCAAGGCGAAGGCCGCCAAGGCCAAGGCCGCCGCGAAGGCGAAGGCCGACGCCGCCGCGAAGAAGCGGGCCGCCGAGGCGAAGGCCGCCGCGAAGGCCAAGGCCGCCGCCAAGAAGCGCGCCGCGACGAAGACGGCCGCGAGCCGCTCCGTCACCCGGACGCCGGTCTTCGCGAACAACCTCGACGGCTGGATCCGCGAGGCGCTGTACATCATGGACAAGCACAACATCCCGGGCACGTACCACGGCCTGCACAAGAACATCATGCGCGAGTCCAGCGGCAACCCGTACGCGATCAACAACTGGGACATCAACGCCCGCAACGGCGTCCCGTCCAAGGGCCTGCTCCAGGTGATCTACCCGACCTTCAAGGCGTACCACGTGAAGGGCACCAAGTTCGACCAGTACGACCCGGTCGCCAACCTCGTCGCCGCCGCCAACTACGCGGCCGACCGCTACGGCTCGATCGACAACGTCAACAGCGCGTACTGAGTCGTCAGCGCGTACTGAGTCGTCCCGACCACGCCAGGAGGGCGGCACCCCGTGCGGGGTGCCGCCCTCCTGGCGTGGTGCTCCGGGGCCGCTACTTGCGCATGACCTCGGGCTCGTGGCGGCGCAGCAGCCGGGCGACGGCGACGCCGAGGACGACGGTCATGACGAGCAGCACGCCGACGTTGAAGCCCCACTGGCCGGCGCTGTGCTCCCACAGCGGGTCCAGGTCGGTGGGGTTCTTCGGGTCCCACGGCGCCATGAGGTGCGCGAGGTCGAGGGTCGTGCCGGCGCCGGCGATGGCCCAGCGGGACGGCATCAGCCAGGCGAACTGCTCCAGGCCGGGCGAACCGAAGACCTTGAAGAGGATGCCGGTGAAGACGACCTGGACGATCGCGAACATGACGAGCAGCGGCATGGTCTTCTCGGCGGTCTTCACCAGCGCGGAGATGACCAGGCCGACCATCATCGAGGTGAGGCCGAGCGCGATGACGGTGAGGCAGAGCTCGACGGCCGGCGGCATGAGCAGGCCCTCGGCGGGCAGGTCGCGGATGGCGAAGCCGATGGCGCAGAGGATGACGCCCTGGAAGGCCGTGATGACGCCGAGGACGATCACCTTGGACATCAGGTAGGCCGAGCGGGAGAGGCCGGTGGCGCGCTCGCGCTCGTAGATGACCCGTTCCTTGATCAGTTCTCGGACGGAGTTCGCCGCGCCGGAGAAGCACATGCCGACCGTGAGGATCAGCATGATGATGCCGGCGTCGCCGTTGAACCGGGACGGCGGGGTGGGCGGGGCGAGGCCGAAGTCGGCGGGGATGACGACGGAGACCGAGCCGATGACCGCGGGGAGGATCACCATGAGGGCGAGGAAGCCCTTGTCGGAGACGATCACCGAGGTGTAGCGGCGGATCAGGGTCCACAGCTGGGAGCCCCAGCCCTGCGGCTTCGGCGGGCGGGACATCGCCTGCTGCGGCATGTGGACGGGCTGGGCGGCGACGGCGTCGATGTCGGCGGCGTACAGCTGGTAGTGCTGCGAGCCCTTCCAGCGGCCGGCCCAGTCGTAGTCGCGGTAGTTCTCGAAGGCGGAGAAGACGTCGGCCCAGGAGGTGTAGCCGAAGAAGTTCAGCGCCTCGTCCGGCGGGCCGAAGTACGCCACGGAGCCGCCGGGGGCCATCACCAGGAGCTTGTCGCAGAGGGCCAGCTCGGCGACGGAGTGGGTGACGACGAGGACCGTGCGGCCGTCGTCGGCGAGGCCGCGGAGCAGCTGCATGACGTCGCGGTCCATGCCCGGGTCGAGGCCGGAGGTCGGCTCGTCCAGGAAGATCAGCGAGGGCTTGGTCAGCAGCTCCAGGGCGACGGAGACGCGCTTGCGCTGGCCGCCGGAGAGGGAGGTGACCTTCTTCTCCTTGTGGATGTCCAGCTTGAGCTCGCGCAGCACCTCGTCGATGCGGGCCTCGCGCTCGGCGGTCGCGGTGTCGCCGGGGAAGCGGAGCTTGGCGGCGTACCGGAGCGCCTTCTGGACGGTCAGCTCCTTGTGCAGGATGTCGTCCTGCGGGACCAGGCCGATGCGCTGGCGCAGTTCGGCGAACTGCTTGTAGAGGCTGCGGTTGTCGTAGAGGACGTCGCCCTGGTCGGCGGGCCGGTAGCCGGTGAGCGCCTTGAGGAGGGTGGACTTGCCGGAGCCGGAGGGGCCGATGACGCCGATGAGCGACTTCTCGGGGACGCCGAAGGAGACGTCCTTGAGGATCTGCTTGCCGCCGTCGACGGTGACGGTGAGGTGACGGGCCGAGAAGGAGACCGAGCCGGTGTCGACGAACTCTTCCAGCTGGCCGCCGACGATCCGGAAGGTGGAGTGGCCGACGCCGACGATGTCCTGGGGGCCGAGGAGGGCGGTGCCGCCCTTGGGGATCGGCTGGCCGTTGACGTAGGTGCCGTTGTGCGAGCCGAGGTCGCGGATCTCCATGCGGCCGTCGGGCGTGGCGTGGAACTCGGCGTGGTGGCGCGAGACCTGGAGGTCGGAGACGACCAGTTCGTTCTCGAGGGCGCGGCCGATGCGCATCACGTGGCCGAGGGCCAGCTGGTGGAAGGTGGTGGGGCTGCGGTCGGAGTAGGCCGACGACGCCCCCGCGGCGCCGCTGGTCTTCTGGGCCGGCTGCTCCACCGGGCCGGGTCCCTGGTGGGGCACCTGCGGCGGGACCTGGTTGCCGTACGGCTGTGCCTGCTGCTGCGGTACGGGCTGCTGCCAGCCGGCCTGCTGCGGCGGGGCGTCGTGGGCGGGCCAGTCGGCCTGCGGCCCCGCGGCGCGGGCCGGGTCGGCGCCCTGGTGGACCTGGGCCTGGTGGACCTGGGCCTGGTGACCGGCGGGCGCGGCCTGTCCGGCGGGCGCGGCGGACAGGTTCAGGCGCGGGCCGTCCGTCGGGTTGCCGAGGTGGACGGTGGTCCCGGGGCCGATCTCCAGCTGCTGGAGGCGCTGTCCGGCGACGAAGGTGCCGTTGGTGGAGCCGTGGTCCTCGATGGCCCAGCTCCGGCCGTTCCAGCCGATGGTGGCGTGCCGCCACGAGACCCTGGCATCGTCGATGACCAGGTCCCCCTGGGGGTCGCGCCCCAGGGTGTACGACCGGGACGGCTCCAGCGTCCAGGTCCTGCCGTTGAGTTCGAGTACGAGTTCTGGCACTCCATGCCCCACTGTGTGTCCCCCGATGCACCCCCGACACGGGGGCCCTAGGGATGGCGAATCATCCTGGGGAACTATTTCAGGCCGGGTCCCCGATCCGAAAGTCGGGCGGCGTGAAGACCCCGGGGAGGGCCGCCGGGCCGCTCCGGGGCGGCGTTCGGCCGCGCGGGTGTCCGGAACGCGGGACGGGACGTCGGGTGGCACCGGGTGCCCGATACGGTGGGAGCACCATGAGCGCATCGCAGACACCGGACGTCCCCGCCGTTCACCCCGCGGACGTGCCCACGCTTCTCGTCAAGATCTTCGGGAAGGACCGGCCCGGAATCACGGCCGGCCTCTTCGACACCCTGGCCGCCTTCTCCGTGGACGTCGTCGACATCGAGCAGGTCGTGTCGCGCGGACGGCTCGTGCTGTGCGCGCTGGTCACCGAGCCGACCGTCGCCTCCCAGGGCGAGCTGCGCGCCACCGTGCACAGCTGGGCCGAGTCGCTGAAGCTCCAGGCCGAGATCATCTCGGGTCTCGGCGACAACCGGCCGCGCGGCGAGGGCCGCTCGCACGTGACGGTCCTCGGACACCCGCTGACGGCCGAGCAGACGGCGGCCATAGCGGCCAGGATCGCCGGGACGGGCGGCAACATCGACCGCATCTTCCGGCTGGCGAAGTACCCGGTGACGGCGGTCGAGTTCGCGGTCTCGGGCTGCGCGACCGAGGCGCTGCGGACGGCGCTGGCCACCGAGGCGCACACCATCGGCGTGGACGTGGCCGTGGTCTCGGCGGGGCTGCACCGGAGGGCGCAGCGGCTGGTCGTCATGGACGTGGACTCGACGCTGATCCAGGACGAGGTGATCGAGCTCTTCGCGGCGCACGCCGGGTGCGAGGAGAAGGTCGCCGAGGTGACGGCGGCGGCGATGCGCGGCGAGCTGGACTTCGAGCAGTCGCTGCACGCGCGCGTGGCGCTCCTGGAGGGCCTGGACGCTTCGGTCGTGGACAAGGTGCGGGCCGAGGTGCGGCTCACGCCGGGTGCCCGGACCCTGATCCGCACCCTGAAGCGGCTCGGCTACCAGGTGGGCGTGGTCTCGGGCGGCTTCACTCAGGTCACGGACGATCTGAAGGAGCGGCTCGGGCTCGACTTCGCCCAGGCCAACACACTGGAGATCGTCGACGGGAAGCTCACCGGCCGGGTGACGGGCGAGATCGTGGACCGGGCGGGCAAGGCGCGGCTGCTGCGCCGGTTCGCGGCGGAGGCCGGGGTGCCGCTGGCGCAGACGGTGGCGATCGGCGACGGCGCCAACGACCTGGACATGCTGAACGCGGCGGGGCTCGGGGTGGCCTTCAACGCCAAGCCGGTGGTGCGCGAGGCGGCGCACACGGCGGTGAACGTGCCGTTCCTCGACACGGTGCTGTACCTGCTCGGGATCACCCGCGAGGAGGTCGAGGCGGCGGACGGCGGCGAGGAGCTGCTGCACTGAGCCGGGTCCTCGGGTCCTCTCGTACGGGAAGGGGCCCGGCCGCCGTCGTGGTGGCCGGGCCCCTTGCGCGTACCGGCCCCGGACGCCCGGAGGTGCCTGCGGGGCGCCGGCGGGCCCGTGCGCGGATGTCGTGCGCGGCTCCCGCGCCGGGGGGCCGTGTGGGATCAGTCGTGGGGGGTCCAGAAGTCGACGAGGCGGGTGCTCCCGGGCTCGACGGACTTCCAGGTGCCGGTGAAGGTGAGCACGGCGAAGGCGGAGGTGGGGTAGCCGGTGCGGTTCATCCGCGCGAGGGCGTCGCCCTCGGAGTCGCCTGCCAGCACCTCGGTGAGGCCGTGCATGCCGGGGTTGTGGCCGATGACCAGGAGGTCCCGCACGTCCTCCGGGACCTCGTTGAGCAGGGCGATGAGCTCGCCGGGGGACGCCTCGTAGATCCGCTCCTCGTAGACCGTGCGGGGGCGCTCGGCCAGTTCGTGGACGGCGAGCTTCCAGGTCTCGCGGGTGCGCGCCGCGGTCGAACAGAGGGCAAGGTCGAAGTGGATCCCGGTCCGGGCGAGCCGGCGGCCCGCCACGGGGGCGTCCTTGCGGCCGCGCTCGGCGAGCGGGCGCTCGTGGTCGGTCTCCTGGCCCCAGTCTGCCTTCGCGTGCCGGAGCAGCACGATCCTGCGGGTTGTGTCGACGCTCATGGTCCTCAGCTTGGCACGGATCGGCCCGTCCTGACTCAGAGAGCGAGGGTTTGCCCGATCCGCTGGAGGAGGTGTCCCATCCCGCCGTCCCCTCCGGTCGCGGCGGCCTCACCGGGACCGGTGACCAGCAGGAGCAGGACGGTGAAGGCGGCCACCGGGAGGGCGAGGGCCCACCAGGGCAGCCGGGTGTCGACGCCGGCGGGCGGGGTGCGGTCGCCGGTGCGGGTGAGGGCCGTCATGACCGCCTCCGTGGTGGGGACGCCCCGTGGGCGGAGCCCCGGGGAAGGGTGGGAGCCGCGGGTGCCGCGGTGTGGTTCCACCGTAGGGAGCACGGGGGCCGTGGCCCATCCGGTGATCCACCCAGTCGCCCCTGAGTCTTTCCCCTAGGGGATGCGGGGGTTCTCCCTACCCCCGGGTTCTCCGCCGCCCCGCCCGGAGGGGGCGGGGGGTCAGGTCATGGGGAGGCGATCGAGGCGATGACGGCGATGACGACCGTGATGCCGAGCATCGCGCCGAGCACGAGGAGCAGCTTCTTCTGGCCGCCCTGGGGGTTGGGTTCGAGAACGGGCATGGCCCCAGTCTCGCATCTCAGGATTCGTCTTCGATCGTCCGGTCCCGTCCGGCGAGGGTGCCCACGATCATCTGCGGGATCATCAGCCCGGCCATGAGGGCGATCGGCACGCCCCAGCCGCCGCTGTGCTGGTAGAGGACGCCGACGAGGAGCGGGCCGGGGATGGAGATGAGGTAGCCGACGCTCTGGGCGAAGGCGGACAGGCGGACGACGCCGGCGCCGGTGCGCGAGCGCATGCCGATCATGGTGAGGGCGAGCGGGAAGGCGCAGTTGGAGACGCCGAGGAGCACCGCCCAGACCCAGGCGCCGCCGGCCGGGGCGAGCAGCAGGCCGGTGTAGCCGGCGAGGCCGCAGGTGCCGAGGGCGACGACGATCGGGCCCTGGTGGCGCATCCGGGTCGCGAGGCGCGGGATGACGAAGGCGAGCGGGACGCCCATGACCATGGTGACCGCGAGCAGGACGCCCGCGGTGGAGGCGGGGACGCCGGCGTCGCGGAAGATCTGTGGCATCCAGCCCATGGTGATGTACGCGCCGGTGGCCTGGAGGCCGAAGAAGCAGGCCAGCGCCCAGGCGGTGCGGCTGCGGTACACGGGGCGGGGCGCGGTGCCGGTCGGGGCGGCGGCCGGGGCCGTCGCGCCCGGGGCCGGGGCCTGGGCCGGAACGCCCTGCTCCGTGAGGGCCGGGCCGTTGCGGTCCTTGACGAGCGGGAGCCAGGACAGGACGGCGAGGGCGGCGAGGACCGCCCAGACGCCGAGGCCGAGCCGCCAGTCGCCGCCGAGGGCGTCGGTCATGGGGACCGTGAGGGCGGCGGCGAGCGAGGTGCCGAGGGCCAGGGCCATGGAGTACAGGCCGGTCATGCTGCCGACGCGGTCGGGGAAGTACCGCTTCACGATCACCGGCATGAGGATGTTGCTGACGGCGATGCCCATGAGGGCGAGGGCGCTGGCGGCCAGGAAGCCCGCGGTGCCGGTCGCGAAGGGGCGCAGCAGCAGGCCCGCGAGGATGGCGGCCATGCCGGCGCAGACGACGGCGGCGGGGCCGAAGCGGCGGGCCAGGCGGGGGGCCGTGATGCCGAAGACCGCGAAGCAGAGCGGCGGCACCGAGGTGAGGACGCCGGCGACGGTGCCGCTCATGTGGAGGGTGGCGCTGACCTCTTCGAGGAGGGCGCCGAGGCTGGTGATCGCGGGGCGCAGGTTGAGCGCGGCGAGGACGAGGCCGACGGAGACGAGGCCGAGCGTCCAGCGGGCGGGACGGCCGTTCGCCGGGGCGGGCAGGGACTGCTCGGGGGCGGGGGTCCGCCGTGCGGCGGCGGGTTCGAGGGTCTTCGGCTCGTCTGGCATGGAACCATCATAGAATCATGGGATGATTGATTGTCCACTCTTGGACGATCTGTGCACGGTCACCCTCCACAACGCGCGTGAAGGCGAGTCCCCCATGGCCCTCGGGCACCCCCGGCGCACCGGTCTCACCGACCAGGTGATCGCCGAGCTGCGGAACCAGATCACCTCCGGCGAGTGGCAGGTCGGCTCCCGCATCCCGACCGAGCCCGAGCTGGTCGAGCAGCTGGGCGTGGCCCGCAACACCGTCCGCGAGGCGGTCCGGGCCCTCGCCCACAACGGGCTGCTCGACATCCGGCAGGGCTCCGGCACCTACGTGGCGGCGACGAGCGAGCTCGCCGGGGTGATGCACCGGCGGTTCGCGGGCTCCGACCCGACGCACGTGGCCGAGCTGCGCTCCACGCTGGAGTCGGCGGCCGCGCGGTTCGCGGCGCGCCGGCGCTCCGAGCGGGACCTGGCGCAACTGGACGCGCTGCTCGTCCGGCGCGAGGAGGCGTGGGAGTCGGGGGACGCGGAGCGGTTCGTGACGGCCGACGCGGCCTTCCACCACGCGGTGGTGGCGGCGTCGGGCAACGAGGTGCTGACGGAGCTCTACGCGGACCTGGGCGATCTCCTGCGGGAGTGGCTGCGCGACGACGTGGGGCCGGACCTGCGGCCGGAGAACCACATGGACCACGCGCGGCTCGTGGAGGCGATCCGGGCCGGGGACGCGGAGCGGGCGGCCGAGGAGGCCGCGGGCTACCCGTTCATGTGCCTGGGCGGGAAGCGGCGGGCGGCGACGGAGGAGCAGGCTCCGCCGCCGGTTCGTGGGTGACCCAGGCGGAGCGGACCGCCTTCCAGCAGCGGGCGGTGAGCGTCGCGTGGTCGGCGGGAGCGACGTCCACGGGGGCGCTGTCGGTGTCGAGGTCCCACCAGGGGTCGCACTCGACGTGGAGCCGTATCCGGTCGGTCCGCGGATAGGGGTTGCGGCAGTGGGCGGTGACCCGGGCGCCCTCGACGACCGTGTGGCAGGAGGCGCCGAAGTCCTCGGGGAGCTCGGCCGCCGGGGCGGCGACGGCGGGTTCCTCGGCGGGGGCGGGGGCCGCGTGGACCTCCGCGGCGACGGCGGTGCCGAGGAGCAGGGCGGCGACCGAGGCATGGGCGGCGAAGCCGCGGTGGAGCGCGCGCATGCCCGTACCTCCTCCCCGTGAGTAGCCGGAACGACACGCTCCGACCAGTCTGCGGTGATCCGCCGGACTTTTCGAGTCGGGAACGGAACGGGGCCGGGCGCCCGGTCCCGGAAGGGACCCGGCGCCCGGCCCCGGCCGGTGCGGTACGGGCGCGGTCAGGCGCCGATCGCGTGCAGACCGCCGTCGACGTGGACGATCTCGCCGGTGGTCTTCGGGAACCAGTCGGAGAGCAGCGCGACGATCGCGCGGCCGGCCGGCTCCGGGTCGGACAGGTCCCACTCCAGCGGGGAGCGGCTGTCCCAGACCTTCGCCAGCTCGCCGAAGCCCGGGATGGACTTCGCGGCCATGGAGCCGAGCGGGCCGGCGGAGACCAGGTTGCAGCGGATGTTCTGCTTGCCCAGGTCACGGGCCATGTAGCGGCTGGTGGCCTCCAGGGCGGCCTTGGCCGGGCCCATCCAGTCGTACTGCGGCCAGGCGAACTTGGCGTCGAAGGTGAGGCCGACGACCGAACCGCCCTCGCTCATCAGCGGCAGCAGCGCCATCGTCAGGGACTTCAGGGAGAAGGCCGAGACGTGCATGGCGGTGGCGACGGACTCGAACGGCGTGTTGAGGAAGTTGCCGCCGAGGGCGTCCTGCGGGGCGAAGCCGATGGAGTGCACGACGCCGTCGAGGCGGTCGCCGAGGTGCTCGCGGACCTGGCCCTCCAGGCGGGCGAGGTGCTCGTCGTTGGAGACGTCGAGCTCCAGCACCTTGACCTTGTCGGGGTGGGGCAGCTTCTTGGCGATGCGCTCGGTCAGCGTCGGCCGGGGCCAGGCGGTGAGGATGATCTCCGCGCCCTGCTCCTGGGCCAGCTTGGCGGCGTGGAAGGCGATGGAGGACTCCATCAGCACACCGGTGATGAGGATGCGCTTGCCCTCGAGAATTCCGCTCATGGTGATCAGTGACCCATGCCCAATCCGCCGTCAACCGGAATGACGGCTCCAGTGATGTACGAGGCGTCGTCGGAGGCGAGGAAGCGCACCGTGGCGGCGATCTCCTCCGGCTTCGCGTAGCGGCCCAGCGGCACCTGGGACACGATGCCCGCGCGCTGCTCGTCGGTGAGCACGGCGGTCATGTCGGTGTCGACGAAGCCGGGCGCGACGACGTTGAACGTGATGTTCCGCGAGCCGAGCTCACGGGCGAGCGAGCGGGCGAAGCCGACCAGGCCGGCCTTGGAGGCGGCGTAGTTGGCCTGGCCCGCGGAGCCCAGCAGACCGACGACCGAGGAGATCAGGACGACGCGGCCCTTCTTGGCGCGCAGCATGCCGCGGTTGGCGCGCTTGACGACCCGGAAGGTGCCGGTGAGGTTGGTGTCGACGACGGAGGTGAAGTCCTCGTCGGACATGCGCATCAGGAGGGTGTCGCGGGTGACGCCGGCGTTGGCCACGAGGACCTCGACCGGGCCGTGCTTCTCCTCGATCTCCTTGTACGCCTGCTCCACCTGCTCGCCGTCGGTGATGTCGCACCTGACGGCCAGGCAGCCCAGCTCGGTCAACGCGGCCGGGGGCTCGCCCGAGCGGTACGTGTACGCGACCTTGTCGCCGGCCTCGGCGAACGCGCGGGCGATGGCGAGGCCGATGCCCCGGTTTCCTCCGGTGACGAGAACCGAGCGGCTCAACGGATCACCCTTTCGATCAGCGGTCTGGTACCCCGAAAACCTATCGGTACCTCCCACCTCATGGAGAATCGGCCTCCGACAGTGGCGTACGGGCGGCACTGTCGGATCCCTACAGATCCGCGCGCCGGAAAACCACCGGGGCCGCCGCCCGCCGGACGGGGAAAATGGGCCGATGGGCACGGCGCGGCGTGATTCACTTCCGGTTGCCCGTCAACCGCAGCAGGTTCCCGTCACGCAGAGAGCGAGGCCGCTCGTGGTCCATCAGATCGACCCAACCTTCCGTGCCCTGCCGTTGAGGGCGCTCGCCGACGCGGCGCTCGCGCGGGCGCGGGCGCTCGGCGCCGAGCACGCCGACTTCCGCCTCGAAAGGGTCCGCTCCGCCTCCTGGCGACTGCGGGACGCCAGGTCGGCGGGTTCGTCGGACACCACCGACCTCGGCTATGCGGTGCGGGTCGTGCACGGCGGCGCCTGGGGCTTCGCCTCCGGTGTCGACCTGACGATGGACGGCGCGGCGAAGGTCGCCTCCCAGGCCGTCGCCATGGCCAAGCTGTCGGCGCAGGTCATCGCGGCGGCCGGTTCCGACGAGCGCGTGGAGCTGGCGGCGGAGCCCGTCCACGCGGACAAGGTGTGGATCTCCTCGTACGAGATCGACCCGTTCTCCGTGCCGGCCGAGGAGAAGAGCGCGCTGCTCGCCGACTGGTCGGCACGGCTGCTGCGGGCCGACGGGGTGGCGCACGTGGACGCCTCGCTGCTCACCGTCTTCGAGAACAAGTTCTACGCGGACACGGCGGGCACCGTCACCACCCAGCAGCGGGTGCGGCTCCACCCGGAGCTCACGGCGATCGCCGTGGACGACACGACCGGCGAGTTCGACTCGATGCGGACGATCGCGCCGCCGGCCGGCCGGGGCTGGGAGTACCTCACGGGGACCGGCTGGGACTGGGACAAGGAGCTGGAGGAGATCCCGGAGCTGCTCGCCGAGAAGATGCGGGCGCCGAGCGTCGAGGCCGGCCGCTACGACCTGGTCGTCGACCCGTCGAACCTGTGGCTGACGATCCACGAGTCCATCGGCCACGCCACCGAGCTGGACCGGGCCCTCGGCTACGAGGCGGCGTACGCGGGCACCTCCTTCGCCACCTTCGACCAGCTGGGCAAGCTGGCGTACGGCTCCTCGGTGATGAACGTGACCGGTGACCGCACGGCCGAGCACGGCCTCGCGACGATCGGGTACGACGACGAGGGCGTCGAGGCGCAGTCCTGGGACCTGGTGAAGGACGGCACGCTCGTCGGCTACCAGCTGGACCGGCGGATCGCGAAGCTCACCGGCCTCGGCCGGTCCAACGGCTGCGCGTTCGCCGACTCCCCCGGGCACGTGCCGGTGCAGCGGATGGCGAACGTCTCGCTCCGGCCCGATCCCGGCGGCCTGTCGACGGAGGACCTGATCGGCGGCGTCGAGCGGGGCATCTACGTGGTCGGCGACCGGTCCTGGTCGATCGACATGCAGCGGTACAACTTCCAGTTCACCGGCCAGCGCTTCTTCCGCATCGAGAACGGCCGGCTGGCCGGGCAGCTGCGGGACGTGGCGTACCAGGCCACCACCACCGACTTCTGGGGCTCGATGGAGCAGGTCGGCGGCCCGCAGACGTACGTCCTCGGCGGCGCCTTCAACTGCGGCAAGGCCCAGCCGGGCCAGGTCGCGGCCGTCTCCCACGGCTGCCCCTCCGCCCTCTTCCGGGGCGTCAACATCCTGAACACCACGCAGGAGGCCGGTCGATGAGCAGGTCCACCACGCACGGGTCCCTCTGCTGGGGGTCCGGGGGGCGTCCCCCGGGCAAGCACAGTCTGAACACCACGCAGGAGGCCGGTCGATGAGCCGCGTCAGCAAGCCGTACGAGATCGTCGAGCGGGCGCTCGAACTGTCCCGCGCGGACGGGTGTGTCGTCATCGCGGACGAGGAGTCCTCCGCCAACCTGCGCTGGGCGGGCAACGCGCTCACCACCAACGGCGTGACCCGGGGCCGCACCCTCACGGTGATCGCCACCGTGGACGGCTCCGAGGGCACCGCCTCCGGTGTCGTGTCCCGCTCGGCCGTGACCGCCGAGGACCTGGAGCCGCTGGTCCGGGCCGCCGAGGAGGCGGCCCGGGCGGCCGGTCCCGCCGAGGACGCGCAGCCGCTGGTCGAGGGCGTGCCCTCCTCCCCCGACTTCACCGACGCCCCCGCCGAGACCTCCTCCGCCGTCTTCGCCGACTTCGCGCCGGCGCTCGGCGAGGCCTTCGCACGCGCGCGGGCCGGCGGCCGGGAGCTGTACGGCTTCGCGCACCACGAGCTGACCTCCACCTACCTGGGGACGTCGACCGGCCTGCGGCTGCGGCACGACCAGCCCAACGGCACCCTGGAGCTCAACGCCAAGTCGCCCGACAGGGCCCGCTCCGCCTGGGCCGGGCGCTCCACCCGCGACTTCAAGGACGTCGACCCGGCCGCGCTCGACGCCGAGCTCGCGGTGCGGCTGGGCTGGGCCGAGCGGCGGATCGAGCTGCCGGCCGGCCGGTACGAGACGCTGCTGCCGCCGACCGCCGTCGCCGACCTGCTGATCTACCAGCTGTGGTCGTCGATGGCCCGGGACGCGGTGGAGGGCCGCACGGTCTTCTCCCGGCCCGGCGGCGGCACCCGGCTCGGCGAGACCCTCTCCCCGCTGCCGCTGACCCTGCGCAGCGACCCGAACGAGCCCGGCCTGGAGTCCGCGCCCTTCGTGATCGCGCACGCCTCCGGCGACGACGAGTCGGTCTTCGACAACGGCCTGCCCGTCGGCCCGGTGGAGTGGGTGCGGGCCGGCGCGCTCGACCGGCTGATCACCACCCGGCACACGGCCGCCCTCACCGGTATGCCGGTGGCGCCGGGCGCGGGGAACCTCATCCTGGACGGCGGCGGCGAGCGCTCCCTGGAGGAGATGGTGGCCGCCACCGAGCGCGGGCTGCTGCTCACCTGCCTCTGGTACATCCGCGAGGTCGACCCGGCGACGCTGCTGCTCACCGGCCTGACCCGGGACGGCGTCTACCTCGTGGAGGACGGCGAGGTGGTCGGCGAGGTCAACAACTTCCGGTTCAACGAGTCCCCGGTGGACCTGCTGTCGCGGGCCACCGAGGCGGGCCGGACGGAGCGGACCCTGCCGCGCGAGTGGAGCGACTGGTTCACCCGGGCCGCGATGCCCGCGCTGCGGGTGCCCGACTTCAACATGAGCTCGGTCAGCAAGGGCGTCTGACCCGCCTAGACTGGGCTGTCTGCAAGCAACGATCCGAGGAGACTGACGACCGTGACGGACATCGTCGACGAGCTGAAGTGGCGTGGGCTCTTCGCCCAGTCCACCGACGAGGACGCCCTGCGCAAGGCGCTCGCGGACGGTCCCGTGACGTTCTATTGCGGTTTCGACCCGACCGCGGCCAGCCTCCACGTCGGCCACCTGGTCCAGGTGCTCACCGTCCGCCGGCTCCAGCGGGCCGGGCACCGGCCGCTGGCGCTGGTCGGCGGGGCCACCGGTCAGATCGGCGACCCCCGCCCGACCGCCGAGCGCACCCTGAACGACCCGGAGACGGTCGCGAACTGGGTGAACCGGCTGCGTTCCCAGATCGAGCCCTTCCTCTCCTTCGAGGGGGAGAACGCGGCGCTCATGGTGAACAACCTGGACTGGACCGCCGGGCTCTCGGCGATCGAGTTCCTGCGGGACATCGGCAAGCACTTCCGGGTCAACAAGATGCTGACCAAGGACTCCGTGGCCCGCCGCCTGGAGTCCGAGCAGGGCATCAGCTACACCGAGTTCAGCTACCAGCTGCTCCAGGGCATGGACTTCCTGGAGCTGTACCGGCGCTACGGCTGCACGCTCCAGCAGGGCGGCTCCGACCAGTGGGGCAACCTGGTGGCCGGGCTCGACCTGATCCACCGCCTGGAGCCGGGCGCCGAGGTCCACGCGCTCGCCACGCCGCTGATGGTCAAGGCGGACGGCACCAAGTTCGGCAAGACCGAGGGCGGCGCCGTCTGGCTGGACCCGGAGATGACCACGCCGTACGCGTTCTACCAGTTCTGGCTGAACGTGGACGACCGCGACGTCTCGGCGTACATGCGGATCCTCTCCTTCAAGTCCCGCGAGGAGCTGGAGGAGCTGGAGGCGCAGACCGCCGAGCGGCCGCAGGCGCGGGCCGCGCAGCGGGCGCTCGCCGAGGAGCTCACCACGCTGGTGCACGGCGCCGAGCAGTGCGCGGCCGTCATCAACGCCTCCAGGGCGCTGTTCGGGCAGGGCGACCTGGCCGAGCTGGACGAGCCGACGCTGGCCGCCGCGCTCTCCGAGCTGCCGCACGCGCGCGTGACCGAGCTGGGCCAGGTCGTGGACCTGTTCGCCGAGGTCGGTCTGGTGGCGAGCAAGTCGGCCGCGCGGCGCACGGTGAAGGAGGGCGGTGCCTACGTGAACAACGCGAAGGTGACCGCCGAGGACGCCGTCGTCGAGGCCGGCGAGCTGCTGCACGGGCGGTGGCTGGTGCTGCGGCGCGGCAAGAAGAACCTGGCGGCGATCGAGTACACCGGCTGACCGCCGGGCGGGACGCACCGGAGGCCCGGTACGGCGACCGACCGCCGTACCGGGCCTCCGGTGCGTCCCGCCCGGGTCAGGCGCGTCGCCGACTGCCCTTCATCGAGGCCCAGAGCATGTCGCCGACACCAACCACGACCACGGCGCCGAGGAGCTGGAGCAGGTGCCGGATCCAGTCGATGCCCTTGGTGTCGTTGACGCCGATCCAGGTGGCGACCGCGTTGCCCAGGACGCTGCCCAGAATGCCGAAGATCACCGTCAGCCAGAGTGGGATCTGCTGCTTCCCCGGGAGGATCGCCTTCGCGAGCAGACCCAGGACCAGACCGACGACGATCGCCCACAACCAACTCATATCCGCCTCCTCGTGACAATGTGGCCCCAGTCTCGTCCCGGTGGCCGTACGACGCATGTCGGGCGCGGCCGTCCGTGCCCCGGCCTCGTCGGCCCGGGACGGTGGACGTACGCTGGGAGAAGGTCCGGACCGGGGAGGTTCCGGCACGAGCGGCGGGTGGTGGAACGCGATGCGGAAGCGAGGGGAACCCGAGGTCTTCCGGATCACCGGGGCCCGGCAGGGGCTCGCGGACGACGTCCGGGGCAGGCAGCGGCGGTACGTCATCTCGATGTCGGTCCGGACGCTCTCCGTGATCGCGGCCGCGGCCCTGTGGAACGTGGAACGGCACGTGGCGGTCGTGGCGCTCGTGCTCGGGGTGCTGCTGCCGTACGTCGCGGTGGTGATCGCGAACGCGGGCCGCGAGTCCGCGCCCGGGCTCCCGTCGACCTTCCTGCCCTCGCCGGCGCGTCCCGCCCTCGGCGCGGGCGACGGCGGAGCGGAATCCGGAGCGGAACGCCCGTACGGGCAGGGCTGATCGGGGCGCGCCGACCACGGTGACGGTACGTCACGGCGACGCCGTCGGGAACCTCAAGAAAAGCTCAGATCAATCACGAGGTTCCGGTGCACCGCACCCAGGGTGCCGTGACATACTGCGTACGCGCTCCGCATCCCCCGTCGGAGCGACGGACCGATGCCGGGCAGCTCCCCCCGTGGCTGCTCGGCATCGCCCTTGCTGGACAATGATCCGGTGAGCGAAGAGAAGCCGATCTGTTCCGCCAAGGGCTGCCGCGCCGACGCCGTCTGGGTCCTCGCGTGGAACAACCCCAAGCTGCACACGCCGGAGCGGCGCAAGACCTGGCTCGCCTGCGAGGAACACCGCGAGCACCTGTCGCAGTTCCTGGGCGTGCGGGGTTTCCTGAAGGACGTGGTGCCCTTCGCCGACTGGGAGTCCGCGGCGGACGGGCCCGGCTCAGCCGCCGATCGCTGACATCGGACGGTCGGGCTGCAGGAAGCTCGGGTCGTCCAGGCCCGAGCCCGCCTTCTTCCCCCACATCGCCTTCTTCCACAGCTCGGCGACGTCCGCGTCCGGGGCGTCCGAGCGGAGCGCGGCCCGCAGGTCGGTCTCCTCGGTGGCGAAGAGGCAGGTGCGGATCTGGCCGTCGGCGGTGAGCCGGGTGCGGTCGCAGGCCCGGCAGAACGGGCGGGTCACGGAGGCGATGACGCCGACCGTGTGCGGTCCGCCGTCGACGACCCAGCGCTCGGCGGGGGCGGAACCGCGCTCCTCGGAGCCCTCGGGGGTGAGGGTGAAGCGGGTGCGGAGGGACTCCAGGATGTCCCCGGCGGTGATCATGCCCTCGCGCTTCCAGCCGTGCTGGGCGTCGAGGGGCATCTGCTCGATGAAGCGGAGCTCGTACCCCTCGGCGATCGCCCAGGCGAGCAGGTCGGGGGCCTCGTCCTCGTTGAGCCCCGGCATCAGGACGGCGTTGACCTTCACCGGGGTGAGGCCGGCCTCGCGGGCGGCGGCCATGCCGTCGAGGACGTCCCGGTGGCGGTCGCGGCGGGTGAGGGTCTTGAAGACCTCGGGGCGCAGGGTGTCGAGGGAGACGTTGACCCGGTCGAGCCCCGCGGCCTCGAGGGCGGTGGCGGTGCGCTTCAGCCCGATGCCGTTGGTCGTCAGGGACATCCTCGGGCGGGGCTCCAGGGCGGCGCAGCGCTCGACGATCCCGACGAGGCCGGGGCGGAGCAGCGGCTCGCCGCCGGTGAAGCGGACCTCGGTGACGCCGAGGTCGGTGACGGCGATCCGGATCAGCCGGACGATCTCGTCGTCGGTGAGCAGGTCCGGCTTGGCCAGCCACTGCAGTCCCTCTTCGGGCATGCAGTAGGTGCAGCGCAGATTGCACCGATCGGTGAGGGAAACGCGCAGGTCAGTGGCGACCCGGCCGTACGTGTCGAGGAGCACCGGTTCCCCTCCCCTTCTCCAGGTTCGCTTCTTTTTTCGAGCCTACGCGACCGCTCGGACATCGGGCACGGGCCGATTGTCACGAGGACGGCGCCGGCCGCGTCGTAGAACTCTACGACGCGGCCGGTGGCTTGTTGCGGACCGTATACGACCGGATGCGGTGCGGTCGCCCGCGGAGCGGTCAGTGCTTCACGGCGGCGGCGGTGCCGATGCCGGTGAGGGACTTGACCTCCAGCTCGGCGTACTTGCCCGCGTCCGGCTCCTCCTTGGAGAGGATCGAGCCGAGCCAGCCGAGGAGGAAGCCGAGCGGAATGGAGACCAGGCCCGGGTTCTCCAGCGGGAACCAGTGGAAGTCGACGCCCTTGAACATGGAGGCCGGGCCGCCGGAGACGACCGGGGAGAAGAGGACGAGGACGACGGAGGAGACCAGGCCGCCGTAGATCGACCAGAGCGCCCCCTGGGTGGTGAACCTCTTCCAGAAGAGCGAGTAGAGGATCGTCGGCAGGTTGGCCGAGGCGGCGACCGCGAAGGCGAGGGCGACCAGGCCGGCGACGTTGAGGTCGCGGGCGAGGGCGCCGAGGGCGATCGAGACGATGCCGATGAAGACGGTGGACCAGCGGGCGGCCCGCATCTCCTGCTTCTCGGTGGCCTTCCCGCGCTTGATCACGTTGGCGTAGATGTCGTGCGCGAAGGACGAGGAGGAGGCGAGGGTCAGTCCGGCGACGACGGCCAGGATGGTGGCGAAGGCGACGGCGGAGATGACGGCGAGGAGGATGGCGCCGGCGGTGGAGTCCGCGCCGCCGCCGACCTCCAGGGCGGTGAGCGGGGCCGCCGTGTTGCCGGCCTTGTTGGAGGAGGTGATGGTCTCGGGGCTCAGCAGGGCGGCGGCGCCGAAGCCGAGGACGATCGTCATCAGGTAGAAGGCGCCGATGATGCCGATGGCCCAGTTGACCGACTTCCGGGCGGCCTTCGCGGTCGGCACCGTGTAGAAGCGGATCAGGATGTGCGGCAGGCCGGCGGTGCCGAGGACGAGGGCGATGCCGAGGGAGAGGAAGTCGAGCTTCGAGGTCTCGGTGAGGCCGTACTTGAGGCCGGGCTCCAGGAAGGCGTCGCCCTTGCCGCTGTGAGTGGCGGCGGCGCCGAGCAGGTCGGAGAGGTTGAAGTCGAACTTCAGCAGGATGAGGAAGGTGATGAGGAGGGTGCCGGCGATGAGCAGCACCGCCTTCACCATCTGCACCCAGGTGGTGCCCTTCATGCCGCCGATGGTGACGTAGACGATCATCAGGACGCCGACCAGGGCGACGATCGCGACCTTGCCGCCGTCGCTGGTGATGCCGAGGAGCAGCGAGACGAGGACGCCGGCGCCGGCCATCTGGGCGAGCAGGTAGAAGATCGAGACGACGATGGTGGAGGTGCCGGCGGCGGTGCGGACCGGGCGCTGGCGCATCCGGTAGGCGAGGACGTCGCCCATGGTGAAGCGGCCGGAGTTGCGCAGCGGTTCGGCGACCAGGAGCAGGGCGACGAGCCAGGCGACGAGGAAGCCGATGGAGTAGAGGAAGCCGTCGTAGCCGTAGAGGGCGATGGCGCCGGAGATGCCGAGGAAGGACGCGGCGGACATGTAGTCGCCGGAGATCGCGAGGCCGTTCTGGAAGCCGGTGAACTGGCCGCCGCCGGCGTAGAAGTCGGCGGCGCTGCGGGTCTGCCGGCCGGCCCAGACGGTGATGGCGAGGGTGGCGACCACGAAGGCGCCGAAGAGGCCGATGATCAGCGGCCGGTGCTCGGCGGTGGCGTTGCCGGCGGCGAGCAGCGCGGGGGCGGTGGCGAGGGAGCTCATGCGTCGCCCTCCATACGGGCCTTGATGGCCTCGCCCTTGGGGTCGAGACGGAGCGCGGCGTGGCGGGAGTACAGCCAGGCGATGAGGAAGGTGGTGGCGAACTGGCCGAGGCCGAGGACGAGGGCGACGTTGATGTTGCCGAAGAGGCGGGTGCCCATGAAGCCGCCCGCGTAGTTGGAGAGCAGGACGTAGAGCAGGTACCAGGTGATGAAGGCGACCGTCAGGGGGAAGGCGAAGGAGCGGTAGGTGCGGCGGAGTTCGCCGAACTCCTCGCTGCGCTGGACCTCGACGAACTCCTCCGTGGTGGGCCGGGCGGGACCGGAATCGGTCCCGGCGCCCTCTCTCGGCGGCGGCGGTGCTTCGGTAGCCACGGACTCTCCTCGTGACGCGGGGGTGGACGACATGGTCAAGGGGGCCTCACCTGGGGGGTGCGGGACGGGGCGCCTGCCGACGCCCCTCCCCTGCTCAACGGCACGGAGCCGGAAGCGAAGTGGTTCAGGGGAGTGGATTTCTTCCCCGGAATCTCCATCCCGTCTTCTCAACTCATTGATGAGGGGGGAAGTTCAGCGATAGCTTCACTCGTCATGCACCTGCCCACGTGCAACCCCGCGGGTGGGCAGTACATACGGATGATGTGGAGAACCCATGGCTCATCTGGGATCGAGGCGCGGCCGAGCACTCGCTCTGCCTGCTGGTCTCGCGCTCACCGCTTCGCTCGGTTTCCTTCCTTCCGGCGCCGCCTCCGCCGCGGAAACGAGTGACGCTCCGGCGGCCGCCACCGTCGCGGCGACGGGCGAGAAGCTCTCGTACGTCGTCAACGTCGAGGGGGGCCGCTGGACGGCCTCCTCGGTGAAGAAGGCGATAGCCGCCGCCGGCGGCGAGGTCGTCATCGCCTACGACCAGATAGGCGTGATAGTCGTCCACTCGCAGAACCCGGCGTTCGCGCGGACGATCCGCCAGGCCCGCGGCGTGGTGTCGGCGGGTGCGACCCGTACCGCTCCGCTCTCCGTGCAGCGCGACGACTCGGTCGGCGGCGACACCGCGGAGCTGACCGCGGCCGAGGCCCTGGCCGCCGCGGCGACCGCCACCGGCGACCAGGAGCCGCTGGAGCCGCTGCAGTGGGACATCCCGGCCATCAAGGCCGACAAGGCGCACCAGAAGACCCTGGGCAGCAGCAAGGTGACGGTCGGCGTCATCGACACCGGGGTGGACGACACCCACCCGGACCTGGCGCCGAACTTCGACCCGAAGTCCTCCGCCAACTGCGTCTCCGGCAAGCCGGACACGACCCCCGGCGCGTGGCGCCCCCAGGCGGGCGAGTCCAACCACGGCACCCACGTGGCCGGTACGATCGCCGCCGCGAAGAACGGCATCGGCATCACCGGTGTCGCCCCGGGCGTGAAGCTCTCCGGCATCAAGGTGTCCACCCCGGACGGCTTCTTCTACACCGAGGCCGTGGTCTGCGGTTTCGTGTGGGCGGCCGAGAACGGCGTCGACATCACGAACAACAGCTACTACACCGACCCGTGGATGTTCGCCTGCAAGACGGACGAGGACCAGAAGGCCCTCGTCGAGGCGGTCACCCGGGCGAGCCGGTACGCGGAGAAGAAGGGCACGGTCAACGTGGCCGCGGCCGGCAACTCCCGGTTCGACCTCGCCGCGGACGAGATCCTGGACAAGTCCAGCCCGAACGACTCCGTGCCGGTCGAGCGGGTCATCGACCCGAGCGTCTGCGTCGACTACCCGGCCCAGCTGCCGGGCGTCGTGACGGTCTCGGCGACCGGCGCGAAGGACCTGAAGGCGTCGTACTCGAACTACGGTCTCGACGTCATCGACGTCGCCGCCCCCGGCGGTGACCGCACCGAGTACCAGGCCCCGGGGGCCCCGGCCACCAACGGCCTGATCCTGTCGACCGTGTTCAAGGGCGGCTACGACTACAAGGGCGGCACGTCGATGGCGGCGCCGCACGCCGCCGGTGTGCTCGCGCTGCTGAAGTCGACGCACCCGAAGGCGAGCCCGGCCGCGCTGAAGGCGCTGCTGTACGAGCAGGCCGACGAGCGGGCCTGCACCAACCCCTACGACATCAACGGCGACGGCACGGTCGACGCCGTCTGCGAGGGGGGCAAGGAGAAGAACGGCTTCTACGGAGCCGGTGTCGTCGACGCGCTGGACGCCGTCCGCAAGCGGTGACGCCCTGAGGTGACGGGCCCCGGTGCGGTCGTCCGCGCCGGGGCCCCTTCGCGTCCCGCGGGGATGGCACGGAGTGCCATAGTGCGGGTATGGACAGCACGGTTCGGAGCGGTACGGAAGCACTGTGGTCGGTCCTGGGCGGCGATCCCGCCCTGGTCGGACGGGTGGAGTTCGGCGGGGTGTCGGGGCTGCTCCCGGCGCGGCTGCCGGTGATGGACCTGGCGCGGGCGGCGGTCGCGGTCTGCGGGCTCGCGGCCGTGGAGCACGCGCGCGTGGCGGGGCCGGTGCGGGTGGACGACGGGGCGGTGGCCACCGCCTTCGTGAGCGAGCGTCACCTGCGGGTCGACGGGCGGACGCCGGTGGCCTTCGCGCCGCTGTCGCGGTTCTGGCGGGCGGCCGACGGCTGGGTCCGCACCCACGCCAACTACCCGCACCACAGGGCCGCGCTGCTCGCGGCGCTGGGCGCGGCCGACTCGGTGGAGGCGGTGGCGGAGGCGATCGGCGGGCGGCGGGCCGTCGACGTGGAGACGGCGGTGTACGGCTCCGGGGGCCTCGCGGTGGCGCTGCGGACGCCCGGGGAGTGGGCCGGGCACGCGCAGGGCCGCCAGGTGGCGGCGCGGCCGGTGCTGAGCCGGGAGCGGCTCGACGAGGCCCCGCCGCGGCGCCGTCCTGGTCCGCCGCGGGTCCTGGACCTGACCCGGGTGATCGCGGGCCCGGTGGCGACGCGGACGCTGGCGCTGCTCGGCGCGGACGTGCTGCGGATCGACCCGCCGGGCCGTCCCGAGCTGCCGGACCAGCACGCGGACACGGACGTCGGGAAGCGGACGGCGGCCCTCGATCTGGACCGGCGCGCGGACCGGCGGACCTTCGACGAGCTCCTGGACGCGGCGGACGTCCTGGTGACCGGTTACCGGCCGGGGGCCCTGGAGCGGTACGGCCTGGAGCGGCCGGGTCTGGTGACGGCCCGGCTGTCGGCGTGGGGCGACTACGGACCGTGGGGCGGGCGGCGCGGCTTCGACAGCCTGGTGCAGGTGGCGACGGGCATCGCGGTCACGGAGGGGTCCGGGGAGGAGCCGGGGGCGCTGCCGGCGCAGGCCCTGGACCACGGGACGGGGTACCTGCTCGCGGCGGCGGTGCTGCGGTCGCTGACGGAGCGGGAGCGGGACGGCGGCGGCCGCCTGGTCCGGCTGTCGCTGGCGCAGACCGCTCACTGGCTGACGCACGGCCTGCCGCGGTACGACCCGGAGCGGTACCTGACGGAGTCGGAGGGCCCGCTCGGGCGGCTGCGGCACGCGGTGTCGCCGGTGGCGTACGAGGGCGGCCCGGCGGGCTGGTCGCGCCCGCCGGGCGTCGCGGGGGCGGACGCCCCGGCGTGGGCTACGGCTTGACGAGGACCTTGAGGGCGGTGCGCTCGTCCATGGCCCGGTAGCCGCCGGGGACGCCGTCGAGGTCCACGGTGAGGTCGAAGACCGGGGACGGGTCGATGCGGCCGTCGAGGACGTCGGCGAGCAGTTCGGGGATGTAGGCGCGGACGGGGGCGACGCCGCCGCGCAGGGCGATGTTCCGGTCGAACATGACGGAGAGGTCGAGGCCGGTGCCGGAGCCGTGCGGGACGCCGACGTAGCCGATGGAGCCGCCGTCGCGGGTGATGTTCACGGCGGTGCGCATGGACTGCTCGGTGCCGACGGCCTCGATGACGCCGTGGGCGCCCTGGCCGCCGGTGAGCTCGCGGACGGCGGCCTCGGCGGCCTCGCCGCGCTCGGCGACGACGTCGGTGGCGCCGAAGGCGCGGGCGATGTCGGTGCGGGCGGTGTGGCGGCCGAGGGCGATGATCCGCTCGGCGCCGAGGCGCTTGGCGGCGAGGACGCCGCAGAGGCCGACGGCGCCGTCGCCGACGACGGCGACGGTGGAACCGGGGCGGACGCCGGCGCCGAGGGCGGCGTGGTGTCCGGTGCCCATGACGTCCGAGAGGGCGAGCAGCGCGGTCAGCAGGTGGTCGTCGGAGGCGGCGTCGGCCGGCAGCTTGACGAGGGTGCCGTCGCCGAAGGGGACGCGGACGGCCTCGCCCTGACCGCCGTCGGAGCCGGCCGAGCCCCAGAATCCGCCGTTGGGGCAGGAGGTCTGGAGGCCCTCGGCGCAGTGGTCGCAGGTGCCGTCGGACCAGACGAAGGGGGCGACGACGAGGTCGCCGGGCTTGAAGCCGCGGACCTCGGAGCCGGTCGCCTCGACGGTGCCGAGGAACTCGTGGCCGATGCGCTGGCCGGGCTGCCGGGCCGACTCGCCGCGGTAGGCCCAGAGGTCGCTGCCGCAGATGCAGGCGCGCAGGACGCGTACGACGACGTCCGTGGGGTCCTTCACGACGGGGTCGGGCACCTCCTCCACGCGCATGTCGAAGGGTGCGTGAATGGTGGTGGCGCGCATGGTTCCTCGTCCGGGTCAGCTACTTGTACGACGTTCACCGTACATCGCCTGGAGGGTGCCCGCGGCGATGCGGGGCGGCATGGCCCGGAAGTCCGGGGCCGGCGGCCGGAGCGGGCGGCGCCCGGGGTCCGCGGGCTGTCGGGGAGGCCGGACCGGAGGGGGTGGCGGTGCCGGTGGACCAGGGGCGGGGCCCCGCCGCGGCGGCCCGGGCGGTGGCGCCCCCGCCTCGGCGCGCGCCCTGCCGGAGGGACCTCCGGCAGGGCGCGGAGGCGCTTCCCGTGAGGGACATCACGGACATTCGGGATACCGAGGGCGGCACTGTCGGTCGCGGGCCGTATTCTCAATGACCATGCTCGACGACCGCACGACAGCAGCGACGTGGCCGGCCGCCTACCCGCAGGGGTACGCGGTCGTCGACGTGGAGACCACCGGTCTCGCCCGCGACGACCGGATCGTGTCCGCCGCCGTCTACCGCCTCGACGCGCAGGGCGACGTGGAGGACCACTGGTACACCCTGGTGAACCCGGAGCGGGACCCGGGACCGGTCTGGATCCACGGCCTCACCAGCAAGGTCCTCGAAGGGGCGCCGCTCTTCGCGCAGATCGCCGAGGAGTTCTCGGCCCGCCTCGACGGCCGCGTCCTCGTCGCGCACAACGCCATGTTCGACTGGCAGATGATCGCCAGGGAGTACGCGCGCGCCGAGCGGACCGCGCCCGTCAGGCAGCGGCTCTGCACCATCGCCCTCGCCAAGGAGCTGGCGCTGCCGCTGCCCAACCACAAGCTGGCCACGCTCGCCGCCCACTTCGGCGTGGTGCAGCAGCGCGCGCACGACGCCCTGGACGACGCGCGCGTGCTCGCCGAGGCCTTCCGCCCCAGCCTCCACGCGGCGGCGGAGCGGGGCGTGCGGCTGCCGCTCCTCGAATGCCGGCCGCTCACCGAGTGGGCGGCCTCGCCGGCCCGACCGGTGGTCGGCCGCCAGTCCTCGTACGGGGCGGGGAGCTGGCGCCCCTCCCGGAAGCGGCCCGCCTGCCCCTACCCCAACCCCGGCCGGTACGAGAGCGACAAGCCGCTCAAGCAGGGCATGCGGGTGGCCTTCTCCGGCGACACCTCCGTCGACCGCGAGCTCCTGGAGGACCGCACGGTGGAGGCCGGGCTGCACGTCGCCGGCTCCGTCTCCCGGCTCACCAGCCTCCTGGTCACCAACGACCCGGACTCCGCCACCTCCAAGACGGTCAAGGCGAAGGCCTTCGGGACCCCGATCGTCGACGAGGCCGCCTACGCCCATCTGCTGCGGGACGTGGCCCCGGCAGACGGGTGACACCCCGCCCCCGACGGGCGTGCCGTGCGGCGCGCGCGGCCCGCGGGGCACCACCCTGTGGCGCATGGCACGTTGTGAGGTCTGCGGAAACGATTACGGCATGTCCTTCGAGGTGCACGCGCAGGGCGCGGTGCACGTCTTCGACTGCTTCTCCTGCGCCATCCACCGCATGGCGCCCATCTGCGAGCACTGCCGGGTCCAGATCATCGGACAGGGCGTCGAGGCCGACGGGAAGTGGTACTGCGGCGCCCACTGCGCCCGCGCCGAGGGGAAGGCGGGCATCGTCGACCGGGTGTGAGCCGCCGGTCCCGTGACGAAGAAACGATCCTGGACGGGTGGCGCCGGTCACCCGACCCCTGTGCGGGCACCCCGCGAAGCGCGCTGTACGGTCGTGGGGTGTACCGCTTCCTGTTGTCCCGGCAGTGGGTGATCCTCACCCTCGTCGCCCTCGCCCTCATCCCCGTGATGATCGAGCTGGGCTTCTGGCAGTTCCACCGGCACGAACGCCGGGTCGCCCAGAACACCCTGATCGCGGACAACCTGAAGGCCGCGCCGGTCCCGGTCGAGGAGCTCACCTCCCCCGGCCACGTCGTGCCCCGCGCCGACTACTGGCGCCAGGTGACCGCCACCGGCACCTTCGACACCGCGCACGAGGTCGTCGTACGCCGCCGCACCTCCTCCGACGACCGGGTCGGCGCGCACGTCCTCACCCCGCTGGTCCTGGAGGACGGCCGGATCGTCCTGGTCAACCGGGGCTGGGTGCCCGGCGCCGCCAACCAGCGCGACTACCCCGAGGTCCCGCCCGCCCCCCGGGGCCGGGTCACCGTCACCGGCCGTCTCAAGGCCGACGAGACCACCGGCGCCAGCGGCATCAAGGACCTCAAGGGCCTGCCGGACCGTCAGGTGATGCTCATCAGCAGCCGCCAGCAGGCCGAGCTCATCGGCCGCGAGGTGCTCGGCGGCTACATCGAGCAGACCGAGCCCGCGGCGGCCGGCGGCTCTCCCGAACAGATCCCCGAGCCCGACCACGACTCGATCGGCGCGCACATGGCGTACGCGGTCCAGTGGTGGCTCTTCGCCGCCGGCGTGCCGGTCGGCTGGCTCGTCCTCGTACGCCGCGAGAAGCGCGACCGCGAGACCGGGACCACCGGGGGCGGCGACGGCGGGACCGAGGGCGCCGGGGCCGGGGACGGCGTCCCGCAAGGGGGCGACGACGCGATCCAGGCCACCTCGCCCCGCTGATTGACCGCCGTCGCTTCCGGGAACGCCCAGAGCGTGACCCGACGCATCGACGACTACGCCCTGATCGGCGATCTCCAGACCGCCGCCCTCGTCGGACGCGACGGTTCGATCGACTGGCTGTGCCTGCCCCGCTTCGACTCCGCCGCCTGCTTCGCCGCCCTCCTCGGCGACGAGGACAACGGCCACTGGCGGATCGCCCCGCAGGGCTCCGGCACCTGCACCTCCCGCCGCTACCTCGACGACTCCCTGGTCCTGGAGACGCTGTGGGAGACCCGCACCGGCACCGTCAAGGTCACCGACTTCATGCCCCAGCGGGACCGCGCCCCGGACGTCGTCCGGATCGTCGAGGGCGTCAGCGGCCGCGTCGAGATGAGCGCCGTGCTCCGCCTCCGCTTCGACTACGGCTCGATCGTGCCGTGGATACGGCGCTCCGAGGGCCACCGGGTCGCCGTCGCCGGCCCCGACGCCGTCTGGCTGCGCAGCGAGCCGCCCGTGAAGACCTGGGGCCAGCAGTACGCCACCTGCTCCTCCTTCACCGTCACCGCCGGGGAGCGGGTCGCCTTCGTCCTCACCTGGCACCCCTCCCACGAGCGGCGGCCCGCCCTCGTCGACCCCTTCGAGTCCCTGGAGCACTCGCTCGCCGACTGGCGGGAATGGGTCGGCCGCTGCGCCTACCGGGGGCCGTACCGCGACACCGTGGTCCGCTCCCTCATCACCCTCAAGGCGCTCACCTACGCCCCCACCGGCGGGATCGTCGCCGCGCCCACCACCTCCCTGCCGGAGGAGCTCGGCGGGGTGCGGAACTGGGACTACCGGGCCTGCTGGCTGCGCGACTCCTCCCTCACCCTCGGCGCCCTGCTCGCCGCCGGGTACGCCGACGAGGCCGCCGCCTGGCGCGACTGGCTGCTCCGCTCGGCCGCCGGCGACCCCGCCGACCTCCAGATCATGTACGGGCCCGCCGGCGAGCGGCGACTCCCCGAGACCGAGCTGCCCTGGCTGCGCGGCTACGCGGACTCGGCCCCGGTGCGGACCGGGAACGCGGCCGTCGACCAGTTCCAGCTCGACGTGTACGGCGAGGTCATGGACACCATGAACCTCGCGCGGGAGGCCGGCATCCCGCCCGAGCGGCACGCCTGGAACCTCCAGCTGAGCCTGCTCGGCTTCCTGGAGTCGCACTGGCGCGAACCCGACGAGGGACTGTGGGAGGTGCGCGGCCCGCGCCGCCACTTCACCCACTCCAAGGTGATGGCCTGGGTGGCGGCCGACCGGGCGGTGCGCACCCTGGAGGAGGACCCCTCGCTGCCCGGCGAGCCGGACCGGTGGCGGGCGCTGCGGGACGAGATCCACGCGGAGGTGTGCGCGAAGGCGTACGACGCGGAGCGGAACACCTTCACCCAGTCGTACGGCTCCGCCGAGCTCGACGCGGCGACCCTGCTCATCCCCCGCGTCGGCTTCCTGCCGCCGGACGACCCCCGGGTGGTCGGCACGGTCGACGCGGTCCGGGCCGAACTCACCCACCAGGGCTTCGTGCGGCGCTACACCCCCGACTCGGGCGCGGTCGACGGGCTGCCCGGACAGGAGGGCACCTTCCTCGTCTGCTCCTTCTGGCTCGCCGACGCGCTGCGGATGACCGGGCGCCGCGAGGAGGCGCGGGAACTCTTCGAACGACTGGTGCGGCTCACCAACGACGTGGGGCTCCTCGCGGAGGAGTACGACCCGGTGACGGGCCGGCAGCTCGGCAACTTCCCGCAGGCGTTCAGCCACATCGGACTGGTCGGTACGGCACTCGCGCTGCCCTGGGACGAGGCGGCAGGATAGACCCATGGATCTTGGACTGAAGGACCGCGTGTACGTCGTCACCGGCGCGACCCGGGGGCTCGGCCGGGCCACCGCGGAGGCGCTGCTCGCCGAGGGCGCCCGGGTGCTGATCACCGGCCGCGGGGAGGAGGCGGTCGCGACGGCCGCCGCCGAGCTGGGCGAGGGGGCGGCGGGACTCGCCGCCGACAACGACGACCCGGAGACCCCGGCCCGGCTGATCGCGGAGGCCCGTGCCCGGTTCGGCGGCTTCGACGGCCTCCTGATCAGCGTCGGCGGCCCGCCGCCGGGCTTCGCCGCGGACAACACCGACGAGCAGTGGACGGCGGCCTTCGGCACCGTCTTCCTCGGCGCGGTGCGGCTCGCCCGGGCGGCGGCCGAGACGCTGGGCGAGGGCGGCGTGATCGGCTTCGTCCTGTCCGGCTCGGTGCACGAGCCGATCGCGGGCCTGAGCATCTCCAACGGGCTGCGTCCCGGGCTCGCCGGCTTCGCCAAGTCCCTCTCCGACGACCTGGGCCCGCGCGGCATCCGGGTCGTCGGCCTGCTGCCGAGCCGGATCGACACCGACCGGGTGCGGCAGCTCGACGCGCTCTCCGGGGACGCGGAGGCGGCCCGCGCGGCGAACGAGGCGAAGATCCCGCTGCGCCGCTACGGCACCCCGGAGGAGTTCGGCCGGACGGCCGCCTTCCTCCTCTCCCCCGCCGCGTCCTATCTGACGGGCGTGATGCTGCCGGTGGACGGCGGCGCCCGGCACGGCTTCTGAGGCCGGGTCAGGTCACCCGGCGGGCGTGGTGCCTGACCGCGCGGAACCGGGCCTCGGTGGGCAGGGCGGTCAGCCCCGCGGACGTCCGCGCGCGGGTCAGCGCCTCGCCGCCGAGCCCGGCCAGCGCCTCGCCCGGGGACGCGTGCGGCTCCAGGAGGAGCGCGATGCGGGTCCGGGGGGCGGTGCGGCGGCCGGTGAGCGCGACCCGGGCCCGGGCGACGCCCTCCTGCGCGGCGGCGTCGGCCTCCAGGACGCTCTCCAGGGCCCGGCCGCGCACCACGGCGGCGTCGCCGTCGCCGGTGTCGACCAGGACCTCGGCGAGCCGGGCCCGGCGGAACTGGGCGATGAGCCACCACAGGGCGAGCAGGACGAGGACGCCGAGGACGGCGATGACCGTCGGCCACCACCAGCCCTCCGCGCGCCAGCGCTGCCGGCGGGCGGCGGTCAGGAGCACGTCGCCGGGGCCCGACCAGGGCCACCAGGACGGTACGGGCAGGTCGAGGCCGGCCGCGAGGACGGCGCCGCCGGCGAGGACGAGGAGCAGCCCGGCGAGGCCGAGCAGGACGCGGTTGACGCGCCGGAGGACGGCGGTGACCGGTGCGTGCACGGGCCTCACCCCTTCTTGGACGGGCGGTCCACCCGTACGGTCAGCGCGGGTCTGCGGGCGAGTCCGAGTTCCTCCACGCCGCCGGCGAGGACGGACTCGACGTCGGCGCGGACGTCGTCGAGCGGGCGGAAGTGGGAGACGGCCCGGACGCCGACCTTGGCGCGGCCGACCCTGACCTTCACGGACTGGACGCCGGAGACCTCCATGGCCCGGTCGCGCAGGGCGAGCGCGGCGGCCTCCCGGTCGAGTCCGGCCCGCACGTCGGGGTGGGCGCGGCGCATCGGCAGCACCTTCCGCAGGCCGGGGGTGCACGCCAGGACGAGGAGCCACAGGCCGAGGAGCACCACGAGGGCCGCGGCGGCGAGGGTCACGG
Organism: Streptomyces roseolus; assembly: GCF_014649855.1. Taxonomy (GTDB): domain Bacteria; phylum Actinomycetota; class Actinomycetes; order Streptomycetales; family Streptomycetaceae; genus Streptomyces; species Streptomyces roseolus. The sequence goes on along the minus strand of NZ_BMTV01000019.1, from coordinate 130,336 downwards.
CGTCGTCGAGGGTCCGGGTCGCGAGGTCGTCGGCGAGCTCGCGCCGCCAGCTCATGGCGGTCCGGTCGGCCCGGACGGCGGCCACGTCGTAGAGCAGCAGTCCGGCGCCGCCGAGGACGACGGCGGCGAGCAGCGCGGCGGGGACCCGCCGCACGGACCAGAAGCGCCGGACCCGCTCGCCTTCCGTCCCGCGGTGCTCGTCGCTGTCGTGGGCGCCGAGGACGGGCACGGGGCCGGGCGGGGAGCCGGGCGCGGGGTCGATGGGCTGTTCGGGTGAGGTCATGCCAGGCGGCCCTTCCGGGCGGTGGGCGCGGTGCGCGGCGAGTGGAGGCGCTCGACGTGCACGGCGACCTCGTGGACCTCCATGCCGACGAGTTCCTCGACCCGGCCGCGGACCCGGGCCCGGACGGCCCCGCAGCGACGGCCGACGTCCGTGGGGTAGTCCAGTTCGAGGCTGATGGAGATGCGGGCGGCGTCCCGGTGCACGACCACCGAGGCGTGCGGCCGGTGACCGCCCTCCGGCACTCCGCCCAGGGCCTCCTTGGCGGCCTGGGCGGAGATCTTCGCGACCACCCGGTCGGCGATCGTGGTGGCGCCGCGCTCGCGGACCGCCGGGCGTTCCGTGACGTCGGTGGGCACCGCCGTCACCGCCGCCGGTCGCCGCGGTCGCGGCTGCGGAGCAGATCGCCGGGTTCGAGGTCGCCGTCGAGGAGGCGGCCGACCACGAAGCCGACCGCGCCCAAGGCCGCGACCAGGAGAAACGCCCCGAAGCCGCCGAAGTATCCGGCGAATCCGAGACCCATGCCGGCCAGCAGACCGACCACCGCCATGCTCATGCTGAACCCCTTTCCGAGCCCTGCGGTCCGTGTGCCCGTGCCGGGCGGTTACTGCAGCCGGGATTCCGGCTCGTCTTCCTCTTCGTCGGGCAGCTTCACGTCGCTGACCGCGATGTTGACCTCGACGACCTCCAGGCCGGTCATCCGCTCCACGGCCGCGATCACGTTCTCGCGGACCGCTCCGGCGACGTCGGAGATGGAGACGCCGTAGTCGACGACGATCTCCAGGTCGAGGGCGGTCTGCACCTCGCCGACCTCCGCCTTCACGCCCCGGGTGACGCTCGCCTTGGCGCCGCCGCCGCCGGGGACGCGGTCGCGGACGGCGCCGAAGGTGCGGGAGAGCCCGCTGCCCATGGCGTGGACGCCGACGACGTCACGGGCGGCCATTCCGGCGATCTTCTCGACCACGCCGTCGGCGATGGTGGTGCGGCCCCGGGTGGCGGCCGAGCCGCCGCCCCTCTTGGTGACGGCGGTGGATTCCCCGCCGCGTTCGCTGTCTGTCATGATTCAGCCCCTTTCAGGATATTTCGGGGTTCTTCGCTCACATTAAGGGCGGTTACCCGATACCGCTCCAGGGATACGGCAGGCTGGGGCAATGACCACGAGTGACGGTTGGACGACGGCGGTGCGCGACCGCCTCGCGCCGGGCAGGCTGCTGCCGCTCGGCACGGCGGCGGACGGGGTGTGGCTCGCGGAGCGCGCGGCCCGGCAGGCATGGGGCCGAACGGTGGCGGGGGTGCGGGGCGCGGTGCCGGGCCGGCTGCGGATCGGCGCGGCGGGACCGGCCGGGGAGGCGGGTCCGTTCCCGGTGCCGCCGGGCGGGCTGCCGCCCGGGCCGCTGCGGATCGAGGCGGAGTTCGCCGCGGTGGCGGGCGGGCGCTCGCTGCCGGAGACGGCGGAGGAGGTACGGACGCTGCTGCTCGCGGCGGCCCGGGAGCTCGGGCTGGCGGTCGCGGAGGCCGACCTGCGGGTGACGGACCTCCTGGAGGAGGCGCCCGCGCCGGAGCCCGCTCCCCCGCCGCCGGACCGGACCCCGCCGGCGACGGACGATCCGGTGGCGCGGGCGGTGCTGCGGGTGCCGGGCGTGGCGGCGGTGACGGACGCGCTGGGCCCGCCGGTGCACCGGACCCCGGAGGCGGTCCGGGTGGAGTGCGCGGTGACGGCGGACCGCCCGGTCGTGGAGACGGCCCGGGCCGCGCGCGCGGCGGCGGCCGCGGCGGCCCCGGAGGGCGCCGCGGTCACGGTGGTGGTGACGGAGCTGCGGTAGGGCGGCCGGGCGTCAGTCGCCGAGGCCGGCGAGGTCGCGGAGGCGGCGGGCCTGGGCGGCGCGCTCGGCCGTGCGCTGGTCCTCGTAGGAGCGGCCGGCGGCGCCCTGGAGCAGCGCCTTGGTCTCGACGACCGCGTCGCGCGGCGCGGCGAGGAGGGCGGCGCTCAGGCCCCGTACGGCCGCGTCGAGTTCGTCGGCGGGCACGGCGATGTTGGCCAGGCCGATGCGCTCGGCCTCCTCGGCGTGGACGAAGCGTCCGGTGGCGCAGATCTCCAGCGCGCGGGCGTAGCCGACGAGGGAGACGAGCGGGTGCGTGCCGGTGAGGTCGGGGACGAGGCCCAGGCTGGTCTCGCGCATCGCGAACTGCACGTCCTCGGCGACGACCCGCAGGTCGCAGGCGAGGGCGAGCTGGAAGCCGGCACCGATGGCGTGGCCCTGGACGGCCGCGATGGACACGAGGTCGCTGCGGCGCCACCAGGTGAACGCCTCCTGGTACTCGGCGATGACCGCGTCGAGGTCCGCGTCGGACCCGCGCGCCATGTCGAGGAAGGACGGCTCTCCGTCGAAGCCCTCGGGCGTGAAGGCCTGTCGGTCGAGTCCGGCGGAGAAGGACTTGCCCTCACCGCGCAGGACGACGATCCGCACGCTGCCCGGAAGCGACCGGCCGGCTTCCGTCAACGCCCGCCACAGAGCGGGAGACTGGGCGTTGCGCTTCGCCGGGTTGGTCAGGGTCACCGTGGCAACGGCGTCCTCGACGGTGAGCCGTACACCGTCCTTGTCGAAGACGAGCTGGGAGTCGTCGGGCGTGGTCATGGGGCGCCTCCGGTTCCAATGCAGCACTGCATCCGATGCTAAGTGACTGCACAGTAACCACCTGACCGGTCGCAGGACCGACCGGGTGCCCACCGGGAGGATCCCGGTGGACGGGTCGAGCCGCCCCCGGCGTCAGGCCGAGGCCGCCTTCTTGCCCCGGGTCGCGCCGCCGCGACCACGCAGCGTCACTCCGGATTCGCTGAGCATCCGGTGGACGAATCCGTAGGAGCGGCCCGTTTCCTCGGCCAGCGCCCGGATGCTCGCTCCGGAGTCGTACTTCTTCTTCAGGTCTGCCGCGAGCTTGTCGCGCGCGGCGCCGGTCACCCGGCTGCCCTTCTTCAGAGTCTCGGCCACCCGTGCCTCCTCATGGGAAGTGCGCTCTGGACTTCTCATGATCACCCCTCCCCGGCATCCTGGCCACCCATTCGACAAGGTCCGTCCCGCCGGGTTTGCCGCCGGGCACGACGCCCGCACGATCGGAAGCCGACATTCCGCGCGGCTGGATCGCATCCCTCAAAGGAGTGGATCAAGGGATTGCCAGGTCAGCCGCATCGAGGGAACAAATGTACGACGCGGGCCCTGCCGGAAGGATTCGGCAGAGGCCCGCGCCGTGGGTACGAGACCTTCTCACTCAGATGACGGATCCGGCGATGAGCCGAATGATCCAGTCGGAGCTCAGGCGAGCGCGACCAGATCCGCGTAGTCCGGGCCCCAGAGGTCCTCGACGCCGTCCGGGAGCAGGATGATCCGCTCCGGGTCGAGCGCCTCGACGGCGCCCTCGTCGTGGGTGACCAGGACGACCGCGCCCTTGTAGGTGCGCAGCGCGCCGAGGATCTCCTCGCGGCTCGCGGGGTCGAGGTTGTTGGTGGGCTCGTCGAGCAGCAGCACGTTGGCCGAGGAGACGACCAGGGTCGCGAGGGCGAGCCGGGTCTTCTCGCCGCCGGAGAGCACCCCGGCGGGCTTGTCGACGTCGTCGCCGGAGAAGAGGAAGGAGCCGAGCACCTTGCGGACCTCGACCAGGTCGAGGTCGGGCGCGGCGGAGCGCATGTTCTCCAGGACCGAGCGTTCCGGGTCCAGGGTCTCGTGCTCCTGGGCGTAGTAGCCGAGCTTGAGGCCGTGGCCGGGGGTGACCTCGCCGGTGTCGGGCTGCTCCACCCCGCCGAGGAGGCGGAGCAGGGTGGTCTTGCCGGCGCCGTTGAGGCCGAGGATGACGACCCGGGAGCCCTTGTCGATGGCCAGGTCGACGTCGGTGAAGATCTCCAGGGAGCCGTACGACTTGGACAGGCCCTCGGCGGTGAGGGGGGTCTTGCCGCAGGGCGCGGGCTCGGGGAAGCGCAGCTTGGCGACCTTGTCGGAGGCACGGACCGCCTCCAGGCCGGAGAGCAGGCGCTCGGCGCGCTTGGCCATGTTCTGCGCGGCGACCGTCTTGGTGGCCTTGGCGCGCATCTTGTCGGCCTGCGAGTTGAGGGCGGCGGCCTTCTTCTCGGCGTTCTGGCGCTCGCGCTTGCGGCGCTTCTCGTCGGCCTCGCGCTGCTGCTGGTAGAGCTTCCAGCCCATGTTGTAGACGTCGATCGTGGAGCGGTTGGCGTCCAGGTAGAAGACCTTGTTGACGACGGTCTCGACCAGGTCGACGTCGTGGGAGATGACGATGAAGCCGCCGCGGTAGCTCTTCAGGTAGTCCCGCAGCCAGACGATCGAGTCGGCGTCGAGGTGGTTCGTCGGCTCGTCGAGGAGGAGCGTGTCGGCGTCCGAGAAGAGGATCCGGGCGAGCTCGATGCGGCGGCGCTGACCGCCGGAGAGGGTGTGCAGCGGCTGGCCGAGGACCCGGTCGGGCAGTCCGAGGGCGGCCGCGATGGTGGCGGCCTCGGCCTCGGCGGCGTACCCGCCCTTGGTGAGGAACTCGGTCTCCTGGCGCTCGTACTGCTTGAGGGCCTTCTCGCGGGTGGCGCCGGAGCCGTTCGCGATCCGCTCCTCGTTCTGCCGCATCTTGCGGAGGAGCACGTCGAGGCCGCGGGCGGAGAGGACGCGGTCGCGGGCGAGCACGTCGAGGTCGCCGGTGCGCGGGTCCTGGGGGAGGTAGCCGACCTCGCCGGAGCGGGTGATGGTGCCGCCCGCGGGCTGGCCCTCGCCGGCCAGGCACTTGGTGAGGGTGGTCTTGCCGGCGCCGTTGCGGCCGACCAGCCCGATGCGGTCGCCCTTGGCGACGCGGAAGGAAGCGTTCTCGATGAGGATGCGGGCGCCGGCGCGCAGCTCGATGCCGGAAGCGGTGATCACGGACAGACTCCAGGGCGGTGGGAAGACGGCGGAAGAGACGGCTGGTGGCGGGCGTCGGCGCCGCTAATGCACCCAGAGGAGAACGGCCATGCGGCCAGTCTAACGGGCTGATGCAACTGGTTTTCGGCCACACGGGCGACGGAGGACGGAAGGGACCTTTCTCTCCTTACCCATCTGATCGCCCGATTCCTCTCCAAAAAGAGCGGATCTGTCGAGATCGGTCGATACTCGGCGGAGGGCGGCGGTCCGGCCGCCGCGGCGACGCGGAGGTGGACCGTGCAGTTCGACGACGACGCCCGTCTGGACACCTCCGAGGTGAAGGACGTGCGCGGCAGCCGCATCCCGGGCGGGAGGGCCACCGTCGGCGGCGGGATCATCGGCTTCATCGCCCTGGTCCTCGGCGTGTTCTTCGGCGTCGGCCCCGACCAGCTCGGGCTCTCCGGCGGCGACGAGGACGCGCCCGCGGCCAGCTCCTCCTCCGCGGCGCAGGTGAGCCGGGACTGCCGGACCGGAGCGGACGCCAACAGCCGGCAGGACTGCCGGACCGTGGCCGTGGTCAACAGCCTCCAGGACTACTGGCGCGGCGAGTACGCGCGCCGGGGCGGCACCTACGTCCCCGCCTCCACCGTCCTCTTCAGCCGGCAGGTGAGCACGGCGTGCGGCGCGGCGAGCTCGGCGGTCGGGCCGTTCTACTGCCCCGGCGACCGGAAGGTCTATCTGGACCTGGGCTTCTTCGAGGAGCTGCGGACGAAGTTCGGCGCCGGCGGCGGCCCCTTCGCCCAGGCGTACGTGGTGGCCCACGAGTACGGCCACCACGTCCAGAACCTGATGGGGACGCTCGGCCGCGCCCAGGACGGGCGGACCGGGGCGGACTCCCACGCGGTCCGCGTCGAGCTCCAGGCGGACTGCTACGCGGGCGTGTGGGCCCGGCACGCGACGACCACCCCCGACGAGTCCACCGGGCGACCGCTGCTCACCCGGCTCGACGACGCCGACATCCGGGACGGCCTGGACGCGGCGGCGGCCGTCGGCGACGACCGCATCCAGGAGCGCTTCCAGGGCCGGGTGACCCCGGAGACCTGGACGCACGGCTCGGCGGAGCAGCGCCGGCAGTGGTTCCACACGGGCTACCGGACCGGCGACATGGCCCGGTGCAACACCTTCCGCTGACGGTCGGCACCGACTGCGAGACTGTGTCACAGGTCACATCTGGCCGAGCGGCGTCGAACGAGAGGGAGTGAGCGGGATGTCCGAGGCACCCGACATCTGTCCGGCGCTGACGTACCGGGACGCCAAAGCCGCGATCACGCTGCTCACGGAGGCCTTCGGGTTCACCGCCACCGCGGTGTACGAGGGCGAGGACGGCCTGGTGGCCCACGCCGAGCTGTCGTACGGGAACGGGACGGTGATGCTCGGCAGCTCGGGCACCGGCAGCGCGTTCGACAAGCTGATGGCCGGATCCGGTCCGGTGGGCGTCCACGTCCGGGTCCGCGACGTCGACGAGCACCACGCCCGCGCCGTCGCCCACGGCGTGGAGATCCTGATGCCGCCCACGGACCAGGACTACGGCTCCCGCGACTACATGGCCCGCGACGGCGAGGGCAACGTCTGGAGCTTCGGGACGTACGCGCCCGGCGGGGCCGGCTGACCCGGGAGCACGGCGGGCGGGCGCCGGAAGCGGCGCCCGCCGGGCCGGGCGGCGTCAGACCGTGCCGGTGTGGACCTGGAAGGCGGCGCGGCGGACCGCCTTGGCCAGGGCCGGGTCGGGGTGGGCGGCGGCGAGGGCCACGAGCACCTGGACGGTCCTCGGGTGGCCCACCGCCCTGACCTCCTCCAGGAGGGCGGGCACGGTGCCCTGCACGGCCGAGTCCAGGTGCCGCACCAGCAGCTCGCTCTCCCCGTGGTCGGCGACGGCGGCCGCGGTGTCCACCCAGAGCCAGGTCGCCTCCTCGCGGGTGAGGACCTCCTGCGCGTCGTCGGGGTCGGTGCCCTCGTACTCGGCGAGCCACAGCAGCGCGTACGGGCGCAGTGAGGGCTCGGCGACCGCGGCGCGGACCTCCGCCTCGGCGGGGGCGCCGACGACCCGCAGCGCCTCGAAGGCGAGGCCGCGCAGCAGGGCGTCCTCGCCGCGCGCGGCGGCGAGGAGCTCGGCGACCGCGCCGGCCAGCGGGCGGGCGGCGAGCCACGCGCGGTACTCGTCGCGGGCCGGTCCCGGGGTGAGCCGGGCGCAGCCGCGGAGCATGTCGGCGGCGGACTGCTCGATGTTGCCGGCGGGGCTCTGCGCGGCCACGCAGATCTGCTCCAGCTTGACCCACACCGCCCAGTTGCCGAGCGGGGTCAGGGTCGCGTGGCGTCCCTCCGGGCCGTCCTCCCCGTCCAGGGTGAGCGCGCCGACCTCGGCGAGGCCCTCGAGGGCCCAGTCGAGCAGGGCGGGCAGCCGCTCGGCGGGCGGCGCGGGGTGCGCGGGCGCACCGTCGCCGGGCACCTCGCAGCGCTCCTCGCGGAGTTCGTCGACGCGCTGGCCGAGGAGGTCGAGGAGGACGGGGACGAGGACGGGGCCCTGGGAGAGCTGGAGCAGTGACAGGACCTGCGGCACGGCCTCCACGACCTCGGCGACCGCGCCGGGCGCGACGCCCTCGGGGGCGGGGTGGACGAGCGACCAGGCGTCGAGGAGCGCGACCCAGCCGCGGAGCACGGCGGAGTCGTCCCGGTCCCAGGCCTGGAGCCGCCAGCCGGGACGGACGGTGGCGCCGTGCAGCTCGACGAGGCCGGCGAGCCGGGCCCGGTCCCAGCCGGCCCGGACCCGATCCGGCGTCAGGTCGAGTTCGGCGGCGGCCTGTTCGGCGGTCGTCGCGCTCGGGGCGGGGGCGGCGCCGGCGACGGAAGCGGAGGACGGCGGGGCCGTCGCCGCGCGCGGGCCCGGCCGGGGGCCGCGGGGGGCGGCGGCCCAGCGGGCGATCCGCACGGCGTCGGCGAGGACGAGTCTGGCCTGGCGGGCCAGTTCCGCGCGGGGCGGCGTGCCCTCGGGCGGCCTCGGGGCAGGCCGGGTGCGGCGCGTCGTCGCGGCCCGCCGTGCGGTGGCCAGCGAGCGCGGACGGACGAGGCGGAGTCTGGAGTTGCGCGCCAATGGTTCATCGGGCTTTCGAGACGTCACGGGGGCAGTCTTCCCGCTGACGGCCCGAAAGCCCAATCGGAATCCGCCACGCCGTCACGAACGGGCCTCCGCCCGCGCGCGGCGGGCGGTGGGGGCGCTACACGAGGGGGGTCAGATAGCGGCGCAGGGCCTCTTCGTAGCGGAGGGGGTTCGCGTTCCACATAGCGGCGTGGGGGGCGTGGCGGACGGTCAGCAGGGTCACCAGGTCGGGGCGGCTCGCGGCGAGTTCGACGGACCGCTCCCAGGGGGAGATGGTGTCGTCGGGACCGTGCGCCAGGAGGACGGGGACGCCGAGGCCCACCGTGTGGTCGGGGTGCGGGCCGGTGCGGCCGAGGGCGGCGCGGACGGCGAGCGGCACCAGCGGGCCCGGGACGCCCCGGGCGGTGGCGAGGTTGCGGACGGTGGCCTCCCAGTCGAGGACCGGGGAGTCCAGGACCAGGCCGGCGATGCGGTCGCGCACGCCCGACTCGGCGGCGGCCCGCAGCGCCATCGTGGCGCCGGTGCCCCAGCCGTGCAGGACGATCTTGGAGGCGCCGCGGCGGACCGCGTACCGCAGGACCGCGTCGACGTCGCGCCACTCGGTGTCGCCGAGCCGGGCGAGGCCGTCCGCCGGGGCGGGGGCGCCCCGGTCGCCGCGGTAGGCGGGGACGAGGACGGGGACCCGGCGGCGGGCGTAGAAGGGGACGAGGTTCAGCGTGTGCTCGCGGCCCGCGCCGATGCCGTGCAGGGCCACGACCCAGGTGGCGCGCGGACCCGTGACCAGCCAGGCGGGGAGCGGGCCGAGCTCGCCGGGGATCTCGACGTCCTCGTGCGGCAGGCCGAGGGCGGTCTCCGGGGTGCCGGTGTGCAGCTGGGGGGTGAGGCGGACCCGGCTGCCGGGGCCGAGTGCGCCGCGCTCGACGCGTTCGAGCCGGCGGACGACCGTGTCGGCGGTGTGCGGGACGCGGTCGAGGACCGGTCCGGTGACCGCGTGCAGGCCGGGCGCCGTCATCCCGTACGTACCGGGGCGCAGCGAGGCGAGGCTGCGGGTGAGGGTGACCCGCTCGGGACCCGTGGCGTGCACGGTGAGCTTGGGGTCTCCGGGGAGGGCTCGGCCCGAGGCCGCCCCGAGGACGACGTCGCTGGCGTGTCGGCCGGCCGCCACGGCGGCCGCACCGAGACCGATCAGGGTGGTGACGGCCGCTGCCGTCGCTGTAGCCGGGCGCACCTTCCCAGTCTCGGGAGGAAGCGGGGAGGCTGCCACCGGGCGGGGCCGGGCGGGTGTCGCGCTTCCTTCGCTCCCGAGGGTGACGAGGGTCTCCTCGGGGGGTCGTCCGTGGGGGTGAAGATGTCCAGGGGGTGGGACGGGCGGACGGGCGCGGGGAGGAGGGCGGGGCCGACGGGGGCCGGGAAGGGCGGGATCACCCGTGGTTCCGGGGTGACCGGATGGTGGACAGAGGGGCGTCCCGGAGCGGAAGCGGAATCTCACGGAGCCGGATCGAGACACTGCGATGCCCCGTCCAGTTCACCTTCCGTTCACTCAGGTTGCCTACGTTCGACGAGCCACTGACGTCAAACGATTGCCTGGGTAAATGGAACACATCACGCTGCTGCTCGCCATTGTGGTCGTGACAGCTCTCGTGTTCGATTTCACGAACGGTTTCCACGACACCGCCAACGCGATGGCCACGACCATCTCGACCGGTGCCCTCAAGCCCAAGACGGCGGTGGCCATGTCCGCCGTGCTGAACCTGGTCGGCGCGTTCCTGTCCGTGGAGGTCGCCAAGACGATCTCCGGCGGGATCATCAACGAGGAGGGCATCCGCACAGAAGTGATCTTCGCGGCCCTCGTCGGCGCCATCCTGTGGAATCTGCTGACCTGGCTCCTGGGCCTGCCGTCCAGCTCCTCCCACGCGCTCTTCGGCGGCCTCATCGGCGCCGCGGTCATGTCGGCCGGCTGGTCGGCCGTGAACGGCTCCACCATCGTCACCAAGGTCCTCATCCCGGCCGTGGCGGCCCCGCTCGTCGCCGGTCTCGCCGCGATGGCCGCGACCAGGCTGACGTACAAGATCAAGGCGAACCCGGAGGCCAAGGCGACCGCCAAGGGCTACCGCGCCGGCCAGATCGCCTCCGCCGGTCTCGTCTCGCTCGCCCACGGCACCAACGACGCCCAGAAGACGATGGGCATCATCACCCTCGCCCTGGTCACCCAGGGTGTCGTCGCCCCCGGCTCGAACCCGCCCCTGTGGGTCATCGTCTCCGCCGGCGTCGCCATCGCGCTCGGCACCTACCTCGGCGGCTGGCGCATCATCCGCACCATGGGCAAGGGCCTCACCGACCTCCAGCCGCAGCAGGGCTTCGCCGCCCAGACCAGCGCCGCCACGGTCATCCTGGCCTCCTCGCACCTCGGCTTCTCCCTCTCCACCACCCAGTCCTGCTCGGGTGCCGTGATGGGCGCCGGCCTCGGCCGCAAGGGCGGCGTCGTCCGCTGGTCGACCGCCACCCGGATGTTCGTCGCCTGGGGCCTGACCCTCCCGGCCGCCGGCCTCGTGGGCGCCGCCGCCGAGTTCCTCACCAAGCAGGGCCCCTGGGGCATCGCCGCCACGGCGGTCGTCCTGGTCGGCGGCTCGGCCGTGATCTGGACGCTCTCCCGCCGCCAGCCGGTCGACCACACCAACGTCACCGCCGACGACCTGGACGGGAACGACTCCGACTCCGGCACCCCCGGCGTCGTGACCACGGCCATCGCCGCCGTCACCCCGCCGCCGGCCGGCACCGTCGCCGCCGTCGCGGACGACGGCCTGAAGACCACCATCCACGCGCCGGGTCCGAACGACCCCGCCGCTCCCCCGGCCCCCGCCGCCGCGGTCTGAGACCTCCAAGGAAACGGGAAACCAAGCCATGAAGATCGACTGGGCAGCTCTCGGCTCCGTCTTCGGAGTCAGCCTCGTGGCGACCGTCGCCCTCGTGGGCCTCTTCACCCTCGGCATCGTCGGCCTCACCAAGCAGGAGGAGGCCGCGGCCCGGGGAGGGTCCGCGACCCTCGCCCGCACCGGCGCCTACGCCTGCTTCGCGCTCTGCGCGGCCGCCGTCGCGTACGGCATCTACCTGATCGTCGTCTGACCCACGGCACCCGGAGGGCCGGGCCCGCACCTCTCACGGGGGCGGGCCCGGCCCTCGTGTCTGTGGCGCTCCGCACAGTGACCCGTCGCAGGTCAAGGGTGAGTTGACGGCCGTTCGCGGGGCGTGGTGGACTGCCGGGGCCAGTACGGCGGCAATGGAGAGGAAGCCCGGTGCGATTCCGGCGCGGTCCCGCCACTGTGACCGGCCCCGGTGAACAGCCCGGGCCGGGAGTCAGGAACTCTCGCCGCCCGTCACGTCGACCCAGGGCGCGGACCCTGAGTGAGGACACGCCGCCATGCCCGGCCGCACCCCCGTGGTCTCCCGGACCACCGCAGTCTTCGCGTACGGAGCGGCCGCCGGCCTCGCCGTCGACCTGGTCCTCGGCGATCCCCGCCGCGGCCACCCCGTGGCCGCCTTCGGGCGGGCCGCCGCCGCCGTCGAGAAGCGCCTCTGGCGCGACCACCGGGGCCGGGGCGCCCTGCACACCGCCGTCTGCGCGGGCGGTGCCGTCGCCGCCGGGGCGCTGGCCGCCCGGGCGGTCCGGGGCAGCCGGACCGGCTCCGCCGCGCTGACCGCCGCCGCCGTGTGGGCCGTCGTCGGCGGCACGACCCTCGGCCGGGAGGCCCGGGCCATCGGCGGCGCGCTCGCCGCCGGCGACCTGGAGGTCGCCCGGGAGCGGATGCCGCACCTCGTCGGACGCGACCCGCAGGCCCTGGACGGGCCGGCGATGGCCCGCGCGGTCGTCGAGTCCGTCGCCGAGAACACCTCCGACGCCGTCGTCGGCGCCCTCGTCTGGGGCGCGGTCGCGGGCGTGCCCGGGCTGCTCGGCTTCCGGGCCGTGAACACGCTGGACGCCATGGTCGGCCACCGGTCGCCCCGGTACCGCCGCTACGGCTGGGCCTCCGCCCGCCTCGACGACCTGGCCGGCTGGCCCGGCGCCCGGCTCACCGCCGCGCTCGCGGTCCTCGCGGGCGGCGACCGGCACGGAGCCGTACGGGCCTGGCGGGCGGACGCCGGAAAGCACCCGAGCCCCAACGCCGGACCCGTCGAGGCGGCGTTCGCGGGCGCCCTCGGGGTACGGCTCGGGGGGACGCTCTCGTACGGCGGGCGGGTCGAGCACCGGCCCGTGCTCAACGGGGAGGGGCGGCCCGTGGAGGTCGCCGACGTCGACCGGGCCGTCCGGCTCTCCCGCCGGGTGACCTGGCTGACCCTGGCCGCCTGCGTGGGCGGCCGGATCCTGACCGACACGGTGAAGCGGAGGACGAAGTGAGGGGTGGGGGGCTGCTCGTCGCCGGGACGACCTCCGACGCGGGCAAGAGCGTCGTCACGGCCGGCATCTGCCGGTGGCTGGTCCGGCAGGGCGTCAAGGTCGCGCCGTTCAAGGGGCAGAACATGTCCCTCAACTCCTTCGTGACCCGGGAGGGCGCCGAGATCGGCCGCGCGCAGGCCATGCAGGCGCAGGCCGCCCGCGTCGAGCCGACCGCGCTGATGAACCCGGTGCTGCTCAAGCCGGGCGGCGACCGGTCCAGCCAGGTCGTGCTCATGGGCAAGCCGGTCGGCGAGATGAGCGCCCGCGGCTACCACGGCGGACGGCAGCGGACCCTCTTCGAGCCGGTCCTCGCCTGCCTGGAGGAGCTGCGGGCCACGCACGACGCGGTGATCTGCGAGGGGGCCGGCAGTCCGGCCGAGATCAACCTGCGGCGGACCGACATCGTCAACATGGGCATCGCACGGGCCGCGCGGTTGCCCGTCGTCGTCGTCGGCGACATCGACCGGGGCGGGGTCTTCGCCCAGTTCTTCGGCACGACGGCGCTGCTCGCGCCCGAGGACCAGGAGCTGATCGCCGGATACCTGGTGAACAAGTTCCGCGGCGACGTGACGCTCCTGGAGCCGGGCCTGGACATGCTGCACGGGCTCACCGGGCGCCGGACCTTCGGCGTGCTGCCGTACGCGCACGGCCTCGGGATCGACGAGGAGGACGGGCTCCGGGTCTCGCTGCGCGGCACCGTCCGCGAGTCCGTGGTCGCGCCGCCGGTCGGCGCCGACGTGCTGCGGGTCGCGGTCTGCGCCGTCCCGCTGATGTCGAACTTCACCGACGTGGACGCGCTCGCCGCCGAGCCGGGCGTGATCGTGCGGTTCGTGGACCGGCCGGAGGAGCTGGCCGACGCGGACCTCGTGGTCGTGCCGGGCACCCGGGGGACGGTCAAGGCGCTGGCGTGGCTGCGCGAGCGGGGCCTCGCCGACGCGCTCGCCCGGCGGGCCGCCGAGGGCCGGCCGGTGCTCGGCGTCTGCGGCGGCTTCCAGGCGCTCGGCGAGCACATCGAGGACGAGGTCGAGTCGCGGGCGGGCGCCGTCGAGGGCCTGGGGCTGCTGCCCGTGCGCGTCCGGTTCGCGCGCGAGAAGACCCTCGCGCGGCCGGTCGGCGAGGCGCTCGGCGAGCGGGTCGAGGGGTACGAGATCCACCACGGCGTCGCGGAGGTGCTCGGCGGCGAACCGTTCCTCGACGGCTGCCGGGTCGGCGCCGTCTGGGGCACCCACTGGCACGGCTCCCTGGAGAGCGACGGCTTCCGCCGGGCGTTCCTCCGCGAGGTCGCGGCGGCGGCCGGCCGGGCCTTCGTGCCCGCGCCCGACACGTCGTTCGGCGCGCTGCGGGAGGAGCAGCTCGACCGGCTCGGCGACCTGATCGAGGAGCACGCCGACACGGACGCGCTGCTGCGGCTCATCGAGGAGGGCGCTCCGAAGGACCTGCCGTTCGTGCCGCCGGGCGCGCCGTGAGGGGGGCGGGGGCCGGAGCTGCCGCGCGGGCTCGCCGCGCGGGGACCGTGCCCGGTCTCCGGCCGGGCTGGGGCTCCCACCCTCCCCCGGAGCTTCGCCCGGGGGGACCCCCGCCTCGCTCCGCTCGCCCGTGCGGCCGGGACGGTCGGCCCCGGGTGGCCCTGGTGGGCGGCCGCCCGCCGTCGGCGGCTGCCGGGTGCACGGCGACCGGGCCGCGCGCCGCGGGCGCCGCACGGGTGGCCGCCCCGGCGCGCCGCGCCACCGGGCGGCCTCCGGCTCGGCCGCACCGGGCCTCCGGGCGGCGTTCGGTGGGGCCGGCCCGGGTGCCCGGGGCACCAGGGCCGGCGTGCCTCGGCGCGGGGGTTGAGCACGACGAAGTCGCATCCATGTCTTTCCGAGGAGTGATCGCTCGATGAGCACCCGCTTTCCTTTCACCGCCGTCGTCGGCATGGACGACCTGCGGCTCGCGCTGCTGCTCAACGCCGTGTCGCCGGCGGTGGGCGGTGTGCTCGTGCGGGGGGAGAAGGGGACCGCCAAGTCGACCGCCGTGCGGGCGCTCGCCACGCTGCTGCCCGAGGTGGCCGTCGTCGCCGGGTGCCGGTTCAGCTGCGACCCCGGCTCGCCCGATCCGGGGTGCCCGGACGGGCCGCACCCGGACGGGGGCTCGGACGCGCGTCCCGCGCGGATGGTGGAGCTGCCCGTCGGGGCGTCCGAGGACCGGCTCGTCGGGGCGCTCGACATCGAGAAGGCGCTCGCCGAGGGCGTGAAGGCGTTCGAGCCGGGGCTGCTCGCCGCCGCGCACCGGGGCATCCTCTACGTCGACGAGGTCAACCTCCTGTCCGACCACCTGATCGACCATCTCCTCGACGCCGCCGCCATGGGCGCCTCGCACGTCGAGCGGGAGGGCGTCTCCGTGCGGCACGCCGCGCGGTTCCTGCTCGTCGGGACCATGAACCCCGAGGAGGGCGAGCTGCGGCCGCAGCTGCTCGACCGGTTCGGGCTGACCGTGGAGGTGGCCGCCTCGCGCGATCCGCAGGAGCGGGTCGAGGTGGTGCGGCGACGGCTCGCGTTCGAGGACGACCCCGTGGGGTTCGCCGCCCGGTGGGCCGGCGAGGAGGCCGCGCTGCGGGAGCGGATCGTCGCCGCGCGCGAGCTGCTGCCGAAGGTCGTGCTCGGGGACGCCGCGCTGCTCCAGATCGCCGCCACCTGCGCCGCGTTCGAGGTCGACGGCATGCGCGCCGACATCGTGATGGCCCGGACCGCGACCGCGCTCGCCGCGTGGGCGGGACGGGACGAGGTGACGAGCGAGGACGTGCGGCAGGCCGCGCTGCTCGCCCTGCCCCACCGGCGGCGGCGCAACCCCTTCGACGCGCCCGGGCTCGACGAGGACCGGCTCGACGAGACCCTGGAGCAGTTCAAGGGGGACGAGAACGACGACGAGCCCGACCCGGACCCGGGCCCGGACGGGCCGGGGGACGGCGGGCCCGACGGAGGCGGCGGGGTGCCGCCCCAGGCCGGTGACGGGGGCGCGCCCGAGGCCGGCGACGTCCCGGAGGAGGCCCCCTCCCCCTCGCGGGCGCCCGCTCCACAGGGGAGCGGCGGCGAGCGGGCCGCCGTGAAGGCCGCCGAGCCGTTCCGCACGCGGATGCTCTCCGTGCCCGGCGTCGGCGACGGGGCCGCCGGCCGGCGGTCCCGGGCGCGGACCGAGCACGGGCGGACCACAGGCGCCACCCGGCCCCGGGGCGCGCTGACCAAGCTGCACCTGGCCGCGACCGTCCGGGCCGCCGCCCCGCACCAGCGGGCGCGCGGGCGGTCCGGCGCGGGGCTCGTGCTGCGCCGGGACGACCTGCGGCAGGCGGTGCGGGAGGGGCGCGAGGGGAACCTCGTGCTGTTCGTCGTGGACGCCTCCGGGTCGATGGCGGCGCGCACGCGCATGGGCGCCGTCAAGGGCGCCGTGCTGTCGCTGCTGCTCGACGCGTACCAGCGGCGCGACAAGGTGGGCCTGGTGACCTTCCGGGGGCGCGGCGCCGAGCTCGCGCTGCCCCCGACGTCCTCCGTGGACGCGGCCGCCGCCCGCCTGGAGGAGCTGCCGACCGGAGGCCGTACGCCGCTCTCCGCCGGGCTGCTGAGGGCCCATGACGTGCTGCGGGTCGAGCGGCTGCGGGACCCCTCGCGCCGGCCGCTGCTCGTCGTCGTCACCGACGGGCGGGCGACCGGCGGCGGGCCCGACCCGGTGGGCCTCGCCGCGCGGGCCGCGCGGCTGCACGCCGCCGACGGCACCGCCGCCGTGGTCGTGGACTGCGAGGCGGGCCCGGTGCGGCTCGGCCTCGCCGGGAACCTCGCCCGTGATCTGGGCGGCACCGCCGTCACCCTCGACGAGCTGCGCGCCGACGCGATCGCCGGGCTCGTACGGGAAGCACAAGTCAACCGCTCTGTCAGGAGGGCCGCTTAATGCCGCAGGGACAGCCGACCGTCGTGCCCGACGACGGCCTCACGACCCGTCAGCGCCGCAACCGGGCACTGGTGATGGTGCACACCGGCGTCGGCAAGGGGAAGTCGACGGCCGCCTTCGGGATGGCGCTGCGCGCCTGGAACCAGGGCTGGCCGATCGGGGTGTTCCAGTTCGTGAAGTCCGCCAAGTGGAAGGTCGGCGAGGAGAACGCCCTCAAGGCGCTCGGCGAGACCGGCAAGGGCGGGACGGTCACCTGGAACAAGATGGGCGAGGGCTGGTCCTGGATCCAGCGCGAGGTCGCCGAGGGCGAGCAGTCCCACGAGGACAAGGCGCGCGAGGGCTGGGAGCAGGTCAAGCGGGATCTGGCGGAGGAGCGGTACAAGTTCTACGTCCTCGACGAGTTCGCGTACCTGCTCCACTGGGGCTGGATCGACGTGAAGGAGGTCGTGGAGGTGCTGCGGGACCGCCCCGGGCAGCAGCACGTCGTCATCACCGGGCGCAACGCGCCGCAGGAGCTGGTGGACTTCGCCGACCTCGTCACCGACATGTCCAAGGTGAAGCACCCGATGGACGCCGGCCAGAAGGGCCAGCGGGGCATCGAGTGGTAGCGCGTCTCGTCATCGCGGCCCCCTCGTCGGGCGCCGGCAAGACCACGGTGGCGACCGGTCTGATGGCCGCGTTCGCCTCCCGTGGGCTCGCCGTCTCCCCGCACAAGGTGGGGCCCGACTACATCGACCCGGGCTACCACGCGCTCGCCACCGGCCGTCCGGGCCGCAACCTCGACGCGTACATGTGCGGGACGGAGCTGATCGCGCCGCTCTTCGCGCACGGCTCGCGCGGCTGCGACCTGGCCGTGGTCGAGGGCGTGATGGGGCTGTACGACGGTGCCGCCGGCCAGGGCGAGCTCGCCTCCACCGCGCAGGTCGCCAAGCTGCTGCGGGCACCGGTGGTGCTCGTCGTGGACGCCTCCTCGCAGTCGCGGTCGGTGGCGGCTCTCGTGCACGGCTTCGCGTCCTGGGACCCGGAGGTGCGGCTCGGCGGAGTGATCCTCAACAAGGTCGCCAGCGACCGGCACGAGACGCTGCTCCGGGAGGCCCTGGAGGAGTCGGGCGTGCCGGTCCTCGGCGTGCTGCGGCGGGCCCCCGCCGTCGCCACGCCCTCGCGGCACCTCGGCCTGATCCCGGTCGCCGAGCGGCAGGCACAGGCGGTGGAGGCGGTGGCCGCGCAGGCGGAGCAGGTGCTCGCCGGCTGCGACCTGGAGGGGCTGCTCGCGCTCGCCCGGTCGGCGCCGCCGCTGACCGCGGCGGAGTGGAGCCCGTCCGCGGTGGCTCCCCCGGCGGGGGGCCGGCCGGTCGTCGCGGTCGCCGGCGGCGCCGCGTTCACGTTCTCGTACGCGGAGAACGCGGAGCTGCTCACCGCCGCCGGCGCCGAGGTCGTGACCTTCGACCCGCTGCGGGACGAGGTCCTCCCGGAGGGCACCCGCGGGCTCGTCGTCGGCGGCGGGTTCCCCGAGATGTACGCGGCGGAACTGGCCGCCAACGAGCCGCTGCGGAAGGCCGTGGCGGAGCTCGCCGCGTCGGGGGCGCCGGTCGCCGCCGAGTGCGCGGGGCTGCTGTACCTGGCGCGGTCGCTCGACGGGACGCCGATGTGCGGGGTCCTCGACGCGGACGCGCGGATGTCGGAGCGGCTGACGCTCGGGTACCGGGACGCGGTGGCCGTCGGCGACAGCGTGCTCGCGGCCGCCGGGACCCGGGTGCGGGGGCACGAGTTCCACCGGACCGTCATCGAGCCGGGCGCGGGCGCGTCCGCGGCCTGGGGGCTGCGGCAGCCGGAGCCCCGCGTGGAGGGCTTCGTGCGGGGCGGGGTGCACGCGAGCTACGTGCACACCCACTGGGCCGGGGCCCCCGGGATCGCCGCGCGGTTCGTCGGGCACTGCGCGTGAGTTCAGCCGCCGGAGAGGCCCACCACGAGCCAGATGAAGCCGACGCCCGCGACCGTGCAGAGCAGGGTGGTGCGGGCGGGGTGCGCGTGGTGGGCCTCGGGCAGGATCTCGGCGGCGGCGAGGTAGAGCAGGGCGCCGCCGAAGAAGCCGAGATAGCTGCCGAGGAGTTCCTCCGGAAGAGTGAGGAGCGTGGCGAGGGCGGCGCCCGCGATCGGGGCGAGCGCGTCGGCGAAGAGCATCGCGAGGGCCTTCCGGCGCTCGTTCCCGTACACGCTGGTGAGCGTGTAGGTGTTGAAGCCGTCGGCGAAGTCGTGGGTGACGACGGCCAGCGCGACGGTGGCTCCCATGCCGCCGCCGACCTGGAAGGCGGCGCCGAGCGCGATGCCGTCCATGAGGCTGTGCAGCACCATGGCGCCGGCCGCCACGAGCCCGACCTGCGGGGTCCGTTCCCCCGCCTTCTCGCCGGGCCCCCGCCCCGGTTTCTCGCCCGTGTCGGCGCCGTGGGAGGCCCGGCGGGTGGCGAGGAGGCGCTCCACCACGTGGGCGAAGAGGAAGCCGCCGACGAAGAGCAGCAGGGCCTGGGGGACGCCGAAGACCTCCTCCCCGGCGGCCTCCAGGGCCTCGGGCAGCAGGTCGAGCCCGACGACGCCGAGCATGAGTCCGCCCGCGAGGCCGAGGACGAGGTGCCGGCGGTCGGTGACGCGCTGCGCGACCCAGCCGCCGAAGAGCGTCATCAGGAACGCGCCGAGCGCGACGAGCACAGCCATGGCCCCTTGGTAGCGGATGGGGGGCCCGTTCTGCACATCGGCGTCGGCGTCCGCTCGGGCGCGACGGAGGCGGAGGTCCTGGCGCTGGTCCGGGAGGCGCTCGCGGAGGCGGGGCTCGGGGAGGCGGGGGCGTACGCGCGCGTGGTCGCGGACCCGGAGGCGGGGGCGTACGCGCGCGTGGCCGGGTTCGCGACCGTGGAGGTCCGGGTGGGGGCGCCGGGGATCGTGGGGGCGGCCGCGCGGCTCGGGGTGCCGGTGACGGGCTACCCGGCGGAAGAGCTGGCGGGGGTGGCCGTGCCGCATCCCTCGGAGGTGCCGCTGGCGGCGACGGGGACGGCTTCGGTGGCGGAGGCGGCGGCGCTGCGGGCGGCGGGACCGGGGGCGGAACTGCTGGTACCGAAGCGGAAATCACGCCGTGTGACCTGCGCAATCGCGACGAATGTCCGCTTTTGGCCGAACGAAGTGACGTCCGTCGCACGGTTGTTGCCCTTGACGTGCGGGTACATCGCTGGCGAGCCTGGCACACCCCACATCCCCACCCCCCACACGACGGCGGACATGGACACCCACACGGACGGCCCCCACACGGGCACCCACGCCCACGACCTGCGCCATCACGGCGACGCCGAGGTACGCGACGAGAAACTCGTCGACCTCGCGGTCAATGTCCGCACGGCGACCCCGCCGGAGTGGCTGCGGAAGCGGATCGCGCATTCCCTGACGGGCCTGGCGCAGTACCCCGACGGGCGGTCGGCCCGAGCGGCGGTGGCCGAGCGGCACGACCTGCCGCCGGCGCGAGTGCTGCTGACGGCGGGCGCGGCGGAGGCCTTCGTGCTGCTCGCGCGGGCGCTGCCGGTGCGCCGGCCGGTGGTGGTGCATCCCCAGTTCACCGAGCCGGAGGCGGCGCTGCGGGACGCCGGGCACGAGGTGCGCCGGGTGCTGCTGCGCGAGGAGGACGGCTTCCGGCTGGACCCGGCGGCGGTGCCGGAGGACGCGGACCTGGTGGTGATCGGCAATCCCACCAACCCGACGTCGGTGCTGCATCCGGCGGAGACGATCGCGGCGCTGGCCCGGCCGGGGCGGTACCTGGTCGTGGACGAGGCCTTCATGGACGCGGTGCCGGGCGAGCGGGAGGCACTGGCCGGGCGGACGGACCTGCCGGGCCTGGTGGTGCTGCGGAGCCTGACGAAGACCTGGGGCCTCGCCGGGCTGCGGATCGGGTACGCGCTCGCGGAGCCGGAGACGGTGGCGCTCCTGGAGCGGGCGCAGCCGCTGTGGCCGGTGTCGACGCCGGCGCTCGTGGCGGCGGAGGCCTGCATGTCGCGGGCGGCGCTGGCGGAGGCGGAGCACGCGGCGCACCGGATCGGGACGGAGCGGGCGCACCTGCTCGCGGGGCTCGCGGAGTTCGACGAGGTGCGGACGGTGGCGGCGGCCGAGGGGCCGTTCGTGCTGATCCGGATCGAGGGCGCGGACGCGGTGCGGGAGCGGCTGCGGCTGCTCGGGTTCGCGGCGCGGCGCGGGGACACGTTCCCGGGGCTCGACCGGAACTGGCTGCGGCTCGCGGTCCGGGACCGGGCGACGACGAATCGTTTCCTCCAGGCTCTGGACCAGGCCCTCCTGCTGGCGGGCTGAGCCCCCGGAGCCCTGCCGGCCGGTGGCGCGCCCGGAGCCGTGGCACCGTCGGCGCGCCCGGAGCCGTACGGCCGTGTGAGGCGGCCCGGGGCGGGCGGTGGCGTCGTGCCGTCCGCCCGCCCCGGGCCGGTTCCCCCTGCGTCCCCCGACGCGTCTCCCCCCTCGGGCGGTCAGCTCCGGGCGCGGGCGCGGAAGCGGGTCAGGGCGAGGGCGCCGCCGCCGGCGAGGACGAGGGCGAGGGCGCCGCCCGCGATGTACGGGGTGGCGGAGCTGCCGCCGGTCTCGGCGAGGTTCTGCGTCGGGACGGAGCCGCCGCTGTTCGTCTTGGTCCCGCCGTCGTCCTTCGACTCGGTGGGCTGCGGCGAGGGCTCCTCGGACGGCTGTCCGGTCGGCTCCCGGGTGGGCTCGGCCGTCGGCTCCTCCGTGGGCTCCGGGGTCGGCTTCTCGGTGGGCTTCCCGGTCGGGGCCGGGGCGTCGGGGGTCTCGCAGGTGGCTTCGGCGAGGGTGACCGTGCCCTTGACCTTGGCGACGCCGAGGTTGAGCGGGTTGACCTCCACGTCGAGCTCCAGGGCGGTGGCGGCCGCGGTGCGCGAGGTGGTGCTGGTGCGGGAGAGGTCGAGGGTGATCCGGCCGACGGCGGGCACGTCGAGCTCGGTGCGGCCGCCGGCGGTGAGCGTGATCTTCTTTCCGAGGGCGCGGACGTGTCCGAGGACGTTGGACTCGGCGACCGGCTTCTTCCCGGTCTCGCAGACCGCCTTGGAGGTGACCTTCTCGACCTCGACGATCGCGAGGGAGGGCAGGCCGGGCACGTGGACGCGGGCCTTGGCGAGGTTGACGTACCCCTCGGCCTTGCGCTCGTCCACGGTGGCGGTGGCGGTGGCGACGTCGGCGGTGAGGATGTCGACGGGCTCGCCGCCCTCCGCACCCCGCACCTTCACGCTGAGCGCGGTCTCGTTCTCGCTCTCGGGTGCCTTGACCTCGTTGAGCGAGGCGCGGACCGGGACCTTCACGGTCTCGCCGAGGAGGGAGACGTCGAGCCCGGTGCGGAGCACGGCGGCGGTGGCGCGGCCCTCGCGGCGCTCTCCGTCCGTCGCCTGTGCGACGGGGGCCGCGAGGAGGACGGGTCCCGCGGCCAGGGCGGCGACGGTCGCGGCGGCCGCGGTGCGGCGGACGGGCGCACGGAAGGTGTTGCTGTTCAAGGTGGTGGAACCCCCACGAAAAGGCATGGCGTCGCCGGCCGCTCGCCACGGGGACGGTGGCTTCGCGCGGCTGCGGCGACTGGGACACCGGAATCTTTACGCACGGAGAGTGAACCCACAGTCGCCTGACGTGAGTTCACTCCAAAGGGGGGTTTCCGTGTTCATTTTCGAATTTTTTCGACACAACCATTCCCAGGAGCCCCCTGCGTCGCGCAAGAAAACGATCCGCGCCCCGGCGGGGTCACGGAACGTCAACGTCGCGCCGGAGCGGGACGGTTCAGCTGGGGCGCCAGTAGCCGAGCGCGTGGACGCGCTCCTTGGGCAGGGCGAGCTCCTTGCGGACGTACCCGGAGAGGGCGCGGGTGGTGGCGGTGTCGCAGGCGATCCACACGTACGCCTCCGGCCCCGCCAGCGCGGGCAGTTCGGCCCTGACCCGCTCGACGAGGGCGGCGCCGGAGCGCTGCCGGGGGATCCGGCGCAGCTCGTGGCGGGCCGGGTCGACGCGGAAGGGCAGCTCCTCGTCGGAGGCGTGCCGGGTCTCGAACCAGATGGTGGCCGGGACGTCCGGGTGGGCGTCGAGCAGCGAGTTGACGGCCGGCAGCGAGGCCGGGTCGCCGATGACGAGGAACCGCCCGGGGCGGGGCTCGGGGGTCTCGAAGCCGGTGCCCTGGAGGGTGGCGTCGACGGTGTCGCCGGGGGCGCAGTCGCGGGCCCAGTGGCTGGCGGGGCCGTCGTGGAGGGCGAACTCCAGGCTGAAGGTGCCGGCCTCCGGGTCGGGGTCGACCAGGGTGTAGGCGCGCTGGTGCGGTTTGCCGGCGTTCGCGAACCAGATCCGGACCCACATCGTGGGGTGCGTCCCGGCGGCGGCGAGCAGCCCCCCGTCCGAGAAGTGGACCCGCCGGTAGTCCTCGGTGACCTGCTCGGCCCCCGTGACGGTGAACGTGAAGTCCTTGGCGCCCATCAGCTTCAGGACGGCGCCCTGCCACCCGTGACCCACCGCGCACTCCTCCCCCGGACCCATGGGTTACCTTGGGTCGACGATCAATTTAGGCCAGCCTAACCTAAGGCGCCTGGAAGCACACGGACGGGATCGACAAGGGTGAGCATCGAGGTCTACCGGGACGCGTACGGCGTCCCCCATCTGCGCGCGGCGGACCCGGAGGAACTGGCCTTCGCGCAGGGCCGGGTGACCGCCCTGGACCGGGCCTGGCAGCTGGAGGTCGAGCGCCACCGGGCCCGGGGCACCAGCGCCGCCTTCCTCGGCGCCGCCGAGGCCGGCTGGGACGCCTTCGTCCGCCGGGCCCGGCTCGCCGACACCGCGCGCCACTGCCTGGCGCGCCTGGAGGAGAACGACCCGGAGACCGCGGACTGGGTGCGGGCGTACGCGGAGGGGGTCGACGACGGCCTCGCCGAAGGGGCCCGCCGCGCCCCCGAGTTCGCCGCCACCGGGCTCCTCCCCGGCCGCTGGGAGGCGTGGACGCCGCTGGCCGTCTGGCTCTCCACCCACATCCTCTTCGCGGGCTTCCCGACGAAGCTGTGGCGCGAGCAGGTCGCGACCGGCCTCGGCGAGGAGTGGACCGAGCTGTTCGCCGCCGACGGACCGGCCACGGCCGGGTCCAACGGCTGGCTGGTGGCCGGGGAGCGGACCGCGAGCGGCGCCGCCCTGGTGGCCGGCGACCCGCACCGCTTCATCGAGGCGCCCGGCGTCTACCAGCAGATCCGGCTCGCCTGCCCCGCGTACGACGTCGTCGGCCTCGCCGTGCCCGGCGTCCCCGGACTCGCCCACTTCGGGCACGCCGGCCCGGTCGCCTGGGCCATCACCAACGCGATGGCCGACTACCAGGACCTCTACCGGGAGCGGCTGCGGCGCACCGGGGACGGCGGCGTGGAGGCGTACGGCCCCGAGGGCTGGCGCCCGGCCGCCGCGCACACCGAGACGGTCGAGGTCGCCGGCGGCGAGCCGGTGCTCGTCGAGGTGGTCGAGACCGCGCGCGGCCCGGTGATCACCGGCGAGGAGCCGGACGGGACCGGCGCCGAGTGGGAGGGGCTGAGCCTGCGGTACGTGCCCCGGGTCACCGGCCGGCTGGGCTTCGAGGCCCTGCCGCGCCTGCTCGCCGCCCGTACCGTCGCCGACGTCGACGCGGCGCTCGACGCCTGGGTGGAGCCGGTGAACGTGGTGCTCGCGGCCGACACCGACGGCGGGCTGCTGCACCGGGTCGCCGGGCACGTCCCCGTCCGCGACCGGGCCAACTCCCTGCGGCCCGTGCCCGCCTGGGAGCCGGCGCACGCCTGGGAGCCGGAGCCCGCGCCGTTGCCCCGCGCCGACGTGACCGACGGGTACGCGGTGATGGCCAACGCCCGCGGCCTCGCCGCGCCGCTCGGCGTCGAGTTCGCGCCCGCGCACCGAGCCGACCGCATCGCCGGACTCCTCGCCGCGTCCGCCGCCTGGACTCCGGAGGCCACGACCGCCGTCCACCGCGACACCGACAACCGCGCGGCGGCCCGCCTGCTCGCCGCGGTCGGGGCGGCGGGCGACGGACCCGCCGGCGGCGACGCCCCCGGCGGACTCTCCCCCGCCGCCCGGCGGGTGCGGGAGCGGCTGCTCGCCTGGGACCGGCGGATGGACGCCGGCAGTGCCGACGCGGGGCTCTTCGCGGCCGTGCGGGGCGCGGTCGTGCGGCGGCTCGCCGCGCACGGGGTCTTCGCGGGCCTGCGTGAACCCGCCCCGTACCCGGAGGTGTTCCGGCCGTGGCTGTACCTCGGTCCGCGGGTCGGCCTCGCCCTGGAGACCCTGCTGGTGGCCGGTCCCGTCCCGGCCGCGGACGTGGCGCGGATCGTGCGGGAGGCGCTGGAGGAGGTCGCCGCGGGCGAGCCGCCGGCCGCCTGGGGGGCCACGCACCGGCTCGCGCCCTGGCAGGCGCTGCCCCACCCGGACGACGACCGGTGGCCGGAGCTCGGCGGCGACCACGACTGCGTGCTCTCCACCTCCAGCGTCCCCGGCTACACCGACCGCAGCGCCCGGGCGTCGGCCGCCCGCTACGTGTGGGACCTCGCCGACCGCGAACGCAGCGGCTGGATCGTGCCGTTCGGCGCCTCCGGCGTCGCGGGCGACCCGCACCACGAAGACCAACTCCCCCTGTGGCTGCGGGGCGAGCTCGCCCCCGTCACCACCGACTGGAACCGCCTCACCAAGGAGCAGGGATGACCACCCCCGTCTACGTCCACACCGTCGAGGGCCTCGGCACCGTCGCCGTCCGACCGATCGTCCCGGACGCGGACGCCCCGCTCATCCACGCCTGGGTCAACGAGGAGCGGGCCTCCTTCTGGGGCATGAACGGCACCACCGTCGAGCAGGTCAGGGACGTCTACGCCCATCTGGACTCGCTCACCACCCACCACGGGTTCCTCGTGGAGCTCGACGGCGAGCCCGTCTCGATCTTCCAGACGTACGAGCCCGCGGCCGACCGGGTCGGCGAGTGCTACGAGGTCGAGGAGGGCGACATCGGCTGCCACCTCTTCCTCGCCCCGAGCACCGCCCCGTCCCCCGGCTTCACCGCCGGACTGCTCTCCGCGCTCGTCGCCTTCTGCCACCGCGACCACACCCGGATCGTGGTGGAGCCGGACGCGGCGAACGAGAAGGCCGTCGCCCGCATGGCGCGGGCCGGCTTCGAGCTCGGCCCGGAGGTGGTCCTCCCCGAGGTCGACCTGCCGGAGGTCTTCATCCCGGAGAAGAGGGCCCGGCTGGCCTTCCTCCGCCGCCCCGCGGCCTGAGCCGGGGCCGGGCCTGCCCGATCGGGCGGACACGGCCCCTGTCCGGCGGACCGGGGCCGGGCCCTAGGCGATGATCCGGCCGTCGATCACGACCCGGCGCGGTGCCGCGAGGACGCGGACGTCCGCGCGCGGGTCCTGGTCGTAGACGACGAGGTCGGCGGGGGCGCCCTCCTCCAGGGCTGGGCGGCCCAGCCAGGCCCTGGCCCCCCAGGTGGTGGCGGAGAGCGCGTCGAGGGCCGGGATGCCGGCCTTCGTCAGCTCCTCGACCTCCTCGGCCACCAGGCCGTGGGCGAGGGAGCCGCCCGCGTCGGTGCCGACGAAGACCGGGATCCCGGCGTCGAAGGCGGCGCGGACGGTGTCGTACCGGCGCTCGTGCAGCCGGCGCATGTGGGCCGACCAGCGGGGGAACTTGGCCTCGCCGCCGTCGGCGAGGTGCGGGAAGGTCGCGATGTTGATCAGGGTCGGCACGATGGCCACCCCGCGCTCGGCGAAGAGCGGGATCGTCTCCTCGGTCAGGCCCGTGGCGTGCTCGACGCAGTCGATGCCCGCCTCGACGAGGTCGCGCAGCGAGTCCTCGGCGAAGCAGTGCGCGGTGACCCGGGCGCCGAGCCGGTGCGCCTCGGCGATGGCCGCCTCGACCTCGGCGCGCGGCCAGGACGGGGCGAGGTCGCCGACCTCTCGGTCGATCCAGTCGCCGACCAGCTTGACCCAGCCGTCGCCGCGCCGGGCCTCCCGGCCCACGTACTCCACCAGGTCGGCGGGCTCGATCTCATGGGCGTAGTTGCGGATGTAGCGGCGGCTGCGGGCGATGTGCCGGCCCGCCCGGATGATCTTCGGCAGGTCCTCCCGCTCGTCGATCCAGCGGGTGTCGGAGGGGGAGCCGGCGTCCCGGATGAGCAGGGTGCCGGCGTCCCGGTCTGCGAGCGCCTGCTTCTCGGCGGTGGCCTCGTCGACGGGGCCGTGCCGGTCGAGCCCGACGTGGCAGTGCGCGTCGACGAGCCCGGGCAGCGCCCACCCCCGGACGACGACGGCCTCGCCGGCGGGCCGCTCGAAGGTGATCCGCCCGTCCACGCACCAGAGTTCGTCCCGCACGTCCTGCGGGCCGACGAGCACCCGCCCCTTCACGTGCACCACCTCGTGATCGCTCATGGCTGCACTGTACGGCCGCGGGGTGCGGGGGCACCGGGGAACGGTGGGCGTACGCTGGCCACCGGCCGTACCACCGACCCCGAGAAGGCACCACCGTGACCGTGACACATCCGCTGCTCGACCTGGCCCCGATGACCGCCGCGCACTTCGCGTCGATCGAGCGGCGGGTCGCCGCGCTGCTCTCCACCGAGCAGGACGTGGTGATCGCCCAGGGCGAGGCGCTGCTGCCCCTGGAGGGGTGCATCCGCAGCGGGGCGCGGGCCGGTTCGACCGCGCTGAACGTGGTCACCGGTCCGTACGGCCAGACCTTCGGGAACTGGCTGCGCGACTGCGGGGCGACCGTGGTCGACCTGGCCGTGCCCTTCCACACGGCGGTCACCGCCGAGCAGGTGGAGCGGGCGCTCGCCGAGCACCCGGAGATCGACTTCGTCTCGCTGGTGCACGCGGAGGCCGCCACCGGCAACACCAACCCGGTCGCGGAGATCGGCGAGGTCGTGCGCGCCCACGGCGCGCTGTTCTACCTGGACGCGGTGGCGTCGATCGGCGCCGAGCCGGTGCTGCCGGACGCCTGGGGCGTCGACATGTGCATCATCGGCGCGCAGAAGGCGATGGGCGGCCCGGCGGGCGTCTCGGCGGTGTCGGTGAGCGAGCGGGCCTGGGAGCGCTTCGCCGCCAACCCGGCCGCCCCGCGCCGCTCGTACCTCTCCCTCCTGGACTGGAAGGAGCGCTGGATCGACGGCGGCCGCAAGGCGCTGCTCCACGCCCCGGCGCAGCTGGAGATGCTGGCCCTGGAGGCGTGCGTGGAGCGGATCGAGGCGGAGGGCCTGGACGCCCTGATGGCCCGGCACGCCTCGGCCGCCGCGGCGACCCGCGCGGGCGCCCTGGCGCTGGGCGGCGGCCTGGAGCCGTACGTGTACGAGGCGAAGGACGCGGCACCGGTGGCGACGACGCTGCGGGTCCCGGCCGGGCTCGACGCCTCCGAGCTGGTGGCGAAGGCGTTGTCCGCCGACCCGTCGCTGCCCGTCATCGCGGGCGGCGGGGCGCTGGCGAAGGAGATGGTGCGGGTGAACCACTACGGGCCCGACGCGACGCCGAACGCGGTGCAGTCCTCGCTGGCGGCGCTCGGCGCGGTGCTCGGCGAGGCGGGCCTGACGGTGGACCTGGAGGGCGCGCGCCGGGCGGTCACCGCGGCCTGGTAGTGCGGCGCCCCGCGTGCGGAGGGGCGGGGTCCGGGGTGTCCGGGTCCCGCCCCTCCGGCGTGTGCGCTCAGAGGGCGGGGTAGTCGATGTAGCCCTGGGGACCGCCGGCGTACATGGTGGCGGGGTCCGGGGTGGCGTAGGGGCCGTCGGCCTTCAGGCGGGCGGGCAGGTCGGGGTTGGCGATGAAGAGCCGGCCGTAGGCGACGAGGTCGGCGGTGCCGTCCTCGACCAGGGCGAGGGACTCGGCGCCGGTCGGGTCGGCGCCGGTGGCCGGATTGAGGATGAAGGTGCCGGCGAAGCGCTTGCGCAGGTCGAGGACGAGCGGGCGGCGCTCCGGGGCGGTCTCCAGGACGTGGAGGTAGGCGATGCCGACGGGCTCGATCGCGTCGATCAGCGCCGGGTAGATCTCCTCGGTGTCGGTCTCGGCGATGTCGTTGAGGGTGTTGGCCGGGGAGATGCGCAGGCCGGTGCGCTCGGGGCCGATCTCGGCGGCGACGGCCTTGACGACCTCGACGGCGAAGCGGACGCGGTGGGCGACGGGGCCGCCCCACTCGTCGGTGCGGTGGTTGGAGCCGGAGGCGAGGAACTGCTGGATCAGGTAGCCGTTGGCGCCGTGGATCTCGACGCCGTCGAAGCCGGCCTCGACGGCGTTGCGGGCGGCGGCGGCGAAGCCGGCGACCGCCTCGCGGACCTGGTCGCCGGTGAGCTCGCGGGGGGTGACGAAGTCCTTGGGGCCCTCGTGGGTGTAGACCTGGCCCGCGGCGGCGACGGGCGAGGGGCCGACGGGGTGGAGGTCTCCGTCGAGGAGGTCGGGGTGGCCGATCCGGCCGGCGTGCATGAGCTGGGCGAAGATCCGGCCGCCGCGCCCGTGGACGGCGTCGGTGACCTCGCGCCAGGCGGCGATCTGCTCGCGGCTGTGCAGGCCGGGGGTGTTGGGGTAGCCCTGGCCTTCGGCGACCGGCTGGATGCCTTCGGTGATGATCAGGCCGGCGGAGGCGCGCTGGGCGTAGTACTCGGCGACGATCGCCGGCGGGGTGCGGTCCCGGCCGTTCGCGCGGCTGCGGGTCATCGGAGCCATGGCGATCCGGTTGGCGAGGCGGGTGCCGGCGAGGTCGACGGGGTCGAAGGCGGTGGGCATGGCGGTCTCCCGGATTAATATGTGGTCGGCCAATCATTTGGCCCGACGCCACTGTACGCATTAGTTGGCCAGCCAAGCAAATGTCGGCGCGCGGTACCCTGAGGGAGGTAGAGCCGCCCCGAGGAGCCCCTGATGACCGCAGTCGAGTCCGCCTGCACCGAGCAGCCGCCGTCCGCCGCGCGCGGCGGTCCGGTCGGCATGACCCTCGCCCGGGTCTCCCGGACGCACCGGATAGCCATGGGGCGGCGGCTGCGCGAGCTCGGCCTCTACCCGGGCCAGGAGCTGATGATGATGCGGCTGTGGGACCGCGGGCCGGCCCGCCAGTCGGAGCTGATCCAGTCGCTCGGCCTGGACCCCTCGACCGTGACCAAGATGCTCCAGCGCCTGGAGCAGTGCGGTTACGTGCGCCGCTCCCCCGACCCCGCCGACCGGCGGGCGGTGCTCGTCGAGGCGACGGAGGAGGGGCAGGCGCTCAAGGCCGGCGTCGAGAACGCCTGGTCCGACCTGGAGGCGAGCTCACTGGCCGGGCTCGACCCGGCCGAGCGGACCGAGCTGGCCCGCCTCCTCGGGATCCTCGCGGAGAACCTGCGCGCGGAGGCGGGCGACGCGGGCGACTGCCCGCCGTTGAACTGCTGAACCCCCGGGCCGCGGGGGCTTCCGGCCCGCGGAGGCCCCGGGGGTTCCAGGGCCCTCAGCCCGCGAGGACGTCCAGGGCGCGGTCGACGTCCGCCGCCGTGTTGTACAGGTGGAACGAGGCCCGCAGATTGCCGGCGCGGTCCGAGAGCACGACGCCGGCGGCCTCCAGGGCGTCCGCGCGGTGGCCGAGGCCGGGGACGGCGACGACCGTGGAGTCGTCCATGACCGGCTCGTGCCCGAGGGAGAGCAGCCCGGCGCGGAAGCGGGCGGCGAGCCCCTTGTCGTGGGCCTCGATCCGCTCGACGCCGACCTCCTCCAGGAGCGCGAGCGAGGCGGCCGCGCCGTGGTACGAGAGGAAGGCCGCGGGCTCGTCGAAGCGGCGTGCGGAGCGGGCCAGTTCGCGCACCGGGCCGTAGCTGTTGACCCACCGCTCCTCGCCGGTGACCCAGTTCGCGTGGACCGGCAGCAGGCTGTCCTGGGCCTCCTCGGTGACGGTGAGGAAGGAGGCGCCGCGCGGGCAGAGCAGGAACTTGTAGGCGCCGGCGACCGTGTAGTCCCACTCCCCCGCCCGCAGCGGCAGCCAGCCCGCGGACTGGGTGGCGTCGAGCAGGGTGCGGGCCCCGTGGGCCGCCGCGGCGGCGCGGACGGCGGCGAAGTCCACGGTCCGCCCGTCCGCCGACTGGACGGCGGAGAAGGCGACCAGCGTGGTCTCCGGGCGGACGGACTCGGCGAGCCGCTCCAGCGGCACGAAGCGGACCTTCAGGTCGCCGCGGACGGTGAAGGGCGTGATGAGCGAGGAGAAGTCGCCCTCGGGGAAGAGGATCTCGGCACCGGCGGGCATCGACTGGGCGATCATCCCGGCGTGGACGCCGACCGAGCTGCCGACCGCGACCCGCTCGGGGGCGACCGAGACGAGCCGGGCGAAGGAGGCGCGGGCCCCGTCGACGAGGTCGAAGTCGCCCGCTCCGCCCGCCCGCCCGTCGGCGGTCTCCCGGGCGAGGGCGGTGACCGCCTCGACGGTGCGGCGGGGCAGCAGGGCGCAGGCGGAGGTGTTCAGGTAGGTCCGCTTGGGGGCGAACTCGGCGCCGCCGAGCGGCTGATCGAGGGAGTCCATGCCCCTACCCTGGGCTCCCCGTGACCCCCCGTCAATGCCGTTCGATCACGGGGAAACCCCAAGTCTCGCTTATTTTCGCAGGTCAGAGCCGCGGGAACGGTCAGTCCCGCGGCGGGACCTCGCAGCCGTCCGGGCCGCAGGCCTCCGCGTCGGCGGCGCCGACCGGCTGGAGGGCACGCCCCTGCCAGGCCTGCTCCAGGGCCTGGGTGAAGACCTCGGCGGGCTGGCCGCCGGAGACGCCGTAGCGGCGGTCGAGGACGAAGAACGGCACGCCGTTGGCGCCGAGTTCGGCGGCCTCGCGCTCGTCGGCGCGGACGGCGTCGGCGTAGGCGGTCCCGTCGGCGAGGACGGCGCGCGCCTCGGCCTCGTCGAGCCCGGCCTCGACGGCGAGGGCCACCAGGGTCCCGTCGTCGAAGACGGAGCGCTCCTCGGCGAAGTTGGCCCGGTAGGCGAGGTCGAGCAGCTCGTTCTGCCGGCCGCGCTCCTTGGCGAGGTGGAGCAGCCGGTGGATGTCGAAGGTGTTGCCGTGGTCGCGGCCGTCGGCGAGGTACTCCAGGCCCTCGGAGTGGGCGTTGGAGGCGACGTGGGCCTCCATGGCGCGGGCCTCGTCGAGCGTCCGGCCGTACTTCTTCGCCAGCATCTCCAGGACGGGCCCGGTGTCGCCCTTGGCGCGGTGCGGGTCGAGCTCGAAGGACCGGTGCACGACCTCGACGTCCTCGCGGTGGGCGAAGGCCGCGAGTCCCTTCTCGAAGCGGGCCTTGCCGATGTAGCACCAGGGGCAGGCGATGTCCGACCAGATCTCGACGCGCATGGGTTTCCTTCTCCGGGGGCGGGCTGGGGTCCGTCCTCCGCAACGCCGCTCCGGCGGATTTCATTCCTTTTTCGCCCCCGATGTGAGGCGGAGCACGGGGGCCACGGCCCCGTCCCGGACGGCCGGGCCCTCGGCGCCCTTGCGGCACCGGCGCTCGGGGACGCGCTGCGGCCCGGCGGCCCTGTACGGCCGGCCGGACCCGCGGACGGTGGAGCTGTCGCGGAACCGGCCGCGGACCACGCACCCGTACGCGAACGGGGCGCCGGTCCGGACCGAGGAGGGGCGGCGGCTCGCCGCCGGGCTCATCGGGTCCGGGCCGCGGGACGGCTCCCTGGCGCCGGTGATCGCCGGGACCTTCGACGGTCCGGAGCGGATCGCCGACGCCACCGGCCGATGGAGTCGAACGCCCGCACCGGCGAGATCATGGTGCGGGTGGAGCGCTGACGGGAAGTCAGGCGCGGGGCACGTTCAGCGGGTTGTCGTCGCGCAGCTCCGGCGGGAGCAGGTGCTGCGGGGTGGACTGGTAGGCGATCGGGCGCAGCCAGCGCTCGATCGCGGTGGCGCCGACCGAGGTGGCGGTGGAGGTGGTCGCCGGGTAGGGCCCGCCGTGGTGCTGGGCGGCGGCGACGGCGACGCCGGTGGGCCAGCCGCCGACGAGGACCCGGCCGGCGAGCGGGGTGAGGGCGGCGAGCAGGCCGGGGGCCGCCGGGTCCTCGTCGGCGCAGTGCAGGGTGGCCGTGAGGTTGCCGGGCAGCCGGCCGAGGACGGCGGCGATCTCCGTCTCGTCGGCGTAGCGGGCGACGACGGTGACCGGGCCGAAGCACTCCTCCAGGAGGAGGGCGTGCTCGCCGGCGGCGAGCCGGGCCGCGTCGACGGTGAGGACGCCGGGGGTGACCGCGTGCTCGTCGGCGGCTCCGGGGACGACGGGGGCCTCGACTCCGTCGAGGGCGGCCCGCTCGGTGACGCCGTCGACGAAGGCGTCCCGCATCCGGTGGTCGAGCAGGACGGCGGCGCCGGCCCGGGCGACGCCCTCGGTGAGCGCGGCGAGGAAGCGGTCGCCGTCGGGCCCCGCCGGGGCGAGGACGAAGCCGGGCTTGGTGCAGAACTGGCCCGCTCCCAGGGTCATGGAACCGGCCAGGCCCGCGCCGGTCTCCTCGGCCCGCTCGGCGACCGCGCCGGGGGTGACGACGACCGGGTTGAGGGAGCCGAGCTCGCCGTGGAAGGGGATCGGCACGGGGCGGCTGACGGCGGCGTCGAAGAGCGCCCGGCCGCCGCGCACCGAACCGGTGAAGCCGACGGCCGCGACCAGCGGGTGGCGGACCAGCTCGACGCCCGCGTCGAAGCCGTGCACCAGGACGACGACGTCCTCGGGCAGTCCGGTCTTGGCGGCGGCGCGGCGCAGCAGCGCGGCCGCCAGCTCGGAGGTGGCCGGGTGGTCGGGGTGGGCCTTGACGACGACGGGGCAGCCGGCGGCGAGGGCGCTGGCGGTGTCGCCGCCCGGGACGGAGAAGGCGAGCGGGAAGTTGCTGGCCGCGTAGACGGCGACGACGCCGAGCGGGATCTTCCAGCGGCGCAGGTCGGGGCGGGGCGGCACGGCCGCCGGGTCGGGCAGGTCGATGCGCACGTCGAGGTAGGCGCCGTCCTCGACGACCGCGGCGAAGGTCCGGAGCTGGCCGCTGGTGCGGGCGAGCTCGCCGGTGAGCCGGGGGGCGCCGAGGGCGGTCTCGGCGTCGGCGGTGGCGACGACCTCGTCGGCGGAGGCGTCGAGGAGGTCGGCGGCGGTCCGGAGGAAGGCGGCGCGGACCGCGCGGTCGGCGAGCGCCTCCCGGGTGGCGTGCGCGGCGCGGACCGCGCGGTCGACGTCGGCGGCCGTGGCCTCCGTGCCGACCTGCTCGCGAGGCTTCCCCGTCCGGGGGTCCACACTCCACACTGCTGCTGCCGACACGACCACACCCCTGTTCACTATGATGAACGCCGTTCTTGTGCATGAACGCTTCAGGGTGGACTCTAGGGACGCCACCGGCGTTCCCACAAGGTCGTCCGGGAGACAGCGGGTCGTCCGGAAGTCCGGCGAGAAGGGCGGGGACATGGCGGGTGCCGACGCGAACGGTGCGCAGGTGAAGTCCGCGGTGCGGACGGTGGAGCTCCTGGAGTTCTTCGCCGGACGGCCCGGGATGCACACCCTGGCCGCCGTGCAGGAGGCCATGGGTTATCCCAAGTCCAGCCTGTACATGCTGCTGCGCACCCTGGTCGACCTGGGCTGGGTGGAGACCGACGCCACCGGCACGCGGTACGGCATCGGGGTCCGGGCGCTGCTCGTGGGGACCTCGTACATCGACGGCGACGAGGTCGTGGCGGCCTCCCGCGTCACCCTCGACCGGCTCTCCGACGACACCACCGAGACCGTCCACCTCGCCCGGCTCGACGGCACCAGCGTGGTCTACCTGGCCACCCGCCAGTCCCAGCACCACCTGCGCCCCTTCACCCGGGTCGGCAGGCGGCTCCCCGCGCACTCGACGGCGCTCGGCAAGGCGCTGCTCGCCGGCCACGACGACGCGGAGGTGCGGGAGCTGCTCCCGAAGGAGCTGCCGTCGGTGACCGAGCACACGATCACCGACCGGGAGCGGCTGATCGAGGAGCTGGCGCGGGTGCGGGAGCTCGGGTACGCGGTGGACCGCGAGGAGAACACCCTGGGACTGCGCTGCTTCGCGGTGGCGATCCCCTACCGGTCCCCGGCCCGGGACGCGCTGAGCTGCTCGGTGCCGGCCGCCCGGCTGACCCCGGCGCACGAGCAGCTGATCAAGGACGCCCTCTTCGACGCGCGCGACCGGCTGACGCTGGCGACGCGGCGGCTGTGACGACGGCCCCCGCCGCGGCGGCGTGACGCCCGGTTTCTCCCGGATGAACGTTTCCTGAGAATCGGGCCGCGACCGGAACGTCTGCCACCGCCCCGTTCGTCCCTCCAGGTGCCATGAACAAGACGATCAGGCGCACCTCGGTCTTCGCCCTGCTCCTCGTGCTCGCCCTCCTGGGCCGGGCCACCTGGGTGCAGGCGTACGAGGGCAAGGCGCTCGCGAACGACAGCAAGAACCGGCGGAAGACCATCGCGCAGTACGCGCAGCCGCTCGGGAACATCGTGGTGGCCGGCTCGCCGGTCACCGGTTCGAAGCGGACCGAGAGCGGTGATCTCGCGTACGAGCGCAGCTACACCGACGGCGAGCTGTACGCGGCGGTCACGGGCTACAGCTCGCAGGCGTACGGCGCCACCCAGCTGGAGGGCATCTACTCCGGGATCCTGGACGGCACCGACGACCGGCTGAAGAACCCGGTGGACGCGGTCACCCGCAAGCAGCAGGAGCCGGGCACCGTCGTCACCACGATCGACCCGGCGGTGCAGAAGGCCGGCTACGAGGCGCTCGGGAGGAAGAAGGGCGCGGCCGTCGCGATCGACCCGGTGAGCGGCCGGATCCTCGCCATGGTCTCCACGCCCTCCTACGACCCGTCGGACATCGCCGGCACGACCGACGGCGCCGCCTGGAAGGAACTGACCGAGGACCCCGACAAGCCGCTGGTCAACCGGGCGCTGCGGCAGCCGCTGCCGCCCGGCTCGACCTTCAAGCTGGTCGTCGCGGCCGCCGCCCTGGAGGACGGCCTGTACTCCTCCGTCGACGTGCCGACCACGAGCCCGCAGCCGTACACCCTGCCGGGCACCCGGACCGTCCTCGAGAACGAGAACGCCTCCGCGCCCTGCGAGGACGCCACGATCCGCACCGCGCTCCGCTACTCCTGCAACAACGTCTTCGGCAAGATGGCCGCCGACCTGGGCCAGGACAAGGTGCGGGCGATGGCGGAGAAGTTCGGCTTCGACGACGACGAGCTGGACGTGCCGGTCCGCGCCTACGCGAGCGTCTACCCGTCCGGGATGGACCGGGCGCAGACCGCGCTCACCGGCATCGGCCAGTTCGACGTGACCGCCACCCCGCTGCAGATGGCGATGGTCTCGGCGGTGATCGCCAACGACGGGCTGCTCGCCGCTCCGCACATGGTCTCCGAGGTCGTCGACTCCGACGGCGACGCGCTCCGGGCCTTCGACGACGGCGACGCCACCCGGATCGTCTCCTCCGCCACCGCCGAGCAGCTGCGCAGCGCGATGGTGACGGTGGTGGAGCGGGGCACCGGGAGCAACGCGGCGATCGCCGGGGCGGAGGTCGGCGGCAAGACGGGCACGGCGCAGCACGGCGAGAACAACAGCAAGACGCCGTACGCCTGGTTCACCTCCTACGCCGAGGACCCGTCGACCGGGAAGCAGGTGGCGGTGGCCGTGATGATCGAGGACTCGGGCGCGGCCCGCTCCGAGGTCAGCGGCAACGGCCTGGCGGCGCCGGTGGCGCAGAAGATGATGGCGGCGGCCCTGAAGTGACGTTCGCGGGGGCCGGATTGGCCCCCGCGGCCTCCGGTGCGATAGGCAGGGTCCGTTCGAACAGAACATGCGTTCCCGAACTGTCGATCCCGTTCCGCGGAGGACCGTCGTGCGTCGCCTGCACCGCCTGCCCCGTTCGCTCTCCGGCTGGACCATGGCGGTCTTCGGGGTCCTCGCCGCCGCCCTCGGGGTGGTGGGCCTGGTCGCCCCGGACGTCCTCCTCACGGTGATGGGCTTCGAGCCGGTGCCGGCCGGCGGGCGCGCGGAGGGCGACCACACGCTGGTCTTCCTCACCGCCTCCTCGATGGCGGCGCTCAACATGGGCGTCTACTACGTGCTCGCCGCGCTCGCCGACTGGCGGGCCTTCTTCCGCTGGACGGTCCCCTTCCGGCTGCTGACCTGCGCGGTCTTCACCGCGGCGGTGATCGCGGAGCGGGCCCCGTCCGGCTTCCTCGGCGTGGGGCTGTGGGAGGGGCTCGGGGCCGTGGTCACGGGCGCGGCGCTCTGGCGCGAGGACCGGGCCGAGGAGGCCGCGGCCGCCGGGAGCTCCCGGCGATAGGCACCGGATGCTCCCGGGGACAGGGCCGCGAGTCCGGGAGCCCGCCGGAACAGGGCGGGGGGCCGTCGGAGCAGGGGCCGGGAGCCCGCCGGAACAGGGCGGGGAGACCGCCGGAATAGGGCGGGGAGCCCGCCGGAACGGGGGCCGGGAGACCGCCGGAATAGGGCGGGGGGCCCGCCGGAACGGGGGCCGGGAGGCCGCCGGAATAGGGCGGGGGGCCCGCCGGAACGGGGGCCGGGAGGCCGCCGGAATAGGGCGGTTGCCCGATCCCGGCGGGACGCCTCAGACGCGACCCTCCGTCCATGCGCTGGTATCTGACGGGTGTGGTCGTGTCCGGGTTCGGGACGACGGCGATGTGGCTGGTCTCCGGGATCTGGGTCAAGTCGCTGACGGGTTCGGACGGGCTCGCGGCCCTCACCGCCTTCGCCCTCTGGGCCCCCGTCCTCCTCGGGCCGCTCCTCGGCACGCTCACGGACCGGGTGCGCCGCCGCCCGCTGCTGATCGCCCTCGACCTCGCCATGGCGGCGCTGCTGCCCGTGCTCCTCTGGGTGACCTCGGCCGACCGGGTGTGGCTGCTCTTCGCCGTCCTCGTCCTGTACGGGGCGCAGGGCGCCGTCCACGACGCCGCCGAGCAGGCGCTGCTGTCGACCGGCTTCGGCAAGGAGCGGCTCGGCTCCGTCAACGGGTGGCGGAT
Source organism: Streptomyces roseolus (assembly GCF_014649855.1). Taxonomy (GTDB): domain Bacteria; phylum Actinomycetota; class Actinomycetes; order Streptomycetales; family Streptomycetaceae; genus Streptomyces; species Streptomyces roseolus. Next base: position 92,632 of record NZ_BMTV01000019.1, on the reverse strand, counting down.
GACGGCCAACGAGTCGATGAAGCTGATCGCGCCGCTCGCCGCCGCCGGGCTCTTCGCCCGGTACGGCGGCGGCCCCGTGGCCCTCCTGGACGCGGCGAGCTTCGCCCTCGCGGCGGGCGCCTTCGCCGCGATGCGGGTCCGCGAGGAGCCGCCCGCGCCGGCCCCGCGCGAGCGGGGGGCGTGGCGGCGGGAGACCGCCGAGGGCGTCCGGCTGCTCGCCGCCTCGCCGGCGCTGCGGCCGCTGGTCGCCGCCGGGGCCTTCACGATGCTGCTGGCCGGGGTGAACGGGGCGGCCGTGTACGCGGTCGTGGACGGGCTCGGAAGGCCGGCGGCGTACGCGGGGGTGCTGTACGCGGTGCAGGGCGCGGGCTCGGTCCTGGCGGGCCTGACCACCGGTCCGCTGCTGCGCCGGGTGCCGGAGCGGCTGCTGGCCGCGGCCGGGCTCGCGCTCTTCGCGGCGGCGGCCGGGGCACGGGCGCTGCCGTACGAGGCGGCGGCGCTCGCGGCGAGCGCGGTGATCGGCCTCGGCATGCCGTGGGTCCTGGTGGCGGTGATGACGGCGGTCCAGCGGGAGGCGCCGGCCGAGGCGGCCGGCCGCCTCGCGGCGACCGCGAACACCGCGCTCTTCGTCCCGAACGCCCTGGCCCTGGCCCTGGGCGCGGTCCTGGTCACCGCCGTGGACGTACGCCTCCTGCTTCCGGCCCTGGCGGTGGCGGGTCTCGCCGGGGCGCTCCGCACGGCCACTGACCGGGTCGGACCGTCTCGTGGTGCGTGCCCGGGGAGGGCCGGGGAGCATGGGAAGGGACGTGGGCTCGGCGGGAGGAGGGCAGGGTGACGGCCGGTTCCTTCCCGGAGACGGGCACGGGGACGGAGGAGGCACGCGCCGCCGCGCCCGGAAGCCCCCCGCCCGGGACCGGCCCCCCGCCCGAAGGCGGAACCGCGCCCGGGTCGGCGTCCGGGACCGCGTTCGGCGCGCGGGGGCTGCTCGACGTGCTCGGGGTGGCCGCCGTGGTGGTGGACGCGGCCGGGCGGATCGTGCTGTGGAGCCCGCAGGCGGAGACCCTCTTCGGGTACCGGGCCGACGAGGCACTCGGGCAGTACGTGGCCCGGCTGATCGTCGGCGAGGAGCGCCGGTCCGAGGCGATGCGGCTCTTCGGCGAGGTCCTGGGGCGCGGCACCACCTGGGCGGGCACCTTCCCCGTACGGCACAAGGACGGATCGACCCGCCAGGTGGAGTTCCGCAACATGCGGCTCACCGACGACCTGGGAGACCTGTACGCGCTCGGCATCTGCGCCGACCGGACCGTCGTCGCCCGGATGGAGACGGAGCTGGCGCTCTCCGACCGGCTGGTCGACCAGTCACCGCTGGGCCTCGCGGTCCTCGACACCGAGCTGCGGTACGTCCTGGTCAATCCGGCCCTCGAACGGTTCAACGGGCTGCCGGCCGACCGGCACCTGGGCCGCAGGCCCGCCGAGGTGCTGCCGGGCGTGGACGCGGCGCCGCTGGAGGCGGCGGCCCGGCGGGTCCTGGAGACCGGGGAGCCGCTGCTCGGCTTCCAGACGACGGCCACCACCCCGGCGGACCCGGGCGGCGGCCGGCACACCTGGTCGGTGTCGTTCTACCGCCTGGAGACGGTCGGCGGCCGGGTCCTCGGCGTGGCGGCCTGGGTGGTCGACGTCACCGAGCGGCACCGGGCCGACGCCGAGGCCGACCGGTCCCGGCGGCGCCTCGCCCTGATCGCGGACGCCTCGGCCCGGGTCGGCACCACCCTGGAGGTGGAGCGGACGGCGGACGAGCTGGCGTCGGTGGTGGTGCCGGCCCTCGCCGACGTGGCCGCCGTCGACGTCCTCGACTCGGTGCTCGCCCTGCGCCGGCCCGGCACCCCCGAGCAGGGCCCGGCGCTCTTCCGGGCGCTCGCGGTCAAGGCCGGGCACGACACCGAGGCGCTGGCCGCCGCCGACCCGCCGGGCTCCGTCGCGCTGTACGGCGCCGACCGGCTGGTGACCCGCTGCGTGCACACCGGGCGGCCGGTCCGGGTGGCCCGGGTCGGCCCCGAGGACCTGCCGCGGATCGCGCGCGGCCCCGAGGCCGCCGGGCAGCTGGCGCGGGCCGGGGTGCACTCGTACCTGGCGGTGCCGCTGATCGCCCGCGGGGAGGTGCTGGGGGCTCTGGACCTGAAGCGGGACCGCGGCAACCCGCTGCCCTTCGACGCGGACGACGAGCTGCTCGCCGTGGAGCTGGCGGCCCGCGCGGCCGTCAGCATCGACAACGCCCGCTGGTACCAGAGCATGCGGAACGCGGCCGTCACCCTCCAGCGCAGCCTCCTGCCGGGCGATCCGCCCGCCCGCCCCGGCCTGGCGGCGGCGGCCCGCTACCAGCCGGCGCAGGCGTCGAGCGAGGTCGGCGGGGACTGGTACGACGTGATCGCGCTGCCCGACGACCGGACGGCCCTGGTGGTCGGGGACGTCATGGGCAGCGGCATCGAGGCGGCGGCCACCATGGGCCGGCTGCGGACCGCCGTCCGCGCCTTCGCCGACCTCGGCCTCTCCCCCGGGCAGGTGCTGCGGCACCTGGACCGGATCGCGGTCGGCCTGGAGCCGTCCATCGCCACCTGCCTCTTCGCCGTGCACGATCCGGCACGGCGGCGCTGCCGGATCTCCAACGCCGGCCACCTGCCGCCGGTGCGGCTCCCGGCCGACGGCCCGGCCGAGCTGGTCGCCGTCTCCACGGGGGTCCCGCTGGGCGTCGGCGGGGGCACCTTCCGCACCGCGCGGGTGCCGTTCCTCCCCGGCGACCGGTTCGTGCTGTACACCGACGGACTGATCGAGACCCGGGACACGCCCATCGACGAACGGCTCGCGCTGCTCGTCCGGCTCGTCGAGGCGACCCGGGAGCTGTCCCTGGAGGAGAGCTGCGACCGGCTGCTGCGGGAGCTGCGCCGCCCCGGCGCCCAGGACGACGTGGCGCTGCTCATCGCCCGGAGCACCGGATGACGGCCCGCCGGTACGGTGCGCGCCCGGGGCACGGCTCCGGGCTGCGGAGCGTCGCCGGACAGGTCCTCGCCCTGGAGGCGCTGATCGCCCTCCTGGTGATCGTGGCGGCCGTCCTCGTCACCTTCCAGCAGGCCCGCGGGGACGTGCTGCGGGACGCCCGGACGCGGTCGCTCGCGGTGGCGGAGGCCTTCGCGAAGGCGCCCGGCGTGGACGCGGCGCTGACCTCGCCCGACCCGACGGCGGCGCTCCAGGAGCGGGCGGAGCAGACCCGGGTGGCGACCGGGGTGGACTTCGTCGCGGTCCTCGGCCGGGACGGGGTGCGGTACACGGACGCCGAGACCGGGCTGATCGGCGAGCGGGCGACCGGCGACCTGTCCCGGGCGGTGCGGGACGGCGAGTCGTTCACGGAGACCTTCCGCGGCTCGCCGACCGACGCCGTACGGGCCGTGGTGCCGGTGGTCGCCGACGACGGCCGGATCGTCGGCATGGTGACGAGCGGCATCGAGGTGCAGTCGATCAGCGAGGCGGTCCGGGGCCGCCTCGTGGTGCTCCTCGCGGCGGGCGGCGGCGCGCTGCTGCTCGCGGTGGGCGGCGCGGCGCTGGTGTCGCGGCGGCTGCGGCGGCAGACCCACGGCCTGGGCCCGAGCGAGATGACCCGGATGAAGGAGCACCACGAGGCGGTGCTGCACGCGGTCCGGGAGGGCGTGCTGATCGTCGGGGCGGACCGGCGGCTGCTGCTCGCCAACGACGAGGCGCGGCGGCTGCTCGACCTGCCGGCGGACGCCGAGCGGCGCCCGGTCGCGGAGCTCGGGCTCGATCCCCGTACGGTCGAGCTCCTGGAGTCCGGGCGGACCGCGACGGACGAGGTGCACCGGGCGGGCGACCGGCTGCTCGCGGTGAGCGTGCGGCCCACCGTCCCGGACGGCTCCGGCACGGGCAGCGTGATGACGATGCGGGACACCACCGAGCTGGCCGCGCTCTCCGGGCGGGCGGCGGTGGCCCGGGGCCGGCTCCAGCTGCTCTACGAGGCGGGGGTGCGGATCGGGACCACCCTGGAGGTGGTGCGGACGGCGGAGGAGCTGGCGGAGGTCGCGGTGCCGCGCTTCGCGGACTTCGCGACGGTGGAGCTGCTCGAGCCGGTGCTGCGGGGCGAGGAGCCGCCGCAGGACGCGACGCTGGCGGAGATGCGCAGGACCGCGCTGAGCGGGGTGCGGGGGGAGCAGCCGCTCCAGCCGGTCGGCGAGGTGATCCGCTTCCACGTGCCGAGCACGCCGATGGCGACGGCGCTCACCGAGGGGCACGCGGTGGTGCAGGCGGAGCTGGCGGCGGCGGACGGCTGGCGGGCGCAGGACCCGGAAGGGGCGGCCGGGGCGCTGGCGTACGGGATGCACTCGCTGCTCACGGTGCCGCTCCTGGCCCGGGACGTGACCCTGGGGATGGCGAACTTCTGGCGGGCGGAGACGGCGGAGCCGTTCGGGGAGGAGGACCTGGAGTTCGCGGAGGAGCTGGCGGCGCGGGCGGCGGTGGCGATCGACAACGCCCGGCGGTTCACCCGGGAGCACGCGATGGCGGTGACGCTCCAGCGGAGCCTGCTGCCGAGGGTGCTGCCCGAGCTGAACGCGGTGGAGGTGGCGTACCGCTATCTGCCGGCGAAGGCGGGGGTGGGCGGCGACTGGTTCGACGTGATCCCGCTGCCGGGGGCGCGGGTGGCGCTCGTGGTGGGCGACGTGGTGGGGCACGGGCTGCACGCGGCGGCGACGATGGGCCGGCTGCGGACGGCGGTGCACAACTTCTCGACGCTGGACGTGCCGCCGGACGAGATCCTGGGCCATCTGGACGAGCTGACCGGGCGGATCGACGAGGAGGGCGAGCCGGCCGCGGGCGGCGACGGCGGCCGGGGGCGGGGGCAGGAGACCATCACCGGCGCGACCTGCCTGTACGCGATCTACGACTCGGCGTCCGGGGTGTGCACGATGGCGAGCGCCGGCCATCCGGGGCCCGCGGTGGTGGACGCGGAAGGGCGGGTGGAGTTCCCGCCGCTGGCACCGGGGCTGCCGCTGGGCCTCGGGCTCGGGGACGTGCCGTTCGAGTCGACGGAGCTGCGGCTCGCGGAGGGCGACCAGCTGGTGCTGTTCACGGACGGGCTCCTGGAGGACCAGGGCCGGGACGTGGGGACGGGGCTGCGGCTGCTGCGCCGGACCCTGGAGCGGCCGGCCCGGAGCCCCGAGCAGATCTGCGCGGACGTGCTCGCGACCCTGCTGTCGCCGGCGCCGCGGGACGACATCGCGCTGCTCGTGGCCCGGACCCGGCGGCTGCCGGCGGACCGGATCGCGGAGTGGGAGGTCGCCCGGGACCCGGCGGCGGTGTCGCCGGTGCGGAACGCGGCGGCGGCGAAGCTGGCGGAGTGGGGCCTCGACGAGACGGTCTTCGCGGTGGAGCTGATCCTGAGCGAGCTGGTCACCAACGCGGTGCGGTACGGGGCGGACCCGGTGCGGGTGCGCCTGCTGTACGACCGGACGCTGGTGTGCGAGGTGTCGGACGGCAGCAGCACCTCGCCGCATCTGCGGCACGCGGCGGAGACGGACGAGGGCGGCCGCGGGCTTTACCTGGTGGCGCGGTTCGCGGAACGGTGGGGCACGCGGTACGGGCGGCGCGGCAAGACGATCTGGGCGGAGCTCCGGGTCGGCCCGAACGGCGGGGACGGCGGTCCGGAGGTCGCCGGCCCCGGCCCCGCCCCGACGGCTCCCCTGGACCTGGACGCGCTGGAGAAGCTGGCCTGGTGAGGGGGCGGCCGCGGGCGGCGGCCCCGTCGGTGACCGTTCCCGGACCGCGGGCACCACGTGGTATACCAAAACGGCCGCGTCCGAGCCCGAAGGAGACCCCGTGAGCCCCACTCCCCCCGCCGCGACCCTCTTCCACGACGTCCGGCCCCTCGGCGGGCCGCCCGGCGAGCTGATCGCCGTCGACGGGGTGCTCGTCGCAGAGGTGCCCGAAGGGGCGGTCGTCGAGCGGATCGACGGCGGCGGCCGGCTCGCCCTGCCGACCCTGGTCGACGCGCACATCCACCCGGACAAGACCTCCTGGGGCGAGCCCTGGCACCGCCGCCGCCCCGCCTCCGGCATCGCCGACCACGTCGCCGGGGACGTGGAGCTGGCCCGCTCGCTGCCCACCCCGGTGGGCGAGCGGGCACTGCGCCTGATGTCCCACGCGGCGACCCGGGGCACCCGCGCCCTGCGGGCCCACGCGGACGTGGCCCCCGCCTACGGCCTGGCCGGGATCGAGGGCGTCGCGGACGCCGCCGCGAAGCTGGCCGGGATCGTCGACGTCGAGCTGGTCGCCTTCCCGCAGCACGGGGTGGTCCGCGAACCGGGCACGGCGGAGCTGCTCGCCGAGGCGGCGGCGAGCGGTCTGGTCAGCCATGTGGGCGGGATCGACCCGACCGGCTTCGACGCCGCCGGCGGCGGGGAGGGCGATCAGCTGGGGCTGGTCTTCGGCCTCGCCGAGAAGCACGGCCTGGGCCTCGACATCCACCTCCACGACCGGGGCGAGCCGGGCCTCGCGGTGATCCGGGACATCGCCGCCCGCACCCGAGCGGCGGGGCTGCGCGGCAAGGTGGCGGTGGCGCACGCCTTCGCGGTGGCGGGCCTCGCCGGCCGGGAACTGGACGAGACGGCCGATCTGCTCGCCGGGTCCGGGGTCGCGTTGACCACGGTCGCCCTGGGCGAGACGACGGTCCTGCCGTTCCGGCGGCTCGCCGAGCGCGGGGTGACGGTCGGCCTCGGCTCGGACGGCGTCCGCGACAGCTGGAGCCCGTACGGCGACGCCGACATGCTGCACCGCGCCTGGCTGGCCGGCTGGGCCCTGGACGCCCGGCTCGACGAGGAGCTGGAGGCCTGCTTCGCGGTCGCCGCGCACGGCGGCGCCGCGCTGATGGGGCTGCCGGCCGCCGATCTGCGCCCGGGCTCGCCGGCCGACTTCATGCTGGTCGAGGGCGAGTGCCTGCCGCAGGTCGTGGTGGACCTGCCGCGCCGCGACCTGGTGGTCCGGGCGGGCCGGGTGGTGGCCAGGGACGGCCGCCTGGTCGGCTAGCCGAGCGCGGCCAGGGCGGTGCGGACCGCCGCCAGGTCGGCGTCGGAGGCCAGGCCCGCGTGGTACAGGCGGAGTTCGCCGGCGCCGTCGGCGAGGGCCCGCCGGGCGTCCTCGGCGAGCCGGCCCGGGGCGCCGCCCATGCCGGCGACGACCGAGAGGTTGGCCGCGAGGGTGGCGCCGGGCGGCCGGTGGGCGGCGAAGGCGGTGAGCCGGCCGGGCCGGGCCACCACGCCGTCGGCGACGCCGAGGACGTGCGCCGGGTCGGTGCCGGCGTCCGCGCCGCAGCGGTACGGGTCCGGGTCGGCGTGCAGCAGGATCCGGAAGCCGGGCGGGGCGGCGGCCCGCACCGCGGCGACCGCGGCCTCCTGGAAGGAGCGGGCGGTCGCGGCCCGCCAGGCGAGGGCGGGCCCGGAGAGCTCGCCGAGCTCCCCGGCGGGCCCGGTGCCGGTCCACACGGGCGCGAGGGCGGCGCGGACGGCGGCGGCCAGCGCGTCCGGGTCGGCGCCGCCGTCCGCGTACCCCCGCCGGCAGTGCGGGCAGAAGCAGAGCGACAGCAGCAGCTGGGCCCGGTCGTCGAGCGGGACGCCGCCCGTCTTGTCGTGGGCGTGCAGATGGGCGTAGCCGTACCAGCCGCAGGACTCCAGCTCGGTGCCGGTCGCGCCGGGGCGGACGGCGGCCTCGGCGGCGAGGTCGACGAGCAGCGCGCGGACCTCGGGGTGGGCGATGCAGGGGGCCCACGGGTAGCGGTCGCCGTGGGCGTTGACGACGGAGGTGTCCGGATGGTCGGCGCCCAGCCGGGAGTTGTGGGCGAGGACGACCCAGCTGTGCACGTCGAGACCGGTGCCGCCGAGCGCCTCGGCGGCCCGCGCCCAGGCGTCGCCCGGGGCCCAGTCGCCCGCCGGGTACGGGGCGAGCCGGCGGCCGGCCCAGCGCCGCGCGTCCGGCGGGTAGAGCACGGCGGCGTGCTCGGCGGTGACGACCCGCCGGGCCGGGTGGCGGGGGCTGAGCGCCCGGGTGGAGTGGTACGCGGCGGCCAGCGTCACCTGCCGCACGCCGAGCCCGGCGAGGAGCGCGGGGGCGGCGGGGTCGCCGTCGACGTCCCAGGGGTACAGGAAGGCTCCCGTACGGGGCCGGGCGGGGCTGGTCACGGGCGCTCCGAAGGTACGCGTCAGACGGCGGCTCACACGTTCACATCCATGAACGTCTCGCGAACGCTAACCGCGCACGAGGCCCCGGTCAAGGAGGAGATCCCCCACTGGAAGGCACCTTGACGCCCCTTCACCCCCTCCCTAGCGTGTCCACGTCCATGAATGCGCGACCCTTCCGGCCGAGGAGTACCACCGATGCCCGCACCCCGCACCCTCCTGCTCACCGGTGCCGCCGGCGGCGTCGGCACCCTCATGCGGGAACTGCTCCCGGAGTACGGCTACGAGCTCCGCCTCCTCGACGTCGCCCCCGTGCCCGGCGCGCCGGACGCGGTCGTCGCCGACCTCGCCGACCGGAAGGCGGTGCGCGAGGCGGTGCGGGGGGTGGACGCGATCGTGCACCTCGCGGGCATCTCCGTGGAGGCCGACTTCGACGCGATCGTCGCGGCGAACGTCACCGGCCTCCACCGGCTCTACGAGGCGGCCCGCGAGGAGGGCGTCCGCCGCGTCGTCTTCGCCTCCAGCAACCACGCCGTCGGCTTCACCCGCCGCCCGCGCGACGGCGAACCGCTCGTCCCGGTCACCACCCCGCACCGGCCCGACACCTACTACGGCCTCTCCAAGTGCTTCGGCGAGGACCTGGCGCAGCTGTACTGGGACCGGCACGGCATCGAGACGGTCTCGGTGCGCATCGGCTCCTGCTTCCCCGAGCCGACGACGGTCCGCATGCTGTCCCTCTGGCTGAGCCCCGCGGACTGCGCGCGCCTGCTGCACGCGGCGCTCACGGCGGAGTCGGTCGGGCACACGGTGGTGTACGGCTCCTCGGCCAACACCCGCGGCTGGTGGGACCTGGCCCCCGCCCTGGCCCTCGGCTACGCCCCCGAGGACGACTCGGAACCCCACGCCCCCCGCCTCCTGGCGGCCCAGGGCCTCCCCGCCCCCGGGGACGAGTACATCGGCGGCGCCTTCACCGCGCCCTGACCCCGCCGGGCGTCCCGGCCTCAGGGACGGTACAGGTGGTGGCCGGTCCAGCCGCCCAGGGGGGTGACGGCCCGCACCCGGAGGCGCGCGTCGCCGGCGATCTCCGCCATCTCCTCGACGGGGACGTGGCCCGGCTTGCCCCGCCGCGGCGTGAGGACGCAGATCGCGCCGTCCTCCGCCAACGGCCCCGTCTCGTCCCTCAGTTCGGACGCCAGGTCCCCGTCCCCCTGCCGCCACCACCACAGCACGGCGTCCGCCGCCTCCCCGGAGGCGTCGTCGAGCAGTTCCCTGCCGGTCACCCGCCGGACGTCGTCCCGGATCTCGTCGTCGGTGTCGTCGTCCGCGCCGAACTCCCGCACCGCCCGCCCCGCCGCGAGGCCCATCGTCTCCGCGTAACCCATCGGCCCGCCCCCTCCCGTGACTGCGCGCGGACCGACCGTACGGAGGGGCCGGAGGGGATGTCCAGGGGCGGGACGCGTCCCGGGCGCGCCACGGGCCCGGCCGGTGATACGGGGGAGCCGGCCGGGCCCGGTTCGACGGCGCGCGCTGGCAGCGCCGGACGCCCCCCACGGTAGGCCGCGACCAAGATCACCGCGAGCCGCGTAACGCGGCCTCTGTCCGGAATGCGCGGTCGGCGGAAGCGCGGGACACCCGGGCGTGCCCGACCGCCTCAGGGGGCCGTCCGCAGCGTCCGGGACGGGGACTCGCCGAACCTCTCGCGGTAGCGCGCGGCGAAGCGGCCCTGGTGGGCGAAGCCCCAGCGCCAGGCGACCTCGCTGACGCTCACCTCGTCCGGCTCGGCCGCCCGCAGCTCCTCCCTGACCCGTTCGAGCCGGACCTCGCGCACGTACGCCATCGGCGACATCCCGACGTACTCCCGGAAGGACTCCTGGAGCCGGCGGACGCTCACGCGCGCGTGCCGGGCGAGTTCGGTGGTGGTGAAGGGGTGCTCGGGGCGCTCGCGGACCGCGTCCATGGCCCGTTTGACGGGGGCCGGGCGGCGCGGCCCCGCGGGGTGGGCGAGCTCGTCCCGCCAGGGGTGGTCGGCGGCAAGCAGCAGGCCGTTGAGCAGTGCCTCCTGGAGCGGGCGGGCGACGAGTTCGTGGTGGGCGAGCCCCTCCCCCGCGAGCGCCTCCGCGGCGACCCGGCGGGCGAAGCGCACCCAGTCGAGGCCCGGGCCGCGCGAGATGTCGAGGCCGGGCCGGAAGGCGAGGGCGCCGTGCGGCGGGCGGCCGAGGAGGCTCTCCAGGCGGTCGCGGAGCTCGGCGGCGCCGACCTTGACGGAGAGGATCCGCCCGTCGCCGCTCCACCGGTCGAGGAAGGTGTCGCCCGCGGGGTCGAGGAGCAGCGCGTCGCGGGCGGAGGCGTACACGGCGGGGCCGCCGCCCTGGCGCATCTCCATGGTGCCGCTGAGCGGCGCGTTGACGTGGTACGCCCCGAGCTCGCCGAAGCTCATGCGGACGTCGGCGCCGCAGCTCAGGTCGCCGATGACGAGCGGCCCGAACTCGACGATGTCGAAGCGGGCGGCGAAGGACCGGTGCTCGTCGACGACGTCCATCCGGCTCGTGTAGTAGCGCGCGTCGAGCTCATGACGCGCCTCGTCGACGTCCCCGGTCTCGAAAGAGCTCCCACCCACAGCACCCACGATGCGAAAGATAATTCATATGACGGACCTGCCCGGGACGGGCAGGATGCCCGGCATGCCACGACCACAGGGATTCGCGTACGAAGAACGCAAGGACGGTTCCGTCGTCCTCACCCACCACGGCCGTGCCGCGGGCGTGCTGCGCGGTGCCAGGGCGGCCAGGTTCCTGGCCGGGGCGGAGTCCGGCGACGTCCAGCTGCTCATGGCCCGCTGGACGGGGGCGTACCGTTTCGGCAACGAGCGGCAGGCCCGGAACCACCCGCGTCACCAGGGTGGCCGAACCCGCCGCGGGTAAGGGAACGGCAAAGCGCCCCGGAGCGTTAGGCCTGGCATGACCGCAATGACCCCCGGCTCGAACCTCCCGCTCACCGCCCCCCGCGTGGCGGTGGACGTCGCCGCCCCCGTGCGGCTCGATGTCTCGGGCCTGCTGCTCGGCGCCAACGGCAAGGTGCGCTCGGACGACGACTTCATCTTCTACAACCAGCCCGCGGGCCCCGGTGTCACCTACCGCTCCGGCGGCGGCACGGCGCCGGACGCGATCCTGGTGGACACCGGCGGCCTGCCCGCCGGCATCGAGAGGATCGTGGTCACGGCCAGTCCGGACGCCGCAGGACAGACCTTCCAGGGCATCGAGCCCACCGCGACCGTCCGCGACGCCGACAGCGGCGCGGTCATCGCCACCTTCACCCCGCCGCAGCTCGCCACCGAGACGGCCCTGGTGGTCGTCGAGATCTACCGGCGCAACGGCGCGTGGAAGGTCCGCGCCGTCGGCCAGGGGTACGCGAACGGCCTGGCCGGCATCGCCACCGACTTCGGCGTGAGCGTGGACGAGGAGCCCGCCGCCGCCCCGGCCGCCCCGCCCGCGCAGGCGGCCCCGCCGGCCCCGCCCGCGCAGACCGTCCCGTCCTTCACGCCCCCGCCGATGCCGCCGGCCCCGCCGGTGGACCCGCGGCTCGCCGCCGCGGCCCCGGCCGCCGCCGCTCCCGCTCCCGCTCCCGCGTCCACCGGCAAGATCAACCTCGACAAGGGCCGGGTCAGCCTCCAGAAGAACCAGACCGTCTCGCTGGTCAAGGGCGGCCGTCCGCTGCTCTCCCAGGTGAAGATGGGCCTCGGCTGGGAGCCCGCCTACCGGGGCAAGGACATCGACCTGGACGCCTCGGTCATCGCGTACGGCCCCCAGCGCAACCACCTGGACAGCTGCTACTTCGGCAAGCTGACCATCCTCGGCGGGGCGGTCCGGCACTCCGGGGACAACCTGACGGGCGAGGGCGCGGGCGACGACGAGGTCATCACCGTCGACCTCGGCCGGCTGCCCGCCGACGCCACCGGACTGGTCTTCACGGTGAACTCCTTCTCCGGGCAGAAGTTCACCGAGGTCGCCAAGGCGTACTGCCGGCTGATGGACGCGGCGACCGGCGAGGAGCTGGTCCGCTTCGACCTGACCACCGCCGAGCCGCAGACCGGCGTGATGATGGCCAAGCTGATCAAGCAGTTCACCGGCGAGTGGGAGATGACCGCGATGGGCGAGTTCGTGAAGTCCCGGACGGTCCGGGGCATGGTGAAGCCGGCCGCCCAGGCGCTCTGAGCGGCCGGAAGGGCCTCAGAACAGCGCGCTGTAGGCGTTGAGCGCGGGCTGGCCGCCGAGGTGGGCGTAGAGCACGGTCGAGTCCCGGCCGATCTCGCCCCGGTCCACCAGGTCGATCAGCCCGGCCATCGACTTCCCCTCGTAGACGGGGTCGGTGACCATGCCCTCGGTGCGGGCGGCGAGCCGCATCGCGTCGAGGGTGGCCTCGTCCGGGACGCCGTAGACGCCGGCGTGGTAGCGCTCGTCCAGCTCCACGTCGGCGCCGGTGAGTCCGCGCTCGACGCCGATGAGCTCGGCGGTGGAACGGGCGATCCTGGTGATCTGCCCGTGGGTCTCGGCGGGCTTCGCGGACGCGTCGATCCCGATGATCCGGCGCGGCCGGCCGCCCTCCTCGGCGAGCGCGGCGAAGCCGGCGACCATGCCGGCCTGGGTGGAGCCGGTCACCGAGCAGACGACGACCGTGTCGAAGAAGACGCCGAGCTCCCGCTCCTGCTCGGCCACCTCGTAGGCCCAGTTGGCGAAGCCGAGGCCGCCGAGCGGGTGGTCGGAGGCGCCGGCCGGGATGGCGTACGGCTTCCCGCCACCCTCCTCGACCTCGCGCAGCGCCTGCTCCCAGCTCTCCTTGAAGCCGATCCCGAAGCCGGCCCGCACCAGCCGCACGTCGGCGCCGGCGAGCCGGCTGATCAGGATGTTGCCGACCTTGTCGTAGACGGCGTCGGGCCACTCGACCCAGCTCTCCTGCACCAGCACGCACCGGAGCCCGGCGCGGGCGGCGACGGCGGCGACCTGGCGGGTGTGGTTGGACTGCACGCCGCCGATGGAGACGAGGGTGTCGCAGCCCTGCGCGAGCGCGTCGGCGACCAGGTACTCCAGCTTGCGCGTCTTGTTCCCGCCGTACGCGACGCCGGAGTTGCAGTCCTCGCGCTTGGCCCACAGCGCGGCCCCGCCGAGGTGGTGCGCGAGCCGCTCCAGCGGATGCACCGGCGAGGGCCCGAAGAGGAGCGGGTAACGGTCGAAGTCGGTGATCGGCACGGCGGGCTCTCCCTGGAGTGGCGGACGGAACGACGAGGGGGACGGAGGCGCGGCGGGCGGCACGGCCCCCGCTCCGCGGCCGCGGGGCGCACGGCTCCGCGGGCGCGGCCGGGTCACACCGGGGCGGGGATGCCGGTGACCTCGGCCACCTCGATGGCGTCGTCGGCCAGTTGTTCGAGAGCGGCCCAGATCTCGCTGGTGATGCGGACGGCCGCCTCCGCGTCACCGGCGGCGCAGGCGTCGATGAGACGGGCGTGGAGGTCGACGGAGCCACAGCTGCCGGAGTCCCCGAAGAGCCGGCGCTCGACCCGGCGGATCAGGGGGGTGTAGCGGTCGATGGTGGCGGCGGCCGCGTGGTTGCCGCTGGCGCCGACGAGGACCTGGTGCAGCTCGTCGTCGGCGGCGAGGGCGGCCTCGACGTCGGAGGCGCGGACGGCGGCGGCGAAGCGCTCGTTGGCCTCGCGCATGGCGCGGATGGCCCCGGGGCCGAGGAGCGGCACGGCGGTGCGGACGGCGAGTTCGTGCATCACCCGCACCACGGAGGCGGCGTCCCGGACGATCCGGCTCACCGGCCGGGTGACCCGGGTGTAGCTCTGCGGCTTCGTCTCCACGAGGCCCTCGACGGTGAGCCGGGCGAGGGCGTCGCGGACGGGGGCGCGGGAGAGCCCGAGACGGTCGGCGAGGTCGCAGTCCTTGAGCAGGGCGCCGGGGGCGAGTTCGCCGCGCACGATCGCCTCGCGCAGCGACTCGTAGGCCCGGTCGCGCAGCAGGGTCCGGCCCACGGGCCGCAGAGCGTCGTCCATGGACTGACAGGTTAGATGTCAGTCCACGGAGGCGACAGGGGCTCGGGGAATCCGGCGGGAACCCGACGGGAACCCTCACGGCTTCCCCGCAGGTGCCGACCGGTCCGACGGTACGTCAGCGGCGGGGCTGGCGGCGCCAGGGGCCGGTGATCGCGACCATGATGCCCGGGTTCTGGATGGAGGCGTACAGGGTGTCGCCGTCGGGCGAGAAGACGACGCCGGCGAACTCGCTGTCGTTGAGGTCGTTGCGCGCGATCGGGTAGGTGCGGCCCGAGTCGGTGGCGCCGACGAGGTGCTGGACGCCCTCGCCGTCCTCGGCGATGACGAGGCCGCCGTACGGGGAGACGGTGATGTTGTCCGGGGAGTCGTACGCGCCGTCCTGCTCGGGCGCGGGGTTCACGCCGAACAGCACCTTGAGGGTGAGGGTGCGGCGCTTGGGGTCGTAGAACCAGACCTGGCCGTCGTGGTCCTCGCCGGGGCTCTCCTCACGGGCGTACGAGGAGACGACGTACGCGCCGCCGTCGGCCCACCACATGCCCTCCAGCTTCCGGCCCCGGGTGACCTGGTCGTCCGTGAACTGCTTGCGGACGGGCGTGGTGCGGGCGTCGCGGTCGGGGACGTCGACCCAGTCGACGCCGTAGACGGTGCCGATCCGGGTGGCGCGGGAGAGGTCGTCGACGAACCGCCCGGCGGAGTCGATGCACCGGGCCGCCTGGAGCACGCCGGCGTCGTCCGCGAGGCCGCGCAGCCGGCCCCGGCCGTGCTCGAAGCCCTGCGGCGGCACCCAGCGGAAGAGGAGGCCGTTGGGGCCCGAGGCGTCCTCGGTGAGGTAGGCGTGGCCGCGCTTGGGGTCGATGACGACGGCCTCGTGGTCGTAGCGGCCGAAGAACTTGAGCGGCTTGGGGTCGAGGTTGGCCCGGCGGTCGCGCGGGTCGACCTCGAAGACGTACCCGTGGTCCTTGGTCATGCCGTTCTTGCCGGCGAGGTCGGAGTTCTCCTCGCAGGTCAGCCAGGTGCCCCAGTCGGTGCGGCCGCCGGCGCAGTTGGTGGAGGTGCCGGCGATGCCGACCCACTCGGCGACGGTGCCGTCGCGGTGCACCTCGACGACGGTGCAGCCGCCGGCCGCCTTCGGGTCGTAGACGAGGCCCTCGGCGAGCGGGACGGGGAACTCCACCTTGGCCCGGTCGCCCTTGATCTCGTGGTTGTTCACGAGGTACGTGGTGCCGCGCGGGCCGGCGAAGGCGGCGGTGCCGTCGTGCTTGGCCGGGGTGAACTCGCCGCTCTCCAGCCGGGTGACGCCGGTGCGGGTGATCACGCGGTAGGTGAAGCCCTCGGGCAGCGCGAGGAGGCCGCCGGGGTCGGCGACGAGCGGGCCGTAGCCGAGACGGTCGTGGCCGTGGCCGCGGCCGCGGCCGTCGCCCTGGCCGTGGTCGCCGTCGTGGTCGTCGCCCGCGAGGGCCTCGGGGGCGGTGGCGAGGACGCCGACGGCGCCGGTGAGCGCGAGGCCGGCGACGGCGGACCTCTGGGTGAACTCTCTGCGGTTGAGGGCCATGGTGTGCGGTTCTCTCCCCTGCTGCTGGCCGGTATGTCGCGCACACCCTCGCGCGCCCGCGGGAACAACGGCTGAACGGCACGGGAACGCCCGCGGAGCGC
The DNA here is from genome assembly GCF_014649855.1 of Streptomyces roseolus. GTDB lineage: Bacteria > Actinomycetota > Actinomycetes > Streptomycetales > Streptomycetaceae > Streptomyces > Streptomyces roseolus. The sequence continues at coordinate 76,705 of NZ_BMTV01000019.1, read as the reverse complement.
CTTCCCCGTCCCGGGAGAAGGCGCCGCCCGCCACGGCCGCGGGGCCGGACGGGCGGTCCGGGCGGAGGCCGGTCCGCACCGGTGCGGGAGCGGGGGAGGGTCAGGCCGCGCCGGTGCGGGAGCGGGCCTTGAAGGCGGCCTTGCGGGCCTCCTTGGCGGCCGTCCTGTCCGGGTGGAGCCGGCCCATCGCGTCGAGGACCTCGGCCGTGTACGGGTGCTCCACCCGCCAGGCGGTCTCCAGGAAGCCCGTGTGGCGGCTCGTCAGGCCCTCGACGAGCTCCTGGAGTTCCTCCAGGTCGCCGCCGGCGTCGAGCTGGGCGGCGATGGTGTCCACGGCGAGCCAGAAGATCATGGACTCCGGCGGGGCGGGCACGTCCGCCGCGCCGCGCTCGGCGAGCCAGACGCGGGCGAGGCCGCCGAGCTCGGGGTCGTCGAGGACCGCGCGGACGACCGGCTCCGCCTCGGGGCCGACGAGGGCGAGGGCCTGCTGGCAGTGGAGGCGGCGGAGCGGGGAGGCGGGGTCGGAGCCGCGGGCGGCGGCGAGGAGTTCGGCGGCGGCGGGCACCGGCTCGCGGACGGCGAGCCAGGCCTCGGTCTCGGCGCGGACGGCGGCCTCCGGGTAGCCGGTGAGTCCGGCGAGGAGGGCCTCGGCGTCCCGCTCCGCGAGGTCGCCGACGGCGGGGGCTTCGACGCCGGCCTCGACCATGCGGGCGCGGACGCCGTAGAGGCCGAGCGGGGTGAGCCGGACCATGCCGTAGCGGGAGACGTCCTCGTCGTCGACGGGCGGGGCGGGCTCCTCGCCCTCCTCGGCCATCAGGGCCTCGTCGACGGGCTGGTACTCGACGAGGCCGATCGGCTCCAGGAGCCGGAACTGCTCGTCGAGCCGCATCATCGCGTCGGAGACCTGCTCCAGGACGTCGTCGGTGGGCTCGCCCATGTCGTCGGGGACGACCATGGAGGCGGCGAGCGCGGGCAGCGGCACCGGCCCGTCGCCGGGGCCGGCCTCGCTGACGGTCAGCAGGTAGAGGTTGCCGAGGACGCCCTCCAGGAACTCGGCCTCCGCCTCCGGGTCCCAGTCGAGGGTGTCGAGGTCCAGGCCGCCGTCCTCGTCGAGCAGCGGCTCCAGGTCGTCGAGGACGGGGGCGACGGCGTCGGCGAAGACGGCCTCGAAGGCGTCGAGCCAGAGCGCGAGCACGTCCTTGGGCGCGCCGCCGGTGACGACGGCGAGGTTCTCGCCGGGGGCGGCGGTGCCGGGGGTGTCGTCGTCGGCGCCGTCCTCGACGTCGACGAGGCCGGTGTCGACGGCGAGCCGCCAGGCGTCGCCCGCCCAGTACTCCGCGTCCTCGTCGTCGCCGAGGCCGAGGACGCCGGCGGCGTCCGGCAGCTGCTCGTCGACGAGTTCGCCGCCCGCGCCGACCCGGGTGCCGGGCCCGGCCCAGCGGGCGAGGCGCACGGCGTGGGCGAGGAGGGGGGCGGCCAGGGCGTCCCGAGCCAGCTCCGCGTCCGAGGGCAGCCGGACGGGGGGAAGGGTGGGGTGCTCCGCAGCCATGTGGGGGACTCCTCGACGCGTGCGTGGACTTGTTGGGGTACGCGATGGGGACCGGCGGGAACCGGTCCGGTACCGGTGGGGCCGGCGTCCTCAGCGTAGACGCATCCGGGGGGCCTCCCGTCGGTTCACGGGCCCGTCAGCCTTCGTACACCCGTCGACCCTTGACAAGTGGTGGGCTCTCACAAGAGATTGACGCGCGTAGATCCTGCCGTTCCTCCAAGCACCCTCGGAGCACCCTCATGTCTTCCTCCATACCGAGAACCGCCGCCGTCTCCGCGGTGGTCGCGGCCGCCCTCGCGGCCGGGCTGCTCGCCGGCTCGCAGACCGCCGCGGCCGAGGACGCCGCCGCGGTCCGCATCCACGACGTCCAGGGCACGACGCGGATCTCGCCGCTGGTCGGCAAGCAGGTCACCGGGGTGGCGGGCGTCGTCACCGGCGTCCGGACCTACGGCTCCTCGCGCGGCTTCTGGATGCAGGACCCGCAGGGCGACGGGAACCCGGCCACCAGCGAGGGCCTGTTCGTCTTCACGGGCTCCAACCCGACGGTGGCGGTCGGCGACGCGGTGAGCGTGGACGGAACGGTCACCGAGTACGTCCCCGGCGGCCTGAACTCCGGCAACCAGTCGCTGACCCAGCTCTCCCGCCCGAAGGTCACCGTGGTCTCGAAGGGCAACGCGCTGCCCGCCCCGGTCACCATCGCCCCCTGGTCGGTCCCGGACGCCTACGCGCCCGCGGGCGACCCCGCGAACGGCGGCTCCGTCAACGGCCTGGAGCTGGCCCCCGAGACGTACGCCCTGGACTACTACGAGTCCCTGGAGGGCACCAACGTCCGCGTGGGCTCCTCCCGGGTGGTCGGCGCCACCGACCCGTACTCCGAGCTGTGGGTCACGGTGAAGCCCTGGGAGAACGACAACGAGCGCGGCGGCACGGTCTACGGCTCGTACGAGTCCCAGAACACCGGCCGGCTCCAGATCCAGTCGCTGATCCCGCTCGCGCAGCAGCCCTTCCCGAAGGCGAACGTCGGCGACTGGCTGACCGGTTCGACCGAGGGCCCGCTCGACTTCAACCAGTTCGGCGGCTACACGCTGACCGCCCGCACGATCGGCACCCTCCAGGACATGGGCCTGGAGCGCGAGGTCACCGAGAAGCAGCACAAGAACGAGCTGGCCGTGGCCACGTACAACGTGGAGAACCTCGACCCGAGCGACCCGCAGGAGAAGTTCGACGCGCTCGCGAAGGCGGTCGTCGAGAACCTCGCCGCGCCGGACGTCCTGGCCCTGGAGGAGATCCAGGACGACAACGGCGCCAAGAACGACGGCACGGTTTCGGCCGGCCAGACCCTGAAGAAGTTCACGGACGCGATCGTGGCGGCCGGCGGCCCGGCGTACGAGTGGCGCTCGATCGACCCGGAGAACAACAAGGACGGCGGTCAGCCCGGCGGCAACATCCGTCAGGTCTTCCTCTTCAACCCCGAGCGGGTCTCCTTCGTGGACCGCGCGGGCGGCGACGCGACCACCGCGACCGGCGTCACCGGGACGAAGGGCCGCGCCGCCCTCACCCTCTCCCCCGGCCGGATCGACCCGGCGAACACCGCCTGGGAGTCCAGCCGCAAGCCGCTCGCGGGCGAGTTCGCCTTCCGCGGCCGGACGGTCTTCGTCATCGCCAACCACTTCGGCTCGAAGGGCGGCGACGAGTCGCTCGTCTCCCACCACCAGCCGCCGAACCGTTCCTCCGAGGCCCAGCGCCTCCTCCAGGCGCAGTCAGTCAACGCCTTCGTGAAGGAGATCGTCGCGGTCGACAAGCAGGCGGACGTCCTCGTCGTCGGCGACATCAACGACTTCGAGTTCTCCGCCACGACCGAGGCGCTGACCGACGGCGGCGCCCTCTACCCGGCCGTGGAGTCGCTGCCCCGCCCGGAGCGCTACTCGTACGTCTACCAGGGCAACAGCCAGGTCCTCGACCAGATCCTGACCAGCCCCGGCGTGCACCGCTTCGAGTACGACAGCGTGCACATCAACGCCGAGTTCGCGGACCAGAACAGCGACCACGACCCGCAGGTCCTGCGCTTCCGCCCCTGACCCGCCGGGCCCTCCGGGCCCCCGCTACGCGCCCGCGCTCAGGCTGAGCGCGGGCGCGTACCTGCGCACCCGGCCGCCGACGAGCGCCGGGTGGTGGTGCACCCTGGCCCACGCCTCGCTCAGCGGGGCGTCGTCCGCCAGCCACTTCTCATGGGCCCGCTCGCTCTCCCACTCGGCGTAGTCGAGGACCCGGCAGCCGTCGGCGGAGAGGTGGAACCGGCCGCTGATCCCGCCGGACACGGGCCGCGTCACCGCGTCCTCGTCCAGGGCGTCGAACACGCGGTCCACCCACTCCTCCCGGACGCCCGCGCCGGACGGCTCGAAGTCGGCCTCGACGATGACGACGACCCCGGGCAGCTCCCCCGTGCCCGTCGCGCGGCGGGGGGTGGAGCGGTGGACCGCCCCGTAGCGGCGGAGCTCCACCCGCTCGCTGCCGGGCACGGCGGCGTCGATCTCGGCGTTCCGGTCGTCGCGGTGGGTGCGGACGAAGTCGTCGTACGCCCGCTGCTCCGTCCACTGCGAGTAGTGCAGCAGCGTCTCCCCGTCGGTCCCGGCGAGGACGCTGTACGAGAGCAGGCCCAGGTCCGGCCACGCACGGCTCTCCCAGGCCTTCCGGATCGCCTCGACGACGGCGCGCTGACGCTCGGGGGTGCCGACCCGCCAGGTGCTGACGAGGACGGCGCCGACCCCGGGACGGTCGAGGTCGGGACGGGCATCGGGGCGTGCGACGGCGTTCATGGAGTGTCTCCTCCTGCTCGGTGCGGACGGTTCGACCCTCCTCCCTCAACCTTGGTCGAGGTCAAGGGGCCGAGATGAGAGACTTCCGGCCATGATCCTTCGCCCCGCCACCCGCGCCGAACTCCCCGCCGTCCTCGCCCTCCTCGCCGACGAGGAGCGGGTCGTCGACCCGGCGACGGTCCGGGTCACCGAGGCGTACGAGCGGGCCTTCGCCGCCATCGAGGCCGACGCGCGCAACGAGATGCTGGTCCTGGTGGAGGACGGCCTCGTCCTCGGCTGCCTCCAGGCCACGTACATCCCGGGGCTCGGCAAGGGCGGCGCCGAGCGGGCCCTGATCGAGGCGGTCCGGATCCGGGCCGACCGGCGCGGCGGCGGGCTGGGGCGCCGGCTGATGGAGCTGGCGGCGGACCGGGCCCGCGGGCGCGGCTGCGCCCTCGTCCAGCTGACCAGCGGCAAGGCGCGCGCCGACGCCCACCGCTTCTACGCCTCGCTCGGCTACGCCCGCAGCCACGAGGGCTTCAAGCTGGCCCTCTGACCGGGCATCCCTTCAGGCTGACTGAAGATTCCGGCCAAGCAGATCTAAGTGGACCTTCACGGTCGTCGGCGCCCAGACTTCTCGCATGAGCACTCACCGGCCCTTCGGCCGCGCCCTGTGCGCGATGGTCACCCCGTTCACCGACTCCGGCGCCCTCGATCTCGACGCCGCCGGGAAGCTGGCCGCCCGGCTGCTCGGGAACGGCTGCGACGGTCTGGTCCTCAACGGCACCACCGGGGAGTCCCCGACCACCACGGACGCCGAGAAGGCGGCGCTGATCCGGGCCGTGCGGGAGGCGGTCGGCCCGGCGGCCCCGCTCGTCGCGGGCGTCGGCACGGCGGACACCCGGCACACCGTGGAGCTCGCGCGCCAGGCCGAGGCGGCCGGCGCCGACGGGCTCCTCGTCGTCACCCCGTACTACAGCCGCCCGCCGCAGGACGCGGTCGCCGCCCACTTCCTGAAGGTCGCGGACGCCACCGGCCTGCCGCTGATGGTCTACGACATCCCCGGCCGCACCGGCACCCGCGTCGAGCCCGACACCCTGCGCCGGCTCGCCGCGCACCCGCGCATCACGGCCGTGAAGGACTGCTCGTACGACCTGCTGGCCGCGGCCCGGCTGATCGCCGAGACCGGGCTCGCGTACTACTCCGGCAGCGAGGAGCTGAACCTCCCGCTGTACGCGGTCGGCGGCGCCGGCTACGTCGGCACGGTCGCCAACGTCGCGCCGCGTCCGTTCGCGGCCGTCCTCGACGCGTACGACTCCGGCGACACCGCCCTGGCCGCCCGGCTGCACGCCCGGACGCTGCCGCTGGTCGAGCGGATGACGGCCGGCGGCCTGCCGGGGACGGTCACCGTGAAGGCGCTGCTCGGCGGCCCGGTCCGGGAACCGCTGCGGCCCGCCGGCCGGGAGACGGCCGACGGGCTGCGGGTGCTCCTCGAAGAGCTGCTCCGGGCCTGAAGCGGCCCGGACGGAGCCGGCTCAGGCGGAGTCGGTGGTGTTCGTCCGTCCGAGGATCGCCGCGTGCTCCAGGACGTCCTCCAGCGGATCGTCGATCTGCCCGGTGTGCAGGGTGAGGGCGGGACCGTTGGTCACCGTCGGGCCGTTGTGCGTGTGCGTCTCGTCCGCGGCGGCCGTCCCGGCCGCCAGCAGGACCGCCACCACCGTGAGCACTCCCGCGACCACGTTCCTCGTCCTCGTCCTCATGCCGACTCCTCGCCTTGACCGGGTGCGGTGACTCCGCACCCGGTCAACGCGGAGTCACCGGGTTCAGTTGTGGCTGTGCAGGATCTCGTTGAGGCCGCTCCAGACCGCGTTGTTCGGGCGGGCCTCGACGGCGCCGGTGACCGAGTTGCGGCGGAAGAGGATGTTCGAGCGGCCGGAGAGGTCGCGGGCCTTGACGATCTCGCCGTCGGGCATGGTGACCCGGGTGCCGGCGGTGACGTACAGGCCGGCCTCGACGACGCACTCGTCGCCGAGCGCGATGCCGACGCCCGCCTCGGCGCCGACCAGGCAGCGCTCGCCGATGGAGATGACGACGTTGCCGCCGCCGGAGAGGGTGCCCATGGTGGAGGCGCCGCCGCCGATGTCGGAGCCGTCGCCGACGACGACGCCGGCGGAGATGCGGCCCTCGACCATGGAGGTGCCGAGGGTGCCGGCGTTGAAGTTGACGAAGCCCTCGTGCATGACGGTGGTGCCGGCGGCCAGGTGGGCGCCGAGGCGGACCCGGTCGGCGTCGGCGATGCGGACGCCGGCGGGCACGACGTAGTCGGTCATGCGGGGGAACTTGTCGACGCTCGTGACGGCGAGGTGGAGGCCCTCGGCGCGGGCGTTGAGCCGCACCTTCTCCACGTCGTCGACGGCGACCGGGCCGAGCGAGGTCCAGGCGACGTTGGCGAGCAGGCCGAAGATGCCGTCCAGGCTCTGGCCGTGCGGCTTCACCAGACGGTGGCTGAGCAGGTGCAGGCGGAGGTACGTGTCGTGGGCGTCGAGCGGCTTCTCGTCCAGGGAGGCGATGACGGTGCGGACGGCGACCACCTCGACGCCGCGACGGGCGTCCACGCCGAGGGCCTTGGCGGCGCCCTCGCCGAGGGCGTTCACCGCCTCGTCGGGGGAGAGTCGCGTGGTGCCGGCCTCGCCGGGCTCTTCGGTGAGCTCGGGGGCGGGGAACCAGGTGTCGAGAACGGTGCCGTCGCCGGCGAGGGTGGCGAGGCCGGCGGCGACGGCGCCGGTGGTACGGGGAGCAGTGGTGGTCATGACGGAAAACCTAACGGTCGGGCCCCCGCCCGGGCCAACCGGTCTCAGGTGCCGGGCGGGCGTGCCGGAGCATCCGACGAGCCCCCGGCCTGCGTCTTCGGTCCTTCGTGCAGGATCCGCGCGATCATCTCGCGGGCGTGGGCCTCGTCGTACGGCGCGCCGGTGAGCAGGGCCCGGAGGACGATGCCGTCGGCGAGGGCGACCAGGTCGCGGGCGGCGGCCCGTCCGGCGCGGGGGGCGAGGGCGGCGGTGGCCTCCTCGGCCCATGCGGCGGCGACGGGCCGCAGCGCGGGGCGGCGCAGGGCGGCGAGGTAGAGCTCGTACTCCAGCTCCGCCTGGCTCCGTCCGGCGCCGAGCCGCTCGCCCAGGAGCCGGGCGAGGTCGCCGGCGAGGTCGTCCCCGGCGCGGACGGCGCCGCTCCGCAGCCGTTCGGCGAAGCCCGCGTCGACCCGGCGCAGGGCGGCGACGAGGAGCTCGTCGAGGGAGGAGAAGTGGTACGTGGTGGAGCCGAGCGGCACATCGGCCTCGGCGGCGACCGCGCGGTGGCTCAGCCCGGCGATGCCGTCCCGCCGCACCACCCGCAGGGCGGCGGCCACCAGCCGCTCCCGGCGCTCGGGGTCGTACCGCCGGGGGCGCGGCATCAGTGCGCCCCGCCGAGGTTGAGCACGGCGACCCCGGCGACGATGAGGACGATGCCGGCGACCTTGGCGAGGCTCAGGGTCTCCCCGAGGAAGAGGATCCCGATGCCGGCGACGGCCGCCGTGCCGACCCCGGACCAGATCGCGTAGGCGGTGCCGACCTGGAGGGTCTTGAGGGCCTGGGCGAGGAGCGCGAAGGCGATGAGGTAGCCGGCCGCGGTGATCAGCGAGGGCCAGAGCCTGCTGAAGCCCTCGCTGTACTTCATGGAGGTGGTGGCGATGATCTCGGCCGCGATGGCCCCGGCGAGCAGTCCGTATCCCATGCGCGGGAGGCTACCCACCGTTGTGTACGGGTGTACACAACGGCTGCCGTTACCGTATGGCGCATGACTTATGCCCCTGGGCCGTACGGGTACGGCCACCCGTTCGCCCCGCCGCCGCCGAAGCCCGGCGTGATACCCCTGGCGCCGCTCGACCTGAACCACGTGCTGTCAGGGGCGTTCGGCGCCTACCGCCGGCACTGGAAGGCGCTGTTCGGCATGGCGCTGGCCTCCTACGCGCTGGCCGCCGTGGTGGTCGTCGGCCTCGGCGCGGCCGGCTGGACCGCCCTCTCCGGCCCGTGGGAGGCCATGGGGGACACGTCCTCCACCGGGGACTCCGACCTCTCGAACCTGACGCCGCTCTTCGTCGGCGTCGCCGGGCTCTGGCTGGTCTTCGCCCTGGGGCTGCTGGTCGCGACGGGCCTGCTGCACGGGGCCGTCGCGGTCGTGGTCCAGGAGGCGGTGCTCGGCCGCCGGGTCGGCTTCGGGACGGTGTGGCGCCGGGCCTGGTCGCGGCTCGGCCCGGTGCTCGGCACGGTCGTCCTGCCGGCCCTGGCCGCCCTCGTGCCGATGCTGCTCTTCCTCTTCGGACTCTGCCTGATGCTGGGCGCGATGATCGCGAGCATCGACTCCGGCGGGGGCGACCATGACGGCGCCGGGCTCGCGGTCACCGGTCTGCTCGTCCTGCTCCTGAGCACGGCGACGATGCCGGTCGCCCTCTGGATCTGGGTGAAGTTCAGCCTCGCCCCGACCGCCGCGGTCGTCGAGTCGGCCGGCGCCCTGACCGCCATGCGCCGCTCGGCGCAGCTGGTCCGCGGCTCCTGGTGGCGGGTCTTCGGCTACACGCTGGTGATGCTGCTGATCGTCGGCGGCGTCGCGTTCGCCGTGCAGATGGTGATCTCCGTGGCGACGCAGGCCTCGGTCTTCGGCGCCCCGCTCGCCCAGCACGCCACCCCCGGGACCGTCTTCGCGTCCGTCGCCACCATGGCGATCACGGGCGGACTCCTCCAGTTCCTGACCCAGCTCGTCCTCGGCCCCCTGCTGCCGCTGACCTCCGGCCTCCTCTACGTCGACCAGCGCATCCGCAAGGAGAACCTGGCTCCGGTCCTGGCCGCGACGGCACGGACCTGACGGACGTGGGGAGGGGCCCCCGGCAGTGCCGGGGGCCCCTCCCCACGTCCGTCAGGTCGCGTCTCAGACGTTGAAGCCGAGCGCGCGGAGCTGCTCGCGACCGTCGTCGGTGATCTTGTCCGGGCCCCACGGGGGCATCCAGACCCAGTTGATCCGCAGGTCGCTGACGATGCCGTCGGTGGCGGATCGGGCCTGGTCCTCGATGACGTCGGTCAGCGGACAGGCCGCCGAGGTCAGCGTCATGTCCAGCGTCGCGACGTTGGAGTCGTCGATGTGGATCCCGTAGATCAGGCCGAGGTTGACCACGTCGATGCCCAGCTCGGGGTCGACGACGTCGTACAGCGCCTCGCGGATCTCTTCCTCGGAGGCCGGCTTGATCGTGGCCTCGGTGTTCTCAGTCATGCCGACTTCCTCTCCGCGTCGCCCAGGGCCTGGGCGGTCGCGTCCTTCCACGCCATCCAGCTGAGCAGCGCGCACTTGACCCGGGCCGGGTACTTGGAGACGCCGGCGAACGCGACGGCGTCCTCCAGCACCTCCTCCATGGCGTCGTCGGGCTCGACCTGGCCCTTGGACTGCATGAGCTCCAGGAAGGTCTCCTGGATCTTCCGCGCCTCGGTCAGCTCCTTGCCGACGAGCAGCTCGTTGAGGACGGAGGCCGAGGCCTGGCTGATGGAGCAGCCCTGGCCCTCGTACGAGACGTCCGCGACGCGCTCGCCGTCGTACTTCACGCGGAGCGTGATCTCGTCGCCGCACGTCGGGTTGACGTGGTGCACCTCGGCGTCACCGTCCCGCAAGCCCCGCCCGTGCGGGTGCTTGTAGTGGTCCAGGATGACGTCCTGGTACATCGAATCCAGCTTCACAGCGCGTCCCCTAGCCGAAGAAGTTCCGGACGTGCTCCAGCCCCTCGACCAGGGCGTCGACCTCGGCCGGGGTGGAGTACAGATAGAACGACGCCCGCGTGGTCGCAGGAATTCCGTACCGCAGGCAGACCGGCCGCGCGCAGTGGTGGCCGACCCGGACCGCGATGCCCTGCTCGTCGAGGACCTGGCCCACGTCGTGCGGGTGGATGTCCCCGAGCGTGAAGGAGATCGCCGCGCCGCGGTCCTCGGCCGTGGTGGGGCCGATGATCCGCAGGTCCGGGACCTCCTGGAGGCGGCGGACGGCGTACTCGGTGATCGCGTGCTCGTGGCGCGCGATGTTCTCCATGCCGATCGCCGACAGGTAGTCCACGGCCGCGCCGAGGCCGACGGCCTGGGCGATCGGGGGCGTGCCCGCCTCGAACTTGTGCGGGGCCGGGGCGTAGGTGGAGGAGTGCATCGAGACGGTCTCGATCATCTCGCCGCCGCCGAGGAAGGGCGGCAGGTCCTCCAGGAGCTCCTGCCGTCCCCACAGCACGCCGATGCCGGTCGGGCCGCACATCTTGTGGCCGGTGAAGGCCACGAAGTCGGCCTGGAGCGCCTGCACGTCCAGGACCTGGTGCGGGGCCGCCTGCGAGGCGTCGATGCAGACGAGCGCACCGACCTCCTGGGCGCGCCGGACGATGGTCTCGACCGGGTTCTGGGTGCCGAGCAGGTTGGAGACCAGCGTGAAGGAGACGATCTTCGTCTTCTCCGTGATGACCTCTTCGATGTTCGACAGGTCGAGACGGCCGTCGTCGGTGAGGCCGAACCACTTCAGCTTCGCGCCGGTGCGCTGCGAGAGCAGCTGCCACGGGACGATGTTGGAGTGGTGCTCCATCTCCGTGATGGCGATCTCGGTCTCGTGGTCCACGCGGTAGGGCTCGTCGGCCCAGCCCAGCATGTTGGCCACGAGGTTGAGCGACTCGGAGGCGTTCTTGGTGAAGATCACCTCGTTGCGGCTCGGCGCGTTGACGAAGGCGGCGACCTTGTCGCGGGCGCCCTCGTACAGCGCGGTGGCCTCCTCGGCGACCGTGTAGACGCCCCGGTGGACGTTGGCGTTGTGCCGCTCGTAGTAGGCGTTGAGCGCGTCGAGGACCTGGCGCGGCTTCTGCGAGGTGGCCGCGGAGTCCAGGTACACGATCTTCTTGCCGTCGTGGACCGTGCGATCCAGGAGCGGGAAGTCCTTGCGGATCGCCTCGGTGTCGAGGAGGCCGGTCAGCCCCTGATGGGCGGAAGTCACGCGGATGCGCCACCCTTCACGTACTTGTCGTAGCCCTCGTTCTCCAGCTGGTCGGCGAGCTCGGCGCCGCCGGACTCGACGATGCGGCCGTTCGCGAAGACGTGCACGAAGTCGGGCTTGATGTAGCGCAGGATGCGCGTGTAGTGGGTGATCAGCAGGGTGCCGACCTCACCGGTCTCGCGGACGCGGTTGACGCCCTCGGAGACGATGCGCAGGGCGTCGACGTCGAGGCCGGAGTCGGTCTCGTCGAGGATCGCGATCTTCGGCTTGAGGAGCTCCAGCTGGAGGATCTCGTGGCGCTTCTTCTCACCGCCGGAGAAGCCCTCGTTGACGTTGCGCTCGGCGAAGGCCGGGTCCATGGAGAGCTTCTCCATGGCCTCCTTGACCTCCTTGACCCAGGTGCGCAGCTTGGGGGCCTCGCCGCGGATGGCGGTGGCGGAGGTGCGCAGGAAGTTGGAGACCGAGACGCCGGGGACCTCGACCGGGTACTGCATGGCGAGGAAGACGCCGGCGCGGGCGCGCTCGTCGACGGACATCTCCAGGACGTCCTCGCCGTCGAGGGTGACGGTGCCGCCGGTGACCGTGTACTTGGGGTGACCCGCCAGGGAGTACGCCAGGGTCGACTTGCCGGAGCCGTTGGGGCCCATGACCGCGTGGGTCTCACCCTGCTTGATGGTCAGGTCGACGCCCTTGAGGATCTCGCGGGGGCCGTTCTCCGCCTCGACGGAGACGTGCAGGTCGTGGATTTCGAGCGTTGCCATGGGTGACTCAGGACTCCTGGGTGACGGAGACGAGCACATCGTCCCCTTCGATCTTTACGGGGTACACGGGGACGGGGCGCGTCGCGGGAAGACCGGACGGCTTGCCGGTGCGGAGGTCGAAGCTGGAACCGTGCAGCCAGCACTCGATGGCGCAGTCCTCGACCTCGCCCTCCGAGAGGGAGACGTTGGCGTGCGAGCAGATGTCGTTGATCGCGAACACCTCGCCCTCGGTGTGGACGACCGACACCGGCGTGCCGTCGACCTCGACCCGCTTCGGGGTGTCGGCCTCCAGCTCGCTGAGCGCGCAGACGCGGACGAAGGCCATCAGACGGAGGCCTCCAGCTCGGCCTCGACCTTGGCGATCAGGCGCTCCTCGACGTCCGGCAGACCGATCTGCTGGACCAGCTCGGCGAAGAAGCCGCGGACGACGAGGCGGCGGGCCTCGGTCTCCGGGATGCCGCGGGCCATCAGGTAGAAGAGCTGCTCGTCGTCGAAGCGGCCGGTGGCGGAGGCGTGGCCGGCGCCGGCGATCTCGCCGGTCTCGATCTCCAGGTTCGGCACCGAGTCCACCCGGGCGCCGTCGGTGAGGACGAGGTTCCGGTTGAGCTCGTAGGTGTCGGTGCCCTCGGCGGCGGCCTGGATGAGGACGTCGCCGATCCAGACCGCGTGCGCGTCCTGGCCCTGGAGCGCGCCCTTGTAGGCGACGTTCGAGGTGCAGTGCGGGGTGTTGTGGTCGACGAGGAGGCGGTGCTCCTGGTGCTGGCCGGCGTCGGTGAAGTACAGGCCGAAGAGCTCGGCGGAGCCGCCGGGGGCCGAGTAGCTGACGCGCGGGTGGAGGCGGACGACGTCACCGCCGAAGGTGACGACGACCGACTTGAAGGAGGCGTCCCGGCCGAGCAGCGCGTTGTGCTGGGCGACGTGGACGGCGTCCTTGTCCCAGTCCTGCACGGAGACGACGGTGAGCTTGGCGCCGTCGCCGAGGACGAAGTCCACGTTGGCGGCGAGCACCGCGTCACCGGTGTGGTCGATGACGACGACGGCCTCGGCGAAGGCGCCGAGCTCGATCACCTGGTGGCCGAAGGCGACGCCGCCCTGGCCGTGCACGGCGACGCGGATCGGCTCGCTGAGGACGGCCTCCTTGGCGACGGTGACGACCGACGCCTTCTCGAAGGAGGAGTACGCCTGGGCGGCGACGCGGTCGACGGGCTTGCCGGCCTTGCGCAGGCGCTCGTCGTCGCGGCCGACGGTCTCCACGGTGACGCCCTCGGGGGCCTCGATCTCGACCCGGACGCCCTCGCCGGTGGCGACGGCGGTGCCGTCGTGCAGACCGCGGAGGCGGGCGAGCGGGGTGAAGCGCCACTCCTCCTCGCGGCCGTGCGGGACGGGGAAGTCCGCGACGTCGAAGGACGGCGGGGCGCTCATGCGGGTGGCGACGGTGGACTCGGCGGCCACCGCGATCGAGCCGGCGGTCGTGGAGCCCGCCGGGATGTTCTGGGCGTCAGCCATGGCTGTCGTGTTGCTCTCTTCCTGCGTAAAGAATCGGTCGCTGCGGTACGGGCGGGGCGGTGGCGGTACTAGCCGACCGCGCCTTCCATCTGCAGCTCGATCAGCCGGTTCAGCTCCAGCGCGTACTCCATCGGCAGCTCCTTGGCGATCGGCTCGACGAAGCCGCGGACGATCATCGCCATGGCCTCCTGCTCGGTGAGGCCGCGCTGCATCAGGTAGAAGAGCTGGTCCTCGGAGACCTTGGAGACGGTGGCCTCGTGGCCCATGGTGACGTCGTCCTCGCGCACGTCCACGTACGGGTACGTGTCGGAGCGGGAGATGGTGTCGACGAGCAGGGCGTCGCAGAGGACGTTGGACTTGGCGCCGGGGGCGCCCTCGCCGATCTCGATGAGGCCGCGGTAGGAGGTGCGGCCGCCGCCGCGCGCCACCGACTTGGAGACGATGGACGAGGAGGTGTTCGGGGCCAGGTGGACCATCTTGGCGCCGGCGTCCTGGTGCTGGCCCTCGCCCGCGAAGGCGATGGAGAGCGTCTCGCCCTTGGCGTGCTCGCCCATGAGGTAGACGGCCGGGTACTTCATGGTGACCTTGGAGCCGATGTTGCCGTCGACCCACTCCATGGTGGCGCCCTCGTAGGCGACGGCGCGCTTGGTCACCAGGTTGTAGACGTTGTTCGACCAGTTCTGGATCGTCGTGTAGCGGCAGCGGCCGCCCTTCTTCACGATGATCTCGACGACCGCGGAGTGCAGCGAGTCGGAGGAGTAGATCGGGGCGGTGCAGCCCTCGACGTAGTGGACGTAGGCGTCCTCGTCGACGATGATCAGCGTCCGCTCGAACTGGCCCATGTTCTCCGTGTTGATGCGGAAGTAGGCCTGGAGCGGGATCTCGACGTGCACGCCCTTCGGCACGTAGATGAACGAGCCGCCGGACCAGACGGCCGTGTTCAGCGAGGCGAACTTGTTGTCGCCGACCGGGATGACGGTGCCGAAGTACTCCTTGAAGAGCTCCTCGTGCTCCTTCAGCGCGGTGTCGGTGTCGACGAAGATGACGCCCTGCTCCTCCAGGTCCTCGCGGATCTGGTGGTAGACGACCTCGGACTCGTACTGGGCCGCGACACCGGCGACGAGGCGCTGCTTCTCCGCCTCCGGGATGCCGAGCTTGTCGTACGTGTTCTTGATGTCCTCCGGCAGCTCCTCCCAGGAGGCAGCCTGCTTCTCGGTGGACCGCACGAAGTACTTGATGTTGTCGAAGTCGATGCCGCCGAGGTCGGAACCCCAGGTGGGCATGGGCTTCTTGTCGAAGAGGCGCAGACCCTTGAGACGCAGCTTCAGCATCCACTCGGGCTCGTTCTTCTTCGCGGAGATGTCGCGGACGACGTCCTCGTTCAGACCGCGCTTGGCCGTGGCGCCGGCCGTGTCGGAGTCGGCCCAGCCGTATTCGTACCGACCCAGGCCCTCGAGCTCGGGGTGGCTGATCTCGGTGGTCATGCGGGGTTCCTCCCGGCCGTGCTTGCGGATGCTGATTCGGTGGTCTGTGGGGTGCTGTGCGGGATGAACGTGGTGCAGACGCCGTCGCCGTGGGCAATGGTGGCCAGGCGTTGGACGTGCGTTCCGAGGAGGCGGGAGAAGATCTCCGTCTCCGCCTCGCACAGCTGGGGGTACTGCTCGGCGACGTGGGCGACCGGGCAGTGGTGCTGACAGAGCTGCTCGCCGACCGGCGCGTTGCGCGCAGTGGCAGCGTACCCGTCCGCCGTCAGGGCCTTGGCCAGAGCCTCGGCCCGGTGCTCGGGCTCCACCGACTCGACGGCCTCGCGGTAGCTCTCGGCCTGGGCCTCGATCCGGTCGCGGGCGAAGGCCGCCACGGCGGCCTCTCCCCCGGCGTTGCGCTCGATCCAGCGGAGCGCCTCGACGGCGAGGGAGTCGTACGACTGGTCGAAGGCGTCCCGGCCGCCGTCGGTGAGGGCGAAGACCTTCGCGGGGCGGCCGCGGGTACGGGCGCCGTAGACGCGCTTCTCGCGGGCCTCGACGACCCGCTCGGCGACGAGCGCGTCGAGGTGCCGGCGGACGGCGGCCTGGGTGAGGCCGAGCCGTTCCGCGAGGTCGGCGACCGTCGAGGGGCCGTGGTCCAGGATGGACCGCGCGACCCGGTTGCGGGTCGACCGCTCTCGGGTCGCGAGTTCCTCCACAGGAGCCGCGCCAAGGTTTTTCACAACGCCATTGTTGCGTAATTAATCGGGCAGTGACAAGCGACACCGAAAGTCACCGCGATGGCGTGCATCACTCAGGTAAGGCTTACCTGACCTGCGGAAACGATCATTGGTGGGATGAATCGAGGCCGTCCCCGCCGGCCGGTCCCCCCTCGTCGGGGGCCGCCGCCGGCCGCCCCGCCGCGCCCACCGGGTCCCGAGGACGGCCGCCTCACGGGGCGCCTCGACCCCCGGGTCGTCGCCGAAGGAGACGCGCGCGTCCGCCCCTCCGGCCGGCCCTGGACGAACCGCCCCACCCGCACCCCGGCGGGGAAACGGACGAGGACCGCGTCGAGCGCCCCGGGCCGGCCCGCAGCGCCGGCGGGAACCGGAACAGCACCGGCCCCAGCCGGTCCCCGAGCGCCCCGGCCCCTCCCCACCGGGGCCACGGCCCGGCCCGCCCCGGCGGGTCCTTAGACTTCCCGGCATGCAGAACGAGTCCGTCGGCACCGCCGTCCGCGTCCGCGGCCTGGTCAAGCGGTACGGCACCAAGACCGCCGTCGACGGCCTCGACCTCGACGTGCGGACCGGCACCGTCACCGCCGTCCTCGGCCCCAACGGCGCCGGCAAGACCACCACCATCGAGACCTGCGAGGGCTACCGCAGGCCGGACGCCGGCACCGTCCGCGTCCTCGGCCTCGACCCGCTCGCCGACGCCGCCGCCCTGCGCCCCCGCGTCGGCGTGATGCTCCAGTCCGGCGGCGTCTACTCCGGCGCCCGCGCCGACGAGATGCTCCGCCACATGGCGAAGCTGCACGCCCACCCGCTCGACGTCGACGCGCTGATCGAACGCCTCGGCCTCGGCTCCTGCGGCCGTACGACCTACCGACGGCTCTCCGGCGGCCAGCAGCAGCGGCTGGCCCTCGCCATGGCCGTCGTCGGCCGCCCCGAGCTCGTCTTCCTCGACGAGCCCACCGCCGGCCTCGACCCGCAGGCCCGCCGCGCCACCTGGGACCTCGTCCGCGAGCTGCGCGCCGACGGCGTCACCGTGGTCCTCACCACCCACTTCATGCAGGAGGCCGAGGAGCTCGCCGACGACGTCGCCATCGTCGACGCCGGCCGGGTCGCCGCCCAGGGCAGCCCCGAGCAGCTCTGCCGCGGCGGCGCCGAGAACACCCTCCGCTTCACCGGCCGCCCCGGCCTCGACCTCGGCTCCCTGCTGAAGGCCCTCCCCGACGGCACCGAGGCCGCCGAGCCGCTCCCCGGCACCTACCGGATCACCGGCACCGTCGACCCCCAGCTGCTCGCCACCGTCACCACCTGGTGCGCCCAGCACGGCGTGATGCCCGACCGCATCTCGGTCGAACGCCACACCCTCGAAGACGTTTTCCTGGAGCTCACCGGCAAGGAGCTGAGGTCATGAAGGCGGGCAAGCCCGAGATCCGCCGGGGACCCGGGGGCCGCCCCCCGGGAAAGCACAGCCCGGAACCGACCGGCAAGGAGCTGCGCGCATGAGCGCCGGTACGTACGCGCCGAAGCCGGGGGCCGCCCCCGTCGTACGGATGATCGCGGCCCAGACGGCCCTGGAGACCCGGATGCTGCTCCGCAACGGCGAGCAGCTCCTCCTCACGGTGATCATCCCGTCCCTGCTGCTCGTGCTCTTCTCGACCGTCGACGTCGTCGACACGGGCGACGGCGAGGCCGTGGACTTCCTCGCCCCCGGCGTCCTCGCGCTCGCCGTGATGTCCACCGCCTTCACGGGCCAGGCCATCGCCACCGGCTTCGAGCGCCGCTACGGCGTCCTCAAGCGGCTCGGCGCCTCCCCGCTGCCCCGCTGGGCCCTGATGACCGCCAAGACGCTGGCCGTCCTGGTCACCGAGGTCCTGCAGATCGTGCTCCTGACCGCGATCGCGTTCGGCCTCGGCTGGTCCCCGCACGGCAACCCGCTCGCCGTGCTGCTCCTCCTCGTCCTCGGCACCGCCGCCTTCTCCGGGCTCGGCCTGCTGATGGCCGGCACGCTCAAGGCCGAGGCGACCCTCGCCGCCGCCAACCTGGTCTTCCTGCTGCTGCTCGTCGGCGGCGGGGTGATCGTCCCGCTGGAGAAGTTCGGCGCGGCCGGCGACGTGCTGGCGCTGCTGCCCATCTCCGCCCTCTCCGACGGCCTCAGGGACGTCCTCCGGGACGGCGCGGGGATGCCGTGGGCCGGCGCGGCGGTCCTCGCCGCCTGGGCGGTCCTGGGACTCGGCGCGGCGGCCCGGTTCTTCCGCTGGGAGTAGCGAAGGGCACTCAGAGGGTGACGTTTCCCGACAAGGCACCCCTCGTGAAAGCGTGCACAAGCCCCCGCCTACGATAGGGCCCGTGCAGACCCCCCTCGCCTTCATCGCCCAGCGCTGGACGCCGTCCCCCCGGATCCTCCGGCGCGCCGCGCTCTCCGCCGTCGTGATGAGCGTGCTCATCATCGTCACGGGTGGCGCGGTCCGGCTGACCGGTTCCGGTCTCGGCTGCGACACCTGGCCGAAGTGCACGGACGACAGCCTCTTCGCCACGCCCGAGCAGGGCCTCCACGGAGCCATCGAGTTCGGCAACCGGATGCTGACGTACGTCCTGTCGGCGGCCGTCGGCTGGGCGATCATCGCCGCCCGTTCGACCAAGCCGTGGCGGCGGAACCTCACCCGCTGGGGCTGGGCTCAGTTCTGGATCGTGATGAGCAACGCCGTGCTCGGCGGCATCACCGTCTGGATGGGCCTCAACCCGTGGACGGTGGCCGGCCACTTCCTCGCCGCCAACGCCCTGCTCACCGTCGCCGTGATCACCTGGCACCGGGCCGGCGAGGGCGACACGGCCCCCCGCCCGCGCGTGCCCGGTCCGGTACGGAAGCTGTCCTGGGCGATCGCGATCGTCTCGGCCCTGCTGATCGCCCTCGGCACCACGGTGACCGGCGCCGGCAAGCACGCGGGCGACAGCAGCGACGTGCCCCGCATGCCGTGGGACTGGACGAACGCCGCCCACGTCCACGCCATCGCCGCCTGGGTCGTCTGCGCCCTCGCCGTCGCGATGTGGCTGGTGCTGCGCGTGGTCGACGCCCCGGACGACACCCGCGCCCGCGCCCGCGACCTGCTGATCGTGCTGTTCCTCCAGGGCGGCATCGGCTACGTCCAGTACTTCACCGGCGTCCCCGAGCTCCTGGTCGCCGCCCACATGCTCGGCTCCTCGCTGATGTGGATCGCGGTGGTGCGCCTGACCCTGAGCCTGCGCGAGCGCCCGGCGGCCACGCCGGAGATCCCGGCCCAGGCGGACCCGGAGCTCGCGAAGGCGTGAGCCCGGCTCAGGCCAGCCGGTAGACCCGCGTCGCGTTCTCCGCCGCGATCATCGCCGCGACCCGCTGGGCGTCGGTGCGGGACCAGGCGCCGTCCTGGACCCAGGCGCCGAGGACCCGGCCGAGGGCGGTGCGGAAGGCACTGGCGGCGACCACGTGCAGCTCGGGCAGGGCGCGGGCGCCGCTGGAGTAGAGCAGCTTGCCGAACGGGGCGAGCTCCAGGACCTCGGCGAGGACGTCCGCCGCCCGCGCCCCGGTGTGCGCCAGGGCGGCGCCCAGGTCGGCGTAGAGGTGCGGGAAGACGGCCGCCATCCGGGCGGCCGTGCGGTGGTGCGGCGCTCCGTGCAGCACCACGAGGTCGGCGCCGAGCCCGGCGGTGGCGGCGGCGAAGCCGGCCAGTCCTGCCGGGTCCCGGTCCCCGGCGTGCAGCTGGAGCGGCCGGCCCGCGCCCACCGCGAGCCACAGCAGCCGGCGCAGCAGCACCGGCGAGTCGAGGGGGTCTCCGGCGGTCCGCTGCGCGAGCCAGCGCCCGGCGGCACGGCGGGTCTCGGCGCGCCCGGGGGGTTCCGCGTCGGCGGCGAGGCCGCAGCGCGCGGCGGAGACCGAGGAGAAGGCCACCGAGCGCGTCGCGGCGTCCTGGACGGCCTCGGTGAGGTTGGCGAGGAAGGCGTCGACGGTGCCCGAGGTGTCGGCGACCTGCTCGGCGAGGGGTTCGAGGCGGACGATCTCGTGGGCGCGGGCCCCGCCCGCGGCGGCCAGCTCGTCGGGGCCGGTGAGGTCGCCGGTAAGACCGGTGTCGACGAGGTACGTGGCGATGCCGGCGGCCCGCAGCAGTCGGCGGCCGGTCTCGGCGACGCCGAGCTCGCGGCGGCGGGCGAGGTAGCGGGCCGGCGGGCAGTGGGGTTCGAGGCCGAGGAGCGGTGGGCACCAGCGCCGTACGGCGAAGCCCGTCTGGGTGTCGAAGAAGGTGGTGCCGGAGGCGGGCAGCACGGCGGCGGGGCCGAGCTGGGCCTCGAAGGTGCCGAGGCCCAGCTCCGTCCGGAGCACCCCGTGGCAGTACTGGTCCACCAGGCGCGGCGTGTCGATCATCTCGGGGGCTCCCTGCGTGGGCGTGTCTCCACACGTCCTAACGGGTGAGCCCCGCACGAGGTTGTTGCCTGGAGCCCCCGGCGTCGCCTGATCCGGCCGTCACCGGTCCGGCGTCCCGGGACCGGCCGTGGCGGACCTGGCGGCCGTCGTGTGGGTTCAGGCGTCGCCGGTCAGGCGTTCGCGGGGCCGCCGAGCTGGATGCCGGCCATGCGGGTCCACTCGTAGGGGCCGGTCACGACCTTCGCGGCGAACTCGCCGTCGAACTCGTCGTGCAGGGTCAGCTCGGCCTTCTCCGCGGCCTGCCGGGCGATCGCGTGGGTGGGGGCCACCAGGTCGCCCCAGCCGCCGTCCTCGCCGACGAGGACGATCCGGGTGCCGGCCTGGCCGATGTGGGCGAGCTGGCCCTCGACGCCGCCGTGCTCCTTGCCGAAGGCGCGGATCTCCTTGGCCAGCTTGGCCGCCTTGCGCGCGTCGCGCGGGGCGACGGCCGTGGTCTCTTCCTTGGTGTCTGCCATGGCAAGGATGCTACCGAGCGGTAGATCGACTGACGACGGCCGGGCCGCGTGGGACAGCCCACACGGCCCGGCCGTCGGGGCCGGAGTCGCGGTCAGCGCAGGAAGGGGTCCACCGCGACCGCCACGAAGAGCAGCGAGACGTAGGTGATGGACCAGTGGAAGAGGCGCATCTCCTTGAGCTTCGCGCCGGTGACCTCGGCCTTGGCGCGGTTGAGCAGGCCGTGCGCCTCCCAGAGCCACCAGCCGCCGGTGGCCAGGGCGACGGCGGTGTAGAACCAGCCGGTGTAGCCCAGCGGGGTGAGCAGCAGCGAGACCGCGACCATGACCCAGCTGTAGGCGACGATCTGCTTGGCGACGACCTTGTTGGAGGCGACCACGGGGAGCATGGGCACGCCCACGCGCGCGTAGTCCTCCTTCACCTTCATCGACAGCGGCCAGTAGTGCGGCGGCGTCCAGAAGAAGATGACCATGAAGAGGATGACGGCGGCCCAGGACATCGAGTTCGTGACCGAGGACCAGCCGATGAGGACCGGCATGCAGCCCGCGATGCCGCCCCAGACGATGTTCTGCGCGGTGCGCCGCTTCAGGAGCATCGTGTAGACCACGACGTAGAAGAGGAGCGCGCCGAGCGAGAGCCAGGCGGAGAGCCAGTTGACGAGCAGGCCGAACCAGAGGGTGGAGACGACGGCCAGGGTGAGGCCGAAGACCAGTCCCTCGCGCGGCGAGACCATGCCGGTGACCAGCGGGCGCTGCGAGGTGCGGTCCATCAGCGCGTCGATGTCGCGGTCGATGTACATGTTGAGCGCGTTGGCGCCGCCCGCGGAGAGGTAGCCGCCGAAGCAGGTGGCGAGCACCAGCCACAGGTCCGGCACGCCCTGCTCGGCGAGGAACATCACCGGAACGGTGGTGATGAGCAGCAGCTCGATGATCCGCGGCTTGGTCAGCGCCACGAATGCCTTGACGCGGGCCCCGAACGGCCGATGGCCCCCCGGGCCGTTAGCCAGGACGACCCCTGCGGGTCGGGACTCGACGGCCGTCACGCACACCCCTGACAGAGAAATTCCCAGCAAGTCCCCCGGACGAAGGCGGGGTGAAACTTGCGCGTACCACGCCACTGTAGACGTTGCCCAGACACCGATCTTCGCGGGGGTGGGGTCGTGTTGGCGGGGCTCACCCGCGGGCGCGCGTGCCCCTCGTTCCGTCCCCCGCCTCCCCCCTCGTATCAAGGGGCGGACACCCTTCGGCGCGCCGTTCGGGAGGCGAACCGCCACGACCACCGGCACTCTTGCCATGTCCGCTCATTTGAGGGGCATGGACACGAAAAGAGGGGGCTTTTTCGGGGGTAGGCTCGACAGCGCCGGTACACCCTCAGTCACCGGCTACAGACATGTGGAGAGGAGCCCTGACCCAGGGTGAGCACTAAGCCGACCACCACAGACCTCCAGTGGACCGATTTGGACCAGCGGGCCGTCGACACCGCCCGCATCCTGGCCGCGGACGCCGTACAGAAGGTCGGCAACGGCCATCCCGGTACCGCGATGAGCCTCGCGCCGGCCGCGTACACCCTCTTCCAGAAGGTGATGCGCCACGACCCGTCCGACCCGGAGTGGGTCGGCCGCGACCGCTTCGTGCTCTCCGCGGGCCACTCCTCCCTGACCCTGTACACCCAGCTGTACCTGGGTGGCTTCGGTCTGGAGCTCGACGACCTCAAGGCGTTCCGCACCTGGGGCTCGAAGACCCCGGGCCACCCCGAGTACGGCCACACGGCCGGCGTCGAGACCACCACGGGCCCGCTGGGCCAGGGCGTGGCGAACGCGGTGGGCATGGCGATGGCCGCCCGCTACGAGCGCGGTCTCTTCGACCCGGAGGCGGCCCCCGGCACCTCCCCCTTCGACCACAAGGTCTACGTGATCGCCGGCGACGGCTGCCTCCAGGAGGGCATCTCCGCCGAGGCGTCCTCGCTCGCGGGCCACCAGAAGCTCGGCAACCTGATCCTGCTGTGGGACGACAACCACATCTCGATCGAGGGCGACACCGAGACCGCCGTGTCCGAGGACACGATGAAGCGGTACGAGGCGTACGGCTGGCACGTGCAGCGCGTCGAGCCGAAGGCCGACGGCGACCTGGACCCGGCCGCCCTCTACGCGGCGATCAAGGCCGCCGAGGCCGAGACCGAGCGTCCGTCGTTCATCGCGATGCGCTCGATCATCGCCTGGCCGGCGCCGAACGCGCAGAACACCGAGGCCGCGCACGGCTCGGCGCTCGGCGACGACGAGGTCGCGGCCACCAAGCGCGTCCTGGGCTTCGACCCGGAGCAGACCTTCGAGGTCACCGACGAGGTCATCGGCCACACCCGCGCGCTCGGCGAGCGGGGCCGCGAGGCCCGCGCCGCCTGGGACAAGCAGCTCGCCGAGTGGCGTACGGCCAACCCGGAGCGGGCCGCCGAGTTCGACCGGATCCAGGCGAACGAGCTGCCGGCCGGCTGGGAGGGGAAGCTCCCGGTCTTCGAGGCGGGCAAGAGCGTCGCCACCCGCGCCGCCTCGGGCAAGGTCCTCCAGGCGCTGGGCGAGGTCCTCCCGGAGCTGTGGGGCGGCTCGGCCGACCTCGCCGGCTCGAACAACACGACGATCGACAAGACGTCGTCGTTCCTCCCCGCGGGCAACCCGCTGCCGGAGGCGGACCCGTACGGCCGCACGATCCACTTCGGCATCCGCGAGCACTCCATGGCCGCGGAGATGAACGGCATCGCGCTGCACGGGAACACCCGCGTCTACGGCGGCACCTTCCTGGTCTTCTCGGACTACATGCGCAACGCGGTGCGCCTGTCGGCCCTGATGCACCTGCCGGTGACCTACGTGTGGACGCACGACTCGATCGGCCTCGGCGAGGACGGCCCGACCCACCAGCCGGTGGAGCACCTGGCCTCGCTGCGCGCGATCCCGGGTCTGAACGTGGTCCGCCCGGCCGACGCCAACGAGACGGCGATCGCCTGGCGCGAGATCATGAAGCGGCACACCAAGGTCTTCGGCAAGGGCGCGCCGCACGGTCTGGCGCTGACCCGTCAGGGCGTGCCGACCTACGCGCCGAACGAGGACGCGGTCAAGGGCGGCTACGTGCTGTTCGAGGCCGAGGGCGGCTCGCCCGAGGTCGTCCTGATCGCGACCGGCTCCGAGGTGCACCTGGCCGTCGAGGCCCGTGAGGCCCTCCAGGCCGAGGGCGTCCCGACCCGCGTGGTCTCGATGCCGTCCGTGGAGTGGTTCGAGGAGCAGGACCAGGCGTACAAGGACTCCGTCCTGCCGCCGTCGGTGAGGGCCCGGGTCGCGGTCGAGGCCGGTGTCGGCCTGACCTGGCACCGGTACGTCGGCGACGCCGGCCGGATCGTCTCGCTGGAGCACTTCGGCGCCTCGGCCGACGCCAAGGTCCTGTTCCGTGAGTTCGGTTTCACGCCGGAGGCCGTGGCTTCCGCCGCTCGGGAATCGATCGCCGCCGCCGCGCGCTGACGCGGATACGTACGACTTATTGGAGATGCAACTCTCATGACAGACGCTCTCAAGCGCCTCTCCGACGAAGGCGTCGCGATCTGGCTGGACGACCTCTCGCGTCAGCGGATCACGTCCGGCAACCTGGCCGAGCTCATCGACCAGTCCCACGTGGTCGGCGTGACGACCAACCCGTCGATCTTCCAGAAGGCGATCTCCGAGGGGCACGGCTACGACCAGCAGCTGGCCGACCTGGCCGCCCGCAAGGTCACCGTGGAAGAGGCCATCCGCATG
The DNA here is from genome assembly GCF_014649855.1 of Streptomyces roseolus. Lineage (GTDB taxonomy): Bacteria > Actinomycetota > Actinomycetes > Streptomycetales > Streptomycetaceae > Streptomyces > Streptomyces roseolus. The sequence goes on along the minus strand of NZ_BMTV01000019.1, from coordinate 52,181 downwards.
ATCACGACGGCGGACGTCCGCGACGCCGCCGACATCCTGCGCCCGGTCTTCGACACGACCGACGGCCAGGACGGCCGGGTGTCCATCGAGGTCGACCCGCGCCTGGCGCACGACACGGTCGCCACGACCGCCGAGGCGAAGCAGCTGGCCTGGCTGGTGGACCGGCCGAACACCCTCATCAAGATCCCCGCGACGAAGGCCGGCCTGCCGGCGATCACCGAGGTCATCGGCCTCGGCATCAGCGTCAACGTGACGCTGATCTTCTCGCTGGAGCGCTACCGCGCGGTCATGGACGCCTACCTGGCGGGCCTGGAGAAGGCCCGCGAGCGCGGCCTCGACCTGGCGAAGATCCACTCGGTGGCGTCGTTCTTCGTCTCCCGCGTGGACACGGAGATCGACAAGCGCCTGGACGGCATCGGCACCGACGAGGCCAAGGCCCTCAAGGGCAAGGCCGCGCTCGCCAACGCGCGCCTGGCCTACGAGGCGTACGAGGAGGTCTTCTCGGACTCCTCGGAGCGCTGGGCGGCCCTGGACAAGGCGCAGGCCAACAAGCAGCGTCCGCTGTGGGCCTCGACCGGCGTCAAGGACCCGGCGTACAAGGACACGCTGTACGTGGTGGACCTGGTCGCCCCGGGCACGGTGAACACCATGCCGGAGGCGACCCTGGAGGCCACCGCCGACCACGGCGAGGTCGCCGGCGACACCGTGCGCGGCACGTACGACTCCTCCCGCGAGGTCCTGGAGGCCGTCGGCAAGCTGGGGATCAGCTACGACGACGTGGTCCAGCTCCTGGAGGACGAGGGCGTCGAGAAGTTCGAGGCGGCCTGGAACGACCTGCTCGGCTCGACCGAGGCGGAGCTCAAGCGCCTCGCCCCCTCGGAGGGCTGACCACAGTGAGCACCGTCGACGGAGCCAACCCGCTCCGTGACGCCGCCGACCGACGGCTCCCGCGCATCGCGGGGCCGTCGGGCCTGGTCATCTTCGGCGTCACGGGCGATTTGTCCCGTAAGAAGCTGATGCCCGCCGTCTACGACCTGGCCAACCGCGGCCTGCTGCCGCCGGGCTTCTCGCTCATCGGCTTCGCCCGCCGCGAGTGGCAGGACGAGGACTTCGCGCAGGAGGTCCACGACGCGGTCAAGCAGCACGCCCGCACCCCCTTCCGCGAGGAGGTCTGGCAGCAGCTCATCCAGGGCATGCGGTTCGTCCAGGGCGACTTCGACAGCGACGAGGCCTTCGAGCAGCTGAAGGAGACCATCCAGGAGCTGGACAAGGCGCAGGGCACCGGGGGCAACTTCGCCTTCTACCTGTCCGTGCCGCCGAAGTTCTTCCCCCTGGTCGTCCAGCAGCTGAAGAAGCACGGCCTCGCCGACCAGAAGAACGGCTCCTGGCGCCGCGCCGTCATCGAGAAGCCCTTCGGCCACGACCTCGCCTCCGCCAAGGAGCTCAACGAGGTCGTCCACGAGGTCTTCCCGCCCGAGGCGGTCTTCCGCATCGACCACTACCTCGGCAAGGAGACCGTCCAGAACATCCTGGCGCTCCGCTTCGCCAACACGCTCTTCGAGCCGACCTGGAACCGGTCCTACGTCGACCACGTCCAGATCACCATGGCCGAGGACATCGGCATCGGCGGCCGCGCCGGCTACTACGACGGCATCGGCGCCGCCCGCGACGTCATCCAGAACCACCTGCTCCAGCTGCTCGCGCTGACCGCGATGGAGGAGCCCGCCTCCTTCGACGCCGACGCGCTCGCCGCGGAGAAGACCAAGGTCCTGGGCGCGGTCCGGCTGCCGAAGGACCTGTCGAAGGCCACCGTCCGCGGCCAGTACGCGGCCGGCTGGCAGGGTGGCGCGAAGGCCGTCGGCTACCTCGAGGAAGAGGGCATCGACCCCCAGTCGAAGACCGACACCTACGCGGCGATCAAGCTGGAGATCGACAACCGCCGCTGGGCGGGCGTCCCCTTCTACCTGCGCACCGGCAAGCGCCTCGGCCGCCGGGTCACCGAGATCGCGGTCGTCTTCCAACGCGCCCCGCACTCCCCCTTCGACCACACGTCGACGGAGGAGCTGGGCCGCAACGCCATCGTCATCCGGGTGCAGCCCGACGAGGGCGTCACCGTCCGCTTCGGCTCCAAGGTGCCCGGCACCCAGATGGAGATCCGGGACGTGTCGATGGACTTCGCCTACGGCGAGTCCTTCACCGAGTCCAGCCCCGAGGCGTACGAGCGGCTCATCCTGGACGTCCTGCTCGGCGACTCCAACCTCTTCCCGCGCGTGGAGGAGGTCGAGCTGTCCTGGAAGATCCTCGACCCGATCGAGCAGTACTGGGACAAACACGGCAAGCCCGCCCAGTACGAGTCCGGGACCTGGGGACCGGTCGAGGCGGACGAGATGCTCGCACGAGACGGCAGGAGCTGGCGCCGGCCATGAAGACCGACCTGACGGACACCACGTCCTCGAAGATCAACAAGGCGCTGGTGCTCGGGCGGCGGGCGATCGGCACCCCGGCCGTCGGCATGGTGCTCACCCTCGTCATCGTCACCGACGAGGAGAACGCCTACGACGCCCTGAAGGCGGCCAACGAGGCCTCCCGCGAGCACCCCTCGCGGACCCTCGTGGTCATCAAGCGGGGCTCGCGCTCGCCCCGGGACCGGGCCAACGCCCGGCTCGACGCCGAGGTCCGCCTCGGCGCCGACGCCGGCTCCGGGGAGACGGTGATCCTCCGGCTGTACGGCGAGGTCGTCGACCACGCCCAGTCGGTGGTGCTGCCGCTGCTCCTCCCGGACGCCCCCGTCGTCGTCTGGTGGCCGGTGAACGCGCCGACCGACCCGGCGAACGACCCGCTGGGCGCCCTCGCCCAGCGGCGGGTGACCGACACGTACGCCGCCGAGCAGCCCATCGAGGAGCTGACCGCGCGGGCGGGCACCTACACCCCCGGCGACACGGACCTGTCGTGGACCCGGATCACCCCGTGGCGCTCGATGCTGGCCGCCGCGCTCGACCAGGTCCACTGCACGGTGACCTCGGCCGACGTGGCGGGCGAGGAGTTCAACCCGAGCGTCGAGCTCCTCGCCATGTGGCTGGCCGAGCGGCTGAAGGTGCCGGTGCGGCGCTCCCGGTCGAACGGCCCCGGCCTCACCTCCGTACGGCTGCAGACCAGCGCCGGACCGATCGTGCTCGACCGGCCCGACGGCTCGCTCGCCACCCTCTCCATACAGGGGCAGCCGGACCGCGCGGTGGCGCTGAAGCGGCGCGAGACGGCCGAGCTGATCGCGGAGGAGCTGCGCCGGCTCGACCCGGACGACACCTACGCGGCGTCGCTGCGGTACGGCCTGGAGCGGCTCGACGAGGAGGCGGCCGTCACCGCCCCCGCGCCCGAGCAGCCGGTGGACGTGACCGCGGTCCCCTCGGCGGAGACGGATCCGGCGGCCGGGCCGGAGGCCGGGGCGGAGAAGAAGGCGCCCGCGGCCAAGAAGGCCCCGGCGAAGAAGGCGGCGGCCAAGTGAGCGCCCCGCGCCGGGTGGTCCACGGGACCAAGGAGCTGATGGCCGAGGCCGCGGCGGCCCGGCTGATCACCGCGGTCGTGGACGCCCAGTCCGCCCGGGGCACCGCCTCGGTCGTGCTGACCGGCGGCCGCAACGGCAACGGCCTGCTCGCCGCGCTCGGCGCGGCGCCCGCCCGGGACGCGATCGACTGGTCGCGGCTCGACCTGTGGTGGGGCGACGAGCGGTTCCTGCCCGAGGGCGACCCCGAGCGGAACGTCACCCAGGCCCGTGAGGCGCTGCTCGACCGGGTCCCGCTGGACCCGGCCCGGGTGCACGCCATGCCGGCCTCGGACGGCCCGTACGGGGACGACGCCGACGCCGCCGCGGCGGCCTACGCGGCCGAGCTGGCCGCGGCGGCCGGTCCGGGGGCCGAGGTGCCGGCCTTCGACGTGCTGATGCTGGGCGTCGGCCCGGACACCCACGTGGCCTCGCTCTTCCCGGAGCTCCCGGCGGTCCGGGAGACCGGCCGGACGGTGGTCGGGGTGCACGACGCGCCCAAGCCGCCGCCGACGCGGATCTCCCTGACCCTCCCGGCGATCCGGGCGGCCCGGGAGGTCTGGCTGCTCGCGGCCGGCGAGGACAAGGCGAAGGCCGCGGCCCTCGCGCTCTCCGGCGACGCGGACGAGGTGCGGGTGCCGGCCTCCGGCGCCCGCGGTGCCGAGCGCACGCTGTGGCTGATGGACGCGGCGGCGGCCTCCGGGCTGCCGTAGCGCCGGCAGGCCCGTGCGGAGGCCCGGTTCACCTCTCGGTGGACCGGGCCTCCGGCGTTTCCACCCGCTCCAGGAAGGGCGCGAGCAGCCCCGGTACGGCCCGGTCGGCGAGGGCGAGGCCCTGGGACTCCCCCGCGTCCAGGACGTCGTAGGCGCCCTCGCCGGCGGCCGTGGTGGCGGTGACGGTGAGGATCCCGGCGCGGCGCTGGAAGTACGACTGCTTGACCGTCCAGCCGATGATCCCGCTCCGCTGCAGGGCGACGGTGGCCCGGCGCACCGTGCCCGAACGGGTCACCAGATAGCCGCCGCTGACGGTGTGCCCGAGGGAGCGGTACGCGTCCCGGGCCAGGAGCGCGGCGGGCGGCGCGAGCACCACCGCCCACCCGGCCGCCACGTACAGCAGCACCGGCGTGAGGAGCGCCCCGAGGGCGGCGAGGACGGCGGCGGGCAGCAGCACGGCGGCGAGGGCCCAGCGGAGCCTGCGGGTGCGGGCGGCCCGGGGATGGGCGGCCAGCGGGGCGGAGGTGGGCGGTTCGGGCTCGCGCAGCACCTCGGCGGCGACGCGGTCGGCGACGGCCCGGGGCGTGGCCGGCAGGAGGGCCTTGAGGTCGGTGTGCTTCTCGTCGTCGTCCTCGGTGAGACCGGTGGCGACGGCGTCGAGCCGGGCGGCGCCGAAGAGCCGGACGCCGAGGGGCTCGACCCGTTCGACGCCGCGCAGCCGGCGCTCCTCCAGGGTGACCGAGCGGGCGGTGAACAGGCCGCGGCGGACCCGGAGGGTGCCGCCCGGTTCGCGTTCGAGCCGGAAGTTCCACCACAGCTCGATCCAGAGCCCGAGGGCGCCGACCGCGCCGGCCAGGGTGGCGAGCAGGACCAGGCCGACGATCGTCCAGGGCAGCGAGACCGACGCGAAGCGGTCCCCTATCCAGTCGATGACCTCGGCCTGGGCGCCGAACCACTCGCTGACCTGCATGACCGCTCCGGCCGCCGCGCCGCCGAGGGCGGGGGCGACGAAGGAGACGGGGGCGTAGCGGATCCAGCGGGGGTCGAGGGCGGCGAGGGTGCCGTCGTGGGCCGGATCGGCCGCGTCGGCGGGGCGGGTGAGGAGCTCCCTGCGGAGCCGTTCGCCCTCGGCGCGGGTGACGAGTTCGAGCGCGAGGGTGGATTCGCCGCCGCCGGTGGACTCGCCGGTGCCGATGCGGACCTTGACGAGGCCGGGGAGGCGCTGGAGCGGGTTGGCGGTGAGGTCGACGCTGCGGATCCGGTCGCGGGACAGCGTGCGGCGCTTGAGGAGGAGCAGGCCGGTGTGGAGTTCGACCCGGTCGGGGCCGATCCGGTAGCGGGTGCGCCGGCAGCGCACCCAGTCGGCGGTGGTGCCGCCGCCGACGAGGAGGGCGGCGCCGGCGAGGACCCAGGCGACGGCCTGCCCGAGCGGCCGGCCGCCGGAGAGGCCCGCGGCCACGGGCACTCCGGCGCCGACCGCGATGCCGCAGAACACGGCGGCGGTGACGAGGAGGGTGCGCGGGTCGAGCCGCCGCCACTCCCCCTCGGGTCCGCCGCTCACGTGGCGTCCCCGGGGGTGGCCCGGGTGAGCGCGGTGAGCCGTTCGGCGAGCTCGGCGGCGAGCTCGTGGTCGAGCCCCTCCGCCCGCAGCGCGCCCTTGGAGGAGGCGGTGGTGACGGTGACGGTGGCGAGTCCGAAGAGCTGCTCCAGCGGACCGCGCACGGTGTCCACGGTCTGGATCCGGGACATGGGGGCGATCCGCCACTCCTGCCACAGGGCGCCGGTGCGGACGTACACGGCCTCGTCGGTGACCTCCCAGCGGTGCACCCGGTACCACCAGGCGGGGAAGAACGCGGTGCAGGCGAGGCCCGCCACGGCCAGGACGGCGGCCGCGGTGAGCAGCCAGGTCCTCGCCGGACCGATCAGGGCGCCGAGCACGGCCAGGACCGCGACCGGGGCGGCGGTGCCGAGCAGGCACTGGGCGCGCCACCAGCCGACCGCCCTGCGGTCCACGGCGTTCCTCGGCGGCCGGAGCCGTACCGCGTCCTCCCCCGCCATCGCTCAGCTCCGGTCGCGCAGCGCGCGGTAGGCGGAGACGAGGGCCGCGGTGGAGCTGTCGAGGCCCTCGGTGTCGCCGTCGCCGGTGAGGACGGGCTCGATCTTCTTCGCGAGGACCTTGCCGAGCTCGACGCCCCACTGGTCGAAGGAGTCGATGTTCCAGACGGCGCCCTGGACGAAGACCTTGTGCTCGTAGAGCGCCACCAGCTGGCCGAGGACCGAGGGGGTGAGGGCGTCGGCGAGGATGGTGGTGGTGGGGTGGTTGCCCCGGAAGGTCTTGTGCGGGACGAGCTCCTCGGGCACGCCCTCGGCGCGCACCTCCTCGGGCGTCTTGCCGAAGGCGAGGGCCTGGGTCTGCGCGAAGAAGTTGGCCATCAGCAGGTCGTGCTGGGGGACGAGGCCGGGCAGCAGGTCGTCGACCGGGCGGGCGAAGCCGATGAAGTCGGCGGGGATGACCTTGGTGCCCTGGTGGATCAACTGGTAGTAGGCGTGCTGCCCGTTGGTGCCGGGGGTGCCCCAGACGACCGGGCCGGTCTGCCAGTCGACCGGCTCGCCCTGGCGGTCCACGGACTTGCCGTTGGACTCCATGTCGAGCTGCTGGAGGTAGGCGGTGAACTTGGACAGGTAGTGGGAGTACGGCAGGACGGCGTGCGACTGGGCGTCGAAGAAGCCGCCGTACCAGACGCCGAGGAGGCCGAGCAGGAGCGGGGCGTTCTCCTCCGCGGGGGCGGTGCGGAAGTGCTCGTCGACGAGGTGGAAGCCGTCGAGCATCTCGCGGAACCGCTCCGGGCCGATGGCGATCATCAGGGAGAGGCCGATGGCGGAGTCGTAGGAGTAGCGGCCGCCGACCCAGTCCCAGAACTCGAACATGTTGGCCGTGTCGATGCCGAAGTCCCGGACCTTCTCGGCGTTGGTCGAGAGCGCCACGAAGTGCTTGGCGACGGCCTCCTGGCCGGCCCCGAGGCCGGTGAGGAGCCAGTCGCGGGCGGAGGTGGCGTTGGTGACCGTCTCGATGGTGGTGAAGGTCTTCGAGGCGACGATGAAGAGCGTCTCGGCGGGGTCGAGGTCGCGGACGGCCTCGTGGAGGTCGGCGCCGTCGACGTTGGAGACGAAACGGAACGTCAGGTCGCGCCGGGTGTAGGCGCGCAGGACCTCGTAGGCCATGGCGGGGCCGAGGTCGGAGCCGCCGATGCCGATGTTGACGATGTTCTTGATCGGCTTGCCGGTGTGGCCGGTCCACTCGCCGGAGCGGACCCTGTCGGCGAAGCCGGCCATCTTGTCGAGGACGGCGTGGACCTTGGGGACGACGTTCTCGCCGTCGACCTCGATGACGGCCCCGCGGGGGGCGCGGAGCGCGGTGTGGAGGACGGCCCGGTCCTCGGTGGTGTTGATCTTCTCGCCGCGGAACATGGCGTCGCGCAGGCCGGCGACGTCGGTGGCGACGGCCAGTTCGCGCAGCAGCGCCAGGGTCTCGTCGGTGACGAGCTGCTTGGAGTAGTCCAGGTGGAGGTCGCCGACCCGCAGGGTGTAGCCGGTGCCGCGCTCCGGGTCGGCCGCGAACAGCTCGCGCAGATGGGTGTCGCCCAGCTGCTCCCGGTGCTTGCCGAGGGCCGCCCACTCGGGCAGCCGGTTGAGCCTGATGCGTCCTTCAGTGGTCATTTCGGACATCGCCCACTTCTTCTCGTACGTGTCTGCCCCGCTGCTCCTCCAACCTAATTGATCGCGATGGGCATTCCGTGCCACCGGTCCCGGACACGACGAAGGGCCCTGGGTGCGAAGCCGGTTCGCGTCCAGGGCCCTTCGGCCGGTGTTCGTCCTGTGTTCAGATCTCGCCCCGCAGTTTGGCGAGCGCCTCGGCGAGGATGGCCTCGCCGTCGGCGTCGCTGCGGCGCTCCCGCACATAGGCGAGGTGGGTCTTGTACGGCTCGGTGCGCGGCGGGTCCGGCGGGTTGTCCCGGTCCTGGCCGGCCGGGAAACCGCAGCGGGGACAGTCCCAGGTGTCGGGGACCTGTGCGTCGCTCGCGAAACTCGGCTGGGTCTCGTGCCCGTTCGAGCACCAGAAGGAGATGCGGAGGCGCGGCGCCGACTCGCCCCGCTCGGCCTCACCCATCGGCCCCGCTCCGACCCGGCTTCCCCGGATCGCGTTGCCACTTGCCACGGTCGTAACTCCCTGCGTGATGGTGCTCGAAGATGCCCCAGTCTACGGAAGGCCCAACGCGCGTCCAGTGTGCGGAGTTACCCGTCCAGCTTCATGAGCAGACCAAGTACCACAATGCACGCGAACCACAGCACCCCGACCACGACCGTGATCCGGTCGAGGTTGCGCTCGGCGACCGAGGAGCCGCCGACGGAGGACTGCATGCCGCCACCGAACATGTCGGAGAGGCCGCCGCCCTTCCCCTTGTGCATCAGCACCAGCAGCATCAGCAGGCCGCTGAAGACGATCAGGGCGATCGAGAACCCCATAACCACGGCTGGACCAACTTCCTCGGAGCGTGAGAACGGACGGGGGCCGGGCGCCTGCCCGACCCCCGCAAGGGTACGACGGATCACCTCCGTCGCTCTACATCGTCACTGGTCGCGGAAGCGGACGATCTTGACGAACTCGTCGGCGTCCAGCGAGGCACCGCCGACCAGGGCGCCGTCGATGTCGGGCTGCGCCATGATCTCGGCGACGTTGCCGCCCTTGACGGAGCCGCCGTACTGGATGCGGATCTTGTCGGCGACGTCCTGCGAGTACAGCTCGGCGAGCTTGCCGCGGATGGCCCCGCACACCTCCTGGGCGTCGGCGGCGCCGCAGACCTTGCCGGTGCCGATGGCCCAGACGGGCTCGTAGGCGACCACGACGGTCTCGGCCTGCCCGGCCGGGACGTCCTTGAGGCCGCCCTCGACCTGGGCGAGGGTGTGCGCGACGGCGTTGCCGGCCTCGCGCACGTCCAGCTCCTCGCCGACGCAGAGGATCGGGGTGATGCCGTGGGCGAAGGCGGCCTTCACCTTGGCGTTGCACAGCTCGTCGGACTCGCCGTGGTACTGGCGGCGCTCGGAGTGGCCGACCGCGACGAAGGCGGTGTTCAGCTTGGCCAGCATGGCGCCGGAGATCTCACCGGTGTACGCGCCGGACTCGTGGGCCGACAGGTCCTGGGCACCGTACTTGATCTTGAGCTTGTCGCCGTCGATCAGGGTCTGCACGGAGCGCAGGTCGGTGAAGGGGACGAGGACGGCGACGTCGACGGCGTCGTAGTCCTTGTCGGTGAGGGTGAAGGCGAGCTTCTGGACGTGGGCGATGGCCTCCAGGTGGTTGAGGTTCATCTTCCAGTTGCCCGCCATCAGCGGGGTGCGGGTGGTGTCGGTCATCGTGGTGTTCACTTCTCCAGTGCGACGAGGCCGGGGAGCTGCTTGCCCTCGAGGTATTCGAGGGAGGCGCCGCCACCGGTCGAGATGTGGCCGAAAGCGTTCTCGTCGAAGCCCAGGATCCGGACCGCGGCGGCGGAGTCGCCGCCGCCGACCACGGTGAAGGCCGGGGAGTCGACGAGCGCCTGGGCGACGGCCCTGGTGCCCTCGGCGTAGTCGGGGTGCTCGAAGACGCCCATCGGACCGTTCCAGAAGACGGTGGCCGCGTCGGCGAGCTTCGAGGCGTACAGCTTGCGGGTCTCCGGGCCGATGTCCAGGCCCTCCTGGTCGGCCGGGATGGCGTCCGCGGCGACCGTGGTGGGGTTCGTCGGGGCCTTGGCCTTCAGGTCCGGGAAGGACGGCGAGACCAGGACGTCGACGGGGAGGACGAACTCGACGCCCTTCTCCTCGGCCCGCTTGAGGTAGTCGAGCACGGCCGGGATCTGGTCCTCCTGGAGGAGGGAGATGCCGACCTCGTGGCCCTGGGCCTTGAGGAAGGTGTAGGCCATGCCGCCGCCGACGAGGATGCGGTCGGCCTTCTCCAGGAGGTGGTCGATCACGCCGAGCTTGTCGGAGACCTTGGCGCCGCCGAGGACGACCGCGTACGGCCGCCGGACGTCCTCGGTCAGCTTCTTGAGGACGCCGACCTCGGTGGCGATCAGGTAGCCGGCCGCGTGCGGCAGCTTGCCCGGGAGGTCGTACACCGAGGCGTGCTTGCGGTGCACGGCGCCGAAGCCGTCGCCGACGTAGAGGTCGGCGAGGGCGGCCAGCTGCTCCGCGAAGGCGTCGCGCTCGGCGTCGTCCTTCGAGGTCTCGCCGGCGTTGAAGCGCAGGTTCTCGATGACGGCCACCTCGCCGTCGGTCAGGCCGGCGACGGTGGCCCGGGCGGACTCGCCGACGGTGTCGGTGGCGAAGGCCACCTCGGCGCCGAGCAGTTCGCCGAGCCGCGCGGCGGCCGGGGCGAGGGAGAACGCCGGGTCCGGGGCGCCCTTGGGGCGGCCCAGGTGGGAGGCGACCACGACCCGGGCGCCGGCGTCGGCGAGCGCCTTGACCGTGGGGACGACGGCACGGATGCGGCCGTCGTCGGTGATGGTGGTGCCGTCGAGCGGCACGTTGAGATCGGCGCGGACGAACACCCGCTTGCCCTCGACGCCCTCGCCGAGAAGCTCGTCGATCGTCTTCATCTGTTCACTGACTCCTTGGTACGCGGTGGAGCACACGAGACAGGGCCCGCGCAGCGCTTCGTCGCGCTGCCCGAGCCCTGCTCACATCGAAAGCCCTGCCCTGTTGAACCCTAGTACGTCAGAGCCGGCCGCCGACGAAGGTGGTGAGGTCGACGAGACGGTTGGAGTAGCCCCACTCGTTGTCGTACCAGCCGAGGATCTTGACCGAGTTGCCGTCCTGGACCATGGTCAGCGAGGAGTCGAAGGTGCACGACGCCGGGTCGCTGACGATGTCCGAGGAGACGATCGGGTCCTCGGTGTAGAAGAGGATGCCCTTCAGCGGGCCGTCCTCGGCGGCCTTCTTGAAGGCCGCGTTGACCTCGTCCTTGGTGACCTCGCGGTCGAGGGTGACGACCAGGTCGGTGGCGGAGCCGGTGGGGACCGGGACGCGCATGGCGATGCCGTCCAGCTTGCCCTTGAGCTGCGGGAGGACCAGGGCGGTGGCCTTCGCGGCACCCGTCGTGGTCGGGATGATGTTCTCCGCGGCGGCGCGGGCGCGGCGCAGGTCCTTGTGCGGGAAGTCCAGGATGCGCTGGTCGTTGGTGTACGCGTGGACCGTGGTCATGAGGCCGCGGACGATGCCGAAGTTCTCGTCGAGGACCTTGGCCATCGGGGCGACGCAGTTGGTGGTGCAGGAAGCGTTCGAGATGACGTCGTGGTTCGCCGGGTCGTACTTGTCCTGGTTGACGCCCATGACGATGGTGATGTCCTCGCCCGTGGCCGGAGCCGAGATGAGGACCTTCTTGGCGCCGCCGGCGAGGTGCTTCGCGGCGTCGTCGCGCTTGGTGAAGATGCCGGTGGACTCGATGACGATGTCGACGCCGAGCTCGCCCCAGGGAATGTCGGAGGGGTTGCGCTCGGAGAGGACCTTGATGGTGTGGCCGTCGACGGTGATGGTGTCGGCGGTGTGGGAGACCTCGGCCTTGAGGCGACCCAGGATGGTGTCGTACTTCAGCAGGTGGGCCGTGGTCGCGGTGTCGCCCAGGTCGTTGACGGCCACGACCTCGATGTCGGCACCCTGCTCAAGGAGCGCGCGGAAGTAGTTGCGACCGATGCGGCCAAAGCCGTTGATGCCTACGCGGATCGTCACGAACCGATCTCCTCGTATGAGAACGCCGGGTGAAATGTCACACCGGCGAGATCTTGATTTTTTTGGGATGTCCCCGACCGCTTACGACCCTACCCCTCCGGGCGCCCCCGAGTGACATCAAGCGCAGCCGATCGAGCCCGGAAAGTGACCGGAAAAGGGCCGACGGCCCGTACCTACCAACGGGTACGGACCGTCTTGGGACCTTTGTCCCCACTACTCTCCGTCAGCGGCGGAGCGCGGTGAGGCCGCGGTCGAGGAGCCGCTGCCGCTCGGCCGCCGAGGGGACGTGCTCCAGGCCGAAGCCGAGGAGGACGGTGTCACGGGTGGTGACGGCGGCGACGGAGTGGAAGAGGGCCGGCGAGCGGGTCCAGTCGGCGGTGTTGCCGGGGCTGCCGGACGGGGCGCCGGGCACGGTCCAGGCGCCCAGCGAGCTCTCGAAGCCCTCACGTTCCGTGCCGGCCGCGGTGACGAGGCGGACGTCGTCGACGAAGGCGCCGGTCTCGCCGGTGCCGGGGTCGGAGACGTACGAGAGGGAGAGCTCGACCTGCTTGCCCGCGTAGGCGGAGAGGTCGACGGAGGCCTGCCGCCAGCCGTTGGAGGGGCCGGTGAAGGCGTTCCAGGCGCCGCTGGTGCCGGTGGGCGCGCAGCCGTCCTCGCCGAGGGTGAGGTAGCGGCCGAGGGCGGGGTGGAGCTTCAGGTAGTAGCCCTCGCCGCAGTCGGCGGGCGGCTCGGCGGAGGTGCCGCCGTTGCGGTCGGGCAGGGTGGTCCAGTCGTCCCGGCCGACGGTGCGGGCCTCGACGACGAGGTGGTCGTAGCCGGACTCGGTGTCGTGGCTGACCTGGAAGTCGAGCCGGGGGGCGTCGGCGGCGGCGGTGCCGGTGAGGTCGACGGTGCGGCTGAGCCGGGCCCAGGTGTCGTCGGCGTGCTTCACGGCGGCGAAGGAGGCGCCCTCGGCCGGCTCGAAGGGGGTGCGCAGGCCGGGGTAGTCGCCGGCCGGGGCGCTGGAGGCGAACTGCGGATACCTCTCCGGGTCGAGGCTGTCGGAGGTGACGGTGAAGGCGCCGGCGTGGTCGAGCGGGTTGCCGTCGGCGGCGGCGAGCCCGGTGGGCGGACCGGCGAGGCGGCCGGAGCCGGCGAAGGACGGCGGGGCGTCCAGGCCGGCCCGGTGGTAGGCGCCGAGCCAGTACTGGGCGAAGTCGTTGGACTCGGCCCGGCCGATCCGGGTGAGCCCGCCGGTCTTCTCGCCGGCGTTGAGGAGCTTGCCGCCCTCGTTGAGGTAGGAGCGGACGGCGAGCTCGACGGCTCCGGAGGGGCGCTCGGCGCCGGTGTACCAGACGACGGCGCGGAAGTGGGAGAGGGCGCCGAGGGCGTGCGGGGCGCCCTGGACGGCGACGTCCCAGACGGCCGCCTTCCGGCCGGTCGCGGCGAGCGCCTCCGTGTACGCGGCGGCGTGCCGTGCGGCGCCCGTGCCGCCCTCCTCGGCGAGGACGAGGACGTCCCCGCGGGCGCGTTCGGCGACCCGGTAGGTGAAGGGGGTGGTGGCGGTGGTCCGGCCATCGCGGCCGCGGGCGGTGAACCAGACCTCGACGGAGTCGCCGGGCCGGGCGCCGCGCACCTCGCCGCGGTACTGGTCGTAGTACAGGTTGTCCTCGCCGCCGTAGGTCTCGCCGCCCTCCCAGGCCTCGACCCCGGCGCGGTGGGCGCGGCCGCCGTTGATCCGGTAGTGGAGGGTCTTGGCGCGCAGCGACTTCCGGGCGGTGACCGCCACCGGCTGCTCCTCGCCGGCGGCGGCGTAGGAGGTGGTGAAGGCGTCGGGGGTGAGGGCCGGTGCCGGGGCGCCGACCGGGGAGACCGGGTCGTCGGGGCGGGCGGCGGCCTCGGCGACGGCGAGCGCGAAGGGGACGTTCTTGGCGAACTCGGCCTGGATCAGCTTCTCGTCGTCGGGGAAGGTGAAGACGGAGGCGCAGTCGGCGGCCTCCCAGGCGTCGTTCGGGTCGACGCGGGAGGCGGTGGCGCAGGTGGACATCTCGGGGGTGAACATCTGCATCCCGTTGACGTTGGCGGCGTGTCCGTCGGCCTCGCCGTTGGTGGTGTACAGCTCGGAGGCGACCTGCGGCCGGTAGCCGGGGACGGCGGAGTTCTGCGGGGTGCCCGCGAGCGCCTTCAGGACGGTGTCGTCGGGGGTGTCGGTGGCGACCTGCCAGCCGACGCCGTAGAGCAGCAGCTGGGCGGCGGAGTGGTAGTTGACGCCGTACGAGAAGCCGATGCGCTTCTGGAAGGCGTCCAGGGCGCGGGTCTCCGGCTCGGACATGGGGCTCTTGCCGCGGAAGGTCTCGTCGGCCGGGTCGGGGGACGAACCCTCGTCGTCGTAGCCCCACTTGTAGGAGAAGTTCCGGTTCAGGTCGACGCCGTCGCCGCCGCCGATCGTCCCGTCGCCGTCGTTGTCGCGGAGGTTCTTGCGCCACTGGCGGTTGGCCGGGTCGGCGTGGGTGAAGTCGTAGCCGTCGGGGTTGGCGGAGAGCACGAACCACAGCTCGGTGGAGTCGACGATCCGGGTGATCCGCTCGTCGGTCCCGTAGTGGTCGAGGTAGTGGTGGAGCAGCCGCCGGGTCATCTCCGGGGTGATCCACTCGCGGGCGTGCTGGTTGGAGACGTACAGCGTGGCCGGCTTGGCGCCGTCCCTGGTCTTCCCCGCCCCCTTGCTGACCTTGACGGCGAGGATGTCCTGGCCCTTGACGGTCTTGCCGAGGGAGACGACCTTGGTGAGGCCGGGGTGGCCGGCGGCGGTGGCGAGGATCTCCTCCTTGAGGCCGCCGGGGCCGCCGTAGGGGCGGAAGACGCCGTCGCCGGCGGCGGCCGCGCGCCGGGCGGCGGCCGGGCCCGGGTCGTGCTCGGCGAGCGTGACGCCCCGGCCGCGCAGGGCTCCGGCCTGTGCCTCGGTCAGGTACAGCTCGACGGTGGCGGTGCCGCGCTCGGGCACCCGCTCGGTCAGTTCGTGTGCGTCGGTACCGGCTTCCAGGAGCAGCGGCACCTGCTCCTGGGTGACCGTGGCGCGCCAGACGGAGAGGGCGTCGCCGCCCTCCGGGTCCGCCGGCCGCGCTCCGGCGGCGGGTGCCGCCGCGATGCCCGCGACCAGCAGGGACGCGGCGGCGAGGATCGCCCGCGCTTTTCGTCTCATGAGCCCCCCTTGGTGTGTTCCGTCACGAAGGTGAACGGAGGCCAGGCTCTGGGGCGCTCATGGTCCTGTCAAGGGTGCCTCGCCGCGACGGCCTGGGGACGCCGGAAGGGTGACGGAGAATCAGAAACGTTTCGCCTACACGGAGTTCGGGATTCCGCGGATACGCGGACGGCCCCCCGCCCCGGCGGGGGCGAAGGGCCGTCCGGAGCAGCCGGGCGGGTGGCGTCCCGAGCGGCCCGGGGCCGACCGGAAGGGCCGTCGGGGCTCAGCCGACCAGGCTCTCGTCCAGCTCCTCCGTCAGGTTCGACTCGGTGCCGGGGATGCCCAGGTCCTGCGCCCGCTTGTCGGCCATGGCGAGCAGCCGGCGGATCCGGCCGGCCACCGCGTCCTTGGTGAGCGGCGGGTCGGCGAGCGCGCCCAGCTCCTCCAGGGAGGCCTGCTTGTGCTCCATGCGCAGCCGGCCGGCCGCCGCGAGGTGCTCGGGCACCTCGTCCGCGAGGATCTCCAGGGCGCGCTGCACCCGGGCTCCGGCGGCGACGGCGGCCCGGGCCGAGCGGCGCAGGTTGGCGTCGTCGAAGTTGGCGAGGCGGTTGGCGGTGGCGCGGACCTCCCGGCGCATCCGCCGCTCCTCCCAGGCCAGCACCGACTCGTGCGCGCCGAGCCGGGTGAGCAGGGCGCCGATGGCGTCGCCGTCGCGGACCACGACCCGGTCCACCCCGCGGACCTCGCGGGCCTTCGCCGCGATGGAGAGCCGGCGGGCGGCCCCGACGAGGGCGAGCGCGGCCTCCGGACCGGGGCAGGTGACCTCCAGGGAGGAGGAGCGGCCCGGCTCGGTCAGCGAGCCGTGGGCGAGGAAGGCGCCCCGCCAGGCCGCCTCGGCGTCACAGGTGGCCCCGGAGACCACCTGCGGGGGCAGGCCACGGATGGGACGGCCCCGGCCGTCGACCAGGCCCGTCTGGCGGGCCAGCTGGTCGCCGCCGGCCACCACGCGCACCACGAAGCGGGAACCGCGCCGCAGCCCGCCGGGGGCCATCACGATCAGCTCCGAGCTGTGCCCGAAGATCTCCAGGATGTCCCGCTTCAGCCGCCGGGCCGCCATCGCCGTGTCGAGCTCCGCCTCGATCACGATCCGGCCGCTGACCAGGTGCAGGCCGCCCGCGAACCGGAGGATCGACGAGACCTCCGACTTCCTGCAGCAGGTCCGGGTGACGGGAAGCCGGGAGATCTCGTCCTTCACCGCTGCCGTCATCGCCATGGGCCGATCCTTCCATGCATCCGAAAAATACGGTCGTACGCGGCGGCCAGGCGCTCCGGATCGTGCTTCGGAGAGCCGTCGGCGCGGGCCACCGGCGCCAGCTCCAGCGCGGCGCCGAGCCGCTTGGCGGCGTCGACGAGGGGTTCCCTGGCTGACACGTCGGGCACGGCGGCCTCGTCGGCCAGCACCACGTCCAGGGCGAGTTTAGGGGCGTGTCGTCCCAAAACCTCCAAATGACGCTGCGGTGAGAAGCCCTCTGTTTCTCCCGGCTGGGGCGCGAGGTTCAGCGAGAGCACCTTGCGGGCCTTCGTCTCGACCAGCGCGTCGAGCAGTTCGGGCACGAGGAGGTGCGGGATCACGGAGGAGAACCAGGAGCCCGGCCCGAGGACCACCCAGTCCGCGTCCAGGACCGCCGCGACGGCCTCCGGAACGGCCGGCGGGTCGTGCGGCACCAGGTGCACGGACTGCACCTCGCCCGGGGTGAGCGCCACGGTGGCCTGCCCGCGGACGGTGTCCACGTCCTCCGGGCGCTCCGGGTCGTGGCCCCTGACCAGGGCCTGGAGCTCCAGCGGCACGGCGGACATGGGCAGCACCCGGCCCTGGGCGCCGAGCAGCCGGCCCACCAGGTCGAGGGCCTGCACGGGGTCGCCGCCCAGCTGTTCCCAGAGGGCGACGATCAGCAGGTTGCCGACGGCGTGGCCGCCCATCTCGCCCTTGGACCGGAAGCGGTGCTGGATGACCCGGGCCCAGGTCTGGCCCCAGTCGTCGTCGCCGCAGAGCGCGGCGAGCGCCTTGCGCAGGTCGCCGGGGGGCAGCACGCCCAGCTCCTCCCGGAGCCGGCCGCTGGAACCCCCGTCGTCGGCGACGGTGACGACCGCGGTGAGGTCGCCGGTGATCCGCCGCAGCGCGGCGAGGGAGGCGGAGAGGCCCATGCCGCCGCCGAGGGCGACGACCTTCGGCTGGGCCCCACGTCTGCGGAGCGCCCGCTTCACCGTGAGGGTGGAGGAGGGGCGCCGGCGGTACGGCTTCACTCGCGCCCCATGTCGCGGTGGACGACCACCGTCTCCACGCCCTCGGCGGCGATGCGGGCGGCGAGCTTCTCGGCGGTGGCGACGGAGCGGTGCTTGCCGCCGGTGCAGCCGACGGCGATCGTCACGTACCGCTTGCCCTCACGGCGGTAGCCGGCGGCGATCAGCTGGAGCAGCTCGGTGTAGCGGTCCAGGAACTCCTTGGCGCCGGGCTGGTTGTAGACGTAGTTCGCCACCTCCTCGTTGAGGCCGGTGTACGGGCGCAGCTCGGGGACCCAGTGCGGGTTGGGCAGGAAGCGCATGTCGACGACGAGGTCGGCGTCGACCGGCAGGCCGTACTTGAAGCCGAAGGACATGACGGTGGCCCGGAGCTCGGGCTCCTCCTCGCCGGCGAACTGGGCGTCCATCTTGGCGCGCAGCTCGTGGACGTTGAGGCTGGAGGTGTCGATGACCAGGTCGGCGTCGCCGCGCAGCTCGCGCAGCAGGTCGCGCTCGGCGGCGATGCCGTCGACGATGCGGCCGTCGCCCTGGAGCGGGTGGGGGCGGCGGACCGACTCGAAGCGGCGGACCAGGGCCTCGTCGGAGGACTCCAGGAAGACGATCCGGCGGGTGACCTGCTTGGCCTCCAGGTCGGCGAGGGACTCCCGCAGGGCGTCGAAGAACTGCCGGCCGCGGACGTCGACGACGACCGCGATCCGGGCGACGTTGCCCTGGGAGCGGGCGCCGAGCTCCACCATGGTGGGGATCAGCGCGGGCGGCAGGTTGTCGACGACGAACCAGCCGAGGTCCTCCAGACACTTCGCCGCGGTGGACCGGCCGGCCCCGGACATGCCGGAGATGATCACCAGCTCGGGGATGGCCGCCTCGGCGCCGTTGTCGCCCGCGGTCTCCTTCGTGCCCGTACTCACGTGTCCTGCTCCGTCTTCTCGGTGGTGCCCGTCGTGCTCGGTCATGCCGTGGTGCCCCCGTCGTCTTCCATGATCTCTCCTGTGGCCGTGTTCACGGCGGGTGCGGCGGGGGCCGCCTGGGCCAGGGCCACGGCGACCGCCTCCGCGGTCTTCCGACCGAAGCCGGGGACCTCACAGATCTGCTCGATTGTCGCCTGCTTCAGCCGCTTCACCGAGCCGAAATGCTTGATCAGGGCCTGCTTGCGCGTGTCGCCGAGGCCGGGGACGGCGTCGAGGGGGCTGCTCCGGAGCCGTTTGGTCCGCTTGGAGCGCTGGTAGCGGATGGCGAAATCGTGAGCGGTGTCACGGACCCGCTGGAGGAGGTACAGGCCCTCGCTGGAGCGGGGCAGCACCACCGGGTCGTCCTCGCCGGGCAGCCAGACCTCCTCCAGGCGCTTGGCGAGCCCGCAGACGGCGACGTCGTCGATGCCCAGCTCGTCGAGGGCCCGGCGGGCGGCGGCTACCTGCGGCTGCCCGCCGTCGACGACGACGAGCTGCGGCGGGTAGGCGAAGCGCTTGGGCCGGCCGTCGTCGCCGGCCTCGTCGACGGCGACCTCGCCGTCCTCGCCCCACTCCCCCGTCCGCTCCTTCTCGGCGAGGTAGCGCCGGAAGCGGCGGCCGATCACCTCGTGCATGGCGCGGACGTCGTCCTGGCCCTCGAAGGACTTGATCTGGAAGCGGCGGTACTCGCTCTTGCGGGGCAGCCCGTCCTCGAAGACGACCATGGAGGCGACGACGTCCTCGCCCTGGAGGTGGGAGATGTCGAAGCACTCGATGCGCAGCGGCGCCGACTCCAGGCCCAGGGCCTCGGCGATCTCCTCCAGGGCCCGGGAGCGGGTGGTGAGGTCGCTGGCCCGCTTGGTCTTGTGCAGGACGAGCGCCTGCTGGGCGTTGCGGGCGACGGTTGCCATCAGGTCCTTCTTGTCGCCGCGCTGCGGGATCCGCAGGGAGACGAGGGACCCGCGGCGGCCGGAGAGCCACTGGGTGACGGCCTCGGCGTCCTCGGGCAGCGCCGGGACCAGGACCTCCTTGGGCACGGCGTCGCCGCTCTCCTCGCCGTACAGCTGCTGGAGGGCGTGCTCGACGAGCCCGGCGGTGTCGACGGCCTCGACCTTGTCGGTGACCCAGCCGCGCTGGCCGCGGACGCGCCCGCCGCGGACGTGGAAGATCTGGACGGCGGCCTCCAGCTCGTCCTCGGCGAGCGCGATGAGGTCGGCGTCGGTGGCGTCGGCGAGGACGACGGCGCTCTTCTCCATGGCCCGGCGCAGCGCCCCTATGTCGTCGCGGAGCCGGCCCGCCTTCTCGTACTCCATCTCCTCGGCCGCCGCCGTCATCTGCTTCTCCAGGCGGCGGATGTACGCGCCGGTGCGGCCGGCCATGAAGTCGCAGAACTCCTCGGCCAGTTCCCGGTGCTCCTCGGGGGTGACCCGGCCGACGCAGGGCGCCGAGCACTTGCCGATGTAGCCGAGGAGGCAGGGCCGGCCGGCGGAGGCGGCGTTCCGGAACACCCCCGCGGAGCAGGTCCGCACCGGGAAGACCCGCAGCATCAGGTCGACGGTCTCGCGGATCGCCCACGCGTGCGCGTACGGCCCGAAGTACCGCACGCCCTTCTTCTTCTGCCCGCGCATGACCTGCACGCGCGGGAACTCCTCGTTCAGCGTGACGGCGAGGTAGGGGTAGCTCTTGTCGTCCCGGTACTTCACGTTGAACCGGGGGTCGTACTCCTTGATCCAGGAGTACTCCAGCTGGAGCGCCTCGACCTCGGTGGAGACGACCGTCCACTCCACGGAGGCGGCCGTGGTCACCATGGTGGCGGTCCGCGGGTGCAGGCTCGCGAGCGGCTGGAAGTAGTTGGCCAGCCGCTGCTTCAGCGACTTCGCCTTCCCGACGTAGATCACCCGGCGGTGCTCGTCCCGGAACTTGTAGACACCCGGGACGTCGGGAATCTGCCCCGGCGCGGGTCGATAGCTGGTGGGGTCGGCCATGCGCCCACCCTACTGGCGCCCGGTGACAGGGCGGCCCCGCACGGGGCGCCCCCGGAGGCCGTGCCCCGGACCGGATCCGGGGGCGGGGACGGGCACGGGGACGGGCACGGGCGTTCCGTGGACCCGGGTGGGCCGCACGCGGGCCGTGGGCGGGGCCGTACGGCCTCCGGGCCGCGCGGCCGCTCTCGCGAGCCGTCGGCTCCCGGGCCGCGGGCCTGCCCCCTGCGGGTCCTCGGCCGGAGGGCCCGGGGCGCCTCGTGGGCGGCCCGGGCCGTGCGTGCCGCGGTGGGCCGGACGCGGGGCCGGGGTCAGGCCCCCGGGGTGCGGCGGGCCGCCGCCCGGCGGCGGAGGGCGGTGGCGCCGATCAGGCCGAGGGCGGCCACGGCGCCGAAGGCGGCGACCGTGGAGGCGGCGGTGGCCGCGGCCGGCTGATGGCGGGGGCCGCCCGCCGCCGTGCCCTCGGCGGGCGCGGTGGGCCCGGCGGCCGCGGCCGCGGGTGCGGAGCCGGGCGCCGCGGGGGCGTAGCCGCCGGCCGCGCCCTTGCGGGCGTACGCGGAGTCGGGGAGCTTGTCGGCGTACGCGCGCGTGACGCGGTCGCGGTAGGCGGCGAGCGTGGTGCCGTTCCGGCCGACGGCCCGGACCGCGTCCTCGTCCAGCGGGAGCACCTTCGTGCCCTTCTGGACGTACCAGGCGTCGATCTGGGGCTCGCGGAAGACGAGCCCGCCGGGGAGCCGCCCGGCCCCTTCGCGGGCGTACCGGAGCTCGTCGTCGCCGGTGGCGATGTTCACCACCTGCCAGCCGGCGGAGCTCCGTACCGTCCACAGCGACGCCTTCCGGCCGTCCGCGGCGACGGCGAGGCTGGCCCGGAACTCCTCCCGGGCCACGGGCGCGCCCGGCTTCCCGGCGACGAAGTCGGCGGAGAGGATCCGCACGGGGACGGACGCCCCGGATATCCGGGGCGCCGCGTCGGCGCGGGCGAGCGCCCCGTCGCGGGCGAA
The DNA here is from genome assembly GCF_014649855.1 of Streptomyces roseolus. GTDB lineage: Bacteria > Actinomycetota > Actinomycetes > Streptomycetales > Streptomycetaceae > Streptomyces > Streptomyces roseolus. The sequence continues at coordinate 30,778 of NZ_BMTV01000019.1, read as the reverse complement.
GAAGCGGCCGACGGTGGCCAGGGTCCCGGGCGCGGCGGCGGCCCGCTCGGCGGTCGGCGCGACCGGCAGCGGTGCGCCGGGGCCCGAGGCGGCGGCCGGGGCCGCGGCGCCGAGGGCGAGGAGCGCGGCGGCGGCTCCGGTCAGGAGAGCGGTCGTGGTGGTCATGGTCACGCCCCGATCCGGTAGAGCGAGTGGGTCCAGGAGAAGGACCCGTTGTTGACGTACCACGCGTGGGAGGCCCAGTTGTACCGATTGCCGGTGGGCCACGGATCACCCCAGTAGACCCAGCTGTTCGCGTCGTCGTAGCCGTACAGCACGTGCATGTGGCCGCCGCCGCTCGACCACTGGATGCGGGTCTCGACGGGCCGGTCGGCGTCGATCTCGGTCTGGACGGTGGAGTAGCGCAGCCAGCCGTCGACGTACGAGCCGGGGCTGACGCCCGCCCAGGAGAGTCCGGTCTGGACGTTGCCCAGGGTGGCCTGCCAGTTGGGGCAGTCGTAGCCCTGCCGGCGCTGGAAGGCGGCGTTGCAGAACTGGTTCTGGCTGTAGCCGCGGCCGAACCAGGTCGCGATGGTGTTGCCGCCGGCGGCCCAGCACCAGTTGCTCTTCTGCTGGGCCTGCATGGTGATGTCCAGGCGCTTGGCGCCGAGCGCGGTGGTCGTCGCGGCGGGTCCGGGGGCCGGCGCGGCGGACGCCGAGGCCGCGGTGGGGACGAGGAGCAGCGCGGCGGCGGCGAACGCCACGAGGCTCCTCTTCCCGTTCTGGGGTCGTCTGCGCATGGGGTTCCTCCCAGTGCGGGGGTGTGGGGATCAGGTGGGGGGTGCGTGGGGGTGGGGTGGCGTCCGGACACCGCTTGGAGCATCGGTCGTTGTCGGGAGCGGGTCAACACGCTTCAATGCGGGGTGACATCGGGCTGTGAACGGCGTGGCGCGGGTGTGAACGCGTGCCCGCCGTCCACCTGCCCGCCCGCCGTCCGGGCCCCGGCGGCCCGTGCCGCGCGCGTGAACGTTCACCCCGGGGCCCGAAGAGCCCGACAGCCCGATGCCCGACAGCCCGAGGAGCCCGAGGAGGCCCGTGTGAGCCACACCGAGGCCGATCTGGTGCAGCTGCTGCACACCGGCCCCTTCCACCTGGCGCTGCGGACCGCGCTGGCCGTGCGCGGGCTGCCGCTCCAGCGGGTCCAGCACCATCTCGCGCACCGGGGCGTCAAGGTCGGCGTGACCTCGCTGAGCTACTGGCAGCAGGGCGCCCGCCGGCCGCAGCGGCCGGAGTCCCTGAAAGCGGTCCGGGCCCTGGAGGAGGTGCTCCAGCTGCCGGGGAACTCACTGCTGCGGCTGCTGACGGAGGACGCGGCCCGGGAGGGCGTGGAGCGGCCGGCGGCCCGCTCGTACCGCTCGCTGGTGGAGGCCTCGGGAGCGGTGGAGGAGCTGTTCGCGGAGTTGGAGACGCCGGCGGACGGCGGGCTGCACACGGTCGGCCACCACGAGCGGGTGCGGATCGGCCCCGGCCGCGAGCTGGTGGGCCGCGAGTCGCAGCACGTGGTGCGGGCGCACCGGGACGGCGTCGACCGATACCTCGCGATCCACCACGGCGACCCGGGCTGCGATCCGTCGCGGGTGCGGGTGCGGTCGGTGGAGAACTGCCGTACGGGGCGGGTGCGGTGGCACGCGGAGACGGGCGTGGTCGTCGCCGAGCTGCTCTTCGACGCGCGGCTGCGGGCCGGTGACACGCACCTGTTCACGTACGGCTTCGAGGACGGGACGGCCGGTCCGAGCGGCGAGTACCTGCGCGGCTTCAGCTTCGCGGGCGGGCAGTACGTGCTCCAGGTCGCCTTCGACGAGGCGGCCCTGCCGGTGCGCTGCCGGCGCTTCGCCCAGACCTCGGCGGGCGCCCCGCGCGGTGGCCGTACGGAGCTCACGCTCGGCGGCCGGCACCGCACGGTGCACCTGGTGGAGCAGGGCGTGCGCCCCGGGATCCTGGGAATCGACTGGGACTGGTCCTGAACCGTCCGGAGCGGCTCAGGCGGTGGGCGCGGCCTTCGGTCCGGCGATGAGCTTGCCGCCCTCGACGCGGACGTCGACGGCGGGCAGCGGGACGGTGGCGGGCCCCTTGAGCGCCTTGCCGGTGGTGACGTCGAAACGGCTGCCGTGGCAGGGGCAGTTGCCCTCGTTGTCCTCGATCTTGTCGAGGACACAGCCGGCGTGGGTGCACTGGGCGCTGAACGCCTTGTACTGGCCCTTGGCGGGGCAGCTCACCAGGACCTTCTGCTCGCGGTAGAGCTTGGCCCCGCCGACCGGCACCTCGTCCGGCGAACCGAGGTCGACCGGCGCGGTCGGCGTCGGCACCCCGGCGTGCCCCAGCTTCGACTCGGTGGAGCAGGCGGCGACTCCCAGCCCGGCGGCACCGGCGAGCGCGGCGCCCTTCAGGACGGTACGGCGGGTGGACTGGCCGGACATGATCGCGCTCCACGGGTGCGGGGGACGGAGGTCAGCCCCGACGATACCCGCGCCCTTTGCTCCGGTTTCGCCGGGGCCCGCACCCCCGGAACCGGACCTCCCCCGCCGACGGCGCACGCGGGCCCGAGGCGGGACGGACGCCGGGCCGAGTTCGGACGGACGCGGGCCGAGGCGGGACGGGCGCAGGGCCAAGGCCGGACGGACGCCGGGGCCGAGGCGGGACGGACGCCGGACGGACGCAGGGCCGAGACCGGGCAGGCGCCGAGGCCGAGACCGGACGGACGCCGCATGGGCGCAGGGCCGAGACCGTGCGGGCGCCGACCCGCGGCCGGACGCCTCGGAAGCCGGACGTCACCCGCCGACGACGTGCGCCTGCCCCCACCCGGACGGGCGCCTGAGTGTGGCCCCACGCCTGGGGCCCGGGCCGCGCTCACCCGGCGTACGCCGGACCGTGCCCGCGCTCGCTCGCCCCGGGCCGGTCACGCGTACGCCGGTCCGTGAGCCGTGCGGGCGCCGGGCCGTGACCGCACGCCTGGGCGCGCCCGCACGGCCGCGCCCTGCCGTGCCGGCACGCGCCGGGCCGTCCGGAGCCGAGAGCCCCGGGCGGCCCGGCGGCGGCGTCACGCCTTGCGGGTGCGGGTCGCCGTCTTCTTGGCCGGCGCGGCCTTCTTGGTCGCGGCCGCCTTCTTCGCCGCCGGTGCCTTCTTCGCCGCCGTCTTCTTCGCGGTGGCCTTCTTCGTCGCCGTGCCGCGCGCCGCCGGCGCCCCCGCGTCGCTGACGCGGTCCGCGCCGAGGATCTCGCGGAGGAACTTGCCGGTGTGGCTGGCCGGCTCCGAGGCGACCTCCTCGGGGGTGCCCTCGGCGACGACGATGCCGCCGCCGCTGCCGCCCTCGGGGCCCATGTCGATGATCCAGTCGGCGGTCTTGATGACGTCGAGGTTGTGCTCGATGACGATCACCGAGTTGCCCTTGTCGACCAGGCCCGACAGGACCTTGATGAGCTTCGAGATGTCCTCGAAGTGCAGACCGGTGGTCGGCTCGTCCAGGACGTAGACCGTGCGGCCGGTCGACCGCTTCTGCAGCTCGGAGGCGAGCTTGACGCGCTGCGCCTCGCCGCCGGAGAGCGTGGGCGCCGACTGCCCCAGCCGGACGTAGCCGAGCCCGACCTCGTTGAGGGTCCGCAGGTGGCGGGCGATCGTGGGGACGGCCTCGAAGAAGTCGAGGGCCTCCTCGATCGGCATGTCGAGGACCTCGGCGATGGACTTGCCCTTGTAGTGGACCTCCAGGGTCTCCCGGTTGTACCGGGCCCCGTGGCAGACCTCGCACGGCACGTACACGTCCGGGAGGAAGTTCATCTCGATCTTGATCGTGCCGTCGCCGGAGCAGTTCTCGCAGCGACCGCCCTTGACGTTGAAGGAGAAGCGGCCGGGCAGGTAGCCCCGCACCTTCGCCTCCATCGTCTCGGCGAAGAGCCGGCGGACGTGGTCGAAGACGCCGGTGTACGTCGCCGGGTTCGAGCGCGGGGTGCGTCCGATCGGCGACTGGTCGACGTGCACGACCTTGTCGACGAGGTCGTCGCCCTCCACCCGCGTGTGCCGGCCGGGCACCGTCTTGGCGCCGTTCAGCTCGCGCGCCAGATGGGTGTAGAGGATGTCGTTGACCAGCGTCGACTTGCCGGAGCCGGAGACTCCGGTGACGGCGGTGAGGACGCCCAGCGGGAAGGAGACGTCGATGTCCCGCAGGTTGTTCTCGCGCGCGCCGTGGACGGTGAGGAGCCGTCCGGGGTCGACGGGGCGGCGGACGTCCGGGGTGGTGATCGCCCGGCGGCCGGAGAGGTACTGCCCGGTCATCGAGTCCTCGTTGGCGAGGAGCTCCTTCAAGGTGCCGGAGTGGACGACCTTGCCGCCGTGCTCGCCCGCGCCGGGGCCGATGTCCACGATCCAGTCGGCGACCTTGATCGTGTCCTCGTCGTGCTCGACGACGATGAGCGTGTTGCCCATGTCGCGGAGGCGGACGAGGGTCTCGATCAGACGGTGGTTGTCGCGCTGGTGGAGGCCGATGGACGGCTCGTCCAGCACGTACAGCACGCCGACCAGGCCGGAGCCGATCTGCGTGGCGAGCCGGATGCGCTGCGCCTCGCCGCCGGAGAGGGTGCCGGCCGCGCGGTTGAGGGAGAGGTAGTCGAGGCCGACGTCGACGAGGAAGCGCAGCCGCTCGTTGACCTCCTTGAGGACCCGCTCGGCGATCTTCTTGTCGCGGGCGTTGAGCGTGAGGCGGCCCAGGAACTCGGCGCAGTCGCTGATCGACATGGCGGAGACCTCGGCGATGGACTTGTCCATCACGGTGACCGCGAGCACGATCGGCTTGAGCCGGGTGCCGTGGCAGGTGGGACAGGGCACCTCGCGCATGTAGCCCTCGAAGCGCTCCCGGCTGGAGTCGCTCTCGGCCTCGCCGTGCCGCCGCTTCACGAAGGAGACGGCGCCTTCGAAGGCGGGGCTGGTCCAGGCGCGCTCGCGCCCGTACCTGTTCCGGTAGCGGACCTCGATCTGGGTCTTGTGGCCGTGCATGAGGGCCTTCTTGGCCCGCTGCGGGAGGCCCGCGTAGGGGATGTCGGTGCGGAAGCCGAGGGCCTGGGAGAGCCCGTCGATCATCCGGCCGAAGTACTCCTTGGTGTGGCCGTGGGACCACGGGTGGATGGCGCCCTCGTCGAGGGACTTCTCCTCGTCGGGGACGACCAGCTCGGGGTCGACCTCCATGCGGGTGCCGATGCCGGTGCAGTCGGGGCAGGCTCCGAACGGCGAGTTGAAGGAGAAGGAGCGGGGCTCCAGCTCCTCGAAGGAGAGGTCGTCGTACGGGCAGTAGAGGTGCTCCGAGTACATCTTCTCGCGCTCGGGGTCGTCCTCGGCGAGGTCGACGAAGTCGAGCACGACCATGCCGCCGGAGAGCCCGAGGGCGGTCTCGACGGAGTCGGTGAGCCGGCGCTTGGCGGAGTCCTTCACGGTGAGGCGGTCGACGACCACCTCGATGGTGTGCTTCTCCTGCTTCTTCAGCGTCGGCGGCTCGCTGAGCTGAACGGTCCGCCCGTCGACCCGGGCGCGGCTGTAGCCCTTGGTCTGGAGGTCGGCGAAGAGGTCGACGAACTCGCCCTTGCGCTCGCGCACCAGCGGGGAGAGCACCTGGAAGCGGCTGCCCTCGGGCAGCTCCAGGACCTTGTCGACGATCGCCTGCGGCGACTGGCGGGAGATCGGCCGGCGGCACTCGGGACAGTGCGGCTTGCCGATGCGGGCGAAGAGCAGGCGGAGGTAGTCGTAGACCTCGGTGATGGTGCCGACCGTCGAGCGCGGGTTGCGCGAGGTCGACTTCTGGTCGATGGAGACGGCGGGCGAGAGACCCTCGATGAAGTCCACGTCCGGCTTGTCCATCTGGCCGAGGAACTGCCGTGCGTACGAGGAGAGCGACTCGACGTACCGGCGCTGCCCCTCGGCGAAGATCGTGTCGAACGCGAGGGAGGACTTGCCCGATCCCGAGAGCCCGGTGAAGACGATGAGGGAGTCACGGGGGAGATCGAGCGAGACGTTCTTGAGGTTGTGCTCGCGCGCGCCACGGACGATGAGACGGTCGGCCACGCCGGTCCGCACCTTTCTTGAGAGAGCGGATGGACAGAACACCCAACAACCAAGGATGCCGGATGCTTCCGTGGTCGGCGGCTGCCACCATCGAGCCTATAGCACGTACATTCGATTTCCGGTGCTCGCTCGCGCGCTTCACCCGAACGAGTGGCCGACGCTAGGGTCGAGGCCATGATCGATCACGAGCGCGACCTCGCCTCCCTGCACGAAGCGACCGAGCGGCTGCTGACCGACGCCGCCTCCTGGGACAACGCCTCCGTGGCCCAGCCGTCACGGCTTCCCGGCTGGACACGCGGTCACGTCCTCGCCCACCTGGCCCGGAACGCCGAGGCTCTGGTGAACGTCCTCGAGGGCCGCCCCATGTACGCGAGCGCCGAGACGCGCGACGCGGACATCGAGCGCGACGCCGCCCGCCCCCTCGACGTCCAGCTCGCCGACGTCCGCGCGACGGCCGGGACCCTCCGGGCCGCGGCCTCCGTCCCGGCCGACTGGAGCCGTGTCGTCGAGCTGCGCAACGGCATCACCGACCACGCCTTCCGCATCCCCTTCCGCCGCTGGGTCGAGGTGGACCTGCACCACGTGGACCTCGACTGCGGTTACGAGCTGGAGGACCTTCCCGAGGAGTTCGTCGGGCGCGAGATCGACTTCCTCGCCGAGCGCTTCAGCACCATGGGGAACGTCCCGCCGACCGTCCTGTGGGCCGACGACGGCCGCACCTGGACGACCGGTGCCGCCTCCGACGAGGGCGGCGTCGCCGTCATGGGCCCCGCCGCCGACCTGCTCGGCTGGCTGGCCGGCCGCCGCGACGGCTCGGCCCTCACCGCCAAGGGCGGCCCGCTCCCCCAGCTCCCTCCGCTGTAGCCGCGGGCTCACCGGGACCGCTGTCGGCGGGCGGGGCTACGCTGAGGCCATGACGTACAGCGGAGCGGTGAGGGTGGGCGGTCCGGCCGACGTCCACGAGCTGAAGGACCTGATGATCTCCAAGGTCGCGGTCGGCCCGATGGACAACAACGCGTATCTGCTGCGCTGTCGCGCCACCGGCGAGCAGCTGCTCGTCGACGCGGCCGACGACCCGGAGACCCTGCTCACGCTGATCGGTGACGACGGCATCGCCGCCGTCGTCACCACCCACCGGCACGGCGACCACTGGCAGGCCCTGGCCGAGGTCGTCGCCGCCACCGGCGCGACCACGTACGCGGGCGCGTACGACGTGGAGGGCATCCCGGTCGCCACCGACGTCCCGGTGGAGGACGGCGACACGATCCGCGTGGGTCGGGTCGAGCTCACCGCCCGCCGGCTGGTCGGCCACACCCCGGGCTCGATCGCGCTCGTCTACGACGACCCGCACGGCCACCCGCACGTCTTCACCGGCGACTGCCTCTTCCCCGGCGGCGTCGGCAACACCCGGAAGGATCCGGAGGCCTTCGCGAGCCTCCTGCACGACGTGGAGACCAAGCTCTTCGCGGCCCTGCCGGACGAGTCCTGGGTCTACCCCGGCCACGGCAAGGACACCACCCTGGGTGACGAGCGTCCCCACCTCCCGGAGTGGCGCGAGCGCGGCTGGTAGCCCGCCCACGGGCCCGAGGGGGCCCGCGCCCCCGGGGACGCCGGGGGCGCTCCCGTACGCCCCCGTAACCACGACCGCCGTCGGGTAGTTGGCGCCACATGCGCCACAGTCACGCTCCGTCGCCACCGGCGGCCGCCGGCCCGCCGTCGATGGCCCGTCTCGCCGCCGCCTCGCTCGTCGGCACCGCCATCGAGTTCTTCGACTTCTTCGTCTACGGCACGGCCGCCGCCCTCGTCCTCGGGCCGCTCTTCTTCCCGACCTTCTCCCCGCTCGCCGGGACCCTCGCCGCCTTCGGCACCTTCGCCATCGGCTTCCTCTCCCGCCCCATGGGTTCCGTCCTCTTCGGGCACATCGGGGACCGGCACGGGCGCCGGCCGGTGCTCTTCGCCTCGCTGCTGCTCACCGGCTGCGCCACCGTCGCCGTCGGCTGTGTCCCCACGTACGAGTCGATCGGCGTCGCCGCTCCCCTGCTCCTGCTGGTGCTCCGTTTCCTCCAGGGGCTCGGCCTCGGCGGCGAGTGGGGCGGCGCCGTGCTGCTGACCGCCGAGCACGCCCCGCCGCACCGCCGCGCGCTGTGGGCGAGCTTCCCGCAGATCGGCCCGGCGGTCGGCTTCCTCCTGGCGAACGGGGTGATGCTGGCGCTCACGGCCGGCCTGAGCGACGCCGACTTCCGGTCCTGGGGGTGGCGGGTGCCGTTCTGGGCGGCGGGCCTGCTCGCCGCCGTCGGCCTGCTGCTGCGCTCCTCGCTCGCGGAGACCCCGCAGTTCGAGGAGCTGTCCGCGTCCGGGCGGCGGGCGAACGGGCCGCTCGCCGAGGTCGCGTGCGACCACTGGCGGCTGGTGCTGCTGACCGCCGGCGCCCTCGCCGTCGGGTACGCGATCTTCTACACGGTCTCCACCTGGGCCCTGGCCTACGGCACCGAGCGGCTCGGGGTGAGCAGCACCGTGATGCTGGTCTGCGTGATGGCCGCGGTGGCGGTGAAGGGTGCCGCGACGCCCTTCCTGGCCCTGCTCGGCGACCGCTGGGGGCGCAGGCCGCTCTGCCTGGCGGGGTGCGCGGCGGCGGCCCTGTGGATGTTCCCGATGGTGGCGCTGCTGCACACCGGGCAGCCGCTGCTGATGTTCCTGGGGTTCCTGGGGGCGCTGCTGGCCTTCATCACCGTGTTCGCGGTGGTCGCCGCGTATCTCCCGGAGCTGTACGAGCCCCGGGTCCGCTGCACCGGCGCGGCGGTGGGCTACAACCTGGCGGGGGTCCTCGGCGGCGCGCTGACGCCGATCGTGGCCACGACCCTGTCGGAGGGCGGCTCGGGCCCGCCGTGGGGAGTGGCGGCCTATCTGACGGTGGTGGCCCTGGTGAGCCTCGGCTGCTTCGCGCTGCTTCCGGAGACGCTGCCGGAGCGGCGGCCCGAGGAGGCCGTGGAGGGCGCGGCCGCCTGACAGCGGCGCGGCCGCGGAGGCGGACAGCGACGACGGCCGGCCCGGGCGTGGTGCCCGGGCCGGCCGTCGTCGTGTGCCGGAGGAGGCGGGTCAGCGCTCGGCGCCGGCCTTGTTGTCCTCGGCGGCTTCCGCCGCCTCGGCCGCAGCCTTCTCGGACTGCTTCTTGGAGGCGATCAGGCTGGTGATCGTGGTGATGACCAGCACGCCGCAGATGACCGCGAGGGAGACCGGGATGGAGATCTCGGGGACGTGGACACCGGACTCGTGCAGGGCGTGCAGCACCAGCTTGACGCCGATGAAGCCGAGGATCACCGACAGGCCGTAGCTGAGGTGGACCAGCTTCTTCAGCAGACCGCCGATCAGGAAGTACAGCTGACGCAGACCCATGAGGGCGAAGGCGTTGGCGGTGAAGACGATGTACGGGTCCTGGGTGAGGCCGAAGATCGCGGGGATCGAGTCCATCGCGAACAGCACGTCGGTCATGCCGATGGCGAGCATGACGACCAGGAGCGGCGTCATGACCTTCTTGCCGGACTGCACGATGAAGAGCTTGGTGCCGTGGTAGCGGTCCGCGACGCCGAACTTCTTCTCGATGGACTTCAGGATGCGGTTCTCGTCCCAGTCGTCCTCGTCCTCGTCCGCCATGGCCTCCTTGATGAGCTTCCAGGCGGTGTAGATGAGGAAGGCACCGAAGAGGTAGAAGACCCACGAGAAGCTCGCGATGATCGCGGCGCCCGCCGCGATGAAGATCGCCCGCAGCACGAGGGCGATGAGCACACCGATCAGCAGCACCCGCTGCTGGAGGTGGCTCGGCACGGAGAACTTCGCCATGATCAGGATGAAGACGAAGAGGTTGTCGACACTGAGCGACTTCTCCGTGATGAAGCCGGCGAAGAACTCTCCGCCCGCCTGGCCGCCGCCCCAGATCGTGACGCCGATGCCGAAGAGCACGGCGAGCACGATCCAGACGACGGTCCAGATTCCGGCTTCCTTGATCGACACGTCATGGGGCTTGCGCCCGATGAAGAAGTCGACCGCGATCAGGGCGCCCAGACCGAGAATGGTCAGCACCCAGATGGTCATCGATACGTCCACTGCGCCTCCGGCGTCGTACGGCTGATCAGCGTCGTCGCTGCCGGAGGTCTCTTCCACCCGGGGCCGTGACACACGCCCGCCGGGCCGACGCCCCGGGACCGGATGTCCTTGATCCGTCCGTATTGACGGGTACGCCGCGCATGGGGAGTACTCCCCTCCGCTGGGAAAAAGAGTACCCGAAGACCCAAGAAAAGGTAAAGGAAAGGGTAAAGGTCAATCAAAAGCGCAGGTCGGAGCGGTGGGAGCGCGGTGGGCCGCGATCAGCCGGAATTCCGCCGCCGCGCCTCACCCACCTGGCCGAGCACCTGCCAGAGCACCGCGCTGCCCGGCGGGACCGTCGGCGGCTCGTAGGTCCAGGCGTGACCGACCCACGGGTCGGCGAGGTGGTCGTCGGGCACCGGCGTGAGCCGGAGCAGCGAGCGCCACAGCGGGTCGAGCACCGGCCCGTACGCGGCGGCGTCGGCCCGGTCGGCGACCATCAGCAGGTGGACGCCGACCGAGGGGCCCTCGTCGGCGAGGTAGCGGAGCCTCGTGACGGCCCGGTCGTCGAAGCCGTGCGGGAAGTCGTGGACGACGAGCAGCTGGCGGGCCGGGTCGAAACCGGGCGGCAGGTCCTCGGAGGCGTCGCCGCGCACCGCCATCTGCAACAGGTCCACCCGCTCGGTGAGCTGGGCGAGGACGTCGGTGACCCCGGCCGCGCCCCGGGCCGGCGGGGCGGCGAGGACCCCCGTCTCGACGAGCGGCGCGAAGGCGGCGGCCCCGCCGCCGGCCGGGTCGAGGACGTGGACGGTGAGGGTGCCCGCGGGGTGGGCGGCGAGCAGCCGTGCGATGTGGGCGACGGCGCTGTCCAGGGCGAGCCGGCGCAGCTCCGCCTCGTCCAGCAGTCCGGCGGCCGAGGTGCGGCCGGGCCCCGAGTCCACCCAGAGGCCGCGCTCCAGCGGGAGCCGGACCAGGAAGGGGATCCTGAGGGCGCTCCGCTCGGGGACGTGGAGGTCGCCGAGACGGACCGCCATCGGGGGCTCCTCCGGGGCCCGGTAGGCGTGCCAGACGGGGTTGTCCCAGCGGGCGTAGGCGGCGGGCAGGGCGGGTTCGACGACCTCGGACTCGGCGGTGAGCTGCGCGAGGTCCCGGTCGAGGACCTCCTGGGCCCGGCCCATCAGCTCCTCGTGCGTGGCCCGGGCGGCGGCCCGCGCGGCGTCGCCGGCCCCGCCGACCCGGGTGCCCGGGTCGGCGAGGACCTGGTCGATGGCCCGGTCGAGGCGGTGGTCGGCGAAGTCGCGGGCGCTGCGGTAGGCGGCGACGGTCCTGGCCAGGTCCTCGAACATGCCCCACACCTGGTTGTACAACCGCTCGTCCATGGACCACCCGCCGGCGTCCCCGGCGACGGGCGCGGGCCGGGACTCCGCCGACGGCCCGGACGGCGGCGCGGCCGACGGCCCGGACGGCGGCTCCGGCGGCGGTACGGCTCCGGGGCCGGCGGCCGGGGCGGCCGGGCGGCGGCCCGGGTGGGCGTAGCTGATCGCGGTGGTGGCGGAGGAGGGGGCGGCCGGGGCGGTCTCGGGGACCGGCGGCGGCACCGGGGCGGCGGCCGGGGCGGCCGCGTCCAGGACGGCGGCTGCCAGGTCGGCGGCGGCCGGTGCGCCCTGGTCGGCGAGGAGGTCGGCGAGCCCGCCCTCGTACCCCTGCCCGACGGCGCGGACCTTCCAGGCGCCCTGGCGGCGGTAGAGCTCCAGGGCGACGACGGCGGACTCCCGGTCGAGGCCGGTGATGGTGTACGTGGCGACGGCGGTGCCCGCCGGGTCGGCGACGGTCACGAAGGGGGCGGCGGCGGTGCCGAAGCGGGCCGGGCCGCTCCCGCCCTGCGGCAGCGCGAGGAGCAGGGAGAGCCGGTGGACGGCGTCCGGGAGGGCCGCGAGGTCCACGGCGATGCGGTGCTCGGCCGCGGCCGTGACGGCCACCTCGATCCCGGGGCGCACGGGCGCGCCGGGGTGGGCGATCCACTCGGCGCCGGCGACGCGGCCCCGGTCGTCGCCGAGGGTGGCCCCGGCGACGACCGGGTGTCCGGCGGCGACCCGGAGTTCGAGTCGGGTGTCGGGCAGGGGGTGGTTCTGCCCCCGGACCAGCTCGGCCGTCATCTGGACTCTGTTTCCCCTCGGCGCTTCGGTCGGTCATGCGGTCGTGGATCGCTGCTACGGCCTCGTCATGCGGTCACGCGGGACAGCTCCCGGCGGGCCGGTGCCCGTCGGGAGCTGCGGTGCGGCGGCGGTGCGGCGGTGTCCGCCCCGCGGGTCCGCCTACAGGTGCGGCAGGATCGACGGCATCAGGTCCTGGAAGGTGCGGCCGTTGGCCGCGCTGCCCAGGGCGGTCATCTGCCAGCCGGAGCCGGCCCGGTGCACCTTCGCCATGATCTGCGCGGTGTACTGGCCGCCGCCGTCCAGGGTGTAGCGCGCCAGCTCCTGGCCGTTCGTCTCGTCGACGAGGCGGCAGAAGGCGTTCTGCACCTCCTGGAAGGTCTGTCCGGTGAAGGAGTTCACCGTGAAGACGATCTGGTCGATGTGGACGGGCACCCGCTGGAGGTCGACGAGGATGGCCTCGTCGTCGCCGCCCTGGCCCACGCCGCCCACGAGGTTGTCACCGGTGTGGCGGACGGAGCCGTCGTCGCTGACCAGGTGGCGGAAGAAGACGACGTCCACGGGCTGCTTCTCGGCGAAGAGCACCGCGGAGGCGTCCAGGTCGATCTCGCGGGTGCGGGAGCCGAAGAGCCCCCGGCGCGGCGCGGCCTGCCAGCCGAGCCCCATCCGCACCTGGGTGAGGCTGCCCCCGCCCTGCTTCTCCAGGCTGATGGCCTGCCCCTTGGTCATGTTGACCGTCACGCGCTGCCCCTCTCGTCGTTGTGGCAGCACCCTACGCAGGCCCACTGACAACGTGCCGGGCGCGGCCCGGTTTTGTGTCGGTCTTGCAACACACCGGGCCGCCGCGGGTCACGCCAGTCCCGCCTCCTTCATCTGCCGCAGCTCCTTCTTCAGTTCGGCGACCTCGTCCCGCAGCCTGGCGGCCACCTCGAACTGCAGCTCCGCGGCGGCGGCGCGCATCCGCTCGGTCATCTCCTCGATGACTCCGGCCAGTTCGGCGGCGGGACGGTCGCCGAGCTCCAGCGTCGAGCCGGCCTTGGCGCCCGCCTTGCCGGCCTTCCCCGCCTTCGGGGCGTGCGCGGCGAGCGAGGGCACCGGGGACTTGGCGCCCTTGCCGTCCTTGCCCTGGCGGTAGCCGGTGCCGAGCAGCTGCTCGGTGTCGACCTCCTCGCGGGCGATGGTGGCGACGATGTCGTTGATCTTCTTGCGGAGCGGCTGGGGGTCGATCCCGTGCTCCTTGTTGTAGGCGACCTGCTTCTCGCGGCGCCGGTTGGTCTCGTCGATGGCCTGGGCCATGGCGGGGGTGATGGTGTCGGCGTACATGTGGACCTGGCCGGAGACGTTGCGCGCGGCGCGGCCGATGGTCTGGATGAGGGAGGTCCCGGAGCGCAGGAAGCCCTGCTTGTCGGCGTCGAGGATGGCGACGAGGGAGACCTCGGGGAGGTCGAGGCCCTCGCGGAGCAGGTTGATGCCGACGAGGACGTCGTACTCGCCGGAGCGCAGCTCGCGGAGCAGCTCGATGCGGCGCAGGGTGTCGACGTCGCTGTGGAGGTAGCGGACCTGGATGCCGAGCTCCAGGAAGTAGTCGGTGAGGTCCTCGGCCATCTTCTTGGTGAGGGTGGTGACGAGGACGCGCTCGTCCCGCTCGGTGCGCAGGCGGATCTCGTGGACCAGGTCGTCGATCTGGCCCTCGGTGGGCTTGACGACGACCTCGGGGTCGACGAGGCCGGTGGGGCGGATGATCTGCTCGACGAAGCCGTCGGAGCGGGACAGCTCGTAGGTGCCGGGGGTGGCGGAGAGGTAGACGGTCTGCCCGATCCGCTCCTGGAACTCCTCCCACTTCAGCGGACGGTTGTCGAGGGCGGAGGGGAGCCGGAAGCCGTGGTCGACGAGGGTCCGCTTGCGGGAGGCGTCGCCCTCGTACATGGCGCCGATCTGCGGAACGGTGACGTGCGACTCGTCGATGACGAGGAGGAAGTCCTCGGGGAAGTAGTCGAGGAGGGTGTTGGGCGGGGAGCCGGGCTCGCGGCCGTCGAAGTGCATCGAGTAGTTCTCGATGCCGGAGCAGGAGCCGATCTGGCGCATCATCTCGATGTCGTAGGTGGTGCGCATGCGGAGGCGCTGGGCCTCCAGCATCTTGCCCTGCTTCTCCAGCTCCTGGAGCCGGCCGTCGAGCTCGCGCTCGATGTCGTTGACGGCCCGCTCCATGCGTTCGGGGCCGGCGACGTAGTGGCTGGCGGGGAAGACGTACAGCTGCTGGTCGTCGCTGATGATCTCGCCGGTCAGCGGGTGGAGGGTGGAGAGCGCCTCGATCTCGTCGCCGAACATCTCGATGCGGACGGCGAGCTCCTCGTACACCGGGAAGATCTCGATGGTGTCGCCGCGGACCCGGAAGGTGCCGCGGGTGAAGGCGAGGTCGTTGCGCGTGTACTGGATGTCGACGAAGCGGCGGAGCAGCTGGTCGCGGTCGATCTCGTCGCCGACCCTGAGCGGGACCATGCGGTCCACGTACTCCTGCGGGGTGCCGAGGCCGTAGATGCAGGAGACGGAGGCGACCACGACGACGTCCCGGCGGGTGAGCAGGGAGTTGGTGGCGGAGTGGCGCAGCCGCTCGACCTCCTCGTTGATCGAGGAGTCCTTCTCGATGTAGGTGTCCGACTGGGGGACGTACGCCTCGGGCTGGTAGTAGTCGTAGTACGAGACGAAGTACTCGACCGCGTTGTTGGGCAGGAGCTCGCGGAACTCGTTCGCCAGCTGGGCGGCCAGGGTCTTGTTCGGCGCCATGACCAGGGTGGGGCGCTGGAGCTTCTCGATCATCCAGGCCGTGGTGGCCGACTTGCCGGTGCCGGTCGCGCCGAGCAGGACGACGTCCTTCTCGCCGGCGCGGATGCGCCGGTCCAGCTCGGCGATGGCCGCCGGCTGGTCACCGCTCGGCTGGTAGGGGGAGACGACCTCGAAGGGCGCCACCGAACGTTCGATCTTGGAAACGGGCCGCATGCCACCACCGTACGACCCGCCACCGACAGTCGGGCGGTGATCGCCGCGTCACCAGTCCTGGGAGCGGTGTCCGCCGCGCGGGACGGAGCGGTGTCCGCCACGCGGAATGGGGCGGCGGGAACCGCGTCCGCCGGGCCGGGCGGTCCAGTTCGCGGGCTCCCCGTACCCGGGGACGTGCCGGGGGGCGGGGATGCCGGGGCGGTACGGGGCGCGGACCGGGGACCGCTGCCAGTCCGGGTCGCCCATGACGAGCAGCGGGTCGAACATGACGACGACGGCGGCGAGGATGAGGAAGACCGCCGGGCCGATCAGCATGGGCAGCAGCATCGAGCCCGTGGGGGCGCCGGCGGCCGCGGCGGAGGGGGCGGAGGGGGCGTGCAGGTGGACGCTGACGGCCGCCATGGCGGTGTAGTGCATGCCGCTGACGGCGACGCCCATGACGAGGCTGGCCCCGAGGCTGGCGAGGAAGCCGTGGACGGAGACCGCCGCCCAGAGGGCGGTGGTGGCGGCGACGACGGCGATGACCACGGAGAGGGCGACGGTCAGGGTGTCGTACTCGATCCGGCCGGGCAGTCGCATCCCGGCCATGCCGAGGTAGTGCATGGTGGCCACGCCGAGGCCGGTGATGGTGCCGCCGGTGACGAGGGTGAGCGCGGTGGCGCCCCGGTAGCCGACGATGAAGATGCCGATGCCGACCATGACGATGGCGACGGCGAGGCTGGCGAAGGTGATCGGCCGGTCGTAGTCGACCGGGGCCTGCTCGACCGTGAAGCCCAGCATGGCGATGAAGTGCATCGTCCAGATGCCGGTGCCGATGGAGGTGGAGCCGAGGGCCAGCCAGCCGGCCTTGAAGGATTCCCGGTGGCGCAGCGAGCGGGTCGTGCATCTCAGCCCCAGGGCGCCTCCGAGGCAGGCCATGAGGAAGGCCGCCACCGGCGTGACGATCCCGTAGCTGAATCCGTCGACCGTGCCCTGCATGAGCGTGTGCCCTCCCACCCCTGGCGCATGGACGTCCGAAAACAGTCGGTACCGCTGGGTAGTACTACCGGGGCGAGATTATGGCCCGCCGAGGGTTCCGCGGGCACCTGACCGGCGATTTTCCGGTCGCGAGACCGGAGCGAGACCGGTCTGTGACCTCGGGAGGGGGTCCCGCCGCCGGATCGCCGCCGAAGGACCGTTCTGGCTGACAGGCGTCGGTGGGGCGTGGCCGGAAAGGGGCGTCCGGGCGTGGCTGTCGGTGCCGGGCCGTACGGTGAGGGCATGGACATCGAGGACGGACCGCGCGGCGTGCGGGCCGAGTGGGCGGTGGTGGAGAGCGGCATCGGCCCGCTCTTCCTGGCGGCCACGGGGCGGGGGCTCGTGCGGGTCGAGTTCCACGCGGGCGGGGACCGCGGCACGCGGATGCCGGAGCGGCTGGCCGGGCAGCTGGGCGGCCCGGCCGTCGAGTGCGCCACGGGGCTGCTCGGGGAGCCGGTGCGGCAGCTGGAGCGGTACTTCGCGGGGGCGCTGCGCGCGTTCGAGCTGCCGCTGGACTGGTCGCTGACGACCGGCTTCAACCGCCAGGTGCTGCGCGAGCTGGCCACCACCGTCCCGTACGGGGCGGTGGTCGGGTACGGCGAGCTGGCGCGGCGCGTGGGCCAGCCGGGGGCGGCGCAGGCGGTGGGGGCGGCGATGGGTGCCAATCCGCTGCCGGTGGTGGTGCCGTGCCACCGCGTGGTGGAGAGCGACGGCGGCCTCGGCGGTTTCGGCGGCGGCCTGGAGACGAAGCGGAGACTGCTCGCCCTGGAGGGCGTGCTGCCGGAACCGCTGTTCTGAGCGGCTCCGGGCCCCGGGGCACGTCCTCCGCCGGGGTGGCCCGGGCCACCTGGGGTCCGGTTCCCCAACGTTCCCCTCGGGCGCGGGGGCTGGCACACTCCGGTAGTGACCGAAACGCCCGACGCCCCTGACATCCGTGTGCCCGGCAAGACCGCCGCGCCGCTCTCCCCCGCCGCTCTGCCGGCGCTGCGCCGGCGGGTCCAGGCCGTGCTCGTCACCACCCAGATCCTCGGCGGTCTCGGGATCGCCACCGGCGTCGCGCTCGCCGCCGTCCTCGCCACCGAGGTGAGCGGCACGGACGCGCTGGCCGGGCTCGCCTCGACGGCGACGGTCGCCGGGCCGGCCCTGCTCGCGATGCCGCTGGCGGCGCTGATGACGCGGCGCGGCCGACGGGCCGGCCTGGTGCTCGCCTACCTCCTCGGAGCGCTCGGCGCCGGTGTCGCGGTGCTCGGCGCGGTCCTCGGCAGCTTCCCCTTGCTGCTCGTGGGTCTGGTGGGCTTCGGCGCGGGCTCCTCGGCCAATCTGACGGCCCGGTTCGCGGCCGCCGACCTGGCGCCGCCGGACCGCCGGGCGCGGGCCATCTCGACGGTGGTCTGGGCGACCACGATCGGCGCCGTCCTCGGCCCGAACATCGCGGCGCCGGCCGGGCGGAGCGTCGCGGGCCTCGGCATACCCGTGGCCGCGGGCCCGTTCCTGTGGGCCGCGGTGGTCTTCGTGGTCTCGGCGCTGGTGGTGGCGCTGCTGCTGCGGCCCGATCCGCTGCTGACGGCACGGGCGCTGGCCGCGGCGGACGGGGCCGAGGACCGGCCCGAGGACCGGTCCCTGCGGGCCGGGCTGCGGGCGGTCCGCGAGTCGCCGCAGGCCCGGATCGCCCTGGTCACGGTGGTCGCCTCGCACACGGTGATGGTGTCGATCATGTCGATGACGCCGGTGGCGCTCACCCACCACGGGGCCGGGATCGAGCTGATCGGGCTCGTCATCAGCGTGCACATCGCGGGGATGTACGCGTTCTCGCCCGTCATGGGCCGGCTCTCGGACCGGCTCGGCCGGCTCGCGGTGATCGGCCTCGCGGTCGGGCTGCTGGGGATCGCCGCGCTCCTCGCCGGCACCGCGGGAGGGAGCCACACCCGGGTCGCGGCGGGCCTGTTCGTCCTGGGGCTCGGCTGGTCGGCCGGCCTGGTGTCGGGCTCGGCACTGCTGACGGACTCGGTGCCGCAGGCGGCACGGGCGTCCGTCCAGGGCCTGTCGGACACGGCGATGAACACGGCGGCGGGTCTCGGCGGCCTGCTGGCCGGAGTGGTCGTCTCCCAGGCGGGTTACGGTCCGCTCAACGCGATCGCCGCCTGTCTGCTGCTGCCGATGGCGGCCCTGGCCCTGCGGGGCGTGCTCCGCAGGGCCTGACCGGCGCCCGGGTCAGGGCAGGGTGATGTGGTACGCCTTGCGCAGCGTCTCGTGGACGGTCCAGGTGGTCCGGTCGCCCTCGCGGAGCACGCAGGCGTCACCGGGCCCGACCTCCAGGGTGGCGCCGCCCTCCACGGCGACGGTGGCCCGGCCGCTGACGACGACGAAGAGCTCGTTCGCCTCGGTGTCGGTGACCACGCCGGGGGTGATCTGCCAGATGCCGCGCAGCTGCTTGCCGTCGGCGGACTCCCACAGCACCTTGCCGGTCACCTCGGGAGTGCCGGACACGATCTGGGCGGGGTCGAGCGGGTCGGCCTCCAGCTCGGCGTCGGGGATGTGGACGGCGAAGGAGGGGAGGTCGTGAGTCGTCATGGCCGGTGACTGTAGCCGGGTCCCGGAGCGGCCCCTACGGCCGGGACGGCGGAATAAAACCCTCCGCTCACCGCTCTGACCAGGCACGTTCCCGATCCGGCCCGAGAGCGACGGATTCCGCACCGGGGCCTTGCCCGTCACCCGGGCGGGCCGGGCCCCGCTCCGCCCCGCCGCGCCGGACACCCGGAGACCGAATCCGTACCCCCTCCCACCCTCGTACGAAAGGGGGGTGGCGGGAGATCGCCGGCGGTGTTTGCGGGGCGGGCGGGCGCGCCAGACATGGACCATGACCACGACCACACTGGTGTCCGAAGAGGTACGGGACGCGCTCCGCGAGGGACGGCCCGTCGTCGCCCTCGAATCGACGATCATCGCCCACGGCCTGCCGCGCCCGCGGAACCTGGCCGTGGCCGTGGAGCTGGAGGAGTCGGTACGGGCCGAGGGCGCCGTGCCGGCCACCATCGCCGTGCTCGACGGCGTGGCGCGGATCGGCCTCGACCGGGCCGGGCTGACCCGGATCGCGGAGGACCCGTCGGTCCGCAAGCTCGGCCACCGGGACCTGGCCCCGGCGCTCGCCGCCGGCGCCACCGGCGCCACCACGGTCTCCGCGACGGCCCGGCTCGCCGACGCGGCCGGCATACGGGTCTTCGCCACCGGCGGCCTCGGCGGGGTGCACCGCGAGTGGCACGAGACCCAGGACGAGTCCGCCGATCTGCGGCTGCTCGCCGAAGTGGGCCTCACGGTGGTGTGCGCGGGCGTGAAGTCGATCCTCGACGTCCCGGCCACGCTCCAGCGCCTGGAGACCCTGGGCGTCACGATCGCCGGGTACGGCACCGAGACCTTCCCGGGCTTCTACCTCTCCTCCTCCGGCGAGCCGGTCGACTGGACGCTGCGCACCCCGGAGGAGGTCGCCGCGGTCATACGGGCCCGGGAGGCGCTCGGCCGCCCCTGGTCCGCGCTGGTCGTCGCCCACCCGGTGCCCGAGGCGGAGCAGCTGGACCCGGCGCTGCACGACCGGGTGCTGGCGCGGGGCCTCGCCGAGCTGAAGGAGAAGGGCGTCACCGGACAGGCCGTCACCCCCTTCCTCCTGGAGTACCTGACGACGCACACGGACGGCGCGTCCCTGGAGGCCAACCTGGCGGCGGTGCGGGGCAACGTCCGGCTCGCGGCCCGGATCGCGGGGGCGTACGCCGCGGGCGAGCGGTGACGGCGGCCGACGGGCCGGCGCCGGACGGGGCGCTGCTGGTCGTCGGGGACGTCGTCACGGACGTGGTGGCCCGGCACCGGGGACCGCTCGCTCCCGCGACGGACACGGCGGCCTCGATCCGCACCCTGCCGGGCGGCGCGGGGGCCAACGCGGCCTGCTGGGCGGCCCGTTCGGGGCGGCGGGACGTGCGGCTGCTCGCCCGGGTGGGCGCGGAGTCGGCCGCCTGGCACGGGCGCGAGCTGGCCGGGGCGGGCGTCCGCCCGCTCCTCGTACCGGATCCCGAGGCCCCCACGGCCACCGTGATCGCCCTGGTGGACCCGGCGGCCGAGCGGACCTTCCTGACGGACAGCGGCGCCGCGCTCCGCCTCTGCCCCGACGACTGGTCCGCCGGGCTCCTCGACGGCGTGGCCGCCCTGCACCTCTCCGGCTACCTGTTCTTCGCCCCGCCGAGCCGGGCGGCGGCCCGGCTCGCCCTGCGGGACGCCCGGGCGGCCGGGACACCGGTGAGCGTGGACCCGGCGTCGGCCGGCTTCCTGGCGGAACTGGGCCCCGAGCGGTTCCTCGCGGCCGTGGCGGGCGCCTCCGTGCTGCTGCCCAACGCCGACGAGGCCCGGCTGCTCACCGGAGCCCCGGACGCGGAGGCGGCGGCCCGGGAACTGAGCCGGCGCGTCCCGCTGGCGGTCGTGACCCTCGGCGCGGACGGCGCGCTGATCGCCGAGCGCGGCACGGTCACCGCCCGGGTCGCGGCCCCGGTCGTGCCGCCGGAGCGACGCCTTGACTCGACGGGCGCGGGCGACGCGTTCACGGGCGCGTTCCTCGCGGCGCGGCTCGCGGGCGCCGACCCGGCGGAGGCGGCGCGGGCGGGGTGCGCGGCGGGCTCCGAGGCGGTGACCGTGGTGGGCGGCAGACCGCCGTCGGGCCGCCCGTCGTCAGTCTGAGGCGAGGTCCCCGAGCCCGGTCCAGGCAGGGTGCCGCGGATCGTCGGCGCGGACGACGACGTCGGCGGTACCGGCCGGGTCGACCTCCGTCTCGTACCGGGCGAAGGCGGGCAGCGCCCAGGGCTCGCCGGTGCGCCGCGCGAGGGCGCCGGGCGAGAGCCGCAGATGGACGGTCAGGTCGAAGGGGAACCAGTGCCCGAGGAGGAACGGCCCGTGCAGCACCAGGACGCCGCCGGGCGGCAGCGTCACGTACGGGCTCCGGGTCGCCCGGTCCTTGACCGGGTCCCACAGATCGGGCAGCACCCGCCCGTCACCGCCCGGCTCCAGCGGCGTGAACACCTCGCGCCACAGGGCCCCGGTGTCGGTCCAGCCCTCGTAGTACGCGTCGGGATCCTGACGGCCGTGCTCGTACCGCAGCGACGCGGGCCGCAGGAACCCCTGGGTGCCGACGACGTGCACGGGCCGCCCGCGGTCCCGCAGCTGCTCCGCGAGCAGCCCGGCCAGCTCCTCGCCCCCGGCGGCCGGGGCCCCGTCGACGGCGACCTTCAGCCGATCGCCGCCGTCACCCGGCGCGAGCCGGTCCGCATGCCGCGCCAGTCGCCCGGCCATCCGGCCCCAGGTGATCGCCTCGTATCGCATCCCACCCATTCTGCCCCGCGCGCTCCCCCGGCTTGACCTTGCCACTGGCGTCACGGTTCCACCATCGGCCGCATGAACACCCTCGACACCACCGCCTCCCCCAGGGTCGTCCTCGTCACCGGCGCGGGCACCGGCATCGGCCGGGCCACCGCCCGCGCCTTCGCCCGGCAGGGCGCGACCGTCGTCGCCGTGGGCCGCAGGTCCGAGCCCCTGCGGGAGACCGCGGCCGAGGCTCTCGGCGCGATCCACCCGCTCCCCGCCGACGTCACGGCCGAGGGCGCGCCCGAGGAACTCGTCCGCCGCGTGCGCGCCGACCACGGCCGCCTCGACGTCCTGGTCAACAACGCGGGCATCGCCGCCGGCGGCCCCCTGGGCACCCTCGACCGGGCCGGGATCACACCCCTCCTGGAGACGAACCTGCTCGCGCCGGTGCTCCTCACCCAGGCCGCCGTCCCCGCGCTGCGCGCCTCCGGCGGGGTGGTCGTGAACGTGACGACCACCGTCGGCCAGCGCGGCTGGCCGGACAACTCGGTCTATCCGGCGACCAAGAGCGCCCTGGAGACCCTCACCCGCTGCTGGGCCGTCGAACTCGCCCCCGCCGGCGTCCGGGTGGTGGCGGTCGCCCCCGGCGCGATCGAGACCCCGATCGCCGACCACATGGGCCTCACCCCGGAGCAGCGCGAGGCCGTCCGCGCCTGGCAGCTCGCCCACACCCCGCTCGGGCGGATCGGGCGGCCCGAGGAGGTCGCCTGGGCGATCACCGCGCTCGCCGACCCCGGGGCCGCCTTCCTCACCGGCACCGTGCTCCCGGTCGACGGGGGCGCGCTGGTCGCGTGATACGACTGGGCGGATGCGCATCGGTGAACTGGCCCGCAGGACAGGCACGTCGGCGCGGTCCCTGCGCCACTACGAGCAGGCGGGCCTGATCGCCTCGGACCGCGCCGCCAACGGCTACCGGGTCTACGAGGAGGGCGCGGTGGTCCGCGTCGCCAACATCCGGTACCTCCTCGACGCCGGACTCACCCTCGACGACGTGGCGGCCTTCCGCTCCTGTCTCGACGGGGACCTGCCGTCGGTGCGCCCCTCCGCCCGGGGCCTGGAGATAGCCCGCGAGCGGCTCGCCGTGCTCGACGCCCGCATCGCCGCGCAGACGGCGGCCAGGAACCGGCTGGCGGCGGCCCTCGCCGCCCGGTACGACGGTGACGGGAGCCCCGCCGGAATGCCATGATCTGACCGACCGAAGGATCTTCGGGCGGTCGGGAACGGCGACTCGGGGGAGGACCACGGCATGGATGTGGCGCTGATAGCGGTGGCGGGCACGCTTCTCGGCGTGATCGCCACCCACTGGTTCCAGGGACGGATGACCCTGCGCACGGCGGCCCTCGCCCGGAACGAGCAACTCCGCCAGGAGCGGATCGCCACCTACAGCGCCTTCGCGGGCGCCGTCGTCGAGTACCGGCACAGCCAGAACGACCGCTGGTTCCGGGCCGTCGAGGAGCCCGGCTCCGAGGAGGCCGAGGAGTCGCGGCACGCCTCCTACCGGCAGCGGACCGCCGCCCGGCAGGCCCTCTTCCGCGTCCAGCTGGTCTGCGACGACGCGGAACTGCGGCGGCTCGCCGAGGCCGCCTTCGACGAGACGCACTGCATGCACGAAGCGGTCGGCACGGCCGACCGGACCCGCCGCTCCGAGCTGGCCAAGGACGCCCTCGCCCGGTTCGTCGCCGCCGCCGCGCCCGGGCTCCGCTGAGGACGGCGGTCATGGACCTCGTCGCCCCCGTCGTCGTCGAGCCGCTGCGCCGCCGCCGCTGCTCGGAGTGCCGGCAGGGTCCGCTGGAGCGGATGATCGTCGAGTACCACCAGCCGGTCTGCCTGGACTGCGCCGACCTCGGCCACCTCGTCTTCCTGCGCCGGGGCGACACCGCGCTCACCCGGCGCGCCCGCGAACAGAGCGCCCTGTGGGCGGTGGTGGTCCGCCACAACCGGCGCCGCACCCGCTACGAGCGCCAGGGGCTGCTCGTCGAGGAGGAGGCCCTGGCCCGGGCGGAGGCGGCCTGCCTCGCCGACGCGGAGGCCCGCGCGCGGCGCCGGGCCCGGGACGCTGAACGGCGCGCCGTGCGGGACGCCCGGATCACCGAGGCCCTGCGGGTGGAGATCCTGCGGCTCTTCCCCGCGATGCCGCCGGAGCGGGCCGCCGAGATCGCCGCCCACGCCTCCACGAAGGGCAGCGGCCGGGTGGGCAGGACGGCCGCCGGACGGGCCCTCGACCGGGGCGCCGTGACGGCCGCGGTCCGCGCCTCGGTGCGGCACGTGGACACGCCGTACGACGCGCTGCTGATGTCCGGGGTCCCCCGCCACCAGGCCCGTGCCCGGGTCTCCGCCGCCATCGAGACGGTGCTCCGCGCCTGGCTCGGGCCGGCGTCCGGGCACGGGGGCGCGCCCGGCGTGACGGGCGCGGAGGGGGCGCCGGGCCGGGCCGACCGCTGACGGCTCGGGCGTCAGCGGCGCCGGCCCCCGGCGTGGCAGGTCCGGGTCAGACCTGGTCGCCCGCGCGGCGGGCGCGGCGGTACATCAGCGCGCCGCCGAGAAGGAGCGCGGCGCTGCCGGCGGCGGCGTAGCCGACGGAGTCGCTGCCGGTGGCGGCGAGCACGACCCGCTCGGTCCCGCCCTGCGGGGCCGGGGCGGGCGCGGGCGCCGGAGCGGCGGGCTTCTCCTGCTCGGCGACCGGCTTCGGCGGAAGGTTGCGCACCGGGGTCTGGGGGCGCGGGGTCGGGGTCTCGACCTGCGGCTCCTCGGGGGTGCTCGGGGCGTTGACCCCGGTGTTGCCGACGGCCGGGTTGCCGATGCCCACGACGTTGACCGAGTTGCCGACGACGTTGACCGGCAGGTCGATCGGGAGCTGAAGGCCGTTGCCGGACAGCACGCCCGGGGAGCCCTCGGTGTGGCTCTCGGCGGTGGATCCGCCGCCGTTGACGGCCCCGCCGTCGGAGGAACCGCCGCCGGTCTGTTCGCCGCCGCGCGGGGTCACGGCCTCGTCCTTGTGGGTGCGGCCGGGACCGCCGTCCCGCTGTTCCCCTGCCGGGGCCGAGGTGTTGGCGCAGGCGTTCCCCATGGCCGGGTTGAGCAGCCCGACGACGTTGACGGTGTTCCCGCAGAGGTTGACCGGTACGTGGACCGGCAGCTGGATCGTGTTGCCGGAGCCGACTCCCGGGGAGCCGACCGCGGCGCCCTCGGCACCCGAGTCCGCGTGGGCGGCGCCCGCCGACAGCGCGAGCGCACCACCCGTGACCAACAGTGTGGCCAGACCACTTCGGCGCATCTGCCTCATGGCTTCCTGCCTTCCGGAGTTGCACGGGCGAGTGCCCGTACCGGAATAAACGCCACGAACGCGTCTGCCGGATCCGGCCGTCGCCGGGTTTCACTCCTTCGAGGGAGGTTCCGTTCGAGTGGCGACTCCGGACGGGCTTCAGCGGCCGAGGAGTTCGGTGAGGGCTCCGACCGGGTCGGAGTCGGGTGTGCCGCGCGGCCACCAGTCCTCGCGGCCGGGGTCCGATTCGTACGGGTACCACAGGCCGTCCTTGCCGAGCCGGAGTTGGAGCGAGGCGGTGGAGAGGTGGTTGCGCCAGGGGCGGAAGGCCGGGAAGTCGGCGGCGAGGAGGGCGGGTCTGGCACGGTCGAAGGGACCGGCGGGCGGGTCCCAGGGCTCTTCCAGGACCGCGAGGCCGGCCGCGCCGCCCTGGCGCCAGGCGGCGACGGCGCGGGCGAGGTCGGTGGGGGTGCGGTCGAGCGCGTCGGCCAGGTCGCGGTAGAGCGCGCGGGTCGAGGCGGTGAGGCCGGAACCGGGGTGGGCGGCGGCGAGCCGGACGGCATCCTGCCAGGGGGTGAGGCCGGCGACCGGGTCGTGGCCGGTGGCGAGGAAGGCGTGGGCGCGGGCGGCGGCCTCGCCGGCGAGCAGGTCGAGCGCCAGCGGGTCCGGGGCGTGCGGGTCCGGCGGGAAGACGGCGGGCCGTCCGGGCCGGTCGGGGAGCGGCAGCGGCGGGGGCGGCGGCAGCGGGGGCCCTGCGGCGAGCGCCTCGCGGGCGGGCACGGCGGGGAGGACGGGCGCGGCGGCGGTGGTCCCGGCGGCGGAGCGGACGGCGTTGCGCCGCGAGAGTTCGGCGAGGAGTTCGCCCTCGCCGCGGCCGCGCATCAGGAAGAGGACGAAGGGGTCCTCGTCGAGCAGGCGGGCGGCCTGGTAGCAGAGGGCGGCGGCGTGTTTGCAGGGGAAGCCGTCGTCGGGGCAGGAGCAGTCGGGGAGCAGGTCGCCGGGGGCGGGCAGCAGCCCTTCGACGGCCTCCAGGGCGTGTGGGACCTCCTTGTCGAGGAGGGCAGCCATGTGCTCCGGGCGGGCGGCGGCCCGGTCGAGGAAGAGCTCCCAGCCGTCGTCGCCGAGCGTCCGCATCCGGATCTCGGTGCGGTAGGGGCGGATCCGGCTGCCGTGCACGTAGGCGACGACCCGGCCGGGGGTGACGGTGATGGCGTCGACGTGGCCGCGCTCGGCGTACGCCCTGCCCCGGCCGAGGCGGGCCTGGTCGAGGGCGGTGCGCTCCAGGGCGGCCACCCAGGCGTTGCCCCACCAGGTGCCGGCGAAGCTGCCGTCGGCGGCCTCGCGGGGCGGGACGGCCGGGAAGGTGCGGCGGCGGTCGTCGTGGCGGGGGCCGGCTCCGCGCGGGGCGGGGCGGCCGGGCCGGGCTCCGGGGCGGTTCACGCGGACCTCCTCAGGGAGACCAGGTCGGCCAGTTCGCGGTCGGTGAGTTCGGTGAAGGCGGCCTCGCCGGAGCCCAGGACAGCTTCGGCCAGGGCCTTCTTGGCGCGGAGCAGTTCGGCGATGCGGTCCTCGACGGTGCCTTCGGTGACGAGCCGGTGGACCTGTACGGGCTGCGTCTGGCCGATGCGGTAGGCGCGGTCGGTGGCCTGGTCCTCGACCGCCGGGTTCCACCAGCGGTCGTAGTGGACGACGTGGCCGGCGCGGGTGAGGTTGAGGCCGGTGCCGGCGGCCTTGAGGGAGAGCAGGAAGACGGGGACCTCGCCCGCCTGGAAGCGGTCGACCATCCGCTCCCGCTCGGCCACCGGGGTGCCCCCGTGCAGGAGTTGGCTCCCGATCCCGCGGGCGGTGAGGTGGTCGGCGAGGAGCCGGGCCATCGTCACGTACTGGGTGAAGACCAGCACGGAGCCGTCCTCGGCGAGGATGGTGTCGAGGAGTTCGTCGAGGAGGGCGAGCTTGCCGGAGCGGCCGGCGAGGCGGGCGGTGCCGCCGCCGCGCGGGGCGTCCTCCTTGAGGTACTGGGCGGGGTGGTTGCAGATCTGCTTGAGCGAGGTCAGCAGTTTCATCACCAGTCCGCGCCGGGCCATTCCCTCGGCGGCCTCGATCAGGCCCAGGGTCTCACGGACCACCGCCTCGTACAGCGAGGCCTGTTCGCGGGTGAGCGGCACCGGGTGGTCGGACTCGGTCTTGGGCGGCAGTTCGGGGACGATGCCGGGGTCGGACTTGCGGCGGCGCAGCAGGAAGGGGCGGACGAGCCGGGCGAGCCGCTCCACCGCCTCCTCGTTCTCCAGCTCCTCGTGGTTCTCGGCGGCGCGGGCGTGCCGGGCGCGGAAGGCCTTGAGCGGGCCGAGGAGTCCGGGGGTGGTCCAGTCGAGGAGGGCCCACAGCTCGGAGAGGTTGTTCTCCACGGGAGTGCCGGTGAGGGCGACCCGGGCGGGGGCGGGGAGGGAGCGCAGCGCCTTGGCGGTCGCGGAGAACGGGTTCTTCACGTGCTGGGCCTCGTCGGCGACGATCATCCCCCAGGACCGCTCGGCGAGCCGGGCGGCGCGGGTGCGCAGGGTGCCGTAGGTGGTGAGGACGATCCCGCCGTCGAGGTCGCCGAGCTCGCGCGCGGCTCCGTGGAAGCGGCGGACGGGCACGCCGGGGGCGAACTTCGCGGCTTCCCGCTGCCAGTTGCCGAGGAGGGAGGCGGGGCAGACGACGAGGGTGGGTTCGCGGCGGGCCCGGCGCAGGTGGAGGGCGAGGACGGTGACGGTCTTGCCGAGGCCCATGTCGTCGGCGAGGCAGCCGCCGAGGCCGAGCGAGGTCATCAGGTCGAGCCAGGCGAGGCCGCGGAGTTGGTAGTCCCGCAGGGTGGCGGTGAGTCCGGGCGGCGGCGCGGCCGGCTCGGGGCCGGCGAGGAGCCGGTCGCGGAGGACGGCGAGCGCGCCGACGGGCACGGCGGGGACGGTCTCGCCGTCGACCTCGGCGCTGCCGGTGAGGGCGGCGGCGAGGGCGTCGACCGGTTCGAGCAGGCCCAGTTCGCGCTTGCGGGCCTTGCGGACGAGGTCGGGGTCGACGACGACCCAGCGGTCGCGGAGGCGTACGACGGGGCGGTGGGCCTCGGCGAGGACGTCCATCTCGCGCTGGGTGAGCGGGTCGCCGTCCAGGGCGAGCTGCCAGTCGAAGCGGAGCAGTTCGGTGGAGTCGAAGAAGCTGGTGCCGTCGGTGGCGGAGCCGGGCGCGGAGCGGGCGGGGCGGACGACGGCGGAGGCGCTGAGGGAGCGGGCGAGGTCGCGCGGCCAGTGCAGGGCGACCCCGGCGTCGGCGAGCCGGGCCGCGGCCGGGCCGAGGAGCTCGTACAGCTCGGCCTCGGTGACGGCGAGGACGTCGGGCGCGTCCCGTTCCAGGAGCCGGCCGAGCGGGGTCCAGATCCGGGCGGCGCGGCGCAGCGCGAGGAGGGCGTCGATCCGGGCGCGGGGGCCGAAGTGCTCGCCCTCCCCCGCCCAGAGGGCGGCGGCGTCGATGACGAGGGTCGGGTCGGCGAGGCTGTGCACCTGCGGGATGGCGGCGGCCGCCCGCCGCTCGGGGCCGCCCCCGGCCTCGTCGGCGCTGTCGAACAGTTCGGCGGCGGAGAGGTCGAGGCGGAGCGAGATCCGCACCCCGGCGTCCATGCCTGCGGCGGCCTCGGCGGCCCAGGCGCGGGCCCCGGGGAGGTGCTGCGGCGCGGCGGCGGCGAAGGGCGCGCCGACCGCGTGCACGGCGGCGGGGGTACGGGGCAGGGTGTCGGCGACCGCGTCGAGGAAGGCCCGCACCAGGGCCTCCGGATCGGGCAGGGCGAGCGGGCCTGGCCCCGCGACGGGCACCGCGTGCGCCTCGTACGGCATGGCGGCGGCGACGGCGCGCAGATGGGCGATGTCCTCGGCGTCGAGCGGTCCGGCCCGCCAGGTGTCCAGGTCGTCGGCGGTGAGGCCGGGCAGCAGCCGGCCGCGGGCGACGAGGTGGAGGGCGTGCAGGGCGGCGGCGCCCCAGCAGGCGGTGGCGGGGTGGGCGGCGGGGTGGTGCCGGGCGGCGACCAGCAGGGGCAGGGCGGTGGCCACCGGCAGGGTGACGGCGGGAACCTCGCGGCGGCGGGTGCCGGTGCCGTGCCGGCGGGCCACGGCGATCCGGGTGGACTCCGCGCCGGCGAGGTCGTCGGGGGCGGGCAGCGGCGCCCCGTCGGGCGCCCAGAGGGCGATCCGGCCCTGGCGCGGCAGCGCCGCGGGCAGGAAGACGGCGGCACGGGCCGTCCAGCGCTCCGTCATGTGCCGCCCTTCCTCCCCGGGGTCCACCGGCCGGCGCGGAGCCTCCGCGCCGGTAGCCCCGACCTTACGGGCGGGGTCTGACAACGGACGCCGGCGTGTGTCCCCCGGGCGGCCCAATCCCGGATGACAGCCGTCTCCGACGGCGGGAGGGTTGCGTCGACCAGCACTTTCGCCTCCGGGGCTGCCGCCGACCGCCTCGCCCGCCCGTTCGAAGGGGATCCGCCATGTCCGTTCGCCGGCGTCTCACGACCGCCACCGGGGCCGTGCTCCTCACGCTCACGGTCGCGGGCTGCTCGGGCCTCGGCCGCACCGCCGTCGGCCCCGTCACGTACGAGACGCGCGGGGAGAAGGTGGTGCGGGTGATGAGCCCGCCGGTGAGGGGCTGCCACCGGATGCCGCTCGGGGCGACCCGGGTCGAGAACGGCACCCTGGTGGACCTGATCCTCTACCGGACCCCGCACTGCCGGGGCGAGGACACGATCTACCTGCCCACCAACAGCGCCGACTCGATCGCGCCGGGCACCCTGGCCTGGCACAGCTACTCGATCGTGCACTGAGCCCGGCTCCCGGCGCCGTTCCCTTCGCCCCCGGACGGGTCCATGCTGGAAGTGCCCGCGGAAAACCGACGGAAGAGGGCGCCGCCATGCGTACCGGTAGCGAGCCGGCCACCGCGCGCAGCGCGCTGCGGCTGCGGTTCTGGCTAAGTGCCTGGGGAATGGTGTGGGCGGTCTTCGGCACGGTCGCCTTCGTGCTGGTGGGCCGCCCGGGCTGGGCGATCGCCTGCGGGGTGCTGCTCCTGGTGGTCGCGGCCGATCTGACGATGGTCCTGCGCCGTCTGCGGCAGGGACCGCACTGGCAGCCGGGCCGTGACGTCCCGCCGTACGAACCCGACCACGGCGACGGCCGGGAGCGGGGCGGGTACGACGGCGACCGGGGCGGCGGGTGGCCCCGGCGTCCGGACGGCGACGGCCGGGACCGCGGGGAGCGCTGAGCCCCGGCGGACCGGGCCGTCAGTCCTCGGTGCCGAAGCCCGCGGCCCGTACGTACTCGGGACGGGGGTCGAGCGCGGCGGCCAGCCGGAAGTGCCGGGTGGCCCGGGCGTCCTGCCCGGAGCGCTGGAGGGTGCGGGCGAGCGCGAAGTGGGCGAAGGCGTTGTCCGGCTCCCGCTCCAGGACCAGCTCGAATTCCAGTTGCGCGGGCCGCAGCTGGGCGGCGGCGAAGAAGGCCCGCGCCCGCAGCAGCCGGGCCGCCGTGTTCTCCGGGTGCTCGGCGATGACCGAGTCCAGCAGTTTCACGGCACCACGCGGGTCCCGTGCGGCCAGCAGCTGCTCGGCGGCACGGAAGTCGATGACGTGCGTCTCCGGATTTCTCTCGGCCATGAACTGCATCCTTCCCACGATCCGGGTGCTGGACACCGGACGGGCGCCCGGCGTCTAGGGTCTGTTGTGAAAGTGCTGGTCACAGCCACTCGTTGATGGCTGCGACCAGCACGGTCGCTTCGTAGCGGACG
>NZ_BMTV01000018.1:112128-177584 GCF_014649855.1 Streptomyces roseolus | reverse complement strand
TTCGGCCAGTACCGGCGCATCACCAACCGCTGGGAGGCCGGCGTCCTCACCGGCAAGGGCACCGGCTGGGGCGGCTCGCAGGCCCGCGCCGAGGCCACCGGCTACGGCAACGTCCTCTTCACCGCCGAGATGCTGCGCCACCGCGGCCAGGACCTGGAGGGCCTCCAGGTCGGCGTCTCCGGCTCCGGCAACGTGGCCCTCTACTCCATCGAGAAGGCCCAGGCGCTGGGCGCCCACGTCCTCACCGCCTCCGACTCCAGCGGCTACGTCGTCGACGAGAAGGGCATCGACGTGGCCCTGCTCAAGCAGATCAAGGAGGTCGAGCGCGGCCGGATCTCCGCGTACGCCGAACGGCGCGGCGGCGCCGCCCGGTTCGTCGCCGGCGGCAGCGTGTGGGACGTCCCCGTCGACATCGCCCTCCCCTCCGCCACGCAGAACGAGCTGGACGAGAACGCCGCGCTCACCCTCGTGCGCAACGGGGTCAAGGCCGTCTCCGAGGGCGCCAACATGCCCGTCACCCCGAAGGCCGTCCGCCTCCTCCAGGAAGCCGGCGTCGCCTTCGGCCCCGGCAAGGCCGCCAACGCGGGCGGCGTCGCGACCTCCGCCCTGGAGATGCGCCAGAACGCCGGACGCGTCTCGTGGGACTTCGCCCGGGTCGAGCAGGAGCTCGCCACCATCATGCGCGACATCCACCGCACCTGCGTCGAGACCGCCGAACGCTACGGCACCCCGGGCGACAACGTCGCCGGCGCCAACATCGCCGGCTTCGAGCGCGTCGCGGCGGCCATGCTCGACCAGGGCGTGATCTGACCCGCCCTCCCCGACCGGGCTCCCGGTCCGCTCCCATGTGCGGGGGAGCGGACCGGGAGCCCGCCTACGCCGGGCCGCCGAAGGCCGCGCCGAGACGGGCCAGGAGCGGACCCACGGAAGGGTGGGCGTCCCGGCGCGGCGCGATCGCGTAGATCCCGCGCGTCGGGGCGGCGACGAGCCGCACCGCCGTGACGTCCGGGCGCAGCGCCCGGGCCAGCACCCCGGGGATCAGGGCGACGGCGTGACCGGTCGCCACGAGGGCCAGCTTCCCGGGGAGGTCCGCGGCGGCGAGGTCGACGCGGACGGCGACCCCGGCGCGGGCCGCGTGCTGCCGCAGCAGCGCCGCCGAACCGTCGTCGTCCTCCGCCCACGTCTCCCCGGCGAGTCCGCCGATGTCCACCGGACCGCCGCCCGCCCGGGGATGCCCGGCGGGCAGCGCGACGACCATCTCGTCGAGTCCCAGGAAGTGGCGCACGAGCCGCGGCTCGTGCGGAAGCCCGGGCGGCGCGTCGGTGACGACGGCGACGTCGAGGTCCCCCGCGAGCACCCGCTCGTGCAGCGCCGCGGTCAGCCCGGGGCGCAGGCTCCAGCGCAGCGGACCCGCCTCGTCGAGGAGCGCCCGCACCGCCTCGGGGACGATCCCCGCCGCCAGCGAGGGCGTGGCCCCGACGGCCAGCGGCCGGTCCCGCGCCCCGTCCCGGACGTCCCGCACGGCGCGCAGCGCCCGGTCGGCCTCGTCGAGCGTGGCCAGGGCGTGCCGCCGGAACACCTCCCCGGCCGCCGTCGGGCGCACACCGCGCGCGTGGCGCTCCATCAGCTCCACGCCGAGCTGCCGTTCGAGCCCGGCGATCTGCCGGGACACGGCCGACTGCGTGTGGTGCAACTCGACCGCCGCCGCCGACAGCGAACCGAGCCGGCACACGGTCACGAAACTCCGCCACACCGCCAGATCCATGACCGCAGTATGCGGCGGATATGCGCCGCACGCATACCTCACCTGCCGGCTCTGCGCTTGTCGCAGCGCCGACGGGGGCGCGATCGTGGCCCCATGACCGCACCACGGAGAATCGCCGTCCTCGGACTGGGACGGATGGGCACCGCGATCGCCGCACGACTCGCCGCGCAGGGCGCGCACGTGACGGGCTGGACGCGCTCGGGCGGACCGCGGGAGGGAGAGGCGCACGAGGACCGCGTCCCGGGCGGTTTCACGACGGTCCCCGACGCGAAGGAGGCCGTGGCGGGCGCCGACACCGTCCTCCTCGCGCTCTTCGACGGGGCGGCCTGCCGGGCGGTCCTCGACGCCGTCGACGGCGCGCTGCGCGAGGGCGCCGTCGTCGTCAACACCGCCACGGTCGCCCCCGACGAGGCCTCGGAACTGGCCCGGCGCCTGGGCCCCGGGTACGTCCACGCACCCGTCCTCGGCTCCGTGCCGGCCGTCGCCGCCGGCACGCTGACGCTCCTCGCCGCCGCCGGGGAGCCGGCCACGCTCGACCGGGTGCGGCCGGTGCTCGACGCGCTGGGCACCGTACGGCCCGTGGACGGGGCCGCCACCGCCGCCGCGCTCAAGCTGGTCGCCAACCACGGCCTCGCCGGCGCCGTACTCGCCCTGCGCGACGCACTGCACCAGGCCGACGCCCTCGGCCTGCCCCGCGACCGGGCCCTCGACGTCCTCGAACGCGGCCCGCTCGGCGGCCTCGCCTCCCGCAAGCGCCCCTACCTCCTCGACGGCCCGCCCCCGGCCACGGCCGAGTTCACGATCGGCGCGCTCGCGAAGGACCTGGCCCTCCTGGCCGAGGCCTCGCAGCACCCGCTGCGGGGCGGTACGGCCCCCGCGGCCGAGCCCGACGCGGACATCGCCCTCGCCGCCACGGCCCCCGCCGTGCCGGACGAGGTCCTCGCCCCGCTCCGCGCCTACGTCCGGGGCCACGCCACCGGCGATCCCCGCCACTTCCGCGAGGCGTTCCTGCCCACCGCCCGCGTCGAGGGGATCCGGGACTCCGTCCTCGTCTCCTGGCCGCTGGACGAGTACTGCGCCCTGTTCCGGGGCCGTCCGGCACCGGACGAGGCGACCCGGTCCCGGCGCGTCGACACCGCGGACGTCCACGGCACCGTCGCGACCGCCACCATGACGCTCCTCCACGGCCCGGACACCTTCACCGACGTCTTCCTGCTGGTTCGCGTCGACGACACCTGGCGGATCGCCAACAAGGCGTACCACCGTCACCCGACGGCCACCCCCTCCTCCAGCACCAGGTAGTCCGAGAGCGGCGCCGCCGCTGTCGGTCGTCTCCCGGTCACCGCCCGCATGATCGCCGCCACCTCCGCGTCTCCGTGCGCCGGCACGAGCACGCGGCAGGCCCGGCCCCGGCCCCGACCCGGACCGGGGCCGGGCAGGGGCAGGGGCCGGGGCCGGAGGGCACGCGCCGCGCCCCTTGACCCCGCCCGGGCCGGAGCCGGAGGGCGCGCCCGGCCGAGAGGGGGTTTCCGGCCCCGTGCCGGATCCGGCCGGAGGCCATGAGGCGGCACCCCCGCCCCCGGCCCGGGGGCCTCGTCCCATGCCGGGCGGCGGCCCTCGGAGCCGTATCGCCGCTTCAGGGAGCGCCCCCCCGTACGGGCACGAGCGGGCGGGGGCGACACTCTCCCTCGTGACCACGAGTACCCCCGCGCCCCCGCCCGCCACGGCACCCACCCCCGCCCCCGGCACCGCCCCCACGCCCGGCACCGGTCACGCCGCCGCCCATCACGGCGAGCTGCTGCAGGGGGTCTTCGCCGACGGCGCCGGGCGGCCGCGGGCCGGTCTCGTGACGCTCCCGCTGGACGGCCCAGGCACCCGGGCGGAGTTCACGCCGAGTCCCGGCGCCCCGGCGGGCGCGGTCGCCGTCGTGCCCGCCGGGCGGACGAAGGCCGCCCGCGCCGCACGGCTCGCCGTAGCCGTCTGCGCGGCCCGCACCGGCCGCCCCGCCCGCGGCGGCACCCTGCGCCTCGCCGGCTCCGTGCCGCTCGGGCTCGGCATGGGCAGCTCCACCAGCGACGTCCTCGCCACCGTGCGCGCCGTCGCCGACGCGTACGGGCTCCGCCTCGACCCCGGCACCACCGCGGGCCTCGCCGTCCGCGCCGAAGGCGCCAGCGACCCCCTCATGCTCGACGAGCGCCCCGTCCTCTTCGCCCAGCGCGAGGGCCGCGTCCTCGAAGTCCTCGGGCCCGCGCTGCCGCCGCTCCTCGTCGTCGGCTGCCTCCTCGCCGGCGGCGCCCCCGTCGACACGCTCGCCCTGCCCGCCCCGGAGGCCACCGGCCCCGAACTCCGCGCCTACAACCGCCTCCGCGACCGGCTCCGCCGCGCCGTCGCCGACGGCGACGCCGCACTCCTGGGCCGGGTCGCCACCGCCAGCGCCCGCCGCGCCCAACGCGTCCTGCGACAGCCGGACTTCGAGGCGCTCGTCGCCCTGGCCCGCCGCACCGGCGCCGTCGGCGTCCAGATCTCCCACAGCGGCTCCGTCGCCGGCGTCCTCCACGACCCGGCCGCCCCCGGCGCCGAGGCCCGCGCCGACGCCACCCGCCGTGCCCTCGCCGCCGCCCGCATCCCGTACACCCGCACCTTCGCCGCCGGCGGCCCTCGTCCGGCGCCCGTTCATCCGTGTCGTTGTTGGGCCGAACGGGTGAGGGGCGGGAGGATGGGCCCATGAGTAGGTACGAGAGGTACGACGTCACCGACGAGCAGTGGGAGGGCCTGGCCCAGGTCCTGCCGCTGCGCGGCCGTGACGAATGGCCGTCCAGGGTCGACCACCGCACGATCCCCGAACAGTACGAGTCCGTCGAACAGCGCCGCATGGTCGTGCTGCGGGTCCAGGTCTTCGCCGACGCCCGCGAGGTCGCCGAGTACCTCATCGCCCAGATCCCGGTCCTGCTCGACCTCACCGGCGCCGACCCCGAAGTCGCCAAGCGGATCCTCGACTTCAGCAGCGGCGTCGTCTTCGGTCTCGGCAGCGGCATGCACCGCGTCGACCGCAACGTCTTCCTGCTCGCCCCTCCCGGGACCGAGGTCGAGAGCACCGGCGAGGCCCCGTCGGGCGACGAGGACGAGGAACCCGTCGGCGCGCCGCGCGCCGGAGTCCCCCGATCGTAGGAAGGTCATCTCGACGTAACGGTTCGTCAGCCCGACCCCTGCGTACGGTCCGATCATGGACCTCACCTGCGGCCCCACCCTCGCCCGCACCCCCGGCCCCCTCGCCTCGGCCCCCGGAGCACCCCGCCCGGACACCGTCCCCGGCCCCCGCCCGACCCCGCCCTCCGACAGGGGAACGGGCGGGGACGACGGCAGCGGCACGGCACCGACCACGGCCCCACGCACGGGCTCCGACCCACGCACGGCGCCCGGTACGGGCACGGCGCCTGGCCCCGGTACGGGCACGGCGCTCGGTACGGGCACGGCCCCTGGCCCTGGTACGGGCACGGCGCTCGGTACGGGCACGGCGCCTGGCCCTGGTACGGGCACGGCGCTCGGTACGGGCACGGCGCCTGGCCCTGGTACGGGCACGGCGCTCGGTACGGGCACGGCCCCTGGCCCCGGTACGGGCACGGCGCTCGGTACGGGCACGGCCCCCGGCACGAGCACGGCACCTGGCCACGGCACGGCCCCGGGCAGGGGCGCAACGTCCGGCCGTGGCACGGCACCCGGCACCATCACCGCCGCCGCCACCGGATCCGGAACCCACCCCCGCCCTCACTCCCACCTCCGTCCCGGCACCCGCCCCCCGTCCCGCCGCCGTCCGCGCGCCGAAGGCGCGGGAGACGTCGACGGCGGCCACAGCGGCGACACCGCCGGCGGCCACGGTGCCGACACCGACACCGACACCGCCGGCGGCGTCGGCGCCGGCCCCGACTCCGCGCCGCCGGCCCTGACCCGGCCCGCCGTGACCGAGCTGCGGCTCTCCGCCTTCGCGGGGCGCCGCCGCGCCGCGTACGCCCTCGCGCCCGTCACCCTCTTCGCCGGGCCGAGCGGCAGCGGCAAGTCGACCGTCCTCGGCGCGTACGAGGCGCTGGCCAGGCTCGGCGCGGGGGAGCCGCTCGGCGAGGTGTTCCCGCGCCCCGCCGACCTCGTCCCCGACAGCGCCCGGCCCGACGCCCAGGGCCGCCGCGGCTTCCGCATCGGCTGCACCGTCGACGGCCCCGTCGGCCCGGTCCGGATCGACCTCGCCGTCCAGGCCCACCCCGATCTCCGCATCGTCGGCGAACGCCTCA
This sequence comes from Streptomyces roseolus, assembly GCF_014649855.1. Lineage (GTDB taxonomy): Bacteria > Actinomycetota > Actinomycetes > Streptomycetales > Streptomycetaceae > Streptomyces > Streptomyces roseolus. Next base: position 171,536 of record NZ_BMTV01000018.1, on the reverse strand, counting down.
CCCGCCACGGCCGCATCCTCCTCACCACCGCCCTCAGGGACCCCGGCCGCGCCACCGTCCAGGCCGCCTGGCTCACCGCCGGCGCCACGCCCGTCACCCGTGCCCCGCTCCCCGACGACCTCCTCGGCACCGCCCTCCTTCCGCTGCGGGTCGCCGGCGCCACCCAGGGGCAGCGCGAGGTGCTCGCCGCCGCCGAACAGGCCGTCGTCGGGCTCCGCTCCCTCTTCCCCTGCGCCCCCGAACCGGAGAGGATGCGCGCGCCCGTCCTCCCCGGCGAGGGCCGGCTGCTGCGCGACTGCGCCAACCTCGCCGAGGTCCTGCACCGCACCCACACCGACTGCCCGCGCCGCCACCAGCGCCTCGCCGTCGTCGCCGGTGCGGGCTGCGCCGGACCCGTCACCGGCGTCGGCACGCAGGAGCTCCGCGACGGCACCGTCCGCGCCCTCCTCGCCCGGGGTGCCCGCCCCGCCACCCCGCTCAGCCGCCTCGGGGCCGGCGAACTCCGCTACCTCGCCCTCGCGCTGACCCTCCTCACCGGCCCCGGCGTCCTCGCCATGGACCGCATCGCCGAGGTCCCCGACGCCATGCAGTGCCTCACCCTCCTCGCCGACGACCTCGACCGGGGACTCGACGACCGTCAGACCACGGCCCTCCTCGACCTCGCCGCCGCCATCGCCGCCGGCGGCCACATCCGGCTGGCCGGCGCGGTCGGCGGGCGCGCCGCCGACCGCGCCCGGCGGACCCCCGGGGTGGCGGTGGTAGACCTGACCCCGTGACGGACACCGAACACGACGTGGCGGGGCTCCAGCGCCGCCTCGCCGCCTTCGCGGCGGCGCGCGACTGGCAGCCCTACCACACGCCCAAGAACCTGGCGGCGGCGCTCAGCGTCGAGGCGGCCGAACTCCTGGAGATCTTCCAGTGGTTGACGCCGGAGCAGGCGGAGAAGGTGATGGAGGACCCGGGCACGGCCCACCGGGTCGCCGACGAGGTGGCCGACGTCCTCGCCTACACCCTCCAGTTCTGCACGGTGCTGGGGATCGACCCCCTCGCCGCGCTCGCCGCCAAGATCGACCGGAACGAGCTCCGCTTCCCACCCCGCAGACGGGACGGAACGGACGAGTCGGACACCGAAAGCGCCGATCGTCACTCTTCGGAGTGATCGCCTCATCCCCGCCGAGATGCCTGTCCACAGATTTCCGAATTCCTCTGGTGCCGCGGCTCAGGCGGCCTCACTCTGGGTAGTGGACTGAGAGAACGTCAAGTCGTACGAACGGGGGCGGAGTTGATGGAAGCGGAGCGACTCGTCCAGGCCGGTCTGCACGCGCTGGGCGAGAGCCGGACGGCACACGACATCGTGGCGGAAGCCTGGCAGGCCCGGGCCCTCGCCCAGGCGATGGGAAGTCACCTCGCGCTCTGCGGACCGCTGGAGCTGCGCGGCGAGGCACGGGGGCTCAGCGAGGCGGGGGAGTACCCGACGTGGGGAGCGGCCGGCCCGCGCGCGGCGCGGCTCACCGAGGTCGGCGACCCGCGCTCGGCGCTCACCGCCCTCGGCGAGCTGCTGGGGGAGGTGGGCATCGCGCTCGTCGGCGTGGCCTCGGTGACCGACGACGAGAGCCTGTACTGGCAGTGCATGGAGGCCATCGACGCCGCCGACGAGGCGGGCGACCGGGTCCGGGGCATGCTGCGCCGCCTCGACGTCCGCGAGCAGGGCCGGGCCCGCCCTCCCGACCCGCCGAGGCACCGGGCCGGTCCTCCGCCCGCCACCGCCCCGCACCCCGGGTCCTCCGCCGACCCCTCCCGCCCGGCCCCCGAGCCCGGCCGGGAGACGGACCGGGCACCCGACGGGGAGAGGGGGCGGGAGCGGGAGCGCGACCGGGCCCGGGACCGCTGAGGTCCCGGGCCCGGCAGCGAGGGAGACGAGGGAGAGAAGGGGGGCAGGGGGCGGCGGGGCGGGGGAGCGAAGAGAAGCGGAGGGAACGGAGGGAAGGAAGGGGGAGGAACGGAGGGAAGGAAGGGGCGAGGGGGCGGCGGCGCGGTCAGCGCGTCCCGGGGCCGCTGTCGTGACGGCCGGCGGCGGGACCCTCGGCGGCGGATCCGTCCGCCGTGAGCTCCGCCGCCGCGGGCCCCGCGTCCAGGCGCTCCGCCGTCACGGGCCCCGCGTCCAGGCGCTCCGCCGAGGACTGGAGGTCGGCGTCCAGCTGGGAGAGGTCGGCGGAGAGCGCGGCCATCAGCTCCTCCATCTGCTGGAGCAGCCCCTTCGGGGCTCCCGGAGCCTGCTGCTCGGGCACGGACTGCGGCACCTGCTGCTCGGGCAGCGCCTGCTCCGGCGCGGCTTCCTGGGACATCGCGGCCTCCTCGACCCGCACCCCGGCCGGCACGGACGGGACCACGGGAGAAGAACGACGCACCGGCTGCGGCCGCCGGCACGCGGGCCGGGCGGTCCGGCTCCGCCCGAGCAAACGACGACGCCCGGTCACGGTCACTGGCCAGCGGTGACGCGTCCCGCCAGGGGGATGGATATTCACCCGACCGGGCCGGGAGGCCCCCCGCGCTGACGCGCGGCTTGACACGCACCGCGAGGTGCAGGATGGAGGCATGGATCTTCGCGTTTTCACCGAACCGCAGCAGGGCGCCGACTACGACACCCTCCTCAGGGTGGCCCGGGCCACCGAGGAGCTCGGCTTCTCCGCCTTCTTCCGCTCCGACCACTACGTCCGCATGGGCGCCGGGGACGGGCTGCCCGGACCGACCGACGCCTGGATCACCCTGGCCGGTCTCGCCCGCGAGACGAAGCGGATCCGGCTCGGCACCCTGATGACCGCCGCCACCTTCCGGCTGCCGGGCGTCCTCGCCCTCCAAGTGGCCCAGGTCGACCGGATGTCCGGCGGCCGGATCGAGCTGGGCCTGGGCGCCGGCTGGTTCGAGGAGGAGCACACCGCGTACGGCATTCCGTTCCCGAAGGAGAGGTTCGGCCGGCTGGAGGAGCAGCTGGCGATCGTCACGGGTCTGTGGGGGACCGAGGCCGGCAAGACCTTCGACTACGAGGGGAGGTACTACCGTCTCGCCGACTCGCCCGCGCTGCCGAAGCCGGCGCAGCGGAGGATCCCGGTCCTGATCGGTGGCCACGGCGCGACCCGTACGCCGAGGCTGGCGGCGCGGTACGCCGACGAGTTCAACATCCCGTTCGCCTCCGTCGAGGACACCGCGCGGCAGTTCGGCCGGGTGCGGGCCGCGGCCGAGGAGGCGGGCCGGCCGGCCGGGGACCTCGTGTACTCCAACGCGCTGGTCGTCTGCGTCGGCAAGGACGACGCCGAGGTGGCGCGCCGCGCCGCCGCGATCGGCAGGGAGGTGGAGGAACTGAAGGCCAACGGTCTCGCGGGCTCGCCCGCCGAGGTCGTCGACAAGCTCGGCCGCTACGCGGCGGTCGGCTCCTCCCGGGTCTACCTCCAGGTCCTCGACCTGGACGACCTGGACCACCTGGAGCTGATCTCCGCCCAGGTCGCGCCCCAGCTGGGCTGACGGCGATGGCACCGGACCGGACGCTCGGCGAGGCGCTCTCCGACGGGGTGCTCGTGCTCGACGGGGGGCTCTCCCACCAGCTGGAGGCGCAGGGATGTGCGCTGTCGGACGCGCTCTGGTCGGCGCGGCTGCTCGCCGACGCGCCCGAGCAGATCGCGGCGGCCCACACCGCCTACGTCCGGGCCGGTGCCCAGGTGCTGATCACCGCCAGTTACCAGGCGACCTTCGAGGGCTTCGCGCGCCGGGGGCTCGGCCGGCGGGAGACGGCGGAGCTGCTGCGCCGGAGCGTGGCGCTGGCCCGTGCCGCCGGGGAGGGGAAGGCCTGGGTGGCGGCCTCCGTCGGGCCGTACGGGGCGATGCTCGCCGACGGGAGCGAGTACCGGGGGCGGTACGGGCTCTCGGTGCGGGAGCTGGTGGCCTTCCACCGGCCCCGGGTGGAGGCGCTGGCGGCGGCGGGGCCGGACGTGCTGGCGCTGGAGACCGTGCCGGACGCCGTGGAGGCCGAGGCGCTGCTGCGGGCGGCCGAGGGGTGCGGGGTGCCGGTCTGGCTGTCGTACACGGTGACCGGCGGGCGGACCCGGGCCGGGCAGGGGCTGGCGGAGGCGTTCGCGGTCGCGGCCGGGAACGCCCAGGTGGCGGCCGTCGGGGTGAACTGCTGCGCGCCGGCGGAGGCGGCCGGGGCCGTCGCCACCGCCGTCGCCGTCACCGGCCGTCCCGCCGTCGTCTACCCGAACAGCGGGGAGCGCTGGGACGCGGAGGCCCGGGGCTGGCGCGGGGCGCCCGGGTACGGGCCGGCGGCCGCCCCGGCGCTGGCCGCGGGGTGGGCCGCCGCCGGGGCCCGGCTGATCGGCGGCTGCTGCCGGGTCGGGCCGGAGACCGTCGCAGCCCTCGCCGCCGCGGCCGGGCTGGCACCGAAGGCGGGGGGAAGAGGAAAAATGCCTGGTCGGGGGTGAGGAGGGGCGCCCATACTCGGACGTGTGTTCCTGACGATCAGTACGACCGGCACCCCGGAGCGACCCGCGACCGATCTCGGATTCCTGCTGCACAAGCATCCCGAGCGGGCGCAGGCGTTCTCGACCTCGCACGGCACCGCGCACGTGCTCTACCCCGAGGCCACCGCGGAGCGGTGCACCGCGGCCCTGCTCCTGGAGGTGGACCCCGTGGCGCTGGTGCGCCGGGGCAAGGGGAAGGGCCGGGGCGGCGCCCCGGACGCGGCGCTCGCGCAGTACGTGAACGACCGGCCGTACGCCGCGTCCTCGCTGCTCGCGGTCGCCCTGGCGCAGGTCTTCAAGACGGCGCTGCACGGCCAGTGCCGGGCCCTGCCCGAGCGGGCGGCCGAGCCGCTGCCGCTGCGGATCGAGGTGCCGGCGCTGCCGGCGCGCGGCGGCGCGGAGCTCGTACGCGCGCTGTTCGGGCCGCTCGGCTGGACGACGGTGGACGTCGAACCGGTCGCGCTGGATCCGGAGTTCCCCGAGTGGGGGGACTCGCGGTACGTGCGGCTCGTCCTGGAGGGTGAAGGGCTGCGGCTCGCGGACGCGCTGAACCAGCTGTACGTGCTGCTGCCGGTGCTCGACGACGCCAAGCACTACTGGGTGGCGCCCGACGAGGTCGACAAGCTGCTGCGGGCCGGCGAGGGCTGGCTGGCGGCGCACCCCCGGCGCGAGCTGATCACCACCCGCTACCTGGCGCGCCGCCGTGGCCTCGCCCGCGAGGCCGCGGAGCGGCTCGAACTGGTCCGGCTCGCCGAGGCCGACGGGCTCGACGTCGAGGACGTCGACAACGCCGTGGACGAGACGAGCGACACGGAGGAGCGGCCGGTGCCGCTCGCCGAGCACCGGCGGGCGGCGATCCTGGCCGCCCTGCGGGCCGCCGGCGCGGCCCGGGTCCTCGATCTGGGATGCGGCCAGGGCCAGTTGGTGCAGGCGCTGCTCAAGGACGCGCGGTTCACGGAGATCGTGGGCGTGGACGTGTCGGTGCGGGCGCTGACCGTCGCCGCGCGCCGGCTCCGCCTGGACCGGATGGGCGAGCGGCAGGCCGCCCGCGTGAAGCTGCTCCAGGGCTCGCTCGCGTACACCGACAAGCGGCTCGGCGGCTATGACGCGGCCGTGCTCAGCGAGGTCGTCGAGCACCTGGACCCGCCCCGGCTCCCGGCCCTGGAGTACGCGGTGTTCGGTGCGGCCCGGCCCCGCACGGTCGTCGTGACGACGCCGAACGTCGAGTACAACGTGCGCTGGGAGACGCTGCCCGCCGGGCACGTCCGGCACGGTGACCACCGGTTCGAGTGGACCCGGGCCGAGTTCCGGGAGTGGGCCGGCGCGGTGGCCGGACGGCACGGCTACGCCGTGGAGTTCGCGCCCGTCGGCGCGGACGACCCCGAGGTCGGCGCGCCCACGCAGATGGCCGTCTTCACCCGCTCCGGGGAAGAGGACGGACCGAGGACGAAGAAGCAGGAGGAGGACCGGGCATGACCGTCACCACCACCGGGGAGCGCCGGGTGCTGCCCGTCACCGACCTCTCCCTCGTCGTGCTCGTCGGCGCCACCGGCTCCGGCAAGTCGTCCTTCGCGCGACGCCACTTCAAGCCCACCGAGGTGATCTCCTCGGACTTCTGCCGGGGGCTCGTCGCGGACGACGAGAACGACCAGTCGGCGTCGAAGGACGCCTTCGACGTCCTCCACTACGTCGTCGGCAAGCGGCTCGCGGCCGGCCGGCTGACCGTCGTCGACGCCACCAACGTGCAGCGCGAGGCCCGCCGACAGCTGGTGAGCCTCGCCCGGGAGCACGACGTGCTGCCGATCGCGATCGTGCTCGACCTGCCGGAGTCCGTCTGCCGGGAGCGCAACGCGCTGCGGGCCGACCGGGCCGGCATGCCCGACCACGTGATCCCCCGCCACCGGCGCGAGCTGCACCGGGGCCTGAAGGGCCTGGAGCGGGAGGGCTTCCGCAAGGTCCACGTGCTCCGCTCGGTCGCCGAGGTGGAGGCCGCGGAGATCCGGCTGGAGCGCCGGTTCAACGACCTGCGGCACCTCACCGGGCCGTTCGACGTCATCGGCGACGTCCACGGCTGCCGGAGCGAGCTGGAGACGCTGCTCGCGCGGCTCGGCTACGTCGACGGCGCGCACCCGGAGGGCCGCACGGCGGTCTTCGTCGGCGACCTCGTCGACCGGGGTCCGGACTCGCCGGGCGTGCTGCGCCGGGTGATGGACATGGTGGCGGCCGGGAACGCGCTGTGCGTGTCCGGAAACCACGAGAACAAGCTGGGCCGCTGGCTCAAGGGCAGGAAGGTCCAGCGGACCCACGGCCTCGCCGAGACGGTGGAGCAGCTGGAGCGCGAGCCCGAGGAGTTCCGGGAGCGGGTGCGGGAGTTCATCGACGGGCTCGTCTCCCACTACGTCCTCGACGGCGGGAACCTCGTGGTCTGCCACGCCGGTCTGCCGGAGAAGTACCACGGCCGCACCTCGGGCCGGGTCCGCTCGCACGCGCTGTACGGCGACACCACCGGCGAGACCGACGAGTTCGGGCTTCCGGTGCGCTACCCGTGGGCGGAGGACTACCGGGGCCGGGCGACGGTCGTGTACGGCCACACGCCGGTGCCGACGACGTCCTGGGTCAACAACACGATCTGCCTGGACACCGGCGCCGTGTTCGGCGGGCGGATGACCGCGCTGCGCTGGCCGGAGCGCGAGCTCGTCGACGTACCGGCCGAACGGGTCTGGTACGAGCCGGCCCGGCCGCTGGCGTCGGAGGCGCCCGGCGGGCACGAGGGCCGGCCGCTCGACCTCGCCGACGTCCACGGACGGCGGACGGTGGAGACCCGGCACCTGGGCAACGTGGCGGTGCGGGAGGAGAACGCGGCGGCGGCCCTGGAGGTCATGAGCCGTTTCGCGGTCGACCCGCGGCTCCTCGCGTACCTGCCGCCGACGATGGCGCCGACGCCGACCGCGAAGGCGGAGGGCTTCCTGGAGCACCCGGCGGAGGCCTTCGCCCAGTACCGGGCGGACGGGGTCGAGCGGGTCGTGTGCGAGGAGAAGCACATGGGTTCGCGGGCGGTGGCGCTGGTCTGCCGGGACGCGGACGCGGCCCGCGAGCGGTTCGGCGTGGACGGGCCGACGGGTGCCCTGCACACCCGTACCGGCCGGCCGTTCTTCGACGACGGGGCCGCCACCGAGGAGGTCCTCGCCCGACTGCGGACGGCGATCGGCGCGGCCGGGCTCTGGGAGGAGCTCGACACGGACTGGCTGCTGCTCGACGGCGAGCTGATGCCGTGGTCGCTGAAGTCCGGCGGGTTGCTGCGCCACCAGTACGCGGCGGTCGGCGCCGCCTCGGGAGCCGTCCTCCCGGAGGCCGTACGGGCGCTGGAGACGGCGGTCGCGCGGGGCGTCGAGGGCCTGGACGGGCTGCTCGCCGCGCAGCGCGGACGGACCGTGGACGCGGGCGCGTTCACCGAGGCGTACCGGCGGTACTGCTGGCCGACGGAGGGACTGGACGGGGTGCGGTTCGCACCGTTCCAGCTGCTCGCGGTCCGGGGGCGGTCGCTCGCGGACGTGCCGCACGACGTCCAGCTCGGGTGGCTGGACCGGCTCGTCGAGCACGATCCGACGGGGCTGCTCCAGGTGACGCGGCGGATCGTCGTCGACACCGGCGACGAGGCGTCCGTCCGCGCGGGCACCGACTGGTGGCTGGAGCTGACCGGCGCCGGCGGCGAGGGCATGGTCGTCAAGCCGCTCGCGGCGCTGGTCCGCGACGGCTCGGGCCGCCCGGTGCAGCCGGGCGTGAAGGTGCGCGGCCGCGAGTACCTGCGGATCGTGTACGGCCCCGAGTACACCCGCCCGGAGAACCTGGAGCGGCTCCGGCAGCGCCACCTCGGCCACAAGCGTTCGCTCGCGCTGCGCGAGTACGCGCTGGGCCTGGAGGCGCTGGACCGCCTCGCGGCCGGGGAGCCGTTGTGGCGGGTGCACGAGGCGGTCTTCGCGGTCCTCGCCCTGGAATCGGAGCCGGTCGACCCGAGGCTGTAGCCCGGCCCGCCCGGGGGCCGTGCGAAAAGGTCTCCCCGGCGCGGAATTCGGCCGTGCGCTTCCCACGCGCACGGCCGTCCGCTCCGCCAGGATGGGCGCATGGGATTCCATGTCGACTCAGAGACCGGCCGGCTCCGCCGCGTGATCCTCCACCGCCCCGATCTGGAGCTGAAGCGGCTGACCCCGTCCAACAAGGACGCCCTCCTCTTCGACGACGTGCTGTGGGTGCGCAGGGCCCGGCAGGAGCACGACGGCTTCGCGGACGTGCTGCGCGACCGGGGCGTCGAGGTGCACCTCTTCGGCGACCTGCTGGCGGAGGCGCTCGACGTGCCGGCGGCCCGGAAGCTCGTCCTCGACCGGGTCTTCGACGAGAAGGAGTACGGGCCGCTCGCCGCCGACCACCTGCGGGCCGCCTTCGACTCGCTGGAGACGGGCGCGCTGGCGGAGGCACTGGTGGGGGGGATGACGAAGCGCGAGTTCCTGGCGGCGCACCGGGAGCCGACGTCGATCCGCTTCCACGCCCTCGATCTCGACGACTTCGTGCTCCGTCCGCTGCCGAACCACCTCTTCACCCGGGACACCTCGGCGTGGATCTACGACGGGGTGTCGATCAACGCGATGAAGTGGCCGGCGCGGCAGCGCGAGACGGTGCACTTCGAGGCGATCTACAAGCACCATCCGCTCTTCACCGGCCCGGAGGCGGGGCCGTTCCACCACTGGTCGGAGGGGCAGGCCGACTATCCGTCGACGATCGAGGGCGGCGATGTGCTCGTGATCGGCAACGGCGCGGTGCTGATCGGGATGAGCGAGCGGACCACCCCGCAGGCGGTGGAGATGCTGGCCCGGGGGCTGTTCGCGGCGGGTTCGGCGCGGACGATCGTGGCGCTCGACATGCCGAAGCGGCGGGCGTTCATGCACCTGGACACGGTGATGACGATGGTGGACGGGGACACCTTCACCCAGTACGCGGGGCTGGGGATGCTGCGCTCGTACACGATCGAGCCCGGCGACGAGGGCCAGGCGCTGCGCGTGACGGACCATCCGCCGGAGCACATGCACAGCGCGATCGCGGCGGCCCTCGGCCTCCAGGACGTGCGGGTGCTGACGGCGACGCAGGACGTGCACGCGGCGGAGCGGGAGCAGTGGGACGACGGCTGCAACGTGCTGGCGGTGGAGCCCGGGGTGGTGGTGGCGTACGAGCGGAACGTGACGACCAACACGCATCTGCGGAAGCAGGGCATCGAGGTCATCGAGATCCCGGGGAGCGAGCTGGGCCGGGGGAGGGGCGGTCCGCGCTGCATGAGCTGCCCGGTGGTGCGGGACGCGGTGTGAGGGGCCGCACGGCGTAGCGCGGTGCCTCACGGAGGTCAGGCCCCCAGGGACTGTATAGACATGCCTATGTATGTATAGACTTCCATCGTCCCGCAGGATCCGTCCCGACCGCATCCACCCTCCCACCCCAGGAGCGCCCGTCATGGCCCTTGACCTCTCCGGCCGCCACTTCCTCAAGGAGCTGGACTTCACCGCCGAGGAGTTCCGCGGCCTGGTGGCCCTCGCCGCCGAGCTGAAGGCGGCCAAGAAGGCGGGCACCGAGGCGCAGCGGCTGCGCGGCCGGAACATCGCCCTGATCTTCGAGAAGACCTCCACCCGCACCCGCTGCGCCTTCGAGGTCGCCGCCGCCGACCAGGGCGCCTCCACCACCTACCTCGACCCCTCCGGTTCCCAGATGGGGCACAAGGAGTCGGTGAAGGACACCGCCCGGGTCCTCGGCCGGATGTTCGACGGCATCGAGTACCGGGGCGACAGCCAGGCCACCGTGGAGGAGCTGGCCGCCTTCGCCGGCGTCCCCGTCTTCAACGGCCTCACCGACGACTGGCACCCCACCCAGATGCTCGCCGACGTGCTCACCATGACCGAGCACAGCGACAAGCCGCTCGACGGCATCTCCTTCGCCTACCTCGGCGACGCCCGCTTCAACATGGGCAACTCCTACCTCGTCACCGGCGCCCTGCTCGGCATGGACGTGCGGATCGTCGCCCCCGAGGCGTACTGGCCGGCCGAGGAGGTCGTCACCGCCGCCCGGAAGCTGGCCGAGGCGAGCGGCGCCACCCTCACCCTCACCGACTCCGTCGCCGACGGCGTCCGGGGCGCCGACTTCGTCGTCACCGACGTGTGGGTCTCGATGGGCGAGCCCCGGGAGGTGTGGGACGAGCGGATCGCCGCCCTCGCCCCGTACGCCGTCACCATGGACGTGCTGCGCGCCACCGGGAACCCGGACGTCAAGTTCATGCACTGCCTGCCCGCCTACCACGACCTCGGCACGAAGGTCGCCCGCGAGATCCACGACCGGCACGGCCTGACCGAGCTGGAGGTCACCGACGAGGTCTTCGAGTCGGCGCACTCGGTCGTCTTCGACGAGGCCGAGAACCGGCTCCACACGATCAAGGCCGTCCTCGTCGCGACCCTAGCGGGTCCCGCGGGGGCATAGGATCGCACGAGACGTCAGGGGGGTCCGGGCAGAAACGCCCGGACCCCCCTGACGCGTGTGCACCCCCTGTGCACCCCCACTCCCCCCACGCAGGACCAGCTCGTGCACGACCGGCTCGCGCAGGACCAGAGATGAGAACGCCCGCATGCTCTCGCGGATCAAATCCCCCCAGCAGCTGATCGCCGAATCCGGCGGCGACCTCGAAGGCCACGGCCTCAAGCGCACCATGGGGCTCTTCCAGCTCGTGTGCTTCGGCGTCGGGGCGATCGTCGGCACCGGCATCTTCGTCGGCCTCGCCGACAGCGTCGCCGAGGCGGGCCCCGCGGTCGTCGTCTCCTTCGTCCTCGCCGCGATCACCTGCGTCCTCACCGCCTTCTCCTTCGCGGAGCTCGGCGGCGCGATCCCGGTCTCCGGCTCCTCCTACTCCTTCGCCTACGCGAGCCTCGGCGAGCGGGCCGCGTTCCTCGTCGGCTGGTGCCTGCTCCTGGAGTACGGCGTCTCCGTCTCCGCGGTGGCCGTCGGCTGGAGCCAGTACCTCGACGAACTCCTCCACGGCCTCACCGGACTGCGGCTCCCCGACGCGCTCGCGGCCGGTCCCGCCGAGGGCGGCGTGGTCAACCTCCCCGCCGTGGCCGTCATCCTGATGGCCGCGACGCTCCTGGTCCGCGGCGTCCGCGAGAGCGCCCGCGCCACCGCCGCCATGTCGATCCTCAAGATCGGCATCCTGGTCGTCTTCTGCGCGATCGGCTTCTCCGCCTTCGAGGCCGGGAACCTCTCGCCCTTCGCCACCGAGGGCATGGGCGGCATCACCGCCGGCGCCTCGGTCGCCTTCTTCTCGTACATCGGCTTCGACGCCATCACCACCGCCGGCGAGGAGGTGAAGAACCCGCGGCGGAACATCCCGCTCGCGATCCTCGTCTGCATCGGCGTCGTCACCGTGCTCTACTGCGCGGTCGCCCTCGCCGCGATCGGCGCGCTCGGCGCCGACGAGGTCGCCGGCAAGCCCGCCGCGCTCTCCCTCGTCGTCGACCGGGTCACCGGCTCCTCCGTCGGCGGCGGGATCGTCGCCTTCGGCGCGGTCGTCGCCATCGCCTCCGTCGTCCTCGCCGTGATGTACGGCCAGACCCGCGTCCTCATGGCGATGTCCCGCGACGGCCTCATGCCCCGGATCCTCGAACGGGTCTCCCCGAAGACCTCCACGCCCGTCGCCAACACCTGGATCGTCGCCGCCGTCTTCGCCGTCCCGGCCGCCTTCGCCCCGCTCGACGTGGTCGTCGACCTCACCACCATCGGCACCCTCGCCGTCATGGCCGTGGTCAACCTCGCGGTGATGGTGCTGCGCCGCCGCGAGCCCGGCCTCGACCGCTCCTTCAAGGTGCCGCTCCACCCGGTGAGCCCGCTCCTCGGCATCGGCTTCTGCCTCTACCTCATCTGGGGGACCGGCTGGCGGACCTGGCTGGTCTTCGCCTGCTTCCTCGTCGCCGGCGCCGTGCTGTACGCGGCCTACGGGCGCCGCCACTCCCGGCTGGCGCTCACGGCCGCGGACGGGGCCGCTGGGCGGGCACCCGGGGGAGCGTGAACCAGACCGCCTTGCCGTGCGGGGTCGGACGGTGGCCGCAGTCGCCGCTGAGCGCCCGGAGCAGCAGCAGCCCCCGGCCGTGCTCCTGCCAGGGGTCGATCTCGGCGTCCGGATCCGGGCGGTCCAGCCGGCCGGGACGGGCCGGATCGGGGTCGTGCACCTCGATCTGACAGCCGTCCGGCGCGTCGAGCAGTTCCACGAACAGCTCGATCGGGCCCTCGCCGGAGGTGTGCTCGACGGCGTTGGCGACCAGCTCGGCGGTGAGCAGCTCCGCGGTGTCGCGGTCCGGCCGCCCGGCCGCGCCGGGACCGGCCGCGTCGAGGGCGGTACGGACCAGGGCGCGGGCGACGGGGACGGCGGCGGTGGTGCGCGGCAGCCGGACGCGCCAGGCGGTCCCGGGCGGGCAGGGGGGTGCGGGCATGGGGACGGGCTCCCTTTGCCGGGGGTGGCGGGAAGGCGGTGGAGGAGGCGCCGGGACGGCCCGGGACATCCTGGTTTCCACCCTATAAGGGGGCGGTTTCCGGCCGTAGAGACCCCCCTCCCGGCCCGGCGGGACCCAGGGCCCGCCCGCGGAGGACCTTGCGAGCGGCCCCCACGGGACTTTGGGCGGCCCGCCCTGCGGCCCTTGGACGGGCCCGCCCGCGCGGGACCCCGCGCGTCACCCGGCCCTCGGACGGCCCGCCCGCGCGGGACCGTCGCCGGCCGCGTCCTACAGGTCCTTCTCCACGGCCCGTACGTACTCCGCGCCGCGCTCCCACAGCAGCGCGTGCAGCGCGGCGAAGACCTCCGCCGACCGGCGCCCCGGCCAGCCGGCGGGCAGCAGCTCGGGCGGCAGGACCGGGTCCGCGTACGGCAGCCGGCGCCAGGAGTCGAGGGTGAGGAGGTAGTCCCGGTAGGCGTCCTCCTCCGTGCCCGGCTGCTCGCGCCAGGCGGCGAGGACCGGCTCGTGCCCGGCGAGGAACTCCTCGTGCAGCCGCGCGATCGCCGGCAGGTCCCACCAGCGGGCCACCGCCTCGGCCGTCGCCGTGTAGCCGAGGTGGTCGCCGCGGAAGAAGTCCACGTACGAGGAGAGGCCGAGCCGCTCCAGGGCGTTGCGGGTCTCCTCGTACAGCCGGCCCGGCGCGATCCACACGCCGGGGGCCGCCGTGCCGAAGCCCAGCCGGCCGAGCCGGGAGCGCAGCAGGTGGCGCTTGTGCCGCTCCTGCTCGGGGACGGAGAAGACGGCGAGGACCCAGCCGTCGGCGAGGGAGGGCTCCGTCCGGGCGTAGATCCGCCGGTCGCCGTCCTCCAGGAGCCTGCGGGCGTCGTCGGAGAGCGCGTATCCGGCCGCGCCGTCCGGGGTCCGGCGGGACAGCAGCAGCCCGCGCCGCTTGAGCCGGGACACCGAGGAGCGCACCGAGGGGGCGTCCACGCCGACCGCCGCGAGCAACCGGATCAGCGCGGCCACCGGCATCGGCGTCTCCTCCGCCGGCCTGCCGTAGGCGCCGTAGAGGGAGACGATCAGGGAACGGGGGGTGTGCTGCTCGGCCACGTGATCACTTTAGGCCGTGGAGCCCGGACGCGGCGGCTCAGGCCCACCCCGCCGTCCCGGCTCCGGGCGGTCGCGCAGCCGGTGCCGCTGGAGCTTGCCGGTGGCGGTGCGGGGGAGGGCGTCCACGAAGACGACCGCGCGGGGCGACGTGTACGGGGCGAGCCGGGCGCGCACGAAGGCGCGCAGCGCGGCGGCGGTGGCCGCGTCGCGCGGCACCCCGTCCCGTACCACCGCGTAGGCGACGACGGCCTGCCCGCGCAGCGGGTCGGGGCGGCCCACGACCGCCGCTTCGACGACGTCCGGATGGCCGAGGAGCACCTCCTCCACCTGGGGGCCGGCGATGGTGTACCCAGCCGAGATGATCATGTCGTCGGCGCGCGAGACGTACCGGAAGCGGCCGTCGGGCTCCCGGACGCACCGGTCGCCGGTGACGTTCCAGCCGTCGCGCACGTACTCCGTCTGGCGGGGGTCGGCGAGGTACCGGCAGCCGATCGGGCCGCGCACCGCGAGCAGTCCCTCGCGGCCGTCGGGGACGGGCCGGCCGTCCGGGCCGAGGACGGCCGCCCGCCAGCCGGGCACCGGGCGGCCGGTGGTGCCGGGGCCGCTGTCGGCGTCGGCGGCGGCCAGGACGATGTGGAGCAGCTCGGTGGTGCCGAGGCCGTTGACCAGCCGCAGCCCGGTCCTGGCGTACCAGGCGGTCCAGACGGCGTCGGGCAGGTGCTCGCCGGCCGAGACGCAGCGGCGCAGCGAGGACAGGTCGGCGGCCGAGCCGGCGTCGAGGAGGCCGAGCATCGCCCGGTAGGCGGTGGGCGCGGTGAAGAGCACGGAGACCCGGTGCCGGCCGATCGCGGCGAGCAGCTGCTGGGGACCGGCCCGGTCCAGGAGCACGGTGCTGGCGCCGGCCCGCAGCGGGAACACCAGCAGTCCGCCGAGGCCGAAGGTGAAGGCGAGCTGCGGGGAGCCGGCGAAGACGTCGTCGGGGCGGGGCCGCAGGACCCGCGCGGAGAAGGTGTCGGCGGCCGCGAGGACGTCCCGGTGGAAGTGGACGCAGCCCTTGGGGCGGCCGGTGGTGCCGGAGGTGAAGGCGATCAGGGCCACGTCGTCGGCGGCGGTGCCGGCGGCCGGCGCGGGGCCGGGTGCCTGGCGTCCGGCGCGGGCGAGGAGGTCGTCGGGCCCGTCGCCGCCGTACGGGACGACCAGCAGGCCCGGGACGCGGGCGGCCAGCAACTCGTCGAGCGCTCCCGCGTCGCACAGGGCGAGCGAGCAGGCGGCCGTCCCGGCGGCGAAGGCCAGCTCGGCGGCCCGCTGCTGCGCCGGGACGGTGACGGCGATGCCGCCGGCCTTCACGACGGCGAGCCAGCAGGCGGCGAGCCAGGGGGTGGTGGGCCCGCGCAGCAGCACCCGGTTGCCGGGCTTCAGGCCCAGTTCGCCGGTGAGCACCCGGACGATCCTGTCGACGCGCCCGCGCAGCGCGCCGTAACTCCACGTCCCGCCCTCCCCGTCGTGGAAGGCGGGACGCCCGGCGCCGAACCGCTCCGCGGTCCGGTCGAGGAGTTCGGCGGCGCAGTTGAGCCGTTCGGGGTAGTCGAGCCCGGGCAGCTCGAAGAGCAGCCGCGGCCACTGGGCGGCGGGCGGCAGCCGGTCGCGGGCGAAACCGTCGACGTGCCCGGAGGGCGTCAGCTCCACGGCCCCGACCCCGCGCGGCGATGTGTCGTGACGGTGGCGGCGGTCACCGGCCCACGACAGCAGGGACGGCGGCGACCGGGACGCCCGGAGGCGCCGGAGAAGGCCCACATGCCCGCATTCTCGCCCGATACCGCGCGCCTCGCGCCACCGGCCCGAACTGGGCCGCGCCCACCGGTGCTTGATCGACTGGTCGGGTCAGGGGGGCGGGCTTAGGGTCGAAAGGTGGACCGACCGGCCCACGGCTCCTGCGGTGAGGGCGCGACGCGCCATGAACGACAATGACTAGCACACCGAAGCCGACGACACCGGCGGTGGACCCCACCCCCACCAGCGCGGGCGACGGCAAGGGCATCGCCCTGTTCGTCATCGCCTCCTGCCAGCTGATGGTCGTTCTCGACATCACCATCGTCAACATCGCGCTTCCGCACATCCAGAGCGATCTGGCCTTCTCGACCACCAGCCTGTCCTGGGTGGTCAACGCCTACACGCTGACCTTCGGAGGCCTGCTGCTGCTCGGCGGCCGGGTCGGCGACATCCTCGGCAGGCGCCGCGTCTTCATCTTCGGCGTGCTGCTCTTCGGATTCGCCTCCCTGCTCGCCGGATTCGCGCAGGAGGGCTGGCAACTCCTCGCGGCCCGCGCCCTCCAGGGCATCGGCGGCGCGATCGCCTCCCCGACCTCGCTCTCCCTCATCACCACCACCTTCGAGGAAGGCCCCGAACGGAACAGGGCCTTCGGCGTGTTCGCTGGTGTGTCGGCGGCCGGCGGAGCGATCGGCCTGCTGGCGGGCGGGGTCCTCGTCGAATGGCTCGACTGGCGCTGGATCTTCTTCGTGAACGTGCCGATCGCCCTGCTGATCGCCTTCCTGACGCCCCGTCACGTACGGGAGTCCGAACGCCTGCCCGGCCACTTCGACCTGGCCGGCGCGCTGACGTCGACGCTCGGCATGGTGGCGTTGGTGTACGGCTTCATCCGCGCCGCGCAGGAGGGCTGGAGCGATCCCTGGACGATCGCCTCGTTCTGCGCCGCCGTCGTGCTGCTCGCCGTGTTCATCCTGGTGGAGCGCCGCAGCCGGCAGCCGATCACCCCGCTGCACATGTTCGCCGACCGCAACCGCGCGGGCACCTACGGCATGATGCTCTGCCTCGCGGCGGCGATCTTCGGGATGTTCTTCTTCCTCACCCTCTTCGTGCAGCAGGTCCTCGACTTCAGCCCGCTGGAGGCGGGCCTCGCCTTCCTGCCGGTCAGCGCCGTGATCGCGGTGATCGCCGGCGTCACCTCCCAGTTCCTCCCGAAGTACGGCCCGAAGCCCTTCATGGTCATCGGCGCCCTCTGCCTCGCGGCGGGCCTCTCCTGGCTGACCCTGACGGACGTCCACTCCACCTACGCGGGCTCGATCCTCGGACCGATGCTCGTCTTCAGCGCCGGCATGGGCTTCATGTTCGTCTCGCTGACCCTGATGGCGCTCTCCAACGTCCAGCCCGCCGAGACCGGCGCCGCCTCCGGCCTCCTCAACGCCACCCAGCAGGTCGGCGGTTCCCTCGGCCTGTCCATCCTGGTCACCGTCTTCGGCACCGCCAGCCGCGACGAGGCCGACGAACAGGTCCCCGCCTTCCTGGCCCAGGCGGGCCCCCTGGAGAAGGCCCGCTTCGCCGAGACCGGCCAGCTCCCGCCCCCCTGGGCCGACCAGGTCCTCACCTCCGGCGTCACCGCGGGCTTCATCGTCGCCGCCGTCTTCGCCGTGGTCGCCTTCCTCATCGCCCTCGTCGTGATCCAGGTCCGCCCCTCCGACATCGAACGCCTCAAGGGCGGCGGGATGATGCCGGGCGCCTGAGACCCGCGTCGATCCCGTCGATCGTCGGCGGCGCCCCGTCCAGGTCTCCGACGATGGCTGGGGATCGAAAGGGCCGAGGCCCCGACACCCTGCACGCAGGGTGTCGGGGCCTCGCCGGGGGCGCTCCGCAAGGCCGGCCCGGGCGCCTTCCGCGCGGGTCCTCAGATGTCCCTGAAGATCTCGATCTGGGCGCCGATCGAGTTCAGGCGCTCCGCCAGGTCCTCGTAGCCGCGGTTGATGACGTACACGTTCCGCAGCACCGAGGTGCCCTCGGCGGCCATCATCGCGAGGAGGACGACGACGGCGGGGCGGAGGGCGGGCGGGCACATCATCTCGGCGGCGCGCCAGCGGGTGGGGCCCTCGACCAGGACGCGGTGGGGGTCGAGGAGCTGGAGGCGGCCGCCGAGGCGGTTGAGGTCGGTGAGGTAGATGGCGCGGTTGTCGTAGACCCAGTCGTGGATGAGGGTCTGGCCCTGGGCCGTGGCCGCGATGGCCGCGAAGAAGGGGACGTTGTCGATGTTGAGGCCCGGGAAGGGCATCGGGTGGATCTTGTCGATCGGCGCCTCCAGCTTGGAGGGGCGGACCGTGAGGTCGACCAGGCGGGTGCGGCCGTTGTCGGCGGGGTACTCGGCGGAGCGGTCGTGGTCGAGGCCCATCTCCTCCAGGACCGCGAGCTCGATCTCCAGGAACTCGATGGGGACCCGGCGGATCGTGAGCTCGGACTCGGTGACGACGGCGGCGGCGAGGAGGCTCATCGCCTCGACCGGGTCCTCGGAAGGGGAGTAGTCGACGTCGACGTCGATCTCCGGGACGCCGTGCACGGTCAGAGTGGTGGTGCCGACGCCGTCGACCCGCACGCCCAGTGCCTCCAGGAAGAAGCACAGGTCCTGGACCATGTAGTTGGAGGAGGCGTTGCGGATGACGGTGACGCCGTCGTGGCGGGCGGCGGCGAGGAGCGCGTTCTCGGTGACGGTGTCGCCGCGCTCGGTCAGGACGATCGGGCGGTCGGGGGAGACGGCCTGCTCGACCTGCGCGTGGTAGAGCCCCTCGGTGGCGGTGATGTCCAGGCCGAAGCGGCGCAGCGCGATCATGTGCGGCTCGATCGTGCGCGTGCCGAGGTCGCAGCCGCCGGCGTACGGCAGCCTGAAGCGGTCCAGGCGGTGCAGCAGCGGGCCGAGGAACATGATGATGGAGCGGGTGCGGATGGCGGCCTCGGCGTCGATGGACTCCATGTCCAGCTCGGCCGGCGGCACGATCTCCAGGTCCACGCCGTCGTTGATCCAGCGGGTGCGGACGCCGATGGAGTTGAGGACTTCGAGGAGGCGGAAGACCTCCTCGATCCGCGCCACCCGGCGCAGCACCGTGCGGCCCTTGTTGAGGAGGGTGGCGCAGAGCAGCGCGACGCAGGCGTTCTTGCTGGTCTTGACGTCGATGGAGCCGGAGAGCCGGCGGCGGCCGACGACGCGGAGGTGCATGGGGCCGGCGTAGCCCAGGGACACGATCTCGCTGTCGAGCGCCTCGCCGATGCGGGCGATCATCTCAAGGCTGATGTTCTGATTGCCGCGTTCGATCCGGTTGACGGCGCTCTGGCTGGTGGCCAGGGCTTCGGCGAGCTGGGTCTGGGTCCAGCCGCGGTGCTGCCGTGCGTCACGGATGAGCTTGCCGATGCGTACGAGGTAGTCGTCTGCCATGGCGTCACGTTATCTCAGATATGAGATGAGGCGATCATTGAGGCGTGGCATCCGGGTGACGTGTCGTTACGTATGAGGTCATATGACCGATTTGGGTCAGCCGGGATGGTCGAGAGCCGTGGGGTGTCGGGGCTCGTAGAGCGGCAGCTCGGTGCCGCTGGGGAGCCGTACCGCCGCGAGCCGCCCCCACTGCTCGTCGGTGACGGCCCGTGAGATCTCCACGCCCTTGTCGTCCAGGTCGGCGAGGGTGCGGGTGAGGTCCTCGCACATCAGATAGACCTCGGGCCGGGTCCCGCCCTCCCCGGCGGGGTGGACCGCGATCTCGGCGGGCGGCAGCCGGAAGACCAGCCACCCCCGCCCCGCGTCCACGTGCGGGAAGCCGAGGACATCCCTGAGGAAGGCCCGGTCGGCCTCCGCGTCCCGGCTGTAGAGGGTGATGTGCGCGCCGCTGAACATGCTCCGAGCCTCCGCCGGTCCGGAGCCCCGGGCAACGCGGGCGCACCCGAACGGAGTCCCCTCCCGCGGAGTCGGGGGCGGAGGCCGAGCCGGAGTCCGAGTCGGCGTCGGAGTCCGAGTTCGAGTCGGCGTGGGCGTCGGAGTCGGTCTCGGCGTACGGGGGCCCGAGGACGCCGCCTGCTCTCAGCCCCCCGCCCCCCTCCTCGGTCCGCCGGTCGGCGTCAGCGTCCACGTGCCGCGCGAGCGCACGTACAGCAGGCCCGGCTTCCTCGGCGTGACCACCGTGCGGGTGAAGGCGCCGTCCCCCTCGCACAGCGCCTCCCCGGGGCGGAGGTCCGGGCGCAGGAGGTGGAGCGCGAAGGCGGAGCCGGAATGCTGGGTGACCCGGAGCCGCTCCCGGCCGCCGGGGTGCCGCAGGACGTACGAACCGGCTGACGAGAGCCCGTCGTCCAGGAACAGGGGGTCCAGGGAGGGGAGTGCGTCGACCGGGTGCAGCCAGGTCCGCCACCCCTTCCCGGTGTGCATCCGGAGGCGGATCCCGGGCTGTCCGTCGGCCGGGACCGGGACGACGGCCCGGGTCAGCACGGAGGCGTGGGTGAGGGGCTGCCGGGGCCGCCCCCCGCCGGGCGGGCCGTCCAGTTCCACCCAGGAGCCCTCGGGCCGCTCCAGGTGGACGACGAGCACCGCCGGCTCGTTCGCGCCGGTGCGGTGGAGCAGGACCTCCGCCCCGCCCCGGCCCTCCCGCCGTTGCCGCTCTCCGGTGTGCGCCGGCCACGCCTCGTACGCCTCGGGGGCCGGCGGCGTACGGGGGGCGGGAGGGGCGCTCGTGCGGCTCCGGGGGGCCGGCGCGGCCGGACGCTCCGGCTCCCGCAGCCCGCTCTCGATCGGCGACCGGCCCTCCGCGAGCCGTACGGCGTCGGCCGCGCACACGGCGACGGTCCGGGCCGCGCCGCCGGCGGGCGCCCAGCGCACCTCCTCGGCGGCGCGTCCGTGGCGGGGATCGAAGAAGCAGAGGGGGAGGCGGTGCGGTCGGGGGCGGCCGTCGAGGGCCGCGTCCACGCAGGCCAGGGCGTGCCGGCCCGCGTCGAGGGCGCGCAGCGCGTCGGCGGCGTCCCGCAGGTTCCGGTCGCCGACGAAGTCCCGCTTGGCCCGCTCGTACGCGTCCAACGCCCGCTGGTAGTCGTCGAGCAGGGCGGGATCGTGCGCGTCGCGGTCCGGTACGAAGGGGTGCGCGGTGAGCGCCTCCCCGAAGGCGGTGATCTCCGCGTCGACCCGGGCCAGGTCGCCCTCCGCCCGGTCCGCCTCCTCCGCGCGTCCGCGCCCTCGGAACAGGCCCCGGATCGCCCCCACCACACCGTCGGTCATGCGGGTGATCGTAAGGGCGGGCCCGGGACCGGCGCCCCCGGCCTGAAGAAGCCCTGCCGTCCCGGCCCTGAGGAAGCCCTGCCGTCCCGGCCCGAAGAGGCCCTGCCGTCCCGGCCCGGAGAGGCCCTGCCGTCCCGGCCCGGAGGGGCCGACCGGCCGGGCCCGGAGGGGCCCCGTTCGTCCGGACCCGGAGAGGCCCTGCCGCCCCGGCGTGAAGCCGCCCGACGCCCCGGACGCGAGGGATCCCGCCCGGTCCCGGGCGTGGGCGGCCGCCACCGACCGCGGCCGGGCACGGCCGGGCGCGGAGGGGCCGCCACGCGAGATCGCGGCCCGCCCGGGCATGACCGACGGCCGAGGATGCACTAGAGTTATCTCGACATCGAGATAACTGCTGACGGCGCACTGCGGCCGCCCCTCGGTAAGGGTTACCTAACTTAGCCTTACCTTAGCGGATCGGCGAGATGCCGTGGCGGCAGCATGACGGTAGTACGCGCACATTGATGAAGGAGACTGTCGTGTCGGCGAACAGCTTCGACGCCCGCAGCACGCTGCGCGTGGGCGACGAGTCGTACGAGATCTTCAAGCTGGACAAGGTCGAGGGCTCCGCGCGCCTCCCTTACAGCCTGAAGGTCCTCCTGGAGAACCTGCTCCGCACCGAGGACGGCGCGAACATCACCGCCGACCACATCCGGGCCCTCGGCGGCTGGGACTCGCAGGCCCAGCCGAGCCAGGAGATCCAGTTCACGCCGGCGCGCGTGATCATGCAGGACTTCACCGGTGTCCCCTGTGTCGTCGACCTCGCCACCATGCGCGAGGCCGTCGCCGCGCTCGGCGGCGACCCGGCGAAGATCAACCCGCTCTCCCCGGCCGAGATGGTCATCGACCACTCCGTCATCGCCGACAAGTTCGGCACCAACGACGCCTTCGCGCAGAACGTCGAGCTGGAGTACGGCCGCAACAAGGAGCGCTACCAGTTCCTGCGCTGGGGCCAGACCGCCTTCGACGACTTCAAGGTCGTCCCCCCGGGCACCGGCATCGTCCACCAGGTGAACATCGAGCACCTGGCCCGCACGGTCATGGTCCGCAACGGCCAGGCGTACCCCGACACCCTCGTCGGCACCGACTCCCACACCACCATGGTCAACGGCCTCGGTGTGCTCGGCTGGGGCGTCGGCGGCATCGAGGCCGAGGCCGCCATGCTCGGCCAGCCGGTCTCCATGCTCATCCCGCGCGTCGTCGGCTTCAAGCTGACCGGCGAGCTGCCCACCGGCACCACCGCCACCGACCTGGTCCTCACGATCACCGAGATGCTGCGCAAGCACGGCGTCGTCGGCAAGATCGTCGAGTTCTACGGCGAGGGCGTCGCCGCCACCTCGCTGGCCAACCGCGCCACCATCGGCAACATGTCGCCGGAGTTCGGCTCCACCGCCGCCATGTTCCCGATCGACGGCGAGACCCTCAACTACCTGAAGCTCACGGGCCGTTCCGCGCAGCAGGTCGCGCTGGTCGAGGCGTACGCCAAGGAGCAGGGCCTCTGGCTCGACCCGGCCGCCGAGCCCGACTTCTCCGAGAAGCTGGAGCTCGACCTCTCCACGGTCGTCCCGTCGATCGCCGGCCCGAAGCGCCCGCAGGACCGCATCGTCCTCGCGAACGCCGCCGAGCAGTTCGCCCAGGACGTGCGCAACTACGTCGACTCGGTCGACGAGGCGGGCCAGGAGTCCTTCCCGGCCTCCGACTCCCCGGCGGTCTCCAGCACCGTCCCGTCGAACCCGGTCGAGGTGACCGCCCCCGACGGCACCACCTACACGCTCGACCACGGTGCGGTGACGGTCGCGGCCATCACCTCCTGCACCAACACGTCGAACCCGTACGTCATGGTCGCCGCCGCGCTCGTCGCGAAGAAGGCCGTGGAGAAGGGCCTGACCCGCAAGCCGTGGGTCAAGACCACCCTCGCCCCGGGCTCGAAGGTCGTCACCGACTACTTCGACAAGGCCGGCCTCACCCCGTACCTCGACAAGGTCGGCTTCAACCTCGTCGGCTACGGCTGCACCACCTGCATCGGCAACTCCGGCCCGCTGCCGGAGGAGGTCTCCAAGGCCGTCAACGAGCACGACCTCGCGGTCACCTCGGTCCTCTCCGGCAACCGGAACTTCGAGGGCCGCATCAACCCCGACGTCAAGATGAACTACCTGGCCTCCCCGCCGCTGGTCGTCGCGTACGCCCTCGCGGGCTCCATGAAGGTGGACATCACCAAGGACGCGCTCGGCACCGACACCGAGGGCAACCCGGTCTTCCTCAAGGACATCTGGCCGTCGGAGGCCGAGGTCAACGACGTCGTCGCCAACGCGATCGGCGAGGACATGTTCGCCAAGTCCTACCAGGACGTCTTCGCCGGCGACGCCCAGTGGCAGGCGCTGTCGATCCCGACCGGCAACACCTTCGAGTGGGACGCCGAGTCCACCTACGTCCGCAAGCCCCCGTACTTCGAGGGCATGACGATGGACCCGGCCCCGGTCACCGACATCACCGGCGCCCGCGTCCTCGCCAAGCTGGGCGACTCGGTCACCACCGACCACATCTCCCCGGCCGGTGCCATCAAGGCCGACACCCCGGCCGGCAAGTACCTCACCGAGCACGGTGTGGAGCGTCGTGACTTCAACTCCTACGGCTCGCGCCGAGGCAACCACGAGGTCATGATCCGCGGCACCTTCGCCAACATCCGCCTGCGCAACCAGATCGCGCCGGGCACCGAGGGCGGCTTCACGCGTGACTTCACGCAGGAGGGCGGCCCGGTCTCCTTCATCTACGACGCCTCGCAGAACTACCAGGCCGCCGGCACCCCGCTGGTCATCCTGGGCGGCAAGGAGTACGGCTCCGGCTCGTCCCGCGACTGGGCCGCCAAGGGCACCGCGCTCCTCGGCGTCAAGGCCGTCATCACCGAGTCGTACGAGCGCATCCACCGCTCGAACCTCATCGGCATGGGCGTCCTCCCGCTCCAGTTCCCGGCCGGCCAGTCGGCCGACTCGCTGGGCCTGACCGGCGAGGAGACCTTCTCCATCGCGGGCATCACCGAGCTGAACGAGGGCACCACCCCCAGCACGGTGAAGGTCACCACCGACACCGGTGTCGAGTTCGACGCGGTCGTCCGCATCGACACCCCCGGCGAGGCGGACTACTACCGCAACGGCGGCATCATGCAGTACGTGCTGCGCAACCTGATCCGCGGCTGAAGGATCCGGCAGCAAGGGGAAGGCCCCGCTCCTCGTCACGAGGAGCGGGGCCTTCCGCGTTCACCGGGTCGGTCAGAACATCGCGCGGAAGCCGTTCCAGCCCGAGGTGCCGATCTTCACGCGGCCCGTGTACGGGGTGGTGGAGCTGCCCCGGCCCTTGTACAGCCACAGCGCGCCGGCGCCGTCCCGGGCCACCAGGTCCGCGCGCCCGTCACCGGTCAGGTCGCCGGAGGAGACGATCGCGTTGTACGTGTTCCAGCCACCGCCGATCCGGGTGCGGGCGGTGAAGGGGGAGCTGTTGTTGCCGGTGCCCTTGTAGAGCCACAGCACGCCGCTGCGGTCGCGGGCGACGAGG
Organism: Streptomyces roseolus; assembly: GCF_014649855.1. Lineage (GTDB taxonomy): Bacteria > Actinomycetota > Actinomycetes > Streptomycetales > Streptomycetaceae > Streptomyces > Streptomyces roseolus. Next base: position 146,790 of record NZ_BMTV01000018.1, on the reverse strand, counting down.
TCGGCCCGGCCGTCGCCGGTGACGTCGCCCTTGCCGGCGATCTGGGTGTACGTGTTCCAGCCGCCGCCGATGCGGATGCGCTGGGTCAGCGACGCGTTGCTGTAGGCCAGGTAGTGCCACAGGACGCCCGCGCTGTCGCGCGCCAAGAGGTCCTCGGCCGCGCCGCCGCCCGTGTTGCCCGCAGAGACGATCTTGTTGTAGATGTTCCAGCCGCCACCGAGGTCACGGAGCGGACCGCCGTCGGTGTAGTTCAGCCGGCCGTCGCTGCGGACGGCGTACCAGCCGTCGGCGTGCTTGAAGCCGTACTGGTCGACGCGCGCGTCCACGTCGGACTGGTTGAAGTGCTTGTACGAGGTCCAGTGGGTGCCGGAGGGGTCGGCGAGCCGCTGGATGCCGCCGCCGCTGACGGGGGTGTAGCCCCAGACGGTGCCGGCGCTGTTCACGCCGTACAGGTTGTTGAGCGGGGCCCCGGTGGTCGCGGCCGCCGCGCTCGCCGCGTAGGCGGAGACGCGGTCCGACTGCTGGGCGGGCGCGGACTTGAAGGTCGGCGCGGGCTCCGCCGCCACCGCGGCCGTCGTGGTGCCCACCAGGGCGGCGGTCACCGCGGCGACCGTGACACGGGCGAGCACACCCGTGCGGTTCAGGCCAGAAGTCTTGGCCACGTGATCTCCAGATCGGATTCGGGAACAGAAGGGCACGAAGCACTACCGAACTCGGCCCGGTTCGGCGGGTTTTCCCCCGTTTCCGCCTGCCCGGCAGCGACTCCGTACATGACAGGAAGACGGCCGTGGCGCCCATCCGGTTCCGGCCATCCCGCGACTTTCTTTCGCGCCCTGCCGCCCTCGGGGGAATTCGAGTGGACCATTCAGGTTGTGAACGTGCGGCGGAGGGGTGCGGTCCGCTCGGCCGGGGCAGTGTTTCGGGGGAGGACCGTGGGAAAACTCCGAGGTCTCAACTCGGGAAAGATGCCTGACGAATGCTGCTTTCGATCTTGCTCCCGCCGAGGGAAGTGGACTATACCTGTCGGCGTCCAGCCCGTCGGAATCCTCCGGCGACGGCCCGACGCCTGCATGACCCAGCTGCAAATGACCGCGGTGGCGGGGCCCTTCGCCCATGGGCGAGACGAAGCACGGGTGACCGGTACACCGCCTGAGTCCTGAATGAAGGCGAGGACTTGAGCATGGGATCCACCTCCGCCCAGTCGAACGAGGGCGGCCTCGGCCGTCGCGATCTGATCAAGCGTTCCGCCGCTGTCGGTCTGATCTCCGTCCCGGCCATGGGCTTCCTCTCCGCCTGCGCCAGCGGTGGCGGCACGAGCAACGACCAGGTCGAGAAGGGCGTCAAGTCCGAGAAGAACCCGCTCGGGGTCAACGAGTCCGCCGAGCTCGACTTCGTCCTCTTCGACGGCGGCTTCGGCCAGCAGTACGCCAAGGACGCGATCAAGCTCTTCGAGGCCAACTACCCGAAGGCCAAGGTCAAGTTCACGCCGACGCAGAAGATCACCACCGAGCTGCAGCCGCGGTTCAACGGCGGCACCCCGCCGGACCTGATCGACAACTCGGGCGCCGAGCAGATGGACATGGGCGTCCTCGTCGGACAGAAGCAGCTGACCGACCTGACCCCGCTCCTCGACGCGCCCTCGATCGACGACCCGAGCAAGAAGGTCCGCGACACCCTGCGCCCCGGCATCGTCGAGATGGGCCAGTTCGACGGCGAGCCCTGCTGGATGCTCAACTACGCCTACACCGTCTACGGCGTGTGGTACTCGCAGAAGGCGCTCGACTCGCTCGACGCGAAGTACCCCGAGACCTGGGACGAGATGCTGGCCGTCTGCGAGAAGGCCAAGAAGAAGGACATCGCGCCCTGGACGTACGCGGGCAAGCACCCGTACTACCTCCCCTTCTCGCTCTACCCGATGATCGGCAAGGTCGGCGGCCGCGAGGTCCTGGACGCCATCGACAACCTGGAGCCGAAGGCCTGGGAGCACCCGGCCGTCAAGGCCTGCTTCGAGGCGTACTACGAGCTCTTCAAGAAGGGCTACATCCTCCAGGGCACCCCCGGCCTCGACCACATCCAGTCGCAGACCGCCTGGACCGAGGGCAAGGCCCTCTTCCTCCCGAACGGCTCCTGGGTCGAGAACGAGGCCGCGAAGACCATGCCGGCCGACTTCGGCCTCGCCGTCTCCGCCCCGACCGGCCTGGACTCCTCCGACAAGCTGCCGTTCGGCACCATCTGGGCGGCCGGCGGCGAGCCCTTCATCGTCCCGGCGAAGGCGAAGAACCCCGAGGCCGCCATGGAGCAGCTGCGGATCATGCTCAGCGAGGCCTCCTCCAAGAGCTTCACCCAGTCCGTGAAGTCGCTCAGCGCGCTCAACGGCGGCACCACCGGCATCGAGCTGTCCCCGGGCCTCAAGTCCGGTGTGGCGGCCCTGGAGAAGGCCGGCACGAACGTGGTCAACCCCCGCCTCCAGGACTGGTACGTGGCGCTCCAGAAGGAGAAGATCGGCGTCGCCGGCATCGGCGAGATGATGGCCGGTCGCGCCACCCCCGCCGAGACGATCAAGAAGATCCAGAAGTTCGCCGACGAGGCGGCCAAGGACCCGAACATCAAGCACTACAAGCACCAGTGAGCAGTGCCGGGGCCCCTTCCCGCCGACCGGGAGCGGGCCCCGGCCCCTCGGCGCGCGGCGCCGCGGCGCGCGCCCTTCGCCGGAGATCGGGGTCGGTTCGGAATGCAGCACGGCAAGTACCGTTTCATCGTGGGGTTCCTGGTGGTCCCCCTGGCGCTCTACGCGCTCTTCGTCATCTGGCCGTTCATCCAGTCCATCTACTACTCGCTCACGGACTGGTCCGGTCTGAGTCCCGAATTCGGGTTCGTCGGTCTCGACAACTACACGAGACTGCTCGACGACGAGATCTTCTGGAAATCGCTCCAGCACAGCCTGACCTTCGCGGTCGTCCTTCCCCTGGTGACGGTCGGATTCGCGCTCTTCCTGGCGTTCATGCTGAATGTCGGGGGCCGGCGGCGTAAGGGCGCGGCGGTCACGGGCGTCCGCGGTTCGTCCTTCTACAAGATCGTCTATTTCTTCCCGCAGGTGCTGTCGATCGTGATCGTGGCGCTGCTCTTCCAGTTCGCGTACAACCCGAACAGCGGGGCCATCAACTCGTTCCTCAGGGCGGTGGGCCTCGGCAGCGTCCAGCCGGACTGGCTCGGCGACCCGGACCTCGCCCTGATCTGCGTGATGATCGTCCTCGTCTGGTCGACGGTCGGCTTCTTCGTGGTGCTCTTCTCGGCGGGCATGGCGTCCATTCCGCGCGACTTCTACGAGGCCGCGCTGCTCGACGGCGCCAACCGCTTCACCACCTTCTTCCGGATCACCCTGCCGCTGCTCTGGGACACCGTGCAGTCGGGGTGGATCTACATGGGCATCCTCGCGCTGGGCGCGGAGTCCTTCGCGGTGGTGCAGATCATGACCGTCGGGCCGAGCGGCGGCGGCCCCGACTACTCGACCATCGTCATGCCGCTGTACGTGTACCAGAAGGCGTTCCGGGACGGTCAGGCCGCCTACGCCACGACCATCGGCGTCGCGCTCCTCCTCGTCACGCTCGCCTTCGCGGCCGTCGTGATGAAGCTGGGCCGGCGCGAGCGGCTGGAGTTCTGATGAAGACCACCGACATCCCGCCCGCCGACGACGAGCGGATCCCCGCCCTCCGCACCGACCGGGTCCCCGTCGTCCGCAAGACCGCGGCCCCGGCCGACACGAAGCGCGAGGGCACCGTCCTCAACGTCTTCTCGCACGGCGTGCTGATCATCTGGGCGATCATGGTGGTGCTGCCGCTGCTCTGGGCGGTCATGACCTCCTTCAAGACCGACCGGGCGATCTTCACCTCCCCGTGGTCGCTGCCGGACGCGCTGCACTTCGAGAACTGGTCCCGCGCCTGGACGCAGGCGCACATGAGCGACTACTTCCTGAACACGGTCCTGGTGGTCGGCGGCTCGCTCGTCGGCACCCTGCTGTTCGGCTCGATGGCGGCGTACGTCCTGGCCCGCTTCGAGTTCCCCGGGAACCGCTTCCTCTACTTCCTCTTCATCGGCGGGATGAGCTTCCCGATCATCCTGGCGCTCGTGCCGCTCTTCTACGTGATGCAGAACATGGCCCTGCTGAACACGATCCACGGGCTGATCCTGGTCTACATCGCGTACTCGCTGCCCTTCACCGTCTTCTTCCTGACCGCCTTCTTCCGGACGCTGCCGACCTCGGTGGCGGAGGCGGCCTTCATCGACGGGGCCTCGCACACCCGCACCTTCTTCCAGGTGATGCTGCCGATGGCCAAGCCGGGTCTGATCAGCGTCGGCATCTTCAACTTCCTCGGCCAGTGGAACCAGTACCTGCTGCCGACGGTGCTCAACACCGACCCCGACCAGAAGGTGCTCTCGCAGGGCCTGGTGCAGCTCGCGGTCAGCCAGGGCTACAAGGGCGACTGGTCGGGACTCTTCGCCGGCCTGGTGATGGCGATGCTGCCGGTGCTCGCCGCGTACGTCGTCTTCCAGCGGCAGGTGGTGGCCGGTCTCACCGCCGGCGCCGTGAAGTAGCGACCGGGAAGGAGCAGCGCTCCCACGCTCCCACAGGCCCCCGCACGCGCCCGCGTGCGGGGGCCTGCGGCTGTTCCGGGTCTTGACGGAAGCGAAGGCGAAAGCGTCCCCTTAGAGTTCACATGTTGGAGATAACGGTGGGAGTGAAAGAGTCGATGGAGACTCCGGGGTCGCAGACGTCGCTGCACAGGGCCAATCTCGAGCGGGTCGTGCGGGCGGTCCGGATGGCCGGTTCGCTGACCCAGGCGGAGATCGCCCGGGCCACGGGGCTGTCGGCAGCGACGGTCTCCAACATCGTCCGGGAGCTGAAGGACGGCGGCACGGTCGAGGTGACCCCCACCTCGGCGGGCGGCCGGCGGGCCCGCAGCGTCTCGCTCTCCGGCGACGCCGGCATCGTCATCGGCGTCGACTTCGGGCACACCCACCTCAGGGTCGCGGTGGGCAACCTCGCCCACCAGGTGCTCGCCGAGGAGGCCGAGCCGCTCGACGTGGACGCCTCCGCGGCGGAGGGCTTCGACCGGGCGGAACAGCTGGTCAACCGGCTGATCGAGGCCACCGGCATCGGCCGGGACAAGGTGATCGGCGTCGGTCTCGGCGTGCCCGGCCCCATCGACGTCGCCTCCGGGACGCTCGGCTCGACCTCGATCCTGCCGGGGTGGAGCGGCATCAACCCCGCCGAGGAGCTGTCCGCCCGGCTCGGGGTCCCCGTCCACGTCGACAACGACGCCAACCTGGGCGCGCTCGGCGAGCTGGTGTGGGGGAGCGGCCGGGGCGTGAAGGACCTGGCGTACATCAAGGTGGCGAGCGGCGTCGGCGCCGGCCTGGTGATCGACGGGCGGGTCTACCGCGGCCCGGGCGGCACGGCCGGCGAGATCGGCCACATCACCCTCGACGAGTCGGGCCCGGTCTGCCGCTGCGGCAACCGCGGCTGCCTGGAGACCTTCACCGCCGCCCGGTACGTGCTGCCGCTGCTCCAGCCGAGCCACGGCCCCGACCTCACCATGGAGCGGGTGGTGCAGCTGGCCCGCGAGGGCGACCCGGGCTGCCGGCGGGTCATCGCCGACGTGGGCCGGCACATCGGCAGCGGCGTCGCCAACCTCTGCAATCTCCTGAACCCGAGCCGGGTCGTGCTCGGCGGCGACCTCGCCGAGGCCGGCGAGCTGGTGCTCGCCCCCATCCGGGACTCGGTGGGCCGGTACGCCATCCCCAGCGCCGCCCGCCGGCTCTCCGTGGTCCAGGGCGCGCTGGGCGGCCGGGCCGAGGTGCTGGGGGCGCTGGCCCTGGTGCTGAGTGAGATGGGCGACTCGACGCTGCTCAACGGGGCGGAAGGGGCATATCAGGCGGCGGCTCCGGCCTCCGTGCCCGCGTTCACTTAGAGAACGATAACCACCGTTGTCATCTCGTTAAGTTTTCACTTCTTGACGACGGTGTTGCGGCCGAGTTGACTTCGTGACACCTCGGCCGCACCGTCGCGGCCTCGTCAGGGAGGCAACCCCACATGAACGCAATGACTCGTCGCGTCGTCATAGGCTCGGCCGCGGTCTCGATGGCCCTCGCGCTCTCCGCCTGTGGCCAGGCCGGCGGCGGTGACAGCGAGGAGAAGGGCAGCTCGACCAAGATCGGTCTGCTCCTCCCGGAGAACAAGACCGCGCGGTACGAGTCGCTGGACAAGCCGCAGTTCGAGAAGGCCGTCAAGGCCGCCTGCGGTGACTGCGAGGTCGTCTACAACAACGCCGTCTCCGACGTCGTGAAGCAGAAGCAGCAGTTCGACCAGCTCATCGCCGACGGCGTGAAGGTCATCGCGCTCGGCTCGGTCGACGCCGCCAAGTCGGCCGCCTGGGTCAAGGAGGCGCAGGGCAAGGGCGTCAAGGTCGTCGCGTACGACCGCGCGATCGAGGGCGCCGACGCCTACGTCAGCCACGACAACAACAAGGTCGGCGAGCTCCAGGGCCAGGCCCTGCTCTCCGCCCTCGGCGCCAAGGCCGCCTCCGCCCAGGTCGTCATGATCAACGGCGACGAGAAGGACCCGAACGCCGCCCTCTTCAAGAAGGGCGCCCACGCCGCCCTCGACGGCAAGGTCGGCAAGATCGCCTACGAGGCCTCCGGCGAGTGGGACCCGAAGGTCGCGGGCGAGAAGATGGCCGCCGCCATCTCCTCCCTCGGCAAGGACAAGATCGGCGCCGTCTACTCCGCCAACGACGGCATGGCGGGCGGCATCATCACCTCCCTGGAGAACGCCGGCATCAAGGGCATCCCGGTCGGCGGCCAGGACGCCGAGGTCGCGGGCATCCAGCGCATCGTCGCCGGCACCCAGACCTTCACCATCTACAAGAGCCCGCTCCAGCTGGCCCCCGAGGCCGCCAAGTTCGCGGTCAACCTGCTCCAGGGCAAGGACCTCGGCGCCCAGGGCGAGACGGACGGCGTGAAGTCCACCCTCTTCCCGCCGGTGGTCGTCGACAAGACCAACATCCAGTCCACGGTCATCAAGGACGGCATCTACGCCGCCGCCGACGTCTGCACCGCGGACCTCGCCGCCAAGTGCGCCGAGCTGGGCATCAAGTAGGCCCCGCCGGGGTCCTGGACGCTCCGTCTCCCGGACCCCGCGCCCTCCCTGCCGGACCGTCAGCCCCGGCAGGGCGCGGAACCCGCCCGTCCCCGTGACGCGGCGGCCTCCGCCCCCAGACCCGTCCGGCCCCGGCCGACCCCAACCCCGCTGTCGGCCGGGGCCGGACGAGCACAGCCCCCCTCGAACTCGGCGCCGCCGCACGGCGCGACATGCCGCCGCCCTCCGCACGGGCGGCGAAGGAGTTGGTTCACGTGTCCCAGACGCCTGTCCTGGCGTTGCGCGGGATCTTCAAGCGATTCGGAGCGGTCCAGGTCCTCTCCGGTGTCGACCTCGAAGTCCACGCCGGCGAAGTCGTCGCCCTGGTCGGCGACAACGGCGCCGGAAAGTCCACGCTGGTCAAGACGATCGCCGGCGTCCACCCCATCGACGAGGGCGTCATCGAGTGGGAGGGCCGCCCCGTCGAGATCTCCCGCCCGCAGGACTCCCAGGCCCTCGGCGTGGCCACCGTCTACCAGGACCTCGCCCTCTGCGACAACCTCGACGTCGTCGCCAACCTCTTCCTCGGCCGCGAGCTCAAGAAGGGCGGCGTCCTCGACGAGGTCGCCATGGAGAAGCGCGCCAAGGACCTCCTCTCCACCCTCTCCATCCGCATCCCCAGCGTCCGCATCCCCGTCGCCGCCCTCTCCGGCGGCCAGCGGCAGGTGGTCGCCATCGCCCGCGCCCTGGTCGGCGACCCCAAGATCGTGATCCTGGACGAGCCCACCGCCGCCCTCGGCGTCGAGCAGACCGCCCAGGTCCTCGACCTCGTCGAGCGGCTGCGCGAGCAGGGCCTCGGCGTCATCCTCATCAGCCACAACATGGCCGACGTCAAGGCCGTCGCCGACACCGTCGCCGTGCTGCGTCTCGGCCGCAACAACGGCACCTTCCCGGTCGCCACCACCACGCACGAAGAGATCATCGCCGCGATCACCGGCGCCACGGACAACGCCGTGACCCGGCGGCAGGCCCGCACCGCGGAGGCAGCCCAGTGAGCACGACCCCCAAGGCGACCGACCAGACGCCGGTGCCCGAGCCCCGCCCCTCCGAGGACGCCGTCACCGAGGCCCCGGCGCCCGCCGCGGTCCCCGCCGTCGACCCCCGCCTCCTCGTCCGCGAGCAGGGCTTCAAGGGCTACGTCGACGAGTTCAAGCGCAAGATCCGCTCCGGCGAGATCGGCTCCCTCCCGGTCGTCGTCGGCCTCCTCGTCATCGGCATCGTCTTCCAGGCGCTGACCGGCAACTTCATCACCTCGTACAACCTCGACCAGATCACCCTGTACGCGGCCGGCCCCGGCATCATGGCCGTCGGCATCGTCTTCGTGCTGCTGCTCGGCGAGATCGACCTCGCGGTCGGCTCCGTCGCCGGCCTCGCGGGCTCCGTCTGGGGCGTCTTCGCCACCGACATGCCGGACTCCCTCGCGATCCTCCTCGGCATCCTCTCCGGCACCCTGCTCGGCGCCTTCCACGGCCTGGTCTTCGCCAAGATCGGCGTCCCCGCCTTCGTCGTCACCCTCGCCGGCTTCCTCGGCTGGGCCGGCCTCCAGACCTGGGTGATGGGCGAGCGGTCCACCATCCCGACCCCCATCGGCAGCTTCGTCGGCGACCTCACCAAGTACTACTTCTCCGACGTCGCCGCCGCCTACGGCCTCGCCGTCGTGGTGATCGCCGCCTTCTACCTCGCCCAGCTGCGCGACTCGGGCCGCCGCAGGGCCGCCGAGCTCCCGCACCGCCCGCACAGCGAGATCCTGCTGCGCACCGGCGTCCTCGCGGTCCTCGTGCTGGTCGCCGCGTACGGCTTCAACCAGGAGAAGGGCCTCCCGCTCTCCCTGGTGATCTTCCTGGCGATCCTGCTCGTCACCGACTTCGTGCTGCGCCGCACCACCTACGGCCGGCAGGTCTTCGCGGTCGGCGGCGGCATCGAGGCGGCCCGCCGGGCCGGCATCAACGTCGCCTGGATCCGGATCTCCGTCTTCATGATCTCCGGCACCCTCGGCGCCATCGGCGGCCTCTTCCTCGCCTCCGCCACCGGCGGCGCGGACCGCTCCCTCGGCGGCGGCAACCAGCTCATGATGTGCATCGCCGCGGCGGTCATCGGCGGCACCTCGCTCTTCGGCGGCCGCGGCAAGGTCTGGTCGGCGCTCCTGGGCATCCTGGTGCTCCAGTCGATCGTCCAGGGCCTCAACCAGCTCAACCTGGAGTCCAACGCGATCCAGTACATGATCACCGGCGCGGTGCTCCTCATCGCGGTGATCATCGACTCCGTCTCCCGCAAGACCCAGAAGTCCGCGGGACGGGCCTGACGCGCCCGGCGCGCCGCCCCGAGCGGCGCGCCTGAGGCACGGGCCACATCGCCCGGCACCGGGAAACCGGTGCCGGGCACCGTCGCGTCCGGAGCAGTACATCCCCCATGAGGGTGATGCCGCTCCGGCTGGCCCGATGCCCACGATCCAAGACGGAACATTAGACTCGGCAAAATCGGCAAGCTCGACCAGCTCAGAACGCAAGGAGGCACGGGTGGCCCTGCTGACCCGTATCAGGACACCGCGCGACCTGGACCGGCTCTCCCCGGAACAGCTGGACCAGCTGGCCGCGGAGGTCCGGACCTTCCTCGTCGACGCCGTCTCCAAGACCGGTGGACACCTCGGCCCCAACCTCGGCGTGGTCGAACTGACCATCGCCCTGCACCGCGTCTTCGACTCCCCGAAGGACAAGGTCCTCTGGGACACCGGCCACCAGAGCTACGTGCACAAGCTGCTCACCGGCCGCCAGGACTTCTCGAAGCTGAAGATGAAGGGCGGCCTCTCCGGCTACCCCTCGCAGGCCGAGTCCGAGCACGACGTCATCGAGAACTCGCACGCCTCGACCGTCCTCGGCTGGGCCGACGGCCTCGCCAAGGCCAACCAGATCCTGAAGAAGGACGACCACGTCGTCGCCGTCATCGGCGACGGGGCGCTCACCGGCGGCATGGCCTGGGAGGCGCTCAACAACATCGCCGCCGCCAAGGACCGCCCGCTCGTCATCGTCGTCAACGACAACGAGCGCTCCTACGCGCCCACCATCGGCGGCCTCGCCAACCACCTGGCCACCCTGCGCACCACCGACGGCTACGAGCGCTTCCTCGCCCGCGGCAAGGACATCCTGGAGCGCACCCCGGTCGTCGGAAAGCCGCTCTACGAGACGCTGCACGGCGCCAAGAAGGGCCTCAAGGACTTCATCGCCCCCCAGGGCATGTTCGAGGACCTGGGCCTGAAGTACGTCGGCCCCATCGACGGCCACGACATCGAGGCCCTGGAGTCCGCGCTCACCCGCGCCAAGCGCTTCGGCGGCCCGGTCATCGTCCACTGCCTCACCGAGAAGGGCCGCGGCTACCAGCCGGCCCTCCAGGACGAGGCCGACCGCTTCCACGCCGTCGGCAAGATCCACCCCGACACCGGCCTCCCGATCGCCACCTCCGGCGCCGACTGGACGGGCGTCTTCGCCGACGAGATGGTCGCGCTCGGCAAGGAGCGCGAGGACATCGTCGCGATCACCGCGGCCATGCTCCAGCCCGTCGGGCTCGACAAGTTCGCCAAGGCCTTCCCCGAGCGGGTCTTCGACGTCGGCATCGCCGAGCAGCACGCCGCGGTCTCCGCGGCCGGCCTCGCCACCGGCGGCCTCCACCCGGTCTTCGCGGTCTACGCGACCTTCCTCAACCGCGCCTTCGACCAGGTCCTCATGGACGTGGCCCTGCACAAGTGCGGCGTCACCTTCGTCCTGGACCGGGCCGGCGTCACCGGCACCGACGGCGCCTCCCACAACGGCATGTGGGACATGTCGATCCTGCAGGTCGTGCCCGGCCTCAGGCTCGCCGCCCCGCGCGACGCCGACCAGGTCCGCGCCCAGCTCCGGGAGGCCGTCGAGGTCACCGACGCGCCCACCGTGGTCCGCTTCTCCAAGGGCGCGGTCGGCCCCGCCGTCCCCGCCCTCCGGCGCGTCGGTGGCATGGACGTGCTCCGCGAGCCCGGCAGCGAGAAGCCGGACGTCCTCCTGGTCTCCGTGGGCGCCCTGGCGCCCATGTGCCTGGAGATCGCCGACCTCCTCGACCGGCAGGGCATCTCCACCACCGTGGTCGACCCCCGCTGGGTCAAGCCGGTCGACGAGGCCCTCGCGCCGCTCGCCGCCGAGCACCGGGTCGTCGTCACCGTCGAGGACAACAGCCGGGTCGGCGGCGTCGGCTCGGCCGTCGCCCAGGCGCTGCGCGACGCCGGCGTCGACGTACCGCTGCGTGACTTCGGCATCCCGCCGGTCTTCCTCGACCACGCCTCCCGCGGTGAGGTCCTGGCCGAGATCGGCCTGACCGCCCCGGACATCGCGCGCCAGGTCACCGGCCTGGTCTCGCGCCTGGACGGCCGGTACGAGACGCCCCGGGAGGCCGTGGAGCCCGCCCGCGACTGACCCCTCCTTCCGGAGGGCGTCACTCCGCGTCACCATTGGGCCGGTCGGCTCACCCTCCCGGGTGCCGACCGGCTCTTTCGCGTGCATCCTGGCCTGAGCGCGGGCAGCGTCCCCTCGACCCCCGTCCCGCGGGGGCCCGGGTCCCGACGTCAAGGACGACGCGGAGGTACGACGGTGAGCACGGATCAGAGACCCCCACGGGCCAATGCCGGAATGTTCCGGACGAAATCGGTCGAACAGTCCATCAGGGACACGGAGGAACCGGAGCACGGCCTCCGGAAGTCCCTCTCCGCCTGGGACCTCACGGTCTTCGGCGTCGGCGTCATCATCGGCACCGGCATCTTCGTGCTGACCGGCAAGGTCGCCAAGGAGAACGCCGGCCCGGCCACCGCCCTCGCCTTCGTCGCCGCCGGCATCGTCTGCGCCCTGGCGGCCCTCTGCTACGCCGAGTTCGCCTCCACGGTGCCCGTGGCGGGATCGGCGTACACCTTCGCGTACGCCTCCATCGGCGAGCTGCCGGCCTGGATCATCGGCTGGGACCTGGTCCTGGAGTTCGCGCTCGGCACGGCGGTGGTGGCGGTCGGCTGGTCCGGCTACGTCCGCTCGCTGATGGACAACATCGGCTGGCACCTACCGGCCTCGCTGGAAGGCCCGGACGCGCCCGGCGGCACCTTCGACATCCTCGCCTTCCTGCTCGTCCTGGTCCTCACCGCGATCCTGGTCGTCGGCATGAAGCTGTCCGCCCGGATCACCGCCGTCGTGGTGGCCATCAAGGTCACGGTCGTCATGATCGTGATCGTCGCGGGCCTCTTCTTCATCGTCGGCGACAACTACAAGCCGTTCATCCCGCCGGCCGTGACCCCGGAGGGCGGCGGCTCCAACTGGGACTCCCCGCTCGTCCAGCTCCTCTTCGGCTACGAGCCCACCAACTTCGGCGTCATGGGCATCTTCACGGCCGCCTCCATCGTCTTCTTCGCCTTCATCGGCTTCGACGTGGTCGCCACCGCCGCCGAGGAGACCAAGCTGCCGCAGCGCGACATGCCCCGCGGCATCCTCGGCTCGCTGCTCATCTGCACCGTGCTGTACGTGGCGGTCGCCCTGGTCGTCACCGGCATGCAGCACTACACCGAACTGTCCGTGAGCGCCCCGCTCGCCGACGCGTTCAAAGCCGCCGGCCACCCCTTCTACGCCGGCGTGATCAGCTTCGGCGCCGCCGTCGGCCTCACCACGGTCTGTCTGATCCTGCTGCTCGGCCAGACCCGCGTCTTCTTCGCCATGAGCCGCGACGGCCTGCTGCCCCGGTTCTTCTCGGTCACGCACCCGCGCTTCAAGACCCCGTACCGGCCGACCATCCTGCTCGGCGTGGTCATCGCGGTCGTGGCCGGCTTCACCAGCATCAACGAGCTGGCGACGCTGGTGAACATCGGCACCCTCTTCGCCTTCGTGATGGTCGCCGTCGGCGTCATCATCCTCCGCCGCACCCGCCCCGACCTGCACCGCGCCTTCCGCACCCCGTGGGTGCCGGTCCTGCCGATCGTCTCCATCGCCGCCTCGCTCTGGCTGATGCTCAACCTGCCGGGCGAGACCTGGTTCCGCTTCGCGGTCTGGATGGCGCTCGGCATCGTCGTGTACTTCGCCTACGGGCGCGGGCACAGCAGGCTCGGCCGGGAGGGCGAGCGGCCGCGCGCCTGAGCGGAGCCGGACGGCGGGGAGTGGCCGCCGGGGCGGGACGGATACAGTCGGGTCCGTACCCGTCCCCACGACCCGGAGTGCTGGATTCCTTCCATGGTGAACCGACCCCAGGCCCCCGCCGCCCCCGCCCACGGCTCCCCGCAGGCCCCGAGAATGCACGGCGACTGGCTGGCCAGGGGCGCGGAGGGACGTTTCAGCCTGTACGTCCCCCGGGACGGCGAGGTGGTCCGCTGGACCGAGGGCGCCGGACACCGCTTCACCGGTCCGGTCGGCATCGGCGGCGGCGGGCTGCTGCCCTTCCTGGCGGTTGCGCAGGGCCCGGACCGGTACGTCCACCTGATCTCCCTCCGCCCCACCGCCACCGGCGAGGAGGCGGGGGAGCAGCACGTGGAGCTGGTGCACAGCATCCAGTACCAGACCGGCCGGCCCAACGTGGAGTGGAAGTCCATCGGCCACTCCAACAACCACGCCGAGTGGTTCGGCAACCCGGCCGTGGCCGTGGACGCCCAGGGCCGGGTGCACGTCTTCGTCCGCAACCGCGGCGGCGGCGTCAGCGCCCGCGTCCAGAAGGACGCCGGCGGCTGGCACCCCTGGTGGGACCTGCGGGGCGGCCACACCGACCGGAACCCGGTGGCCGCGGTCACCGGGAAGGGGCTCGTCGAGCTCTACACCTCCACGGACCGCGGGCTGCGGCGCTACGTCCAGCACGACCCGGGGGCGAAGCCGGTCGCGGAGGACCCGGTGCCGGCCTCGGTGGTGCAGGGCACGCTCACCGCGGTGACCGGTCCGTCCGGGCACGTCACGCTCTACTACCTGGACGGCGAGGGCCGGGTCTGCGTCTGGTCCCCGGGCCGCGGGCTGGCCCCGACCCCCTTCGCGCAGGGCGTCGGCGGGGGCCCGCTGACGTCCACCCGCTGCGTGATCGACGGGTACGACTGCGTCCTCGTCGCCCAGTGCGACCCCGCGGGCACCACCTCGCTCGGAGCCTTCGTGGCCGAGCGCGAGGACGCGGGCCTGTACTGGACCCCCTCGGGCCCGCCGGTCCTCGGCCCGCCGGCGCTGACGGCGGACCTCGACGGCGCGGCGGCCCTCGCGGCGCTGACCTCCGACGGGGCCGTGGTGGTCACCCGTCAGAAGCCGGAGCAGGGCCTCGCCCTGGCGCCCTGGACGCGCCTGTAGACGGCACGGTGCCCCGGCCCCCTCTCGGGAGGGGACCGGGGCACCGGTGCGTCCGGGACGGAGCCGCGCGGGTCAGCCGCCGGTCGCGGGGGACTTCTTCGCGGAGGCCGGGATCTCGGCGTCCTCGCGGATCGCCTTCCACAGCTGGGAGGCGTTGGGCTCGTGGGCGACCACGCGGTTGGGGTCGATCTTGTCGTAGGCGACCGGCAGCATGATGGTCTCCATGTTCTGCGGGTCGACGCCGTTGAGGCTGCGGCCGAAGTCGCCGAGCGCGGTGAGCGAGGCGAGCTCGGAGTCGGTGGTGAGCGCCTTGGTCGCCGAGTCGGCGATCTTGTAGGACTTGGCGGGGCTGCTCAGCAGGTCCTGGTTCTTCACCTCGGTGAGCAGCGCCGTGAGGAACTGCTGCTGGAGGGAGATGCGGCCCAGGTCGGAGCCGTCGCCGACGCCGTGGCGGGTGCGGACGAAGGCGAGCGACTGGGTGCCGTCGAGCTTCTGCCGGCCGGCTTCGAGGTGGAGGCCGCTCTGCTTGTCGTCGATGGGCTGCTTCACGTCGACCGTGACGCCGCCGAGGGTGTCGACGAGGTCCTTGAAGCCGGCGAAGTCGATCTCCATGAAGTGGTCGAGGCGGACGCCGGACATCGCCTCCACGGTCTTGGCGACGCAGGCGGAGCCGTACTGCGCGTACACGGAGTTGAACATCACGCGCTTCGCGGAGGGGGCGGTGGTGCCGTCGCGGCGGACGCACTCGGGGCGGGTGACCAGGGTGTCGCGCGGGATGCTGACGGCGACGGCCTCGGTGCGGCCCTCGGGTATGTGCACCACGAGCGTGGTGTCGGAGCGGCCGCCGCCGACGGCGCCGCCGGCCAGGTCGCCGTTGTCGCCGGCGCGCGAGTCCGAGCCCAGGACCAGCAGGTTCTGTCCGCTGGTGGGGAGCTTCTCCGGCCGGTCGTCGCCGAGCGCCTTGTTGATGTCGACGGCCTTGATGTTGCCGTCGATGCTGCTGTACAGCCAGTACAGCGTGCCGCCCGCGCCGAGGAGCAGGACCAGGAGCGTCAGGAGGACGATCCGGCCGGTCCTGCGGCGCTTTCGGGGAGTGGCGGCGCCACGGCGTCGGCCGACGGCCTCGGGCGTGCGGGTGTCCTGGCTCATGTGTGCGGCGAGTCCTCGTGTCTGGTGGCCGGGGCGGGCGTCCGGTGACCCGGTGTCCCCCCGGGCCGGAGGAGCAGCAGGCTCCTGTGGCCGTGCAGTATAGACAAGCGTTCAGACAGATGTACGAGTCGGGCCGGGATTTCCACGGCTCGCCCGTCGGTGCTTATCGTTCGGACGGACCACATGCGAAACAGTGGCCGATGTTACGGGGAACGACAGGCGAACGGCAGGGGCGGGATGACGCGAGGACTCGACCGTCGGGCGCGGCCACGCCGCCGCACCGGCGAAGCGCGGCCGGGGCCGGCGGGACTGCTGCTCCTCGTGGTGGCCACCCCCGCGGACGCGATCGCCCTGCTCGGCGCCGAGCCGCCCGGCGTTCCGGTCGGCGTGGTCTGTCTCGGCCGTGGTGGCGCGGGCGAACGGGAGGCACTCGACGCCGCCCTGTCCGCCGCGCGGGACCTGGGCCACCGGATCACCGGCGAGCCGTACGTGGCGGACTCCGGGGGCGACCCCGAGGAGCTGCTGCTCGACGTCTTCCTCGACCTCGGTCCGACCCGCGTCGGCACCCTCGATCCCGACCCGATGAGCACGGCCGTGGAGGGCCCGGAGCTGAGGTTCGAGGTGGTCGAGCCCCCCGAGCGCGGCCGGGCCGCCCTGGCCGCGGTGCGCGCGGCGCGGGCGTACCAGGAGCAGACCGGCCGGCCCGTCTACGTGGACTGCCGACGTGCCGCCGTCGACCCCCGCGCCCCGATGGAGGCCGCTTCCCGGTACCCCCGGCAGAGCCGTTGGCTCACCCGGGGCACCGACGGGCGGCTGTCCCTGCACCTGCTGTCGGCCGCCGGCGTCCTGCGCTGGACGGAGACCGCGCCCGGAGGGCCCCGCTGGGAGGGCCCGGAACTCCTGGAGACGCCGTCCGAGCTGATGCCGGGCCTCGTCGTGCTCCAGGGTGCCGACGGCTACGTCCGGCTCATCGGCCTGCGCCGGGCCACCGACAGGGGCGAGGAGGCCTTGGAGGTCGTCACCGCGACCCAGTACCAGAGCGGCCGCCCCCTGGGTCTGTGGCAGTCGATCGACAACCCGCACACGCGGGTGTGGCACCTGGCCCGGCAGGTCGGCTTCCCCGCCGCCGCGCTCGACGCCGAGGGGTCCTTGCACGTCTTCGTCCGCAACGTCGGGCACAGCGTCAGCACCCGGCGCCAGGACCGGGCCGGACGCTGGAGCGCCTGGCAGCACCTGCGCGGCCAGCGCGTCGCCGACGAGATGGCCGCCTTCCCGGGCTGGGACGGCGGTGTCGGACTCGTGGCCAGGAGCCGTGACGACGCCCAGGCCGTGCACTGGTACTACGACCGGGCGGCCGGAGCCTGGGCGGAGGACCGGACCGTCCCCGTGCGGGTGGCCCCGGGGAGCCTCGCCGCCGCGCCCGAGGCCGGCGGCGTGCGGTTCCGGTACGCGGAGACCGGCGAGCCCTGCTTCTGGCGCCCGGGTGCGCCGGCGCCGGTGGGGCTGGGCGGCACCGCCGGGAGCGGTGCCGCCACCGGCGCCGCCGGTGCGGTGCTCCAGGGGTGGCCCTGCACCGTCCTGGTGCAGTCGGGCCGGGGAGGGGCGGTCGAAGTCGGGGCGCACGCGGACGGCCGACCGGAGGACGGGACCTGGTGGGTGCCGAGCGGGGTCCGCTCGCTGGTGGCGCCCGCGGTGGCGCTGGACGCGGCGGGCCGCGTGGTGGTCGCCGTGCTGGACGCGGAAGGGCACCCGAAGGTGACGCGGCGGCGCCCGGATCCGGCGGGCCTGGAGTTCGGGCCGTGGCAGACCTTGTGACGCAGATGACACCTGATCAAGGTTCGATGGGAACTATTGAGCGACGATCGGTTTTGCTAAGCTCACGCCGTCTTTATGTGAAGCATGGGTGAACTTCCCGTGCCGACTCTTTGGGCAGCCCCTACTCGCGGGCATTTCCATGCGCAGGCCGATGGCCGTCCTGCCATGCACACATGTCCGTGCGTCGATGACTGAGGGGCTCATGCACACGACGTCACTCCGGGCTGCCCGGATACCGAACGGGCGGCCCGGCCGGCGTACGACGCGTGCGGAGGCCACCGCCTGCCCGTGCCCGGGCACACGGTCCCGAGCCGCGGTCTCCCCCGGCGACCCGTACCCGGCCGACAGGACGCGCCGGGACTCGCGGCGATCCCGGTACAGCACGTCCTTCGCCACCACCACGCAGACCCGGAACTGAGCAGGCATGAGTTTCCCGCCGGACATATCGCAGTACTGCGTCAGCATCGTCGTGCCCACGCACAACGCGAGTGCCACCCTCGGCAGGGCCCTGCGGTCGGCCCTCTTCCAGACCCACCGCAACGTCGAGGTCCTGGTCGTCGACGACGGCTCGACCGACGGCACCCTGATGGCCGCCCGCCAGTTCACCGAGGACGACCGGGTGCGGATCATCGAGCGGCCGACGAACAGCGGAGGCTGCGGCGCGCCCCGCAACCTCGGCATCGAGGCCGCCACCGGCGAGTACGTCCTGTTCCTCGACGCCGACGACGAGCTGCCGCTCAAGGCCGTCGAGGAACTGCTGGCCTCGGCCCTGACCACCGGCTCCGACGTGACGGCCGGGCGCGCCCTGCGGGTCAGCCTCAACGACGACGAGATCGCCGTCTGGCAGCCGCAGCTCTACGCCGGCGACCAGACCGTCGCGGGCCTCGGCGAGCTGCCGGAACTCTTCAACGACCCGATCGTGGCCGGCAAGCTCTACCGCCACGACTTCCTGGACGACTTCGGCATCCGCTTCCCCGAAGGCGTCTACTTCGAGGACACGTATTTCTCCACCGTCGCCAACTTCCACGCCCGGTCCCTCACGCTCCTCGCCACCCCCGCCTACCGGTGGATGTGGGAGCGCGACAGCGACCGGCCGGCGATCACCCACCGCCTCCACGAGCTCCGCAGCATCCGCGACCGGGTGCTCGTCCACCAGTACACCGACCGGTTCCTCATCGACGTCGGCCGCCCCGACCTGCTCGCCCACAAGGGCGCCAAGTTCGTCACCCACGACCTGCGCCTCTACACCTCCGAGCTGCGCACCGGCGACGAGGCCTACCGACGCGGTTTCGTCAAGACCGTCGCGCCCTACCTGGCGGGCCTGGATCCGCAGACGTACGAACTGTGCGGGCCCATGGAGCGCGTCCGCGCCTTCGGCCTCCTGCACGGCCGGACCGACATCGCCGTCTCGGCGCGGGACTTCACCCGGCGCCGCAGTGTCATCAGCTCCGACCTCGTCGAGCGCGACGGGCGCGTCTACTGGTCCGGCTCGCTGCTCGGTCGGCCCGGTGCGGAGAAGTTCCTCGACGTCACCGACCTCGAACTGACCGGCACCAAGCTGTCCGAGGCGCGGCTCTACAACGAGGCGTCCCGGGTCGAGATCGACGGCGACCGGTTGCACATCGCCGGCGCGATCAGGAACCAACTGGGCCGCGTCGACCCCGAGGACAAGATCGAACTCATCGCGGTGCTCCGCCGCCGCAGCTCCAACAAGGACCACCACTTCACCACCTCCGGCGTGGAGGTCGACGACCAGTGGATCCGCTACCACGCCACCATCGACCTGGCCGCCACCCTGGGCAAGGCCGACCGCGCGGGCAGCTGGAACTTCTTCGTCCAGCTCCGTCACAAGGGCGAGCGGGCCTCGACCGCCCTGAACATCAGCAACGTCGACACCCAGGAACTGCGGTACGTCTGCGCGTCGGGGACCTACGAGGTCTACTCCTCGGGCGGTGGCAACCTCGGCCTGCGCCCGCAGACCATCGAGTCCCGCTCCAAGCTCCGCCCGCGCGGCACCCCGTGGCTGTGGTGGCAGGGCATCGAGGAGCCCGCCCCCGAGATCCCGCCGACCCGGTACGCCGCGGCGCTCGTCGTCCACTGCCGCAACGACGAGTACAACATCGACGAGTTCCTCGGCTCCCTCGTCGCGCAGAAGCGCTTCCACGACCTCCAGGTGGTCTTCGTCGACGACGGTTCCACCGACTCGACGCCCTGGCAGCTCGCCGAGTTCGCCGCCCGCCACCCCAACGCCCGCGTGATCACCCAGTACGACCTGGGGCTGCGGTCCTCCTTCGACCACGGCCTCCAGTCCGTCACCGCCCCCTACGTCATGTTCGCCCGGGCCCGCGACATCCTCGGCGAGGCGGTCGTCGCCCGCCTGCTGGCCGCCGCCCGGCGCTTCGACACCGGTGTCGACGTCGTCGTCGGCCAGGCCGACAACTTCCCCGGCCCGGCGCAGAACGACGCGGAGCCCTGGCAGCGGTACTTCAAGAAGGAGCAGCCGCGGGTCGCGCGCCTCGACGACGCGCCCTACCTGGTCTTCTCCCCTTCCCTCGGCGCCAAGCTCTTCAAGACCTCCTACGTGCGCGAGCGGGGCTTCCGCTGCGGCCCGGGCCCCGGCTTCGAGGACGACTGGTTCGCCGTCCCCGCCATGCTGCGCTCCCGCCGCCTCACGATCGCCCGCGGAGCCCGCTTCTACGCCCGCGACGAGGAGCTGCGCGGCTCCCTGTTCGACCGGCCGTGGAACGACGCGGTGAAGATCCAGGAGCTGATCCGGCTCTGCGCCCACGTGCTGGCGGTGGTCCAGGGCAAGCCGGAACGCACGGTGCGCCTCGCACACCGCTTCGTCGTGCGCTCGCTCCAGTCCTACGTGCGGAACACCCACCGGGTCATGAGCAAGCCCGAGATCGCCGCCGTGCTGCCCTGGCTGCACAACATCTACCGGCAGATCCCCAGCGAGCTGATCCTCCAGTACACCAAGCAGCCCCAGGCCCAGCGCCAGCACCACGCCATCGTCACCGACGACCTGGAGCTCTTCGCCGATCCCCGGGTCCAGCCGGACTACCTGCCGACCCTCTTCGTCGACGACGAGGGCCTCTACCGCAGGATCGCCACCGACACGGTGGACACCAGGCTGCTGCGCGTCCCGCGGACCACCGCCGTCCTGGAGACCTTCGACTGGTCCGGCGACCAGATCGAGTTCCAGGGCCTGCTGGTCCTCTCCGCCACGGACATCGACCAGCCGTACACCAACACCATCGAACTGGTCCTCTCCGACGGCAGTCGGGAGTACGCGGTCCCGGTCGAGCAGCTCTACCGGCGTGACCGCTGGCGCACGCGCAAGAACCAGGACAAGTACTCCGGCTGGCGCGCCCGCATCCGCCGGAGCGCCTTCAACGCCTACCTCGCCAACGCCGAGCTGACCCTGACGATCCGGATCCACGGGTCCGGTCGGCACCATGACACGCCGGTGGCCGCCCGCCAGATGCTGCACCGCTTCAAGGGCGTGCACACCCGGGGCAAGGACCGCTTCACGCTCAGCATCGACAGCGAGGAGAAGCCGACGGTCCGCTGGACCCGGGGCTTCCGTGCCCGGCTGCGGCACAAGGCCCGCCGCTTCCTGTGGGAGCTGCGCGCCGCGCTGCCCGGCCGTCCCGGCTGGCGCACCCGCCTGATGTACTGGCTGACCTACCCCGCGCTGCACGGGCGGGGCATCTGGGTCATCGGCGAGCGCGAGGACACCGCGCAGGACAACAGCTACCACCTGTTCAAGTGGATCCGGCAGAACCACCCCCGGCGCAAGGTCTACTACTCCATCAACCGCACCTCGGCCGACTGGGACAAGCTGGCCGCCCACGGCCAGGTCATCGACCGGCTCTCCTGGAAGCACCGCGCCTATCTGCTGCACGCCGAGCGGCTCATCAACGCCTACGACCTGGAGGCGTACCTCGGCTTCCCCGGGCTCCAGAAGCGCGCCTTCCTGCGGGGTTACGGGGACCTCCTGCGCTACAAGCGGGTCTTCCTCCAGCACGGCGTCGTCTACAACGACGTGGTGGCGTCCATCCACGCCCAGGCCACCAACGTCGACATGGTGCTCACCACCGGCCGCAGCGAGCGCGCCTACTTCGCCGAGCACTGCGGCTACGGCTACGACCGCGTCGCCGCCACCGGCCTGCCCCGCTATGACGCTCTCAAGCCGGTGGAGGGAGCGCGCCGGCGGGTCCTGGTCATGCCGACCTGGCGGCGCGACATCGTCGCCCCCTCCTACAACAGGGCGGCGAAGCCCGAGATCCCCTTCGCGGCCTCGCAGTACTACCGCTTCTTCGCCTCGCTCCTGCGCGACGAGCGGCTGCTGGGCGCCCTGGAGGCGTACGGCGTGGAGCTGGAGTTCATGCCGCACTACGAGATCCGGCCCTACCTGAAGCACTTCACGATCGACCACCCGTCGATCATCGTGTCCACCACCGGCCGGGACGTCCAGCTCGCGATGCGCGAATGCTCGATGCTGGTGACCGACTACTCGTCCGTGTTCTTCGACGTGGCCTACATGGGCAAGCCGATCGTCTACACGAACTTCGACGACGAGGAGTTCTACAGCAAGCACTACAAGCGCGGGTACTTCGACCTCGCGCGCGACGGCTTCGGCCCGGCCTGCCGCACGGTCGCGCAGGCGGTGGACGAGATCATCGCCTCCATCGCCCGCGGCTTCCAGGTCGAACCCCAGTACCAGCGACGTGCGGCCGAGTTCTTCGTGCTGCGCGACGAGGCCAACTGCGAGCGCGCCTACCAGGTCATCGAGACCATGGACGCCGCCGTGGTGGGCGACCAGCGCGCGGTGCTCCACCTCGACGGCGGCACGGGCGAGTTCCGAGGAGAGGAGCGCACGCGATGACCACGGTGTACCTGGCAGGGGACTCCAGCGTCACCAGCAGGCAGCGGAGCATGGCCCCCATGGTCGGCTGGGGCCAGACCCTCCCGCTGTTCGTCCACGGCGCGGAGGTGGTCAACTGCGCCCGCGCCGGCTCCAGCACCCGCAGCTTCCTGGAACGCGGCCGGCTGGCCTGGATCCTGGAGAACATCGTCCCCGGCGACCTGCTGCTGATCTCCTTCGGACTGATCGACATGAAGCCCGGCGACGGCCGGTTCACCGAACCCTTCGTGGACTACCAGCGCTTCCTGCGCCGGTACGTCCACGAGGCCCGCGACCACGGGGCGCACCCCGTCCTGGTCACCAGCCACGAGCGCCGGGTCTTCGACAAGTTCGGCAACATGCGCCGCCCGCTGGGCCTGTACCCCGCCGCGATGCGGGAGGTCGCCGCCGACCTGAGCGTCCCGCTGATCGACCTCAACGAGTGGAGCGTCGCCTGGTGGCGGCAGGCGGGACCGGAGGGCACCAAGGAGATCTTCCTCTACCTGAACCCAGGCGAGCACCCCAACTACCCCAAGGGCATCGCAGACAACACCCATCTGCGGGCCCACGGCGCCGTGGAGTGCTCGCGCTTCATCGCGGAGGAACTGCGGAGCCGCGGCCTGCTGCCACCCGCCTTCTTCCGCGACCTCGACCGCCGTTTCGACCCCGAGCGCGCCGTGGAGTTCCTCGACGACGCGGAGTTCGACCGCCTGACCAAGGAGCGCGTGGCCGAGGTGCGCCGATGACCGACTGGTACCCGCTGACCCGCGCCTGGGTCGTGCACGAGCAGTACGACGGCGTACTGGACCTGCTGTCCACCGCCGACCCGTCACGCCCCCTGGTCCCGGGGCAGGAGTTCGGGATCGCCCTGACCGTGACGCCCGGCGGCGGCGCCTTCCGCACGTACGGCTACCTCATGGACGAGGGGCTCGGCGACGCCGTCGTCCTCGATCAGCTCGACGGCGTCCGCCGCCTGGACAACGGCCGCTACGCGCTCCTCGCCCCCGGGACGGCGGCCACCACCGGCACCGCGCTGGTCAAGGTGCGGGCGGACGTGCCCGACGGCACGCCCGTCGTCCCGCGCGTGATCATCGGCATCATGGCCGAGCAGGGTGCCAAGCTGGTGTACTCCTCGGGCATCGAGGACCGGACCTACCACGTGCGCCGCCACACGGTGCCCGGCGTGGTCCTGCGCCTCCGCCCCGGGCAGGAGGTCACCCTGCCCCCCGTCCACGGAGAACTGAGGGTGACGGGCGTCTCCACCGCCCGCCACGGCTCGCTCAGCTGCGCCCCCGACGGCACGGTCGTCTACCGTGCCCACCCCTCGCACGTCGGGTACGACCGCTTCACCCGGCGCTTCGAGGACGCGGACGGCAACACGGTCCGCTCCGACGTCACCGTCCACACGGGAGACCTCGGAATCTCCCCGGGAGCGCTGTCCGTCCCCCATGCGTAGCCGCACCCCCGCCTCTCTCGCCCTCTGCCTCCTCCTGGCGCTGCCGGGCTGCTCGGCGGCGCCCACGGACCGCAAGGCCCCCGCGCCCCACCCCTCCGCGACGGCCGGCACGCCGTTGCCCGAGGGCGTCGGCTACCGGGAGTTCGAGCACGGATTCGGGCCGGGGGAGACCTCGCACGTCCGCGTCGTGAGCGTCCGCCCCGACGCCCGTGCCCGGGTGGCCGGCGCGCACGGACCCGCCCTCGCCCGGACCCGGACGGTCCGGGAGACCGCCGTCGCCGGCGGAGCCGTCGCCGCCGTCAACGGCGGCTTCTTCGACGTCCACACCGGCCGCCACCACGGCGGCTACGAGGGCGACGCGATCGGCCTGTACGTCGAGGGCGGCCGGCTGCTCAGCGAGGCCACCAACGGAAGGGCCGCGCTGCTCCTGGGCCACGAGGCCGGCCGCATGTCGGCGCGGATCGAGGAGGTCTCGGTCCGCGGGCGGTTGCGTACGGACGACAACGCCACCCGCGAGCTCGACGGGGTCAACCGGCTGCCGGGCCGCGTGCTCGGGTGCGGAGGAGTCGGCGGCGACCGCGTCGCGGACACCGAGGAGTTCATGGAGGCACCGTACGGCGGACTGTGCACGGACGCCTCGGAGATCGTCTCCTTCACCCCGGAGTGGGGGGAGCGCACCCCGGCGGGCCCGCCCGGCAGCGCCGAGGCCGTGCTCGACCGCGACGGCCGGGTCATCGAGGTCCGCAGGCCCGCCGGCGGGCCCGTCCCCGAGGACGGCACCACCCTGTACGGCATCGGCTCGGCCGCCGGCTGGCTGCGCGAGCACGCCCCGCGCGGCTCCGGCGTGCTGCGGTCGGTCCGGCTCTGGGACGAGGCAGGCCGGCCGGTCGAGGGCCGGGTGGACACGGCCGTCGGCGGCAGCCACCGGCTGCTGAGGGACGGCCGGGTGACCGTCGGCCCGACGGCCGCCCGGGGCATCCGCGCCCCGCGCACCCTCGCCGGGGTCACCGCGGACGGCACCCTGCTGCTCGTCACCGTCGACGGCCGCAAGCCGGGCGTCGACTCCGGGGCCACGGTCCAGGAGGCCGCCCGGCTGATGGCCTCCCTGGGCGCCACGGCGGCCGTCAACCTCGACGGGGGAGGGTCGACGACGATGGTCGTCGGCGGCGTCGTGCGCAACACCCCCCGCGGGGTGGACGGCTCGGAGGGCGTGGAGCGCCCGGTCGCCGACGTCCTGGCCGTGTACCCGCGGTGACCTGCGGCAGGACGCCCCTCCCGTGGGCCGTCCCGCCGGCCGTGGTCAGACGAGGTTGATCTCGCCGGCCTGCATCGAGAAGAGCGAGCCGCCGCGGCTCATCGAGATGTGCACCTCGTAGTCGCCGGGGGGCACGTTCCTCAGCTCCACGCCCTTGTAGCCCGAGGTGGCGAAGTAGGCGAAGTCGTACACGTTGAAGTCGCCGCGCCGCACGTGCCGGCGCACCTGGGCGGCCTTGCCCGACATGCCGAGCCGGTACGAGTGGGTGCTCCGGGCCCCGCGCAGCACCAGGTAGTACGTGGCGTGACCGTGTGCCGCCGCCTCCAGGCCGTGGACGAAGAAGACGCCCTCCACGTGGAGGACGCGGTCCTTCTGCCAGTGCTTCTCCAGGGAGAAGGCGGCGTCGGCGGGAACGTGGCCGATGACCGGCCTGCGGATGAGCCGGACGCCCTTCGCGTCGCCGATCAGGCAGATCTCCAGGTTCCCGAACGGCCGGCGCAGGTCGAACGGCCGGCGGGCCACCAGCGGGGTGCGCCGGTCGATGCCCTCGGCGGGGCTGGTGATCCGGACCGACAGGTCGTAGACGCCGCCGGGGACCCCCGTCAGGGCGATCCCGTTCGGCTCGGTGGGCTCGAAGCCGCCCTGCGGGTAGACGGCGCCGTACCGGTCGAAGTACAGGCTGTGGGTGTGCTTGGCCTGCGCGGTGGCCAGCGGGTACTCCCAGCTCCTGCCGCCGCCCTCCACGATCAGGCTCTTGGTGATGCCGTGCTCGCCGTACGGGGCGTCGCCCATCAGGAACGCGTGCCCGCTGACCTGGAGGTAGTTGGCCCGCAGGTCCTGCTGGTTGAGGACGGCCACCATGGTGTCCGCCTGCCGCAGCGCCGTGTGGTGGCCGCGGCGGGTGAGTTCGTCGACCGGGGGAGCGCCGTTCTCGACGAAGCCCAGGTGCGGGGACGCCCCCTCGCCCAGCGCGTGGAGCACGGAACTGATCAGCGGGAGGTTGTAGCCGGAGACCTCGCCGTGCTCACGGACCAGCTCGGACCGGGTCCGGATCAGGTTGAAGCCGGGGCAGTTCCAGAAGAGCTGGAGATGGGGCTCGATCTCGACCGGGTACTGCTCGTCCGCCTCGGAGGTGAAGAGGTAGATGTGGTGTCCCTCGCCGCCGCGGGCCTTGAGCATGTCCGGGATCGCCGCGTTCAGCGTGTCCACGTGGACCTGGTGCATGTCCTGGCCCAGCATGTAGCGGCCGGTGTTGGCCCGGTCGCGCACGTAGTCGCCGATGAGGAACTGCGGCACGACGCTGACGATGTTCCGGTAGCCGTACTTCAGGCCGTAGTACAGGGCCGCGCTGCCGCCCTTGGAGACGCCGAGCAGGCTGACCTGGTCGCGGGTGAGGCCGAGGCCGGCGACCGTGCGCTCGATCAGGGCCGAGACGGACGCCTCGATGTCGAAGGTCATGTCCCGGCACATGTAGTAGCTGTAGTGCTCGTCGAAGTGGTCCCGGATCCAGAGCACGTTCGCCCGCAGGTCGTTCAGGGAACGGCCGGCGAAGTGGTAGCCGCCGGGAGCGGCGAAACCGGAGAAGACGACGATCAGATGGCGGTTGTCGGCGTCCCCGGGGCGGAACCGGTACTCCACCGGTACGGGTCCGGAGGTGTCCGTGCCGGTCTGGAGGGCGCGGCGGTCGACCGCGGCCCAGTTCTCCGCGGTCACCGGTATGGATTCGTTCATCGTGGTGCTTTCCCTGCCCCCCCAGCCTGCCGCCCGGGCGGCCCCCAGGCGTCCAGGGAGTCTATCCAGTCGCCCGTCCGGGGGCCGGGGAAGGGGGCCGCCCCCGCACGTGGCGCGGGGGCGGCCGGTACTGCGCGCGCCGGTGCTTACGCCGGGACGCTCGCCACGCCCTGCGCGAGGAAACGCTTGCCGTTGACGCGCTCGGAGACGCCCTCGCGGTCCAGGTACGGCGTGATGCCGCCCAGGTGGAAGGGCCAGCCGGCGCCGGTGATCAGGCAGAGGTCGATGTCCTGCGCCTCGGCGACGACACCCTCCTCCAGCATGAGGCCGATCTCCTGCGCCACCGCGTCGAGGACGCGGTCGCGGACCTGCTGCTCGGTGAGGACGGTGTCGCCCTGCTTGAGCAGCGCGGCGACCTCGGGGTCGAGCTCCGGCTTGAAGCCGTTCTCCGGCTTGTAGACGTAGAAGCCGCGCTTGCCGGCCTCGACGACCGCCTTCAGGTTGGGGGAGACGGTGAAGCGCTCCGGGAAGGCGCGGTTCAGGGTCTCGGAGACGTGCAGGCCGATGGCCGGGCCCACGAGCTCCAGGAGGACCAGCGGGGACATCGGCAGGCCCAGCGGCTCGACCGCCTTCTCCGCCGTCTCCACCGGGGTGCCCTCGTCGATGACGTTCTGGATCTCGCCCATGAAGCGGGTCAGGATGCGGTTCACGACGAACGCCGGGGCGTCCTTGGTGAGGACCGCGGTCTTCTTCAGCTTCTTCGCCACGCCGAAGGCGGTGGCGAGGGAGGCGTCGTCGGTCCGCTCGCCCTTGACGATCTCCAGGAGCGGCAGGACGGCGACCGGGTTGAAGAAGTGGAAGCCGACCACGCGCTCCGGGTGGCGGAGCTTGGACGCCATCTCGGAGACCGACAGCGAGGAGGTGTTGGTGGCGAGGATCGCGTGCGCCGGGGCGACCGCCTCGACCTCCGCGAACACCTTCTGCTTGACGGACATCTCCTCGAACACGGCCTCGATGATGAAGTCCGCGTCCGCGAAGCCCTCGGCCTTGTCGAGGACGCCGGAGACCAGGCCCTTGAGTCGGTTGGCCTTGTCCTGGTTGATGCGGCCCTTGCCGAGCAGCTTGTCGATCTCGCCGTGGACGTAGCCCACGCCCTTGTCGACGCGCTCCTGGTCGATGTCGGTCAGGACGACCGGCACCTCCAGGCGGCGCAGGAAGAGCAGGGCGAGCTGCGAGGCCATCAGACCGGCGCCGACGACGCCGACCTTGGTGACCGGGCGCGCCAGGGACTTGTCCGGGGCGCCGGCGGGGCGCTTGCCGCGCTTCTGCACCAGGTTGAAGGCGTAGATGCCGGAGCGGAGCTCGCCGCCCATGATCAGGTCCGCGAGGGCCTGGTCCTCGGCGTCGAAGCCCTTCTGCAGGTCGCCGTCCTTGGCGGCCTCGATGATGTCGAGGGCGCGGTAGGCGGCCGGGGCGGCGCCGTGCACCTTGGAGTCGGCGACCGCGCGGCCCTTGGCGACGGCGGCGTCCCAGCCCTCGCCCCGGTCGATCTCCGGACGCTCGACGGTGACGGTGCCGTTCAGCACGCCGGCGGTCCAGACGAGCGACCGCTCCAGGAAGTCGGCGCCCTCGAAGATCGCGTCGGCGATGCCGAGCTCGAAGACCTGCGCGCCCTTGAGCTGGCGGTTCTGGTTCAGCGAGTTCTCGATGATGACCTGGACGGCCTTCTCGGCGCCGATCAGGTTCGGGAGGATCGCGCAGCCGCCCCAGCCGGGCACCAGGCCGAGGAAGACCTCGGGGAGCGAGAAGGCCGGGAGGGCCTTCGACACGGTGCGGTAGGTGCAGTGCAGACCGACCTCGACGCCGCCGCCCATGGCCGCGCCGTTGTAGTACGCGAAGGTCGGCACGGCGAGCGCGGAGAGCCGCTTGAAGACGTCGTGGCCGCCCTTGCCGATGGCGAGCGCCTCGTCGTGGTTCTTCAGCAGCTCGACGCCCTTGAGGTCGGCGCCGACGGCGAAGATGAACGGCTTGCCGGTGATGCCGGCGGCGACGATCTCGCCGTTCGCGGCCTCGGCCTCGACCTGGTCGAGGGCCGTGTTCAGGTTGGCCAGCGACTGCGGGCCGAAGGTGGTCGGCTTGGTGTGGTCGAAGCCGTTGTCCAGCGTGATCAGCGCGAACCGGCCGGCCCCGAAGGGCAGCTCGAAGTGACGCACGTGGGCCGAGGTCACGACCTCGTCCGGGAAGAGCGCGGCGGCGCCCTTCAGAAGCTCGGCGGTGGTGCTCACTTGCCCTCCCAGTGGGGGTTTTCCCAGATGACCGTCGCGCCCATGCCGAAGCCGACGCACATGGTGTTGAGGCCGTAACGGACCTGCGGGTTCTCCTCGAACTGGCGGGCCAGCTGCGTCATCAGACGGACGCCGGAGGAGGCCAGCGGGTGACCGTAGGCGATGGCGCCGCCGTACTGGTTGACGCGCGCGTCGTCGTCGGCGATGCCGTAGTGCTCGAGGAAGGCGAGGACCTGGACGGCGAAGGCCTCGTTGATCTCGAAGAGGCCGATGTCGTCGATCGAGAGGCCGGCCTGGGCGAGGGCCTTCTCGGTCGCCGGGATCGGGCCGTAGCCCATGACCTCGGGCTCCACGCCGGCGAAGGCGTACGAGACGAGGCGCATCTTGACGGGGAGGCCGTTCTCCCGCGCGAAGTCCTCGGAGGCGATGATCGAGGCGGTGGCGCCGTCGTTCAGGCCGGCCGCGTTGCCCGCGGTGACGTTGCCGTGGACGCGGAAGGGCGTCTTCAGGTTGGCGAGCGACTCCAGGGTGGTGCCCGGGCGCATCGGCTCGTCGGCGGTCACCAGGCCCCAGCCGGTCTCGCCGGCCTCGGCGTTGGTGCGACGGACGGAGATCGGCACCAGGTCGGGCTGGATCTTGTTGTCCGCGTAGGCCTTGGCGGCCTTCTCCTGCGAACGCACGGCGTACTCGTCGGCGCGCTGCTTGGTGATGCTCGGGTAGCGGTCGTGCAGGTTCTCGGCGGTCATGCCCATGAAGAGGGCGGACTCGTCGACCAGCTTCTCGCTGACGAAGCGCGGGTTCGGGTCCACGCCCTCGCCCATGGGGTGACGGCCCATGTGCTCGACACCGCCGGCGATGACGGCGTCGTAGGCGCCGAAGGCGATGGAGCCGGCGACCGAGGTGACGGCGGTGAGGGCACCGGCGCACATGCGGTCGATCGAGTAGCCGGGCACGGACTGCGGGAGGCCCGCGAGGATGCCGGCGGTGCGGCCGAGGGTGAGGCCCTGGTCGCCGATCTGGGTCGTCGCGGCGATCGCGACCTCGTCGATCTTCGCCGGGTCGAGGGCCGGGTTGCGGCGCAGCAGCTCCCGGATGGCCTTCACGACGAGGTCGTCGGCGCGGGTCTCGTGGTAGATGCCCTTCGGGCCCGCCTTGCCGAACGGGGTGCGGACGCCGTCGACGAAGACGACGTCCCTGACGGTACGAGGCACGATGGCTCTCCTCCAGGTGCGGGACGGCACTGCTGCGGCGCACCACTAAGCGTGCGCTTGCTTCCCCCCATGCTACTTGCGGGTAACCAGGCTGCCCACCCCCTGGGGGCCAAGCGGTGAAGGTCACACCACGGGGTACGGGGAAGCCCTCGGCACCGGGCGGGTGCCGAGGGCTTCGACGTGCCGGGCGGGACACCGGGTCACGCCTTCGCGGAGAGCGCCTCCACCAGGAGGGGCGTCACCAGGCCGACCTGCCAGCGGCGGGCGCCGAGGGCGGTGAGGGCGGCCGCGACGGCGTCCCGGTCCGCGCGCGCCGGGGGCTCCCAGCAGACGCGGCGGACGGTGTCCGGGGTGATCAGGTTCTCCTGCGGCAGGTGCAGCTCCTCGGCGAGGGCCGTGACCCCGGCGCGGGCGGCGGCGAGCCGGGCGGCGGCCACCGGGTCCTTGTCCGCCCAGGCGCGCGGCGGGGGAGGACCGGCCGACTCCTTGCCCGGCTGCGGGAGCTCGCTCTCGGGGAGGGCCCGGGCCCGGTCGATCGCCGCCTGCCACTGCTCCAGCTGGCGCCGGCCCATGCGGTGCCCGAAGCCGGGCAGGGCGGTCAGCGCGGCCACGTTCACCGGGACGGCGAGGGCCGCCTCGACGATCGCCGCGTCGCTCAGCACCTTGCCGGGGGAGACGTCACGCCGCTGGGCCACCCGGTCGCGGGCCGTCCACAGCTCCCGTACGACCGCCATCTGGCGGCGCCGGCGGACCTTGTGCATGCCGGACGTGCGGCGCCAGGGGTCCTTGCGCGGCGGGGCCGGCGGGGCGGTGGCGATGGCCTCGAACTCCTCCTGGGCCCACTCCAGCTTCCCCTGCCGGTCCAGCTCCTTCTCCAGCGCGTCGCGCAGGTCGACCAGGAGCTCGACGTCGAGGGCCGCGTAGCGCAGCCAGGGCTCGGGCAGCGGGCGGGTGGACCAGTCGACCGCCGAGTGGCCCTTCTCCAGGGCGTAGCCGAGGACGGACTCGACCATGGCGCCGAGGCCGACGCGCGGGAAGCCCGCGAGCCGGCCGGCCAGCTCGGTGTCGAAGAGCGAGGAGGGGCGCATGCCTATGTCCCGCAGGCAGGGGAGGTCCTGGGTGGCGGCGTGCAGGATCCACTCGGTGCCGTCGAGTGCCTCGCCGAGTCCGGAGAGGTCCGGGCAGCCGACCGGGTCGATCAGCGCGGTGCCCGCGCCCTCGCGGCGGAGCTGGACGAGATAGGCGCGCTGGCCGTAGCGGTAGCCGGAGGCCCGCTCGGCGTCGACGGCGACCGGCCCGCGCCCGGCGGCGAAGGCGGCGATCACCTCGGCGAGGGCGTCGTCGGTCGCGACGACCGGCGGGATGCCCTCGCGGGGTTCCAGCAACGGGATCGGAAGCCCATTCGCAGGGACGTTTTCGTCCGGGGGGTCGCCCCCGGTGGTGCGCGGTGCGGTGTCTGCCGCGGTCTCTTGGGCGTCGGTCACCTGTCAAGGGTATCCGCCGACGGCAAGCGCCTGTCGACGGAACGTTCCGTCGACAGGCGCGGCGTTTTCGTCAGGACCGGGTCAGTGGATGATCCCGGTCCGCAGCGCGACGGCGACCATGCCGGCCCGGTCGCCGGTGCCCAGCTTGCGGGCGATCCGGGCGAGGTGGCTCTTCACGGTGAGCGCCGAGAGCCCCATGGAGACGCCGATGGCCTTGTTGGACTGGCCCTCCGCGACGAGCCGGAGCACCTCGACCTCGCGGCCGGAGAGCTCGCGGTAGCCGCCCGGGTGGCTCGGGGCACCCGGGGGGCGGCGGTGGCCGAGCCGGGCGGCCGCGGCGCCGATGGGCGCGGCGCCGGGGCGCGTCGGGTGGCCGATATTGGTCCTCGTGCCG
Source organism: Streptomyces roseolus (assembly GCF_014649855.1). Lineage (GTDB taxonomy): Bacteria > Actinomycetota > Actinomycetes > Streptomycetales > Streptomycetaceae > Streptomyces > Streptomyces roseolus. The sequence continues at coordinate 114,599 of NZ_BMTV01000018.1, read as the reverse complement.
GTGACGACGTAGCCCTTGACGCCGCCGGCGAGGGCGTTGCGCACCGCGCCGATGTCGTCGGCGGCCGAGAGGGCGAGGCCGTTGGGCCAGCCGGCGGCGCGGGTCTCGGACAGCAGCGTGAGGCCGCTGCCGTCGGGAAGGTGGACGTCGGCCACGCAGATGTCGCGCGGGTTGCCGACGCGGGGACGGGCCTCCGCGATGGACGACGCCTCGATCACGTCCCGCACGCCGAGCGCCCACAGGTGGCGGGTGACGGTGGAGCGGACGCGCGGGTCGGCCACGACGACCATGGCCGTCGGCTTGTTCGGGCGGTAGGCGACCAGGCTAGCGGGCTGCTCGAGCAGAACGGACACTCGGCCTCCTGGGGGAAGGGGCGGGACGGAGCCGGCTCGGGGAAGAAGCCGGGGGCGAACCCGTGCTCTGAAGGGGTCATTGACTCCTTCGGCAGCAGGGCCGCCCGCCTTTAGGGAAAGATCACGATTTAGTGAGTAACAATTAGGGCAATTCGGACGCGCGATCGATCATCCTACGAGCGGCCCCCGCTCCCTCACCCCCACGAGGGACGCGCGGGGAAGCCGCGAGGGACCCCCCGTACGAACGCCGAAGGGGCCCCGAAGGGCCCCCTGGACATCCGTCCCGCCGCACATCCGTCCGAACCGCTCAGGCTCCCTGCGGTCCCCGCCGCTGGGGCAGCGAGACGACCCCCGCCCCCGACACCGTCCCCGCCGGGCCCGGCGCCCCCGAGGGGCCCGGGGCGCCCGGCGGATCGGCCGGGGCCGGCGGCAGGCCCGCGATCTGGCAGAGGAGGTCGGACCAGGCCGCCAGGTGCGCCGCCGTGTCCGGCACCCCGCCCAGACCCTCCCGGGGCGTCCAGGACGCCCGGATCTCGATCTGGGTGGCCGGCCGCCGCTCCGCGAGCCCCCCGAAGTAGTGCGAGCCGGCCATCGTCACGGTCCCGCTCGCCTCCCCGTACGCGAGCCCGCGCGCGTCGAGCGCCCCGGTCAGCCACGACCAGCACACCTCCGGCAGCAGCGGGTCCGCCGCCATCTCCGGCTCCAGCTCCGCCCGCACCAGCGTCACCAGCCGGAAGGTGCCCTTCCAGGCCTCGTGGCCCGCCGGGTCGTGCAACAGCACGAGCCGCCCGTCCGCGAGGTCCTCCTCGCCGTCGACGACCGCCGCCTCCACCGCGTACGCGTACGGCGCGAGCCGCTGCGGCGGCCGGGTCGGCTCGACCTCCATCTCGGACCGCAGCCGCGCCGTCCGCAGGGCCTCGACCGCCCTCCGGAACGCCGGCGGCACCGGGGTCCCCGCCGTACTCTCCGCTGTGTCGCCCGTCCCTCGCACGCCGTCGGAATGATCGGAAAAATGTCCCTGAGCCGCAGCCATGCGGGGAAGAGTAGGCGGAACGGGGCCGCCATGCGGGGAGGGACACCCGCCCGGCACGAGCGGCTTCCGGCCACATGCGAAGATTTGGGCGTGAGCGCCATGAACAGCCCGACGGGCCAGCAGACGAAGCAGCAGTCGCGGACGTACGACTCCGCGTTCCTCAAGGCGTGCCGGCGCGAGCCCGTGCCGCACACCCCCGTCTGGTTCATGCGGCAGGCCGGGCGCTCCCTCCCCGAGTACCTGAAGGTCCGCGAGGGCATCCCCATGCTGGAGTCCTGCATGCGGCCCGAGCTGGTCAAGGAGATCACCCTCCAGCCCGTCCGCCGCCACAAGGTCGACGCGGCGATCTTCTTCAGCGACATCGTCGTCCCGCTCAAGGCCATCGGCGTCGACCTCGACATCAAGCCCGGCGTCGGCCCCGTCGTCGCCGAGCCGATCCGCACCCGCGCCGACCTCGACCGGCTGCGCGACCTCACTCCCGACGACGTGCGCTACGTCACCGAGGCCATCGGCATGCTCACCGAGGAGCTCGGCGACACCCCGCTGATCGGCTTCGCCGGCGCGCCCTTCACCCTCGCGAGCTACCTCGTCGAGGGCGGCCCGTCCCGCAACCACGAGCACACCAAGGCGCTCATGTACGGCGACCCGCAGCTCTGGGCCGACCTGCTCGACCGCCTCGCCGAGATCACCTCCGCCTTCCTCACGGTGCAGATCGAGGCCGGAGCCTCCGCGATCCAGCTCTTCGACTCCTGGGTCGGCGCCCTGGCCCCCGCCGACTACCGCCGCTCGATCCTCCCGGCCTCCTCGAAGGTCTTCGACGCGGTCGCCGGCCACGGCGTCCCCCGCATCCACTTCGGCGTCGGCACCGGCGAGCTCCTCGGACTCATGGGCGAGGCCGGCGCGGACGTCGTCGGCGTCGACTGGCGCGTCCCGCTCGACGAGGCCGCCCGCCGCGTCGGCCCCGGCAAGGCCCTCCAGGGCAACCTCGACCCGGCCGTCCTCTTCGCCCCCACCGAGGTCGTCGAGGCGAAGACCGACGAGGTCCTGGCCGCCGCGAAGGACCTGGAGGGGCACGTCTTCAACCT
>NZ_BMTV01000018.1:0-111933 GCF_014649855.1 Streptomyces roseolus | reverse complement strand
CGCACCGCCGCCACCGCCTTCCGGGCCGCGATCAGCACCGGGTCCCACACCGGGGAGAACGGCGGCGCGTACCCCAGGTCGAGCGCCGCCACCTGCTCCACCGTCATCCGGGCCGTCAGCGCCACCGCCGCGACGTCCACCCGCTTCGCCGCCCCCTCCCGGCCCACGATCTGCGTCCCGAGCAGCCGCCCGGTCCGCTTCTCGGCCAGCATCTTCACCGTCATCGGCGCCGCCCCCGGGTAGTACCCGGCCCGGCTCGTCGACTCCACGGTCACCGTCACGTACCGCAGCCCGACCGCGCGGGCGTCCTTCTCCCGCAGCCCGGTGCGGGCGATCTCCAGGTCGCAGACCTTCGACACCGCCGTCCCCACCACCCCGGGGAAGGTCGCGTAGTCGCCGCCCACGTTCGAGCCGATGACCTGCCCCTGCTTGTTGGCGTGCGTGCCCAGCGGCACGTGCCGCTCCCGGCCCGACACCAGGTCCAGGACCTCCACGCAGTCCCCGCCCGCCCACACGTTCTCCTGCCCCCGCACCCGCATCGACAGGTCCGTCAGCAGCCCGCCGTGCGTGCCGAGCGGCAGCCCCGCCGCCTTCGCCAGCGAGGTCTCCGGCACGACACCCGTCCCCAGGACCACCACGTCCGCCGGATACTCGCCCTCCTCCGTGGCCACCGCCCGGACCCCGCCGTCGTCACCGGTGAGGACCGCCGTCACCGCGGCCCCGCCGACCGTCCGGATCCCGAGCCCGTCCATCGCCGCGTGCACCAGGCGCCCCATGTCCGGGTCGAGCGTCGCCATCGGCTGCTCGCCCCGGTTGAGGACCGTCACCTCGTAGCCCCGGTTCAGCAGCGCCTCGGCCATCTCCACGCCGATGTACCCGGCGCCGACGACCACCGCCCGCCGCCCCGCCGTCCCGGCCAGCGAGTCCAGCAGCGCCTGCCCGTCCTCCAGGGTCTGCACCCCGTGCACGCCCGCCGCGTCGATCCCCGGCACCGCCGGCCGGGCCGGCCGCGCCCCGGTCGCGATCACCAGCTTGTCGAAGCCCGTCCACGCCTCCGTACCGGCCGCCAGGTCCCTGGCCAGAACGCGCTGCCCGGCCAGGTCGATCTCCGTCACCTCGGTCCGCGTCCGCAGGTCGATCCCGCGCGCCCGGTGCTCCTCCGGGGAGCGGGCGATCAGCTCCTCCCGCCCGGACACGTCGCCGCCGACCCAGTAGGGGATGCCGCAGGCCGAGTACGAGGAGAAACGGCCCCGCTCGAAGGCCGTGATCCCCAGCTCCCCGGACCCCTTGAGCCTGCGCGCCTGCGAGGCGGCCGACATGCCCGCCGCGTCCCCGCCGATGATCACCAGTCGTTCGCTCATGCGCCCACGCTACGTGCCGCCTCGCGGCCGGGCGGCACGGGCGATTTGAGAGAGTGGTCCCATGAACGCGGACACCACGGGACCCCACGCCGGACCTCACGCCGTCGTCGTCGGCGGCGGCATCACCGGCCTCGCCGCCGCGCACCGGCTGCTCGCCGCCGGTGCGCGCGTCACCCTCCTGGAGGCCGGCGGCCGGCTCGGCGGCAAGCTGCTCGCCGGGGAGATCGCCGGCGCCCCCGTGGACCTCGGCGCCGAGTCCCTGCTCGCCCGCCGCCCCGAGGCGGTCGCCCTCGCCGAGGCCGTGGGCCTCGGCGACCGGCTCCGGCCGCCGGCCACCACCACCGCCTCCGTCTGGTCCCGGGGCCGGCTCGTCCCCATGCCGAAGGGCCACGTCATGGGCGTCCCCGGCGACGCGGAGGCCGTCGCCGGGCTCCTCTCCGAGGAGGCGCTGCGCCGGATCGGCCGGGACCGGGAGCTGCCCCCCACCGAGATCGGCGAGGACGTCGCCATCGGCGCGTACGTCGCCGCACGCATGGGCCGCGAGGTCGTCGACCGGCTCGTCGAACCCCTCCTCGGCGGCGTCTACGCCGGGGACGCCTACCGCATCTCGATGAGGGCCGCCGTCCCCGCGCTCTTCGAGGCCGCCCGCCGCCACCCGAGCCTCACCGCCGCCGTCCGCGCCGTCCAGGCCGCGGGCGGAGCCGTCCCCGCCGACGTCGCGGGCGCCGCCACCGGCCTCGGCGGGTCCGTCTTCGCCGGCATCACCGGCGGGGTCGGCACCCTGCCGGGGGCCGTCGCGGACGCCGTCCGCGCGGCCGGCGGCACGATCCTCACCGGCACCCCGGCGACCGCCCTGCACCGGGCGGGCGCCACCGGCTGGCGGGTGGAGACCCCGGAGCGGACCCTCGACGCGGACGCCGTCGTCCTCGCCGCCCCCGCGCCCGTCGCCGCCGGCCTCCTCGGCGGCCACGCCCCCGGGGCCGCCGCGCTCCTCGGCGGGATCGAGTACGCCTCCATGGCCCTGGTCACGCTCGCCTTCCGCCGCGCCGACGTCCCCGGGCTGCCCGGCTCCGGCTTCCTCGTGCCGCCCGTCGACGGCCACACCATCAAGGCCTCCACCTTCTCCAGCGCCAAGTGGGGCTGGGTCGGCGACGCCGCCCCCGACCTCTTCGTGCTCCGCACCTCCGTCGGCCGGTACGGCGAGGAGACCCAGCTCCACCGCGACGACGAGGACCTGGCCGCCGCCTCCCTCAAGGACCTCGGCGCCGCCACCGGCCTCGCCGCCCGGCCCGTCGCCACCACCGTGACCCGCTGGACCGGCGGCCTCCCGCAGTACCCGGTCGGCCACCTGGACCGGGTCGCCCGGGCCCGCGCCGCCCTCGCGGACCTGCCCGGACTCCGCCTCGCGGGCGCCGCGTACGACGGCGTCGGCGTCCCCGCCTGCGTCGCCTCCGCCCACCGCGCCGCCGACGCCCTGGCCGACGAGATCATCGCCACGTCGGAAACGGGGCACCCCGGTGCGGGGCACTCCTCGTGACGGGCGAGAATAGGCGTATGAGTGCGCCCGAAAAGATCCCGAACGCCGGTAAGAAGGCGAAGGACCTCAACGAGGTCATCCGCTACACCCTGTGGTCCGTCTTCAAGCTGCGCGACGTCCTGCCCGCCGACCGGAGCGGCTACGCCGACGAGGTCCAGGAGCTGTTCGACCGGCTCGCGGAGAAGGACATCACCGTCCGGGGCACGTACGACCTCTCCGGTCTGCGCGCCGACGCCGACGTCATGATCTGGTGGCACGCCGAGACGAGCGACCAGCTCCAGGAGGCGTACAACCTCTTCCGTCGCACGAAGCTCGGCCGCGCCCTGGAGCCGGTCTGGTCGAACATGGCGCTGCACCGCCCGGCCGAGTTCAACAAGTCGCACATCCCGGCCTTCCTGGCCGACGAGACTCCGCGCGACTACGTCTCGGTCTACCCCTTCGTCCGCTCCTACGACTGGTACCTGCTGCCGGACGAGGACCGCCGCCGGATGCTCGCCGACCACGGCAAGATGGCCCGCGGCTACCCGGACGTCCGGGCCAACACGGTCGCCTCCTTCTCGCTCGGCGACTACGAGTGGATCCTCGCCTTCGAGGCCGACGAGCTGTACCGGATCGTCGACCTCATGCGCCACCTGCGCGCCTCCGAGGCCCGGATGCACGTCCGCGAGGAGGTCCCCTTCTACACCGGCCGCCGCAAGAACGTCGCGGACCTGGTGGCGGGCCTGGCCTGACGGCCACCCCGAACCCGGCGTCGCCCCGGCTCCCAGCCGGGGCGTCCGCCCCTCGACCCGGAAGATCAGACGGCCGCCACGCCATGGCCGGCCGCTCCAGCGACACCGGGTCCGGCACCGGGTGCGGCGCGCGCGAGCGCGCCGCACCGGCGTCCTTCCGGGGAGTCCCTACGAGGTCCCCAGCGCGGCCCGCAGCTCCGGCTCCAGGACCGCCGGCCCCCGGGTGGCGAGCGCGGTGAGCGGGTCCTCCGCCGAGAGCCCCGCCAGCAGCCGCTGACCCGCGTGCGAGGCCCACGGGCTGTGCGGGTACGACTCCGCCCGCCCCATCAGCAGACAGAGCCCCGAGGCCGTCAGCGGCAGCGCGAACCCGGCCACCACCCGCGTCCGGTCCGCCTCCGGAACCAGCGGTACCGCCACCGCCCCGAGCGCGAGCGCCAGCAGGAACGCGCCCCGCACCGCCCGCAGCCCGGCCGCGACCTCACGCCGTCCCGGCGCCGGCACCGCGAGCCCCCGCTCCACCAGCCCCTCCTCGATCCGCCGTACGCACGCGGCGCCGGCGACCGCCGGACGCAGCCCCGGCACCGGCGCCTGCCCCTCGGGCCCGATCGCGCCGAGCACCGCCCGCTCCAGCTCGTCCCCGCCGCCCGAGCCGTCCACGACCGTGGCCCAGCCGGTGCGCGCGAGCAGCAGCCGCCGGTCCCGGTGCATCGCCACCAGCGTCAGCTCGGTGACCCGCCCGGGGCCCCCGGCGAGGAACGCCGCCTCGCCCAGGGTCAGTTCACCGGCCCAGGCCGTCCCCGCGGCGGACCCGCCGGCGGCGATCGAGGCCCGGCAGAGCCGGGCGCAGGCGACGGCGGTCACGACGCCGGCGACGAGGAGCAGCGGGATCCACACCACGATCGAGTTGTACGCCAGGGCCCCCGGCCCCGCCACCCGGACGGCTCAACCACTGGACCCGCAGGAGGAGCCGCCGCCCCCGCACGACGAGGACGACGAGGAGCCGCACGACGACGAGGAGGAACCGCAGGACGAGGACGACGAGCCGCAGGACGAGGACGACGAGCCGCAGGACGAGGAGGAGGACGAGCAGGACGAGCCGCCCGATCCGGTGCCCGACCCGGAGTCCGAGCCCCAGCCGTCCCCGCCGCCCGTCGCCGCTCCCGCGCACCACATCACCACGGCCGCGACGGCCGTCGTGTCGGAGGAGTACGGCGACCCGGTACGGCTCCGGCTCCCGCGCACCGGCCCGTCGGGCCGGGCCGCGTCCCGCAGCCGCTCGAACAGGTCGCGGTCGGGCAGCGCCCGGATCCCGCCGAGGGCGACGGTGTTGACGCCCCCGTGGCCGTGGGCGCTCCGGTAGGCGGCGAGCGCCGCGAGTCCCGCCGTGCTCACCGGGCGCGTGTAGGTGGTGCCGCAGATCAGCGCCGTGGCGAAGCAGACGAAGAAGAGCGGCAGCAGCTTCACGAAGAACGGCACGGTGGGCCCGAGCACCGTGAACTCGGCGACGGTGGCCACGATGCCGACCGGGAACAGCAGGACGGCCCCGACGAGGAGGCCGACGCACCACCGGCGCAGGGTGCGGCGGGGGCCCGGCAGGGTCACCAGCCCCCGTGCGGAGAGGTCGTCGCCGATCTCCTGCACCGCCGGGTGGGTCATCACCGCGAGGCGCAGGGCGCGCAGGGAGCCGCTGGGGGCGGTCGCGTGGCTGTCCAGGACCGCCCGCTCCACCGGGTCGTGGGCGATCCGATGGACGACCGCGACGACCCCGGGGCCGCCGATGACGATCCGGCCGTCCAGGTGCATGGCGGCGAGCGCCGTGTCGGCGACGCGTCCGGGGCCGCCGGCGAGGAACGCGGCCTCGTGGACGTCCCGGACCGGCCCGCTGGGCCCGCCCCGGATGCGGCGGGCCAGCACGAAGAGGCGGACGAACACGGCGGCGGCCGCCAGGTGGAGCGTCAGGAGGAGCGGGTCCATGCCGGTCACCGCCCCCCGAACACGCGCCGGGCCAGCCGCCCCACGAGCCCGGCCGGCCGGTTCTCGGCCCGCTCGCGCCACCAGCGGGTCAGCTCCCGCCGCTCCGGCCGGTCCTCCAGGAGCAGCCGCTCGACGAAGTCGAGCGCGTCGCGCCGGTAACCGCCCGGCATGGGGCGGCTCTTGGCGTACGCGAGGAACGCGGGCCGGAAGCCGTCGCCGAGGATCTCCGGCAGCTCGGGCGCGATCCGCGCCACGACGGAGGCCCGCTTGGCGGCGAGCGCCCGGCTCTGCACCCGCATCCGCCGCACGTCGAAGCCCTCGGGCACCGGAGTCCCCGCCACGAGCGCCGACAGCACCGCGGCCTGCCCCACCCCGACGCGCTGCCGTACGGCGTCGCCGGCCGCCCCCGCCCCCCGCCGGTCGCCGGCCGGGGGCGCGGGCTCGGTCGCGGGCCGGGGAAGGACGGCCAGGGCGCCGTCGGGGCGCGGTGGCGCGGGCACGGCCGCCGTGGCCCGCCGCACCGGCTCGGGCTCCGGGGCGCTCGGCCGGGTGGCGGGCATCGGCCCGCCCGAGACGCGGGCGCCGGCGCCGATGTGGAGCGGCTCGCCGCCCACCAGGACACGACCCGCGCGCAGGGCGGCGGCACCGACGCCGTGGCGCGCGGCGAGCGGACCGGACGCCGCCCGGGCGTCGCGGACGTCCCCCGCGCCTCCGGCGTCGAGGGCGCCGGCCGCGCCTGCGGGGGCGTCCGCCGCGTGGGCGTCGTACGCGTCCGGGGCGCTGTGGGCGTCCGCCGTGTCGGCCGCGTCCGCCGCGTCCTCGGCGGCGAGGGCGTGCGCCGGGGCTCCGGCGGTGGCCGCCGGGCGGGCCGGGCGGCGGGTCGCCGCCGTCACCGTCGCGCGGATCGTGGCCAGCTCCGCGGCGAGTTCCGCCGCGGGCGGGAAGTGGTCGTCCCGTTCCAGGAGGACGCCCGGCGGGGCGACCCGTCCGGCCAGGTCGGCGAGGACGTCCAGGACCGGCCGCGGGACCGGGTGGGCGTGGGTGTCGTGCCAGACGCCGTCCCGTTCGAGGCCGCCGGCCACGTGGACGTACGCGATGGCCTCGACCGGCAGTTCGGAGAGGGCCCGCGCCGGGTCCTCGCCGCGGTTGACGTGGTTGGTGTGGAGGTTGGCGACGTCGATGAGGAGCCGTACCCCCGTACGCTCCACCAGCTCCGCCAGGAACCGGCCCTCCGTCAGCTCCTCGCCCGGCCAGGAGAACAGGGCGGCGATGTTCTCCAGGGCCAGCGGCACCGGCAGCGACTCCTGCGCGATCCGCACGTTCTCGCAGAGCACGTCCAGGGCGTCCCGGGTGCGGGGGACGGGCAGCAGGTGCCCGGCCTCCAGACGCGGGGTCGCGGTCAGCGGCCCGCCGGCCCGGACGAAGGCGATGTGCTCGGTGACGAGCGGCGCCCCCAGTGCCTCCGCCTTCGCCGCGAGCGCGGCCAGCCGCTCCGGGTCCGGCCGGTCCGCCCCGCCGAGCCCCAGCGACACCCCGTGCGGCACGACCGTGACGCCCCGGGCCCGCAGCCGGGCCAGCGAGTCGGGCACGTGGTCGGCGCACACGTTCTCCGCGACGACCTCCACCCAGTCGACGCCGGACAGCTCCTCGACCGCGTCCGCGATCTCCGGACGCCAGCCGATGCCCATGCCGAGTTCCGTCATGTCCCCCTCCTTCGGTCCTCAGTCATCCACGTGATGACCCCGGCGAAGCCGGTCGAACCCCAGGGGGGAGAGGTTCAGAGCTTCATTTGAGGTTCCCGGGCGCCACGGCCAGGACACCGGGGTACGCCGACACCACGGTCGCGCTGCCCGGCGCGATCTCCGTGAAGCCCGCGTCCCTGACCACCGGCAGGCCGCTCGCGGCGAGCGCGGGCCACTCCGCCTCCGACGCCGTGCGCACGGCCAGCGGGAAGCCCGCCTCCCGCCAGGCGGCGCGGGCGGCGTCGTCCAGCGCCCACCACAGCAGCTGGGCGCCGTGTCCGGCCTGGGCCATCGCCTTGCCGGCGGACATGCCGAGCCCCGGGTTCGTCCACAGCACCGCCGCGCCCTCCGGCACGGGGCCCGGCGCGGCCGGGTCGTCGAGGTCGGTGCCGGACACCTGGAGCTTGACCAGGTCCTTGGGCCAGCCGTCCAGGGGGACCGGCGGGAAGACGCGCACCTCCGCGGTCCCGCCGGTCACGGTGATGCCGGGCAGGGCCTCGGCGCGTCGCCACTCCGCGCCGCGCGCCCGCCGCACGACCTTGCGGATGCGGGCGTCCTCCCAGTCGGCGACGGCCGCCGCCCACGCGCCGTCGCCGAGCGACCGCTCGTCGGTGAGGAGCCGGAGCACGGCGCGGGCCGCGGTCTCCAGGGCGTCGGTACGGGCCGGGGGCGCGTCGCGCTCGATCCGTACCACCAGGGGCAGGACGAACTGCGGCTTCTCGTCGCGGGGATCGGTGTCGTTGCTGCTCACCCGGCAAGTCTGCCACCGGTCGCGGGGAGCCGGATCTTGCGGGTCCGGCCGGGGCCGGGCGAGGATCCCGTCCATGAGCACGATCGTCGGAGCGCGGGAGCCGGTGCGGCTCGCGGGGGTGGGCCGCCGGTACGGGCCGCGCGGCCCGTGGGTGCTGCGGGGCGTCGACGCGGAGCTGCCCGCCGGCCGGCTCGTCCGGGTCGCCGGCGCGAACGGCACCGGCAAGTCGACGCTGCTGCGGCTGGTCGCCGGCGTCGACGCCCCCGCCGAGGGCCGGATCACCGGCCGCCCGGCCAGGACCGCGTACGTCCCCGAGCGCTTCCCGCCCGCCCTGCCGTTCACGGCCCGCGACTACCTGGTCCACCTGGGGCGCGTCCAGGGACTGCGGACCGGCCCGGCCCGGGCGCGGGCGGGGGAGTGGCTGGCCCGGTTCGGTGCGGAGGCGTACGCCGGGACCCCTCTGACCGCCCTCTCCAAGGGCACCGCCCAGAAGGTGGCCGTCGCCCAGGCCCTGCTCGCGGACCCCGAACTCCTCGTCCTCGACGAGGCCTGGACGGGCCTCGACCCCGAGGCCCGCGCGGAACTCGACGCGGCGGTGCGGGAGCGCGTCGCGGCCGGCGCCACGGCCCTCTTCGTCGACCACGATCCGCACCGCCTCGCGGGCGAACCCGACACGACCCTGACCGTCGGCGCCGGCCGCGTCCTCGCGGACGCGCCCCCGCCCGTCCCCGCCCTCCTCCGGAGCGCCGCCCCCGTCCGGGCCCCCTCTCCCGTCCGGATCGTCGCCTCCGGGGACCGGCCGCTGCCCGATCCCCTTCCCGGCGGAGCCGCCGGGGCGCCCCTCGCGGCCGACGGGGCCGTGCTCTTCCACGTCGCCGCGGCGCACTCCGACGACCTGCTGCGCGCCCTGCTCGCCGCCGCCTGGCACGTCCACCGCGTCGAACCCCTCCGGGCCGGGGCGGACGGGGGACGCCCGTGACGGCGCTGCTGCGGTACCACTCCGGGCTGTTCCTGCGCTCCCAGCGGTGGCTCGCCCCGCTGCTCCTGTACGCGGCGCTGGTCGCGGTCGGGGTCAGGCCCGGCGATCCCGTCCTCGGCTCGCTCGGCATCGCGGCGGCCGGGTTGCTGCCGGTCGCGGCCTGGTCCGTGCGGATCTGCCTGACGCAGGAGGCCGCCGCCGCGCGGGCCGTGACCGCCGCGGCCGGGGGCCGGGCGCGGGCGCACCTCGCGGCGCTCCTCACCGGCGCCGGGTGGCCCGTGCTCGCGGGCGCGGTCGCGGTCGGCGCGGTGACGGGGACGGGCGACCTCGCCGGGACGGGCGGGCCGGCCGCCCTGCTCGCCGGCCTCCTGGCCACCACCGCCTGCGCGCTCACCGGCGGGGCCGTCGGCGCGCTCGTCTCCCGGCCGTTCGTGAAGGCGACGGGCTGGTCGGTGGCCGGGCTGCTGCTGGGCTCGCTGCTCGTCCTGGTGACCACCGGTTCGCCCGCGAAGCACGCGGTCGCCGCCCTGGTCGCCGCCGAGGGCGCGACCCGCCCGCCGTGGGCCTCCTGCGCCGCCGCCGTCCTCCTCGCCGCCGTCACGGCGGCCGTGTCCTGCCGGGCCGGTGCGCGACGGGAGTGAGGCCGTAGCCGTACCGGAGTAGCCTCGGTGTCATGACCACGGAATCCGCCGCGTACTGCGCCCCCGAGCCCGCGCCCCGGCCGCCCAAGGCCACCGAGGGGCCGTACGCGCGCTGCGTCCTGTGCCTGGAGCCGACCGAGTACGCGGAATCGGTCAAGGGGATCGTGCTCTGCCCGGTCTGCGAGTGGCAGGAGGCCCAGCGCACCGCCTGCTCCGGCTGAGACGGCGCCCGCCGACGGTCGGCGGGCGTCCCCCTCCCCCTATTAGTCAAATTTGAGTAGCCTGCTGGGCATGGCCGAGCGAACGATCCCGATCCTGCCCTGCCGGACCCTCCGGCCCGTCCTGGACTTCTACGCCGCCCTCGGATTCGAGGTCACCTTCCTCCAGAAGAGCCCCAACCCCTACGCCGCCGTCGCACGCGGCTCCCTGGAGCTCCAGTTCTTCGGGGTGGGGCACCACGACCCCGCCACCACGATGAGCACCTGCTACGTCGTCACCGACGACGTCGACGGGCTGCACGCCGCCTTCCGCGCCGGGCTCAAGGAGGCGTACGGACGGATCCCGACCCGGGGCCTGCCCCGCCTCGGGGCGCTCCGCGACACCAGCTTCGGGATGCGGCAGTTCCTCCTCACCGACCCCGGCGGCAACTGTCTCCGCGTCGGGCAGCGGATCCGCGAGGACCTCCACCACGCCCCCGCCCCCGGGGGGACCTTCGCCCGCGCCCTGCACCACGCCGCCCTCCTCGCCGACTCCAAGGAGGACCTCGCGGGCGCCGCGCGGATCGTCGAGCGGGCGCTCGGCCGGGACGACGAGCGGCCCGCCCCCGTCGAGCTGCTGCGCCTCCTGGTGCTGCGCGCGGACCTCGCCCGCCGGCTCGGCGACGAGGACCTCGCCGCGGCGGCGCTCGCCGAGGCCGGAGCCGTACCGCTCACCGGCGAGGAGCGGGCGGAGGCCGCGGACGAGCTGGTCCGGTTGGCGGAGCTGCTCGACTGAACCCGGCGCCTCAGCCCGCCCGCATCAGCTCCGAGACCTTCACGAAGCGGTAGCCCCGCGCCCGGAGTTCGGGGACGACGCGGCGCAGTGCCCGCTCGGTCGCCGGGGCGGCGCTGCGGGTGCAGTGCAGGACGACCACGGAGCCCGGGCGGACGCCGGAGAGGACCTGTTCGGCCACCGCGTCGGGGTCCTTCGCGAAGGCGTCGCCGCCGACCACGTCCCACTGCACGGCGGTGACCCGGGCCGGGGCGAGGGCGTGCAGCGCGGTGTCGTCGTAGCAGCCGCCGGGGAAGCGGAAGTACGGCACGACGTTGACGGCCCCGGCGTTCCGGAAGGAGTCGAAGGCGCGCTTCACGTCGGCCGCCATGTCCGGTGCGGCGACCGTCGGCAGGCCGTAGCAGGGCTCGGCGAAGGCGTAGTGGCTGTAGGAGTGGTTGGCGATCTCGAAGCGGGGGTCGGTGCCGATCGCGCGGGCCTGGTCGGGGTACTCCTCCGCCCAGCGGCCCGTCATGAAGACCGTCGCGTCCACCTCGAGGCGGCGCAGCGTGGCGATGAGCTCCGGGTTGTCGAAGCGTTCGCCGCGCGCGGCCCGGGGCCCCTGGTCGGCGGTCATGTCGGCGTCGAAGGTGAGCGCGACGACCTTCTCGCCGCTCCGGCCGGTCCGCCGCTCGTACACGGGGGTACGGCCGCCGGCGCCGGGCGCCAGGGTGGGGAACGCGGCGGGCCCCGGTTTCTTCGGGCCGGGGGCGGCGGTCGGCTCGGCCGGAGAGGGGGCCGCGGTCGCCGGACCCGCCGCAGGGAGGTCGCCGCCTCCGCCGCAGCCGAGGAGCGCCGCCCCCAGCAGAACGAAAACCGCCATTTTCCGTGCAGGAGTGTTCACGAACGGAAGTTAACCGACTGAAGGGGGCGATGCTCGCAAGGAGACGGGGACGACGCCCGAGTCCACGCGCGGAGCTGACGCCCCCTCGTCCGGACGCGTTCAGTCGGCGGGGTCGGAGGCGCCGGCGTCCCGTGCCCGGGGGAGGCCGTCCGGCGCGTGCTCGGGCGCGCTGAGCCAGCCCCGCTGCGAGGCCGTCGCCCCGGCCTGGAAACGGCTCCGCGCGCCCAGCATGTCCATGATCCCGGCGACCGTGCGACGGGTGGTGCGGGTGGAGACGCCGAGCCGCTTCGCGATGGTCTCGTCGGTGTGGCCGTGCTCCAGGAGCCGCAGCGTCTCGCGCTCCTGCGGGGTGAGGCCCCGTCGGTCGCGGATGCGGTCCACGCCGACGAGCGTCTCCACACCGGACGAGTCCCCCACCGGCTGGAAGCCCACCCAGTCCGCGATGAGCTGGGCCGCCGCCGCGCGGGACGCCTCCAGGCGCTGCTGCTGCGCGAGGAGTTCGGCCTGCCGGCGGGCGAGCAGCGACTCCATCCCCAGCTCCGGGCTGACCGGGTGGAGTCGGGTGCGCTCCGAGGCCGAGGGGCGCAGCAGGGACAGCTCGCTGAGCCGGTCGAGCGCCTCCCGGACCTCCGCCGTGGTCAGCGAGAGCGAGGCCGCCAGCTCCGCGGCCCCCCAGTCGGAGTGCCGAAGCGACATCCGATAGATGCGTTCCGTTCGTGTGTCGATTCCCGATGCGTCAAACATATGTGTATCCCCCATGGATACGTGATCGAATCATCACGCGGAGGGGGCCGCTGCCCGCCGTCCGGACGGAGGAAGTGGACTCCTTGTCAGGTTCCGGCCATGGCGGCCAAGGGCCTCCCGACCACGGGGGGTTCGAGCCGCCCGCCCGGGACCATCGAGGGATGTACCTGGTCCATGCGCGGCTGCGCCGCCCTGCCGACAGCGAGCCGTTCCCGTGGCCGGCGCGCGCGTTCCTCGCCGCGGCGGCCCCGGAGGAGGGGAGGGAGCACGCCACCGTGCACCACCTGTCCGACCGGGAGGCCGTCGTCGGCCTCTTCGTCCGGCTGGGCAGCCTCGCCGCCTCCGAACGGGCCGCGGCCGCCCTGTGCGCCCGTGTGCTGAGTGTCCGTCAGGTCGGGGTCAGCGCCAGGGACCGGTGACGGCGAACGTGGTGCCGGGGTCGTAGCAGTTCACGTACATCGTCGAGCCGTCCGGGGAGAAGGTGACGCCCGCGAACTCGCCCCATTCCGGGGCGCCCGGCTCGCCCACGTCCTGCCGGTTCCGCGCCACCGCGTACACCTCGCCCCGCAGGTCCACGCCGTAGACGTGCTGCGCCCCGCCGCCGTCCTCGCAGACCATCAGGCCGCCGGCGGGCGCCAGGCAGATGTTGTCGGGGGACTCGCCGGGGAGCCGGACGTCGGTGTCGGGGCCGAAGACCACGGACAGGGTGAGGTTCCGGGCGGCGGGGTCGTACTTCCACACCTGCCCGAAGTGGGTGGCGCCGGAGCCGTCGGAGGTGCGGGCGAAGGAGGACACGAAGTGGACGGCGCGGCCGCCCCAGTAGCAGCCCTCCAGCTTCTGCGCGTGGGTGATGCCGCCGCGTCCGAAGTCCTGGAAGCGGATCGGATCCGTCGTCGCCTGCGGGTCCGGCACCGGCACCCACTCCACGGCCTCGAAGACAGTCCCCGCCTCCCGCACCACCGACAGGTCGGGGACGCCGGGCACCCGCAGGGCCTCCAGGGTGCCGCCCGCCCGCAGGGAGCCGGGCCCGCCGTGCGGGCGGTCGGGCAGGAAGCGGTAGAAGAGGCCGAAGGGGCGTTCGAAGGCGTCCTCCGTCTCGTAGACGATCCCGGTGTGCGGGTCGACGGCGACGGCCTCGTGGGCGAAGCGGCCGAGGGCGGTGAGCGGGACGGCACCGCTGCGGTGCGGCTGGGCCGGGTCGACCTCGAAGACGAAGCCGTGGTCCTTCTCGTACCCCTTGGTCCCGGCCTTGTCCTCGGTCTCCTCGCAGGTCAGCCAGGTGCCCCAGGGGGTGGGGCCGCCCGCGCAGTTCACGGCGGTGCCGGCGATGCCGACGCGCTCGGAGCGCACTCCGCCGTACGCGTCGAGGTCGAGGACCGTGCAGCCGCCCTTGCCGCCCCGGTCGTAGACCAGGCCGGGGGTGTGGGGGACCGGGTGGCGGGCGTCGGGGCGGTTCTCGTGGTTGCGGACGAGCCGGACGCCGCCGCGCGGCGCCGCGAAGGCGCTCATCCCGTCGCAGCGGCCGGGAACCGGTCCCTCGCCGGAGCGGAGCGGCTCGCCCTCGCGGGAGAGGACCCGGTAGGAGAAGCCGGCCGGGAGGTCGAGCAGGCCGGCCGGATCGGGGAGGAGGGGGCCGTAGCCGCCGCGCGGTGCCGCGGCGGCGGGGGCGCCGGAGAAGAGGTCGGCCAGGGCGCCGGTGAAGGCGATTCCGGCGACGGAGGCGCCGGTACCGGCCAGGATCTGGCGTCGCGTCACTGCCATGAGGGGGCCTTCCCGCCGAACCAGGTGTGGACCCGCTTCATGTACCACGCAGCGGAGTGCGCGAAGCCATGACGCGGGTCCACGGTGCCTCGGATGGCGCAAAACCGACCCCGGGGGGACCCGGGGCGCCGGAGGATCAGACCAGCTCGGCCGTCAGGGTGATCGTGGTGCCGGTGAGCGCCTGGCTGACCGGGCAGTTCTTCTTCGCCTCCTCGGCGAGGGACTGGAACTGGTCCGCGTCCAGGCCGGGGACCTCGCCGCGCACGGTGAGGTGGATGCCGGTGATGCCCTCGCCCGGCTGGAAGGTGACGTCGGCCTTGGTCTCCAGGCGGGTGGGCGTGTTGCCCGCCTTGGCCAGGCCGTTCGAGAAGGCCATCGAGAAGCAGGAGGAGTGCGCGGCCGCGATGAGCTCCTCGGGGCTGGTCTTGCCGTTCGGCTCCTCGGCGCGGGCCGGCCAGGAGACGTCGTAGGAGCCGAGCCCGGAGGAGTCGAGGGAGACGACGCCGGAGCCCTTGAGGAGGTCGCCCTGCCAGACGGTGTGGGCGTGACGCACGGTGGCCATGGTGGATGCCTTTCCGATCGGGTACGGCCCCCAACCTACTGCGCCACGAGCTCCTTTGCGTCCCGCGCCAGGGCGGTGAGCCGGGAGATGGCGCGGAAGTACTTCTTCTTGTAGCCGCCGTTCAGCATCTCGTCACTGAACAGCCGGTCGAAGGGGAGCCCGGAGGCGAGCACCGGTATCTCGCGGTCGTAGAGGCGGTCGGCGAGGACGACGAGCCGCAGCGCGGTCGACTGGTCCGGGACCGGGCCGACGTCGGTGAGGCAGACGGCCGTCAGGTCGTCGGTGAGGGCGCCGTACCGGCTCGGGTGAACCCTGGCCAGGTGTTCGAGCAGGTGCGGGAAGTCGTCGAGGGAGGCGCCCGGGGTCCGGTACGCGGTCTCCGTGACGACCTGGTCGGAGTGGGGCGCGGGGGCCTCGGGCAGGCCCCGGTGGCGGTAGTCCTCGCCGTCGATCCGCAGCGGCCGGAAGTGCGCGGAGAGGCCCTGGATCTCGCGGAGGAAGTCGGCGGCGGCGAAGCGGCCCTCGCCGAGCTTGCCCGGGAGCGTGTTCGAGGTGGCGGCGAGCGCCACGCCGGCGTCGACCAGCTTGCCGAGCAGGCTGGAGACGAGGACGGTGTCGCCCGGGTCGTCCAGTTCGAATTCGTCGATGCACAGGAGGCGGTGCCCGCTCAGGGTTCGTACGGTCTCCTGGAAGCCGAGCGCGCCGACCAGGTTCGTCAGCTCCACGAAGGTGCCGAAGGCCTTGAGCGAGGGCTCGGCGGGCGTGGCGTGCCAGAGCGAGGCGAGCAGGTGGGTCTTGCCGACGCCGTAGCCGCCGTCGAGGTAGACGCCGCGCGGACCGGCCGGGGCGGCGGGCCTGCGGGCGAACCAGCGCCGCTTGCCCGCGCCGCTCGCGTGCGCCCCGCCGAGGCCCTCGGCGAAGCCGGAGAGGACCTTGACGGCCTCGCACTGGCTCGGCTGGTTCGGGTCCGGGAGGTAGGTGTCGAAGCGCACCGAGTCGAAGCGCGGCGGCGGGACCATCTCCGCGACCAGCCGGTCTGCGGGGACGTGGGGCTCTCGGGAGCACAGCGAGAGCGGGGTCGCCGCTGCGGGGGCGGCTTCGTTCAGGGCACGGGTCGACACAGTTCCCCACTGTAAGCGCCGTGTCAGACTGCGAGAATGCGACGCCTGTTTCCTGTGACGGACATGACAGCACCGAACGCCCAGGTCAACGCGGTGGACCGCGAGTGGTCCCTCGACGAGCTGGCCGACGCCTACGGCTATCCGGAAGGGGCCGGGACCTGGCTGCGGGCCAACATGGTCTCCTCCCTCGACGGCGCCGGGCAGCACGAGGGACGCTCCCAGCCGCTCTCCTCCGACACCGACATGCGGATCTTCGGCACCCTCCGCGGGCTCGCGGACGTGGTCGTCGTGGGTGCGGAAACGGTACGCCAGGAGGGTTACCGGCCCGCCCGCGCCCGGGAGGCCTTCGCCGCGCGTCGGGCCGCCGCGGGCCAGGGACCGGCCCCCGTCATCGCCGTCGTCACCGCCTCGCTCGGCCTGGACCTCACCCTTCCGCTTTTCGCCGCCCCGCTGGTCCCGACCCTGATCCTGACCGGTGCCGGCGCGCCCGCCGAGCGGATCGCCGCGGCGCGGGACGCCGGGGTCGAGGTGCTCCTCGCCGGCGAGGGGGCCGCCGTCGACCCGGCCCGCGCGGTCGCCCTGCTCGCCGAGCGCGGGCTGCGGCGGCAGCTCACCGAGGGCGGGCCCCGGCTGCTCGGCCAGTTCGCCGCCGCGGGGGTGCTCGACGAGCTGTGCCTGACGGTCTCCCCGACGATGACGGCGGGTGATGCCCAGCGCATCGCCCACGGGCCTTCGATCGCGCTTCCGACACGCTTTGGGCTGGCTTCTCTGCTGGAGCAGGACGGCTTCCTCTTCAGCCGCTACCGTCGGATCTGACAATCGGCGGAATTTACCGTTCCGCTTAGCGTCCGCTGGGCACAATCACAGTCGCAGTCCCCGTGCGGTCACGGGGAAGGATGGTTTCCGCAGAAGGGCTCCTGAGGTGTTCACAAGCGTTCTGATGATCGAGAAGCCCCTGACGTCCGTGGACGTGGAATTCGTCACCACCCTGCACGGCGACGAGGGCGTGTCCTTCATCGTGCTGATGCAGCCGCGCGGTGATCAGGCCGACGTACTGCTGCGCGCCATCGACGACGTCGCGCTGGGCGAACTCAAGGAGGCGGCCCGGGAGGGGGACGAACCGGAGGGCAAGGAGGCCCGCGAGCCGGCCGAGCTGGCCCTGGAGCACTCGCTCCGGGCCCTGAGAGCGGCGGGCTGCGAGGCGGTCGGACAGGTGGTCGAGGACCACCCCCTGGACAAGATGAAGGCGGTCGTCGAGGAAGCGGGGGCGGACGAGGTCATCGTCCTGACCGCCCCCCACTACGTGGAGGAGTTCTTCCACCGGGACTGGGCCTCCCGCGCCCGGCACAAGGTGGGCGTCCCCGTCCTGAAGCTCTTCGCGCACAGCGAGGAGGGCAAGGAGAGCGCCTAGCGGCGGGGCGGCCGGGACACGGGCGGACCCGTGTCCCGGCCGGCTTCCCGGGCCGCCCGCCCGCAGCCACTAGGCTGGGGAGGTCAGCGAACGCGCACAACCGGGGAGAGAACCGCATGGCACCCGCCATCCCTGCCGCCATGGAACGGCCGCACTTCATCGGCATCGGCGGTGCCGGAATGTCGGGCATCGCGAAGATCCTCGCCCAGCGCGGCGCCAAGGTCGCGGGCAGCGACGCCAAGGACTCCCCGACCGCCGAGGCGCTGCGCGCCCACGGCGTCACCGTGCACCTCGGCCACGCCGCCGAGCACCTCGCCGACGACGCCTCCGCCGTCGTCGTCTCCAGCGCCATCCGCGCCGACAACCCCGAGCTGGTCCGCGCCGCCGAGCTCGGCATCCCGGTCGTGCACCGCTCCGACGCGCTCGCCTCCCTCATGGACGGCCTCACCGCGATCGCCGTCGCCGGCACCCACGGCAAGACCACCACCACCTCGATGCTGGCCGTCGCCCTCACCGAGCTGGGCCTCGACCCCTCGTACGCGATCGGCGGCGACCTCGCGGGCCCCGGCACCAACGCCCGGCACGGGGCCGGCGACGTCTTCGTCGCCGAGGCCGACGAGAGCGACCGCAGCTTCCAGAAGTACGACCCCCAGGTCGCGATCGTCCTCAACGTCGAGCTCGACCACCACGCGAACTACGCCTCCATGGACGAGATCTACGAGTCCTTCGAGAAGTTCGCCGCGAAACTCCGCCCCGGCGGCACCCTCGTCGTCGGCGAGCACGCCGGCGCCCGCGAGCTCGCAGCCCGGGTCGCCGCCGCGGGCCGCGCGGACCTCGGCATCGTCACCGTCGGCGAGGGCGAGGGCTCCGACGCCCGCATCCTCAAGATCGTCCCGAACGGGATGAAGAGCGAGGTCACCGTCGCCCTCGACGGCGCCGAGCACACCTTCACCGTCTCCGTCCCCGGCCGCCACTACGCCCACAACGCCGCCGCGGCCCTCGCCGCCGGCGCCCGCGCGGGCCTCGACCCGGCCGCCCTCGCCCAGGCGCTCACCGCCTACACCGGCGTCGGCCGCCGCCTCCAGCTCAAGGGCGAGGCGGCGGGCGTCCAGGTCATCGACTCGTACGCGCACCACCCCACCGAGATGACCGCCGACCTGGAGGCCATGCGCGGCGCCGCCGGCGACGCCCGGCTGCTCGTCGTCTTCCAGCCGCACCTCTTCTCCCGCACCCAGGAGCTCGGCAAGGAGATGGGCGAGGCGCTGGCCCTCGCCGACGGCTCCGTCGTCCTCGACATCTACCCGGCCCGCGAGGACCCGGTCCCCGGCGTCACCAGCGAGATCGTCCTCGACGCGGCCCGCGCCGCCGGCGCCGGCGTCACCGCCGTCCACGACAAGGCGGCCGTCCCCGAGGTGATCGCGGGAATGACGCGGCCCGGTGACTTCGTTCTGACCATGGGCGCGGGCGACGTCACGGACCTCGGTCCGCTGATCCTCGCCCGCCTGGCGAACTGAGGGAGTGGACGGACGATGGCGTACGAGGTCGAGAAGTCGGACGCGGAGTGGCAGGCGCAGCTGACCCCGTCGGAGTACCAGGTGCTCCGGCTGGCCGGCACGGAGCCCGCCTTCCGCGGTGAGTACACGGACACCAGGACCGAGGGTGTCTACTCCTGTCGCGCCTGCGGGGCCGAGCTCTTCACGTCGCACGAGAAGTTCGAGTCGCACTGCGGCTGGCCGTCCTTCTTCGACCCGAAGGACAGCGAGGCCGTCGAGCTGGTCGCGGACACCTCCCACGGCATGATCCGCACCGAGGTCCGCTGCGCCCGCTGCGGCTCGCACCTCGGCCACGTCTTCGAGGGCGAGGGCTACCCGACCCCCACGGACCAGCGCTACTGCATCAACTCGATCTCCCTGCGGCTGAAGCCGACGGAGGCCTGACACGGCGGCGCGGTCCCCCTAGGGTGTCCGGTGACGGATCAGGGGGACCGCATGGCCGGCCGGAACTCAGCTCCGCTTCCCACCTACCGCAAGGACGCGGTGACGAGGAAGCTCTGCGCGCACGTCTATCTCGACGACACCTTCGCCCACGACATGGACGTCGAGCTCACCGGCGACCGGCTGACCGCCCTGGGGCTGCCGCTCGGGGTGAACCTGGTGGCGCTCGCGCGGCACGCGCGGGTGGCCGCGCGCCGGGTCCGGGCCAGGGACCGGACCCTGTCGCTGCTCTTCCTCGCGCTCTGGGCGGGCGTCGCGCTCCTTCCCGCCGGCCTCGCCGTCGACCCGCTGCTCGGCTGGACCGGTGCCGCGATCGGGTTCGCCGCCCTCGCCGGCGGCTGGTGGGCCACCCACCACGACCTGGCCGTCTCCTGGCGGGAGGCCCAGCGGGTCTTCCAGGAGGCCACCCGTCCGGAGGAACAGGCCCCGCCCGTCGAGCGCGACGCCGAGGACCGGCTGCGGGCCCTCGCCCGCGCCAACGTCCTGCCGTACACCGCCTCCGCCGGCCACCACGACCCGTTCGTCGGCCACGGCGAGAAGGTCAAGGACGTCGTCTGGCATCCCATCGACGTCTCCCAGCCCGCCGACGACCCGGCCCACCCCGGACGGAAGCTCACCGTCCGGCCCTTCGACGCGGTCGACCTGCACACCTTCGTCGCCCGCGAGATGGAGAACATATCCGGCCTGGAGGGGCTGCGCGCCAGGAACCGCCTGTACGTCTCCGGCGACCACGTCCCGTACCTCGTCGGCGAACTCCTCGACTCGCGCGTCGGCCGTCCCCGCCCCCAGATCTCCCCCGACCTCGTCCGCACCGGCCTGATCAAGCCCGGCGCCGGCGCCCGCACCTACCTCAGCCTGGAGCGGATCAGCGACGGCGGCCGGGTCGTCGTCTCCGTCCACATGCGCGCGCGGCTCCATCCCCCCAGTCTCTCCTGGGAGTTCATGATCTTCGTGATCCCGCCGCCCGCCGCCCGCTTCTCCACCGTCACCACCCTCCCCACCCAGGGCTTCGACCGCTTCCGGATGCTCTTCAGCGGCACCAACTCCATCTGGTGGCGCTGCCTCACCGGCTCCTGGTCCCGCGCGGCCCGCCGCGGCTCCCTGCGCCGCGGCCGCGAGCGGGCCCTGCGCCGCGACCGCCGCGACATCACCCGCCGCAACACCCTGCACGACCACGGCGCCACCGACAGCGTCCGCGAACGCGTCTCGGACCCCGAGCAGATGCTCTTCAGCGACTCCGCCGACGCGCAGGACTACCTCCAGCGCCTCCAGGGCGGCATCCTCATCGCCACGGAACGCTTCCTGAAGGACCACCACATCGACAGCGCGTCCTTCGACTCGACGAAACAGATCATCAACTCGAACCCGACGTACAACTTCAACGGGATCGTCCAGGGCAACGCCTTCGGGCACCAGAACGTCGTCCAGAACACACCCGGCCAGCCCGGGGCCGGCGGCGGCCAGCCCGGCCCCGGCGGCCAGTGGGCACAAGGAAAGGGGACCCCGTGACCACCTTCAACTTCAACGGCCCGGTGAGCGGCAACGCCTTCGGCAACGACAACACCGTCACCAACAACCACTTCCACCGGGCCGAGGAGCCGGTCACCGCCCGCGCCCTCGCCGAGCAGCTGGTGACCCTGCTGCGCGAGCAGCCCGCCGCCACCACCGCGGTCGCCCCGGCGGAGTCCGTACGGGACGAACTCGCCGCCGCCGAACGGGAGAACCGCCCCGTCGACGAGGGCCGGGTCCGCACCGCGCTCGCCGCCGTCGAGCCGTACGTCACGGTCGGCAGCGGCGGCATGGCCCTGCTCCAGGGGATCCTGGCGATCTTCGGCGGCTGAGGGACGGCCGGGGCGACCGAAGTCGCCCGGCCGCCCCGGGTCAGCGGGCGCGGACCTCGGCCCGGGCCCCGTCGGCCAGCTCCAGGGCGAGGCCGGCGCGCAGCGGCACCGTCTGGCCCGGCACGATCCGCTGGCTGGTGCCGTCCGAGCGGGTGCCGGTCCACGCCTCCGCCGAGCGGTTGGCGAGCCCGTACCGGCCCGGCTTCTGCGGGTGCTCGACCAGCTCGGCGACGAGGCTGCCGTCCGAGTAGTCGTGCCGGGTCGGCTCGGCCGTCAGGTGGTGGCGGTGGATCCGGGCCGCCCGCCCCAGCATGATGTGCCGCTCCGACCGCGGCGGCGGCGTGGTCACCACGAGCCGGGGCGGCAGCACCAGCGGGGCGCCGTCCTTCCAGCAGGTCCCGGGCGTCGCCGCGCCCGGCTCCGTCATGTTCGGCCGGCCGCAGTTCGGGCACTCCACGATCGCGTCACGGGCCGCCCGCAGCGCGTCGCGCCACTGGGACTCGCGTACCCGGGCCGAGGGCTCCCGCAGCCCCACGGTGAAGTTCTGCGTGAACAGCTTCTGGAGCGACGGCGGCACCAGCGGCCACAGCACCCGCGCCGTCGTGTGCTCCACCGGGTCAGGGCGGTTGTCCGGGTCGTCCGGGTCGAAGATGAACAGCGGGTCCTTGCCGTACAGCCTGCGCTCCGCGTGCTCGTCCAGGCAGCGGATCGCCAGCTCCCTGGCCCCCTTGAAGGGGTGGTGGTTCACCAGGAACATGAAGAGCAGCACCGACAGCGAGTGCAGGTCGCTCTGGGTGCCGGGCATGGCCCCCGGGTCGCCGCGCACCAGCTCCGGCGCCATGAAGCCCATGGTGCCGGAGATGCCGCTCCGGTCGCCCTCCACCACCGCGTTGTCGTTGTCGCAGACCAGGACGTCGCCGGTGGTGGGGTCGAAGAAGATGTTGCCCCAGGAGATGTCCCGGTAGGCGATGCCGCGCGAGTGCAGCGCCTGGTAGGCCTCCACCGTGTACAGGCAGGCGGTCAGCAGCTCCCGGAAGCTGGTGGTGACCGTCCGCCGGAACAGCTCGGGCAGACCCCGGAAGCGGTCGGGGCGCACGTCCATCAGATAGCCGAAGCGGTCCGGTGCCGCGTCGACGAACGCGGTCGGCCACAGGAACCGCTCGTCGTCGAAGTCCCGTTCCACCAGGTCCTCGACGACCCGCCGCTGCTGCGGGGTCGCGCTCTCGGGGTAGTACCACTTGAGCGCCTTGGCGGAGCCGTCCGGGAGCGTCACCCGGTAGACCTCGCCCTGGCCCCCCTGGCCGAGCAGCCGGTCGACGACGAGCGTCTCCCCGGTGCCGGTCGTCAGCGTGTCCCCGTTGTCGAGCATGCCGCTCATGGTCGTTCGGTCTCCTCGTCGTCGTTCCTCGTGCCGCCGGTGGGATCCGATCTCTCGGAGAGTGGATCCGAGAGGTTGGGTCCAGGATTCGAAAGGCTGGATGGTGGATCCGATAGATCGGATGTTGGATCCGCTTCCGCTTCCGTTTCCGCCCCGGGGCCCCACGGCCGCGCCGGCTCCGGCGCCCGCGCCCACGCCTCCCGTGGGTCGGCCCCCGCCACCCCGCCGTCCCGCCCCGCGCCCCCGTCCTCCGCCCGGAGGGCCAGCGCCAGGGTCGTGTCGTCGCCGGAGTGCCGGGACGCGGCCTCCAGCCAGCGCGGTACGTCGTCCTCGATGCCGGGCAGGCCCCGGGAGGCCAGCCGTGCGTACAGTCCGGACGTGAACTCGGTGAAGCCCGCGTCCGAGGCGAAGCTCTTCGAGAGGCCGTCGGTGGAGAGGGCGACGAGCCGGGGGGCCCGCGCGGGCTCGGGCAGGGGCTCCCAGTGGACGCGGACCAGGTGCCAGGCCTCGGGGAGACAGAGGGAGGCGGTCTCGTCACCGAGTTCGGCGCGCTCGGGCGCGAGCGGGAGCCGGACCCGGCCGTCCGGGTCCACCACGGTCAGATCGCCGTCGCCCAGCTGCCAGGCGACGAAGAGACCCGGCGCCAGTACGGCCCCGACGAGCGTGGAGCCGTACAGCCGCAGCACCTCCTCGCGGGGCGCGTCGGCGCCCTCGGGGCCGGGCTGGCGGCCCCAGTGCGCCCACACCCGGGCCTGCCAGTCCCGCACCAGCTGCTCCGGCAGCTCGTAGCGGGCGTAGTCGCGCAGCCAGGGCAGCCGGCCGGTGCGGACGAGCGCGCCGAACTCCCGCCCCTTCGCGGCGAAGAGTTCGGCGGCGAAACGAGCACCGATGTCGCTGCGCGGGTACGAGGCGGAGCCGTGCCCGTCGGCGACCGCGAGGACCACCGGGTCGGTCGCCGCCCCCGTGCCGCCGGTCCGGACCGAGTCCTGGTTGAGCCCCTTGCCGTAGCCGATGACGCTCGTTTCGAGGATGTCCCACGTCGCCAGGGCGCTCACCACACGTCGTCGTCGTCGGTGGCGAGCACCGGCGGCGCGTACGGCGCGGCCGGCTTGGTCGGCCCGTCGCCCGCGCCGTTGCCGCCGGCGACGGGCTGCGAGGCGGCCTTCACCGCGGCCGTCGACGCCCAGCGGATCGCGGCGGCGAGCTGCTTGGGGCTGTTGGCGTCCAGCGGCCGCAGCTCGGGGTTGGCCAGGAACTCCTGGAGCACGCCCCGGTCGGCGTCCGCGCCGATCGCGATGGCCACCCGGACCGCCTTGCGGCCCCACGGCGTCGCCTCGATGGCCCGGAGCCCGGCCCGCCAGTCGTCGGTCGGAGCCCCGTCGGAGACGAGCGCGATCACCGGCTTGAGGGCCCGTTCCGGCATCGGCGGGGTGCGCAGCTCGCCGGCGACCAGGGCCAGCGCCTCGCCGAGGTTGGTGGTGCCGTCGGGCGTCACGTCCTGCCAGGTGAAGTCGTGCACCTTCACCGGGTCCTTGTGGTGCCAGCGGGCGGTGGTGGAGAAGGTGATGGTGCGCAGCAGGAGCTGGGCGGCCGGGTTGTCGTCGGCCACCGAGCGCATCTCCGGGATCGCCTCCCGGATCGCGTAGTTGAGCTGGCCGATCTTCTCGCCGGACATCGAGTACGAGGTGTCGAGCAGCCAGATGAAGTGCACCGGGCGGTTCGCCATGGCGCCGCCGGGGAGGTCGGACACGGTTTCCTCCAGGGGAGTCAGGGAGTGTTCGGGGACGGGGGACAGCGGTGCGGGGTCAGGACGTGGTGGCCGTCAGCTCCTCCCAGCGGGCGGGGACGGACTCGACGAGCCGGAGGATCGCGTCGAGCAGCCCGGGCGCCCCGTACACGGCGCCGAGGGCCGCCGCCGTGAGGACGAGGACGGTGGCCGTCGTCAGCAGGGCGCGTACGGCCTTCCGGGCGCGGGCGACCCGCGGGGTGACCACGGTCATCGGGCGCGCACCCCCGTTCCGCCGGGCCGTGCGTCGACCAGCGGGCCGACCCGGAGCCCGGACCGGGCGAGCAGCCACAGGACGGGTTCGGCGGCCCGGCGGCCCTCGGGGTCGAGGGCGCCGGTGCCGGTGGCGGTGAAGGCGCTGACGGACCAGTAGCGGGCGGTCCCGAAGTGGTGGGTGAAGCCGCGGACGAGCCCGTCGAGGCCGAGCTGGGTCAGCCAGTCGTCGACCCGCGCGCCCGCGGGCGGCAGGGAGGCGATCCGGTCGAGCACGTCCCGTTTGGTGACGACGACGGCCACGGGCAGTCTTCCTCTCCGTCCGACGAGCGCGGTGAGTTCGCCGCTGAGTCCGTCGAAGGTGTCGACGGGCCCCTGGGCGGCGGGCCGGGCGTCGGCGATCCGGCCGCTGTCGGCCTCGGCGATCCTCCGCCGGACTTCCCGGTCGGCGAGGACGTCGACGACGAACAGGACGCCGTCGGCGTGCGCGAGGTACTGCTGTTCGCGCAGCCGGTCGGCACCCTGGAGGGCCTCGCCCATCGGGTCGTACAGGTAGAGCAGCCGGCGGCGCCGGCCCCTGCCGACGAGGATCATCCAGGCTCGCTGGTCGCCCTGGGTCTTCAGCGCCCAGTCGTCGTCCCGCAGCCGCTGGTCGAGGAGGGCGCCGTCGTGCCGGTCGGCGTCGGAGGCGTAGTCGAGGGTGAGCGCCCCGTTCGTGGCCCAGGACCGCAGTCCGGCGACGACGGCGGCCATCAGCATGGTCTTGCCGGAGGAGGAGGCGCCGATCAGGGGGACGTGCACCACCCGCGTGGTGGCGAGGGAGGGCGGCAGCGGCCGGTCGCAGGCGGGGCACTCGGCGGCCACGCGCGCCCGGCCGGTGAGGAGCGAGGCGGGCAGCTTGACCCCGCACCGGCAGGCGTGCCGGAAGACGCCGTACCGGCCGGGCCGCAGCTCCCGGTGGACCGCGTCGGCGCACGTGCAGCGGTGGGCGGCCAGCGGCACCGGCCGGTGGCAGCCGGGGTGCGGGCACACGGCCCGGACGCGGAAGGCCAGCAGCCAGGCCCGTTCGGCCCCGCGCAGCACTCCGACGGCGAGCAGCCACCCGCTCCACGCGGCGGTGACGAGCAGGGCGAAGAGGAGCAGCGCGGCGCCGTGCAGGACGGCGACGAGCAGCACCGCGAGGGTGGCGCCGAGCGCGGTGCCGGGGGCCATGAGCAGCAGCCACAGCCGGCTGACCGGGTTGCCGCCGCGCGCGCCGGTGGAGGGCCGGCGCCGCTGGAGGAGGCGGGCGACGACGGTCGCCATCCAGTGGCTCCGCCACCGGCGCCAGGGCGCCCGCAGCCCGGCGCCGAGGACGCCCGCCGTGTCGACCCACACCTGCCGTGCCCAGTACGAGGGGTGGGCGGGCTCGGCGTCGAGGCCGATGACCCGCTGGTCGGAGCGGCCCGCGTCGAAGGGGCCGAGTTCGACCACGGCGGCCCGGGTGGCGGTGGCGAGCAGTTTCCAGAAGGCGTTGCCGGCGCACACCAGGAGGGCCGTGACGGCCCACAGCACCACGAGCAGGGTGACGACCAGTTCGGTCAGCTGTCCGCCGTCCACGCGGTCACCTCCCGCCTTCGCGCGGCGGCCGGACGTCGCCCCAGCGGGGCTCCTGGGCCTTGTCGGGCCTGCGGCCGCCGCCGAAGCGGCGGAAGAGCTGCTTCATCCCGCCGGCGGGCCGGCACCACTCCTCGAAGGCGGCCCGCCGCGAGGGCGCCTGCCGGGCGACGAGCTCGGCCGCCGCCCGGATCTGGTCGTCGGGGAGCCGCCGCACGACGGGCCGCAGCACCTCTTCGAGGAGGCCCGTGCGGGTGAGTTCCCACAGCGGGCCGACGCGTTCGTGGGAGGTCCAGGCGACGTAGCAGTCGGCGACCCGGTGCGGGGCGGCGAGGAAGTCGGTGAGGACGGGGGAGCGGGCCGCCCTGTCGTAGGCGTCGATGAGGTTCGGATCGTTGCTCTCGGCGAAGGCCCTCAGTTCCTCCGCCGGCCGCCGGGGCCGGAGCAGCAGCAGCGCCAGGGCGTGCGAGGCCCGCTTCTGGACGGCGGGCCGGGCGTTGTGGGAGAGGCCCTGGACCCGGTGGACGAGGCCGCCGTGGGGGACGCTCGGGTCGCCGTCGGGGTGCTGGAGGGCGTGGACGAGGGCGAGCAGCTTCAGGTCGGCGACGACGGACCGGCCGAGCGCCTCGACGCCCTCGGCGAGGAGCCGTTTGGCGAGCAGGGGGGCGTCGGGGTCGCTCGCGGGCGCCTCGACGGCCGCGGCCACCAGGTCGTTCCAGGTGCCGGCGGCCTGGTGGAGGGCGGCGCCGTCGTCGAGGAGGGCGGCGGCCTCGGCGGCCGTCTGGGTGCGGTCCGGCCAGACGAGGGCCAGCGCGGTCCGCAGCACCATCGGCGCGGGCGGGCCGCCGTCCAGGCCGGCGGTCCTGCGCAGTTCGCGCAGGGCCACGGTCCGGTTCTCCGTGCCGGGCTCGGGTTCCATGGCCGCCGCGCACAGCCGGAGGTGCGCCCTGTCCCCGTCCCCCGGCCCGTCGAGGGGCAGCGGTACGGCGCGCAGCGCGCGGGCCACGGTCGTCGGATCGTCGGCGGCCCTGTTCTCCAGGAGGTCGAGGAAGCGGACCCGCAGCGGTTCGGATCCGGCCAGGACGTCCGGCACGTCCCGTACGGAGTCGGCGCCGGCGCCGGCCCGGTCCAGGACGCGGCGGCAGAGGCGTTCGGCGAGCCCCGGCAGCAGGTCCTCGTGTTCGACGCCGAGCGCCCGCGCGGTGGCGAGGAGCCCGCCGACCCGCCGCAGCGGGGTGGTGGGGGTGGCGATCCCGGCCCGGACGGGTTCGCCGAGTTCGCCGGTGAGCCGGGTGCGGTACGGCTCCGGGAGCGCGCCCGGCGGCAGCGGCGGGGGCGTGGCGGCCTTGTCCTGGACGGCGGCGGCGACGAGCCGGGCGGTGACCGGGGCGGTGACGGCGAGCGGGACGGTGCCTCGGAAGGCGGCGAGCAGGTCGGCGAGGGCGTCCGGGGCGAGCGCGCCGGGCCGGCCCTCCTCGCAGACGGCCCGCAGGAAGGTCTCCAGGGCGGCCTCGTCCAGGGCGCGGGGGTGGGCGGCGGCCCACCGGGCGGCCTCGGCGACGGCGCCGGCCGGGACGGGCACGCCGCCGGCGAGGGCGAGCGCGGCGAGCGGCCCGGCGGCGAAGGGCCCGGCGCCCGGCAGGTCGCGGGCCGACGCGAAGAGCGCACTGGCCCCGGCGGCCCAGACGGCGGCGGCGGTGAGCGCCCACACGTCGTCGGTGGCGGGAGGTGCGGCGCGCGGGTCGGAGCGGTCGTGGACGGCGTAGCGGTGGGGCTGCCCGGCGACGGCCCGCGCGTCCTCGGGGCGGACGCCGACGACCTGCTGGCGGGCGTGCTGGGGCCGTCGGGTGTACGTGGTGAAGGTGAGGTTCCTGGCGGCGTCCCGGGGGAGCGCGGCGCAGGCGACGATCAGCCAGTGGGCGACGTCCCGGCTGTCCCGCTCGGCCAGGACGACCTGCGGGGCCCCCGGGTCCTCGGCGAGGCGACGCAGGTCGGCGAGGAGGGCGGCGAGCCGGGGCCCGGCCCCGGCGGCGAAGGCGGTGAGCGTGGCCCCGAGGCCGCCCGGCAGCCCCGGGGTGAGCCGCTCCAGGGGCGGCGGAGCACCGCCCTCGGGCGAGCGGTCCGCCCATTCGGCGGCGCCCCACAGCGCGATGGGCGGCAGGTCGCCGGGGAGCGGTTCGCCCGCGGGCACGAGCAGCGCGTGGGCGTGGAAGTTGCCCCAGCGGCCGCTGTAGTCGGCGCCGGTGTAGACGGTGCGGCTCAGCAGGCCGCTGCCGTCGGACAGCCGGGTGAAGCCGAACATCTCGGGGAAGGAACCGAGTTCGTCGTCGGTCGGCCGGGCCGGGGCGTCCCGGGGCGGCTCGTAGCCGACGAGCTGTTCGGCCTCGCGGAGCACGGCGTGCGGCACGCCGGGGCTGACGGCGGTGAAGCGGAAGCCGGAGCCGTCGGGTCCCGGCGGGGCCGAGGTGTAGTGCATCTGGAGGAGGCTCACGCGACCGGCACCCCCTTGCCGTTCTCGCGCGGTGGCTTGGCGACGGGCACGAGGCCGCGCCGGGCGAGCAGCCACAGCAGCGGGTCCTCGACCCGCACCGGCTGGGGCCCGGCGGCGGGCGCGTCGGCGGGGGAGTCGTCGGGCGGCGGTGCGCCGAGCGCGGAGATCCCGAAGAGCGACACCTCGGAGAAGTCCCGTTCGAGCTGCCGCCACAGCGCGCCGGAGCCCCAGCCCTCCAGGAGGGAGCGGGTCTCCTCGTGGACGGCGAGCCGGTCGGCGGGGTCGTAACGGCCGCCGGTGTGCGGGGCGTTGCCGAGGAGCGGCGAGTGCGGGTCGAGCAGGCCGCGCACGGTGTCGGTCTTGGTGACGGCGACGGCCAGCGGGGTGCCGACCCGGCCCCGGGAGCCGCCCCGGCCGTGCGAGCGGAGCTGGGTGGCGAGTTCGGCGGCGATCTGGAGGGCGGGCGTGTCCCGGGCGGGTACCGGCCCGCCGCGGTCGCCGACGGTGTCGCGGACGGCGCCGAGCTGGAGCGGGTCGACGAGCAGCACGATGCCGTCGGCGGCGCTCAGGTACTGGGTGTAGAGGTTCATCGCCTCGGCGGACTTGAGGTCCTCGCCGGCGGCGTCGAAGAAGACGAGGGCGGTGTGCCGGCTGCCGTCGCGGCCGAAGCCCTTGCGGGGCAGGCTCAGCCGGTAGAGCAGCGGGTCGTTGAAGCCGGCGGCGGACGGGATGGTGGCGTCCGGGAGCCGCATCCGGTCGTACAGGTCCTCGGCCATCTCGCGGTCGCGCCGCTGGCTCTCGTCGCCCATGGCGGCGAGCGCCGCCCCGTACGCCCGGCCGACCCGGTGCCGCAGTTCGTTGACGAGCACGGACACGTAGGTGCTCTTGCCGGAGGCCTTGGCGCCGACCAGGGCGATGATCCGGCTGTCCTGCTCGCAGTAGTCGCTGGGCAGGTCGCTGTGGCAGTTGACGCAGACCCGGACGGGGGTGGGCACCCCGCAGTGCGGGCACGCGGCGCGCGGCCCGGGTCCGCGCAGCCCGCCGAAGCCGCGCGGCGGGGTGAAGACGGGCCCCCGCATGTACGCGGCGGGGGCGCGGGTCGAGCCGGTGAAGCCCGCCCACACGTCGTCCCGTTCGGGGTCGCAGGGCGTGCCGCCGCGCAGCCCGGTCCGTGCCATCAGGCAGCGGTAGGGCAGCCGGGCGGCCTGCGTGCGGTGAAAGCAGTAGGGGCAGATCACCGTCGTCATGTCAGCGCACCACCAGGGTCGTGAGGGCGGGTTCTTCGAGGCGTACGGCTCCGGCCCCGTCGCCCAGCAGGAACGCGCGGAGCGCGTACGGCGGGCGGGACAGGTCCGGGACCGGCGGGAGTTCGAGGGTCTGGAGCGGGGTGCGGGCGAGCGCCGCGCCGTCGATCCTGAGCAGGACGGTGCCGTCCTCGGCGTGCCGGGGCCGCACCGAGGTCCGGTGGACGAGGACCAGTGCGGGCAGCGGCACGGCCGGGTCGTGCCCGTCGGCGCTCACCTCGACGGCGTACGGCACCCGCCGTCCGAGGCCGCGCCGCCGGGTCAGCAGCCGGTACCGCACCACGGCCTCCCCGGGCACGTCGACGCCGACGGGCGCGCGGCGGACACCGACGGCCCTTGCGCCGTCGGGCACGTGCGGCCGGAGCGTGACGCGCGCGGGCCTAGGCCCGAGGGGCAGCCGCAGCCCTTCGCGGACGTACGCGCTGCGGCTGATCCGCAGGTCGCCGCCCGGCCAGGCGGCGGTCACGGCGCCCGCCCCGGACGGCCAGTCGAAGAGGAGCCGCACCTGTCCGCCGGGCTCCCGCACGGCCCGGGGCGCGCCGACCGGGCCCGGCACGTCGAGCCGGACCCCGGGGCCGGCGAGCGCCCGCTCCCCGAGGACGGTGACGGCGCTGACGAGCCCTGCGAAGGCGGCGTCCGGCACGGTGGGGACGGGGTCGCCGCAGCGGGCCCAGGGCAGCGGGGCGGGCAGCGCGTCGGCGCGCAGTTCGGTGCCGGGCGCGGGCGCGGTCCCCTCGGGCCAGACCACGAGCCGTACCTCGGATCCCCCGGCGCCCTGCCCGGTGAACCGCACGCCTTCCTCGGGCCCGGCGTGGGCGGTGAGCGCGGTGAGCTCCCGGGGCCAGGGGTGCACGGTGGCGGTCCGCAGGATTCCCGGGGCGTCCACGGCGCCGCCGTCCGGCGAGGGGTGACGGGCGGTCAGGGTGACCTGGTAGGCGCCGGGTTCGAGGCCGGTGAAGACGTGTTCCTCGGTGCGGTCGGCGGTGTGCCGGAGGGTGACGGCGCCGGGGCCGGTCAGGGTGAGCACGGTGGCGGAGGCGGTGCGGGGGCGGCGCCAGCGGACGGCGATCCGGGCGGGCCCGTCCTCCAGGACGGCGTCCTCGGCGTCGGGCGCCACGAGCAGCGGGTGCGACACGAGCGGGGCGCCGGTCGGTCTGCCGTCCTCCACGGGGAAGGCGGCGTACCGCACCCGGAGCCCCACCGGCGGGTCGGCGTCGACGGCGGTGGACGCGGTCCCGCCGGTGCCGGGCACGGGCGTCGCGCGGTCCGGTCCGGGCCCTTCGCGCAGCACCCGCCAGTGGGTGCCGGGCCGGGCGGGCCAGGCGAGCGCGACCCGGCCGCCCTCGACGGGCCGGGTGGTGAGCGGGGCGTCGGCGGAGGCGGGTACGGCTCCGAGCCGGATCAGGCCCCGCACGGCCTCGTCGTCGTCGGAGGCGACGGCGAGGACGCGCAGATAGCCGGCCTCGGCCCCGGCGGGGTCGGCCGGGGCCGCGAGCCGGGCCGCGGCGAGCTCCCGGTCGCAGCGGTCGAGGCGCCGCCGCAGCCGCGCGTCGAGGGAGCCGAGCCACGGGTCGGCGCGCACGGCGTCGGGCCCGAGGACCGTGAGGGCGTGGGCGCAGGCCCGCAGCCGCCGCCGCGACCAGAGCGGGGCGAGGGCCTCGGCGGCGGTCCGCTGCCGGTCGTCGAGCTCGGGGAGGGCGCGGGACGCCTTCGCGAGGAGGGCGAGTTCGGCGGGGTCGATCCCGAGGCCGTCGGCGCCCTGCCGGGCGAGGGGGAGGAGCTGGTAGAGGAGGACGCGGCGGAGCAGTGCCGGGTCCTGCCGCCGGATCGCGGCGAGCAGCCGCAGCACGGGCGCGTGCGCGGGCCGCGCGTCGGCGCGGGCGAGCAGGGCGGCCTCGTCGACGAGCCGCCGCCGACGGGGCGTGCACAGGGCGACCCCGTCCAGGACGGAGACGAACGCGTCGCCTTCGGCCCGCTCCTGAGGATCCGTCAGGACTTCTCCCGCGAACCGTAATCCCGCCGCACGCTGACCCTCCGTCAGCTTCCCGTACTCGGGCGCGAGTGGTGCGAGGGGTAAGGGACCCAGGGCGCCGGGCAGGCCCAGCTTCTCACCGAACCCCCGTCGCATCCCCCGTCCCTCGCGCTCGTGCGGTTCACAAGGGCTTCATCTCAGCAGAAGAAACGCCCGCGCGCAGGCCCTTTTCGCAGATCACGCAGGGTGCCGGAGCGGCTGCGGAGGGTGCGGGAGGCGGTCCGGGGCGGGAGACCGGCCGAGGAAACGTTTCGGCGATGGCTCGCGAGGGGTCCCTCGCCGAACTCTTCGGCGCCGTCCGCGCCCCGGCCCGCGGCGGGGAGGCCGCGTGCGGTCCGTGCCCCCGCACAATGAGACCCGTGACGGACGACGGACGGGGGAGGCCGATGACACGGACAGGACGCCGGTGGGTCGAGGGCTGGGCCGTGGCCCGGCGGGCGTCGCGGCCGGTGGACGTGCCCTGGGGGCTCCGGATCGACGCCGGGCAGCCGGCCCGGACCGTCCGGCACGTCCTGCTCGACGCGGACGCCGCCACCGCCCGTGCGCTCATCGGGTCGATCACCGAACCCGCCGTCTGCGTCAAGGCGTTCCTGACCCTGGACGCCATGCGGCCCTGGTTCCCGCCGACCTGGGAACCCGTCGACCCCTGCTTCCTGATGGCCGTCGACCTGCGCCCCGCGCCCGTACGGATGCCGGACGGCTACACGGCCGCCGTCGAGACCACCGACGGCGTCGTCTCGGTACGCGTCCTCAGTGACGCCGGCGGGGAACTCGCCGCCTCCGGCCTCGCCGGACTGACCGACGCCGCCTGCGTCTACGACCGGATCGTCACCGAACCGGCCCACCGGCGGCGCGGCCTCGGCACGGTGGTCATGGGCCTCCTCACCGACGCGGCCCTCGCCGCCGGCGTGACCGAGGGCGTCCTCGGCGCGACCGTCCCGGGCCGGGCGCTCTACGAGACGCTCGGCTGGAAGGTCCTCGCGCCCCTGAACGGCTTCGTCCACCGACCCGGCGCCTGATGGTGCCGCGTCAGGCCCGCTGTCCGGGAGGCCGCGCACGGTGCCCGGGGTGCCGAACGCGGTGACCGTCGACGTGGCTTCGGTCGCGAGCGAGGGCGAACCGCACCGACCGGTGTGGCGAGGGTTCGACTTCCCGGGCCTCCGCGGTCGGAACCGGGCCGCCCCCCGGGGCGCCGTCAGCGACCCCGTCACGGGGAGCGGCAGCGAGGTGGGGGCCCCGCCGCGACGGCCCGCCATGGGCGGGCCGTCGCGGCGGGGCCCCTTCGGCATGGGCGACGTCCCTGCGCTACCGGCCGTCCAGCCGGATCCGGATTCCCACCGAGCGTTCGGAGCCGGTGCGCAGCCTGCCCGCGAGCAGCCCGACTCTGGCGGGCAGCCCGTACTTGCGTTTCATCAGGCCGGTGAAATGCGCGCTCGCGTCCGGCGCCAGCACCTCCGCGAAGCCGGGTGTCGAGGCGCCCAGGGGCCTGCCCCGCCAGTCGCAGGGGCCGACCAGCACCCGGCCGTCGTTGCGGATCCTCTTCACCTTCCCGGCGTCGGCGGCGCTCCACACGGCCAGCGTCCGACCGTCCGGCATCACCCAGACCGGGGTGGGGACGGCCCTGCCGTCCCGGCGGAAGGTGGTGAGGAGGAGGTACCTGCCGGCCGCCAACTCGTCGAAGACCACGTCGACATGATTCATGAGAGTAGACTAACTGGTTAGTTAGTTAGACTGCCGCGGCATGGCATGGCATGGCAGGGCAGGGCGTGACGATGCGAACGGCGCAGCTGGAGGGAACCGCATGGGGAGATTCGTCTGGACCCTGCTCGCCGGCTTCGCCCTCGGCACTCCCGCGATCCCCCTCGGCCTCTCGCTCTCCCTGCCCGGTCCGGTCGCGCTGCTCGCGGTGCTTCTGGGCTCCGCCTGTTGCGTGGTCTTCGCGGTGTTCGCCATGGAGCGGGCGCGGTCGCGCTGGCAGTCCTGGCGAGCGCGCCGGAAGTCCCCCGCGGCGAGCGCCGGTTCGGCGCCGGGCGCCTCCGCCGACGGCGCACCGCCCACCGGTGCGGCCGCCGTCGGGTCACCGGCGGGCGACCGGCTCTCCGGCGCGGCGGGCCGGCGGGCGCGGCGGGTCTTCGAGCGCTACGGCGCGGCGGGCTTCGGCATCGTGGGGCCCGCCCTCTTCGGCACCTGGGGATCGTCCCTGCTCGGGGCCGCTCTGGGCATCCCCCGATGGCGGCTGATCCGCTGGCTGATGGCCGGGGTCACCCTGTGGTGCGCGGTTCTGCTGGTCGCGTCGGACGCGGTCCTCGGCGCCTTCGGGACCGAATGACCGGCTCGGGCCCGGGCGCCCCCCAGGGGCACATCTCACTGGTCGGCCCCTCGTTACGATGACCCGCATGTCCCGCGCAGACGCAACCAAGGCCCGCATCCTCCAGGCCGCCACCGACGAGTTCGCCGCCCACGGCATCGCCGGAGCCCGGGTGGACCGGATCGCCAAGGCGGCGGCTGCCAACAAGAACCTCATCTACGTCTACTTCTGCAGCAAGGACCGGCTCTTCGACGCGGTCTTCGACGCCCACGTCACCCACGGCCTGAACGCGGTTCCCTTCACGCCCGACGACCTCCCGGGATACGCGGGGCGGCTCTTCGACCACTGCCTGCTGCATCCCGAGGTCATCCGGCTCGCCCTCTGGCACCGACTGGAGCGCGGCGACGGCCACGACCGGGACCCGGCCGTGGCGGCACCGGCACGCGACGCGAAGCTGGAGGCGCTCGCCTCGGTGCAGAAGGAGGACGGCACCGGCGCCGACTTCTCCCCCACCGCGCTCCTCACCCTGGTCCTGGGTCTCGCCCTCGCGTGGAACCCGAGCAGTGCCGTCGGAGTCCCCGTCTCCGCGATCGAGGCCGAGAGCGCCGACGACCGCCGACGCTCGATCGTCCAGGCCGTGCGGCGCCTCCTGTGAGCCGCACCCTCCTCGCACCCCCGGATCCGATCCGTGCGGCCTCCGCTCCGAGGTCGCCGAGCGCGTGACCATGCTCGAGGAGCCGGAGAACCTCGACGCCGAGCGCGAGTGCCGCCGTTCCTCCGGAGAGCCCGGGTCGGAGAGGCCGCGTCCTCCGGATCCGGACGGCCGGGCAAAACCAGGTGCGGCCGGTCGTCGCGAGGGTGTGGGATGCGGGACATGACGATCGTTCTGGACGAGCCCGGCGTCGACGGGCTGACCGGGGCCGTGGACGCCCTCCGCGCGTGGCAGGACGACCGCACGCCCCTGCAACTCCACCCGGGAGACCTCGGCTGGGCCTGGGCGCTCGGCGCGGAGAGGCTGGCCGCGGCCGTCCGCACCTGGAGCGCGGACGGACGGATCGTCGCCGTCGGCTACCTGGACGACCCCGATCTGCTGCGCCTGACGACCGCGCCGGAGCTGCGGCGGGACGGCGATCTGGCGCGCCGGCTGCGGGCGGACCTCGACGATCCGGAGCGCGGGGTCCTGCCGGCCGGGAAGGCCGGCCTCGAAGTCCCCGACGGCGCCCTGCTCCGCGAGGTCCTCCTGGAGGCGGGCTGGGTGCCGGACGAGCCGTGGACGCCGCTGCGCCGCGACCTCGCCGACCCGGTGGGGGACTCCGGCCTGCGGATCGAGGTGGCAGGCCCGGAGACGGCGGGGGTGCGGACCGCGGTGCACCGCTCGGCGTTCGGCAGCCCGGCGTTCACCGAGGAGAGGTGGCACACCCTCGCCGCCGGGCCGGTCTACGCCGACGCCCGCTGCCTGATCGGCTACGACGACCGGGGCGAGGCCGTGGCCGCGGCGACGGTCTGGTCGGCCGGGCCCGGTAGGCCCGGCCTGCTGGAGCCGGTGGGCGTGCACGCCGACCACCGCGGTCGCGGCCACGGCACGGCGATCAGCGTCGCCGCCGCGGCGGCGCTGCGCGACCTGGGCGCGTCCAGCGCCCTCGTCGGCACCCCGACCTCGAACGCCGTCGCCGTCGCCGCCTACAGGGCGGCCGGATTCGAGCCGTCGCCCGAACGGCCGGACCTCAGTCGAGCCGCCTGAAATCGCCCCCCGACCCGTGGCGCGTCCCTCTGCGACGGCCAGTCCGTGCCGCACCCCGTGCGGCACGGGCCGTCGGCCGGGGTCAGTGGACGGAGAAACCGCCGTCCACGAAGAGGGAGTGGCCCGTCACGTACGCGGACGCGGGGCTCGCCAGGAAGACGGCCGCGCCGGCGAAGTCCTCGGGCAGACCGTTCCGCCCGACCATCGTCCGGGCGGCGAGCGCGGCGACCTTCTCCGGGTCGGAGGAGAGGCGCTCGTTCAGCGGCGTCATCACGAAGCCCGGCACGAGGGTGTTCGCGGTGACCCCGTACGAGGACCAGGCCTCGGCCTGCGAACGGGCCAGCGACTCCAGACCGCCCTTGGACACCCCGTACGCCCCGCTCTGCACGAACGCCCGGTGCGCCTGCTGGGAGGTGACGTGGATGATGCGCCCGTAGCCCCGCTCGGCCATCCCCGGCCCGAACCGCTGCCCCAGCAGGAACGGCGCCTCCAGGTTCACGGTCATCGTCGTGTCCCACACGTCCTCGCCCAGCTCCCCGAAGGGCGGACGGAGGTTGATCCCGGCGGAGTTCACCAGGATGTCCGGCTCCCCGAACACCTCCGCCGCCGCCTCGGCGCCCGCCCGGATCCCCTCCCGCGTGCTCAGGTCCGCGCTCACCCACGCCGCCCGGCACCCGTCGGCCGTCAGCTCCTCGACGGTCGCGACCAGCTCCGCCTCCTTGCGCGCGAGGACCACGACACGCGCCCCCGCCCGGGCCAGCGCCCCGGCGATCGCCCGCCCGATCCCGGAGCTGCCCCCGGTGACGAGCGCGGTGCGGCCTTCGAGCGAGAAGAGACCGGAGAGGTACGGGGAGGCGGATTCGTTGGTCATGCCACGCATCCTGGCACACGCCCGTTCCCGTGGAACGGGCGTGTGCCCGCCACGTCTCAGGCGAGCTGGGCGACGAACTCCGTCCAGGCGGCCGGCGCCACCGCGAACTGCGGCCCGTCCGGGACCTTGGAGTCACGGACGTGAACGGTGGAGGGGCAGGTGGCCACCTCGACGCAGTTGTCGCCGTCGCCGCTGCTGTAGCTGGACTTGTGCCAGGAGAGGGCGACCTCAATGCAGTTGCCGCCGTCCCCGGTGCTGTAGCTGCTCTTGAACCAGGCCAGTTCAGTCGTGCTCATAGTGCTCCTCGGATCTCCCGCAACAGGCCCACGGTCGCCTCTACGGACAGAGCCTGTGCCCGCATCCTGGCATACCGCTGCTGGAGGATGCTGACCTCTTTGGCTTCGGAGGTGAGCTGGCCGGTCCCCTGGCCTTCGCTGTACGCGTACCAGACGTTCTTCTCGGTCTCCAGGAGGCACATGGGCCCGTCAAGGCCCGCGTGGTGACCGCGCGAAAGCGGCATGATCTGGATGTCGATGTTGCGCCGCTCACCAAGGGCGAGGATGTGGTCGATCTGCTCGCGCATGACGTCAGGCTCGGCTACTTGGCGGCGCAGAGCGTACTCCTC
Organism: Streptomyces roseolus; assembly: GCF_014649855.1. Lineage (GTDB taxonomy): Bacteria > Actinomycetota > Actinomycetes > Streptomycetales > Streptomycetaceae > Streptomyces > Streptomyces roseolus. Next base: position 74,565 of record NZ_BMTV01000018.1, on the reverse strand, counting down.
GACGATGAAGCTGTAGATCGTTTCCGGCCGCTCCGTGAGGATGCTCGTACGCTCCAGGCGGGCTGCCAGGTTCGTCTCGATCTTGTCGTCGCTCATCGCCGGAAGCTGCTTCTCGAAGAGCGTCCGGGCGTACGCAGGCGTCTGGAGCAGGCCCGGCACCAGCCGACTCTCGAAGGTGTACAGCGTCACCGCCTGCGGCTCCAGCTCCGCCCACTCCTCGAACCACTTCGCCAGCCCCGCCCTGCGCGTCAGGTGCTTCGCCGCCGCCCGGATCACCCCGAACGCGTCCAGCACCTCCTCCGCCTTGTCCACGAACTTCTTCGACGGCACGCGCCTGCCCTGCTCGATCGACGCGACCATGGGCACCGAGTACCCCACCCTCGGCGCGAACTGCTCCTGGGTCAGTCCCGCCCGTTTGCGGAAGGCCTTGAGTACTTCCCCGAACGCCTTCAGACTCTCTGACGTCTCCGAATCGCCGCTTCTCTTGGGAACGTCCTCCGCCACCCCGTCACCTCCCGCACCGTGTGCCCGCGTTGATCGCATCCAGGGTCACGGACTGTCACCGGTACAGTCCAGCGAACGAACCCGTACAAGCGCAGCGTACGAGTCCGGTAGCTGGTAACTCGCCATGATCGGCGCGAAATTGGCCACATGACGACTCCCCTCGCGCGCAAACGGCCCGTCACCGTACGTATGTTCGCGCAGCGCTTCAGCTCCACCCCGCGCGGCGCCCGCCTCGCCCGCAGGCTGGCCCTTCACCAACTGCACCAGTGGGGCGTCCCGTACGACTCCGAGCTGTCCGAGACGGCGGGCCTCATCGCGGCCGAGCTGGCGGCCAACGCCGTGACCCACGGCCGCGTGCCCGGGCGCGACTGCGAGCTGGGGCTCCTCTACGCGCCCGGGCTGCACCTGCGGATCGACGTCAGCGACACCCGGGGCGAGTGCCGGCCCGCCCCGGCCGCGTCGCCGGGGCCGCTGGACGAGGGCGGCCGGGGGCTGCTGCTCGTCGGGGCGCTGGCGACGCGGTGGGAGGTGCTCGACCGCGTACCGGTCGGGAAGACGGTACGGGCCGAGCTGGACCTCTAGGCGGGGGCGGGCTCGTAGCCCGCCGGGCGGGTGGCGAAGGTGCCCCGGCCCTGGGTGCGGCCGCGCAGGCGGGTCGCGTAGCCGAAGAGCTCGGCCAGCGGGACCGTCGCCGTCACCACCGACGTACCGCCCCTGACCTGCGAGTCCGTGACCCGGCCCCGGCGGGCCGCGAGGTCGCCGAGGACCGTGCCGACGGACTCGGCGGGGACGGTGACCGTCACTTCGGCCACCGGCTCCAGGAGGGTCATCGCGCTCGCGCGCAGCGCCTCCCGGAGCGCGGCGCGGCCCGCCGTGCGGAAGGCCAGTTCCGAGGAGTCCTTCGGGTGCGTGGCGCCGTCCGTGAGCGTGACGCGGACGCCGGTGACCTGGTGCCCGCCGAGGGGGCCCTCGGCGAGGGCGTCCCGGCAGCCGGCCTCGACCGCGCGGACGTACTCCTGCGGCACCCGCCCGCCCGTCACCGTCGACGCGAACACGAACCCCTCCTCTCCCGCGTCCCCGTCCAGGGGCTGGACGTCGAGGACGACGTGGGCGAACTGGCCCGCGCCGCCGTCCTGTTTGACGTGGCGGTGGAGCAGGCCCGTGACGCCCTTCACCACCGTCTCGCGGTACGCCACCTGCGGGCGGCCGACCGTGACCTCCAGGTCCCGGTCGCGCCGCAGCCGCTCCACGGCGACCTCCAGGTGCAGCTCGCCGAGGCCCGACAGGACGGTCTGGCCCGTCTCCGGGTCGGTCCGCACCACCAGCGACGGGTCCTCCTCGGCGAGCCGGGCGAGCCCGGCGGCCAGCCGGCCGGTGTCGGTGCTCCGGCGGGCCTCCACGGCCATGGAGACCACCGGGGCGGCCGGTACCGGCGGTTCGAGGACGACGGGCACGTCCGGGACGCACAGGGTGGCGCCGGCGCGGACGGTCTTCGGGCCGACGACGGCGACGATGTCACCGGCGACGGCGAGAGAGACCTCGGCCGTGCGGTCGGCCTGCACGCGCAACACGCGCGAGATCCGCTCCGTGCGTCCGGTGGCGGTGTCGAGCACGGTGGTTCCCTTCGTGAGGTGGCCCGCGTAGACGCGGACGTAGGTCATGCGGCCGGTCGGGGCCGCGTTCACCTTGAAGGCGAGCGCGACCAGCGGCGCGTGCGGATCGGCGGCCCGCTCGCCGCCGCCGACCGGGGGCCGGTCGGTGGGAGCGGGCAGGTAGGCGACGACCGCGTCCAGGAGCGGTTCGATCCCGCGGTCGCGGTACGCCGAGCCGCACAGCACCACGACGGCCGCGCCGGCCAACGTGAGCGCCCGCAGCGCCCGTGCGAGCGTCCCGTCGGACAGGGACCCGTCCGCGCAGAACTCCTCCAGGGCCTCCGGGTGCAGCTCCGCCACGGCCTCCTCCAGGGCGCGTCGGCGGCGTACCGCCTCGTCCCTCAGCCGGGCGGGGACGTCGGTCTCCTCACGACCGCCGCCGTCCCACACGTACGCCCTCATCCGGACGAGGTCCACGACGCCCCGGAAGCCGTCCTCCCGTCCGATGGGCAGCTGGACGGGGAGGGCGACGGCGCCGAGGCGGGAGCGGATCGAGGCGACGGCCGCGTCGAGGTCGGCGCCCGCCCGGTCCATCTTGTTGACGAACGCGATCCGGGGGACGCCGTGCCGGTCGGCCTGCCGCCACACCGTCTCGCTCTGCGGCTCGACGCCCGCGACCGCGTCGAAGACGGCGACCGCGCCGTCGAGGACGCGCAGCGCGCGCTCGACCTCGTCGGAGAAGTCGACGTGGCCGGGCGTGTCGATGAGGGCGAGCCGGTGGCCGTCCCAGGCGCAGCTGACGGCGGCGGCGGAGATCGTGATGCCGCGCTCCCGCTCCTGCGGGTCGAAGTCGGTGACGGTCGTGCCGTCGTGGACCTCGCCCCGCTTGTGGACGGCGCCGGTCAGGAACAGGATCCGCTCGGTGACGGTCGTCTTGCCGGCGTCGACGTGGGCGAGGATGCCGAGGTTGCGGACGCGGGGGTTCGGGAGAACGCGCACGGTGACGTGCCTTTCGCTGCTGTGGGAACACAGGGCAGCGCGATTGCCGACCGTACGGGCCGAATCCGTACGGCACGGTCCTGCGGTGACGGGCGCGCAGCCGTCACCGGCAGGCGGAAGAGGCGAGGATCACGTCGAAGCGGCGGGCGCGGACAGCCGACGGGTGACTGCGCACGGCCGGCTCCCCTCGGTCGACATGGCTCGGCACGGCGCACCGGGCGGCGGGCCGTGCCGCGAGTCTAGGGAGCGGCGCGGCCCGGGCGACAGCGAATTAGCCGGCCGGCTGGAGGAGGTCCCAGCGGTTGCCGTACAGGTCCTCGAAGACGGCGACCGAGCCGTACGGCTCGTGGCGGGGCTCCTCCAGGAACTTCACCCCGGCGGCCGACATCCGCTCGTGGTCGCGGGCGAAGTCGTCGGTGTGGAGGAAGAATCCGACCCGGCCGCCGGTCTGGTTGCCGATGGCGGCCTCCTCCTCGTCGTTCTTGGCGCGGGCGAGGAGCAGCCCGGCGTTCCCGAGGCCGCCGACGCCGCCGGAGCCGGCCGGACGGACGACGACCCAGCGGGTGCCGTTGCCCCGGTCGGTGTCCTCGACCAGCTCGAAGCCGAGGGCGTCGGTGTAGAAGGCGATGGCCTCGTCGTAGTCACGGACGACGAGGGTGACGAGTGCGATGGACGGCATTACCCCAACGTAATACGCGGAAAGCACGGCGACCCACCCGCACGACCCCGCGTCGCGCCCGCCCCGACCCTCGACCCGAGGAGGGTCCGTACGAGGGTCGGGGGAGGGACCCCCCGAGGGTCCGGGGGCCACCGCCGGGGGCTGCGACAATCGGCCGCATGGACGTGCGGGAGTTCGAGGAGCTGGTCGGGCGGGCGCGGGAGCTCGCCGGAGAGGGGCGGCGGATCCTGGGGATCGCCGGGCCGCCCGGGGCCGGGAAGTCGACGCTCGCCGGGCGGCTCGTCGAGCGGCTCGGCGGGCTCGCCGTCCTCGTCCCCATGGACGGCTTCCACCTCGCCGGGGCCGAGCTGGCGCGGCTCGGGCGGGCCGACCGCAAGGGCGCGCCCGACACCTTCGACGCCGCCGGGTACGCCGCCCTGCTCGCCCGGCTGCGCGCACCCGAGCCGGGGACCGTCGTCTACGCGCCCGCCTTCGACCGGGCCCTGGAGGAGCCGGTCGCCGGCTCGGTCCCCGTGCCGGCCGGAACCCCGCTCGTCGTCACCGAGGGCAACTACCTCCTCCACGACGGCGAGGGGTGGGCCGCCGTCCGGCCGCTCCTCGACGAGGTCTGGTACGCCGACCTCCCCGACGCCGTCCGCGTGCCCCGGCTCGTCGACCGCCACGTCGCCTTCGGCCGCGGCCGCGCCGACGCCGAGGCCTGGGTGCGGCGCTCCGACGAGGCGAACGCCCTGCTCGTCGCCCGCAACCGCGACCGCGCCGACCGCGTGGTGAACATGGGGCCCTGACGGCCCCGAGGAACACCGCAGGGGGAGACGTGAACGAAGTCCTGTACGGCGAGAAGTCGTGGAACCCACTGGCCCGCACGGTCGAACTGACGGAGGAGGGGCTGCGGCGCGGCGGCCGCCTCACCCCGCACGCCGAGCTGAACCTGGCCGCGACGGCCGAGGCGTACCTGCGCGGGCAGTGGCTCGGCGGCGGCGGGTCCGAGCGGGCCCTGACCCGCCTCGACGACGGCCCGGGCGTCGTCCCGGTCGTCCGCGTCACCGGCACCAGCACCCCGCTGAAGGTGCGGCGGGCCGCCGCGTTCGCCCACGAGCTGGGGCGCCTCGCGGTCCGGCTCAGCGGCGGGCCCGAGCGGGTCGCCGAGCTCGCCCGGCGCGCCGGGGCCGAGGGCGTACCGCTGTGGATGGCCCGCCGCACCGCGCCCGGACCCCACGGCGACGTCACCGTCGCCGTCGACCGGCGGCTCGTCCGCGTCGACGTCTGGGGCCCGCACGCCCCCGCCGTCCGCATCCGGGCGCCGTACGGCTTCCACCCGCAGGAGCCCCAGCCGTCCCGCGGCCTCACCCTCACCGTCGGCGACGTGACGGCCGAGCTCCGGCTCACGCACAAGAAGCTGCGGAGGTCGAAGAGCGTGGTGGAGGCCGAGTTCCCCGGGCCGGCCTCGCCCGTCGGCCGGCTCTGGGAGCTGCGGCGGCACGGCGCCACCAGCTCCTGGCTGCTCAGGGACGGCGTCCGCGTCGCCCTCCTGGCCCGCCCGCCGCGCCGCCGGACCCCCACCGTCCCCGGGCAGCTCCTGCTCCCGCTCGGCCCCGTCGGCCACGAGACCTCCGACCCGCTGGACGCCGTCATGGCGCACGCCTTCGCCACCGCGTTCGGCCTCGGCGACACCACCGGGCTCGCCCGCTTCCCCGCCCAGTGGCGCATCAGGGAGGGGTACGAGCCCGTCGCCGTGGACACCGACTGGCTCCGCCCCTGGTACAGCAACCTCGGCACCTCCCGCGCCGACAACGAACCCGGCGGCGGCGACGGCTGGGGCTCCGACGGCGGCGACGCCGGGGACTCCGGCGGGGGAGACGGCGGCGGGGACAGCGGCGGCGGTGGCGGCGACGGTGGCGGCGGCGGTGGTGGCGGCGACTAGTGGCTAGGGTGGCCGCATGAGCGACGACAGCGGGTGGGAGGGGCGGGTCGCCGCCCTCTGGGAGCGGATCGACGACCTCGGCGCCGAGGAGTTCCGGGAGCGGATCGCGGCGCTCGCCGCCGAACGCGGCGACACGGACGCCGCCGCCGTCTTCGAGGTCGGCGCCGCCCACGACTCCACCGGGCAGCCCGTCGAAGCCGTCCGGCACTACACGCGCGCCCTGGAGCTCGGACTGACCGGCCTGCGGCGGCGCCGGGCCGTCATCCAGCTCGCGAGCAGCCTGCGGAACCTCGGGCGGCCCGACCGCAGCGTGGAGCTGCTCACCGAGGAGCGGGCCCTGCCCGCCGAGCGGCTCGACGCCGACGAGCTCGCCCTCGCCCCGGCCGTCGACGCCTTCCTCGCGCTCGCCCTCGCCGACACCGGCCGCGACCGCGAGGCCGCGTCGCTGGCCCTCGGCGCCCTCGCGCCGCTGCTGCCCCGCTACAACCGCTCCCTCGCCCACTACGCCCGCGACCTCCTCCAGACCCGGCACGGCTCCTGACGGCGCGGGACCGCCCGGGGACGGCCGGGGACGGCTCCCGGCTGCGGCGAGTTCGGCGGGCGGCCGGTGACGGCCCCGCCGCACTCGCTACGCTGAACGCGACGGCGACGGAAGGAGGGCAGGCGTGGGGTGGCTGCGCAGGACACCGAAGCGGGACGGCGAGGACGCGCCCCGGGACCCGGAGTTCGCCTACTTCTCCGAGCGGGAGGCCGCGCTCTTCCGCGCCACCGTCCGCGAGGCCTTCGCCGAACTCGGCCTGGAGGTCACGGTCTACGCCTCCTCCGTCCAGGACGACAAGCAGCGCCGCTTCGGCCTCGGCAACCTCGCCGCCGTCTGCCACCGCGACCGGCGCGGACCCCGCGTCTGGCCCGACCTGATCCGCCGGCACGTCACCCTCGTGGTGCGGACCCTGGACGGCCCCTCGGCCCTCGACACGCTGCCGCCCGAGCAGATCCGCGCCCAGCTCTACCCCCGGGTCGTCAACGGCGAGGGCATCGACCCCGGCGCCTTCGGCTACGCCAGGACGCTCGCCCCCGGCCTGTACGAGGTCCTCGCGCTCGACCTGCCCGAGAGCGTCATGATGCTCACCGACGAGGCCCTCGACCGGCTCGGCGACCCCGCCCAGCTGCGCGCCCGCGCCCTGAAGAACCTGCGCGGGCTGCCCGTCGAGGAACACGAGACCGTCCGGGACGCCGACGGCATGTCCTTCGAGGTCGTCGTCGGCGACTCCTTCTACACCGCCAGCCGCGTCCTCGACCTCGACGCCCTCGCCCAGCGGGTCACCGGCCTGCCGATCGGCGAGCACGGCGCCCTCGTCGCCGTGCCCTTCCGGCACCAGATCGCCTTCCACCCCATCCGGGACACCTCGATCATCCCGGCGCTCGGCGCCATGGCCTCCTTCGCCGCCTCCGAGTACGAGGACACCCCGGGCGCCATCAGCCCGTACGTCTTCTGGTGGCGGGGCGGCACGCTCACCCAGCTCAGCGAACACGACGAGGAGCACGGCGAGCTGCGGATCGTCGTCGGCGACGACTTCCAGGACCTCCTCGAACGGCTCATCGCCCAGGGACCGGGCCCGCGCTGACGGGCCGCCGCCCGGTCGCGGCGGCCGGATCCGGCGGGGAGGATGCCGGGGGAGGACCGCCCGTCCGCCACCGCGAAGGAGACCCCATGCCGACGACCGCCTCCGCCGACGCAGTCGGTGACGCCCCCACGCCGTTCACCGCCGACGACTACCGGGCCCGGATGGACCGTGCCGCCGCGTCCGCCGCCGACGCCGGACTCGCCGGGGTGCTCGTCGCCCCCGGCCCCGACCTCGTCTACCTGACCGGCTACCGGCCGACCGCGATCACCGAGCGGCTCACCGTCCTCGTGATCGCCCCCGGCCAGGACCCGGTGCTCGTCGTCCCCACCCTGGAGGCGCCCGACGCGGAGAAGGCCGTCGGCGCGCCCGCGCTGACCCTCCGCGACTGGACCGACGGCAAGGACCCGTACGCCGTCACCGCGCCGCTCCTCGACGTGGACGGGCGGTTCGGCGTCAGCGACAACGCCTGGGCGATGCACCTCCTCGGCCTCCAGCAGGCCCTCCCCGGCACCTCGTACGTCTCCCTCACCGAGGCCCTGCCGATGCTGCGGGCCGTCAAGGACGCCCACGAGCTGGACCGGATCGCGGCCGCCGGGGCCGCCGCCGACCGGGCGTACGGGGAGATCCTCAAGGTGCGGTTCGCGGGCCGCCGCGAGACCGAGGTCGCCGCCGACCTCGCCCGGCTGCTCCTGGACTTCGGCCACTCCCAGGTCGACTTCACCGTCGTCGGCTCCGGCCCCAACGGCGCCAACCCGCACCACGAGGCCGGCGAGCGGGTCATCGAGCACGGTGACATGGTCGTCCTCGACTTCGGCGGGCTCAAGCACGGCTACGGCTCCGACACCACCCGCACCGTCCACGTCGGCGAACCCACCGACGAGGAGCGCCGGGTCCACGACCTGGTCCGCGAGGCCCAGCAGGCCGGCTTCGAGGCCGTGAGGTCCGGCATCGCCTGCCAGGACGTCGACCGCGCCGCCCGCGAGGTCATCACCGACGCCGGGTACGGCGAGTACTTCATCCACCGCACCGGCCACGGCATCGGCGTCACCACCCACGAGCCGCCCTACATGATCGAGGGCGAGGCGCGGCCGGTCGTCCCCGGCATGTGCTTCTCCATCGAACCGGGCGTGTACCTCCCCGGCCGCTTCGGCGTCCGCATCGAGGACATCGTGACGATGACCGAGGACGGCACCGGCCGCCGCTTCAACGCCACCCCGCACGAGATGGCGATCGTGGAGTAGCCCCGCCGGGGCTAACCGTCGGCGAGCACCACCGCCGACTCGCCGCCGAGGCGCAGCAGCCCGTCCCGGCCGGGCGCCTCGACCGGGTTCCAGGCCGCCAGGACCCGGTCGCGGCCGTTGGAACCCAGCGGGATCTCGGCCGGCTCCTCGCCCAGGTTCACCGCCACCCGCACGTCACCGCGCCGGAAGACCAGCCAGCGGCCCTCCTCGTCGAAGGCGGCCTTCACCCCGCCCAGGTCCGGGTCGGTGAGGTCGGGGAGGGTGCGGCGCAGGGCGATCAGCTCGCGGTGCCAGGCGAGGAGCCGGCGGTGCGGGTCGCGCTCCCGCTCCGTACGGTCCAGGACCGAGCGGTCCCGGGTCGCCGGGTCCTGCGGGTCGGGCACCTCGCCCTCGTCCCAGCCGTGCGCCGCGAACTCCCGCCGCCTGCCCTTCCGTACGGCCTCCGCGAGCTCCGGGTCGGTGTGGTCGGTGAAGTACTGCCAGGGCGTGCGGGCCCCCCACTCCTCGCCCATGAAGAGCATCGGCACCGAAGGCCCGGTGAGGACGAGCGTCGCCGCGCAGGCCAGCAGACCGGGGGAGAGGGAGGACGAAAGGCGGTCGCCGAGTGCCCTGTTGCCGATCTGGTCGTGGGTCTGGGCGTAGCCGAGGAAGCGGTGGGCGGGGGTGCGCTCCCGGTCGACCGGGCGCCCGTGGTGGCGGCCCCGGAAGGACGAGTACGTGCCGTCGTGGAAGAAGACCCGGGTCAGGGTCTTGGCGAGCGCCGCCATCGGGGCGCGCGCGAAGTCCGCGTAGTAGCCCTGGGACTCGCCGGTCAGCGCGCAGTGCAGGGCGTGGTGGAAGTCGTCGTTCCACTGCGCGTGCAGGCCGAGGCCGCCGAGCGCGCGCGGGGTGGTGGTGCGCGGGTCGGCCAGGTCGGACTCGGCGATCAGGAAGTGCTGGCGGCCCTGCTCCTTCGCCAACTCGTCGACCGCCGCCGACAGTTCCTCCAGGAAGGTGAGGGCCCGGTCGTCGGCGAGCGCGTGCACCGCGTCGAGCCGCAGCCCGTCGATCCGGTAGTCCCGCAGCCAGGCGAGCGCGCTGCCGAGGAAGTACGCCCGCACCTCGTCGGAACCGGCCGCGTCCAGGTTCACCGCCGCGCCCCACGGGGTGTGGTGGCTGTCGGTGAAGTACGGCCCGAAGGGCGGGAGGTAATTGCCGGAGGGGCCCAGGTGGTTGTGGACCACGTCCAGGACCACGCCCATGCCGAGGCCGTGCGCGGTGTCCGTGAAGCGCTTCAGCGCCGCCGGGCCGCCGTACGGCTCGTGGACCGCCCACGGCGCCACCCCGTCGTACCCCCAGCCGTGCGTCCCGGGGAACGGGCAGAGCGGCATCAGCTCCACATGGGTGATCCCGAGCCCGGCGAGCTCCCCGAGCCGGGCCGCCGCCGCGTCGAGGGTGCCCTCCGGGGTGAAGGTGCCCACGTGGAGCTCGTACAGGACCGCGCCGCGCAGCCGCAGCCGGGGCGGCTCGTGGAGCCACGTGTGGGCCGTGTGGTCGACGACGGCGCTGAGCCCGTGCGGTCCGTCCGGCAGCCTGCGGCCGCGCGGATCGGGCAGGACGGGCCCGTCGTCGAGCCGGAAGCCGTACCGGTCGCCGTCGGCGGCCGGCACGGTGCCGGTCCACCAGCCCTCCCGCAGGGCGTCCCGTTCCAGGGGGTGCCCGGCGCCGTTCAGCTCCAGGGTCACCCGGTCGCGGGCGTGCGGCGCCCACACCTCGAAGAGCACGGTGGTTCTCCTCGCAGACGGCGATACGGTCGATCGGTACGGCCGGCGTCACGGCCGGTGGATCACTCCCATCCTGGCAGTCAGGACCGCGACGCGCCCGGCGCGTCCCACACGTAGTCGATCTGGCGCTGGAAGTTGACGTACCCGGCGCGGGCGAAGGCCGCCGCCATCGGGACGTTCCCCAGGTCGGTCGCGGCCCGGACGCGCGGCACGTCCTGCGCGGCGAGGATCCGGGTGCCCTCGGCGAGGATCTCGTCGATGTGGCCCTTGCCCCGGTGGGCGGGGAGCACGCCGATGTAGGCGATGATCGGGTTGTAGTTGTTGCGGGCGGGGATCACGAAGCCGACCGGCTCGCCGGTGCCCGGCAGTTCGGCCACCCGCCACCACTCGCGGGGCGTGGTGTAGTGCGGGAACTCCTCGTCGTAGTGCCGCTCGGCGGCCTCCCGCAGCGACAGCCCCTCGGCCAGGTCGGCCTGCCCGTGGGCGTCGAGGGTGCCGTCCATCACCGGCGTCATCAGGGCGAGCAGGTCCTCGCGGTCCCGGACCGGCCGGAACACGAGCCGGCCGGTGGGCTCCGCGATCGGCGTCCCCGCCCGCCACTCCAGGCGCAGCCGCTCCACCAGCGGCCGGGCGCCCGTCTCCGCGAGCAGCGAGAGCAGCAGCTCGACGCGGTCGCGGGTCTCCGGCACCTCGCGCCAGTCCGGCGGCAGGTAGCGGTTGAACTCCGGCGGCACGGTGCCGGCCGGGACGACGGCGGGCAGCGCGGCGGCGAGGAGCCGCCGGCCCACCTCCTCGGCCTCCCCGGCCGGGAGCTCGGGGGCGAGGTCGAAGAAGTCGAGGGCGAGCGGCTCGCCCCCGTCCTTGTCGGTCCACCAGGCGATCCGGCCGAGCAGGCGGCCGTCGCGGAGGGCCACCCACATCCAGTCGGGGCGGCGGCGGCCGGAGCCGAGGTCGTCGGCGAGTTCGTCGTCGAGCGTGTAGGCGAGGCCGAGGAAGAGGTCCAGCTCCTCCGGCCCGGTGAGCGGGCGGACGACGAGGTCGTCGGTCATGCGGTGGTTCCCCCAGGGGTACAGGTGAGCGAGCCCGCAGACCGTAACAGCGATCCCGGGGAACGGCCGCACGGATTTCCGCGTCCTCATGCTCGTGCGGGAGGCGCACGGAAGCGGTGACGGTCCTGGTACGGAGGCTTCTGGACAGTGCGGCCCGGCCACGCGGACAATCACGGTGTGACGACCCCTTACGAGCCCCCCGCGCACGCCCCCCGGCTGACCGACGCCGAGCGGGACCGTGCCCTGGGCCTGCTCCGGGAGGGCGCCGCACAGGGACGTCTCTCGCACGACACCTTCCTCTTCCGGATGGAGCGGGCGCTCCAGGCCCGCCGCCCCGACGAACTCGACGTGCTCACCGCCGACCTGCGCGGCGAGGGCACCTGGACCCGGCGGGTGGTCGGCGCGGTCGAGCGGATGTCGGCGTTCACCGCGCGCATCGGCCGGGCCTGGCACTCCGAGCGGCTCCCGAAGCTGCTGCTGCCGCAGCCGGGGCCGTACCCGCTGCGCATCGGCCGGGACCCGGTGAACGGGCTGCGGCTCAGCCACGAGACCGCCTCCCGCCTGCACGCCGAACTCTCCCTCCAGGACGGACTCTGGGTCCTGCGCGACCTGGGCTCCACCAACGGCACGACGGTCAACGGCCGCCGCGTCGTCGGCGCGGTGGTGGTGCGGGCCGGGGACGTCGTCGGCTTCGGCGAGATGACCTTCCGCCTGTCGGTCGACTGAGCCCGCTCCGGCCTCCGGCCGGCAGGCGCCCCGGTCCCGCCCCCGGCGTCCACCTGTCGGTGGGCCGGTCCCGCCTGGGCCGTCCGCCGGTCGTGCCGGGCTCGCGTCGGGCTCGCGTCGGGCGTCCACCTGTCGGTGGGCCGGTCCTGCCCTGGGCATCCGCCGGTCGTGCCGGGCTCGCGTCGGGCGTCCGCCGGTCGTGCCCGGCCTGCCGTCACCGTCCGCCGGTCGTGCCGAGACCGTTCCGGCCGTTCGTCCACCGGTCGGCCGAGGACTTGTTCCGGGCCTGGTCAGGGCCGTGCCGCTTCACCCGATCGGCGGTACGCGACGAGCGCCGCGCCCCCGCCGGTGATGGGCTGGGGTGACCCACCGCCGACCGACCCGACCCTGGGGGCACGATGCGCGACGACCGGACCCCCGACCCCTCCCGCACCCCCCGCGTCACCGGACTCCGGCGGCCGCCGGCCATGGCGCCCGGCGGGCGGACCGGCGCCGCCGCGCCCGGCCGGGTGCGGAGCGTCGCCGACCCGGCGGCCGGGGCGCCCGTGCCGCCCGGCGGCCGGACCGTCGCGCCCAGCCCGCTGGACCCCGGCGCGGCGACCGATCCGTACCCCGTCTTCCGGCGGCTGCGGGAGGAGTTCCCGCTCACCTACGACCCGCTGCTGCGGGCCTGGGTGCTGAGCCGGTACGCGGACGTGGCCACCGCCCTCACCGACGCCCGCTTCACCCACGGGCACCGGCCCGGCGACCCCGCCTGCGCGCGCGCCCACGTCGACGTGGACCTCGCCGAACTGCGGTCCGTCGCCGAGCGCACCGCCCACGTCCTCGCCCGGCGGATCGCCGACCGGCCCCGCGCCGACCTCGTCGCCGACTTCTGCCACTGGCTGCCCGCCGGGACCGTCGCCGCCGCCGTCGGCGTCCCGTACCGGGACATGATGCGGCTGGTCAGGGGCCGGGCCGCGACCGCCCTCGCCGGCGAGTGCGGCGGGCAGATCGCCGTCCGCGAGAAGGCGCTGGCCTCCTTCCTCGGCAACGTCCTCACCGATCCCGACCAGGTCGCCGCCCTGCGGGACGCCCCCACGGCCCTGGTGGCGCGGGCGTGGTCGGAGTCGCTGCGCCGCGACCCGCCGGTGCAGATCGCCGTGCGGCGCACCCGCGAGGACGTCCCCGTGAGTGGCGGGATCCTGCCGGGCGGCTCCTCGGTGGCGCTGCTCGTCGGCGCGGCCGGACGGGACCCGGAGCGGTTCCGCGAGCCGGACCGTTTCGACCCGCTCCGTGACGACCCCGGCCAGCTCACGTACGGCTCCGGCTTCTGCCCGGCGGTGATCCTGGCCGGTCTGGAGGCCGAGTACGGCCTCCGCGCGCTGTTCGAGGCGATGCCCCGGCTGCGCCTCGCGGACGGCTTCCGCCCGGTGTCGACCGGTCTGATCACCCGTGCCCCGCGCACCCTCGACGTCCTGCCGAACGGCTGAAACGAGACCCCCGCGGCGCTGCTAGGGTGACGTGCGCTCGTCAAGCGGGCCATTCTGCATGGCTCCCTGCCGAGCCCTCTGATGAATCACGTCCAACGGGGAAGAAACACGTGAAGCTTCGTCATGCCCGCGCGATCGCCGTCTTCGGCATCGCCGTCCTCGCCCTCACCGGCGCCCGCGGTTCCGGTGGCGGCGGTTGCGACAACAACAGCTCCGGTTCGAGCTCCAGCTCGGGTGGCGGCGGCAGCCACAGCGACAGCGACAGCAGCAGCGGTTCCGGGGGCGTCTCCGTGCCCGGTGGCGGCGGCAGCGCCGACAAGGCGGTCCGCGACATCACCATCGACAAGTGCGCCTACGACGCCGCCACGAAGAAGCTGACCGCCAGGATCACGGTCAAGAACGACGGTTCGCTGGACTACGACTACAGCGTGACCATGAAGTTCACCGGCAGCGGCGCGGTCACGAGGACCGCCTTCAAGGCCGGCATCGCGGTCACCGCGGGCTCCTCCGTGGAGGCCGAGCTGACCACCCCGTACCTGGGCAGCGGCGACGGTTCCGAGTACACCAAGTGCGAGGTCGACCGCGCCAGCCGGATCTGATCCGAGGCGGGCGGGGCACCGGCCGTGCGCCGGTGCCCCGCCCACCTGTGCTCCGCCCCCGCCTCAGTGGTGCGGCCGGTAGGAGTCGGACTGCGTCGGCGGCGCGTTGTGCACCGCGAAGGAGTTGTACGACACCCGGTCCATGGACGCCTGAAGGCGCGCCCGTTCCTCGATGCGCAGGCCCTCCGCGGTCTCCGTGTCGGACCGGCCCCGGCGCAGCAGCACCACGATCAGCGCGGTGACGGCGCCCCCCAGCGCCCCGAACAGCAGCATCAGTGCCATCGTTCCCCCTTCTCGTCCCGTCAGTATGCGGTCACTCCGTGATCCTCGCGAGGAGGGCGACCGGACGGTCGGCGAAGAGCTCCGCCAGCTTCAGCTCGCTCTCCGGGCCCCCGGTGAACTCCCTGACGCCGTCCAGGACATCGGCCCACCGTCCCTCCGGCAGCACCAGCTCGGTGTCCCGCCAGCCGCCCGCCTCCGCGAGCCGCAGCGACAGCCGGGTCACCGCCGTCACCACCTGCCCCCCGCGGGCGAAGGCCAGGCAGTGCGCGGCCGCCGGGCCCTCGGCGACCAGCGGGGTGTGGCCGCCGCCGGGACCGAAGGCCGCCGGGCGTTCGCGGCGCAGCCCGAGGGCGGCCCGCACCAGCGCCGTCCGGCCGTCGTCGGGACCCGGCTCGTACGGCGCGCGGTTGTCGGGGTCGACGAGTGCCCGGTACTCCCGCTCGGTGGCCTGGTACAGCTCCGGCACGCCCGGCATGGTCAGCTGCACCAGGGCCGCGCCGTCCGCCTGGGCCCGGATGTGCGGCTCCAGGGCGAACGCGGCCTCGGACGCCGCCCGCAACGGCACCCGGCCGGGCCCGGCCGCCGTGAACTCGGCCACCGCCCGCTCGTACGCCGGGTCCTGCTCGGTCCAGGACGTCCGCAGCCCCTCCTCCCGCACGGCCTTGAGCACCGCCGGGCCGATCCGGTCCGGGTCCGGGGCGCCGAAGCCGAAGGCGGTCTGCCACACCGTCCACGCCAGGTGCGGGTCCGGCACCGGGACCCCGGCGACCTCGGCCAGCAGACCGGCCCACACGTCCGGGCACTGGGCGAGCACCGCGATCGCCGCCCGCACGTCCGCGCTGCGCTTGGTGTCATGGGTGGTGAGGACCGTGCCGGTCGCCGGCCAGTCGCGGGCGAGCCGGGCGCAGGCCGCGTGGAACTCCTCGACCCCGACGGCCGGCCGGCCCGGATCCCCGCCGACCTCGTTGGCCGAGAGCAGGGGCGCGTACCGGTAGAAGGCGGTGTCCTCGGTGGACTTGGCCCGCAGCGCCGAGGACGTCTGCGCGAACCTGGCCCGGAACCGGCCGAGTTCGGGGGAGTCGCCGAGGAGCAGCTCCCGTACGGCGTCCACCGCGGCGGCCTCCTCCGGGACGGCGAAGGCCGCCCGCGCGCCCCGGACGACCTCGGGGGTGAGGAGGCGCCCGGCGTCGCCGGCGTCGTAGGGCCGGTAGACCGGCACGCGGACGAGGAGCTCCTCGATCGCGGTCCGCAGCGCCCAGGGCGCGTGGTCGTGGTGCTCGGGCCGGGCCGCGCAGAGCCGTACCGCCTCCCGGGTCAGCCGGTTCGTCTCGGCCGCCAGGTCGTGCCGCACCACCTCGTACGCGGCGCGCCGGGCGGTCGCCTCCCACGCCCCGCCCCGGTCCCCGGCCCGGCCGGTGAACGCGCGGTACAGGTCGGCGAGCTCCGCCGCCCCGGCCGCGTCCGTGAGGACGCCGTCGACCAGGCGCAGTGCGTCGTAGCCGGTGGTGCCGGCCACCGGCCAGGAGGCCGGCAGGGTCTCGTCCCCGGTGAGGATCTTCTCGACGACGATCCAGCACCGGCCGCCGGTCTCCGCCGAGAGCCGCTCCAAGTAGCCCTGGGGGTCGGCGAGTCCGTCCGGGTGGTCGATCCGCAGCCCCTCGATCACCCCGTCGGCGACCAGCCGCAGGATCGTCGCGTGGGTCTCCCGGAACACCTCCGGGTCCTCCACCCGCACCCCGATCAGGTCCGAGACGGTGAAGAAGCGCCGGTAGCCCAGTTCGGTGCGGGCGAGCCGCCACCAGCCGAGGCGGTAGTGCTGGCGGTCGAGGAGGTCGTCCAGCGGCAGGTGCTCGGTGCCGGGCCGGAGCGGGAACTCCTGCCCGTCCAGGCGGAGCACGCCGTCCTCGACCCGCAGCCGGTCCCGCACCTCCGGGAGCCGGGCGGGCAGCACCGGCAGCAGGATCCTGCCGTCCCCGGCGGACCGGTCGACGTCGAACCAGCGGGCGTACGGGGAGTCGGGGCCGTGCCGCAGCACCTCCCGCAGCGCGTGGTTGTGGCGCGGCGAGGCCGCCATGTGGTTGGGCACCAGGTCCACCACCAGGCCGAGTCCGTGCGCGCGGGCGGTCGCGGCGAGCGCCCGCAGCCCCGCCTCGCCGCCCAGCTCCGCCCGGACGGCCCGGTGGTCGGTGACGTCGTACCCGTGGGCGGAACCGGGCACCGCCTCCAGGACCGGGGAGAGGTGCAGATGGGAGACGCCGAGCCCGGCCAGGTGCGGCACCACCCGCTCGGCGGCGGCGAACGGGAACGCGGGCTGGAGCTGGAGCCGGTAGGTGGCGCGGGGGACGACGGGCGGCCCCGGCCGGGCGGACGCGGCGGGCGGCCCGGACGCGGCGGCGGACGGCGTGCCGTCGGACGGGCGGCGGTCGGACGGCGGGTGTGCGGACGGGTTGGGCGTCATGCGAACGTACGTACCCCGTACGGAAGCTTCCGTGTCATCACCCGATGCACCCGTTCGGGGGTATCGGGTTACTTTCGGCCGATGCTCCGGACGTACCGCGACACCCTCTCCCTGCTCGGCCCCGCCCTTCCGGTCCTCTCCTTCCTCGGCCGGCTGCCCACCGCGATGTGCCAGCTCGGCAGCGTGCTGCTGGTCGCCGAGACCAGCGGCTCGC
Organism: Streptomyces roseolus; assembly: GCF_014649855.1. Classification (GTDB taxonomy): domain Bacteria; phylum Actinomycetota; class Actinomycetes; order Streptomycetales; family Streptomycetaceae; genus Streptomyces; species Streptomyces roseolus. The sequence goes on along the minus strand of NZ_BMTV01000018.1, from coordinate 57,441 downwards.
TCGCCACGGCGGGGCTCGCGGGCGGCGCGCTGGCCGCCGGGCAGACCGTCGCGGGCCCGCTGCTCGGCCGGCTCGCGGACCGGCGCGGCCAGCGCGGCCCCGTCCTCGCCGCCTCCCTCGCCAACGCCCTCGCGGTCGCCGCCCTCGTCCTCGCCTCCGTCGCCGACGCCCCCACCGGGCTCCTCGTGCCGCTGGCGCTGCTCGCCGGGGCGACCGTCCCGCAGATCGGCCCGCTCGCCCGGACCCGCTCGGTGGCGCTCGCCCGCCGCGCCGGCGCCGACGACCGGACCGTGGGCACGGTCCTCTCCTTCGAGGGCACCCTCGACGAGGTCTCCTTCGTCCTCGGCCCCGCGCTCGTCGGCCTCGCCGCCGCCCTCGCCCACCCCGGCGCCGCGCTGCTCGGCGCGGCCCTGCTCCTCGCGCTCTGCGGCACCGGCTTCGCGCTCCACCCGACCGCCTCCGCCGCCGCGCCCCCGCCGGACGGCACCGCCACCCGCACGGGCGCCGCCGAACGGACGCGGCTGCCCGGCTCCGCGTACGCCCTCCGGGTGACGATGGTCCTCCAGGGCGCCATGTTCGGCGCCTCCCAGGCCGGGATCACCGCCCTCACCGCCGGGCTCGGCGCGCCCGCCCAGGCCGGGCTCGTCTACGCGGCGATGGGCGTGATGAGCGCCGCCGTCGGCCTGTCGCTCGCCGCCCTGCCCGCCACGGTCGGGCTCGCCCTCCGCTGGCGGGCCGCGACCGCCGGACTCGTCCTGCTCTCCCTGCCGCTGCTCGCGGTCGACTCCCTCGCCGGCCTGTACGTGGTGGTGACCGTGCTCGGCGCCGCCTACGCCCCGCACCTCATCACGGTCTTCGCGCTGACCGAGCGGTCCGTCCCGGCCGGCCGGCTCGCCGAGTCCATGGCCTTCCTCACCAGCGGGATCGTCGGAGGCCAGGCCCTCGCCCTGGCGCTCTCCGGGCGGCTCGCCGAACGGCACGGCGCCCCCGCCGCCTTCGCGGTGGCGGTGGGGGCGGCCGTGGCCTGCGCGGCGCTCTCCTGGACCGTACGGACGGGGAGGGCGCCGCGCGGGGCCGGGGTCACGCCGGGCGGCGCAGCACCGTCAGGCTCAGCGGCGCGAGGGTGACGCGCTCGCCCGCCCCGATCTCCGGTCCCTCCCGGGGCGGCAGCCCGTCCGGCTCGGAGGTGTCCACCACCGTCCGCCAGCACCGCCCGTGGCTGTCCGGGACCGCGAACTCCAGCTCCTGCGAGGAGGCGTTGAACATCATCAGGAAGGAGTCGTCGGCGATCCGCTCACCCTGCGGGCCGGGCTCGGAGATGGCGTTGCCGTTGAGGAAGACGGTCAGCGCCCGGGCGTGCGCGGCCTGCCAGTCGCGGGCGGTCATCTCCTCGCCCTCCGGGGTGAACCAGGCGATGTCGGTGAGCTCGTCGTGGGTGCCCTCCACCGGCCGGCCGTGGAAGAAGCGGCGGCGCCGGAAGACCGGGTGCTCGCGGCGGAGCCGCACCATCGCCCGGGTGAAGCGCAGCAGGGTCGCCTCCGCCTCGCTGTCGCCCTTCGGCCACTCCACCCAGGACAGCTCGCTGTCCTGGCAGTAGGCGTTGTTGTTGCCGCCCTGGGTGCGGCCGAACTCGTCGCCGTGGCTGAGCATCGGCACGCCCTGCGACAGCATCAGCGTCGCCAGGAAGTTGCGCATCTGCCGGGCCCGCAGCTCCTTGATCCCGACGTCGTCGGTCTCGCCCTCCGCCCCGCAGTTCCAGGACCGGTTGTGGCTCTCCCCGTCCCGGTTGCCCTCCCCGTTGGCCTCGTTGTGCTTCTCGTCGTACGAGACCAGGTCGCGCAGCGTGAAGCCGTCGTGGCAGGTCACGAAGTTGACCGAGGCCAGCGGGCGCCGGCCGTCGTCCTGGTACAGGTCGGAGGAGCCGGTCAGCCGGGACGCGAACTCGGCCAGCGTGCGCGGCTCGCCCCGCCACAGGTCCCGTACGCAGTCCCGGTACTTGCCGTTCCACTCGGTCCACAGCGGCGGGAAGTTCCCCACCTGGTAGCCGCCCTCGCCGACGTCCCACGGCTCCGCGATCAGCTTCACCTGGCTGACCACCGGGTCCTGCTGCACCAGGTCGAAGAAGGACGACAGCCGGTCCACCTCGTGGAACTGCCGGGCCAGGGTGGCCGCCAGGTCGAAGCGGAAGCCGTCCACGTGCATCTCGGTCACCCAGTACCGCAGACTGTCCATGATCATCTGGAGGACGTGCGGGGACCGCATGAGCAGCGAGTTCCCGGTGCCGGTGGTGTCCATGTAGTACCGGGGGTCGTCGGCGAGCCGGTAGTACGAGGGGTTGTCCAGGCCGCGCAGGGAGAGCGTCGGGCCCAGGTGGTTGCCCTCCGCCGTGTGGTTGTAGACCACGTCCAGGATGACCTCGATGCCCGCCTGGTGCAGGGCCCGCACCGCCGACTTGAACTCCAGGACCTGCTGGCCCCGGTCGCCCCAGGAGGCGTAGGCGTTGTGCGGGGCGAAGAAGCCGATCGTGTTGTAGCCCCAGTAGTTCGAGAGGCCCGCGTCCACCAGCCGGTGGTCGTTCACGAACTGGTGCACCGGCATCAGTTCGAGCGCCGTGACGCCCAGTTCCTTCAGGTGGCCGATGACCGAGGGGTGCGCGAGCCCCGCGTAGGTGCCGCGCAGCTCCTCCGGAAGGTCCGGGTGCAGCTTGGTCAGGCCCTTCACGTGGGCCTCGTAGATCACCGTGTGGTGGTACTCGGTGCGCGGCCGGCGGTCGTCGCCCCAGTCGAAGTACGGGTTCACCACGACCGAGGTCATCGTCCGGCCCGCCGAGTCCAGGTCGTTGCGCGCGTCCGGGCGCCCGAAGGGGTACCCGTACACCGCCTCGCCCCAGTCGATCGCGCCCGACATCGCCCGCGCGTACGGGTCGAGGAGGAGCTTCGCCGGATTGCACCGGAGGCCGCGCTCCGGCGCGTACGGCCCGTGCACCCGGAAGCCGTACCGCTGCCCCGGCATCACACCGGGCAGATAGGCGTGGCGGACGAAGGCGTCCGTCTCGCGCAGTTCGACGGACGTCTCCGTGCCGTCGTCGTCGATGAGACACAGTTCCACGCGGTGCGCCGCCTCCGAGAAGACCGCGAAGTTGGTGCCCGCTCCGTCATAGGTGGCGCCCAGGGGGTACGCCCGTCCCGGCCAGACCTGCATGGATACGAATATTCCTCTTCTGTCCGGGTTCATGCGTGCTCTTCGGCCAGATCCTGCCCGAAAGACACGCAACCTCGCGGGAACCCGCCCCGTCCTACCGGGTGACCGCAGGCCAAGCGGGGGATAGAGGGGGAAATGTGTACGAAATAGTGCGCCGCCACCTGGGGAAGGTGGTGGCCGGAGCGGCCATGGCGGTGACGGGCACCGCCGTCGCGGTCGCGATCAGCCTGCCGGGCACGGCCGGGGCGGACGACTCGCCCGCCGCGCGCGCGGCCGGCTCCGGGAGCGCCCCGGCGGACGGCGCCCGGGACGCGCGGGGGACGGACGGCGCCGAAGGCGCGGAGGGAACGGGCGGCCGGGGGGCCGCCGCGCTCGCCCCCGCCACCGTCGCACCGCCCGCGGCCGAGGGCCCGAAGGGCACCGGCACCGATCCGCTGACCGACGACGAACTGGCCCGGGCCCGGCAGCTCGCCCTCGGCGCCCCCGACTCCGCCGCCCGGCAGGACGTCGACGGCGACCGGGGCCGCCCGCAGCACCTCGGCACCGAACTCGCCGACCCGGCCCCGGGCCGGGAGAACGAACGCCGCGCCCAGGTCCGCTTCTACGACTACGCCCGCGACGAGCTCGTCACCCGGACCGTCGACCTGACCACGGGCAAGGTCGAGACCACCGCCGCCCGGCGCGGGGTGCAGCCCTCGGCCCACCCCGAGGAACTGCGCGCCGCCCTCGAACTGATCCTCGCGAGCCCCCTCGGGAAGGGCGTGAAGGAGGACTACCGGGACGCCACCGGCACCGAACTCACCAGCGCCGACCAGCTCTGGTTCAACGGCGACGTCTACCGCACCTACCGCGAGAAGAACGTCCCCGAGGCGCTCTCCCGCTGCGGCGAACACCGCTGCGTCCGGCTCGTCACCAAGGTCCGCAACGGCGCCTGGATCGACACCCGGAACATCATCGTCGACCTCTCCGCGAAGAACGTCGTCCGCGTCGGCTGACCACCGCCGCCCGCCGTTCCGCCACCCGCCCCGCCTGCGCGGGGCCCGCACGCAAGGAGTACGACCGCATGACCCGCCCGCTCCACCGGCGAGCCAGGGGGATCCTCGCCGCCCTCGCGGCCACCGCCTTCCTCGGCACCGCCACCGCCGCCGCGGCACCCGCCCCGACGCCCACCCCGCCGCCCACGCCCGGACCCCGGCCCACCCTCGCCAAGCCCCCGGTCTCGGCCGTCTGCTCGCCCGCCCACCGCATCACCGGGAAGCTCGACGGCGGCGCCTCCTGGGACATGTGCTGGCGCTACAGCACCGACGCCGGCCTGATCCTCGACCGGGTCACCTACCAGCCGCCCGGCGGTGCCCCGGTCCGCGTCCTCACCACCGCCCGCCTCGCCCAGATCCACGTGCCGTACGACGACGGCGGCGCCGAGTACGACGACCTCACCGGCGCCGGCTTCGGCTGGGGCCTCCAGGACCTCAAGCCCGCCGAATGCCCCGGCGGCACCCTCTCCTCCGTCAAGGTCCCCGAGGTCGGCACCGTCAAGGGCCTCTGCACCACCACCCGCGCCCGCGGCCACGCCTACCGCATGGCCAGCGACTCCGGCGCCGGCGTCTACCAGGCCCAGGCCAAGGACCTCCTCGTCTACACCGTCAACAAGGTCGGCTGGTACGAGTACATCTCCGAGTGGCGCTTCTCCTCCGACGGCACCATAGGCGCCAACGTCGGCGCCACCGGCAGCCTCTCGCCCGTCGACTACAACGCCACCGACGGCCGCGGCTGGCCCATCGGCAAGGGCGCCCGCGGCTACGCCACCAGCCACGCCCACAACGTCTTCTGGAAGCTCGACTTCGGCCTCGACGGCGGCCGCGACCGCGTCGAGCAGTACGACTCCACCGTCACCCCGCCCGCCGGCGACGGCAGCCCCACCGTGCACACCAAGCGCACCACCGTCACCAAGGAGCTCGCCGGCGACGCGAAGAACATGCGCTGGTGGCGGGTGGTCAGCGGCACCGGCAAGAACGCCGACGGCCACGCCCGCAGCTACGAGATCGTCCCCGGCCACACCGACACCCACGCCGGCCGCGGCTTCACCCGGCACGACGTCTACTTCACCCAGTCCCGCGCCTGCGAGCAGTACGCCAGCAACAACATCGGCAACTGCCCGGCCGGCGCCGGCGACAGCGTGGACAAGTGGGTGAACGGGGAGACGCTGACCAAGCCGACCGTCTGGGTCAACATCGGGTTCCACCACATCGCCCGGGACGAGGACCAGCAGCCCATGCCCGTCCACTGGCAGGGCTTCCAGCTCGCCCCCAGGGACGTAACCGCTATGAATCCCCTCACTCCGTCCGAACTCGCCTCCCAGAACGGACAGCCGCCGACGCAGAGTTGAGCAAGCCGCCGGACGATCCTGCTGCACCGCCTCCCGCTCGCGGAGTACCCTTCCTTGATCTTGTCGGAAGAATCGGGACGGGCGTCCAGAGCAGAAGGCGGTGCACGGGTGAGCTCGGGAGGCCTTGAGCTGCCCCCAGGGGACGCGGGTCACGAGGGGGGACCGGCCGGCCCCGGGGAGGAACCACCCACGGTGATCCTCCCCGCGGGACCGACCGCGCCCCCCGGCGCGGTCCAGGTGGCCCGCCCCGTCGAGATCGGCGCCGAGCTCGACTGGGGCGCCGAGGCCTGGAGCGAGGTCCGCACCCGCGCCCAGCGCGCCGGCCGCGCCTACATCTGGCTCAATCTCGTCGAACAGCGGATGCGGGCCGTCGTCGCCGCCGTCCTCAGGCCCGTCTACGAGCCCGTCCACGGCGACGAGTGGGTCGTCGCCGCGGCCGGCCCGGCCGGCCAGGAATGGGTCCGCCGGGCCGTCGCCGTCCGCGAGGTCTCCCGCCGCAAGGGCTACCTCCTCGACCCCGCCGACGACAACGTCCTCTCCTTCCTCACCCTGCCCCAGCTCCGCGAGCTGATGGTCCAGCACTGGCCCTGCTTCGAGCCCTACTTCGACGACCGGCGCGAGGTCGAACTCGCCCTCGACGAACTGGAGGTGACCCGCAACGTCGTCTCCCGCAACCGGGCCCTCTCGCCCACCGTCCTCGCCCAGGCCGAACGGGCCTCCGCCCGCATCCTGGAGATCCTCGGCAGCGGCGCCGGCGTCCCCTCCGCCGACCGGCTCCCCGTCGACGCCGTCGAGGACCTCGTCGGCGACCGGTACGCCGACGTCGTCTCCGTCCACCCCGACCGCGTCCGGCTCCAGCGCCAGCTGCCCGCCGAGGACCTCTTCGGCGGCGCCCGCCGCCTCGACGCCACCGGCATAGGCCTGAACCTGCTCGTGCAGAACTTCTCCGGCCGCCGCATGGTCCGCCTCGCCGAGTCCGGCTGCCGGATACGGCTCCTCTTCCTCAACCCCGCCAGCAGCGCCGTCAAGCGCCGCGAGCGGGAGCTCGGCATCCGCAAGGGCGAGCTGAGCCGCTCCGTCGAGATGAACATCCTGCACATGCGCCGGGTCCGCTCCAAGCTCCGCGACCCCGACGCCTTCCAGATCCACGTCTTCGACGAGACCCCCCGCTTCACCGCCTACCTCGTCGACGGCGACGGCCCCGACGGCGTCGGCGTCGTCCAGTCCTACCTCCGCAGGGCCCGCGGCATGGAGGCCCCCGTCCTCGTCCTGCGCGGCGGCGGCCGCACCGTCGTCCGCCACGGCACCCCCGGACGTGACGCGGACCACGGACTCTTCGAGACCTACCGGGAGGAGTTCGAGTCCGTCTGGCTGGACTCCCGGCCCGTTTCCTGAGAGCCCCGTGCCCCGCCCCCTCGGCCGCGTTGTCAGAGGCGCGTGCGAGGGTGGGAGCACCACGGGGGAGATCACGTAAGGAGGACCCGATGGCCTGGCATGGGGAAGCACTGGTCGGCTTCGACCTGGAGACGACGGGGACGGACCCGCTCGAATCCCGCATCGTCACCGCGTCGATCGTCGAGGTCCGGGGCGGCGCGGTGACCGGCCAGCGCGACTGGCTCGCCGACCCCGGCGTCCGCATCCCCGACCAGGCCTCGGCCATCCACGGCATCAGCAGCGAGCGCGCCGCCGCCGAGGGCCGCCCGGTCCGGGAGGTCGCCGACGAGGTCGCCGAGACCCTGACCGGCTACTGGGCCCGGGGCGTCCCCGTCGTCGCGTACAACGCCTCCTTCGACCTCAGCCTGCTCTCCGCCGAGCTGCGCCGGCACGGACTGCCCTCGCTCGCCGAGCGGACGGGCGGCGCCGGCATCGGCCCCGTCCTCGACCCGTACACCATCGACCGGGCCGTCGACCGCTACCGGCGCGGCAAGCGCACCCTGGAAGCGGTCTGCGGCGAGTACGGCGTGGAACTCACCCGGGCCCACCAGGCGTCCGCCGACGCCCTCGCCGCCGTCCGGGTCGCCCTCGCGATAGCCGAGCGGCACCCGCAGGTCGCCGCCCTCGACCCGGCCGAGCTGCACCGGCGGCAGATCGGCTGGTACCGCGCCTGGGCCGAGAACTTCCAGGACTTCCTGCGGCGCAAGGGCGACCGGGACGCGGTGGTCGACCCGGTCTGGCCCCTGCGCGGCGAGCCGGTGGCCGCGACCTCCTGACGGCGCCGCGCGCCCCGTCGCTCAGGCGTTCTCCTTGAGGAACGACAGCAGCAGGTCGTTCAGGGCCTCCGGCTGGTCCAGCTGGAGCCAGTGCCCCGCGTCCTCGACCCGCTCGTACCGCCAGGTGCCACTCACCGCGTCGCCCGTCCGCTCCATCGAACGCTCGGTGAGGAAGCGGTCCCCGGTGGACCACACGCCCATCACCGGCACCCCGGCGGGCAGCGGCGGCACCGGGACCTCCGGGCCGAACTGCGCCTCCGCCGGGAAGCCCGAGCGGTAGATGTTCAGGGCGGCCGTGAGCGCCCCCGGCGCGCGCAGCGCCTGGATCACCTGCTCCGCGTCCGCGTGCTCGGCCAGCATCTCCCGCAGCTGGGCGTAGTCGTCCCGGGAGAGCCAGTCCTCCGCGAGCCCCGCCAGCTGGAACAGCAGCATGTACCAGGAGCGCTGCTTCTGCTCCCAGCCCGCGCCCCGCACCGCCGTCACGTGCCCCACCGACAGCAGGCCCAGGCTCCGCACCCGCTCCGGCGCCACCGAGGCGAGCCCCTGCGCGACGGCCGACCCCCAGTCGTGGCCCACCACGTGGAAGCGGTCCACCTCCAGGTGCGCGAGGAGCTCCAGCATGTCGCCGACGTGCTTCGCCGGGCTGTACGCCTCCGGGCCGCCCTCCGGACGGTCCGAACCGCCGAAGCCGCGGAGCGTCGGGGCGACCGTCCGGTAGCCCGCGGCGTTCAGCACCGGGACCTGACGGCGCCACAGGAGGTGGCTGTCGGGGAAGCCGTGGAGGAGCAGGACCACCGGCCCCTCGCCGCTCACCTCGACGTCGAGACTCACTTCGGACAGCCGCACGCGCATCACAACACCCCGTTCCCGTCGGTCCGTTCGCCGAGGATCATGATGGCAGCCCGGGCGGAACGCGGACCAGTCGACAGGGCGACGGAAACCGGTCAGAAGGGGTACCAGCGGACCTCGGGATCGCCCTCCCGCAGCGACGCCACCCGCCGCTCGAACTCGGCCAGCGCCTTCGGGTTGTGCGGCGCGTGCTGGGCCACCCAGGCGCAGCTCGCGGTCTCCCGCGCCCCGCGCAGCACCGCGCACCCCTCCCACTCCCGCACGTCCCAGCCGTACGCCCCGGTGAAGGCGTCGTAGGCCGCCGGGTCCAGGCCGTACCGGTCCCGGGAGAGCGCGAGCACCACCAGGTCGTGCTCGCGCAGATCGGAGGAGAAGGTCTCCAGGTCCATCAGGACCGGCCCGTCCGGGCCCACCATCACGTTGCGCGGCAGGGCGTCGCCGTGGATCGGGCCCGGGGCGAGGTGCGGGGTGAGCGCGGCGGCCGCCGGGGCGAAGGCGTCCCGGCGCTCCCGCAGGAAGGCCGCGTCCGCCGGGTCGATCGCCCCGCCGGCCAGCCGCAGCCACCGCTCCACCCCGCCGAGCAGTTCCCGCCGCGGCAGGACGAGGCCCGCCGGCTCGGGCAGCGCGTGCACCGCCCGCAGCAGCGGCGCCAGGTCGCGCGGCTCGGCAGGCCGGACGGCCTCCGGCAGCGGGTGCCAGAAGGTCAGCGGATGCCCCTCGACGAGACGCGGCTCCTTCTCCGCCGCCCGCACCGCCGGCACCCCGGCCTCCGCGAGCCATCCGGCCAGCGCCAGCTCCCGCTCCGCCCGCTCGAACAGCTCGGCGGACCGGCCCACCTTCACGACCAGGCCGTCCACCGCGAAGACCGCGTTCTCGCCCAGCGCGAGGAGCCGCGCCCCGCCGGCCGCCGGCCCCGCCGCCGCCAGGATCTCCCGTGCCCTCGCCTCGTCCATCACTCTCTCCCTGCCAGGTGGTACGTCCTCGCCCGAAGTCTCCCACTCCCGGCCGCACCCCCCGTCATTACGAAACCTTGTTTGATAAGTCACAACTGCGTGACGGCCCTTCCGTTCCCGCCCGCCCATCGGGAAGGGTTCGATCCAGCCACCGCGCCGCCCCCCACGAGGCGCGGTGGCACCCCTAAGGTGGGGCGCATGACCACGACGTACGCGCTCCTCCTCCGCGGCATCAACGTGAGCGGTCACCGCAAGCTGCCCATGCCCGAACTGCGCGAGCTCCTCGAAGGCCTCGGCCACCGCGACGTCCGCACCTACCTCCAGAGCGGCAACGCCGTCTTCACCACCGACGGACCCGGCTCCGAGGCCACCCTCGCCACCGCCGTCGAGCGGGCCGTCGAAGAGCGCTTCGGCTTCGCCTGCGACTGCCTGGTCCGCGACGCCGCCTATCTGACCGCGGTCGCCGACGCCTGCCCCTTCCCGGCGGCCGGCCTGGAGGGCAAACAGCTCCACGCCGTCTACTACTCCGCCCCGGTCACCCCCGACCGCTTCGCCGCCGTCGACCCCGAAGCCTTCGCCCCCGAGGCCTTCGCGCTCGGCGACCGCGTGATGTACCTCTACACACCGGACGGCCTCGGCCGCTCCAAGCTCGCCGAAGCCGTCATGCGCCCGTCCCTCACCAAGGGCCTCGTCGCCACCGCCCGCAACTGGAACACCGTCCGCAAACTGGTGGAACTGACGGCCGGCGCCTAACCGGCCGCGACCGCCAGCCGGTCCGGGGCGCGGAGGGCCTCCTGGTAGCGCTCCACGAGGAGGGCGGCGAGTTCGGGGGAGGGGCCGAGGACGTCCGCCAGGACGTCGGCCTCCGCCGCGCCGGCGGCGATGCGGTCGGGGAGCCGGCCGGGGGCGATCACGTACGGGGCCACCGCCACGCGGCGGACGCCCGGTTCGGCGCGCAGGGCGCGGACCGCGTCCCCGGTCCGGGGAAGGGATGCGGAGGCGAACGCGGGTCGCACGGAGCACCAACCGGTGCGCCGCAGCTCCCGCGCCGTTTCTGCGATCGCCGCGATCGCCTCCGGGTCGGTGGAGCCCGCCGAGGCCAGGACGACCCCGGTGGTGCTCTTGTCGGCGGGCGTGAGCCCGGCCTCGTACAGGCGCCGTTCCACCGTCGCGAGGAGCAGCGGGGACGGGCCCAGGACCTCCGCTTGGCGGATCCGCAGGGAGGCGGGGGCCTGGCGCAGGACGGCGGGGATGTCGGCCTTCGCGTGGAAGGCCCGGGTCAGCAGCAGCGGCAGCGCCACCACGTCCCGGACCCCCTCGGCGGCGAGCCGGTCCAGGACGCCCGCCACCGACGGCAGGTTGAAGTCCAGGAACGCGGTCTCCACCCGCGCCCCCGGCCGCAGCGCGCCGGCCCGGCGCACCAGCGCCTGGACGGTCGCCGCGTGCCGCGGGTCGCGGCTGCCGTGGGCGATGACAAGGAGAGCGGGCGCGCAGCGCTTCCTTGAAAGGGTGGTGGTGGGCGACGGGAGGGCCGGGGACGTGCGCATCGGATCAGGCCTTCACGAGCAGGCCGCGGCGGCGGAGGACCGCACGCTCCAGCGGGCTGAAGAAGAGCAGGTCGATCGCGATGCCGACGAGCAGGATGAGGAAGATCGCCAGGAAGATCCCCGGCATGTCGAAGTTGTTGCGGCCGTTCTCCAGGAGCTGACCGAGGCCGAGGCCCAGGTCGGGGGAGGAGGCGATGATCTCGGCGGCCATCAGCGAGCGCCAGGAGAACGCCCAGCCCTGCTTGAGGCCCGCGAGGTAGCCGGGCAGCGCGGCCGGCATCACGATGTGCCAGGCGCCCTTGAGCCCGGTCGCGCCGAGCGTCCGCCCGGCCCGCAGGAAGAGCGGCGGCACCTGGTCGACGCCGGCCACCAGGCCGTTGGCGATGGACGGGACGGCGCCGAGCAGGATCACCGCGTACATCATCGAGTCGTTGAGGCCGAGCCAGAGGACGGCCGGCGCGACCCAGGCCACCGACGGCAGCGACTGCAGGCCGGCCAGGATCGGGCCGATCGCGGTGCGGATCACGCCCACCCGGGCGACGAGCAGCCCCAGCGGGGTGCCGATCGCCAGGGCGAGCAGGAAGCCGAGGAGGGCGCGGGAGACGCTGGTCCACAGCACCTCCAGGAGGGTGCCCTCCAGCCACATCGTGGACAGGCTGCCCCAGACGGCGCCGGGCGACGGCAGCTTGCCCTCGTCGGTCACCTCCAGGGTGACGAGGAGCTGCCACACCGCCAGGACCAGCACGATCGCCAGGACCGGCGGCAGCACCTTCTTCAGCAGCACCTCGCGCACCGGGGTGCGGCGGATCTGCACGCTGTCCAGCGCGTCGAGTCCGGCCTCCAGGCCCGCCAGGTCGTCGCCCTTGCGGACGGGTGTCTCAGTGCTGGCCATGGCGGCGGATCTCCCCACGCAGTTCTTCGGTGATCTCGACGGACAGTTCCGCCACGGCGGCGTCCTCGATGCGGCGCGGCTGCGGGATGTCGATGGTCCACTCCCGGGCGATCCGGCCGGGCCGCGAGGAGAGGAGGACGACGCGCTGGGCCAGCCGCACGGCCTCGCGCACGTTGTGGGTGACGAAGAGGACGGAGAGGTTCGTCTCCCGCCAGATCCGGGTGAGCTCGTCGTGGAGCACGTCCCGGGTGATGGCGTCGAGCGCGGCGAACGGCTCGTCCATCAGGAGCAGGTCGCTGGCCTGCGCGAGGGCGCGGGCCAGCGCCACGCGCTGCCGCATGCCGCCGGACAGCTCGTGGACCCGCTTGCCGTACGAGCCGCCGAGCCGGACCAGTTCGAGCAGCCGCTCGGCCTCCGGGCGGCGCTCCGCCTTCGGGAGTCCGCGCAGCTTCAGGGCGAGTTCGACGTTCTTCCCGGCGGTCAGCCACGGGAAGAGGGCGTGCTCCTGGAACATCAGGGCCGGCCGGCCGCCGGGGGTCTCGATCGACCCCGCGGACGGCCGGTCGAGCCCGGCGACCAGGTTGAGCAGCGTGGACTTTCCGCAGCCCGAGGCTCCCAGAAGGGTGACGAACTCGCCGGGGGCGACATCGAGCGAGATGTCGTCCAGGACGAGCTGGCCGCCGGCGGGGCCGCCGAAGGACTTGGAGACGTGCGCGAGGCGCGCGGCGTGACCCGTGGCGGGCACGCGGTCCTCGGCCTTGGCGAGCGTCGTGGGCGTGGCCATGGTCGTCACCTCCTGGGTAGCAGCGGTTGGCTGGTTACTTGACGCCGAGACCGGCGTCGGCGGCCTCGGGCTGCCCCTCGGCCTCGAGGACCTTGTTGAGCGGCTTCAGGTCGTAGATGCCCTTGAGGTCGGGCTGCTCCAGGAGACCGGCCTTCACCGCGTGGTCGGCCTGGGCCTGGAGGGTGGCGGCCAGCGGGTCGTTCGTGAACCGGATCGAGGGCCAGGCGCCGTCGATGACCTCGGCGCCGAGCGGCTTGCCGGTCAGCTCCTTCAGCTTGGAGTTGGCCGACTCCTTCGCCTTCTCCGGGTTGGCGTTGATCCAGGCGTTGGTCTTCACCGAGCCGCGCAGCACGGCCTCCACCACGTCCGGGTGCTCCTTCAGGAACTTCTGGGACACGATGACGTTGGTGATCACGAACTTGTCGTCGGGCCACAGCGTCGACTCGTCGAGGAGGACCTTGGCGCCCTCGCTGACGAGCTTGGACGCGGTCGGCTCCGGGACCCACGCGCCGTCGATGGAGCCGGACTTGTAGGCGTCCGGGGTCACCTTGTTGTCGGTGCGGAAGACGGAGACGTCGCCCTTGCCGCTCTGGGCGTCGACCTTCCAGCCCTGCTCGGAGATCCAGTTGAGGAAGGCGACGTCCTGGGTGTTGCCGAGCTGGGGGGTCGCGATCCGCTTGCCCTTGACGTCGGCCAAAGTCTTGATCTTCTCCGGGTTGACCACCAGCTTGACGCCGCCGGAGGCGGAGCCGCCGACGATGCGGAGGTTGGTGCCCTTGGACTTGGTGTAGCCGTTGATCGCCGGGGAGGGGCCGATGAAGCCGATGTCGATCGAACCGGCGTTGAGCGCCTCGATCTCGGAGGGGCCGGCGTTGAACGTGGAGACGTTCAGCTTCGTGCCGCCGAGCTCCTTCTGGAAGATGCCCTCCTGGTGACCCACCAGGGCGGTGGCGTGCGTCAGGTTGGGGAAGTACCCGAGCCGTACGGAGTCGGCGGAGAGCTTCTCGCCCGTCGCCGCCACCTTTTCCTTGTCGTTCTTGGCCTGGGAGCCGTAGCCGCACGAGGCGAGCGCGCCGATCAGCAGAGGCAGCGTGGCGGCGGCGGCGAGGCCGCGGAGCGTGGTGGTGCGGGTGGTGGCAGGCACGGGAGGTCTTCCCCTCGGTTCAGTGGGTCTGTGGTCTGCGTTTACGGCGGTGCGGGTGGAGCGTCGCCGCACGGCGACAGCCGTGCGCGGAGGCGGTCAGCACGCACATCGCGCGACACCTCCCCTGCCTGCGCCGAGGGCGCCGGAACCCACCCGGCCCCCTTCCTTCGCGAAAGAGCCGTAGCAGTCCTGATCCATCGTCAGAAGTCCCAGCCTTCCTCGTCGTCGACGGACACGACGGCCTTGGCGGTGGCGAAGGACTCGCCCGCCATGCCCGCCGCGAGCGTGGTGCCGTCCGCCGGGTCGATCAGCAGGAACGAGCCGGTCCGGCGGGAGTCGGCGTACGCGTCGAGCGCCAGCGGCTCCGCCGTGCGGACCCTCACCCGGCCGATGTCGTTGGCGACCAGGCGCCCGGGCTCCGGGTGCTGGGAGAGGTCGTCCAGGGTGAGCCGGGACGGGATCTCCTTGACGATCGCCTTGACCGTGCGGGTGGTGTGCTTGAGCAGCACCCGCTGGCCGACGGTGAGCGGCTGGTCCGCCACGTGGCAGACCGTCGCCTCGACGTCCTGGCTGGTCGCCGGGGCGTCGGCGCTCGGGGCGAGCAGGTCGCCGCGCGAGATGTCGATGTCGTCGGCGAGCCGGATCGTCACCGACTGCGGGGCCCAGGCGATGTCCACCGGCTCGCCCAGCGCGTCGATCGCGGTGATCGTCGAGGTCTTGCCCGAGGGCAGGACGGTGATCTCCTCGCCGACCCGGAAGGCACCGGCCGCGATCTGGCCCGCGTAACCCCGGTAGTCGGGGTGCTCGGCCGTCTGCGGACGGATCACGTACTGCACCGGGAAACGGGCGTGGCAGGCCGTCAGGTCGTGGCTGACCGGCACGGTCTCCAGGTGCTCCAGGACGGTGGGGCCGCCGTACCAGTCCATGTTCGCGGACGGCTCCACCACGTTGTCGCCGGCGAGTGCCGAGATCGGGATCGCGGTGATCTCCGGGACGCCGAGCTCGGAGGCGTACGTCGTGAACTCCTCGGCGATCGCGGCGAAGACGGGCTCCGCGTAGTCGACGAGGTCCATCTTGTTCACGGCCAGGACCACGTGCGGGACGCGGAGCAGGGCGGCGACCGCCGCGTGCCGGCGGGTCTGCTCGACGACGCCGTTGCGGGCGTCGACGAGGACCACGGCCAGCTCGGCCGTCGACGCGCCCGTCACCATGTTCCGGGTGTACTGCACGTGCCCCGGGGTGTCGGCGAGGATGAACCGCCGGCGCGGGGTCGCGAAGTAGCGGTACGCCACGTCGATCGTGATGCCCTGCTCCCGCTCGGCCCGCAGGCCGTCGGTCAGCAGCGCCAGGTCCGGCGCCTCCTGACCGCGCGAACGCGAGGCGTGCTCGACGGCCTCCAGCTGGTCGGCGAGGACGGACTTGGAGTCGTGCAGGAGGCGGCCGACCAGGGTCGACTTGCCGTCGTCGACGGAGCCGGCGGTGGCGAAGCGCAGCAGGGTGGTGGCCGCCAGCTCGGCGGCCGGCTGCTCGGTGGACGTGCTCATGGTTAGAAGTACCCTTCGCGCTTGCGGTCTTCCATCGCGGCCTCGGACAGCTTGTCGTCGGCCCGGGTGGCACCCCGCTCGGTGAGGCGGGAGGCGGCGATCTCGGCGATGACGGCGTCCAGCGTGGTGGCGTCCGAGTCGACGGCGCCGGTGCAGGACATGTCGCCGACCGTGCGGTAGCGGATCAGCCGCGTCTCGACCGTCTCCGACTCCTTCGGGCCGCCCCACTCGCCGGCCGTCAGCCACATGCCGTTGCGGGCGAAGACCTCGCGCTCGTGGGCGAAGTAGATCTCCGGGAGCTCGATCCCCTCCCGCTGGATGTACTGCCAGACGTCCAGCTCGGTCCAGTTGGACAGCGGGAAGACCCGGACGTGCTCGCCGGGGGCGTGCCGGCCGTTGTACAGCTGCCACAGCTCGGGGCGCTGCCGGCGCGGGTCCCACTGCGAGAACTCGTCGCGCAGCGAGAACACCCGCTCCTTGGCGCGGGCCTTCTCCTCGTCGCGCCGGCCGCCGCCGAAGACGGCGTCGAAGCGGTGCTGCTGGATCGCCTCGGTCAGCGGCACCGTCTGCAGCGGGTTGCGGGTGCCGTCCGGGCGCTCCTTGAGGGCGCCGCGGTCGATGTACTCCTGCACGGACGCGACGTGCAGCCGCAGCCCGTGCCGGGCGACGACCCGGTCGCGGTACTCGATGACCTCGGGGAAGTTGTGCCCGGTGTCGACGTGCAGCAGCGTGAAGGGGACCGGCGCCGGGGCGAAGGCCTTCAGCGCCAGGTGCAGCATGACGATGGAGTCCTTGCCGCCGGAGAAGAGGATCACCGGCCGCTCGAACTCGCCCGCCACCTCACGGAAGATGTGGACGGCCTCGGACTCCAGCGAGTCGAGGTGCGACAGCGCGAACGGGCTGTCCGTCTCCTCGTGGACATGAGCGACGGTCGTCATGCGAGACCCCTCTCGGTGAGCAGGGAATGCAGCTGCGCCGCCGATTCCTGCACGGTCTGGTTCTGGGACTCGATCCGGAGATCGGGGGCCTCGGGGGCCTCGTACGGGTCGTCGACGCCGGTCAGGCCCGAGATCTCGCCCGCGGCCTGCTGGGCGTACAGGCCCTTGACGTCGCGGACCGAGCAGACCTCGACCGGGGTGGCCACGTGGACCTCGACGAACGCGGTGCCCTCGGCCTGGTGGCGCTTGCGGACCGCCTCGCGGCTGTCGGCGTACGGGGCGATGACCGGGACGAGCACGGTCACGCCGTGCGAGGCGAGCAGCTCGGCGACGAAGCCGATCCGCTGCACGTTGGTGAACCGGTCCTCGCGGGAGAAGCCGAGGCCCGCGGAGAGGAACTCGCGGATCTCGTCGCCGTCGAGGACCTCGACGCGGCGGCCCTCCTCGCGCAGCCGGCCGGCCAGCTCGTAGGCGATCGTGGTCTTGCCGGCGCTCGGCAGGCCGGTGAGCCAGACGGTGGCACCGGTCACGGGGGTCTCCAGGGGGGTGTCGGGGGTGGTCATCAGCCGTGCAGCCCGCATTCGGTCTTGGCGCGGCCGGCCCAGCGGCCGGCCCGGGCGTCCTCGCCCGCCTCGACCCTGCGGGTGCAGGGCGCGCAGCCGACGGAGGCGTAACCGTCCATGAGGAGCGGGTTGGTGAGGACCCCGAACTCCGCCACGTACGCGTCGACGTCGTCCTGCGTCCAGCGGGCGATGGGGGAGACCTTCACCTTGCGGCGCTTCTCGTCCCAGCCGACCACCGGGGTGTTCGCCCGGGTCGGGGACTCGTCGCGGCGCAGGCCGGTCGCCCACGCGGTGTACGCGGTCAGCCCCTCCTGGAGCGGCTGGACCTTGCGCAGCGCGCAGCACAGGTCGGGGTCGCGGTCGTGCAGCTTCGGGCCGTACTCGGCGTCCTGCTCGGCCACGGTCTGGCGCGGGGTCAGGGTGATGACCTTGACGTCCATGACGGCCTCGACGGCGTCACGGGTGCCGATCGTCTCCTCGAAGTGGTAGCCGGTGTCGAGGAAGACGACGTCCACGCCGGGCAGGGCGCGGGAGGCGAGGTGGGCGACGACCGCGTCCTCCATCGAGGAGGTGACGCAGAACTTCGGGCCGAAGGTGGCGGTCGCCCACTGGAGGATCTCCAGCGCGGAGGCGTCCTCCAGGTCGCGGCCTGCCTGCTCGGCGAGCGCCTTCAGCTCGGCGTCGGTGGTCGCTTCGGAAATGCGCGTGGCCGTCATGTCTCTTCCCCTCCAGAGGTGTCGCTCGAAGTCGCCGGGGCGAGGAGCCCCAGGAACTTCAGCTGGAAGGCTCGACTGCACGCGGCGCATTCCCAGGCCCCGTGGCCCTGCTCGTTCGGACGCAGGTCCTCGTCCCCGCAGTACGGGCAGAAGAACGGGGCGGCGCGCTCGCTCACGGTGCCTCCTCGTTCGCTTCTCCGCCCGCGCGGCGCACCGGTGCGGCTTTCGTGGTCGTCCGCGGCCCGGTGGCCGCGCGGTCGTCGCTCACGACAGGGCCTCCTCGGAGGCGCGGGCCGCCCAGGTGGCGAAGCGCTCGCCGTCCTCGCGCTCCGCCCGGTAGCGGGTGAGGACGCGCTCCACGTAGTCGGGCAGCTCGGCCGAGGTGACCTTGAGGCCGCGGACCTTGCGGCCGAAGCCGGCCTCCAGGCCGAGGGCGCCGCCCAGGTGGACCTGGTAGCCCTCGACGCGGTTGCCCTCGTCGTCCAGGACCAGCTGGCCCTTGAGGCCGATGTCCGCGACCTGGATGCGGGCGCAGGCGTTCGGGCAGCCGTTGATGTTGATGGTCAGCGGCTCGTCGAAGTCCGGGAGGCGGCGCTCCAGTTCGTCGATGAGCGCGGAGCCGCGGCCCTTGGTCTCGACGATCGCCAGCTTGCAGAACTCGATGCCGGTGCAGGCCATCGTGCCGCGCCGGAACGGCGACGGCGTGACCCGCAGGTCGAGCGCCTCCAGGGCGGCGACGAGCGACTCGACCTGGGACTCGACGACGTCGAGGACGATCATCTTCTGCTCGGCGGTGGTGCGGACCCGGCCGGAGCCGTGCGCCTCCGCCAGCTCGGCGATCTTGGTGAGGGTGGGGCCGTCCACCCGGCCGACGCGCGGGGCGAAGCCGACGTAGAAGTTGCCGTCGTTCTGCCGGTGCACGCCGACGTGGTCGCGCCAGCGGCCGGCCGGCTCCGCCGGGGCGGGCCCGTCGGTCAGCTTCCGCTTCAGGTACTCGTCCTCCAGGACCTGGCGGAACTTCTCCGCGCCCCAGTCGGCGACGAGGAACTTCAGGCGGGCGCGGTTGCGCAGCCGGCGGTAGCCGTAGTCGCGGAAGATCGAGATGACGCCCTCGTAGACGTCGGGGACCTCGTCCAGGGAGACCCAGGTGCCCAGGCGGACGCCGAGCTTGGGGTTGGTGGAGAGGCCGCCGCCGACCCAGACGTCGAAGCCGGGGCCGTGCTCCGGGTGGACGACGCCGACGAAGGAGACGTCGTTGATCTCGTGCGCCACGTCGAGCAGCGGGGATCCGGACACGGCGGACTTGAACTTGCGGGGCAGGTTGGAGAAGTCCTTGTTGCCGACGATCCGGCGCTGGATCTCGTCGATGGCGGGGGTGCCGTCGATGATCTCGTCCTCGGCGATGCCGGCCACCGGCGAGCCGAGGATGACGCGCGGGGTGTCGCCGCACGCCTCGGTGGTGGAGAGGCCGACCGCCTCCAGGCGGTTCCAGATCTCGGGGACGTCCTCGATCCGGATCCAGTGGTACTGGACGTTCTGCCGGTCCGTGATGTCGGCGGTGCCGCGCGCGAACTCCTCGGAGATCTCGCCGATCACGCGGAGCTGCCGCGTGGTCAGCCGGCCGCCGTCGATGCGGACGCGGAGCATGAAGTACTCGTCGTCCAGCTCCTCCGGCTCCAGGACGCCGGTCTTCGTGCCGTCGAGGCCCTGCTTCCGCTGCGTGTACAGGCCCCACCAGCGCATGCGCCCGCGCAGGTCGTTGGGGTCGATCGAGTCGAATCCACGCTTGGAGTAGATCGTCTCAATGCGTGTCCGCACGTTGAGACCGTCGTCGTCCTTCTTGAACTGCTCATTGCCGTTCAGCGGGGTGAAGTGCCCCACGGCCCACTGACCCTCGCCACGGTGGCGCCCGGTCTTGCGGCGGGCGGCGGCGGGAGTGGGGTTTTCCGGGGTGGCGGCCATGGCGTCTTGTCCTTCGGGACTGCGGGAGGGCGGCTCTGACCTGCACACTCGCGCGCAGAACAGAGAGTGGCGCGACGGTGCGCAGCAGGGTCGGGCTCAGAGGGAGGTGCGGCAGTGCTGGCTTGCTCAGCGCGCCGGACAGATGGCGCTGGACATGCGGCCGAGGTCGACGTGCCGCCGACTCACCAAGGCAGTTCCAGTTCCAGGCATGGCGGAAGCGTGTCACGGGACTTTGGACCCAGTCCAGCTTCGTCCGCTATGTGGACGCGAACGTCTCGCTTGTCGAGACAGTGTGGTCTGGGTCACGTGAAAGGGGCCCTGATCAGGGCCCCTTTCACGCCGCGCGACGGCGGACCGGCGGACGCTCAGGCCCGCGCCCCGGGCCACGGTCCGGGCGTCTCGGCCTCCTCGACCGTCTCCGTCTTCGTGTCGAAGAGGCGGAAGCCGCGGCGCTCGTAATTGGCCATGGCGTGCGGCCCGTCCAGCGAGCAGGTGTGCAGCCAGACCCGCTTGGTCGGCTCCCGGTCCGGCCAGCGCTCGGCCAGGTCCCAGGCGCGCCGGACGGCCTCGGTGAGCAGGTGGCCGCCGATGCGGCGGCCCCGGAAGGCGGGGATCAGGCCGAAGTAGACGATCTCGACGACCCCGTCGTCCTGCGGGTCGAACTCCACGTACCCGGCGGGCGTCCCCCGGTCGTACGCCACCCAGATCTCGGCGCCCGGCTTCTCCGCTATCTCCTTCCACTGCTCGTACGAGAGCGACAGCCGGTCGGCCCAGTGGATGTCGCCGCCGACCGCGGTGTAGAGGAAGCGGCTGAACTCGGGGGAGGGCACCTCGGCCCGGCGGACGGCGATGCCGTCGCCCTCCGGGACCCGGGCCGGACGCAGGTCGTCCGGCGAGGTCTGTTCCAGGGACCAGGTGGTGAGAGTGATGCTCATGCCCCTTATCGCATCATGCGGAGCGCGGGATTCCCAGGGGGGTCGGGGGTCGGGGGTCGGGGGTCGGGGGTCGGGGGCGTCACGCCGGGCGCGGCGGGGTCCCGGGACCGTGGAAGCCCTCGGGACGCCCTCGAGGTGGCCTCGGGGCGGCGTCGGGGTGCCCTCGAGGACGCGTCGGACGCGTTGTCCAGCATGTGGACGGCGGTGGGCGGGCGGGTGGATCGGTCCGGTCCGGCGGCCGCCCGGTCGGCAGGTCCGGGGTCCGGTCCGGTCGGTGAGCCCGGGACCCGGTCCGGTCGGCCGGTCCGGTCTCAGACGCCGACGCCGGACCGGACCGCCGGGGCCGTCGAATGGGGCAGCAGCTCGTCCGGGTGCTCCGGGCGCCGCACCTCCACCGCGATCTCCTCGCGGAAGCGGTACGGGCGGTGCGCCAGGACCCCCGCGAGGGTCCTCCGCACCCGGGACATCTCGGCCCGGACGGTCACCGTCCTGGTCCGGTCCCCGAACACGTCCTCCGCCAGATCCGCCGCCGTCCGCCCGTCCGGGTGCAGGGCCAGCAGGTAGAGCAGCTCGGCGTGGCGCGGGCTCAGCTCCTGCTGCCAGCTCCCCGCCGCCCCCGAGACCGCCACCGTCCAGCGGCGGGGCCGGCTCAGATCGAGGACCACCCGGCTCGCCGCCCCCGACCCCGTACCGGCCGGCGCCGTGTCCTCCTCCACCCGCAGCAGCCAGCCGCCCGGCAGCGGCTCCACCGTGCACAGCCCGAGCGAGGGCAGCCAGACCCGGCCGGCGCCCAGCCCCTTCGGCAGGGGGATCCGGTCCGCCGGGGCGAGCCCGGTCACCGCGGCGGTCCAGCCGTGGGCGTCCACGGCGACGGCCCGGCCGCCCACCCGGCACAGGATCGGCGCGGCGACCGCCCGCAGCCGCTCGATCGTGGACCGGTGCCGCTCGCGCAGCTCGGCCTCGGCGAGCCGGGCGACCGAGCCGACGAGGGCCAGCATCGAGGGGTGGAAGGTGGAGGCCGGTCCGCTGACGTCGAGGACGCCGAGCAGCCGCCGGTCGCGCGGGTCGTGGACGGGCGCCGCCGCGCAGGTCCAGTTGTGCAGCGACTGCACGTAGTGCTCGGCGGAGTGGACCTGCACCGCACGCCGGGTGGCGAGCGCGGTGCCGACCGCGTTGGTGCCGGTGGCGTGCTCGTCCCAGGCCGCGCCCTCCTCCAGGCAGATGCCGTTCGCCTGCCGCATCACCGAGGGGTGGCCCTCGCGCCAGAGGACCCGGCCGTGCTCGTCGGTGACCACCATGATCTGGAGCGAGGCGTCGGCGATCCCGGCGAGCCCGGAGCTGAGCGTCTCCATCACCTCGGCGAGCAGGGTGCTCCGCCGCCGGTGCTCCAGCTCGTCGCGGCGGAGCAGCACGCTCCTGGTGCCCTGGTCCGGGTCGAGCCCGAGCCGGGCCATCCGCCGCCAGGAGGCGTCGATCTCCGCGCGGGGCGCGATCGGAGGCGTACGCCCGGCCAGGGTCTCGTCGCGGACGCGGTGCAGCAGCCGGGCCGCCTGGACGGCGTCCATGGTGGACAGCCGCTTCATGTCGAGCCGCGTGTTGTTCATCGGTCCCTCCCCGCCACCCGGTGCGCTGGATCGGTTCTGCAGTGCCCGGGCGGATGACCGGAGCGCCATGAGCCCGCACGGCCCGTCCGAATTGTCCTCCAGGGCCGCGACTCGCAGTGCCGAGGGTCCATCGTGCCGCCCGGAAGCCCTCCATGGAGCCCGGTTCGGGTAATCCTGCAACCCTTTGCAACTCTGGCCCCCTACCGCCCCCGTGCGTGAGGGTGGATGACGGCGGGTGGTGGTGCCGTGTCGGCGCAGCACCACCCCCGCCTTCCGCGCGTACCGCCCGCGCGCCCCGCCCCGCGGGCCGCCGGGCCACCCCTGGTACGCGCGGCCAGGCCTCCGGAACGCGCGACCGGCCCCTCCGGAACGCGCCCCGCCTCCCCGCCGCGTGACCGATTCCCGCACACCCGTCCGGAACCGTGCCCCGGGCCCCGCTCACTCCGCCGGCCGGGCCCGCTCCACCGCCGCGCGCAGGTCGAGGGCGGGCGGCAGGGTGCCGAAGGACGTACCCGAATCGCCGCCCAGGCGGCCCGCGCAGAACGCGTCCGCGACCTCCGGCGGCGCCCAGCGGACCAGCAGCGCGCCCTGGAGGACCAGGGCCATCCGCTCCGCGAGGCGCCGGGCCCGCCCCTCCGCGCCTTCCATATCGGCCAGCTCGGAGAGGACGCCGCGGATCGCCCGGTCGAGACGGGGGTCCGCGCCCCGCGCCTCGCCGACCTCCCGCAGATACGCGTCGAGCGCCGCCGGCTCCGTCCGCAGCGCCCGCAGCGCCGGCACCGGCGCGTGGGGCATCGACACCGGGCGGCCGACCCCGGCCCCGGTCTACGTCGCCACCAGGAACCCGGCGGCCCGCCGCACGTGCCCGCCCGGCCGGTCCCACGCGTCCGTCAGCCCCGCCGCCACCGCCTCGCCGAGCAGCCGGCGCCAGGCCGGAGGGAAGTCCACCTCGTCGATCAGCCGCCCGTGCCGGTCGTGGGTCCGCAGCCGGGGCGGGAAGGAGTTCGCCCGCTCGCCCCACTCCCGGACCCGCTCCGAACCGGCCGCCCGGCCGAGCGCCCGCAGCTCCTCGCGGGCCCCGTCGAGGAGCTCCGCGGGCAGGTGGCGGTCGACCGCCTCGGCGAGGGCCCGGTCGCACGCGAAGACGTCGTACCCCACCAGGGGCGGAGCCTGGTCGACGGCGGTGCGGGAGGGTGCTTCCATGCCGATACGGTAAGCACGTGCAGGCAGCAAGCGAAACACCCGAACGGCCGGAGCGACGCCCCTGGAGCAGGCTCCACCGGGCCCGTGTCCTCTACCGCAACGTCTCCAAGCGGAAGATGGTCTGGCTGCTCCTCAAGGACACCGTCAACTCGTGCATCGAGTACCGGATCCTCGGCCTCGCCGCCGAGGCCGCCTTCTTCACCCTGCTGTCCCTGCCGCCCCTCCTGCTCGGCCTGATCGCCGTCCTCGGCTACGCCGACGACTGGACCAACACCGACACCGTCGCCAGCATCGAGGAGAACATCCTCCGGGCGGCCGGAACGATCCTCTCCGACCGGGGCGTCGCCGAGATCGCCCAGCCGATCCTCGACGACATCACCCGCGCGAAACGACCCGAACTCATCTCGCTCGGCTTCGCCATCGCCCTGTGGTCCGGCTCCCGCGCGGTGAACGTCTTCATCGACACCATCACCGTCATGTACGGCCTCGACGGACACCGGGGCATCGTCAAGACCCGGCTCCTCGCCCTGCTCCTCTACATCGTGGCGCTGCTCATCGGAGCCGTCGTCCTGCCCCTCGCGGTCGTCGGCCCCGACCGGGTCGTCGAACTCGTCCCCTGGGGCACCGGCGTCGTCGCCGTCCTGTACTGGCCGGCCGTCATCCTGCTCTCCATCGCCTTCCTGACGACGCTGTACCACGTCTCCGTCCCCGTCCGGTCGCCCTGGATCGAGGACATCCCCGGCGCGCTCGTCGCCCTCGCGATGTGGGCCTTCGGCAGCTTCCTGCTGCGGATCTACCTGACGAGCCAGGTCGAGGGCCCCACCATCTACGGCTCCCTGGCCGCCCCCATCGCGATCCTCCTCTGGATCGGCGTCTCCGCGTTCGCCGTCCTCGTCGGCGCGGCGGTCAACGCTGCGATCGACCGCGTCTGGCCGTCCGTCGCCACCGCCGCCGCCCGCGAGGCCAACGAACGCGCCCGCGCCGTCCAGGCCGCCGAACTCGTCGCCCGCATCCGAGCCGAGGCCGAGGACGTCGACGAGGACGACCCCGACATGCCCTCCGAATTCCCCGAACGCTGGTCCAGGTTCCTCCCCCCGGACGACGTGAAGTCCCGCCTCCACACGGGCTGGGAGAAGGACTGAGCACCCCGCCCGCCCCCGCAGGGGCCTACGGGGAGCGCCCCGCCCGGCTCGCCGGCGCCGTCCTGTGGACCCGGACGGCGCCCGCCCCGGTCGTCTCCGCAGCCCTCGTCGTCCCCGACGGCTGCATGGACCTCATCTGGGCCGACGGCCGCCTCCTCGTCGCCGGCGCCGACACCCGCGCGCACCGCTCCACCGAGCCCGTCGCCCGGTACGCGGGCCTGCGCTTCGCCCCCGGCGACGCCCCCCGCCTCCTCGGCGTCCCGGCCCGCGAACTCCGCGACCGCCGGGCGGACCTCACCGACCTGTGGGACGCCGCCGCCGCCCGCCGCCTCACCGAGCGGATCGGCGAGGCCCCCGACCCCGCCGCCGCCCTGGAGGCGTACGCGCTCCGCCGCGCCGCCCGCACCGGACCGCCCGACCCGCTGCTCCGCGCGGTCACCGCCCGGCTCCGCGCGGGCCGCCCGGTCGGCGAGACCGCCGAGGCCCTCGGCCTCGGCACCCGCCGCCTCCACCGGCTCGCCCTGGACGCCTACGGCTACGGCCCCCGGACCCTGGCCCGCGTCCTCCGCCTCCAGCGCGCCCTGGCCCTGCTGCGGGCCGGCCTGCCGCCCGCCGAGACCGCCGCCCGCGCCGGTTACGCCGACCAGGCCCACCTCACCCGCGAAACCCGCGCCCTGGCGGGCACGACCCCCGGGGCGTACGCGCGCGCGGCGGCCGGTCAGGCGCCGCCGGAAGCCCCGGAGCCGGCCGGGACATCGGCGAACAGCGAGATCCCGTAACCGTCCGGATCGGTCACCACGGCGTACCGCTGCCCCCAGACCGCGTCCCACGGCGCCAGGTGCCCCGCGTACCCGGCCCCCGTCAGCTCCGCGTACGCCGCGTCCACCTCCTCCGCCGTGCCGCACCGGAACGCCAGCTCCCCCCGGCTGCCCTCCGCCCGCCGGAACCCCGGATCGAAGGCCCGCACGGACTCCTCCGTGTCCCACGCCAACCGAAGCCCGCCCGGCACCGCCACCTCCACGTGAGGTTCCTCCTCCGCCCCCTCCGGAAAGTCGAATCCGAGCCGCCGGTAGAAGGCGAGCGAGGCGGCCATGTCGGCGACCACCAGCCCGATGAGGTCGAGTCGAAGTGTCTTCATGCCCCGGAAACTAGGCCCGCCGGACACCGGCGTCTTGTACGGATCGGACACCGGAAGAACCCGTGGCGCGGCCCACGCGGCCCCGGCCGGGGCGACGCACGCCCGTGCCCGACGGACCCCGCACGCCGGTCGCGCGCCGGGAAAGGCACAGGAGGTGTGAACGATGGCCGTCGTCACGAAAGGCCTCGCCCGCCCGCAGAAGCTCGTTCACCCACCTCCGCGGCCACCGCCGATCCCTTCCGCGATGCCCGCGCAACGGGCTTACGGAGCGCTGCTCGCGGGTGGAGGCGTGAGGGACGGTTCGATGGTCGACCGGACGTAGATCCGCGTGGTGCCGGGTGTGAACTCGTGGGCGAAGAGGTCGACGCAGCGCTGGAGGTACTTGCCCTCCGGGGACGCCAGGTCGTCCGGGCACAGGCTGGCCTTCCGGAGGCCCTGGACGAGCGTCTCGGGTTCGGGCAGTCCGAGGTGACCGAAGGCGGCGGCGGGCCGGTAGCCCTTCTCCTCGGGGTGCACGTTCCCGATCATCTCGGTGCCGCTCCGGATGAGTCTGCCTGTGTACCGCTCCGCGTCCTCGCTCGGCAGGACGAAGGCGAGCAGGCCGGTGTCGTAACGCTGGCCGGTCTTGTAGCCCGACCGCCGGTCCGAGGCTCCCTCCGGAATGCGGATACCGAGCTGGTCGCTCATCCAGGCGGGCGTGGCCCCCTCTTCCCAGCAGCACGTCATTTCCTGGTCCGTCAGATCCGACGACACGTCATCGGCGACCCAGGACACCGCACCGATCGCGGTGGCGACGCAGCCGAGGAGAACCGCGACGACGACGACTGCGACCGGCACACGACGGCGGCGCACGGGCCGGGTGCCGGCAGCGGTCCGGGGGGAGGTGTCCATCCGTGATCCTCTATCGCGCTTCCTGCCGCTCACGACCCGGATCCGTCCGGTCGCCCTCGCGGCCCGGTTGGTCCGGCTGCGGCAGCAGGCGACTTCTGAAAGCCGCCGCCCGGAGTGGAGACGGGTTCCACCGCCCGAGGCGGTGCTGCCCACCCCATGGTCGTCACCGAAGCCCGCGCGGCCGCGCGGGTCGCGTCGACGGACCGGAAGCGCGCGGTCGTCAGTCGGCGCCGCTCAGGTAGACCCGGCTGGTGTGTGCGTCGACCTTCGTCACCGCGATCTTCAACCAGTCGAGGTCATCCTCGCAGGGCGCGCACACCTGAGCTTCACGGACCTTCGCCGACAGGTCGGGCTCGGGCAGTCCGAGGTGCGAGAACGGCGTCGACGGGTTCGTGTTGCGGGCGAGTGGCCGTTCCCGCAGGCTGAGCGGCTCCTCTGGCTTCAACTGCGCGACGAAGTCATCCACCTCGGCCGTAGGGAGGACGAACGCCATGATCAGGCCGTCGTCCTGGAGCCCTGCCAAGTGCGCCGCCTTCGCTTGCGTCGCCGTCGCCGGCACCCGCACGCGCAGCATCTCGGCCACCGACTCCACGGTGGCCGTGTCCACCCAGTGGGTCACCCCTCCTGAGGAGCGTTCCGCCGCCGGAGTACGGTTCTCCGCCGCCCCCGAGCATCCGGTCACCAGCAGCGCGGTGAGCACGGTCGCCCCGCCGGTCAGCGCGGGACGCCACCGGTCCCGTGGCTCCCTGTTCATCGAGCGTCCCCGTTCCGGCCGATGTCGGTGCGTGTGCCGTTCCGGCCGGGGTCCTTCGGATCGGGCCAGGCGCCGCCCGACGGCAAGTCGTGCCGCTGCACCGAACTGCTCCCTCTCATGTCGAACTCCCTGGCTTGCCCAGTCGTGTGCATGCGGGCCATGTCGGCGTCGGTGACCGTGGTCGGACCGATGGGCGTGGCCTTGCCGGGGTCCCAGTTGTACCGGTCCCAGACATCGACCTGGTAGTCGATGCTGACGTGCGGCTTGCCGTCCGGGCCCGGCACCGCAGTGACGACACCCGTGGTGTTCGTCATGGCACTACCCACCGCGAGGTACCAGTTCGCCGTGCCGTCCGGCCCTTTGCCATGGGTGTACCCCACCCCTGCGGTCTCCACGGGGATGGCGACGGGCTTGCCACCCGACCGCGCGAACGCTTCAAGTGCCTGACGGCGCCATTCGTCCTCCTGTTTGGCGCGCGTCGCCGCCGATACGTCGCGGAGTACGGTGTCGTTCTCGTCGCTCAGCATCCTGTCGACATCGAGGTCGAGAGTACTGCCGGTCTCGTTCAGGTAGTGGTCCATGTGTCGGGCCGCATCCGTCTTGCCGAGGAAGTCACCACTGTTCGATATCCCGTTGGCCTGCAACTCCATCCAGTAGTCCCCGAAGCCCGGCGAATCGACGTCGTACGGCCCTGCACCGTCGTCGGCGGCCACCCACTTGACCGACGGCGTCAACAGGCCGGCCGCCAGCAGGTCGTCCTTGTGCTGCGTCCAGAGCCGAGCCCGGGCCTCAGGACTCGGGGACGTCCACAGCCGCCGCAGCTCCCCACGCTGCTTGTCATCGGCATCCGCTCCCAACCCGGCGAGCTTCATCGCGCGGGGGAGCATGTCCTCGTCGAGTGCCGTGTACGAGGCGTGACCTGCGTTGGTCGGATCACCGCCGTGGCTCGCACGCAGTGCCCGCACCGCGGCCGCGTCCACCTCGGTGGCGTGGCTCAGGATCCCGGTCAATGTGTCGGCGTACCACTGCATCATGTCGCGCTTCTTCTGCCCGGGCCCGTCCACCTCGCAGATGAGGGCGTCCGCGATCGCTATGCTTCCGTCCTCGTGACCGGTGACGCTGAAGCCCTTCTCCTCGGCCTCGGCGGTCACACTCCCGGCCCGCTGCCGGAGGCCTCTCAGCTCGGTGAGTGCGTCATCAAGGACACTGAAGATGCTCTGAGCTTCCTTGTGGAGGTCCGCGAGCTCCTTCACCGTCTTGCCGACGAAAGCCCGCGTCACGCTCGCGTTGACTCCGTCCCAACGGGCCTTGTCGGCCCTCGCCTTCATGCCGTCCCGGGCGTCACCGCCGAGCCGCTGCATCTTCTCCACCATGCGCTTCCAGTCGGCGCCTGCTGTCGGGCGGTCACGTCCGCTTTCGCGCGGTCCCATTCGTCCCATGCCATCGCATCATCGGATCACAGCGCCACGAGGTTTCCCCGGGGCGTGACGACGGAGCGTCCGCGGCCGATGTCGGGCGGGTGAGGTCTCGGATTTAATCGGTGGTGCCGCGCCCTGGGACGGGGTTATGGTTCTGCTCATCCGCTCCCAAGCAGGGCGCGGTGTCGGTTCGTTGAGAAGAAGCAGGAGGTGAGGACATTGATGACTGTCACGGTGACGGGCTCTGCCCGCATTCAGGAGTTCATCGTTCCCGCCCCTGTGGTCTCCGGCTGACACCCACTCGTACCGCGCGCTCGGAGCGCGCCGCCGGGGGCCGCCCTTCGAAGGGTCCCCCTTGTTCAACGCTTCGCTTCACCAGCTTTCCCTTTCCACTTCCTCGTCCGTCCTCGACGCCCACGGCTGGGACGCCGGCTGGGCGGAGGCCTTCGCGCCGTACGCCGCCCAGGGGCTGGTCCCGGGGCGGGTCGTCCGGGTCGACCGGGGGCAGTGTGACGTGGCCACGGCCGACGGGGTCGTGCGCGCCGACACCGCGTTCGTGACGCCGCACGATCCGCTGCGGGTCGTCTGCACCGGGGACTGGGCCGCCGTCGATCCCGAGGGCGCCGCCGATCCCCGGTACGTACGGGCCTGTCTGCCGCGGCGGACGGCGTTCGCGCGGTCGACGTCGTCCAAGCGGTCCGAGGGGCAGATCCTCGCGGCCAACGTGGACCACGCCGTCATCACCGTCTCGCTCGCCGTCGAGCTGGACCTCGGCAGGATCGAGCGCTTCCTCGCCCTCGCGTGGGAGTCCGGTGCCCTGCCCACCGTCGTGCTGTCCAAGGCCGACCTCGTGCCCGACCCGGTCGTGCTCTCGCACCTCGTCGAGGACGTCCGGAACGTCGCCCCCGGCGTGGAGGTGCTGCCGCTCAGCTCCTCCACCGGCGAGGGGGTCGAGGTGCTGTCGGCCGTGGTCGGCGGCGGCACCACCGTGCTGCTCGGCGTCTCCGGCGCCGGCAAGTCCACCCTCGCCAACGCCCTCGTCGGCGAGGACGTCATGACCGTGCGGGCGGCCCGTGACGTGGACGGGAAGGGCCGGCACACCACCACCACCCGGAACCTGTTCGTGCTGCCCGGGGGCGGCGTGCTCATCGACACCCCGGGGCTGCGCGGGGTCGGGCTGTGGGACGCCGAGGCCGGGGTCGGGCAGACCTTCGCGGAGATCGAGGAACTGGCCGCCGGGTGCCGCTTCCACGACTGCTCCCACGAGGCCGAGCCGGGGTGCGCGGTGGCCGCCGCCCTCGACGAGGGCACGCTGTCCGTACGGCGCCTGGAGAGCTACCGCAAGCTCCTCCGGGAGAACCAGCGGCTCGTCGCCAAGACCGACGCCCGGATGCGCCACGAGATCCGCAAGGACTGGAAGCGCAAGGGCGCCGAGGGCCGGGCCGCCCTGGCCTTCAAGAGGGAGGGGCGGCTCCGGTAGGCGGTCGCCCGCGATGTCCGAAAGCCGCCGGTGCGCGGCGGTCCGCCGCCGCACACTGGAGGCATGACGGACGACGAGGGCGACACCCTCTACCAGGCGGTGAGCAGCAGGGACGCGCGGTTCGACGGGGAGTTCTTCTTCGCCGTCCGCACCACCGGCATCTACTGCCGGCCCAGCTGCCCCGCCGTCACCCCCAAGCGGCGCAACGTCGCCTTCTTCCCGACGGCCGCCGCCGCTCAGGGTCACGGCTTCCGCGCCTGCCGCCGCTGCCGGCCCGACGCGGTGCCCGGCTCCGCCGAGTGGGACGTCCGGGCCGACGTCGTCGGACGGGCCGTACGCATGATCGGCGACGGGGTCGTGGACCGCGAGGGCGTCCCCGGCCTCGCCGTCCGCCTCGGCTACAGCACCCGCCAGGTCCAGCGCCAGCTCACCGCCGAGCTGGGCGCCGGGCCGGTGGCGCTCGCCCGCGCCCAGCGGGCCCACACCGCGCGCGTCCTGCTCCAGACCACCTCCCTGCCGGTCACCGAGATCGCCTTCGCCGCCGGTTTCGCCTCGGTCCGCCAGTTCAACGACACCATCCGGGCCGTGTACGCCCGCACCCCGACCGAGCTCCGCGCCGAGACCGCCGGAGCGGCCGGGCCGCGCGCCGCCACCACCACCGGCGTACCGCTGCGGCTCGCCTACCGGGGGCCGTACGCCGCCGCCGAGGTCTTCGACCTGCTGGCCGCCGAGGCCCTGCCGGGCGTCGAGGAGGTCACCGGGGAGCGCGGCGCCCGCACCTACCGGCGCACCCTGCGGCTGCCGTACGGTCCCGGGGTCGTCGCCGTGGCGGAAGCGGCGCCCGGCCGCTGGCTGGAGGCGCGGCTGCACCTCGCCGAGCTGCGCGACCTCACCACCGCCGTGCACCGGCTGCGCCGCCTCCTCGACCTCGACGCCGATCCCCACGCGGTCACCGAGCGCCTCGGCGCCGACCCGCGGCTCGCCGCCGCGGTCGCCGCCCGGCCGGGGCTGCGCTCGCCGGGCGCCGCGGACCCGGAGGAGTACGCCCTCCGGACCGTCCTCGGGCCGGAGGAGTCCGCGCGCGTCCTCGCGGAGCTCGGCACGCCGCTGGACAGCCCGGACGGGACCCTTCGCGCACTCTTTCCCGCGCCCGCGGACCTCGTCGGCCACCCCGTCGCCGGGCCGCTCGCCCGGGCCCTCGTCGACGGCGGCCTCCGGCTCGACCCCGGTGCCGACCGCGACGAGTCCGCCCGCGTCCTCGGGGCCGTACCCGGCGTCGACGCCCGTGCCGCCGCCCTGATCCGGATCCGGTCGCTCGGCGACCCGGACGTCGCCGTGGCGGGGGAGGCGGGGGAGTGGGCGCCCTGGCGGTCGTACGCGTGGCGCCACCTGGAGTTCTCGCAGGTCAGCCGAGTATGACCGCGCCCGCCCACGCGCCCACGATCAGCAGGCAGGAGAAGAGCTCGACGAGGATGCTGGTGCCGCCGGCGCGCATCACCGCGCGGGTGGCGGCGCGGGCTTGGCCGTGGCCGCCGAGGCGGCGCCGCTCGCACAGGTAGATCCCGCCGACGAAACCGGGGACCGCGCCGAGCACCGGGACCAGGACGAAGCCGAGGAGGGCGCCGGAGCCCGCGTAGCCGATCGTCCGGCGGGTCAGGGCCGTGCCCCGGAAGCGGCGCGGCGGCAGCTGCCAGACCACCACCTGGGTGAGGAGCAGCAGGGCGGTCGAGGAGACCAGCAGGATCCAGGCGAGGCCGGTCTGCTCGTGCAGCGACCACCACAGCACGGCGGCCCACACCAGCCAACTGCCCGGCACGCCGGGGGCCAGGACCCCGAACAGGCCGAGGAGCATGACCGCCGCGACCATCAGGAGCTGCCACACACCCACGGGGCCAGCCTCCCCCACCGGGCGGGTTCCCGCAGGTCGCGGGGACCGAAGGGGTGGACGGGGGAGCGGGTGCGCCGCGCGGCGGACGCGGTTCCGGGCCCGGAAGCCCCGGCCCGGCAGGGGGGGGCGCCGTCCCGTGGGCAGGCGTCCCGCCCCGCGGGCGGGCCTGCCCAGGGGGATTGGGCGCGCATCCATGGGAACGGGGGTGCCCCCGGGGCGGCGGGCGTGCCCGCTCCCGGGCGGTGTGGTCAGCCCCTCGCCACCCAGCCCTTCTCGTAGGCGTGCCAGCCCAGCTGCAGGCGGGTCGTCACGGCGGCCAGTTCCATCAGGCCCTTGACGCGGCGCTGGACGGTGCGCAGGCCGAGGTCGAGCTGTTTGGCGACGCTCGCGTCGGTCATGCCGGCGAGGAGGAGGGAGAGGATCTCCAGGTCGGTGCTGTCCGGGCCGGGGGCCTGGTCCTCGGTGATCTGGGCGCCGACGCCGAGCCGCAGCGGCAGCGCCTCCCGCCACACCGACTCGAAGAGGCCCATCAGGGACTCCAGGAGGCCGCTGGCGTGGACCACGAGCGCGGCCGGCTCGGCGCCGCGGCCGGTGAGCGGGACCATCGCGAGGGTACGGTCGGCGACCACCAGCTTGGTCGGGACGCGGTCGACCACCCGGATCTGCTCCTCGCGGCCGAGCGCCGCCGACAGTTCGAGCAGCCCGGAGGGGAGGGTGAGCACCTCCCGCTCGATGACCACGCGGTAGCGGACGCCCCGCCCCGCGGCCAGTTCCTCCGCGTCGTTCTCCAGGCCGGTGACGGCGATCGGCTTGCCGGTGACGAGCGCGCAGACCTCCTCGGTGGCGCCGAGCTGGAGCTGGAAGAAGCGGTGCGCCACCGCGCTCGCGCCGGTCACCACCTCCACCAGGTCGTGGACGGCCGGCTCGGCCGCCTCCGACCGGTACTCCTCCGAGAGCAGCGCCGCCGCCAGCTCCGCCTGTTCCAGTTCGTGCCGCTGCTGGGTGAGGAGCGCGCCGAGCGCGACCGCGGGCGGGGCCGCCACCCAGCGGCCGGTGCGGGCGGAGGACTGGGCGGCGAGGCCCTGCGCCTCCAGGCGGCGCAGCGCCCGTTCGGTGTCCGGTTCGGGGAGCGAGAGCCGGTGCGCCAGGTCGGTGACCTCCGCCGCGCCGAGCGCGATCAGCGCCCGGTAGGCGGACTCCTGCCGCTCGTCCAGTCCTATCGCACCCAGCATCGGTTCCCGCCCCTCGCCGTGCCTCCGGGGGAGCGCGCGCGACGTTCCGCGCGTGTTCTCCGGAGGCATTCGTTCCGTTGGTGACCTGGCGGGAATCGGCCACGGCGCATTCCCGCCGCGCCCATCATCCCTGTACCGCCCTCACCTCTGCCAATGTGGCGCCACCGCAGCACCAACCGCCTCCGGATTCAGGTGACTTACTCCTGTTGTCCGGATTCAGATGGGGAGAGCGATGCGCCCGATTTCGCGTACGGCCCTGGGGGCGGCGACCGCCGCCGTCCTGGCCGTCACCGCGGCCCTGCCGTCCGTCGCGGCCCAGCCGCCGGCCGGAGGCCCCGCCGACCGCCCGCCGGTCGGCAGCGAGGCCCAGGCCCGCGCCGGCGAGCGAAGCGAGACGGGGGCCTCCCTGGCCGAAGGCCGGGGGAGGCCCGCCACGGTGACCCTGGTCACCGGCGACCGCGTCCTGGTGAGCCGGGACGAGCGGGGCGACCCCGCCGCCACCGTGCTGCCCCGCGCGGACGGCACCGTGCCCCTGGTCCAGACCCGCCGCTCCGGCCGGGACCTCTACGTCTACCCCGAGGACGCCACCGGCGCGCTCGCCGCCGACCGGGTCGACGAGGAGCTCTTCAACGTCACCGGCCTGGTCCGCCAGGGCTACGACGACGCCTCCACCACCACCCTGCCGCTGATCGCCGTCTACGGCTCCGGCGCCACCGCCCGCACCACCCCGGCCGCCCCGCGCGGCGCCCGCAAGGGCCAGGTCCTCACGACCATCGGCGGCGTCGCCCTCAAGGCCGACAAGAAGCAGGCCGCCACCTTCTGGTCCGAGGTCTCCGCGCCCACCGCCCGCTCCTCCGCCGCGGCCATCGAGAAGCTGTGGCTCGACCGCAAGGTCGAGGCCGCCCTGGAGCGCTCCACCCGGCAGGTGCACGCCCCCGAGGCGTGGGCCGCCGGCTACGACGGCACCGGCACCAAGGTCGCCGTCCTCGACACCGGCGCCGACACCGGGCACCCGGACCTCCGGGGCCGGATCGTCGCCTCGGAGAACTTCACCGACTCCGACACCTCCGAGGACCGCGGGGGCCACGGCACCCACACCCTCTCCACCGTCGGCGGCTCCGGCGCCGCGAGCGGCGGCCGGAACAAGGGCGTCGCCCCGGGAGCCGCGCTCCTCAACGGCAAGGTCCTCGACGACTCGGGCTCCGGCGCCACCTCGTGGATCATCGCCGGCATGGAGTGGGCCGTCGCCCAGGGCGCCGACGTCGTCTCCATGAGCCTCGGCAACCCCTCCGAGACCGACTGCGACGACCCGATGAGCGCCGCCGCCGAACACCTCGCGCGCAGCGAGGGCACCCTGTTCGTCGTCGCGGCGGGCAACGCGGGCCCCACCCTCAACTCCGTCTCCTCGCCCGGCTGCGCCCCCGGCGTCCTCACCGTCGGCGCCACCGACCGCGACGACTCCACCGCCTGGTTCTCCAGCCGCAGCCCCGTCGCCAACGAGGCCCACACCCTCAAGCCGGAGATCGCCGCCCCCGGCGTCGGCATCTCCGCCGCCGCGGCCGGCGGGCGCGGCCTCTACGCGTACCAGGCCATGTCCGGCACGTCGATGGCCACCCCGCACGTCGCGGGCGCCGCCGCCATCCTGAAGCAGCGTCACCCCGACTGGAAGGCGCAGCAGTTGAAGGCCGCGCTCGTGGCCTCCGCCGAGACCGACACACCCGGCGACGTCCGCGAGACCGGCGCCGGCCGGCTCGACGTCGGGGCCGCGCTCGACCAGACGGTGCTCTCCGCCCCCGCCGTCCAGGCCGGCACCTATCACTGGCCGCAGGACAGGAGCGACCGCACCACGGTCACCGTCCCCTACACCAACACCTCCGGCGCCCCGGTCACCCTCGACCTCGCCGTCGAGAAGGTCACCGGCAACGACGGCTCCGCCGTCCGGTCCACCGTCGCCCGCCTCGGCAAGCGCACGGTCACCGTCCCCGCCGGAGCCACCGTCGAGGTCCCGCTCGCCGTCGACCCCACCGCCCGCCTGGAGCGCGCGCAG
Source organism: Streptomyces roseolus (assembly GCF_014649855.1). Classification (GTDB taxonomy): domain Bacteria; phylum Actinomycetota; class Actinomycetes; order Streptomycetales; family Streptomycetaceae; genus Streptomyces; species Streptomyces roseolus. The sequence goes on along the minus strand of NZ_BMTV01000018.1, from coordinate 22,020 downwards.
TACGGCGACGTCACGGGCCGGGTCGTCGCCACCGGCCGTGGCGGCGTCCACGTCTCCACCCCGTTCTCGCTGTACGTCGAGCCCGAGACCGTCACCCTCCGCGTCAAGCTGATCGACCGCCTGGGCAAGCCGGCCGACGGCGCCTCCTCGCTCGACGTCATCGGCACCGACGACGCCACCGGCGAGCGCCGCTTCAACGAGGGCGCCGCCGACCAGGTCTTCCGGGTGCGCCCCGGCAGCTACTTCCTCACCTCCTTCGTCACCACCCCCGACGCGGGCGAGGGCGCCACGCTGACCGACTCCCTCACCCACCTGGCCCGCCCGCAGCTGGAGGTCACCAAGGACACGACCGTCGTCCTCGACGCCCGCGAGGCCGCCCGCCTCTCGGTCCGCACCGACCGGCCGTCCGAGGTCCGCGGCGCCACCCTGGCCTTCGCCCGCACCTGGGACGACGTCTGGGCGCACACCGGCACCGCCGTCGGCCCCCGCACCCTCCGCGCCTACTACGCCTCCGTCGAGGGCGAGGCCCGCGACGGCTCCTTCGAGTCCGGCAGCTACTGGCGCGCCGCCGCCCCGCAGCTCACCTCGCTGCGCACCGGCGACGGCCTGGACCTCCACGCGGTGACCGCCTCCACCGGCTCCGACAACCTCGACGGCACCGGCTCCGCCCGGCTGGTCGACGCCGGCGCCGGCACCCCGGACGAGCTGAGGGCCGCCGGCGTCCAGGGCCGCCTCGCCCTGGTCCGCCTCCCCGACGCCACCACGAGCGTCGCCGTCCTCGCCCGCGACGCCAAGGCCGCCGGCGCGACCGGCGTCGTCGTCCACCACGAGTCGGCGCTCCGCTGGTACCCGACCGGAGGCTTCACCGGCGCCGGTCTGCCGGCCCTCGCGGTCCCGGCCGCCGAGGCCGCCGCGCTCCGCGAGCGGCTCGCCGCCGGCGAGGTCACCCTGCACTGGAAGGCCACGGCCAAGCCGCCGTACGTCTACAGCCTCGCCTTCCCCGAGACCGGCGAGGTGGACCGGGACCGCGTCCACCGGGTCCGCGACTCCCGCCTCGGCCGCTCCGAGGTCACCTACGGCTCGGCCGGCACCGCGGCGGACTTCATGAACTTCCCCGCCGCGTACCGCCCGAACGGCCTCGCCGTCGGCTTCGCCGGCCTGGAGACCGTCCCCGCCCCGGGCAGCCGCACCGAATACCACACGGCCGGCGACACCGTCTGGCAGCAGACGACCGGCAGCAGCTTCCCCTACGGCGAGCTGATGATCGGCGACCGGCACGCGTACGCCCCCGGCGAGCGGCGCACCGAGGACTGGTACGACGGCGTCATCGTGCCGACCGCACCGCGCGACGCCTCCGGCGAGCCCGTCCTCGTCTCCGAGCGCCAGGGCAACCTGATCGGCTTCGCCGCCGCGATGTGGGGCGACGGCACCCACCACGCCGAGCCCGGCTCCTTCGGCGACCTCGGCAACCTGCGGCTGCGCCGCGACGGCGAGCTCATCGGCGAGAACGCGTGGCCCTCCGGCGTCTTCGAGGTGCCCGCCGAGCGGGGCGCGTACGAGCTGGAACAGAACACCACGAAGCTCGGCAACCGGAACTGGACCCGCTCCACCTCGGTGCGGTCGATCTGGAAATTCACCTCTCAGCTCGACGAGACGGTCTATTCTCAGGGCATCCCGATTCTCTTCCCCCGGTACGACCTGCCGGTGGACGGACTCAAGACCCTCGCGGCGACCGACGGCCAGAAGATCGGCCTCACCGCGACCGGGCACGCCGGCTACCAGCCGGCCGCTCTCACCTCGGCCAGGCTCTCGTACTCCTATGACGGCGGTACGACCTGGACCGAAGCGCCGGTCTCCCAGCAGGACGGCACCTGGACCGCGACCGTGGACCACGCGGGCGCGACGGGCAAGCCGGTCACCCTGAGGACCGAACTGACGGACGCCCGCGGCAACTCCGTCACCCAGACCGTGGTCCGCGCTTACGACGTGCGCTGACCACGCCGGTCCGCCGGACGTCCTTCCCGTGGGGGGTGGGGTCGTCCGGCGGACCACCCATTCGCAGCAACGGTTTTCCTCGTGTCCCGTTTTCCCGGGCCGCCCGCGGTGGACAATAAGGGCATGACTCAGCAGGGGGACAACTGGTGGGACGCGCTCTACGAGGACGCGGCGGAGGACCTCACGCCGACGCCCTCGTCCGACTCGCTGGACGCCCACTTCACGTCCGCCACCCAGGCCACGCAGGCCCCGCAGGCCGCCCCGCCGCCGGCACCCTCCGTGCCGCCGGCGCCTTCCGCACCGCCCGCGCCCTCCGCGCCGCCGCTGCCGCCCGCGCCGCCCGCGCCTTCCGGGCCGCCCGCGCCTTCCGTGCTCGGGCCGGCACCGTGGGAGGCGCCGGTCACGGGGCCCCGCACCTTCCCGGCCGCGCCCCCGGCCGACGCGGAGCCCGAGCCCGACCCCGTACGCGAACCGGATCCCGGACCCGCGCCCGGGTCCGGGACGGACGCCACCGTGCTGGTCGAGCTGCCCGCCCCCGGGCAGGAGCCGACCGGTCACGAGCCGACCGTCCAGGTGCCCATGCCCCGGCCCCGCACCGGCTTCCTCGGCAGCCGGCCGCCGACGTACGAGGCCGAGCCCACCGCCCTGCCCGCCGCGCGCCCCGGCGAACTCGCCGACCTGGTCGCCGACACCGTCCTCGACGGCGCCCGCTACGGCACCGCCACCCTCCGCGCCGCCTCCGTCCGCGGCGACTCCGCCCGCTACCGCGGCGAACCCCGCCGCGACGCCCTCCTCACCGCCCGCTTCGGCCACGACGAGACCGCGCTCGTGCTCGTCGCCGTCGCGGCCGGCTCCCGCGCCGCCGACGAGGCGCACCTCGCCGCCGCCGACGCCTGCCGCTGGATCGGCGAGGCCGTCGGCCGCAGCCACGCCCGGCTCTCCGAGGACATCCGCTCCGGCCGCCGCGGCGAGCTCAAGTCGGGGCTCCAGCGGCTCACCGACCGCACCTACGGCCGGCTGCGGGCCCGCGCCGCCGAGCGGGGCCTGGCCCCCGACGCGTACACCGCCACCCTGCGCTGCCTGCTCATCCCCGCCGACCCAGACTGCCGCACCCGGGTCTTCTTCGGCATCGGCGGCGGCGGACTCTTCCGGCTCCGCGACGGCGCCTGGCAGGACATCGAGCCGCTCCTCCCCGACCCGGCCTCGGTCACCGGCGCGCCCGTCGTGGGCTTCGGCTCGACGCCGCCGCACGGGACGCCCGAGGTGACGGAGGAGGGCGACCGGCTCACCATGGACCTCGGCATCGCCACCGCCCCCGGGCCGCTCGTCGAGGAGCCCGTCCCGCCGCCCGCCGAACCGTTCCGCTTCCGCGCCTCGGTGGCCCGGCCCGGCGACACCCTCCTCCTCGCCTCGCCCGGCCTCGCCGAGCCGATGCGCGGCGAGCCCGCCCTCGCCCGCGAGCTGGCGGCCCGCTGGACCGGCGCCGAACCGCCCGGCCTCGCCGCCTTCCTCGCCGACACCCAGCTGAGGGTGACGGGGTACGCCGATGACCGTACGGGAGCGGCCGTCTGGGAGGCGTGAGGTGCCGGGCCGTGTGTTGATGGACCCATGGCCAAACAGAACGTAGCGGAGCAATTCGTCGACATCCTCGTCCGCGCCGGAGTGCAGCGGCTCTACGGCGTGGTCGGCGACAGCCTGAACCCGGTCGTCGACGCCATCCGGCGCAACCCCGCCATCGACTGGGTCCAGGTGCGCCACGAGGAGACCGCCGCCTTCGCCGCGGGCGCCGAGGCGCAGATCACCGGCCGCCTCGCCGCCTGCGCCGGCTCCTGCGGCCCGGGCAACCTCCACCTCATCAACGGCCTGTACGACGCCCACCGCTCGATGGCCCCCGTCCTCGCCCTCGCCTCCCACATCCCGTCCAGCGAGATCGGGCTCGGCTACTTCCAGGAGACCCACCCCGACCAGCTGTTCCGCGAGTGCAGCCACTACAGCGAACTCATCTCCAACCCGAAGCAGATGCCCCGGCTGCTGCACACCGCCGTGCAGCACGCCGTCGGCCGCGGCGGCGTCTCGGTGGTCGCCCTTCCCGGCGACATCGCCGACCAGCCCGCTCCCGAGAAGACCGCCGGCTCCGCGCTCGTCACCTCCCGCCCCACCGTCCGTCCCGGCGACTCCGAGATCGACGCCCTGGTCCGGATGATCGACGCGGCCGAACGGGTGACGCTGTTCTGCGGCAGCGGCACCGCCGGCGCCCACGCCGAGGTCATGCAGTTCGCCGAGCGGCTCAAGGCCCCCGTCGGCCACGCCCTGCGGGGCAAGGAGTGGATCCAGTACGACAACCCCTTCGACGTGGGCATGAGCGGCCTGCTCGGCTACGGCGCCGCCTACGAGGCCACCCACGAGTGCGACCTGCTGATCCTGCTCGGCACCGACTTCCCGTACAACGCCTTCCTCCCCGACGACGTCCGGATCGTGCAGGTCGACGTCCGCCCCGAACACCTCGGCCGCCGCTCCCGGCTCGACCTCGCCGTCTGGGGCGACGTCCGCGAGACCCTGCGCTGCGTCACGCCCCGGATCCGGCAGCGCACCGACCGACGCTTTCTCGACAAGATGCTGAAGAAGCACGCCGACGCCCTGGAAGGCGTGGTGAAGGCCTACACCCGCAAGGTCGAGAAGCACACCCCGATCCACCCCGAGTACGTGGCCTCCGTCCTCGACGAACTCGCCGACGACGACGCGGTCTTCACCGTCGACACCGGTATGTGCAACGTATGGGCGGCCCGCTACCTCACCCCCAACGGGCGCCGCCGGATCATCGGTTCCTTCAGCCACGGCTCCATGGCCAACGCCCTCCCGCAGGCGATCGGCGCCCAGTTCACCGACCGGGGACGGCAGGTCGTCACCCTCTCCGGCGACGGCGGCTTCTCCATGCTCATGGGCGACTTCCTCACTCTCGTGCAGTACGAACTCCCGGTGAAGATCGTGTTGTTCAACAACTCCTCGCTCGGGATGGTCGAGCTGGAGATGCTGGTCGCCGGACTCCCCTCGTACGGGACGGCCCACAAGAACCCCGACTTCGCCGCCGTCGCCCGGGCCGCCGGTGCCTACGGAGTGCGCGTCGAGAAGCCCAAGCACCTGGCCGGGGCCCTCAAGGACGCCTTCCGGCACAAGGGCCCCGCCCTCGTCGACGTCGTCACCGACCCCAACGCCCTCTCCATCCCCCCGAAGATCAGCGCCGAGATGGTCACCGGCTTCGCCCTCTCCGCCAGCAAGATCGTCCTCGACGGGGGAGTGGGCCGGATGCTCCAGATGGCCCGATCCAACCTGCGCAACGTGCCCCGCCCCTGAGGGCACCGGGCACGGCGCATGCGGACCGGCGCGCGGGGCAGGCTCTTCCGTGAGCCTGTTCGACGCGATCGTGGGTGGGGGGCTATGGCCGGGAACGCACGACAGCCGACTCAACTGCTCAGGAAGGTGGGCGGGGCGGACCTGACGGCGGTGCCGGAGGTGCGCCACGCGTTACGGGAACTGCTCGGCGCCTGGGGCGGGCCGGACGCCGGGGCCGTCGCCGAGCTGCTCACCAGCGAACTGGTCACCAACGCACTGGTCCACACCGCCCACGGCGCGGTCGTCACCGCGACCGTCGATCCGGTCCAGCTCCGGGTCGAGGTCCGCGACTTCGAGCCCGGCCTCGACGCCCCGCCCGTACCGCCCGCCGGCGACGGTACGAGCGGCCGGGGGCTCTTCCTGGTGCGGGAGCTCGCCGATTCCTGGGGGGTCGAGGAGCGCGACACGGGGAAGGTCGTCTGGTTCGAACTGAACGGCGGGGCCGCCTGAGGGGCGGCCCCGCCGTCGGGGGGTCACGGTCGTGCCGTGGGGTGGCGCGGTCCTGCCGTGCCGTGGGGCGGTCCCGTCAGCCGAGCAGCCGCTCCATCTCGGAGATCTTCGCCTCCAGGGAGTCGAGTCGGGGCAGGGCCTGGGTGTCGTCCTCGGCGGTGAGGTCCACCGTCCGCGACTCCCGCTTCTCACTTTCCCTGACGGCTTGCAGGGAGGGCCGGGGCCGAAGGGGCAGTTGTCCCGGGTCCGCTATGGCGGGTTCCGCGACGGCCGCCGTCACCGACGCCGTCGCGGAACCCGGCCCGGACGCGGGGGGCTGGCCCCCGCCGGTCCCGGAGGCGGCGGTCAGCGCCGCCACCTCCACCTGGCGGCCGCCGCCCCGGCCGAAGGCCCGGTGCTGACGGTTGAGCGCCTTGATCTGCGCCCGGTCGAGCTTGGCCTGCTCGCGCCGGCGGATCCTGTTCTGCTCCTTCTCGCGCCGGTCCTCCCGGACCTCGTCCACGGCCTCGTCCAGCGTCCGTACGCCTTCCAGGAGCATCAGCGACCAGGCGGCGAAGGTCTCCCGGGGAGCCCTTATCCACCGCACGATCCGGATCTGCGGCAGCGGGCGGGGCACCAGGCCCTGCTCGCGCAGCGCCGCCCGGCGGGTCTGCTTCAGCGCCCGGTCGAAGAGGACCGCCGCCGACAGGGACATCCCCGCGAAGAACTGCGGGGCCCCGTCGTGGCCCAGGCCGCGCGGCGCGTGCACCCAGTTGAACCAGGCGGCCGCGCCCGCGAAGAGCCAGACCAGGAGGCGCGAGCCGAGGGCCGCGTCGCCGTGGCTGGCCTCGCGGACGGCGAGCACCGAGCAGAACATCGCGGCGCCGTCGAGGCCGAAGGGGACCAGGTACTCCCAGCCGCCCGTCAGGTTGAGGTTCTGCCGGCCGAAGCCGACGAGCCCGTGGAAGGAGAGCGCCGCCGCGACGGCGGCGCAGCAGAACAGCAGTCCGTACGAGGCGAAGCCGTAGATGGCCTCCTTGCGTCTGCGCCGCTCCTCGCTGCGTTCCCAGGAGTCCTCGGCCGCGGCCTGGTCACCGGCGCGCTTCCCGCGCGCGAGCACCGCCACCGCCGTCAGGACTCCGGCGACCATCACGCCGCCCGGAAGCAGCCAGTCCAGCGATATGTCGGTCAGTCTCATGCGGTGTCCCTCGCATCGCAGTCGGGCGTTGGGCCGCCCATACTGTCCGACCGATCACGGGACGCACGGGGTTTCGGGGCAAGAGCACGCCAACGAGGGTCCAGGGCATACGAATAGGTACCTTCTGGTCGAACGCCCCGCCGCTCGGGCGGAGTTGTGTTCGATTCACGTCACCCGTCCGGGTGGCGTATTCCTCAGGCGGTCGCGGCGAGCCGCCGCACCCGGTCCGCGTCGCAGGTGCGCGGACAGGTGAGACAGGTGTCCTCGGGGCGCAGCGTGTAGAAGAAGCAGCAGGTCGCCCGGTCCCGGGTGGCGCGCGGAGCGCCGTCCGGGCCCTCGCTCCCGGGCAGCGGCCGGAAGCCGGCCCCGCCCGCGTACGGCTTCTCCGGCCGGCCGGTGCTCCCCGGGAGCAGCAGCTCCAGTTCGGCCATCGCCCGCTCCTCCTCGCCGAGGAGGGCGCCGATGTACCAGAGGCTCTCGACGATCTCGTCCGTCACCATGCCCCACAGGGCGCGGCGGCCGCGCCGCATCCGGGGGCCGAAGCCGCCGAGGAGGGCCTCGAAGTGCTCGGCGAGGGAGGCGCGGACCTCCGCGCGCAGGGCGTCCTCGTCCGCGACCACGCGGGCGCCGGGCAGGGCGGCCGCCGGGTCGCCGGGGAGGCAGACGAACTCCTCGACGCGCACCGCCATCCGGCCACGGGTCCGCTGGAAGGAGACCGCCGTCACCGGGAGGCGGGGGACCCGGCGGTGCAGGAACCAGGGGAGGGTCACCAGGAGGCAGGCGGGCCAGGCGTACCGGTGGAGCCCGAAGCTCGCGACCACGTCGGGGCGGGCCTGCTGCCCGTGGTCGCGGAGCACCTGCGCGTTGTCCCAGGCGAGGAAGGCGTCCAGGGCGGCCCCGCCGGCGGCGAGCTCCTCGGCGAGGACCCAGCCGGCGCCGCGCGGCAGCCGTTCGTTCTCGGCCGTCTCCTCTATCCGCAGGCCGGAGAAGACCTCGGCGAGCCGGGCGTACGAGGCCGCGACGGGCGAGGCGTGGAGGGAGGGCAGCAGAGCGGGGACGGTCATGCGGACCACCGAATCGCGATCGTTAGCAGGTAAGCCTTACCTTACCCGAATCGGCGTCGCGTCTCACCACCGGCCGACCCGTTCCCACCTGCGCCTCGTGGGCGCGGTCCCGCGGAACGGTTCGTTCGCCTATGGTGCACAGGGGACCCGGGCCGCGCGAGCCGGGCCCGGCACGAGGCCGCAGGAGGACCCGGGTGGAGCAGGGCGCAGCACGCGAGCGGGCGACGGAGGGACCGTCCGTGCGATTCGGCGACCCCGCGCCCGGTCCGTACGCCCCCGGGGGCGGCGCGGGACCCGGCGCCGGCTCCGCGCGCGTGCCCGAGCAGGCCCGCGGCGAGCACACCCACGGCGAGCACACCCACGGCGAGCACACCCACGGCGAGTCCCCCCTCGCCGGGGACGGCCCGCGCACCGTGCGGCGGCACTCCGTCCGGGGCCAGGTCCTCGACGCCCTGCGCACCGCCCTCGTCGCCGGCGAGCTGCGGCCCGGCGAGGTGTACTCCGCCCCCGCCCTCGGCGAGCGCTTCGGCGTCTCCGCGACCCCCGTCCGCGAGGCGATGCAGCGCCTGGCCGTCGAGGGCGCCGTCGAGGTCGTGCCCAACCGCGGCTTCCGCGTCGTCGTCCGCACCGCCCGCGAGCTGACCGAGCTGGCCGAGGTCCGCGCCCTCATCGAGGTCCCGGTCATGCTGCGGCTCGCCCGCACCGTCCCGGCGGCCCGCTGGGCCGCGCTCCGGCCGTTCGCGGAGGCGACCGGAGCCGCCGCCGCCCGCGGCGACCGCGCGCACTACGCGGAGACCGACCGCGCCTTCCACCGCGAGGTCCTCGCCCTCGCCGGCAACGAACAGCTCCTCGTGATCGCCGACGACCTCCACCGCCGCTCCCAGTGGCCCCTGCTCAGCGCCCCCGTCCTGCGCCACGCGGACCTGGTCGCCGACGCCGCCGAGCACTCCGCCCTCCTCGACGCCCTCGTCGCCCGGGACCTCCCGGTCGTGGAGTCCCTGGTCCGCGAGCACTTCACCGGCGCGAACGGCTGAGACCACCGGACGGCCGCCGCGCCGCCGCCGGAACCCGCGTGCGCCGTCCCCGGCCGTCCCGCTGTCCCTGGCCGTCTCGCCGTCCTCGGCCGTCCCACTGTCCCTGGCTGTCCCACTGTCCCTGGCCGTCTCGCCGTCCTCGGCCGTCCCACTGTCCCCGGCCGTCCCGCTGTCCCTGGCCCTCCCGCCGTCCTCGGCCGTCCCGTCGCCCCGCCGTCCTCGGCCCTCCCGCCGTCCCCGGTCGTCCCGCCGTCCTCGGCCGCCGCGGGCACGCCGTGGTCACGGCGGCCCGGCCGGGGGCGTGCGGCGCACCTCCGGGCCCCGGGCCGGATCAGGCCGGGGCCGGTCGCGGCGGGCGGTGGCTCCCGGAGACCGGCCCACCCCCCCCCCCGGGGAGGCCGGCCGGTCTCCGGGAAGCCGGTCTTCGACGGGACGGCCTCCCCGGGGGCCGCGCCCACTAAGGTCGGGGGCGACAGCCGTTCGTACGCGCGCCCGTGAGGTGTCCCATGCCGTCCGCGACCCCGTCCCCCGCGGACGGGCGCCGGCCCTCCCCCCGGACTTCGGCGCCGCACACCGGTACGGGGCCCGAGGCCGCCGCCCTCCTCGGCTGGCTCACCGACCCCGAGGCACCGCGGCTCTGCCTGGTCACCGGCGCCCCGGGCAGCGGCAAGAGCGCCCTCCTGGACTGGCTGGCCGCCCACGGGACGCGGTCCCGGCGCGGTCGGCCCGGGACCGAGCGGGTGCGGGTGCCGCTCGCCGGGCAGAGCGCCCTCGGCGTCGCCTGGACGCTCGCCGACCGGCTCGGCGTGGTGGCCCGCACCCCCGCCGACCTCGTGCACGCGCTCGCCACCAGCGAGGCCCGCCGCACCGGCCGGACCGTGCTGCTCCTCACCGACCTGCACGCCGCCGCCGAACCGGACGCCCTCGCCGAACTGCTCGGCGGCCTCGCCGAGGTCGGTCGGATCCGGCTCGTCGTGGAGGCCCGCACCGGCACCCGCGTCCCCCGGGCCGCCCGCACCACCGTCGTCGACCTCGACGGGGACGCGCCCCCCGGGCCGCCGGCCCCGGCGCCGTTCCCCGGCCTCCCCGACCTCTCCGACCCGGTCGCCGTCTGCGCCGCCGATCCGCTGCTCGTCACCACCGGCTACGCGACCGCCTCCCCCGACGACCACGGCGGGCTGCGCGACGCCTGGCTGCGGGCCGGGCAGGCGCTGTGCGCGGCGGACGGCCCGGCCGGCCGGGCCCTGGTGCTGCTCACCGCGCTCGGCGACGGCGCCGACCCCCGGCTGCGGCCCGCGCTCGCCGCGCAGGCGGCCCCGGCGCCCTGGCGGCTGCGCTGGGCCCGGCACCGGGGGGACGTCTCCCCGCCGTGGCCCGGCCCCGTGGCGGTGCTCGGCGCGACCGCCGGCGGGCCTTCGGCCGAGCTGCTCCTGGTGGGCGACCACACCGGCACGGTCCGGCTGCTGCGGGAGGCCGACGCCTCCGGCGCGGGGCGGCTCGCCCACCGGGTCCAGGGCCGGATCACCGCCCTCGCGCCCACCGCCGACGGGACGGTGCTGCTGCTCGACGAGCGCGGCCGGCTGCACTCCGTGCCGGGCACCGCGCCCCGCCCGCCCTATCTGGAGCGGCTCACCGAGGCCGTCTCCACCACCCTGTCCCGGCATCCCGGTACGGCGCTGGCGGCGATCGCGGGCTCGGTGGTGGTGGGGGACCGGCTCGGCTCGGTGCACGCCTTCGGGGTCAACGGCCTCCACCAGGCCGCCTCGCACAGCGGCCGGGTGACCGCCGTGACCGCCGTCGAGTCCGCGACCCCGTTCGTCTGCTCGGGCGGCGCCGACGGCACCGTACGGCTCTGGACGCCGGGCCGGGCCCCGGTGCCCGAGGCGTTGGCGGAGCGCCGGGCGCCGGTGGTCGCGCTGCACGCCGCCCCCGCCCCCGGCGGGCCGCTCGTCGCGGCCGCCTGGGCCGACGGCCGGGTCGAGCTGATCGCCCCGGAGGACGGCCGGCGCCGCGTCTTCCGGCCCGGCCCCGCCGTCCGCGCCGTCGCCGTGACCGCCACCGGGGCGCTCGTCGTCGGCACCGAGGAGAGCCTCGTCTGCCTGGAGCCGCGGGCGGACTGACGGGAGCTCACATGGCCGTGCGGGGCGTCAGCTGCGACGCCAGCCAGGTCGGTACGCCCCCCAGGAGGCGGAAGAGGCGGCGGGCCTCGGCGCGCAGCCGCCCGGCCTCCGCTTCGGTCTCGGTGTCGGCCAGCGCGGTCAGCGCCGGGGCCGTACCCACCAGGTAGCCCAACTCCTCACGGATCCGCAGCGATTCGGCGAAGCCGTGCCGGGCCTCCGCCAACTCGCCCTCCCTTAACGCCAGTCCGGCGAGATGGCGCCAGGTGGAGGAGAGCAGCAGCGAGTCGCCCTGCGCGGTGGCGCCGGCGTGCGCCCGGCGGTACGCGGCCCGGGCCGCCTGCGGGGAGTCGCCGAGGTTCTGGGCGATCAGACCGCGCCGGTAGTCCAGGAGCGGACGGCCCGGCTCGGAGGGGGAGATCAGGGCCGCCGCCCGGCCGAGCGCCATCCGGGCCTCGTCGGCGCGGTCCCGGACGCCCAACAGGGTGGAGGCGTAGGCGAGGTAGCCGCGCTCGCAGGCGGCCGCGCCCCGCTCCTCGTCGCTGCTCGCGACCGCCTCGGCGGCGCGCAGCGCCTCCTCCGCCTCGGCCCAGCCCTGTTCGGTGTAGAGGCAGCGCTCGATCAGCAGCGCGGCCCGTTCGAGCGCGGCGGCCGGTTCGTGGGCGCGGGGGGCGAGCAGCGCCGCCGCGTCGGTCCAGCAGCCGCGGGAGCGGAGCCGCCATATGGCGGTCTCCACGGGAGTCTCCTTGCCGTAGGCGAGGGACGGGTTTCCGCCGCCCCCTGATTCGGAACCAGACATGGCGGTGTCCGCCACATTGCCCTCCCCGAGCGCGCCATCGAGCTGTTGAGTAGGACGGCATCTCAGCACGAACGGCCGTACCCGGCCAAGGGGTCGGGTGAAAAATTTCACAAAGCCGGGAGGTCGTCGTGGTGCCCCGCCGGGGCAGGGCCCGGCGGGGCACCAGGGCGCCGAGACCCCTGATCACCGCGGTGATCAGGGAGGGCGGGGGTGCGAGGGCCTCGGCGGAGGGGGTGCGCCGGAGGGTCCCCCGTCACTCCTCCGGACTCAACCGAAGGAGTGAAATCCGGATCCGCGCCGGTCAGACTCCGTCAACTCATCCGCAGGGCCAGGAAGAAGTCGAGCTTGTCCTCCAGACGGGACAGGTCCCGGCCGGTCAGCTGCTCGATGCGGCCGACGCGGTAGCGCAGCGTGTTCACGTGGAGGTGCAGCCGGGTCGCGCAGCGGGTCCAGGAGCCGTCGCAGTCCAGGAAGGCCTCCAGGGTCGGGATGAGCTCCGCCCGGTGCCGCCGGTCGTAGTCCCGCAGCGGGTCCAGGAGCCGGGCCGTGAAGGCGCGCCGCACGTCGTCCGGGACGAAGGGCAGCAGCAGCACGTGCGAGGCCAGCTCGTGGTGGCCGGCCGCGCAGACCCGGCCGGGGCGGGCGGCGGCCACCCGGCGGGCGTGCCGGGCCTCCTCCAGGGCGCCCCGCAGCCCCTCCGCCGAGTGCACGGCGGCGCTGACGCCCAGGGTGAGCCGTCCGTCGTCGGCGAGGCCGGACGAGAGCGGAGCCCGTACCGCCGCGAGCAGGGCGTCCGCGTGCAGGCCCAGGGCGGGCGACGGGCCGTCGTCCTCGCTCTCCGGCAGCGGGCCGGCGGCCAGCGGCACCAGCGCGATGGCCTCGTCACCCGTGTGGGCGACGGCGATCCGGTCGGCGGACTCGGGGCCGACGGTCGCCGGGTCGACCAGGATCTCCTCCAGGAGCGCCTGGGTGACCGGTCCCGGCTCCACCGGGGCCTGGCCGCCCTCCTGCTCCCACTCGACGCGGGCCACGACGACCTGCCAGTGCGGGGCCGCGCCGAGGCCGGGCAGCAGCACCGGGGCGGCGACCCGCAGCCGGGCGGCGATCTCGGCGGGCGCGGCGCCCGTCTGCACCAGCTCCAGGACCTCCTGGGCGAGCCGGCGGCGCACCGTGCGGGCCGCGTCGCGCCGGTCGCGTTCGACGGAGATCAGCTGGGTGACGCCCTGGAGCAGGTCGAGCCGGGCGGCCGGCCAGTCCCCGGCGTCGGCCTCCACGGCGAGCAGCCAGTCGGACAGCACCGTCTCGCGGACGTCCCGGGCGCCCGGCCCGGCGGCCCGGCCGGCGTTCCTGATCGGGAAGAGGGAGTACGCGCTGCCCTGGAGGGTCAGCCGGTGCGGGCCGCGCCGGCCGGTGCGGGTGGCGGCCAGGTGCTCGCCCGCGAGGGCGGCGGCGAGCGCCGGGTCCAGGGGCTCCCCGGCGCCGGCGATCTGCCGTCCGGTGGGGGAGAGGACCCAGGCGCGCAGGTCCAGGTCGGAACCGAGCAGGTCGAGGACGGCCTCGGGGCCGCCGCCCGCCGGGCCCGAGGTCATCAGCCGCCGGTGCCGGTCCACGACGGCCGCCAGGTCGCCGGCCCGCTCGCCGGAGACCTGTCGAACGACGTGTTCGGTGATCGTCGCGAACGCAACGGTTTCGTTGACGGCGAAGAGCGGCAGCCGGTGGCGCGAACACGCCTCCACGAGATCGTCGGGGATGTCGCCCAGCTCGGCCTCGCCGGCCGCGAGCGCGGAGACCCCGGCCTGGCTGAGGATCCGGACGAAGGGCTCGGCGTCGGCCGGCTCCCGCAGCCAGGCCAGGCCGGTGAGGACCAGCTCGCCGCCGGAGAGGTACCGGCTGGGGTCCTTGAGGTCCGTGGTCATCACGCCACGGACGGAGCGGTCCAGCTCCTCCTCGCCGCCCAGCAGGCGCAGCCCGAGCGCGTCGTTCTCCAGCAGTGCGCGCAGCCGCATTCGTGTCGCCGCCGTTCCTTCGAGTGGGTGATTCGGGTGGTGATGGGGTTGTCGGGTAATCGACGGTGGAGTCGGTGAGGGTGGTGCCGCCGTTTCCAGGGGGAAACGGCGAGGTTTCCGCTCACCGTCTTTCGTTCGAATCTACAAGACGTGCGGGGGCACCGGCCAACTCCTTCATGTTTTCGGTGACTGCACCCCGGCCACCGTGGCTTGTGTACTAGGCCACACACCGCGTGAACAGGACATGAACACCGAAGTCGAGGGCCGAACGTCCCCCAGGGCCCAGACGTCCGACCCCCACCAGAATCGCTAGAAGAGAGCCACCATGGACTTCCTTCGCCCCGCCAGCTGGGAGGAGGCGCTCGCCGCCAAGGCCGAGCACCCCACAGCCGTGCCCATCTCGGGCGGCACCGACGTCATGGTCGAGATCAACTTCGACCACCGGCGCCCCGAGTACCTGCTGGACCTGAACCGCATCGAGCTGCTGCGCGAGTGGGAGGTCGGCGAGGAGAACGTCCGGCTCGGCGCTTCCGTTCCGTACACGCAGATCATGGAGAACCTGAGGGCCGAGCTGCCGGGCCTGGCGCTCGCCTCCCACACGGTCGCCTCTCCGCAGATCCGCAACCGCGGCGGCGTCGGCGGCAACCTCGGCACCGCCTCCCCGGCCGGTGACGCCCACCCCGCCCTCCTCGCCGCCGGCGCCGAGGTCGAGGTCGAGTCGGTCCGCGGCAGCCGCTTCATCCCGATCGACGAGTTCTACACCGGCGTGAAGCGCAACGCGCTCCAGCCCGACGAGCTCATCAAGACCGTCCACATCAAGAAGGCGGACGGCCCCCAGCAGTACTCCAAGGTCGGCACCCGCAACGCGATGGTCATCGCCGTCTGCGCCTTCGGCCTGGCGCTGCACCCGGAGACCCGGACCGTCCGCACCGGCATCGGTTCGGCCGCGCCGACCCCGATCCGCGCCAAGGAGGCCGAGGCCTTCCTGAACGCGGCCCTGGAGGAGGGCGGCTTCTGGGACAACGGGAAGATCATCACCCCCGCGATCGCGAAGCAGTTCGCCGACCTCTGCTCGGCCGCCGCCAACCCGATCGACGACGTACGGGGCACCGCCAAGTACCGGCGCCACGCCGTCGGCATCATGGCTCGCCGCCAGCTCGGCTGGACCTGGGAGCAGTACCGCGGCACCGGCCGCACGCTTGAGGGAGCTGCATAACCATGCGCGTGAATTTCACGGTCAACGGCCGTCCGCAGGAAGCCGACGATGTCTGGGAGGGCGAGTCCCTCCTCTACGTCCTGCGCGAGCGGCTGGGCCTGCCCGGCTCCAAGAACGCCTGCGAGCAGGGCGAGTGCGGCTCCTGCACGGTCCGCCTGGACGGGGTGCCGGTCTGCTCCTGTCTGGTCGCCGCCGGCCAGGTCGAGGGCCGCGAGGTCGTCACCGTCGAAGGCCTGGCCGAGTACGCCAAGGAGCGCGAGGCCCACGGCGGTTGCGCCTCCGGAGCCTGTGGCACCTCGGTCGACCAGGCCAAGAAGTGGGAGGCCAAGCCGCAGGACTCGCAGACCGGTGAGGGCGTCGAACTCTCCCCGATCCAGCAGGCGTTCATCGACGCCGGCGCGGTCCAGTGCGGCTTCTGCACCCCCGGCCTGCTCGTCGCGGCCGACGAGATGCTGGAGCGCAACCCGTCCCCGACGGACGCGGACATCCGCGAGGCGCTCTCCGGCAACCTCTGCCGCTGTACCGGTTACGAGAAGATCCTCGACGCGGTCCGCCTCGCGGCCGCGCGCCAGGAGCGCCAGGGAGAGGCGGTCTGACGATGGCTCAGAACACCCGTACCGTACCGGTGGGCACGCCCACCGACGTCACCCAGAACCACACCCAGGGCGGCGTCGGCGCGTCCACCCTCCGCCCCGACGGCACCCTCAAGGTGACCGGCGAGTTCGCCTACTCCTCGGACATGTGGCACGAGGACATGCTGTGGGGCCAGGTCCTGCGCTCCACCGTCGCGCACGCCGAGATCGTCTCCATCGACACCTCCGAGGCCCTCACCACGGACGGCGTCTACGCCGTCCTGACCCACGAGGACCTGCCGGCCGCCAAGAACTACGGCCTGGAGTTCCGGGACACCCCGGTGCTCGCCTACGGCAAGGTCCGGCACCACGGCGAGCCGGTGGCCCTCGTGGCCGCCGACCACCCGGAGACCGCGCGCCGCGCCGCCGCCAAGATCAAGGTCGAGTACCGGGAGCTCCCGGTCATCACGGACGAGGCCTCGGCCACCGCCCCCGACGCGATCCTGGTCCACGAGAACCGCGACGACCACCACGCGGCCCACGTCCCGCACCCC
This sequence comes from Streptomyces roseolus, assembly GCF_014649855.1. GTDB lineage: Bacteria > Actinomycetota > Actinomycetes > Streptomycetales > Streptomycetaceae > Streptomyces > Streptomyces roseolus. The sequence goes on along the minus strand of NZ_BMTV01000018.1, from coordinate 5,646 downwards.
AACATCGTGCACCGCCAGCCGATCATCCGCGGCGACGCCGACGAGGCCGCCAAGCGCGCCGACGTCATCGTCAGGGGCGAGTACACCTTCGGCATGCAGGACCAGGCCTTCCTCGGCCCGGAGTCCGGCCTCGCCGTGCCGGCCGAGGACGGCGGCGTCGACCTGTACGTCGCCACCCAGTGGCTGCACGCGGACCGCGAGCAGATCGCCCCCTGCCTCGGCCTGCCCCAGGACAAGGTCCGGATGACCATGGCCGGCATCGGCGGCGCCTTCGGCGGCCGCGAGGACATCTCCATGCAGATCCTCGCCTCGCTGCTCGCGCTGCGCACCGGCAAGCCCGTCAAGATGGTCTACAACCGGTACGAGTCCTTCTTCGGGCACGTCCACCGGCACCCGGCGAAGCTCTACTACGAGCACGGCGCCACCAAGGACGGCAAGATCACGCACATGAAGTGCAAGATCGTCCTGGACGGCGGCGCCTACGCCTCCTCCACGGTCTCGGTCGTCGGCAACGCCTCCTCCCTCTCGGTCGGCCCGTACGTCATCGACGACGTCGAGATCGAGGCGATCGGCCTCTACACCAACAACCCGCCCTGCGGCGCCATGCGCGGCTTCGGCGCGGTCCAGGCCTGCTTCGCCTACGAGGCGCAGATGGACAAGCTGGCGGCGAAGCTGGGCATGGACCCGGTCGAGTTCCGCCAGCTCAACGCCATGGAGCAGGGCACGATCATGCCGACCGGCCAGGTCGTCGACTCGCCGGCCCCGGTCGCCGAGCTGCTGCGCCGGGTCAAGGCCCGCCCGATGCCGCCGGAGCGCCAGTGGGAGACCGCCGGCGAGAGCGCGGACGTCCGCGCTCTGCCGGGCGGCCTCTCCAACACCTCGCACGGCGAGGGCGTCGTCCGCGGCGTCGGCTACGCCGTCGGCATCAAGAACGTCGGCTTCTCCGAGGGCTTCGACGACTACTCGACCGCGAAGATCCGCCTGGAGGTCATCAACGGCGAGGCCGTCGCCACGGTCCACACCGCCGCGGCCGAGGTCGGCCAGGGCGGCGTCACGATCCACGCGCAGATCGCCCGCACCGAGCTCGGCGTCCAGCAGGTCACCATCCACCCCGCCGACACCCAGGTGGGCTCGGCCGGTTCGACCTCCGCGGGCCGCCAGACGTACATGACCGGCGGCGCCATCAAGAACTCCTGCGAGCTCGTCCGCGAGAGGGTCCTGGAGATCGGCCGGCGCAAGTTCGGCTCGCACCACCCGGCGTGGGCCAACGCCGAACTCCTCCTGGAGGGCGGCAAGGTCGTCACCGACGGCGGCGAGGCCCTCGCCACGATCGCGGACGTCCTGGAGGACCAGGCCGTGGAGGTCGAGGAGGAGTGGCGGCACCGTCCGACCCAGGCCTTCGACCGCGTCACCGGCCAGGGCGACGGACACGTCCAGTACGCCTTCGCCGCGCACCGCGCGGTGGTCGAGGTGGACACCGAGCTCGGCCTCGTCAAGGTGATCGAGCTGGCCTGCGCGCAGGACGTCGGCAAGGCGGTCAACCCGCTCTCCGTGATCGGCCAGATCCAGGGCGGCACCACCCAGGGCCTGGGCGTCGCGGTGATGGAGGAGATCATCGTCGACCCGAAGACCGCGAAGGTGCGCAACCCCTCCTTCACGGACTACCTGATCCCGACGATCCTCGACACGCCGACCATCCCGGTCGACTACCTCGAACTGGCCGACCCCCACGCGCCCTACGGCGTCCGCGGCATCGGCGAGGCCCCGACCCTGTCGTCCACCCCGGCCGTCCTCGCGGCGATCCGGGCGGCGACCGGCCTGGAGCTGAACAAGACCCCGGTCCGCCCCGAGGCGCTCACCGGCACCCTGTAGGACCCTCCGGGCGGTGCGTGCCTCCCGGGGAACGTCACCCGTCCCTCCCCGCCCGCACCGCCCGGAGCGCAGTACCCGCACCACCAGCAGCACCCGCACCACCCCGAAGTACCCGCCCCACCAGAAGTGCCCGCAGTACCCCGTTCGTCTCGGGCCGTCCCCCGGGTCGTGCAGCCAACAGCAGTTCCCAAATCCCGCCTCATACGAGTCCCCCTCGTGCGGGTGCCCCTTTGAACCTTGGGAGTAGGCCCCATGACCCAGTCGTCTGTGGAGCCGAAGACCGCCGCGGAAGACGCGGGCTCCGGCTCGCGCAACCCCGCCGGACGGTCTTGGCTCGACCGGTACTTTCACATCTCGGAGAGAGGATCCTCCGTCGGCACGGAGATCCGCGGTGGCGTCACCACCTTCATGGCGATGGCGTACATCCTCCTGCTCAACCCGATCCTCCTCGGGGGCCCGGACGTCGACAAGAACGTCCTCGCCTCCTCCGCCGTCATCACGGCGACCGCCCTCGCGGCGGCGGTGACGACCCTGCTCATGGGCTTCGTCGGCAAGGTGCCGCTCGTCCTCGCGGCCGGCCTGAGCGTCTCCGGTGTGCTCGCCACCCAGGTGGTGCCGCAGATGACCTGGCCGCAGGCCATGGGCATGTGCGTCGTCTACGGTCTGGTGATCTGCCTCCTGGTGGTCACCGGTCTCCGCGAGATGATCATGAACGCCATCCCGCTGCCGCTCAAGCACGGCATCACCATCGGCATCGGCCTCTTCATCGCGCTGATCGGCTTCAACAAGGCCGGCTTCGTCGGCGCCGGCCCGCAGTTCGGCCCGCCCGTCACCATGGGCTCGGGCGGCGAACTCGTCGGCTGGCCCGTCCTGATCTTCGCGGTCACCCTCCTCGCGATCTTCGCCCTCCAGGCCCGCAAGATCCCCGGCGCCATCCTCATCGGCATCGTCGGCGGCACGATCCTCTCGCTGATCGTCAACGCGGTCGCCGACATCCCGGCCAAGGGCGCGGGCGCCTGGGCCAACGGCGCGCCCGAGCTCAAGGGCAGCGCGGTCTCCGCCCCGGACTTCTCGCTCTTCGGCGACGTCTCCTTCGGCGGCTGGGGCGACGTCGGCTACATCACCGTCGGCGTCATCGTCTTCACCCTCGTCCTCGCCGGCTTCTTCGACGCCATGGCCACCATCATCGGCGTCGGCACCGAGGCCAACCTCGCCGACGACAAGGGCCGCATGCCCGGCCTGTCCAAGGCCCTCTTCATCGACGGCGCGGGCGGCGCGATCGGCGGCGTCTCCGGCGCCTCCGGCCAGACCGTCTTCGTGGAGTCCGCCACCGGCGTCGGCGAAGGCGCCCGCACCGGCTTCTCCTCGGTGATCACCGGCCTCTTCTTCGCGGCCTGCCTCTTCTTCACCCCGATCACCCAGATCGTGCCCCGCGAGGTCGGCTCCGCCGCCCTGGTCGTCATCGGCGCGATGATGATGATGAACGCCAAGCACGTGAACTGGGGCGACAGCTCCGTCGCCATCCCGGTCTTCCTGACCGTCGTGCTGATGCCGTTCACCTACAGCATCACCCCCGGCGTCGCGGCCGGCGTCATCGCCTACACCGTCATCAAGGTGGCGCAGGGCAAGGCGCGCGAGGTCGGCGCGTTCATGTGGTGCCTCACCGCGATATTCATCGTGTTCTTCGCCCTTCACCCGATCGAGGGCTGGCTGGGCGTCAGCTGACGCCCGAGCCCCTCCTCCCACACCGCCAAGGAGACCGACATGCTGGACATCGCCGAAGAGCTGCACCGGTGGGTCGAGCAGGGACGCGACTTCGCCGTGGCCACCGTGGTGGCCGTCGGCGGCAGCGCGCCCCGGCAGCCCGGCGCCGCCCTCGCCGTCGACAGCGAGGGCACCGCGATCGGCTCGGTCTCCGGCGGATGCGTGGAGGGCGCGGTGTACGAGCTGTGCCAGGCGGCGCTCGACGACGGCGAGGTCGTCGTCGAACGCTTCGGCTACAGCGACGAGGACGCCTTCGCGGTCGGCCTGACCTGCGGCGGCATCATCGACATCCTCGTCACCCCGGTCCGCGGCGGGGTCTTCCCCGCCGCGCTGGCCGCCGCCGCCTCGGGCGAGGCGGCGGCCCTCGCCCGGATCGTCTCCGGCCCCGGGGACCTGCTCGGCCAGGCGCTCCTCGTCCGCCCGGACGGTTCGTACGAGGGGAAGCTCGGCGGCCACCCCGAGCTGGACCGCACCGCCGCGGCCGAGGCGCGGGCGCTGCTGGACGCCGGCCGCACCGGCACGGTCGAGATCGGCGAGGACGGCAGCCGCTGCGGGCAGCCGCTCACGCTGCTCGTCGAGTCCTCCGTCCCGGCCCCCCGCATGATCGTCTTCGGTGCCATCGACTTCGCGTCGGCGCTCGTCCGGGTCGGCAAGTTCCTCGGCTACCACGTGACCGTGTGCGACGCCCGTCCCGTCTTCGCGACCCGGACGCGCTTCCCCGAGGCCGACGAGATCGTCGTGGAATGGCCCCACCGCTACCTGGAGTCGACGGAGGTCGACGGCCGGACCGCGCTGTGCGTGCTCACGCACGACGCGAAGTTCGACGTCCCCCTCCTCCAGGCGGCCCTGAAGCTTCCCGTCGCCTACGTCGGCGCGATGGGCTCGCGCCGCACCCACGAGGACCGCAACGCGCGCCTCCGCGCGGTCGGCGTCACGGAACTCGAACTGGCGCGCCTCCGCTCGCCGATCGGCCTCGACCTCGGTGCGCGCACCCCCGAGGAGACGGCCCTGTCGATCGGCGCGGAGATCGTCGCCGACCGCCGAGGCGGCAGCGGCGCCTCGCTCACCGGCGCCCACACCCCCATCCACCACGACGGCCCCGACGCGCCCGTCGCGGGCCGCATCGGCTCCGTCGCCTGACCGGCTCCCTGGGCCTGTCCGGCTCCCTCGGCCTGTCCGCTCTCCACGGACGACCGCGCGGGGCCCGCGACACCAGGACCCCCGCGTGCGGCCCGCGCGGCCCCGGACCACGCCGGAGCCGGGGCGGCGGGTGTCTGAGGCCCGGGCCGGTGGCTCTCCGCCCGCCGCGGCCCCGGCACGGGGTCAGCGCGCGGCGCGTTCCCGCACGGTCTCCGCCCAGGCGGGGGCCTCGCCGACGGGACCGGACTCCTCGCGCCGGCCGCCGCGGGCGAAGAAGTCCGCCAGCGGGAGGATCGCCGCGCCGACCGTGACCGCCTCCGGGCCGAGCAGCCCCATGCCCATCGTCACCCGGGCCGCCGGGTACGCCAGCGCGTACGCGCGCGCGTGCTCCTCGACGGCCGCCAGGAACCGCGTGCCGAGCAGCAGTCCGGCCCAGCCGCCGACGAGGATCCGCTCCGGCTGGAAGAGGTTGACCAGGTCGGCGAACCCCGCGCCCAGGTACTCGGCCGTCTCCTCCAGGACGGCGGCCGCGGCCGGGTCGGCGGTGGCGCCGTCCCCGGGGTACGCCGCCGCGACGAACGCCGCGAGGGCGGTCTCCTCGTCCGCGCCCGCCGGTGGCCGCCCGCCGGCCTCGCGCCAGCGTGCGAGGAGGGCCTCGGCGCCGGCGTACGCCTCCAGGCAGCCCTGGGCGCCGCAGCGGCAGCGCCGGCCCCGTACGGACACCTTCAAGTGGCCCCATTCCAGGGCGCGTCCGGGGCCGATCGGGTCGGTCGTCACGCAGGCGCCGACGCCGGAGCCGAAGAGGACGACGACGGCGCTGCTCGCGCCGCGGCCGGCGCCGAACCACATCTCGGCCTGGCCGAGGGTCTT
>NZ_BMTV01000017.1:129602-180487 GCF_014649855.1 Streptomyces roseolus | reverse complement strand
ACTCTATCAGATCTTTCCGATCCGATTTCCTCGGTGCTTTCCGGTCCCGAAATCGAATTTCCCGGGGCCTTCCGGCGCGCTCCGACTTTATCAGATGATCTCGGTCGGATTTCCCACCTCCCGTTCGGCCGTCCGAGCGCACTGCGGCGCTGCGGCTTCCCGTTCTGGTGGAGCCGTAAACGTACTGGAGCGGGGCGCCCCGATGCAAATCGAGGCGCCCCGCTCCGTGACGGTGCTGGTCAGGCCCTTCGGGCTCAGACCTCGACGACGACCGGGAGGATCATCGGCCGGCGGCGGTAGGTGTCGGAGACCCACTTGCCGACGACGCGGCGGATCAGCTGCTGGAGCTGGTGGGGCTCGACGACGCCGTCCTGGGCGGACTTGTTCAGCGCCTGCTCGATCTTCGGGAGCACCGCGTCGAAGGCGGAGTCCTCGATGCCGGAGCCGCGCGCGTGGACGTGCGGGCCGCCGGTGATCTTGCCGGTGGAGGAGTCCACCACCAGGAAGACCGAGATGATGCCCTCCTCGCCGAGGATCCGGCGGTCCTTCAGGGAGGTCTCGGTGACGTCGCCGACCGAGAGGCCGTCCACGTACACGTACCCCGCCTGGACCTTGCCGGTGATGCGGGCGCGGCCGTCGACGAGGTCGACGACGACGCCGTCCTCGGCGATGACGATGTGGTCCTTCGGGATGCCCGTCATCGCGCCGAGCTCGGCGTTGGCGCGCAGGTGGCGCCACTCGCCGTGGACCGGCATGAGGTTCTTCGGCTTGCAGATGTTGTAGAAGTACAGCAGCTCGCCGGCCGAGGCGTGGCCCGAGACGTGGACCTTGGCGTTGCCCTTGTGGACGACGTTGGCGCCCCAGCGGGTCAGGCCGTTGATCACGCGGTAGACCGCGTTCTCGTTGCCCGGGATGAGGGACGAGGCCAGGATCACCGTGTCGCCGGGGACGATCCGGATCTGGTGGTCGCGGTTGGCCATCCGGGACAGGGCCGCCATCGGCTCGCCCTGGGAGCCCGTGCAGACGAGCACGACCTCGTCGTCCGGGAGGTCGTCCAGGGTCTTCACGTCCACGACGAGGCCGGCCGGGACCTTCAGGTAGCCGAGGTCGCGGGCGATGCCCATGTTGCGGACCATCGAGCGGCCGACGAAGGCGACCCGGCGGCCGTACTCGTGGGCGGCGTCGAGGATCTGCTGGATGCGGTGCACGTGGCTGGCGAAGCTCGCCACGATGATCCGCTTCTGGGCGTTGGCGAAGACGTTCCGCAGGACGTTGGAGATGTCCCGCTCGTGCGCCGTGAAGCCGGGGACCTCGGCGTTCGTCGAGTCGGTGAGCAGGAGGTCGATGCCCTCCTCGCTCAGCCGGGCGAAGGCGTGCAGGTCCGTGAGGCGGTTGTCCAGCGGCAGCTGGTCCATCTTGAAGTCGCCGGTGTGGACGACCATGCCCGCGGGGGTGCGGATGGCGACCGCGAGGGCGTCCGGGATGGAGTGGTTGACCGCGATGAACTCGCAGTCGAAGGCGCCCAGGCGCTCGCGGTGGCCCTCGGCCACTTCGAGGGTGTACGGGCGGATGCGGTGCTCCTGGAGCTTCGCCTCGATCAGCGCGAGGGTCAGCTTGGAGCCGATGAGGGGGATGTCCTGCCGCAGGCGCAGCAGGTACGGCACGCCACCGATGTGGTCCTCGTGGCCGTGGGTCAGGACGATGCCGACGACATCGTCGATGCGGTCCTGGATCGTGGTGAAGTCGGGCAGGATCAGGTCGACGCCGGGCTGCTCCTCCTCCGGGAAGAGGACGCCGCAGTCGACGATCAGCAGCTTGCCGTCGTACTCGAAGACGGTCATGTTGCGGCCGATCTCGCCCAGGCCGCCGAGCGGGGTGACTCGCAGGCCGCCCTGGGGGAGCTTCGGCGGGGCGCCGAGTTCGGGATGCGGATGACTCAAAAGACTCTCCTCACCACACGCGCCACGTACCGTCGGCACGTGGCGCGCATGACAATCGTGCACTTGCTGTTGTCGGTGTTCAGTTGTCGCGGTCTTGAGTTGTCACTGTTCAGTTGTGAAGTCGGATGTCAGAGGTCTACCCCGCCCGCGGCCAGGTCGACCTTGAGCTGCTCGGTCTCCTGGTCGGAGAGCTCGACGAGCGGGAGGCGCAGCGGGCCGGCGGGCAGGCCCCGGAGGGCGAGCGCGGCCTTGGTGGTCATGACGCCCTGGGTGCGGAACATGCCGGTGTACACCGGGAGCAGCTTCTGGTGGATCTCGGTGGCCTTCTCGTGGTCGCCCGCGAGGTGGGCGTCGAGGAGGGCGCGGAGGTCGGGGGTGACGACGTGGCCGACGACGGAGACGAAGCCGACGGCGCCGACCGACAGGAGCGGCAGGTTGAGCATGTCGTCGCCGGAGTACCAGGCGAGGCCGGAGCGGGCGATGGCCCAGCTGGCGCGGCCGAGGTCGCCCTTGGCGTCCTTGTTGGCGACGATCCGGGGGTGCTCGGCGAGCCGGACGATCGTCTCGGTGTCGATCGGGACGCCGGAGCGGCCGGGGATGTCGTAGAGCATCACCGGGAGGCCGGTGGCGTCGGCGATGGCGGTGAAGTGCCGGTACAGGCCCTCCTGCGGGGGCTTGTTGTAGTACGGCGTGACGGCGAGGAGGCCGTGGGCGCCGTCGCGCTCGGCGGCGCGGGCCAGCTCGATGGAGTGGTGGGTGTCGTTGGTGCCGATGCCGGCGACGACGTGGGCGCGGTCTCCGACCGCCTCCAGTACGGCGCGTACGAGCTCCGATTTCTCCGCGTCGCTGGTGGTGGGGGACTCGCCGGTGGTGCCGTTGACGACGAGGCCGTCGTTGCCTGCGTCCACCAGGTGGGTGGCGAGTCGCCGGGCGCCGTCGAGGTCGAGAGCGCCGTCCGCCGTGAAGGGCGTGACCATGGCGGTGAGGACCCGCCCGAAGGGGGTCTGCGGAGTGGAGATCGGAGCCATGGGTAACACGCTACTCGCTGCTCAGCGCCGGGTGTCCCCTCGGGGGACGTGAGAAGTGGAGCCCGGCACTGCCTGCTCGGGGGTTCAAGCAGTGCCGGGTCCGTTTGATCAGCCTAGATGAACTTCGCGAAACGTCGCAATACGGACACTTCGCAAGAGGGGGCGAACATCTGTGCCCTACGGCGCGACGCGGCCGTTCTTGTTGAAGGCCGCATGGGTCAGCGGCATCAGCCGGGCCCAGTGCTCCTCCATCTTCTCGCCGACCATCTCGATCTCCCGCTGCGGGAAGGACGGGACCGTGGCCAGCTCGTGCTGGGTGCGCAGGCCGAGGAAGTGCATCAGCGAGCGGGCGTTGCAGGTGGCGTACATCGAGGAGTAGAGGCCGACCGGGAGGACCGAGCGGGCCACCTCGCGGGCGACGCCGGCGGCGAGCATCTCCTGGTACGTCTCGTACGCCCGGCGGTACGAGTCCTCCATCGCGCGGCCGGTCAGCTCGTGCTGCTCCGGGGTGCCCTCGACGAAGACGTACTTGCCCGGGCGGCCCTCCTGGACGAGCTTGCGGGAGGCGTCGGGGACGTAGAAGACCGGCTGGAGCTCCCTGTAGCGGCCCGACTCCTCGTTGTACGACCAGCCCACCCGGTGCCGCATGAACTCGCGGAAGACGAAGATCGGGGCGCTGATGAAGAAGGTCATCGAGTTGTGCTCGAAGGGGCTGCCGTGGCGGTCCCGCATCAGATAGTTGATCAGGCCCTTCGAGCGCTCCGGGTCCTTCTGGAGCTCTTCGAGGGACTGCTCCCCCGCCGTGGAGACCCGCGCCGCCCACAGGACGTCGGAGTCGGCCGCGGCGCTCTTGACCAGTTCGACGGTGACGTCGCTCCTGAGGTCGATCTTCGCCGGCTCGGTGGGGGTGTCGGTCACCAGGAGTACCTTCCAGTCGTCTGTGGGGCGGGCCCAGGTTAGCGCGAGTCCGTCTGGAGGATGAGATTGGGCTGCTTCGGTGAAAAACGGCACCAAACCCTCTGTTCGATCGTCTGTACCTGTGAGGCGCACGACGACCACCGAGGAGAGGGACACCCATGTACAGGCGGGACGAGGCCGTACCGTTCGCGTTCGTGGCGGAGGCCGACGAATTCCGCAGTAACGTCACTCCACCGCCTCGGGAGCGGCTCAGGCCCGGACAGGTCGTCGGGCGTGCGCTGCTGGGGCTCACCGTGGCCGCCGGGCTCGTCGGCTCCCTGCTCCTCGGGATGCCCTCCCTCGACAGCACGGACTCGCCCGCGCGCCAGCAGCAGTCCGAAGCCTCCGACAACCGCTGAGGTAGCCTCACCGGGCACTGCCCCTTCGAGCGTGCTTGTGAGTGAGGAACCGCCGTGCCCCTGCCCTTCCTGACGGCCGACCGTGCCTTCGACGCCGACGACGCCGTCGCGCTGCCGTTCGACGACCACGACCAGTGGCGCCGTCCGTACCGTCCGGGGCCCTACCGGGTCGGTGCGGCGGCGCTCGCGCTGCTGCTCGCCTCGTTCGTGCTGCTCGCCGCGGTGATCATCGCCGCCGCGGGTGCCGTCGGCGGGGCCGGCGTCACCTTCGGCATCGCCGTGCTGATCATCCTGGCCGCGCTGCGCCTGCTGCGCATGGGCACCTGGGTGAGCCGCGCCGGCGTGCGCCGCGTCGGCTTCCTCACCACCGGCACCACGCCCTGGGCGAAGGTGGCCGGGGTCCGCACGGCGCAGCAGCCGGTGCGCTGGCTGAACTTCCCCCGGACGGTCCAGGGCCAGGCCCTGCTCCTCGACCGGACGGCCGGCGAGCAGCTGGTGCTGCTCACCGACCACAACGCCGACTTCCTCTCCCGGGTCGAGGCCTTCGACCGGGCCGCCGACACCGTCGAGGCCTGGCACGCCGAGTACGGCGTCAGGCGCTGACCGTCCGGCCCTCGTGGAGGGCGATGGCCCGCTGCATCGCCTTGCGGGCCCGGGGCGTGTCGCGGGCGTCGTGATAGGCGACCGCCAGCCGGAACCAGCAGCGCCAGTCCTCCGGGGTCTCCTCGGTCTCGGCCTTGCGCCGCGCGAAGACCTCGTCCGCGGAGTCGCGGTCGATCCGGCCGCCCTGGGTGCGCTTCAGCTCGTCGACGGGCAGGCCGCCCTCGGCCTCCAGCTCCGCGGCCAGCCGGTTCGCCCGGCGCGCGAAGCTGGTGTTCTTCCACAGGAACCAGCCGCCGACGCAGGGCAGCAGGAACGCCACCGCGCCCATGCCCATGGCCGCCGGCTCGCCGGTCAGGAGGAGCAGGACGCCCTCCATCGCCACCACCCCGAAGACCAGCACGAGGACGGTGGCGAGGAAGACGTACGTGATCTTGCCGCCCATGACCGTCAGCCCAGGTCCAGGAAGTGCTCCAGGCCGAACGTGAGGCCCGGGGTGCTCACCACGCGGCGGGCACCGAGCAGTACGCCCGGCATGAAGCTGGAGTGGTGCAGCGAGTCGTGGCGGACGGTGAGCGTCTCCCCCTCGCCGCCGAGCAGCACCTCCTGGTGGGCCAGCAGGCCCCGGAGCCGTACCGCGTGGACCGGCACGCCGTCCACGTCCGCGCCGCGGGCCCCGTCGAGGGCGGTCGCGGTGGCGTCCGGCTGGGCGCCCAGACCGGCCTCGGCGCGGGCCTTGGCGATCAGCTGGGCGGTGCGGGTGGCGGTGCCGGAGGGCGCGTCCGCCTTGTTCGGGTGGTGCAGCTCGACGACCTCGACCGACTCGAAGTACGGGGCCGCGAGCTGGGCGAACCTCATGGTGAGGACCGCGCCGATGGAGAAGTTCGGTGCGATGAGCACGCCGGTCTCCGGGGAGGCGGCGAGCCAGCCGTTCAGCCGCGCGAGGCGGTCCTCGGTCCAGCCGGTGGTGCCGACGACTGCGTGGATGCCGTGACCCACGCAGTACTCGAGGTTGGCCATGACCGAGTCGGGGGTGGTCAGCTCGACGACGACCTGGGCGCCCGCCTCGGCGAGGGTCTCCAGCTCGTCGCCGCGGCCCAGGGCCGCGACCAGTTCCATGTCCTCGGCGGCCTCGACGGCCTTCACGGCCTCGGAGCCGATACGGCCCCTGGCGCCGAGGACCGCCACGCGCAGCTTGCTCATCGCACTTCTTCCTTAGGGGGTGGTCAGGAGACGGCCTGGTGGAGGCGGTCCGCCTGCTTGTCCTTCAGCGGGCCTATCACCGAGAGCGAGGGCCGCTGGGTCAGCACGTCCCGGGCGACCTCCCGGACCTCGTCCGGGGTGACGGCCGCGATCCGGGCCAGCATGTCGTCGACCGACATCTGGATGCCCCAGCACAGCTCGCTCTTGCCGATCCGGTTCATGATCGCGCCGGTGTCCTCCAGACCGAGGACGGTGGAGCCGGAGAGCTGCCCGACGGCGCGGGTGATCTCCTCGTCCGTGAGCCCCTCGGCGGCGACCTCGGCGAGCTCGTCCCGGCAGATCCGCAGCACGTCGTGGATCTGGCCGGGGCGGCAGCCCGCGTAGACGCCGAAGAGGCCGCAGTCGGCGAAGCCCGAGGTGTACGAGTACACGCTGTAGGCGAGGCCGCGCTTCTCCCGGACCTCCTGGAAGAGGCGGGAGGACATGCCGCCGCCGAGGGCGGTGTTCAGCACGCCGAGCGCCCAGCGGCGCTCGTCGGTGCGGGCCAGGCCGGGCATGCCGAGGACGACGTGCGCCTGCTCGGTCTTCCGGCCGAGCAGCTCGACCTTGCCGGCCGTGCGGATCGTCTTCCGGCCGTCGCGCGGGGCGATCGGGGCCGCGTCGGTGCGGGTGAGGGCGCCGGCCTTCTCGAAGGCGCGGCGGACCTGGCGGACCACCGTGGCGTGGTCCACGTTGCCCGCGGCGGCGACGACCAGATGGGTGGGGTCGTAGTGCTTCTTGTAGAAGCGGGCGATCTGGCCGCGGGAGAGCGCGTTGATCGTGTCGACGGTGCCGAGGACCGGGCGGCCCAGCGGGGTGTCGCCGAACATCGTCTGCGCGAACAGGTCGTGCACCACGTCACCGGGGTCGTCCTCGGTCATCGCGATCTCCTCGAGGATCACGCCGCGCTCGGCGTCCACGTCGGAGTCGAGGATGAGCGAGCCCGTGAGCATGTCGCAGACGACGTCGATCGCCAGCGGCAGGTCGGTGTCGAGGACCCGGGCGTAGTAGCAGGTGTACTCCTTCGCCGTGAAGGCGTTCATCTCGCCGCCGACCGCGTCGATCGCGGAGGAGATGTCGAGGGCGGAGCGCTTGGCGGTGCCCTTGAAGAGGAGGTGCTCCAGGTAGTGGGTGGCGCCGTTGAGCGCCGGCGTCTCGTCGCGGGAGCCGACGTGGGCCCAGATGCCGAAGGTCGCCGAGCGCACCGAGGGAAGGGTCTCGGTGACGATCCTCAGGCCGCCGGGGAGCGTCGTGCGGCGGACGGTGCCGATGCCGTCCTTGCCCGGGAGAAGCGTTTGGGTACGGGCGACGGCCCGCCCCTCGGAGGAGGGGCGGGCCGTCGTCGCGGAACTACGGGACGTCACGAGGAGGCGTCGTCCTTCTGCTCGTCCTCGCCCTCGATCACGGGGATGAGGGAGAGCTTGCCGCGCTGGTCGATCTCGGCGATCTCGACCTGGACCTTGGAGCCGATCGCGAGCACGTCCTCGACGTTCTCCACGCGCTTGCCGCCGGCGAGCTTGCGGATCTGCGAGATGTGCAGCAGGCCGTCCTTGCCCGGGAGCAGGGAGACGAAGGCACCGAAGGTGGTGGTCTTGACGACCGTGCCCAGGTAGCGCTCGCCGACCTCCGGCATGGTCGGGTTGGCGATGCCGTTGATCGTGGCGCGGGCGGCCTCGGCCTGCGAGCCGACCTGGGCACCGATGTAGATGGTGCCGTCGTCCTCGATCGTGATCTCGGCGCCGGTGTCCTCCTGGATCTGGTTGATCATCTTGCCCTTGGGGCCGATGACCTCGCCGATCTTGTCCACGGGGATCTTGACGGTGATGATCCGCGGGGCGTTGGGGGACATCTCGTCCGGGGTGTCGATCGCTTCCATCATCACGTCGAGGATGTGGAGGCGGGCGTCGCGGGCCTGCTTGAGGGCCGCGGCCAGGACGGAGGCCGGGATGCCGTCCAGCTTGGTGTCGAGCTGGAGGGCGGTGACGAACTCCTTCGTACCGGCGACCTTGAAGTCCATGTCGCCGAAGGCGTCCTCCGCACCGAGGATGTCGGTGAGGGCGACGTAGTGCGTCTCGCCGTTGATCTCCTGGGAGATCAGGCCCATGGCGATGCCGGCGACGGGGGCCTTGAGCGGCACACCGGCGTTCAGCAGCGACATGGTGGAGGCGCAGACCGAGCCCATGGACGTCGAACCGTTGGAGCCGAGGGCCTCGGACACCTGGCGGATCGCGTAGGGGAACTCCTCGCGGGTCGGGAGGACCGGCACGATCGCGCGCTCGGCGAGCGCGCCGTGGCCGATCTCGCGGCGCTTCGGGGAGCCGACGCGGCCGGTCTCGCCGACGGAGTACGGCGGGAAGTTGTAGTTGTGCATGTAGCGCTTGCGGGTCACCGGGGAGAGGGTGTCCAGCTGCTGCTCCATGCGGAGCATGTTGAGGGTGGTGACGCCCAGGATCTGGGTCTCGCCACGCTCGAACAGGGCGGAGCCGTGCACGCGCGGGATGGCCTCGACCTCGGCGGCGAGCGTACGGATGTCCGTGACGCCGCGGCCGTCGATGCGGACCTTGTCCTTGATGACGCGCTCGCGGACCAGGGCCTTGGTCAGGGAGCGGTAGGCGGCGGAGATCTCCTTCTCGCGGCCCTCGAAGGCCGGGAGGAGCTTCTCGGCGGCGAGCTCCTTGACGCGGTCGAGCTCGGCCTCGCGGTCCTGCTTGCCCGGGATGGTGAGGGCCTGGGCCAGCTCGCCGCGGACGGCCTCCTCGAGGGCGGCGTACACGTCGTCCTGGTAGTCCAGGAAGATCGGGAACTCGGCCTCGGGCTTGGCGGCCTTGGCGGCGAGGTCCGACTGGGCCTTGCAGAGGACCTTGATGAACGGCTTCGCGGCCTCCAGGCCGGCGGCGACGATCTCCTCGGTCGGCGCCTCGGCGCCGCCCTTGACGAGGGCGATGGTCTGCTCGGTGGCCTCGGCCTCGACCATCATGATCGCGACGTCGCCGTCCTCCAGGACGCGACCGGCGACGACCATGTCGAAGACGGCGTCCTCGAGCTCGGTGTGCGTCGGGAACGCGACCCACTGGCCCTTGATCAGCGCGACGCGGACGCCGCCGATCGGACCGGAGAAGGGCAGGCCGGCCAGCTGGGTGGACGCGGACGCGGCGTTGATCGCGACGACGTCGTACAGGTGGTCGGGGTTGAGCGCCATGACCGTGGCGACGACCTGGATCTCGTTGCGCAGGCCCTTCTTGAAGGACGGGCGCAGCGGGCGGTCGATCAGACGGCAGGTGAGGATGGCGTCCTCGGAGGGACGGCCCTCACGGCGGAAGAAGGAGCCGGGGATCTTGCCGGCCGCGTACATCCGCTCCTCGACGTCCACCGTGAGGGGGAAGAAGTCGAGCTGGTCCTTGGGGCGCTTCGAGGCGGACGTCGCCGACAGCACCATGGTGTCGTCGTCCAGGTAGGCCACGGCGGAGCCGGCGGCCTGACGGGCCAGGCGGCCGGTCTCGAAGCGGATGGTACGGGTGCCGAAGGTGCCGTTGTCGATGACGGCCTCGGCGTAGTGGGTCTCGTTCTCCACTATGGGTTTCTCCTACGTTCGTCTTTGGTCCGGGCGCCCGTGTGGCGCGGGACGGAGGCGGGAGAAGCGGTGAAGTGGCGGGCCGGTCTTCGATCGAAGCACCCGGGAACGCTTCCCGGGGGCCACTACCGAGGACCGGCGGCGTGCCGGCTGCTTCTCGCGCGGTCGTTCTTGTGGCGTTCTGCGACCAGAGTAATTGCCGGTCGGCACTTCGCGCACGTACAGCAAAGGGAGCGGCCCCCTGAAAGTGGGAACCGCTCCCTCCACGGCGTCTTACTTGGCGCCGCCGGCCGCACCGCGGCGGATGCCGAGGCGGTCGACCAGCGTACGGAAGCGCTGGATGTCCTTCTTGGCCAGGTACTGCAGCAGGCGGCGGCGCTGACCGACCAGGATCAGCAGACCACGACGGGAGTGGTGGTCGTGCTTGTGGGTCTTGAGGTGCTCGGTCAGGTCCGAGATGCGGCGGGACAGCATGGCGACCTGGACCTCGGGGGAGCCGGTGTCGCCCTCCTTGGTGCCGAACTCGGCCATGATCTGCTTCTTGACGGCGGCGTCGAGAGCCACGCGGTTCTCCTCAGGTTTCGTGCCCACGAGTGCCCCTGGTCTACATCTCAGGGGAGCTTCCGTGACTCGGGAGCGGAGGTCCGATGAGCGCTGCTTCCCCGGGCGGGATCTCGCCTGCTTCCGGGAGGGCGCACACCAACGGCCGTCACACAGCGTACCAGGCGGCTCAGGAGGTGAGCGCCCGGATGGAGTGGTAGACGTCGAAGACCGCGAGGCAGAGCGGCAGCAGCGTGAGCAGCACGAACGTCTCGGCGATCTCCAGGAAGCGGCCCCAGAAGGGGGTGACGCCCTTGCGCGGGACGATCAGGCCGATGGCCGTGAGGAGCGCGGCGACGCCGGCGATCGCGGCGGAGAGCCAGACGGTGCGGATGTCGAGCGCGGTGCCGTCGCCCTTCAGGGCCTCCAGGAGGAGCTCGGCCGGCGGGTTCAGGGCGAGGCCGAGACCGAGGAGGACGAGGGAGCCGAGGCCGGCCGCGAGGGCGCAGCCGACCTGCGCGGTGTAGCGGAAGAGGTGGGCGCGCATCAGCATCGCGACGCCGGTGGCGAGAGCGAGGAGCTGGCCCCAGACGGTGTCGGAGAAGCCGAGGACGGCGGCGGAGCCGACGGCGACGAGCGCGCAGCCGCCGACGAGGCCGACCAGCAGCTCGTGGCCGCGGCGGGCCTGGGCGGCGATCCGGACGGCGTCGACCGGGCCCTGGGGCTCGGCCTCGGAGCCGTATCCGCCGACGGTGGTCCGGGGCGGATCGAAGCCGATGGGGAGGCGGGCGAAGCGGGTGGAGAGGCCGGGCAGGAAGGCGAGCGCGCCGACCGCGAAGGGGGCGCAGACGGCGGCGGTCTCGGCCGGGGTGAGCCGGGTGAGGATCGCGGCGAAGGCGACCAGCACGCCGACGGCGGAGGCGAAGACGAAGGCGACGAAGGGGCCGTCGCCGCTCGGCGACACGATCGTGAGGATCACGGCGCAGACGAGGACGGCGGTGCAGGCGAGCAGGAACTGGAGCTTGCCGATGCCCTGGCCGGCGGCGAGGGCGAGCACTCCGGAGCCGGCGACGGCGGCGTTCGCCATCGCGCCCGTGCCGAGGGCCACGGCGGAGCCGCGGTCGTCGTAGACGCGGGCCCGGACGGCGGCGAGCGCGAGCAGCAGGACGGCGGTGACGCCGGCCAGGACGCCGGGCAGGCCGTGCATGTCGTGGCGGGGCTCGGACGTCCACAGGACGAAGGCGAGCAGGACGAGGAGGACCGCGCCGCCGAAGAGGCCGGCGCCGCGCATCAGGGCGTCGGACCACAGGGTGCGGTCCTTGGCGACGGCGGAGGCGACCGCGTCGGAGACGTCGTCGAAGACGGCCGGGGGCAGCGACTCGGCGAAGGGGCGCAGCGACAGCAGCTCGCCGTCGAGGATGCGCTGGGCGGCCAGCGAGCGGCTGCCGTCGAGGACGGTGCCGTCGCGGCGCACCAGGTGGTACCCGACGGGGGCGCCGGGCGCCGGGGTCTGGCCGGAGAGGCGGAGCACCTCCGGGTAGAGGTCGGCGAGGGCGACGTCCTCGGGGAGGGCGACGTCGACGCGGCCGTCGGGCGCGACGACGGTGATCCGGCAGAAGCCGGTGCCGCCGTGGAACACGGTGGTGGGAGCCGACTGGCCGGCTCCGCCGGCCGTGGCTGGGGCCGTCATACTCACCTGCTGCTTCCCCTCGTGGTGGTCCTGGTGCTCCTGGCCGGCGGGTCCGGCCGCCGGCGCGCGACCGCGGAGCGGCTCGCGGACCGGGGTCCGGGAGCCGCGGATGTTGCGCTCCGAATGACCCGTTTTTTGCGATAGTTCATGGCCACGCAAATATTTCGGGCCACCCTACCGCCCACCCGCGACCCGGCACCAAAGTAGGATCCCTCCCCGCGGATGGATCCCGTCGCCACGGGGGCGTCTAGAGGAACTTTCCGTCCGGCAACGGAAATTGGTGAGCTGTGAGCCAGATCGTCGTCAAGCGCCCACCGCGGGCCCTGCCGTCCGAAGTGCCTGACGAGCAGGTGCAGTTGCAACCCCCTCCGGAGCTGCCCCGCGGGCAGCAGGAGGGCGCCCTGATGCAGCTCCTGCCGATGCTCGGCATGGGCGGTTCCGTGGTGTTCTTCTTCATGACGCCGAACCCGATCATGCGGATCATGGGCATGGTGATGATCGCGTCGACGGTGGCCATGGCCATCGCGATGCTGGTCCGCTACCGGCGGGGGACGCAGGGGCAGCTCGCCGACCTGCGGCGCGACTACCTGAAGTACCTGACGCAGACGCGGCGCGCCGTGCTGCGGACGGCGCGGCTCCAGCGGGACGCGCAGTACTACCTGCACCCCTCGCCCGAGCAGCTGTGGGCACTGGTCGCCGAGGGCAGCCGGGTCTGGGAGCGGCGCCTCGGGGACGCGGACTTCGGCCAGGTCCGGGTCGGTCTCGGCAGCCAGCAGCTGGCGACGCCGCTGATCGCCCCCGAGACGGCGCCGGTGGACGAGCTCGAACCGCTGACCGCCGGGGCGATGCGGCAGTTCCTCCACGCGCACGGCACGCTCGACGGCCTGCCGATGGCCGTGTCGCTGCGCGCCTTCTACCACCTCACGGTCGGCGGCGAGCCGGAGGCGGCCCGGTCGACGGCCCGCGCGATGGTGGGCTCGCTGGCGGCGCTCCACTCCCCCGAGGACCTGGTCCTCGTCGTCGCCACCGGTGACGGCGCCGCCCCCGCCTGGGAGTGGACGAAGTGGCTGCCGCACGTGCAGGCCCCGGGCCCGGGTGACGGCGCGGGCAGCCGGCGGCTGATCACGACGGACGCGCGGGAGCTGGAGGACCTGGTCGCCGAGCGCCTCGACGGGCGGCCCCGCTTCCAGGGCCCCAACCACCCGCTGCTCGACTTCCCGCACCTCGTGGTGGTGCTCGACGGGCAGTCCGTGCCGCAGACCTCGCCGCTCGCCTCGCCGGAGGGCATCCAGGGCGTGACGATCATCGAGGTCGTGGAGGGGCGCGCCGGCGCCCGCGGCGACCTGTCCGTGATCGTGGAGGGCGGGTCGCTGCGCCTCGAGTCCGGGCACGGGCACGTGTACGACGGCAGCCCGGACGCGCTGAGCCCGGACGCGGCCGAGGCGCTGGCCCGGCAGCTGGCGCCGCTGCGGATGGCGGGCGGTTCGGACGACGACGAGCCGCTGCTCGCCAACCTCGACTTCACCGACCTGCTGAACCTCGGCGACGCGGCCTCCGTCGACGTGAGCCGCACCTGGCGGCCGCGGTCCCGCTCGGAACGGCTGCGCGTGCCGATCGGCGTCGGCGAGGACGGCGTGCCGGTGATGCTCGACCTCAAGGAGGCGGCGCAGGAGGGCATGGGCCCGCACGGCCTGTGCGTGGGCGCCACCGGTTCCGGCAAGTCGGAGCTGCTGCGCACCCTGGTCCTCGGGCTCGCGGTGACGCACTCCTCGGAGACCCTGAACTTCGTCCTCGCGGACTTCAAGGGCGGTGCCACCTTCGCGGGCATGTCCCAGATGCCGCACGTCGCCGCGGTGATCACCAACCTGGCGGACGACCTCACCCTGGTGGACCGCATGGGCGACTCCATCCGCGGTGAGCTCAACCGGCGCCAGGAGATGCTGCGCGACGCGGGCAACTACGCGAACATCCACGACTACGAGAAGGCGCGCGCGGCCGGCGCCCCGCTGCAGCCGATCCCCTCGCTCGTCCTCGTCATCGACGAGTTCTCCGAGCTGCTGACGGCCATGCCGGACTTCATCGAGATGTTCGTGCAGATCGGCCGCATCGGCCGGTCGCTCGGCGTCCACCTGCTCCTCGCCTCGCAGCGCCTGGAGGAGGGCCGGCTGCGCGGCCTGGAGACGTACCTCTCCTACCGGATCGGTCTGCGGACCTTCTCGGCGGCCGAGTCGCGGGCGGCGATCGGCGTGCCCGACGCGTACTCGCTGCCGAACGTGCCGGGCTCCGGCTACCTCAAGTACGGCACCGACGAGATGGTGCGGTTCAAGGCCGCGTACGTCTCCGGCACCTACCGCGCCAACCAGCACGCGGCGCTGCCCGGCGGGCCGCTGCCGGTGGACCGGCGGCCGGTGCCCTTCACCGCCGCGCCGGTGCCGGTGCGCTACCTGGAGCCGGAGGCGCAGGCGCGCGTGCCCGAGGCGCGGGAGGCGGAGGACGACGCGCTGGCGGACTCGGTGCTCGACGTCATCGTGCGCCGGCTCGAAGGACGCGGCGTCGAGGCGCACCAGGTGTGGCTGCCGCCGCTGGACAACCCGCCGGCGCTCGACGCGGTCCTGCCGGGGCTCGCGGGCGTCGAGGGCCGGGGGCTCACCCAGCCCGGTTACGAGGGCGCGGGCCGGCTCGTCGTCCCGCTCGGCGTCGTCGACAAGCCGTACGAGCAGCGCCGCGACACGCTCTACCGGGACTTCTCCGGCGCGGCCGGCCACATGCAGATCGTCGGCGGTCCGCAGTCCGGCAAGTCGACGCTGCTGCGGACCCTCATCTCGGCGTTCGCGCTGACGCACACGCCGCACGAGGTGCAGTTCTACGGCCTCGACTTCGGTGGCGGCGGCATGGCCTCGGTGGCGGGCCTTCCGCACGTCGGCGGGGTCGCCTCCCGGCTCGACCCCGAACGGGTGCGGCGCACGGTCGCCGAGGTGTACGGCATCCTGTCGCGGCGCGAGGAGTACTTCCGCAGCGCCGGCATCGACTCGATCGGCACCTTCCGCCGGCTGCGGGCCCGCGGCGACATCTCGGTCACCGAGCAGCCGTGGGGCGACGTCTTCCTCGTCATCGACGGCTGGGGCAACTTCCGCACCGAGTACGAGGGCCTGGAGCCGGCCGTCGTGGACATCGCGGCCCGCGGTCTCGGCTACGGCATCCACGTGGTCATCACCGCCTCGCGCTCCATGGAGGTCCGCGCCAACCTCAAGGACCACCTGATGAACCGCCTGGAGCTGCGGCTCGGCGACACGATGGACTCCGAGCTCGACCGCAAGATCGCCGCGAACGTGCCGACCGGCGTCCCCGGCCGCGGCCTGACCCCGGAGAAGCTGCACTTCATGGCCGCCGTACCGCGCATCGACGGCATCAGCTCCGACAGCGACCTCGCCGAGGCGACGGCCGCGATGACCCAGGAGGTCACCCGGCACTGGACCGCCCCGGGCGCGCCCGAGGTGCGGCTGCTGCCGCGCGAGCTGGACGCGCGGACCCTGCCGGCGGGCTACGCGGAGCCGCAGCGCGGCATCGCGTTCGCCATCGACGAGAACAACCTGGAGCCGGTCTTCGTCGACTTCGACCGCGACCCCTTCTTCCTCGTCTTCGGCGAGAGCGAGTCGGGCAAGTCGAACCTGCTGCGGCTGATGATCAAGCAGGTCACGGAACGGTACGACGGGGCCTCGGCGAAGTTCTTCGTGATCGACAACCGGCGCGCGCTGCTCGACGTCACGCCGGCGAGCCACCTCGCCGAGTACGTCCCCATGTCCAACAACATGGAGCACCACGTCGACGCCCTCGCGGACCTGATGCGCCGCCGCTCCCCGTCGGCGGACGTCACGGCCCAGCAGCTGCGGGACCGCAGCTGGTGGTCGGGCCCGAACCTGTTCGTGGTCGTCGACGACTACGACCTGGTCTCCACGTCGAGCGGCAACCCGCTGGCGAAGCTGACGGAACTGCTCCCGTTCGCCCGGGACGTGGGCGTCCGCTTCATCATCGCCCGCAGCGCGGCGGGCGCCAGCCGCTCGGCGTACGAGTCCTTCATGCAGCGCATGATGGAACTCGGCGCCCAGGGCGTCCTCCTGTCCGGCGACCCCCAGGAAGGCGACGTCCTCGGCGGCGTCCGCATGCGCCCGATGCCCCCGGGCCGCGGCATCTACGTCTCCCGCCAGCGGGGCAACCCGCTGGTGCAGACGGGGCGGATGCCGGAGCTGTAGCAGCGAGGGCGGGAACCGCCCTCGCCGTGCGGGGCACGGAAGTACGGGCCGTCCGGACGGACGGCCCGGCATGGGCACCACCGACCTGTGGAAGAGCGACAACCACCAGCTCACCGACCTCGTCTTCGGCGACGACGACGGACGCGACCCCATGGTGGGCTTCATGGGCGCGCTGTCCCACGACCCCGAGGCCGCCACGAACACCTTCGACGACAAGCAGGTCTTGGAGCACGTCCTGCAGAGCATCAAGTACACCGACCGGGACGGCGCCGTCGGCCACGCGCCGGAGGCCGCCGTGACGGGCGACGGCGTGGGCCAGACGCCGACCGGCCCGGCCCCGCACACGGCGACCCAGGTCGAGATCATGAACAACGTCATGCACCTCGTGGCGCAGCCGGACGGTGGCAAGGACCTGGTGAGCAAGGGCATCGGGGACGGCTTCGGGGACATGGCGAGCGCCTATGTGCCGGAGATCAGCCAGACGCTCACCGGCCGGAGAGCCGAGTCGATCTTCCTGACGCACAGCGCCGCGCCCGACGGCCTCGACCGGCTGGACACAACACGCCTCCTGTACGAGGTCGCCCAGGACCCGAACGGAAGGGCGGGCATCGTCCTGGGACAGACCGTCTGCACCGCCGGCCTTCTGGAGGCGCACATCGCCCACCCCGAGCTCCACGACGGCGGCCCCGGGAAGGCGATCCGGACGATCTCGGAGAGCAGCGGCCCCATCCAGGGAATCGTCGGGCACGCGAACGCCGACGCGGCCCTCTCGGACGCGCTCGCGAGCGAGAAGGGGCAGAACGACTCGCTCAAGACCAAGGGGGTCCTGACGAAGGGGGTCGCCGGCGTGCTGATCGGCGCCGGAGCCGCGGCCCTCGTCCCCCAGGGCATGGCGGGCGGCGTCGTGTCGGCGACAGCCGGAGGATATTTCGGCGCCATCGCCGGCATCGCCATCGACCGCATGATGGAGGGGCGGCAGGCTTCGGGGGCCGCGGACCGCGCGATCTACGCCTCGGGACATGAACTGAACGGCTATCAGGACTCGGTGATCAAGCAGACGCAGGATTCCGCCATCGAATCCATCGAGACGTACGGGTCGAAGCTTCCGCCGGAATCGACGAGGAACGAGATGCGCGACGCGGTGAACGACGGATGGCGCGCCAGTGACACGGTCCTCGAAGACGCCCACAACCAACCCGCCGCGTGACACGCAGAGAATCGGACACCATGCAGAACACACTGAAGAAGCGTCTGCGTGTCGCGGGAATCACCTGCGTGATCGCTGTCTGCGCCGTCCTCGGATACGTGGAGATCTTCACCAAGGGAATCGATCGACTTCCCGAGAAGCCGTGCGCGGGTGCCGTCGACCGGGACCTCGCCGCCCGCGCACTGCCTTCCGCCCGGAAGGCCGAGGAACGCGGGAAGCTCACGACGTCGTCGGCCCTCGACACCTTCACGTTCTGGTGTTACGTGCGCACGGACGATTCCCTCATCTCGGGCGAGGCGAAATCCGGCATCGCCACACTCGAAGGATGGCGGGAATTCAAGTCCCACAAGCGAGACGAACGGATCTATGTCTCGTCGGACGGAATACACGCCCTCACGCTGCGGGACAGACCGGACACTGCCTGGGTCTACGTGCAGTGCACGCCGCCGCGACATGTCGGCGACCGCGACAAGGGGCACTCGCTCATCTCGGAGGCCAGGACCCTCGGGGAGACCCGAGCCCAGGGCAACGAACTGCGCCAGATCGTGGTCGACTTCGCCTACCGGCTGGCCCGGCACGCGTACGAGGTCGGTGAGTGCCAGGAGCCCCGGGAGTTCCCCGACGAGCTGCCGCGCATCGGATCGAAAGAGCTCGGAACCGCGTCAGGACTTCATGCCGAGGGCGGAAAAGGCACGGACCTGTCGGGGCCGACGCGGTGACGACTCCGTATCCACTCGTGCCCCGACCTCACCCGTCCGGCCACGACAAGTCCGACTCCCAGGGGGACCCCATGACGCAAAGCGACCGCGAGCCGGTCTTCGTACGAAGGGGGCGCTGGGTCTACAACACACGCAGCCTCGTGGCCCGGGTGCTGATGTTCGCGACCGCCGTCGGCCTGGTCGGCCTCTACCTCTACGCCTCCGACAACGGCCAGTGGAGCGAGCCGGAGCTGCACGACGCCGTTCACGAGGCCGCGCGTGATCTGGAGGCGCAGCCGCGGAAGGCCCACTTCGGTTACGAGAGCCTGATCAGGGACGCCCTTACGGCGACGGAGGAGGGCCCCGGAGCCGACCTCGTCGTCAAGCCCGCCGGCGAAGGCGCCCCGGACAGCTTCGAGATCGGCGCGGCCTTCATGTCCGAGACCTACTGCATGCGCCTCTCTCCCCCTGAGCCGCCGCGCGCCGGGGGCAGGACCGAAACCGTCTCTCTGACCGTGAGGGTCACGCAGGGCCCCTGCTGAGGCCACCTCGGGGTCAGGAAGCGCAGGATGCGCGACAGGGTGGGCGCCTCCCGTGCACGCCCACCCTGTGTTGCCGTCGTACGGCCGCGGTTTACACGCCTGCGGTCTAGAAGAAGCCCGCGGCGCGCTTGTCGCCGGCCTGGTAGGCCGGGGCGGCCTGGCGGACGGCCTTGGAGATGCCCTGCAGGGCCTGGTGGATCGCGCGCGTCTCCTGGTCCCACTTGGCGTGGGCGCCGTCGGCGGCGGTCTTCGCCTCGCCCTCCCAGGTGTTGGAGACCGAGCGGATCTTCGCCTGGATGGCCTCCAGGGCCTCGTCCAGGCGCTTCGCCTGCGCGTCGATCTGGTTCGCCGCGTCGTCGAGCGAGGCGTACGTGACGAGCATGATGCCGTCGTTGCCGGCCATGTTCCCTCCGTTTTTGGGTGGTGTCGTTCAGGTGGGGTTGGTGCGTGGCTCCGACCCGGAGGTCAGAGGCCGGCGATGCCCGAACGGGCGGCCTTCTCGGCGCCCGCGTCACCGGAGAAGCCCGCGGTCACGTCGACGCCGCGCAGGGCCGCCTCGACCTCGTCGTCCGTGTTGCTGGACGTCGTCCGGGTGACCTGGATGGCCTCCTGGAAGTTCAGCATCAGCTTGGCGATGCGCACCATGCCCTGGTTGATCTCGGTCTGCTTGGCGTCGAACGCGCCGGCGCCGATGCCCTTCCAGCGGCCTTCGAGGCTGTCGATGACGCCCTGGAGGGCCGTCAGCTGGCCCTTCACGTCATCGAACTTGCGGGTGAGCTCGTCCTGGAAATCCTTGAGACTCTGATCGCCAACCTTCAAGACTGACATGTGTCGCTCTCCCTTTCTCGGGTTCTCTGTTGAGGCTGCGCCCGCAGACTCGCGCGGACGCAGGGAGGTTTGTGTGGGTGCTGCTGCCGTCAGGCGACCGTGCGTCGGCGGCGCGCGATGACGATGCCCGCGGCCGCCACGACGACCACGACCGCTGCGGCGATGCCGATGACGAGGCCGGTGCTGCTGCCGCCGTCCGCGTCCTCGGCCGCGCTCCCGTTGGAGCCTGCCACAGGTGCGTCCGACGTCTGCTTGCCGTCGGGAGCTTGTGTCGAAGCTGTTGCGGAGGGGGCGGTCGTCGACGTGCCGGAGGAGGCGGAAGCCGATGCGGACGCGGATGCGGAGGCCGACGGGGTCGCCACGGTGGACTTGTTGGTGAGGGGGCTGATGTTCGGTTCGCCCGGGTTGCCCTCACCCCGCGAGACGTGGGCGTTGGGCCGGACGATGCCGTAGCCGAGGTAGTCGCTGACCGTACCCGGCTCCCAGTCCTTGCCCCGCGCCGCGGAGTCGAGCATGACGCGGAGGACCTGGTTGCCGGTCCAGTCGGGGTGCATGGACCAGATGAGGGCGGCGGAGGCGGAGGCGATGGCGGTGGAGTTGCTGGTGCCGTCGCCGAGGCAGTACTTGGTCAAGCTCTTGTCGCAGTATCCGGGGATGCTGGTTCCCGGTGCTGCGAGGTCGATGGTTTCGCCGTGCTGCGAGTACTCGGCCACCGAGCCGTCCCGGTCAGACGCCGAGACGGCGATGACTTCGGGATAACTTGCGGGGTACTGCTTTTTGTTGCCCTCAGTGGCATTGTTGCCGGCGCCCGCGAAGACCAGCTTGCCCTTGCTCTGAGCGTACTTGACCGCTTCTCGGCCGCCTTCGTTGTAGTAGTCGGAGGCGAACGAGATGTTGATGATCTGCGCGTCGCTATCGGCAGCAGCCCTGATCGATTCCTCCATGTCGAAGGCGTTGACAGCCTGCTCGTTCTGCCGCTCGGTGTCACTCACGCGGTACGGAATGATCTTGGCGTCCGGTGCCAGTCCTCTGAGTCCGCCGCCCTCACCCGAGCCGACGATCAGCTCGGCCATGGTCGTACCGTGGCCGCTGTAGTCGTCTGTCTCGTCGCCTTTGGACTCGGACGCGTCCCAGCCCTTCAGCACCTTGCCCTTGAGCGAGGGAGTGTCCGGGTCGACACCGGAGTCGATCACGGCGACCGTGATGCCCTTTCCGGTCGACTTCTTCCAGATTTCCTCGGCCTTCATGGCGTCCAGGTACCACTGCTGCGACCGTGCGTCGGCAGCGACTGCCGTCGGGGCGAGCCCGACGAGCGACGTCGTCAGCACCGCGATCGCCGTGGTGCCGAGGAGCGCCCGCCGGAGCCTGCCGCCGCTCTCGATCATTCGTGCCGTCATCCTGACTTCCGAGCCTTCCGAGTGGTTAGTCGATCACCGGCGGTACGGCGCCGCGCCGACGGTTCGTCCAGGTCTCTTCGCCTTCCGTCAGGTAGTCGGGGCGCGAAGAGCCGTCGCGGTCCTGTTCGTCGCGGTCCGGACGCTGGCTGCCGCGGCCGGCCATGCCGCGGGGCGTCCCGACCACTCCGTTGGAGCTGGGGGTGCCTCGACCGGCGGGGCGGGGCGCCGCCTTGGCGTTGTTGGCGCCGACGACGCCGGCCTGGCTGGGGCGTGCCGCAGCCGTACGGCCCGCGGCCGGGCCCTCGCTGCCGACGACCGTGCCCCTCGGGATCCGCGAACCGGTGTTCCCGCCGGTGGGGCGCTGCGGGGTGCCGCCCATGATGGGGTTCGCCTTGCCGCCGGCCGTACGGCCCGTGGCGGGCTGCCCGGGACGTCCGGTCTGCGGCGTGGCGCGGCCCGCCGGCGTGGACTGCGAGGTGGCCTGCGGTCCGCCCGCGCGCCCCATGGGGCCGTTGGCACGGCCCGTTGCCGGGGAGTTCGTCGGGGTGCCCGGACGGCCTGCCATGGGAGAGCTCGTGGGATTGCCCGGACGGCCCACCACCGGAGAGTTCGTGGGGCCGCTGGAGCGGCCGAAGGCCTGCGGGCCGATCGGTCCCTTCGGTCCACCGGCGCGGCCGACGGTCGGTGCCGTCGTCGGGCCGACCGGGCGGCCGAAGCCGGTCCGGCCGGTGGTCGTACGCGGCACACCCGGGTTCCCGGTGATCTTGGGTCCAGTGGCGCGCGGCGGGGTGCCGAGCGTGAGCGGCGGAGGCATCCCGGGGCCGGTCGGGGGCGCGGTGTTCGTGGGCGCGGTCGGGGTGGGAGGCGTGTTCGGAAGGGTAGGAGCCGGCGGCGTCTTGACCGTGTCGATCTGGACCCTCGTGTCGTCCGAAGGCTTCTCGCGGATCGGGTCGGAGCCGTCGAGCTGGCCGCCGGTGCGGGGCATCGTCGGGGTGGTCCGGTCCTCTACGGCGCTGATGTGGCCGGTGGTCTCCCTCGACAGGCCGTCGCGAGAGGAGCCGGTAGCCGAGCCTCCCGAAGAATCGATCCGTACCCTCCCAGTCGGCGGCGGCACCGGTGCCCGATAAGCCTCCGGCGGCTTAGGCATCTCCTGGGCCGCCAGCGTGCTCTGCGACACCGCGTAGAAGGACGCCAGGCGGTTCATCTGGTTGATGGCCTCCTGGCGGTCCTTCTCCACCGCCACGGCCTTCTCGTACTCCTCCTTCTTCTCGGTCTTCTCAAGCTCCGAGAATTCAGAGGGCTTGCGCTGGTCGGCGCGGGTGTCGCGCGGCGGGGCCGCGTTGCGGACCGAGGTCAGGCCGTCGTTGGCGACCTTCATCTGGGAGCCGACGGCGTTGGCCACCTTGCCGATGGCCCAGGCGTAGTTCGCGACCTCGGAGCCGTACCGCTGGAACTCGACGGCGGCGTCGCCCTCCCAGTCGACGCTGCCGACGAACTTGGTCAGGGCCTTCGCGGCCGCGTTGAGCTCCTTCGTCGCCGTCTGGAGGGCGTCGCCGGCGGTGGACAGCTGGGACGGGTCGGCGCTGTCGAGGAGATCGAGCATGGCGTTGAGCTTGTGGCCCTCGAAGGAGGTCTCACCGTAGACGCTGCCCTTGGGCCTGAGGCGGAAGTCGCCTCCGAAGGGGAAGGGCAGGCGGATGTCGTCCAGCTTCTCCAGGAAGTCCGTGGTCTCGTGCTTGGCCTCGATCTGGGCCGTGTCCTTCGCCTGCTGCTGCTCCTGCGGCGTCAGGTTCGACGGCGGGGCCGTGTTCGTGTTCGGAGACTTCTCTTCACTCATCGTTCGTCACCCGATGCCTTCCGTCGCGGTGTCGGCCTGGCCGCGGCGCGCGGCCGGCTGCGCCGGGTCCTTCGTACGGGCCTGCTCCTCGCGCTCGATGGCTTCGGCGCGCTCCTGGCTCAGTCGGGCCTGGATGTCGTGGAACTGGCGCCGCTGGTCCTCTTCGACGTTGTCGTAGCCGACGTCGGCGGCATGGACGCCGATCCGGAGCAGTTCGATCTGGCCGCCGAGGTTCTTCGACAGGGAGACGAGGGACGCGTGGACGCGCTCGTACTCCGTGAAGAAGCCGTCCGCCTCCGCGAAGGGGATGCCGGTGCCGAACGCCTGGCGCGTCACACGGTTCTGGTTCAGCTGCGCGGAGCCGCCGGCGCCCTTCTCCAGGTTCTCGATGACGTGATCGACGTCGCGCTGGAACTTCACCAGCGCCTCGACACCGCGCTTGAGGTTACTCACGGTCACCACCCCCGTCACCCGTCACGTGAAACACGAGCCAATCCTCCCCGTTTGCTCCTGCTGTCCTGCATTGCGATCGTGGAGACTCGCCATCCCCGTTCGCGCGCTTACCACTCTAGTGATTGCGGCTGACAGCCCCAAGTCTCTTGTTCGTCACGAGACTTCTACAACCGTGCTGCTCACCGGACGCTATCAGGCGTGTGCGTCTGCAATGATCACCGGCCCGGCGCCGCGGTGCCGCGTCTGCGGCGGTGGTCCCGGACGGCCACCGCGGAGCCGGCGATGACCGCGACCAGGACGCCTCCGCTGACGACGACGTAGGTGGCCAGGCGGGTGGCGCGCTGTTCCGGGGTCTCGCCGAGGTGGACGGCGGCGGGGGTGGGGGCCTCGGCGCGGGTGACGCCTTCGCGGGCGACGGGCTTCTCGATGGGCTTGTCGTCCTCGGTGAGGGCCCGGACCGGGTCGACGACGCCCCAGCCGACCAGGCGGTCGTGGCCGGCGACGGAGCGTTCGGCGGTCTGCTGGATCTGGGCGACGATCTGTTCCTGGGTCCAGTCGTCGTGCTCGGACTTGATCAGGGCGGCGAGGCCGGCGACGTAGGGGGCGGAGAAGCTGGTGCCGTTGTCGGCGCAGTGGCCGCCGAGGGGGACCGTGGAGACCATGTCGACGCCGGGGGCGGCCACGCCGACGAAGTCGCCGGACTGGGAGAACGCGGCGCGTTCGTTGTTGCGGTCGGAGGCGGCGACGGCCAGGACGCCCTCGTACGAGGCGGGGTAGGTGCGCTTGACGTTGCCGCCGAGGCCGTCGTTGCCGGCCGAGGCGACGACGACGATCTCCGCGTCCAGGGCGGCCTTGACGGCCTGTTCCAGGAGCGGGGTGGGCTTGACCGCGTCCGCCGTGTCCTGGGAGATGTTGATCACGTCCGCCTTCTTGGCGATGGCGTGGCGGATCGCGGCGGCCAGGGTCGTCGTGGTGCCGTTGCCCTCGGCGTCGTTCTGCTGGATGGGGATGATGGTGGCGTCGGGGGCCAGGCCGACGAAGCCGGTGCCCTTGGCGGGGCGGGCGGCGATGATGCCGGCGACCTTGGTGCCGTGGCCGACGGTGTCGGTGGTGCCGTTCTCCTTGCCGCGCTTCAGTTTGTAGCCGTTGGCGTCCTTGGCGTCCTTCGGGATCAGGTTGATCCCGCTCTTGGCGTCGACGGCCTTGGCGAGCTGGGGGTTGCGGACGTCGACGCCGGTGTCGATGACGGCGACGCGGACGTTCTTGCCGGTGGACTGCGCCCAGAGTTCGTCGAGTTGGACGCGCTGGAGGGACCAGGGGCGTCCCTCGTACTTCTTGTTGGGGTAGGTGCACTGGCCGCCGCCGTCGGCCGCCGCCGGGGAGGCGGGGACGAGCGGCAGGCCGAGGGCGCAGAGCGCCGTCGCCGCGGCGAGGAGCGGAAGGCGGGCGAGCGGGAGGCGGGCGGGCGGGAGGCGCCGGGGGCGGCGCGGTGGCGTGCTCATGAGCCCTGCGGCTGGCGTGCGCCGCCGGTCGAGAGGCGGGGGCCGGTGGGGAGGAAGGCGGACCACTCGGCGGGGACGGGCACCGGCTCGATGTTCTTGTAGCCGAGGCGGTTCTGGGCCTGCTGGGCCTCGGCCTGGCGGGCCTGCTTCTCCTCCTCGGAGCCGGAGGAGCCGATGCCGGAGTCGTCGGCGACGGTGTCGCCGTTGGACTGCATCGCGTAGCGCAGGCCGGTGTCGGTCACGAGGAAGAGGAAGCCGGTCGTGGTGGTGGAGCCGGTGAACTGGCGGAAGAGCTGGCCGGAGCCGGGGGTGACGTAGGCGCTGCTGGAGCCGGTCGGCAGGGTGGCGGGGAAGTCCTTGCCGGCCCAGGTGCTCAGGGTGGTGCGGCCGTTGTCGGCGTCGACCCCGCGGAGCACGTTGCAGACGGTGTTGCGGTTGCCGTCGCCGGTGCCCGCCTCGTTGACGGGGACGGGTTCGGCCTTCGGCCACCTCTTGTCCATGCCGAAGGCGTCGCCCGGCAGGAAGGCGCCGCCGCTGACCTTGGTGGCCTGGCCGGCCTGGCCGAGCTCGACGAGCTGGCGGCTGTTGAGCAGGAGCTTGGCGGTGAAGTCGGTGAGGGGCGCGACCCGGTCCTGGAGGACGACGTACTTCTTCCAGCTGGTGCCGTCGGTGGCGGAGAGCACCGTGCCGACCTTGGCGAGCTCGGGCTCGAGACCGTCGACGCGGGCGGTGGCGCCGGGCTCGCCGGGGACCTTCGGGAAGGAGATGGCGTCGCCCTTGTGCAGGGTCTTCAGCCAGGCGTCCGAGACGCGCTGGGCGACGCGGCCGTGGCCGACGAGCTGGCGGAGCAGCAGTTCGTCCTTCTCGACGGGGTACGCGGTCCCCTTGGCGTCGACGACGTAGCGGGTGCGGTCCGGGCCCTCGACGTAGAGCAGCTCGCCGCCGGTGAGGCGTTCCTTGCCGTCGGTCCTGCCCTCCTCGCGGGCGGCGAGGACGAAGGCGGCCTTCTGGATGGCGCGGCCGCCCTCGCCGGGGCGTTCGCAGACGGCCCAGCGCTTGGCGGCGCCGGCCTCCTTCGGGTCGGGGAGGCGGTCGGGGGCGTACGGGATGCCGAGGGTGGCGCCGTGCGGGATCTTGCCGCTGTCGAGCACCGACTCGGCGACCGTGATGATCTTCTCCTTGTCGGGGTCGAGGAGGAGCCTCGCCGACGACATGTTGAGGACCGGGTGGAGCTGGAGCTTGTCGCCGGTCTTGAGGACCACGTACCGGGTCGTCGACTTGTCGGCGATGATCACGTTCTGGCCGGGTTTGTCCCAGTCCTTGGGGGCGACGGGCTTGAACATGCCCCAGGCCCCGAAGACGGCGAGGACGACCACGCCGACGATGGCGCCCGGCACCACCGCGCGCAGCGGGCGCGGCGCGCCCTCCTCGGAGCCCGTCGAGTTCGGCTGCACGAACTGCGCGACCAATCTCCGCTTCGCGAAGGTGTAGGCGTTCAGTTCGTCGCGTCGTGATGCCATCTGTTGAGTCGTCCCTCTCCCCGCCGGCCGACCGGTCTGCCACGCTCGGCGGGTCCTTCCGCCGTCCCGCCGCCCCCTACTATGCCTGGCGGCACCCGTGTCTCACCGCTCAGGTAGGGTGATCGCCCGGTCAACGCCCAAGGGAATTCGGCTATTACGGACACGAGGGGGCAACGCGGCGATGGGTACGGCGACGCGTGCGCGCGACGGGCGGCGGACCAGCGGCCGAGCGCCTCAATCTTCCCGACGGCAACGCAGCAACGAAAGCGGTGAGGCCCCGGCGCGGCCGGCCGCGCAGACCGCCGTCCCGGCGACGACGACGCTCCGTCCGCTGTCGCGCACGAGCCGGGTCGGCCCCGTCCACCTCCGTCAGCTCGTGCTGGTCGAGGCGGCGCTCGCGCTGGTGGCCGTCGGTTTCGTGATGGGCGGGCTCTGGCTGGTCCCGACGTGTGTCGTGGCCGGCGTCCTCGTGCTCCTGGCGGTGATACGGCGCCGCGGGCAGGCCGTGCAGGACTGGATGGGGACGGCGCTCGCGCTGCGGGCGCGCCGGCGCGACACCGCGCCCTCGGCGGCCGACGCGGACCCGGCCCTCGCCCCGGTCACCGAGAGCGTGCGGGGCTTCGGCGCCCGGCCGTACGTCGACCGCAACCACCGCACCGTCGGCATGCTGGGCGACGGCACGTTCCTGACCGCCGTGCTGCGCGTCGAGGCGAGCGGTTCGGCGCTGCGGCCGGTCTTCGGTGCCCGCGCCTTCCCGCTGACCCTCCTCGGCGACGCCCTGGAGGTCGACGACATCGTGGTCGAGTCGGTCCAGCTGGTGCAGCAGGTCCGCCCGGCCCCGGCGCCGCACCTCCCCCAGCAGGCCGTGGCCCGCCTCTCGTACACCCCCCTCCAGGAGCGGACCGGGGCGCCCGCGCTGCGGCTGACCTGGGTGGCGGTGAAGCTGGACCCCGAGCGCTGCAAGGAGGCGGTCGCGGCGCGCGGCGGCGGCCTGGAGGGCGCGCAGCGCTGCCTGGTGCGGATCGCCGACCACCTGGCGAGCCGGATCACCGGCGCCGGTTTCCAGGCGGTCGTGCTGGACCAGGAGGAGGTCAACTCGACGATCGCGACCGCCGCCTGTACGAGTCCCCACGCGGCCGCGCGGGCGGGCCGGGCGGACGCGGCGCCGCAGCGGCGGACGGCCGAGACCTCCCGGGTGTGGCGGTGCGACGACCGCTGGCACACCACGTACGCGGTCGGGCGCTGGCCCGAGCTGGGCCGGGGCGCGGCGCCGCTGCCGCGGCTCGTCTCGCTGCTGACCTCGGTCCCCGCCTACGCCACGACCTTCAGCCTCACCGTCCGGCGCGGGGCGCGCCAGGGCACGATGGAGGTCGGCGGCCACGTCCGGGTGACGGGCGGCTCCGACAACGAACTGGTCCGGGTGCGCCGGACCCTGGAGCAGGCGGCGCGCACCGCGAAGGTCGGCCTGCTGCGACTGGACCGCGAGCAGCTTCCGGGCGTGCTGGCGACGATGCCTCTCGGGGGTGCTCGATGACGGTCCGCGGCGGAGCGGTGAAGGGGCTGCGCGGTCTGATCGGCCCGCGGCACGCGGGGCACACCGTGCCGACGGCCGAACTCGGCGCGCTCTCCCTGCCGGTGGGCGACGACGGCGTGGTGATCGGCGAGGACTCCGAGGGCCGCGCGCAGCTGGTGGGCTTCCACCGCTCGACGCCGTACGACGTCCTGCTCATCGGTGGTCTGTGGACGGCGCAGGTGCTGGCGCTGCGCGCCGCCGCCACCGGCTCCCGGGTCGTCGTGGAGACCGGCCGCCCGCACGCGTGGGTGGGTCTGGCGCAGGCGGCGGGCGCGGGCCTGGAGTGCATCACCCTCCATGACGTGGGCCGGGTCCCGCCGCTGGGCGCGACCGTCGGCAGCCCGGCGGTCGTGGTGCGGGACTGCGGCATGCGGCCGCCGCGCGGCCGGGTCGTCTCCTCGCCGTGGCAGTCGGTGCTGACGCTCCTTCCGTACCTCAGCCCGGTCGCCCCGCGGCTGATGCGCGCGGCCACGCTCGTCGGCATCCAGCGCGTCTCGCCGCAGGAGGCCGAGCAGACCGGGCGCATCCTGGGCCTGACGCGGACCGAGGTCGAGGCGCTGCCGACGCTGGCGGACGGCGTGACGCTGTGGTGCGCGGGCGGCGAGCGGCACTGGGTGATCACCAACGCCACGGACGCGGAGTCGGGACTGCTCGGCACGGCCCGCCGCATGGACTGAGAAGAGCGGGCCGGCGCAGGGGCGGAGGAGAGCCGCAGTTCGCCGAAGCACCCCCGCGCGGAAGCCGGTTTCCCTAGTATTTCCCCTGGTGGCACGGGCGGGTCCCAACCGCCCCGCGCCACGGGACACAGGGGCCGCCGACAGGCCGTGAACGAAAGGAACTCCCATGGGGAGCGCGCAGGAGAAGGACGAGTTGTACGCCCTCGACATCTCGGACGTCGAGTGGATCGGCGCCCCCGGCACGAGCCCGGACGAGGAGCGCGTCGAAATCGCCCACCTGCCGAACGGCGCCGTCGCCATGCGCTCCTCGCTGGACCACGGCACCGTGCTGCGGTACACGGAGGCGGAGTGGACGGCCTTCGTCCTCGGCGCGCGGGACGGCGAGTTCGACCTGAAGTGAGTCCGCGGCCCCGCCCTCCGGTGGCGGGGACCGTGTCGAGCCGGCGGTCGGGTGCCCGGAGACGGGTGCGCGGCCGCCGGTTCGTCGCATCACCCGTTCGGGCAAGGGACAGGGGTCGGCACAGGGCCGGCAAGACGGTACGCAATACCCCTCGTTGCCCCCTCTCGTACGGTTTCGCCCCCGGTCCTCCCTCACGCTCCGCCGCACCGGCGTCACCCTGGCCGTGCTCCCGGGCGGAGCCGCGGCCCGAAGGGGGAGGACGGGCCTGCCGCCCTGACGGCGGGGGCGTTTAGGGTGGGTGGGGGCGCGGCGGAGTATCCCTCGGAACGGTCGCCGGGTCCGAGGGGGAGAGCCGCCCGACCGGCAGCGAACGGTGGCCCCGACGCACGACGGCACAAGGGTGCTCGACCACACCAGGAGGCAAAGTGAACGGCGATCGTGACGAGATCCGCGGGGGCTGGAACGTGCCCGCCGACGAGTCCGACGCGGATCCCGCCGAGATGACGGGTGAGTTCACCATCGACTACACCCCGCCGGCCTGGTACACGCAGAACGCGCCGGGCGGTTCGGGAAGCGTCGGTGCCACTCCCCCGCCGCCGACGGGCGCGCCGCTCCCGGCGCCCGGGACGCCCCCGGCCGGCCTCCAGCCCGGCTGGACACAGCCCCCGCAGCAGACCCCGCCGCCGGGCCCCTACGGCGCGTACGGCTCCGGGACCGCCGCCCCGGGCACGCCGCCCGGCCACCCGGCGGCCCCGGCGCCCGGACCGCACGGAGGGTACGGACCGGAGGCCGGCGCCCCGGGCGCACCGGCCGCGTACCCCCCGGCCCCCGCGCCGGGCCAGATCCCGGGTCAGGCGCCCGCGCCGGGACCGTACGAGGGGTACGGCTCCGAGGCCGCCGCTCCGGGCACGCCGCCCGCGTACCCGGCGTCCGCTCCCGGGCAGGTCCCCGCGCCCGCGCAGCCGGCCCCGGCGGCGCCCTTCGGCGGCGGCGATCTGGAGAGCGGCTCCACCATGCGCTTCAACCCGGCCGCGCTGCGGCAGGACGCCGCCGCCCAGCCGGCACCCGAGGCGGCGGCGGACGCGGCGGCCGGCCAGGCCGGTCCCCCGCCGGGCTCCCCCGAGGCCGCGGGCCTGGCCCGCGCGGACGTCCCGGCGGCGCCGGCCGCGGACGGGTCCGCCCCCGCCGCCGAGCAGGAGGACCCGCGCGCTCCGGAGGCTCCCGCCGCGGAGACCGAGGCAGAGGCGGAGACGACCGGGCCGGAGGCCGAGGCGGACACCGGGACGGAGGCCGCGGCCGACGCCACCGGCGACTCCGACTCCGGCTCCGGCTCCGGCTCCGGCTCCGGCTCCGATGCGGCGCTCTCCGACGCCCACGGCACGGCCGAAGCCGACGCGGAGTCCGACGAGCCCGCCGCCGACGCGGCGGACGGCTCGGAGACCGCGCCCTCCGAGGCCGGTCCCTCCGACGCCCCCGCCGCCGCGCCGCTGCCCGCCGAGGACGCACCGGCCGGGACCGCCGCCCCGGTCGTCCCGGCCGACGCGGGCGGTGCGCTGCCGCCGCTGCCGCCGGACTTCCCGCCCGCCTCCCCCGAAGCGCCGCAGGCGCCGCCGGCCCAGCCGGCCCCGCAGGCATCCGCGCCCGCGCCCGCGCAGCAGTGGCCCGGGCAGCCGGCGGCCGACGCGCCCGGAGCCGTACCGCCGCAGGGCGGGTACGGGTACCCCCCGGGCGCCGCCCTCCCTCCGCAGGCGCAGCCCCAGGCCCAGCCGCACCCCCAGGCACCGGCCCCCGCCCCCGGCGCGCCCGCCGGGTACGGCTATCCGCAGCCGCCGGCCGCCGCGCAGGGCGGTTACGGATACCCCCACCCCGGCCTGCAGCCCCAGCCCCAGCCGGCCGCCCCGGCGCCCGCCGGGCAGGGGTTCCCGCCGCAGGCACCCGTCCCCGGCGGATACGGCTACCCCCAGGGTCCCGGCGCGCCCGGTGAGCAGGGGCCTCAGGGGCCCGAGGGGTACGGCTACCCGCCGGGCGGCGTCGACCCGCGGACCGGGGCGGCCTGGCCGCAGTCGGTCACGCACGACCAGCGCGAGCGGTCCGTGCCGGGCGCCCCGCTCGGGTACACCGCGGCCGTCGAGCTCTCCTCCGACCGCCTGCTGCGCAACAACAAGCAGAAGCCGAAGTCGAGCCGGAATCCCGGCGCGGCCTCCCGCTTCAAGCTGGGCGGCAAGAAGGAGGAGCAGGAGCGGCAGCGGAAGCTGGACCTGATCCGCACGCCCGTCCTCTCCTGCTACCGGATCGCGGTCATCTCGCTCAAGGGCGGTGTCGGCAAGACCACGACGACGACCGCGCTCGGCGCGACCCTGGCCACCGAGCGGCAGGACAAGATCCTGGCGATCGACGCCAACCCGGACGCGGGCACGCTCGGCCGCCGGGTGCGGCGCGAGACCGGGGCGACCATCCGCGACCTGGTGCAGGCGATCCCGTACCTCAACTCGTACATGGACATCCGCCGGTTCACCTCGCAGGCGCCGTCCGGCCTGGAGATCATCGCCAACGACGTGGACCCGGCCGTCTCGACGACCTTCAACGACGAGGACTACCGGCGGGCGATCGACGTCCTCGGCAAGCAGTACCCGGTGATCCTCACCGACTCCGGCACGGGTCTGCTCTACAGCGCCATGCGCGGGGTGCTCGACCTCGCCGACCAGCTGATCATCATCTCCACGCCGTCGGTGGACGGCGCCTCCAGCGCCTCGACGACGCTGGACTGGCTGTCGGCGCACGGCTACGCGGACCTGGTGCAGCGCTCGATCACGGTCATCTCGGGGGTCCGCGAGACCGGAAAGATGATCAAGGTCGAGGACATCGTGCAGCACTTCCGCACCCGTTGCCGCGGGGTGATCGTGGTGCCCTTCGACGAGCACCTGGCGGCCGGCGCCGAGGTGGACCTCGACATGATGCGGCCCAAGACCCGGGAGGCGTACTTCGACCTCTCGGCGATGGTGGCCGAGGACTTCGCCCGGGCGCAGCAGGCACAGGGCCTGTGGACCGGCGACGCCCAGGGCGGCATGCCGCCGCACATGGCGCCGCCGATGCCGGGGCAGTACGCCCCCGGCCAGCCGATGCCCGGCCAGCCCTCGCCCGGTCAGCCGTACGGCGCTCCGCCCGCCCCGGGCCAGCCGTACCCCGCCCAGCCGATGCCCGGGCAGCCGATGCCGGCCCAGGCGATGCCGGGGCAGCCGGCGGCCGCGCCCGGACAGCCGGGTCAGCCGGGTCAGCCGGGTCAGCCCGGTCCGGGGCAGCCGTACGGCGCTCCGCCCGCGCCCGGACAGCCCTACGCCGCCCAGCCGATGCCGGGGCAGTACGCCCCCGGTCAGCCGTACCCGCCGCAGGGCCAGCCGCAGCCGTACCCCCAGCCGGGCATGCCCGGTCAGCCCGGAATGCCGGGTCAGGCCGGTCAGCCCGGAATGCCGGGTCAGGCCGGGCATCCCGGGCAGCCGTACGGGCAGCAGCCCTACCCGCCGGCGGCGGCTTCCGGCCGGCCGGGGCAGCCCGGGCAGCCTCCGCAGCCGTACGGACAGCAGCCCGATCCGGGGCAGCCGTTCGGTCAGCCGCTGCCTCCGCAGGCCCCGCCGCAGGCGCCCCCGCAGGCGCCGCCAGCCCCTCAGCAGTAGCGCGTCACAGGAGTAGACCAATGAGGCTCCGTACCGGTTCACCGGTACGGAGCCTCCTTGCATTCCCGCAGCACACACGGGGTTTGAGTCATCGTTGACGACGGCAGACCACCGCTGATACATCTTCGCTTCACTTGACGTCAGCCCAAGATCCACGACTCCACGACAGATCCCCCGACGCGAGGTCACGTCCCATGGTCATGGTCACGAAGGTTCCCTCCCGCCCACTCCCCCGCCGACCGGACCGGCCCCGCCGGACCGCACGCCTCCTGCTCGCCGCCGCCCTCGCCACCGCCTCGCTCGCGGCGCTCCCCGCCACCGCGACCGCCGCTCCGGCCGCCGCTCCGGCCGCCGCCGGGGACGAGAAGTCCGGCGGCACGACGCTCACGGTGGCCGTCTCGCAGAGCATCGACTCGCTCAGCCCGTTCCTGGCCCAGAAGCTCACCTCGACCAGCATCCACCGGCTGGCCTACGAGTACCTCACCAACTACGACGCCAAGGACGCGAGGACCGTCCCGGGCTTCGCCACCGAGTGGTCCGCCTCGGCGGACAAGCTGACGTGGACGTACAGGATCCGCGAGGACTCCACCTGGTCCGACGGGAAGCCGGCCACCGCCGAGGACGCGGCCTGGACCTTCAACAAGATGATGACCGACCCGAACGCGGCCACCGCCAACGGCAGCTTCACGGCGAACTTCGCCGAGGTCACCGCCCCCGATCCGCGCACCCTCGTCATCCGGCTGAAGAAGCCGCAGGCGACGATGACCGCCCTCGACGTGCCGATCGTGCCGAAGCACGTGTGGGAGAAGGTCGGCGACTTCTCGAAGTTCAACAACGACCAGCAGTTCCCGATCGTCGGCAACGGCCCCTTCGTCATCACCGACTACAAGGTCGACCAGTACATCAAGCTGAAGCCGAACAAGACGTTCTGGCGCGGCTCCCCCAAGTTCGACGAGCTGGTCTTCAAGTACTACAAGGACGGGGACGCGGCCGTCGCCGCCCTCCAGAAGGGCGAGGTGTCCTTCGTGCCGAACCTGACGCCCGCCCAGGCCGCGGCGCTGAAGACGCAGAAGGACATCAAGGTCAACGACGCCCCCGGGCGCCGCTTCTACGCGCTCGCCACCAACCCGGGCGCCCGCGCGAAGGACGGGAAGACCTTCGGCAACGGCCACCCGGCCCTCCTCGACCCGGCCGTGCGCAAGGCGCTCTTCCTCTCCGTCGACCGCGCCGCCCTCGTCGACAAGGTCTTCCAGGGACACGCCGTGGAGGGCGAGGGGTACATCCCGCCGCGCTTCGGCTCGTACTTCTGGAAGCCCGGCCCCGAGCAGAAGCGGGCGTACGACCCCGCCGCCGCCGCGAAGGCCCTCGACGACGCCGGGTACCGGAAGAACGGCGAGGGGAAGCGGCTCGGCAAGGACGGCAGGCCGCTGAACTTCCGGATCCTCTGCCACGCCACCGACCCGAACGACAAGGCGGTCGGCAAGTACCTCCAGGAGTGGTGGGGCGCGCTGGGCATCGGCCTGACCGTCGAATGCCTGGACAGCGTCTCCGACCCCTGGGTCAAGGGCGACTACGACCTGGCCTTCGACGGCTGGTCGGTCAACCCCGACCCGGACTACGTCCTCTCCATCCACACCTGCGGCACCCTCCCGGCCACCCCGAAGGACACCGGCGCCACCGACAACTTCATCTGCGACAAGGAGTTCGACGCGCTCTACGCGCAGCAGGCAGTGGAGTACGACACCGCCAAGCGGGCGGACCTGGTCAAGCGGATGCAGTCCCGGCTGTACGACACGGGGTACATGAACGTCATGGCCTACCCCAACGCCCTGGAGGCGTACCGCACCGACCAGATCGCGTCCATCACCACCATGCCCGAGGCGGCCGGGAACCTGTGGGGGCAGGACGGCTACTGGAGCTGGTGGTCGGCCGTGCCCGCCGGCTCCGCCTCCGGTTCCGGGGACGGCTCCGGCTCGTCCTCGACCGGGGTCTGGATCGGGGTCGGCGCGGCCGTGGTCGTCGTCGCCGGCGGACTGCTCCTCCTCCGGACGCGCCGGCGCGCCACCGCCGACGACCGCGAGTAGCGATGACGACGGCAAGCACCCCCGCCGGCGTGGCGCGGGCCGAGGAGGCCCGCGCCACGGACGGCGCGCCCCGCACCGGCGTCACCTCCGGCTATCTCCGCCACGCGGCGGGGAAGCTGGGCGGCGCGCTCGTCTCCCTCTTCGCCGTCCTGGTCACCAGCTTCTTCCTCTTCCGGATCATCCCCGGTGACCCGGTGAAGGCGATGACCCACGGCGTCCCCACCTCCGCCGAGCAACTCGCGACCCTGCGGCGCCAGTTCGGCCTCGACCTGCCGTTGTGGCAGCAGTTCACCGACTACTGCGCCAAGGCGCTCACCGGCGACCTCGGCACCTCCTTCCAGTTCCGCGCGCCGGTCGGCGAGCTGATCGCGGCGAAGCTGCCCGCGACGCTGCTGCTCACCGGCGTCGCCGTGGTGATCTACTCGGCGCTCGGGCTGTGGCTCGGCACCCGCTCGGCGTGGCGGCACGGCCGCCTCGGCGACAAGGTGAACACCGGCATCGCGCTCACCCTGTGGTCGGTGCCGTCGTTCTGGCTCGGACTGCTGCTGATCATCGTCTTCTCGGTGGGCACGGGCCCGGTCCCCGGGCTCTTCCCGACCGGCGGCATGGAGTCGGGGACGGGCGAGACCGGCTTCGCGTACGTCCTCGACGTCGCCCACCACCTCGTCCTCCCGGTGGTGACGCTGGTCGCGGTCGGCTACGCGCAGACCCTGCTCGTGATGC
The DNA here is from genome assembly GCF_014649855.1 of Streptomyces roseolus. Classification (GTDB taxonomy): domain Bacteria; phylum Actinomycetota; class Actinomycetes; order Streptomycetales; family Streptomycetaceae; genus Streptomyces; species Streptomyces roseolus. Next base: position 145,198 of record NZ_BMTV01000017.1, on the reverse strand, counting down.
GCTCCTCGCTCCTCGACGAGATGGGCGGCGACTATCTGACGACCGCCCGGGCGAAGGGGCTCAGGGACGACGAGGTGCGGCGCCGGCACGCGGTGCCCAACGCCCTGCTTCCGACCGTCACCATGGTCTTCATCAACCTGGGCCACGTGGCGGCCGGTTCGATCCTGGTGGAGACCGTCTTCTCCTGGCCGGGGCTCGGCGGCCTCTTCTACCAGGCGCTCAGCGTGCCCGACCTCCCCCTCGTGCAGGGCCTGTTCGTCGTCTTCGCCGGAGCGATGATCCTGATGAACCTGATCGCCGACCTGCTCTATCCGCTGCTCGATCCCCGGGTGGGCCGATGACCTCTCTCGCATGGGAGCGCCGCAGGGGCTCCGCGGCGCGCTTCTGGAAGGCGTACCGCGGCCACCGGGCGGGCCTGTACGGACTCGCCGGCCTGGCGCTGATCGCGCTGCTCGCGCTCACCGCCCCGTGGACCGTCGGCGCCGACGTCCAGTCGGTGACGAACGCGCCCGGCACGGCCCTGGAGCCGCCGAGCGCGGAATTCCCGCTCGGCACCGACCAGTTCGGACGCTCGCTGCTCGGCCTGCTGATCTGGGGCGCCCGGATCTCGCTGCTCGTGGGTCTGCTCGCGGCCACCCTGTCGGTCGCCATCGGCACCCTCGTCGGGGTCCTCGCGGGGCACTACGGCGGCTGGCTCTCCACGGTCGTCATGCGGATCACCGACTGGTTCCTGGTGATGCCGGCCCTGGTCCTGGCGATCGTGCTCGCGACGGTGCTGTCCCGGTCGATGTGGACGGTGGTGCTCGCCATCGGCGTCACCTCCTGGCCGACCACCGCCCGGCTCGTGCGGGCGCAGACTATCGCCGTCGAGTCCCGCCCGTACATCGAGCGGGCCACCGCGCTCGGCGGCGGCCACGGGCACGTCATGGCGCGGCACGTGCTGCCGAACGTGATGCCGCTGGTGCTCGCGCAGACCACCCTCGGCATCTCCACCGCGATCCTCACCGAGGCCACCCTCGCCTTCCTCGGCCTCGGCGACCCGACGGTCGTCTCCTGGGGCGGCATGCTCCAGGACGCGCGGGAGGCGGGCGCGGTCTCCTCCGGGCACTGGTGGTACCTGGCCCCGCCCGGGATCGCGATCGCGCTGGTCGCGCTCGCCTTCACGCTCTGCGGCCGGGCCGTAGAATCCGTGCTCAACCCGAGGCTGGGGGTGGGGCGTTGAGCCTCCTGGAGATCAGGGACCTGAGGGTCACGTACGGCTCAGGGGCCGGGGCCGTGCCCGCCGTGCGCGGGGTCGACCTCAGCCTGGAGGCCGGGTCGAAGCTGGGCGTGGCCGGCGAGTCCGGCTGCGGCAAGTCGACGCTGGCGCTCGCCCTGCTGCGACTGCTGCCGACGACCGCCCGGCTCGAAGGGGAGATCCTCCTCGACGGGGAGGACGTCCTCGCCATGACGTGGGGCCGGCTGCGGGCGGTCCGCTGGGCGGGCGCCTCGATCGTCTTCCAGGGCGCGATGCACTCGCTGAACGCGGTGCGCAGGATCGGCGACCAGATCGCCGAACCGCTCCTGGTGCACAGGCGGGCCACCCCCGCCGAGGCCCGCGAGAGGGTCGCCGCCCTCCTCGAGCAGGTCGGCCTCCCGGCCTCCCGGGCGGCCGGCTATCCGCACGAGCTGTCCGGCGGGCAGCGCCAGCGCGTGATGATCGCGATGGCGCTCGCCTGCGAACCGCGCCTGATCGTCGCCGACGAGCCGACCACCGCGCTCGACGTGATGATCCAGGCGCAGATCCTGCGGCTGATCGAGCGACTCGTCGCCGAGGAGTCCATCGGCCTGATGATGATCAGCCACGACCTGGCGGTCCTCGCCGACACCTGCGACCGGCTCGCCGTCATGTACGCGGGCCGGATCGTCGAGGAGGGTCCGGCCCGCGAGGTGTACCGGGCGGCGGCCCACCCCTACGGGCGGGCGCTGTCCTCGGCGTTCCCCCGGATCGGGGACCCGGCCTCGCGGCGGGCGCCGCGCGGCCTGCCGGGCGACCCGCCGGACCCGGCGGCGCTGCCGGGCGGCTGCGCCTTCCACCCGCGCTGCCCGGTGGCGGTGGCGGAGTGCGCCGAGGACGACCAGGAACTGCGGACGGCGGGCGCCGGGCACCGGGCCGCCTGCGTCCTCGTGGGGAGGGAGAGCGGATGACGGAGGCGCTGCTGACGGCGAGCGGGGTGCACGTCACCTTCCCCGGGCGGCGGGGCGCGCCGCCCGCCCGGGCCGTCGACGGGGTGGACCTGGAGATCGGCGCGGGCGAGATCGTGGCCCTGGTCGGCGAGTCCGGCTGCGGCAAGACGACCCTGGCCCGCACCCTCCTCGGCCTGGTGCGGCCCGGGGCCGGCACGGTCTCCTTCGCCGGGCGGCCCCTGGCGTACTCCGGCCGGGCGCTCAAGGCGTACCGGCGGCGCGCCCAGCTCGTCCTCCAGGACCCGAGCGGCTCCCTCAACCCCCGGCACACCGTGTACGAGGCGGTCGCCGAGGGCCTGCGGATCCACGGGGTCCACCGGAGCGGGGCCGACGAGCGCGCGGCGGTGGCGGAGGCCCTCGCCCGGGCCGGGCTGCGCCCGCCCGAGCGGTTCTTCCTGCGCTACCCGCACGAGCTGTCCGGCGGGCAGCGCCAGCGGGTGGTGATCGCCGGGGCGCTCGTCCTGGAGCCGGAACTCATCGTCGCGGACGAGCCGGTGGCCTCCCTGGACGCCTCGGTACGCGGCGAGATCCTCGCCCTGCTGCTCCGTCTGCGCGACGAACTGGGCCTCTCCGCCCTGGTGGTGACCCATGACCTGGGCCTGGCGTGGAACATCGCGGACCGGGTGGCGGTCATGTACCTGGGCCGGGTGGTGGAGTCGGGCCCGGTCGAGTCGGTGCTGACCGCGCCCCGCCATCCGTACACCCGCGCGCTGCTCTCGGTGCTGCCGGAGTCGGAGACGGCCCCGGTGGTGCTGGCCGGCGAGCCGCCGGACCCGGCCCGGATCCCCTGCGGCTGCCGCTTCCACGCCCGCTGCCACGTCCTGGCCTCGGGCGAGGCGGCCCCGGTCGCCGACCGCTGCCGCACGGAGCCCCTGCCGGTGCTGCGCGCGGCCGGCGGGGAGCCGGGCGTGGCCTGTCACTGGGCGACGGCCCGGGAGGACGGCTGACCCACGCGGAACCGCCTGGCGGCCCTGGGGGGCGGCGGGTCGCCGGGCGGTGGTGCGGGGGTGCGGGGGATCAGCCGGCCGCCGGGGCCGCCGGCTTCGCGCCGGACGGGCCCTGCGGCTTCGCCCCGGAGGGGTCGGCCTTCGGCATGATCTCGCAGGCGGCGATCGAGGTCCGGGTCGAGACCGACTTCACCGTGCAGGTGTCCTTGCCGACGCCCGCGTCGACCATGCCCCAGTGCGGGCCGACCGTGAGGATCGCGCCGCCGGGGCCGCTGATCGTGTCGTCGCCGGGGCCGGACTGGATGAGGCCGCCGGACTCGGGGCCGAGGCCCGCCGCCTCGATGCGGTCGTTCTCGCTGCCGCCGAGGACCCGGCCGGAGAAGTCGATGACGCCCGTCTTGATGGTGTCGGCGCCGTCGTTGCCGGTCACGATCCCGCCGCCGCGGTTGAAGTTCCCGGGCGCCCCGGAGACCGAACCCGTGGTGATCTGGTCGTCGCCCTCGTCGCCGTGGACGACGGCTCCGCGCTCGGCGCCGTCACCGCGGACGGTGGCGACCTTGATGATGTCGGGGCCGCTGTTGCCGCGGACCATGCTGGTCGCGTTCTGCGGCACCAGGTGCTTGGCGCGGATGACGTCCCTGCCCTCGCCGCCCATCACCGCGGAGTCGATGACGAGGCCGCGGATCTCGATCATGTCGTTGCCGTCGCCGCCCCAGACGGTGACGTTCTGGATGTCGCTGTCGCAGAAGATGTGGTCGTCGTGGGGGGTTCCGCCGACCGTGTCGCCGGGCGGGGCGGAGACGCCGTTGACCCAGCACTGGTGCATCGGCACCCGGGCCTTGCCGGCACCCGCCGCCTGGGCGGGCGCGACGGTGAACGAGGCGGCGGCGGCACCGGCGAGGAGCGCGGCGAGGGCGGTGGATCCGCGAAGACGGCGTCGGGACGGCGGGGTGGAGGACATGCGGCTCTCCTTGGCGGGGGCGGGGGGTGCGCTCCGCCCGGTTCGGACCGGGCGGAGGGGGGAAGCCGGCGCGGCGCGAACCTGTTCGGGTCCGGCCGCGGGCGCAGGGGAACCAGGACCGTCAGGTCCTGCTGCGGGCGTGCTGGAAGCGCGGCGAGTAGCCGACGATCCGGCGGGCGGCCAGCGGCGGTTCGGACGGACGGGCGGCGGTGGTCCAGCGCCCCAGGCACATCTCGGCGGTGATGCCGGGACCGAAGCCCGCGAGGATGCCGCGGGCGCCCTCCGGCTGCCCGCCCTCCTCGAAGAGCCGCCGGACCGCGTCGAGGACGACGGCGCTGGCGATGTTCCCGTACTCCGTGAGGGTCGCCCGGCTGAACCGGAAGGCCTCCGACGGCACTTCGAGGAAGCGGCTGAGGTCGTCGAGGATCCTCGGGCCGCCCGCGTGGATGATGTAGAAGTCGAGGTTGCCCGCGTCCCAGCCGTGCGCGCCGGCGATCTCGCGGAGCGCGGGGGCGAGCGGCTCCATCGTCGTGGGCACCCGCTTGTCGAGCAGGAAGTGGAAGCCGGTCTCGCGGACGCTGTAGGCGATCCAGTCCTCGGTGTCGGGCACCAGGTGGGAGTCGTTGCGCTCCAGGGCGATGCCGGAGCCGCCCCGGCCGCGCACGACGGCGGCGGCGACGGCGTCGCCGAAGAGGCCGTTGGAGAGCAGCGAGCCGACGCCGAGGTCGGTCGGCTGGTAGCAGAGCGAGCAGAACTCGCAGGCCACGATGAGGACGTTGGCGTCCGGGTACGCGGTGCAGAAGTCGTGCGCCCGGTTGATCGCGGCCCCGCCGGCGGCGCAGCCGAGCTGGGCGATGGGCATCTGCCGGGTGTGGCTGGGGAAGCCCATGGTGTTGATCATCCACGCGGTGAGCGAGGGCATCATGAAGCCCGTGCACGACACGTAGACGATCATGTCGATGTCGGCCGGCCGGAGGCCCGCGTTGCCGAGCGCCTCCTCGACGACGGCGGGCACCCTCGCCTTGGCCTCGGCCTCGTACAGCTCGTTGCGTTCCTGGAAGCCCGGATGCTCCAGGGTCCGCTCGATGGGCTGCACGATGTGCCGCTTGGCAACCCCGGTGTTGCCGATCAGGCGCAGCGCCAGGGGGAGTTGGGGATGGTCGGCGTGGCGCGCACGGGCGAGGTCGAGGGTCTCCTCCATCGTGATCACGTGCTCCGGCACGGCCACCGCGGGTTTACACAAGGTCACCACGGCACTCGCTCCTTCTTGTCGATCGGGCGAACTGCGGCCCACACTCACCCCGTGTTCCCGAGCCCGCAACCGCGAGCGCGTCCGTCCGATCACGGACGGTGAGCGGAGGGCTCGGCCGTACGGGGGGCTGTGCGGCCTTCGGCGTGTCGCGCCCGTTCGCCGCCGGGAAGAGGCACCGCATGACCTCCGAACCGCTGACGTCGCAGCCGCCGACGTCCGAACCGCCACCGTCCGGGCGCCCCTCGCCCGGCCCGTCGCCGTCCGCCCCGTCGCCCTCCGGTCCGCCGGCGGCCGCCCCTCCGCCGTCCGGGGCTTCCGCCGACGGACCGGCCGCGCCCGGCGCCGCCCCCGCCGGCTGCCCCGGCGCCGCCCGGCCGGCCCGCGTGTGGACCGTGGAGGACCTGCCCGCCCTGGACTTCGACCCGCTCCTGGCCGAACTGCTCGCGAAGGAACCGGTCTCCCGGATCAGCCTGCCGTTCGCCGCGGAGAACGAGGCCTGGCTGGTCACCCGGTACGCCGACGTACGGGCCGTGACCTCGGACCCGCGGTTCAGCCGGACGGCCCTGCTCGACCGCCAGGTCACCACGATGACCGGCCACATGGTGGCCTCGAAGGCGGCCCTGAACTACGCCGATCCGCCGTACCACACCCGGCTGCGGAAGGCGGTGACCAAGACCTTCACGGGCCGGGGCGTCCAGCGGCTGCGGCCCCTCGCCCAGGCGGCCTGCGACCGGCTCCTGGACGCCATGGAGGCGGCGGGCCGGCCGGCCGATCTGATGGCCCATCTGCACGGGCCGCTGCCGATGGCGGTCGTCTGCGACCTGCTCGGCATCCCCGAGGAGGACCGGGCCGAGCTGGCGTCCTGGCCGGACCTGATCCTCTCCTCCGGGCCGGGCCCGGAGAGCAGCCGCGCCGCCAAGGCGCAGATCCACGGCTATGTCACCCGGCTGCTCGACCGCCGGACGGCGGAGCCCCGGGAGGACCTGGCGGGTGAGCTGGCCGAGGCGCTGGCGGAGGGCCGGATCGGCGCCGACGAGGCCGTGTCGCTCGCGATGGCGGTGCTGATCAGCGGCGCCCACGCGGTCCGCAACAACAGCGCCAACATGGTCTACGTGCTGCTCACCCGTCCGGAGCTGCTCGCCCGGCTGCGGGCGGAGCCGGAGCTGCTGCCGCAGGCCGTGGACGAGCTGCTGCGCTGGATCCCGCACCGCAACGGCGTGGGGCTGCCCCGGATCGCGACGGAGGACGTCGAGGTCGGCGGGGTGGTGATCCGGGCGGGCGAGGCGGTGTACGCCTCCTACCTGACGGCCAACCGGGACCCGGAGGTCTTCGCCGACCCGGACGCCCTCGACTTCGACCGCGCGGGCACCGGCCACCTCTCCTTCGGGCACGGGCCGCACCACTGCATGGGCGCGATGCTGACCCGGATGGAGTCCGAGGTGATGCTCTCCACCCTGCTCGCCCGCTACCCGGAGCTGCGGCTCGCGGGCCCGCCCGAGTCGGTGCCGTTCCAGTCCAAGGGCCTGATCCGCGGCCCGAGGGAGCTGTACGTCACCTGGTGACGGGCCCCCGGGGGGAGGTCAGTCCCGCGCGGCGTCGTACTCGGCCGTCAGGGTCCGGCACGTGGCGACGTCCCCGGCCATGGCGACGAGCAGGTCGTCGAGGGTGTCGAACTTGAGCATGCCGCGCACGTAGGCGAGGAAGTCGACGGTGACGTGGAGGCCGTACAGGTCGAGGCCCTCGCGGTCGATCGCGTACGCCTCCACCGTCCGCTCCTTGCCGTCGAACTGCGGGTTGGTGCCGACGGAGATCGCCGCCGGCATCCGCTCGCCGTTCGCGGTCAGCCAGCCGGCGTAGACGCCGTCGGCGGGGACCGCGGTGTGCGGCAGGGTCTCCACGTTGGCCGTGGGGAAGCCCAGTTCGCGGCCGCGCTGGGCGCCGCGCACGACGACGCCCTCGACGCGGTGCGGGCGGCCGAGGATCTCGGCGGCACCGGCCATGTCGCCCTCGGCGACGAGCCGCCGGGTGAGGGTGGAGGAGAAGGGCTGACCGCCGCCGGCGGAGCCGCTCACGTACAGGTCGATCACCTCGACCTCGTAGTCGTAGGTGGCGCCCAGCTCGGTGAGGTACTCCACGGTGCCCGCGGCGCGGTGGCCGAAGCGGAAGTTGGGGCCCTCGATGACGGCCCGGGCGTGCAGCTTGTCGACGAGCACCTTGACGATGAAGTCGGCCGGCGACAGCTGCGAGAACTCGGCCGTGAACGGCAGCACGAGGACGGCGTCCACGCCCAGTTCGGCCATCAGCTCGGCGCGCCGGTGGTGCGGGGCGAGCAGCGGCGGGTGGCTGCCGGGGCGCACCACCTCGGAGGGGTGCGGGTCGAAGGTGACGACGACGGCGGGGACGCCGAGCTCGCGGGCGCGCTCCACGGCCCGCCCGATGATCAGCTGGTGCCCTCGGTGCACACCGTCGTAGGAGCCGATGGTGACGACGCTGCGCCCCCAGTCCTGGGGGATGTCCTCCAAGCCACGCCAGCGCTGCACTGTGACCGCTCCTCGTCCGCCTGTTCGCCCTGTACGCCCATTACGCAGGTCTAAGACTGCCATGCCCACGCCCGTCGGTCCGCATCGGCATGGAAGTGCCGGGTGTTCGGGGTGCCGGCAGGGCCTGGGCGAGCAGTGCGGCGAAGGCCGGATGGTCGGCGGCGAGCGCGGCGAGCAGCCGGTTCCGGTGGGCCGCGCCGCCCGGATCGCGGGCGTGGAGGGCGGCGGTCCTGGCGAGCAGCGCGCGGTTGCGCGGGAGCGAGCGGCGGGCGGCTCCCTCGGCGGTGGCGGTCAGCAGCGCGTCCGCCACGGTCAGGTCGCCGGGCCCGGTCGCGTACGTCTCGTGGTCGAGGAGGACGTCGAGGAGTTCGGCCCGCAGATGGCGGGAGGCGCCGGTGCCGGGGGCGGCGAGCACGGGCGCGAGGGCGCGCCGGACGGCGGCGGACGGGCCGTGGACGAGTCCGACGACCAGCGGGAAGAGCACGGCCCGCGCGGTCGGCCCCTCCTCGAACCGCAGGTCGACGTAGCCGGCGACGTGGGCGGCGCCCTCGGGGTGGCGGTGCGCGTGCTCCCGGACGAGGCCGGCGATCCGGCGGGTGAGGGCGGGCGCGTCGACGGCGGCGAGGGCCCGCAGCGCGCCGCCCGGGTCCCGTCCCTGGTCGAGGCGGTCCCGGAAGGCGTCGAGCACGGCCCCGGGGTGCTCGGCCAGCGCCCCGACGAGCGCGTCGGCGGGCACCCGGGCGTCGGCGAGGGCGCGCGCGAGGTACGCGCCGCGGGTGTCGGGGTCCCGGACGAGGATGCCGAGGGCGGCCCCGTGGAGCGCCCGGTCGGCGGCCCGGCCGAGCAGCGCGCCCGCCGCGTACCGCAGCAGCTCCCGCTCCTGCCCGTCCTGTCCGCGTGCGGCGAGCAGGGTGCCGTGGACGGCGGCGGCGATCCGCCGCTCCGGCCGGCCGTCGTCGTGCGCCCACCGGTCCACGGCCCGGCAGAGCGCGGCCGGCTCGTCGTCGACGAGCGCGGTGAGCAGCCCTTCGGCGAGGGGGTGCGCGGTGCCGGCGAGCGCCTCGCAGAGGTCGTCGGTGGCGAGCCCCCGATGGGTGTGCAGGAGCTCCTGCGCGACGGTGCCCACGGTGACGTACGGCCGCTCCGGCAGGGTCCGGCCGTCGGTGAACCAGCGGCAGAGCAGGGGCTGCACCTCCCGGGTGCGGGCGACGAGCAGCTCCTCGACGAGGGCGAGGCAGCCCGCCGGGTCGGCGGTGACGGTCCGGCGCAGCAGGTCGAGCCGTTCGTCCTCGCCGACGGCGAGCCGCCCCCACCAGGCGGGCCCGAAGCCTTCGAAGGCGTCCGGCCGGCCGGCGCCCTCCCCCACCCGGTCGGCGAGCCGGCGCAGCACGGGCAGGTACGGCCGCGGGTCGCCGACCCGGTCGAGGGTCCGCGCGAGCAGCGTGCGCGCCCACCAGGCGGCCTCGCCGGCCGGCTCCTCCCCGCGTCCGGCGAGGGCGCCGACGAGCCGGTCGAGCAGCGGTGCCAGCGCGGCGGGCCCGCCCTCGCGGTGCACGAGCAACAGCGCCTGGAGGACGGTCCCGACCCGGTGCCGGGGCACGGCGGCCCGCTCGGCACCGGCACCGGTCCCCGCTCCGCCCCCGGCCTCCGCTGCGGGATCCGTGCCGCGGACCAGGGCGTCGAGGGCCGTGTCGAGGTCCAGGTGGGCGGCCTGGAGCCAGTCCGACAGCTCCTCGTGGGCGAAGCGGTAGCCGGTGCCGGCGGGGACGAGGAGGCCTTCGGTGAGGACGGCGGGGGCCCAGCCGTCGCGCCAGGGGAAGAGCTCCTCGAAGGAGGCGCGGTCGAGGAGGCCGTGGCCGGGGCCGAGGCAGCGCCGGGCGGCCTCGTGGACCTGGCCGGTGACGCGCGCGGCGAGCCGGCGGACGGCACGGCCGTCGGGCCGGGGGCCGGCTCCGGCTCCGGCTCCGGCTCCGGCTCCGGCTCCGGCTCCGGCGGCGATCCTGACCGCGATCCGCAGGCACAGCAGGTCCAGGTGCGCGGTGAAGATCTCGGCCCGCCCGGGCCGTCCCGGCACGTCGCCGGGGAGCGCGGCCCGCACCTCGGCGAGCAGCCGCAGGGCGAGCGGGTGCCGGGCGTCCGCCGCGTCGAGGTCCTCGTCCCCGAGGCCGTACCCCTGGCGTACGGCCCTGGCCTCGGCCTCCGTGAGGTCGCCGAGCGGCAGCACGGCCGGCGCCGCGCTCCACAGCGGCGCGGCCTGCTCCGCGTGCTCGGGGCGGCAGGCGAGGGCGAGCCGGACGCCGTGGGCGCGCAGCCAGCGCTCGGTGGCGGCGGTCCAGTCGGCGAGCCGGTGGGCGAGGGGCGGCGGCATCTCCTCGGGGCCGTCGAGGACGACGAGGAGGGGCCGTCCGGCCTCCCGGGCGAGGGTGGCGGCCCGGTCGGCGGTGACGGGGTCGCCGGCGGCCCCCGAGGCGGCGGCGATCCGCGCGGCCCGCTCCAGCGCCCGCCCGACGGCCTCGGCGAGCGAGCCGTCGTCCTCCCGCAGGTCGGCGCCGCGCAGCCGTACGGTCGGCGCGGGCGCGACGCCCCTGGTCCGTGCCTCGCAGGCCGCGCCGAGCAGCGTGGTGCGGCCGCACCCTGGTTCGCCGACGACGGTGAGCACGGGCACGCCGCCGGAGGGGGCCGCGGCGCGGGCGAAGCCGGTGACGGCGCGCAGCGCGGCGGGCCGGGCGACCGGGGCCGGCCAGGGGGCCGGCTCCGCGGGCGCGAGCGCCGTGGCGGCGGTGAGCTCCAGGAGGGCGGCGAGGTTCAGGTCGGGGCCGTGGGCGGGGATCGTGGCGGAGTTGCGGCGCAGCAGCGCGCCGAGGGGCCCGTCGGGGCGGATCGGGACGGCGTGTCCGGCGGCGCGCGGGTCGCCTTGGAGGGCGGTGCCGACGACGCCGAGGACGGTGCCGGTGGCGCTGTCGACGACGGGGCCGCCGGCGGCCGGGCCGCCGAGCCGCAGCGCCTCGGCGCCCTCGGTGCCGATGGCGAGTTCGAGGGCGTCGGGCAGGACGTGGAAGCGGTCGGTGGCGGTGTACGTGACGGCGGCGGGACCGAGCACGCGGGCCTCCCGCCAGCCGTGCGCGGCGATCCTGACGTACGTGCCGGGTTCGACGGCCGCGCGGGTGGCGAGCGGCAGCGGGGGCACGCCCAGGCCCTCGGTGCGGATCAGGGCCAGCCCCTGTTCGGGGAACGGGGTGATCGCGTCGGCCTCGGCGAGCCGGGTCCGATCCCCCGGCGCGTGCAGCACGACGCGCGTCAGCCCGTCGACGGCTTCGTGACTGGTGACGAGGGTGCCCTCGTGGTCGGCGAGGAATCCGGTGCCGCGCGGCCGGCCCGCCAGATCGCAGATGCGCACCAGCCCCACCGGCTCCGCCAGGTCCCCGCGTCCCATGGTGTGGAGGGTAGGTCGGCGACGGCCGCCGAAGGGCGGCGAGCGACCAAGGCGCCCCCTCGCACTCCCCCGTTTCACTCCGAGCGCTTCCCCGATGGGGTGAAGAAACACGAAAGCGCCGGCGCGCCGCGAGAAACGCGAAGCGGGGTCTCGCCGCGGAACACGAGCGGGCGGGCGCGCCGCGAGCAGGGCGAAGGGGGGCGCTCGAGGAACGCGAAGGGGCGGGTGCGCCGCGCGCACCCGCCCCTTCCTCGTGCCGGCTCCGGTCAGCCGAAGACGGCCAGGCTCTTCGCCTTGCCCCGCTGGTCCTCCACCAGGGCGAGCAGCTTGCCGTCCGGCCCGAAGACCGCCACGGCGCCCTTGGGGTACGCGGGCATCTCCAGGCGCACCCCGTTGAGCAGCAGCCGGGCCCGCTTCTCGTCGACGTCCCAGCGCGGGAACGCCGCCGCCGCGGCCTCGGCGACCGGCATCACGGTCAGCTCCTCCTGGAGCTGGTCGAGGGTGCGGGCGCCGTCCAGCTTGTACGGGCCGACCCGGGTGCGCCGCAGCGCGGTCAGGTGCCCGCCGACGCCGAGCCCGGCGCCGAGGTCCCGGGCCAGCGCCCGGATGTACGTACCGGAGGAGCAGACCACGGAGACGACGAGGTCGACGACCGGGGTGCCGTCCTCGGCGGTCTCCTCGCGGACGTCGTACACCCGGAAGGAGGAGACGGTGACCGGACGGGCCGGGATCTCGAACTCCTCGCCGCCGCGCACGCGCGCGTAGGACCGCTTTCCGTCGATCTTGATCGCGGAGACCTTCGACGGCACCTGCATGATGTCGCCGGTCAGCTCCGCGACGCCCGCGTCGATCTGCTCGCGGGTGACCTTCGACGCGTCGACCGACGCCGTGATCTCGCCCTCGGCGTCGTCGGTGATCGTGGTCTGGCCCAGGCGGATGGTGCCCAGGTACTCCTTCTCGGTCAGCGCGAGGTGACCGAGCAGCTTGGTGGCCCGCTCCACGCCGAGGACGAGGACGCCCGTGGCCATGGGGTCGAGCGTGCCGGCGTGGCCGACGCGACGGGTCCTGGCGATCCCGCGCATCTTGGCCACGACGTCGTGCGAAGTGAAGCCCGACGGCTTGTCGACGATGACAAGGCCGTCGGGCGTGGGGGTCTTGTCGCTCATTCGGCGGTGTCGTCCTCGCCCGGCTTCTTGTAGGGGTCGGCGTCGCCCGCGAAGGCGGCGCCCGAGGACGCCTCCCGCACCTGGGCGTCGGAGGCCCGCGCCTTGTCGAGGAGGTCCTCGATGGTCCGGGCGTTCTCCGGGAGGGCGTCGGCCACGAAGGCCAGGGTGGGGGTGAACTTGGTCCCCGCCGCCCGGCCCACGGCCGAACGGAGGATGCCCTTGGCGCTCTCCAGGCCGGCCGCGGCGCTCGCCCGGTCCTCGTCGTCCCCGTAGACCGTGTAGAAGACCGTGGCCTCCCGCAGGTCACCGGTGACGCGGGTGTCCGTGATGGTCACGTGCGTACCCAGGCGCGGGTCCTTGATGCCGCGCTGCAGCTTCTCGGCGACCACCTCCCGGATGAGGTCCGCCAGCTTCTTCGCCCGCGCGTTGTCGGCCACTGGTCCGTCTCCTTCTTTGCCTTGCTCGTTCAGTCTTCATCAGTGTGGAGCCTTCGGCGCACCGACAGCAGCTCCACCTCGGGCCGGGCGGCCACCAGCCGCTCGCAGCGGTCCAGCACGCCGTTGAGGTGTCCGAGGTCCCCCGACACCATCGCGACGCCGATCTCGGCCCTCCGGTGGAGGTTCTGGCCGCTCACCTCCGCCACGCTCACCGAGAACTTCCGCTGGAGCTCGGCGACGATCGGCTTCACGAGGGAGCGTTTCTCCTTGAGCGAATGGACGTCGCCGAGGAGCAGGTCGAAGGACAGTGTCCCCACATACATATGTGTCCGGATGTCCCGCCGGTTCGGGGTCAGTGGCCCCGCCCACCGCTGGACGGGAACACCGAAACCGTACACGGAACGGCCGGGGCCGATCGACGGAATAACCTCCGCCGACCGGCCCCGTCCCGCCCGTCGCCCGACCACCACCCCTGGTGGTCCGCGCTTCGCGCGGGCTGTACGCCCCGCGTGTTACGCGCGCGGCTTCTCGCGCATCTCGTACGTCGCGATGACGTCGTCGACCTTGATGTCGTTGAAGTTTCCGAGGTTGATACCACCCTCGAAGCCCTCACGGATCTCGGTGACGTCGTCCTTGAAGCGACGCAGACCCTCGATGTTGAGGTTCTCGGCGATGACCTTGCCGTCGCGGATGAGGCGCGCCTTGGTGTTGCGCTTGACCTCGCCGGAGCGGATGAGGACACCGGCGATGTTGCCGAGCTTGGAGGAGCGGAAGACCTCGCGGATCTCCGCGGTGCCGAGCTCGACCTCCTCGTACTCCGGCTTGAGCAGACCCTTGAGGGCCGCCTCGATCTCCTCGATCGCCTGGTAGATGACCGAGTAGTACCGGACGTCCACGCCCTCGCGCTCGGCCATCTGCTGCGCACGCCCGGCGGCGCGCACGTTGAAGCCGATCACGATGGCGTCGGAGCCCATCGCCAGGTCGATGTCCGACTCGGTGACGGCACCCACGCCGCGGTGCAGGACGCGGATGTCGACCTCCTCGCCGACGTCCAGCTGGAGCAGGGAGGACTCGAGGGCCTCGACGGAACCGGAGGCGTCACCCTTGATGATCAGGTTCAGCTGCTGGATCTCGCCGGCCTTGAGCACCTTGTCCAGGTCCTCGAGCGAGACGCGGCGGACGCGCTTGGCGAAGGCCGCGTTGCGCTCGCGGGCGGCACGCTTCTCGGCGATCTGGCGGGCGGTGCGGTCCTCGTCGACGACGAGGAAGTTGTCACCGGCACCCGGGACGTTGGTGAGACCCAGGACGAGGACGGGGGTCGACGGGGTCGCCTCCTCCACGTTGTTGCCCTTGTCGTCGAGCATGGCCCGGACGCGGCCGTACGCGTCGCCGGCGACGATGGTGTCGCCGATGCGCAGCGTTCCGCGCTGGACCAGGACCGTCGAGACGGCACCACGGCCGCGGTCGAGGTGGGACTCGATCGCGATGCCCTGCGCGTCCTGGTCCGGGTTGGCCCGGAGGTCGAGCGAGGCGTCGGCGGTGAGGACCACGGCCTCCAGCAGGGAGTCGATGTGCAGACCCTGCTTGGCGGAGATGTCGACGAACATGGTGTCGCCGCCGTACTCCTCGGCCACCAGGCCGAACTCGGTCAGCTGACCGCGGACCTTGACCGGGTCCGCGCCCTCGACGTCGATCTTGTTGACCGCGACGACGATCGGGACGCCGGCGGCCTTGGCGTGGTTGAGCGCCTCGATCGTCTGCGGCATGACGCCGTCGTTGGCCGCGACCACGAGGATCGCGATGTCGGTCGACTTCGCACCACGGGCACGCATGGCGGTGAACGCCTCGTGACCCGGGGTGTCGATGAAGGTGATGCGACGCTCTTCGTCGTTGACCTGGGTGGAGACCTGGTAGGCACCGATGTGCTGGGTGATGCCACCGGCCTCGCCCGCGACGACGTTCGTCTTGCGGATCGCGTCGAGGAGTCGGGTCTTTCCGTGGTCGACGTGACCCATGACGGTCACGACCGGCGGACGGGAGACCAGGGCCTCTTCGCCGCCCTCGTCCTCGCCGAACTCGATGTCGAAGGACTCGAGCAGCTCGCGGTCCTCCTCCTCCGGGCTGACGACCTGGACGACGTAGTTCATCTCCTCGGCCAGCATGACCAGCGTGTCGTCGGAGACGGACTGCGTGGCCGTGACCATCTCGCCGAGGTTCATCATGACCGCGACGAGCGACGCCGGGTTGGCGCCGATCTTCTCCGCGAAGTCGGTGAGGGACGCACCGCGCGACAGGCGAATGGTCTCGCCGTTGCCGCGAGGCAGCATCACGCCGCCCACGGACGGGGCCTGCATGGCCTCGTACTCCTGGCGCCTCTGCCGCTTCGACTTGCGACCGCGACGCGCGGGACCGCCGGGACGACCGAAGGCGCCCTGCGTGCCACCACGGCCACCCGGGCCGCCGGGACGGCCGCCGAAGCCGCCGGGACGACCGCCGAAGCCGCCGCCACCGCCGCCGGGACCACCCGGACGACCGCCGCCGCCACCGGGACCGCCGGGACGGCCGGCGAAGCCGCCGCCACCGCCGCCGGGACCGGCCGGACGACCGGCGAAGCCGGGACGACCGCCGCCGCCA
>NZ_BMTV01000017.1:71365-129564 GCF_014649855.1 Streptomyces roseolus | reverse complement strand
CCGCCGGGACCACCCGGACGGCCGCCGGGGCCACCGGGACCACGGCCGCCGGGACCGGGGCGCGGGCCGGCAGCGGGACGCTGCGGCATCATGCCCGGGTTCGGACGGTTACCGCCGGGCGCGCCGCCGGGGCGGGGAGCCTGCGGACGGGGCATGCCACCGGGGGTCGGACGGGCGCCGCCCTGACCCTGCGGGCGCGGGGCGCCGCCGGGGCCGCCCTGCGGACGCGGGGCACCCGGAACGGCGCCGGGGCCGCCGGGACGCGGAGCGCCGCCGCCGGGACGGGGCGCCTGCGGGCGCGCCATGCCGGTGGAGCCGCCGGAGGTGAAGGGGTTGTTGCCCGGACGCGGGCCGGCCGGACGCGGAGCGCCCGGACGCGGGGCCTGCTGGCCGGGACGGGGGGCCTGCTGACCACCCGGGCGCGGCGCGGACTGGCCCGGACGGGCACCGGCCGGACGCGGGCCGGGGGCGGCACCGCCGGGACGCTGACCACCCGCGGCCGGAGCCGCCGGAGGCGCGGTGAACTCCGGGTTGGTCGGAGTCGGGGCGGCGGGCGCCGGCTTGGGCGCGGGAGCCGGGGGCTTCGGACCCGGGGTCGGACGCGGGCCGGGGGCCGGCGTCGCGGGCTTCTCGGCCGCCGCGGGCTTGGGCGCCGGGGTGGGCGCGCCAGGCTTCGGGGCGGCGGGACGCGCGGCGGCGGGCGCCGAAGGCGCCGGCGCGGCCGGCTTGGGGGCGGGCGCCGCCTTGCGGGGCGCGCCGGGCTTGGCAGCGGTCTTGCCGGCGGAACCGCCGGGACCCTGCAAAGCGTCAGTCAACTTGCGCACGACCGGCGCCTCGATCGTCGAGGACGCCGAACGGACGAACTCACCGAGTTCCTGGAGCTTGGCCATGACGACCTTGCTCTCCACACCGAACTCCTTGGCGAGTTCGTATACCCGGACCTTAGCCACATCGCTCCTTTATAGGTCCGGTTACCGCCGGACCGTCGCTACTTCATGGGCGTACTCATCGCGTACTCATCGAGTGCTCATCGCAATCTCGACCTACTTCCGACTCGCGAGGTACCTGACCGCACGGTGTTCCGTGCCGTACTTCCTGTTCACTGCGGTGCCGCCTGGGCGGCCTGCTCGATGTGTTCCCGCAGGGCCGCCGTGTCGAGCGGTCCCGGGGCCTTGAAGCTCCTCGGGAACGCCCGTCGGCGGACCGCCAGGTCGAGACAGTGCAAGGCGGGGTGCACGTACGCACCCCGGCCGGGCAGCGTACCGCGATGATCGGGGACGCACTCGCCCTTATCCATCACGATCCGCAGCAGTTCGCTCTTGGCCGCTCGCTCCCGGCATCCCACACAGGTTCGCTCAGGGCACGCGCGGGCATGCGTCCGGCCAGACACGATTAAGTCTACCTCCCCGGGCCGACCTCACCCGTTTGGGGCAAAAATCGAACACCTGTTGGCCAAAAACGATCGAAGGCTTGCGGTGGGCCGCTCAGCCCTCCTCGCCCTGGACCTCGGTGTCCGGGCGGATGTCGATCCGCCAGCCGGTGAGGCGGGCGGCCAGGCGGGCGTTCTGGCCCTCCTTGCCGATGGCCAGGGAAAGCTGGTAGTCCGGGACCGTCACCCGGGCGGACCGGGCGGCGGCGTCGACGACCTCGACCTTGGAGACCCGGGCCGGGGAGAGGGCGTTCGCCACCATCTCGGCCGGGTCGTCCGACCAGTCGACGATGTCGATCTTCTCGCCCAGCAGCTCGGCCATCACGTTCCGCACCCGGCTGCCCATGGGGCCGATGCAGGCGCCCTTGGCGTTCAGGCCCGAACGGGTGGAGCGGACCGCGATCTTGGTGCGGTGACCCGCCTCACGCGCGATGGCGGAGATCTCGACGGAACCGTCGGCGATCTCCGGCACCTCCAGCGCGAAGAGCTTCTTCACCAGGTTGGGGTGGGTGCGGGAGAGCGTCACGGACGGACCGCGGACGCCCTTGGCGACCCGGACGACGTACGTACGCAGCCGCAGGCCGTGCGTGTACTCCTCGCCCGGCACCTGCTCCTGCACCGGCAGGATGGCCTCCAGCTTGTCGTCCAGCTTGACGAGGACGTTCTTCGGGTCCTTGCCCTGCTGCACCACACCGGCGACGACATCGCCCTCCCGGCGCGCGTACTCGCCGAAGGTGACGTCGTTCTCGGCGTCGCGCAGCCGCTGCTGGATGACCTGGCGGGCGGTGCTCGCCGCGATACGGCCGAAGTCCGACGGGGTGTCGTCGAACTCCTTGGGCTCCTGCCCCTCCTCCAGGTCGGCCCGGTCCTCCTCGGCCCACACCGTCACGTGACCGGTGAGCCGGTCCAGCTCCACGCGCGCGTGGCGGCGGGCGGACGGCGTGCGGTGGTACGCGATGAGGAGGGCCGACTCGATCGCCTCGACCAGCATCTCGAAGGAGATTTCCTTCTCCTGTGCCAAGCCCTTCAGGAGCTTCACGTCGATGTCCACGGCTACGCCTCCTCTTCCTTCTTGTCCTTGCGGTTGAACTCGATCTCGACACGCGCCTTCTCGATCTCGGCGAACTCCACCCGGCGGGCGGTGGCCTTGCGGCCCTTCACGCCCGGGACCTCGGTGTCGATGCCGTCCTCGTCCACGGCCACGATGCGGGTGACCAGGTCCCCGCCCTCGGCGAGCCGGAGCTTCACGAGGCGGCCGGTGGCCCGGACGTAGTGGCGGTGCTCGGAGAGCGGACGGTCGGCACCCGGGGAGCTGACCTCCAGGACGTACTCGCCGTCGCCCATGGCGTCGGTCTCGTCCAGCTTCGCGGAGATGGCGCGGCTCAGTTCCGCGCAGGCGTCCAGCTCGACGCCCTCGTCCGAGTCGACGACGATCCTCAGCAGTCCGCGGCGGCCGGCCCGGGAGACCTCGATCTCCTCCAGATCCAGGTGCTCCGCGTGGACGAGCGGCTCAATGAGTCCGCGCAGCCTGTCGCTCTGGGTGGTGCTCATCCGGGTGACTCCTCGGCCGCGTGTGCTGTTGTGGGTACGTCGCTCGTCGCTGCTTCTCGCTGCGTGTCGGATCAAGGGTATCCGGTCCCGGAGGGTGTTGCCGTCCACCGTCGGGGGCCCCGCGGGTACGCTCGCCTGCGGTGATCTTCGACGGGGCGGCCGGGAGGGGTCCTGAATGCTGAGGGAGAGAGCGTGACGACGACGGGCAGACGCGCCCTGCTCGTGGCGGGGGCCTCGGCCGCCGCGGCGGCCCTGACCGGGTGCACCTCCGGGGACGCGGGGCCCCGCCGGCCCGGCGCCGCGGAGGAGGCGGCGGCCCGCGAGGCCGAACGGGTGGCCCGCGCCGAGGCGGCCCTCCGCCGCCGCGCGGTGACCGCCTCCCGGACCCTCCTCGCCCGCTACGACGCCGTCCTCGCCGCCCATCCCGCGCTGCACGCGCGCGTGGCCCCGCTGCGCGCCTCCGTCGCGGCCCACGCGGTCGCCCTCGGCGAGGGCGACCGCCCGGCCCCGGGCCCGTCCACCGCGACCCCGGGCGCCGGTGAGGGCACCGCCGTGGCCGCCGTGCCCGCCGAGCCGGAGGCCGCGCTGCGGGAGCTGGCCGCCGCCGCGCGGGCCGCCTCCGACGCGCACACCGCCGAGCTGCTCGCGGCGCCGCCCGAGTACGCCCGGCTGCTCGCCTCCGTGGCCGCCGCCGGCGCCGCCCACGCCTACCTCCTCACCGAAGGAGCCCGCGCATGAGCGCCCCCCTCGACGCGGCCCAGGCCGCCCTCGCCGCCGAGCACGCCGCCGTCTACGGCTACGGGGTCGTCGGCGCCCGGGTCGCCGAGGAGCGCCGGGCCGAGGCGACCGCCGGCTACGAGGCCCACCGGGCCCGCCGGGACGCGCTGCGCCGCACCGTCCGCGACCTCGGCGGCACGCCGGTCGCCGCGGCCGCCGCGTACGAGCTGCCGTTCCGGGTGGCCGACCCCGCCGGCGCGGAGCGGCTCGCGGCCGTCCTGGAGGACCGGGTGGCCGGGGTCTACTCCGACCTGGTGCGGGCCGGCGACGGCGCCGTGCGCCGCGAGGCCGCCGCCGCGCTCCGGGAGGCGGCCGTCCGCGCGGTGCGGTGGCGCGGCAGCGACGTAACCTTTCCTGGGCTCGCCGAGCGGGTGTGAGCCCGGCCCCCACCAGCTCTGATCGCCCCGCCCAAGGAGAAGGAACAAGGCACGCACATGGGTTTCGAAGCGCCCCGGCGACTGGTCACGGCGCTCCACGAGAAGTACGGCGAGACCGCCGCGGCCGAGTGGCTGGGGCGGCTCCCCGGCCTCGCCGCGCGGCTTCCCGAGGAGGCCGGGCTGACCGTCGAGCGGGTGGTCGCCCCCGGCGGGCGCGGCAGCCTGGTGCTGCTCGTCCGCGAGGCCGACGGCACGCCCGCCGCGCTGAAGATCGCGCCGCCGTTCGCCCGGCCGGCCCTGGAGCGGGACGCCCTCGCCCACTGGAACGGCTGGGGCGCCGTCCAGCTCCGCGCCGAGGCCCCGGAGGACGCCCTCGTCCTCGAACGGCTGCACCCGGAGGTGTCGCTGCGCTCGCTGCCGGAGGCCAAGGCGCTCCTGGAGGCCGCCGGGACCGTACGGAAGCTGTGGGTCGAGCCGCCGGCCGGGCACGGCTTCGAGCCGCTGGCCGAGCGGACCGCCCGGCAGGCCGGGGCGATGCGGCCGCACGGCTCCGACGCCACCGCCGGCGAGCTCGTCGCGTCGGCGCTCGCCGCCCGTGAGGAGCTGCTCGCCGGGACCTCGGAGGAGCTGCTGCTGCACGGGGACTTCCGGCAGGGCAAGGTCCTCGCCGGCGACCGGACGCCCTGGCTCGCCGTCGGCCCCGACCCGCTCGTCGGCGAGCGCGCCTACGACCTGGCCCGGCTGGTCCGCGACCGGGTCGAGGACCTGGTGGCCTCCTCCGCCGGCGCGCCGGCCGCGCGGCGGCGGGTGAACAAGCTGGCCGACTCCCTCGACGTGGACCGGGAGCGGCTGCGCGGCTGGACGCTCTTCCGGGCCGTCGAGGCCGGCACGCGGGCGCTGGCCGCCGGGCGGCGGCAGGAGGCCGAATGGCTCCTGGAGTTCGCCGGCTGGCTCTGAGGTTCCCGGTCCGGCTCCGCGTTCGCGGCCCCCGGGAAGGGAATACCCTTTTCGTATCCCTTTCCCAGGGGGCCGTGATGATCGAAGAACTCCTGATGGCCGCAGCGGCGACGGGGGTGGCCGCCGTCGCCTACGTCGGTGCGGCGGCCCGCGTGGTGAAGCAGTACGAACGGGGCGTCGTCTTCCGCTTCGGCCGGCTGCGGGGCGAGGTGCGCCGACCCGGCTTCACGATGATCGTCCCGGCGGTGGACCGGCTCCACAAGGTCAACATGCAGATCGTCACGATGCCGGTGCCCGCGCAGGAGGGCATCACCCGGGACAACGTGACGGTACGCGTCGACGCCGTCGTCTACTTCCGGGTGGTCGACGCGGCGGAGGCGCTGGTGCGGGTCGAGGACTACAAGTTCGCCGTCTCGCAGATGGCCCAGACCTCGCTGCGGTCGATCATCGGCAAGAGCGACCTCGACGACCTGCTCTCCAACCGCGAGAAGCTCAACCAGGGCCTCGAGCTGATGCTCGACTCCCCCGCGATCGGGTGGGGCGTGCAGATCGACCGCGTCGAGATCAAGGACGTCTCGCTGCCGGAGACCATGAAGCGCTCCATGGCCCGCCAGGCGGAGGCGGACCGGGAGCGCCGCGCCCGCCTGATCAACGCGGACGCGGAACTCCAGGCCTCGAAGAAGCTGGCGGAGGCGGCGCACCAGATGGCGGAGGCACC
The DNA here is from genome assembly GCF_014649855.1 of Streptomyces roseolus. GTDB lineage: Bacteria > Actinomycetota > Actinomycetes > Streptomycetales > Streptomycetaceae > Streptomyces > Streptomyces roseolus. The sequence continues at coordinate 123,755 of NZ_BMTV01000017.1, read as the reverse complement.
GTCGGCCCTCCAGCTGCGGCTCCTCCAGACGGTCATGGCCGTGGCGGCGGAGAAGAACTCGACCCTGGTCCTCCCGATCCCGGTGGAACTGCTCCGCTTCCTGGAGCGCGCGACCCCGGAACCCCCGCCGCCCGCGGCCCCCGCGCCGCCGGATCCGCTGCCTCCCGTCGAGGACCTCACGGGCCCGTCGGTGGACCCGGCGCCGCGCGGCCGGCGTTGGGACGCCGCCTAGAAATCAGCGCAGCGCCGGGATCGAGCCCCAGCCGCCCGTGCCGATCGTGACGGGTGAGCCGAAGCCGGTGCCGGTCGCGTTGCCCGGCAGGAACCGCAGGTCGCCGGTGCCGGTCGTGCCGGGGGCGACGGTGAGCAGCAGATCGGCGCGGCCGTCGCCGTCGGCGTCCCCGACGGTGCCGGACAGCGGGTACGCGGCCGTGCCGGCGGTACCGATGACGGTGGGCGCGGGGAGCGCCGCGGCTCCGGCGGACAGGAACTGACGGAACCGGCCGTCGGCGGCGCGCGCCCACAGGTCCGCGCGGCCGTCGCCGTTCACGTCGCCCGGGGCGAGGATCTCGGGCAGCGCGGCGGGCGCCCATTCCGTACCGCCCAGGACGACGGCGTTCTTCGGCAGGGCCGGGTTGACGCCGACGCTGCCGCGGTGCAGGTAGAGGCCGTTGACGCTGCGGCCGACCAGGTCGGGCTGCCCGTCGCCGTCGACGTCGCCCGCGGCGAGGACGTCGGCGCTCTGCCAGCCGGCGGGCCGGGCGCCCATCGGGATGCGCTCGCCGAGGCGGCCGTCACCCGTGTTGGGGTAGACCCAGAGGTTGTCGCCGATGCGGGCGACGACGTCTTCGCGGCCGTCGCCGGTCCAGTCGCCGCGGTGGCTTACGTCGGCGGCACCCCAGCCGCCGTTGCCGATGACCCGGTAGGAGGCGAAGCGGCCGTTGCCGAGCCCCGGGTACAGACGCAGCGTGCCGTCCTCGTGGACCGCCAGCAGGTCGCGTACGCCGTCACCGGTGAGGTCCCCGGTGACGGGGGCGGGGCGGTCCCGGAACGACCCGGCCGAGCGGAGCAGCAGGTGGTCCCGCACCTTGGTGAGGCCGGTCTCCAGCGTCTCGCTCCGCAGGTCGCGGAAGTCCTGCCGGGTGAAGAAGGCGTAGTCGAACTTCGAGTCGTTCCCGTCGCTGCCGATGACCGTGTCGTCGCCGGTCCGGCAGGGGGTGTCGCCACATCCGGCCTCGATGAGGGACAGGGTGCCCGGCCGTCCGGCGTACACCGGGTCCATGTGCGCATACTCGGGGGCGGCGTTGAAGTCCCCGGCGAGGATCACCGGCAGGCCGTTCGCCCAGTCGTCGATGCGCTCCATCAGCGCCGGGGTGTCGTTCTGCCTGGCGTCGTCGCGCTTCAGGTGGGTGCCGCAGGCGAGGACGACACGACCCTCGACGGGCGCCTTGGCGCAGACCACCGAGCGCGGCTCGGTGCCGGGCGTGACCACGGCCGACATCCCGGCGACCTGGCTCTGCGGGCCCTTGACCAGGAGTGCCTGGCCGAAGGTCTCGTCCGGACCCCACTTGGAACAGCCGGAGGCGGTCCGGTTGCTCGCCCACACGCCGGCGTAGCCCGGCAGGAACTTCCGCAGCTCGTCGTACTGGCCCTTGCACATCTCCTGGAGCATGACGACGTCGCTGTCCCAGTCGGTGATGTGCCCCACGACGCCGTTGGCCCAGGCGCCGAGGCCCAGTTCGCTCTGGCAGTCGGTCTTCGCACCGCAGACGTTGTACGTGATCGTCCGTACCGGCGGCGTGCCCACCGGCGCCTCGGCGGAGACGGCCGCCGTGGTCGGTACCGCGGCGACCAGTCCGGCCGCCATGGCCCCCGTGGCGGCCCATCCCGCCAGTCTTCTTCTGATACGCATGTGCCCCACCCTCATTCGAAAGATCAAACAGACGAGTGAGCGTAGGGCACGCGCGTGGTCGAAGCGGCCGGGGGATCAGGCGGTGAGGGCCTCCAGGGCCTCCTCGACCGTCAGCTCCTCGCGCTCGCCGGTGCGGCGGTCCTTCAGTTCCAGGACGCCTTCCGCGGCGCGGCGGCCGGCGACGAGGATCTTCGGGACGCCCATCAGCTCCGCGTCGGTGAACTTGACGCCCGGGGAGACGCCCGCGCGGTCGTCGACCAGGACGCGCAGGCCCGCGGCCGAGAGCTTGTCGGAGACCTCCAGGGCCAGTTCGGTCTGGAGCGCCTTGCCGGCGGCGACGACGTGGACGTCGGCGGGGGCGACCTCGGCCGGCCAGCACAGGCCCTTGTCGTCGGCGGTCTGCTCGGCGAGCGCGGCGACGGCGCGGGAGACGCCGATGCCGTACGAACCCATGGTGACGCGGACGGGCTTGCCGTTCTGGCCGAGGACGTCGAGCTTCAGCGCGTCCGCGTACTTGCGGCCGAGCTGGAAGATGTGGCCGATCTCGATCGCGCGGTCCAGCTTGAGGCCGGTGCCGCACTTGGGGCAGGGGTCGCCCTCCTCGACGACGACCACGTCGAGGTACTCGGACACCTCGAAGTCACGGCCCGCGACGACGTTCTTCGCGTGCGTGCCCTCCTTGTTGGCGCCGGTGATCCAGGAGGTGCCGGGGGCCACGCGCGGGTCGGCGATGTAGGTGACCTTCTCCAGGCCCTGGGGGCCGACGTAGCCGCGCACCAGGTCGGGGCGGACCGCGAAGTCGGCCTCGGTGACCAGCTCGACGACGGCCGGTGCGAAGTGCTCCTCGACCTTGTCCATGTCGACCTCGCGGTCGCCGGGCACGCCGACCGCGACGATCTCGCCGTCGACCTTCACCAGGAGGTTCTTGAGGGTGGCGGAGGCCGGGACGCCGAGGGAGGCGGCGAGGGTCTCGATGGTGGGGGTGTCCGGGGTGGGGATCTCCTCGGCGGCGGGGACGGCGGAGCCGTCGACGGCCTTGACCTCCTGGTAGACCGCCTCCGTGTTGGCCGCGAAGTCGCAGTTCGGGCAGTCGGCGAAGGTGTCCTCGCCGGCCTCCGCCGGGGCGAGGAACTCCTCGGACTTGGAGCCGCCCATGGCGCCGGCGGTGGCCGCGCAGATGCGGTAGTCGAGGCCGAGGCGCTCGAAGATCCGCTGGTAGGCCTGGCGGTGCACGCCGTAGGACCGGTTCAGGCCCTCGTCCTCGGTGTCGAAGGAGTAGGAGTCCTTCATGAGGAACTCGCGGCCGCGCAGGATGCCGGCGCGGGGGCGGGCCTCGTCACGGAACTTGGTCTGGATCTGGTACAGGATGACCGGCAGGTCCTTGTAGGACGAGCACTGGTCCTTGACCAGGAGGGTGAAGATCTCCTCGTGGGTGGGGCCGAGGAGGTAGTCGCCGCCCTTGCGGTCCTGGAGGCGGAAGAGCTCGGCGCCGTACTCGTCCCAGCGGCCGGTGGCCTCGTAGGGCTCGCGGGGCAGCAGGGCGGGGAGGGAGACCTCCTGGGCGCCGACGGCGTCCATCTCCTCGCGGACGATCCGCTCCACGTTGGCGAGGACCTTCTTGCCGAGCGGCAGCCAGCTCCAGATGCCGGCGGCGGTGCGGCGGACGTAGCCGGCGCGGACGAGGAGCTTGTGGGAGAGGACCTCGGCGTCCGCCGGGTCGTCGCGCAGCGTCTTCGCCATCAACTGGGACATGCGCTGGACCGGTGCGTTGGCCATGGTTCTCGTACTCCTGCCGGGGTGACTGCTGATGGGCCCGAGGTTAGCCGGGCCGCCCCGTCCGCGAGAAATCAGTTCCGGCGCGGGAGCGGGAGCGGCGCGCCCATGACCGCGTAGGGGCGGGCGGCGCTCGGGAAGTGGACCCGGCGGGCGAGGTCGGTGTAGCCGAGGGAGCGGTAGAGGCCGCGGGCCGGGGACTCGGTGTCGATGGCCGAGAGGATGGAGCGCTTCTCGTCGGCGGTGTCGGTGATGGTGGTGATCAGCCCGCGGCCGAGGCCGAGGCCCTGGAAGTCGGGGTGGACGTGGAGCTCGGTGATGACGAAGGAGGCGTCGAGCCAGTCGGCGGTGCCGGTGGCGCGCAGGTACGGCTCCACGACGGTGGACCACCAGTGGGCGCGGTCGTTGGGCATCCCGTACACGAAGCCGACGAGCCGCCCGTCGGGGGTGGTGGCCCCGTAGGCGCGGGCGCCGGGGTTCATCAGGTGCCGCAGCACGATGTGGCGGCGCACGGCGACCTCCTCGGCGTCGAGGCCGAAGGCGACCGCCTGCACGGCGAGCGCCTCGTCCACCCGGGCGGCGAGGTTGACGGGTCCGATCACGGCGAGGGCGGCGGCGTCCATGCGGCGCACCCTACAAGCGGCCGACGGTTCAGAACAGCACGCTCATGAAGGCGCCGGTCTCGCGGAAGCCGACCCGGCGGTAGGCGGCGCGGGCGGGGGTGTTGTAGTCGTTGACGTACAGGCTGACGACCGGGGCGACGTCGGCGAGGGCGTACTGGAGGACGGCGGCCATGCCGGTCTCGGAGAGGCCCCTCCCCCGGTGCTCGGGGGCGACCCAGACGCCCTGGATCTGGCAGGCCTGGCGGGTGGCGGCGCCGATCTCGGCCTTGAAGACGACCTTGCCGTCGTCGATGCGGGCGAAGGAGCGGCCGGCCCCGACGAGCTCGGCGACGCGGGCCTGGTAGAGCAGGCCGCCGTCGCCGGCGAGCGGGGAGACGCCGACCTCCTCGGTGAACATGGCGACGCACGCCGGCATGATCACGTCCATCTCGTCCTTGCGGACCCGGCGGACGAGCGGGTCGGGGGCGACGGTGGCGGAGGGCTCCTCGGCGACCATGAGGGGCTGGTGGGCGCGGACGTCGCGGGCGGGGCCCCAGGAGGGTTCGAGGAGCCGCCACAGCTCGGCGGTGGGTCCGGCCGGGCCGACGATCGAGGAGCAGCGGCGGCCGATCCGGCGGGCTCGTTCGGCGAAGGCGCGGACCGCCTCGGGGGTGGCGCAGATCGGGACGAGGTTGGCGCCGGAGTAGCAGAGCGAGGTGAGCCGGCCCTCGGTGTACCAGCCCCACATCTCGCCGCCCAGCCGCCATGGATCGAGCCCGGCGACGCGGACGCGGGCGGTCACGAAGGCGTTCTCGACGGGGGCGCTCTCCAGGACGGCGAGTGCGGCGCCGAGGTCGGCGGGTTCGAGGACCCGGGTGGTGGTCTGAGTCAACACGAGGGGGCCTCACCGTGCGGGTTCTGGTCCTGGCACCTTACCCCCAGGATCCGGGGAGGGCTCCCGCTCATGGCGAAACCCCGCCGTCCCGGAGGGCGGCGGGGTTTCGCGGAGGGGCTCAGCCGGCGATGGCGACGGTCGGTTCGCCGCTGGCGACGCCGTCCTTCTCCATCTGCTCGGCGATCTTGAGGGCTTCCTCGATGAGGGTCTCGACGATCTTCGACTCGGGGACGGTCTTGATGACCTCGCCCTTGACGAAGATCTGGCCCTTGCCGTTGCCGGAGGCGACGCCGAGGTCGGCCTCGCGGGCCTCGCCGGGGCCGTTGACGACGCAGCCCATGACGGCGACGCGGAGCGGGACGGTCATGCCGTCGAGGCCGGCGGTCACCTCCTCGGCGAGCTTGTAGACGTCGACCTGGGCGCGGCCGCAGGACGGGCAGGAGACGATCTCCAGGCGGCGCTGGCGGAGGTTGAGCGACTCCAGGATCTGGATGCCGACCTTGATCTCCTCGGCCGGCGGGGCGGAGAGGGAGACCCGGATGGTGTCGCCGATGCCCTGGGAGAGCAGGGCTCCGAAGGCGACGGCCGACTTGATGGTGCCCTGGAAGGCGGGGCCGGCCTCGGTGACGCCGAGGTGCAGCGGGTAGTCGCACTGGGCGGCGAGCTGGCGGTAGGCCTCGACCATGACGACCGGGTCGTTGTGCTTGACCGAGATCTTGATGTCGCGGAAGTCGTGCTCCTCGAAGAGGGACGCCTCCCAGAGGGCGGACTCGACGAGCGCCTCGGGGGTGGCCTTGCCGTACTTCTTCAGGAGGCGGGCGTCGAGGGAGCCGGCGTTGACGCCGATGCGGATCGGGGTGCCCGCGTCCTTCGCGGCCCGGGCGATCTCCTTGACCTTGTCGTCGAACTGCTTGATGTTGCCGGGGTTGACGCGGACCGCGGCGCAGCCGGCGTCGATCGCGGCGAAGACGTACTTCGGCTGGAAGTGGATGTCGGCGATCACGGGGATCGAGGACTTCCGGGCGATGACGGCGAGCGCGTCGGCGTCGTCCTGGGTCGGGCAGGCCACCCGGACGATCTGGCAGCCGGAGGCGGTCAGCTCGGCGATCTGCTGGAGGGTGGCGCCGATGTCGGACGTACGGGTCGTCGTCATCGACTGCACCGAGACGGGTGCGTCACCGCCGACGGCCACGCTGCCGACCTGGATCTGCCGGCTCTTGCGGCGCTCGGCGAGCCGGGTCGGAACAGAGGGGATACCGAGAGAAATCGCGGTCATGAGTGTGTGCAACCTCAAGGTCGTGCGTCGGCGGGCTCGGGCTTCCGAGGTTACCGCCCCGGGGGCGGGGGGCCGGACACGGCGGTGCCCGGCCCCCTGAGGGCTACGTCAGCTTCACCGGGTTGACGAGGTCGGCGGCGAGGACGAGCAGCGTGAAACAGACGAAGACGCCGGCGACCACGTAGGCGGCGGGCATCAGCTTGGCCACGTCGAACGGGCCGGGGTCGGCGCGCTTGAAGAGGCGGGCGGTGTGCCGGCGGACCGACTCCCACAGGGCGCCCGCGATGTGGCCGCCGTCGAGCGGCAGCAGCGGGAGCATGTTGAACAGGAACAGCGAGACGTTGAAGTACACCAGCAGGTTCATGAACATGACGAGGATCCGCTCCGGCGGGGCGTCCACGGTCATGAGCTCGCCGGTGATGCGGGCGGCGCCGACGACGCCGACCGGGGAGTCCTCGGCGCGCTCGCCGTCGCCGAAGGTGGCGTCCCACAGGCCGGGGATCTTGCCGGGGAGGGCGATGACCGACTGGACGCCGTTCTCCAGGAGGTCGCCCATGCGCTCGGTGGTCTCGACGAAGGAGAGCGGCGCGACCTCGCTGCTCGCCTGGAAGCCGAGGTAGCCGGCGGGGACGTAGGCGACGGGCCGGACGATCTGGCCGTCCTCGTCCTTCTTCAGGACCTCGTTGGAGACCAGGGTCGGGTGCAGGTCGAGGCGCTGCCCGGCCCGCTCGACGGTGATCGTGGCGGGGCCGATGGTGTCCCGGATGCGGTCGGAGAGGGTGTCCCAGTCGGAGACGGGGGTGCCGTTGAAGGCGACGATGGTGTCGCCCTCCCGCAGGCCCGCCTCGAACGCCGGGGAGGCGGCGTCGCCCGCCGCGCAGGTGTCGCGGTTCGCGCTCTGCTTGATGACGCATTTCTGGACGCCGGCGACCTTGGTGGTCTGGGTCTCGATGCCGAGGGTCATCAGGGAGCCGTAGAAGAGGCCGAGGGCGAGGACCAGGTTCATGAACGGTCCGGCGAACATGACGATCACGCGCTTCCACGGCTTGCGCGTGTAGAAGAGCCGGGTCTCGTCGCCGGGCCGGAGCTCCTCGTAGGAGGCCTCGCGGGCGTCCTCGATCATGGAGCGCCAGGGCGAGGTGGAGCGGGCCTCGATCTTGCCGTCCTCGCCGGGCGGGAACATGCCGATCATGCGGATGTAGCCGCCGGCCGGGATGGCCTTGATGCCGTACTCGGTCTCGCCGCGCTTCTTCGACCAGAGGGTGGGGCCGAAGCCGACCATGTACTGGGGCACGCGGATGCCGAAGAGCTTGGCCGTGGAGAGGTGGCCGAGCTCGTGCCAGGCGATGGAGACGAGCAGTCCCAGGGCGAACAGGACGATGCCCAGGACGTACAGGAGCGCTTCCGTCATGCGCGTGCCTCCGCGGTTGCCTTCGCTGCGAGCTCTCGGGCCCGGGCCCGGGCCCAGGTCTCCGCTTCCAGGACGTCCGGCACCGTCAGGGAGGTTCCCCCGGTGGGCCGACCGTGTTCGGTGACGACCGCCGTGACGGTGTCCATGATGCCGTTGAAGGGGAGCCGGCCGGCGAGGAACGCCTCGACGCACTCCTCGTTGGCGGCGTTGAAGACGGCGGGGGCGGTGCCGCCGAGCTCGCCGACGTGCCGGGCGAGGTTCACCGACGGGAAGGCCTCGTCGTCGAGCGGGAAGAACTCCCAGGTGGAGGCCTTGGTCCAGTCGAAGGCGGGGGCCGCGTCGGGGACCCGCTCGGGCCAGCCGATGCCGATGGCGATGGGGCCGCGCATGTCCGGCGGGGTGGCCTGGGCGAGGGTGGAGCCGTCGGTGAACTCGACCATGGAGTGCACGTACGACTGGGGGTGGACGACGACCTCGATGCGGTCGAAGGGGATGTCGTAGAGGAGGTGCGCCTCGATGACCTCCAGGCCCTTGTTGACCAGGGTCGCGCTGTTGACCGTGATGACCGGGCCCATCGCCCAGGTCGGGTGGGCCAGCGCGTCCTCGCGGGTCACGTGCTCCAGTTCCGCCCGGGTGCGGCCGCGGAAGGGGCCGCCGGAGGCGGTGACGACCAGCTTGCGGACGTCGGCGCGGGTGCCGGCGGCGAGCGCCTGGAAGAGCGCGGCGTGCTCGGAGTCGACCGGGATGATCTGGCCGGGCTTCGCGAGCGCCTTCACCAGAGGACCGCCGACGATCAGCGACTCCTTGTTGGCGAGGGCGAGGGTGCGGCCCGCCTCCAGGGCGGCGAGCGTCGGCGCGAGACCGATGGAGCCGGTGATGCCGTTGAGCACGGTGTGGCACGGGGAGGCGGCGAGCTCGGTGGCGGCGTCCGGGCCGGCCAGGATCTCGGGCAGCGGCTCGGAGCCGTACAGCGCCTTCAGGGCCGTGCGCAGCTCCTCGACGGTCTCCTCCCTGGCGACGGCGACCTGGGCGACCCGGAGCCGGTGCGCCTGCTCGGCGAGCAGCCCGACCCGGCCGCCGGAGGCGGCCAGGGCGGTGACCCGGAAGCGGTCGGGGTGGCGCAGCACCAGGTCGATGGCCTGGGTGCCGATGGATCCCGTCGAGCCGAGGACGACGACGTCCCGGCGGCCTTCGGAGGGATCGAAGGCGAGGTGCGGGTCGGCGAGAGGAGAGGGGCGGTCGCTCATGCCCCCCATTCTTGCCCCAAACGCGGTGGGCTCTTCACGCGGTCCCGGGGAACGCGCCGAACGCGCCGAAGACCCGGTGGAAGTCCGGGAAGGTCTTCTTCACGCAGCCGGGGTCGTCGAAGGTGATGCCGGGGGTGCGCAGGGCGGTGACGGCGAAGGACATGACGATCCGGTGGTCGCCGTGGGTGGCGATCTCGGCCGGCCCCGTGGGGGTGCCGGGCAGGATCTCGATCCAGTCGGGGCCGGTGGCCACGGTGACGCCGAGGCGGCGGAGGTTCTCGGCGCAGGCGTCGAGCCGGTCGCACTCCTTGACGCGGGTGTTGGCGACGTCCTCGATGCGGACCGGCCCGTCGGCGAAGGGGGCGATCGCGGCGAGGGTCGGCATGGTGTCGGAGACGTCCCGCATGTTGACGGTGAGTCCGCGCAGGGTGCCGGTGGAGCGGACGGTGGTGGAGTCGGCGGTCACCTCGACGTCGGCGCCCATGCGGCGCAGCACGTCGACGAAGGCGAGGTCGCCCTGGAGGGCGCCGGTGCCGAGGCCCGGGACGGTGACCTCGCGGCCGGGCCGGAGGGCGGCCGCGGCGAAGAAGTAGCTCGCGGTGGAGGCGTCGGGCTCGATGCCGTAGGTGCGGGCGCGGTAGCCGGTGGGGGCGACCCGGTAGGTGCGGCCCCGCTCGTCGTCCTCCCGGGTGATCTCGGCGCCGAAGGCGCGCATCATCGCGAGGGTGATCTCGACGTACGGCTCCGAGACCAGGTCGGTGACGGTGATCGCGAGGCCCTCGGCGGTGAGCGGGCCGAGCATCAGCAGGGCCGTCAGGTACTGGGAGGACTGGCCGGCGTCGAGGGTGAGCGCGCCGCCCTTGACGCCGGCGGCGTGCACGGCGAGCGGGTGGTGGCCGTCCTTCCCGCCGTGCCGCAGGTCCACGCCGAGCTCGCGCAGGGCGGTGGAGAGCGGGCCGAGCGGGCGGCGGCGCATCTGCGCGGAGGCGTCGAAGCGGAAGGTGCCGTGGCCGGCGGCGGCGAGGGTGGGCAGGAAACGCGCGGTGGTGGCGCCGTCGCGGCAGTACACGTCGGCGTCGGCGGTCCCGGGCCCGGTGGGGCGGCCCTCGACGTGCCAGGCGCCGGGCTCCTGCCGCACGGTGTAGCCGAGGGCGCGGAGCCCCTCGGCGAAGCCCTCGGTGTCGTCGGAGACGAGTGGGCGCAGGAGGGTGGTGGTGCCCTCCGCCGCGGCGGCGAGGAAGAGCGCGCGGGCGGTGACGGACTTGGAGCCGGGGATGTCGATGACGGTCACGCCGGTCATCCTGCCGCGCGGGGCGGGGCACCCGTCGGCGCGGTCCGCTCCGTGGACGGGCGCGGCCGGGAGGGAGGGGTACGGGCGGGGCGGCGGGATCGGAGGCGTACGGGCGGGGCGGCGGGATCGGGGCGTACGGCCGCGGCGGCCGGGCTCGGAGGCGTACGGCCATCCCCGGGGCACGCACGAGAGGCGGCCCGAGCCCCCGCACAGTGGGCTCGGACCGCCTGGTCTCGTGGTGCGCGCCTTACAGGGCGAGGCCCGTCAGGACGAGGACGCGCTCGTAGGTGTAGTCGTCCATGGCGTACGCGACGCCCTCGCGGCCGGTGCCGGAGCGCTTGGCGCCGCCGTACGGCATCTGGTCGGCGCGGTACGAGGGGACGTCGCCGACGATCACGCCGCCGACCTCCAGGGCGCGGTGGGCGCGGAAGGCGGTCTGCAGGTCGTGGGTGAAGACGCCGGCCTGGAGGCCGAAGTCCGAGTCGTTGACGGCGGCGAAGGCCTCGGCCTCGCCGTCGACCTTGGCGACCGTGAGGACCGGGCCGAAGACCTCGGCGCGGGCCAGGGTGACGTCCACCGGGAGCTCGGTGAGGACGGTCGGGGCGTAGGTGGCGCCCTCGCGCTTGCCGCCGGCGAGGAGCTTGGCACCGGCGGCGACGGCCTCGTCGACCCAGGACTCGACGCGGAGGGCGGCGGCCTCGTCGACGAGCGGGCCGACGTCGGTGGCGTCGTCCGCCGGGTCGCCGGTGACCTGGGCCTCGACGGCCGCGACGATCTTCGGGAGCAGGCGGTCGTAGACGGAGGCGTCGGCGATCACGCGCTGCACGGAGATGCAGGACTGGCCGCCCTGGTAGTTGGAGAAGGTCGCGATGCGGGTCGCGGCCCAGTCCAGGTCGGCCTCGGAGGACCAGTCGGCGAGGACGACGGCGGCGGCGTTGCCGCCGAGCTCCAGGGTGCAGTGCTTGTGCGGCACGGACGCCTGGATGGCGTAGCCGACCTTGTCCGAGCCGGTGAAGGAGATGACCGGGAGGCGCTCGTCCTGGACGAGGGCGGGCATCCGGTCGTTCGGCACGGTGAGGATCGACCAGGAGCCGGCCGGCAGGTCGGTCTCGGCCAGGATCTCGCCCAGGATGAGGGAGGAGATCGGGGTGGCCGGGGCCGGCTTGAGGATGATCGGGGCGCCGACGGCGATGGCAGGGGCGACCTTGTGGGCGCTGAGGTTCAGCGGGAAGTTGAAGGGCGCGATGCCGAGGACGACGCCCTTGGGCACGCGGCGGGTGAGGGCGAGGCGGCCCGCGCCGCCGGCCTCGGTGTCCAGGCGCTGGGCCTCGCCGGCGTTCCAGCGGCGGGCCTCCTCGGCGGCGAAACGGAAGACGGAGACGGCGCGGCCGACCTCGCCGCGGGCCCACTTGATGGGCTTGCCGTTCTCGGCGGAGATGACCTGGGCGATCTCCTCGGTGCGCTCGGCGAGCCGCTTCGACACGTGGTCGAGGGCGGCGGCGCGGACGTGCGCCGGGGTGGCGGCGAACTCGTCGACGACCGCGTGGGCGGCGGCGACGGCCTCCTCGACCTGGGCCTCGGTGGGCACGGCGACCTTGCCGACCAGACGTCCGTCGTACGAGTTCGTGACGTCGAAGGTGGTGTCGCCGGTGGCCTCGCGGCCGGCGACCCAGAAGGCGTGGGTGGTCGTCATTGCGTGTCCCGGCCCTTTCCGTTTCGGGGTGCGAGCGGTTGCTCTGGTCCCCACGTTAGGGCCGGGACGCGCGGGTGACGTTTGTCCGTGGTGGAGTGGTGGACCCGTCGGTCTGTCCGCTTCGGCCGAAGAGGCGGTACGGGGCGGTGCCGTCGGCGCTCCGCGTGCGCGAGGAGGGCCGGTGCCGTCAGCGCTCCTCGTACGCGAGGAGGGCCGGTGCCGTCAGCGCTCCTCGTACGCGGTGAAGGGCCGGACGTACCCCTCGGTCCTGGCGAGGATCAGTCGCCCCTCGGGGCCGGGGAGGACGTCCTGGAGGTCGCCGGTGGAGGAGGCGACCGAGTCGGGGAAGGTGCGCAGGTCGCGCTCGTCGCCGGTGTCGGCGTCGAGGACCACCAGCCCGTCCTCGGCGGAGGAGCCGTAGAGGTCGACCGGCACGGTGACCCGGCCCCCGGCGATCCCCAGGCCGAGGGCGTCCTCGCCGCTCTCCAGCCGGGCCCGCCACAGCCGCCGGCCGCTGCGCAGGTCGAAGGCGCTGACGGTGTCCTGGAAGACGGACCCGATGAGGTACAGGCGCCCGTAGGCGACCTTCGCCACGGCCGGCCGGTCGCCCTCGAAGTCGTCGTTGATCCCTCCGGAGGCGATACGGCCCTGGGGGCGCCCGTCGGCGGAGAAGGAGAGGAACGAGTCGGAGCCGCTCTCGTCGAGGCTGTCGACGCGCACCACCACCGGGTCGGCGGAGAGGAACTCCGAGGCGTTGGCGATCGGCTGGACGCGCCGCCGCTCGTCGAGCTCGGTGGTCCAGCGGTGCGTGCCGTTCGCCGGGTCGAAGGCGGCCAGCCGGATGTCGTCGCGGTCGCAGACGAGGAGCGCGAGGACCTGGCGCTCGGCGGCGGCGGCGCGGTACGGCACGCACCCCTTCGGTATCCGGGCGGTCCAGCGGGGCTTGCCGGTGCGCAGGTCGAGGGCGCGCAGGGCGCGGTCCGGGCGGACGGAGCCGGGGCGCTCGCCGGCCCAGGAGTACGGCCAGTCGGGGTCCTCGTCGCGGACGACGGCGAGGCCGCCGCCGACGGCGACGAGGTCCCGCTCGTCCTGGATCTCGTCGGTGGCCGCGACGCGGGTGGTGCGCCACAGCTCGCGTCCGTGCCGGAGGTCGAGGGCGGTGACGGTGGTGCAGCCCTCTCCTCCCTCCGCTCCGCCCGGGAGGTCGGGGGTGCCCTGGGCGATCAGGACGACGTCGCCTGCGGCGGTGCGGCTGACGGAGCAGAGGGCGGCGCCGTGGTCAGGCTCGTGGCGCCAGCGCCGGGCGCCGGTGCGGGCGTCGTAGCCGGTGACGCCGTCGGCGCGGGCGGCGGCGACGGTGTCGCCGGAGGCCCAGGAGGCGTTGCCGGAGTCCGAGGGGCGGTTGTCGTCGTCCGGGGTGTTCCAGACCTCGCGCAGGGAGTCGCCGGGGAGGTGGCCCTGGTCGGCGAGGATGCCGACGGTGATGCCGGCGAGGACGGCGAGGAGGAGGCCGCCGACGACGGCGTACCGGACCGCCCGCGAGGCGGGGCCGGGCGTGCCGCCGTTCCGCGTGCCGCCGTTCGCCGTCCCGTTCTTCCCGCCGCCGCCCGCCTTCCCCTTCTTCCCGCCGTCGCCGCCCGCTCTGCCGGCCGCCTTCGTCGCCGTGGCCATCCGGATCCCACCCCTGTCGCCGTGCTCACGTCCACTGGATACGAGGGATCAGGTTAGGGCCGGGGCGGCCTGGACCCGTCATCTCCTCCGTTCGGTGGAGACGATCAGGCAGACGGCGGCCACGACGATCGCGCCGCCGAGGAGGATCGGCCAGGTCAGGGCCTCGCCGAGGATCAGCGTGCCGAGCAGCACGGCGACGACCGGATTGACGTAGGCGTAGGTGGCGGCGAGCGAGACGGGGGCGGACTGGATCAGCCAGGCGTACGCGGTGAAGGCGATCAGCGAGCCGAAGACGATCAGGTAGCCGAGGGCCACCCAGGAACCGGTGGCGACCTCGCCCGGGTCGAAGCCGCGGTGCTCGCCCCGGAGCAGGCCCACGACGACGCCGCCGACGCCGCCGGCCAGCATCTCGTACACGCTGGCGGTGAAGGGGTTGGCGGGCATCGGGAGGCGCGCGGAGGAGACGGTGCCGGCCGACCAGAGCAGGGCGGCGAGGAGGACGAGCAGCACGCCGCCGATGCCGACCTCGCCGCTGAGCCCGGGGACGGTGAGGACGGCGAGGCCGCCGAGGCCGATCAGCACGCCGCCGTAAGCGCCGAGCCCGGGGCGCTCGCCCGCGGCGGTGCGCAGCAGGACGACGAAGACGGGGACGGCGGCGATGAGGAGGGCGGCGAGGCCGGAGGGGACGGTGGTCTCGGCGAGGTTGACGAGCCCGTTGCCGCCGAGGATCAGGAGGAGGCCGACGAGGGCGGCGGAGCCGAGCCGGCGCCGGTCCACCTTGAGGGCGGCGGGGCCGTGGCGCCAGGCGACGAGCGCGGCGAGGAGGAGCCCGGCGACGATGAAGCGGGAGCCGGAGGCGAGGAAGGGCGGGATGGTCTCGACGACGAAGCGTATGCCGAGGTAGGTGGAGCCCCAGACGACGTACACGATGGCGAGGGCGGCCCAGACGGCCCCGCCGATGCGGCGGGCGGGGGCGGGGGCGGCGGTGTCGGGGAGGGGCGTGGGGCCGCCGGCGGCGGGGGGAGCGGAAGCGGGGTCGGGAGCGACGGCAGGGCTTGTCATGAGCAGGAGATTAGGGAATCGCCCCGCTTCCGACCAGGAATTCTGCCCGCGACCGGGCAGGCGCGGGCGGATCCGCGGGAAGCCCGGGGCTACTGCCCCTCCTCCCCCGTCGCCTTGAGGGCCAGCCACAGCTCCATGCGCACGTCCGGGTCGTCCAGCGAGCGCCCGAGGATCTCCTCGACGCGCCGCATCCGGTAGCGCAGGGTGTGCCGGTGCACCCCGAGGTCGGCGGCGGCGGCGTCCCACTGCCCGTGCCGGGAGAGCCAGGCCCGCAGGCTGGCGACCAGGTCGCCGCGGCCGGTGGCGTCGTGCTCGCGCAGCGCCCGCAGCATGCCGTCGGCGAAGGCGCGTACGGCGTCGTCGGCGAGGAGCGGCAGGACCGAGCCGGCCGCCAGGTCCTCGTGCTCGACGAGGGCGCGGCCGCGGCGGCGGGCCACCGACAGGGCCTGTTCGGCCTGCCGGCACGCGGCGGCCGCGGTGCCGGGGCCGGCGGGGGCGGAGAGGCCGATGACGACGCCGGCGTCCTCGGCCTCGCGTGCGGCGTATCCGGCGCAGGCGGCGACGACCGCACCGCCGTCGCCGGCGAGGACGAGGAGCCGCTCCTCGCCCTCGGGCACCGTGAGCACGGCCTCGCCGGCCCGGGCGGCGGCGGCCTCCAGGGCCTCGGCGAGCACCGGGAGCGGGGGCTCGGGCGACTCGCCGGCGGAGCCGGGTTCGGCGACGAGGATCCGGAAGGGGGCGTCGAGGAGGCCGCCGTAGACGTCGCCGGCGACGGTGCGGGCGTGGTCCGGCTGACCGGCGAGCATCAGGCGCAGCACGGCGGCGCCGAGGCGGTGCTCGGCGGCCTGGAGGGAACGGGAGCGTTCGGTGGTGAGGGTGAGCAGGGCGATCGCGGAATGGACGGCGTACCGCTCGGCGGTGCCCAGGGGGGCGGCGGTGCCGACCGCGAGGGCGCCGCGGACCCGGCGCCCGGTCCCCAGGGACTGCAGCTCCACCCGGTCGTCCGTGCCGCCGACGACGGCGCTGGCGGGGGCGGGGCGTTCGCGCAGCCGCTCGACGTCCGGGGTCAGCCGGGCGGCGCGACGGGCCGCCCACTCGGGCGAGACGGCGACGACCGTCCCGGCGGTGTCGTAGAGCGCGGCCCAGCCGTCGACGTGCGCGGCGAGCCGGGCGACGACCGCGTCCGGGCCCTCGGCGAGGGCGGCCCGGGTGAGCTCGCGCTGCGCCTCGAAGCCGGCGGTCACGGCCCGGTACTGGTCGGCGGCGATGGCCGCGGAGACGGCCTTGCTGATGGCGAGGAAGGGAGTGCGGCGCGGCACCTCGAGGAGCGGCAGGTGCTCGGCCCGGGCGGCGTCGAGCAGCGCGCCCGGGATCTCCTCGTAGTTCACCCCCACGGCGAACCCGAGCCCCACGACGCCCGCGCCGAGCAGCCGGCGCACGTACCGCCGCATCGCCTCCGGGTCCTCGGCGTCGAGCGTCAGGCCGGTGGTGAGCAGCAGCTCGCCGCCCTCCATGTACGGCACGGGATCGGCCAGCTCGCTGACGTGCGCCCACCGGACGGGCGTGTCGAGACGGTCCTCACCCGCCCGGGCCAGGAGCCGGAGCGCGGAGTTGTGGACGAGCGAGGCGAGGGTGGGCGGCATCGGGAACCGGCGGACCTTACGAGCGGAGGCCGGAGCGCGAGAACCGCACCCGGCGGGGGAACGCCGCTGGGGAGCGCGGCCCACCCGATTGTGCCAGGCCCCCCGGCCCGCCGCGCGGGGCCGGGTTCAGGCGCGGAGGTCGACGAGGAGGGGGGGCGTGCTCGCCCCGTCGACGCCGGTCAGCGAGACGACGGCGTGACCGGGCGGCAGGGAGTGCGCGAGCTCGGAGGCGGACCAGCGTTCGCGCTCGACCCTCTTCAGGGTGACGGCGTCGGTCGTGACGGCCTTGCCGGTGACCCGCTTGCGCAGGGCGTGCAGGGCCCGGGTCATGGGCTGGTCGGCGAAGACGGTGTGGTGGGCGACCTCCTCGGTCTCCACCCATTCGGTGCCCCACGCCTCCGCGAAGCCCCGGCCGTCCCAGGTGGTGACGCCCGCGAGGGCGGCCCGGCAGCCGACGGCCGCGAGCAGCGGCCCGTGCAGTGGCTCCGGCACGTCGCCGAGGGTCCGCAGGCCGAGGACGACGCCGGCGTCGTGGGTGCGCAACCGCTGGAGGGCGCGGACGGTGCCGCCCGTGAGCGCTCCGGTGGCGTCGTCCAGGACGAGGCCGGCGAAGTGGCTGCGGCGCTTCGTGGCGCGGGCGGCGGCCAAGAACTGGGCGAGGACGAGACGCGCGAGCAGCCGGGAGGCCTCCTCGTGACCGTGCTCGGGCAGTTCGACGCGGACCCGCAGCGGATGGTGGGCGACGGCGTTCAGCGCGAAGGGCTGCGCCGCGCCCGTGCCGGCGCCGAAGAAGTCCGCGAAGGCGGGACGGTCGAGGAGGGCGAGCCGGTCGGCGAGGAGCGGGCCGGGGTCGGCGGGACCGCCCGCCTGCCGGATGCGGCCCTCCAGTTCGCGCCGCATGGCGGCGGCCTCGGCGGGCAGCCGGTCGCGCAGGACGGTGAGCTGTCCGGGACCCGCTTCCAGGAGCTCGCGCAGGACCGGGACCGTGGGGAAGGTCCCATGGACGGTCCGGTAGGGGCCGAGGAGCTGGGCGAGGACGGTGACGGCGCGGCGCTGGTCGAGCGACTCGACGTCGCCGGCGAGGCCTTCCGCGAGCAGGGCGGCGGCCTCGTCCGGTTCGGTGAGCCCGCCGTAGAGGTCCAGGTCATAGGGGGAACCGGGGTCGCCGAGCCGGACCACCACGTCGTACGCGCCGTCCGGCCCGTACGGGGTGGTGGGGCCGCCCACGGCGACGACGGCGCACGTGCCGGTGAGCGCCTGGAGGGCGAGGGCCTCGGCGGCGGCGACGACGAGGCCCCCGGCGGGGGCGCCGGCGGTCGGTCCCACGACGAGCAGGGAGGTGCCGAGTGCGGCGGGGTCGAGCGCGACGCCCGCGCCGCGGTAGGCGGCCGGGTTCCGCTCGGCGGCCACGGCCCGCCCGATGCGCACCTGGCCGAGCATCAGGTCGTGGGCGGCGGTCCGGCGCGGCAGGTCGCGGTCGCCGGAGGGGTGTGCCCAGGCGGCCGCCCCCTGCCGCATGACGGTGTCGACGAATCCCGCGAGTCCGCGGGCGTCGTCCCGGTTCTTCTCCCACTGGCGCCGGATCCGCGCGACGTCCACCTCGTTCATCCGCCCGGCCAGCACCTCCGCCGCCAGCAGATCGGCCACCTGCCACTGCCCGGCCTCCCGGGGGCCGGGCCAGGTGGAGGGAGGGGCGGGGGCGCCGGGGGCGGGGGCGGCGGGGCGGCGGGAGGCACGCCAGGCCCGGAGGACCCCGCTCCAGTCGCCGACGCGGGCGAAGGGCCAGAGCACGCCGACGGTGATGAGCAGGGTGAGGAGGTAGACCGGGACGGTCGTGATGATGTCGTAGCCGCCGCCGAGGAGCGCGAGGAGGGAGAAGAAGGGGGAGGCGATGGGCAGCGGGTCCCAGCCGACGAAGGGAAACCATTCGGGCCAGACGAAGGTGAGGGTCACGATCCCGGCGCCGGCCGTCAGCGCCGCCCGGGCGGGCGGCCCGTACGGCTCCAGCAGATGGCGTACGACGGTGCCCCAGGCTCCGAGCCGGGCGACGGCGAAGACGATCGCGCCGAAGACGACCCCGCTGTACACGATGTGCGCCTCGACGCCATGCCAGTCGCGGGCCGTGGTGGTACCGGCGTACCACCAGTCCTCGGGGGTGAGGACCTGGAGCGGGACCCACAGGTAGGGAACCCCTCCGCGGCGCCAGACGGACCACAGGATCAGGGCGATGGCGACGGGGATGAGGAGCCCGGCCAGGGTGACGGGAGCGAGCCGGCTCCGCTCGCGGGGCGAGGCCTGCGGCACATGGCGGAAGCGCCAGATGCCCGGGGCGGCCTCGGGGCGGGGCGCGTCCATCCATTCGGCGATGACGCTGCGGGGCCCCGGGGCCCCGGCCGGCCGGGGAGGGACGGCGGAGGGCGCGTGGGCGGGCGGCGGAGGCACCGGCGGAGCCGCCGGGCGCGGGACCGCCGCCCCCCTCGTGTCGCGTGACTCGTACGTGCCGTCGGTCTCCATGAACCCCTGCCCCCTGACCAGCCAGGTCGCCGCGTCTGTGCCAGCGTCAATCTAGTGGGCCAGGGGCTTCCCGGGAGGGTTTCGGGGGCGGCTCCGGCACCGGGGCGTCGAAAGACGGCCATCAGGACGGCCTGTCCATCCCGTCCAACGACACGCCTCCAACACTCCCGATCGGCGCATGCCTGGAGCCCTCCCCCGCGCCTAGCCTGCGGAGGAAACCCGCAAGAGCGTCCAGAACACCCCAGGAGCCCCGCATGAACGCTGTCCCGCAGGAGCGGCGCGTCGTCACCGCCATTCCCGGTCCGAAGTCGCAGGAGCTTCAGGCTCGCCGGCTGGACACCGTCGCCGGGGGCGTGGGCTCCACGCTGCCCGTGTTCACCAAGCGCGCGGGCGGCGGGATCATCGAGGACGTCGACGGCAACCTGCTGATCGACTTCGGGTCCGGCATCGCCGTGACGTCCGTGGGCGCCTCCGCCGAGGCCGTCGTGCGCCGCGCCACCGCGCAGCTGCAGGACTTCACCCACACCTGTTTCATGGTGACGCCGTACGAGGGCTACGTCGAGGTCTGCGAGGCGCTGGCCGAGCTGACCCCGGGCGACCACGCCAAGAAGTCCGCGCTGTTCAACTCGGGCGCCGAGGCCGTCGAGAACGCCGTCAAGATCGCCCGTTCGTACACCAAGCGCCAGGCCGTCGTCGTCTTCGACCACGGCTACCACGGCCGTACGAACCTCACCATGGGCATGACGGCGAAGAACATGCCGTACAAGCAGGGCTTCGGTCCGTTCGCGCCCGAGGTGTACCGCGTGCCGGTGGCCTACGGCTACCGCTGGCCCACGGGTGCCGAGAACGCCGGTCCGGAGGCCGCCGCCCAGGCGATCGACAACATCGTCAAGCAGATCGGCGCCGACAACGTCGCCGCGATCGTCATCGAGCCGGTCCTCGGCGAGGGCGGCTTCATCGAGCCGGCCAAGGGCTTCCTGCCGGCGATCGTGAAGTTCGCCAACGACAACGGCATCGTCTTCGTCGCCGACGAGATCCAGGCCGGCTTCTGCCGCACCGGCCAGTGGTTCGCCTGCGAGGACGAGGGCATCGTCCCGGACCTCATCACCACCGCCAAGGGCATCGCGGGCGGTCTGCCGCTCGCCGCCGTCACCGGCCGCGCCGAGATCATGGACTCCGTCCACGGCGGCGGCCTCGGCGGCACCTACGGCGGCAACCCGGTGGCCTGCGCCGGTGCGCTCGGCGCCATCGAGACGATGAAGGAGCTGGACCTCAACGGGAAGGCCAAGCGCATCGAGGAGGTCATGAAGGCCCGCCTCACCGCGATGCAGGAGAAGTTCCCGGTCATCGGCGACATCCGCGGCCGCGGCGCCATGATCGCCATCGAGCTCGTCAAGGACCCGGAGACGAAGGAGCCGGCCGCCGAGGCCGCCGCCGCGCTCGCCAAGTACTGCCACAACGAGGGCGTCCTCGTCCTCACCTGCGGCACCTACGGCAACGTGCTGCGCTTCCTGCCGCCGCTGGTCATCGGCGAGGACCTGCTCAACGAGGGTCTGGACGTCATCGAGGCGGCGCTCGCCGCCCTCTGACGGACGCTTCGGCGCAAAGAGTGAAGACTCTGTGGGGGGCCGATGGCGGGACGCGTTTCCCGCTGTCGGCCCCCCGTCGCGTGCCGTACGGTCGTCCCCAGATGAGAGAAACCCCCGGGGCGGAGCATCCCCAGCCCCGCCCGGACCGTGCCGAAGCGCACGCCACCGGAGCCTCGTGCTCCGGGACTCCTCACCGATCGGACGGCCGCCCGCCCCACACCCCCCGGGGCGCGCGGCAGCCCGGTCCTCCCGGCCGCCCCGGAACCACCCCCCCTGTTCCAGGGCGGCCGGCTCTCTTCTCGGCGCTCGTCGCCCTCGCCGTCGTGACCTGGCAGGTGCTCGTCCACGGCCCCTTGGCCAGGCTCGACGAGCGGGTGTCCCGTTCCCTCGTGGACACCGTCCCCCGGTGGCTGAGCGAACTCGCCTCCGACCTCGGCAATCTGACGGTCGCCCTGCCCGTGCTCGCCTCCGCGATGGCGTACGCCTTCTTCCGCGGCCGCCGGCGGCAGGCCCTCTTCGCCGGTCTCGCCATGGCCGCCGTGCCGCTCCTGGTCGTACCGCTGAAGGAGTGGACGGCCCGGCCCGGACCCCTCGAACCCTGGGCCCACGGCTACTACCCGTCCGGTCACACGGCGACGGCCATGGTGGCGTACGTCGGCGCCGCCTGGCTGGTCTCGCGACGGCTCGTCCCCGTCGCCGCCGCGCTGACGGCGGTGACGGGGGCGGGCCTTGTCCTGCGGGGCTTCCACTGGCCGCTGGACGTGGTGGCCAGTGGCTGCCTCGGTTTCCTGATCCTCGGGATCAGCTCCACTTGTACGCGTCGAAGTTCCGGCTGAACTCCCACTGGTTGAAGCGGTCCCAGTTGATCGACCAGGTCATCAGGCCGCGCAGCGACGACCAGGTGCCGTGGGTCTGGTAGGTGCCGCAGTTCTGCTTCTTCGTGAGGCAGTCCAGGGCCTTGTTCACCTCGGCGGGGCTGGTGTGGCCGTTGCCCGCCTGGGTGGAGGCCGGGAGGCCGATGGCGACCTGCTCGGGGCGGAGCCCCGGGAAGAAGCGCTCGCTGTTGCCGGCGACCGGGAAGCCGGCGAGCAGCATGTCGGTCATGGCGATGTGGAAGTCGGCGCCGCCCATGGAGTGGTACTGGTTGTCCAGGCCCATGATGGGGCCCGAGTTGTAGTCCTGGACGTGCAGCAGGGTGAGGTCGTCGCGCAGGGCGTGGATGACCGGGAGGTAGGCGCCGGCGCGCGGGTCCTGGCCGCCCCAGGGGCCGGAGCCGTAGAACTGGTGGCCGAGCTGGACGAAGAAGGTCTCCGGGGCCATGGTGAGGACGAACTTCGCGCCGTACTTGGCCTTGAGGGTCTTGACCGCCTGGATCAGGTTGACGATCACCGGCGACGTCGGGTTGCGGAAGTCGGTGTCGCCGTTCTGGAGCGAGAGCGAGTGGCCCTCGAAGTCGATGTCGAGGCCGTCGAGTCCGTACTCGTCGATGATCTTCGAGACGGAGGAGACGAAGGCGTCGCGGGCGGCGGTGGTGGCGAGCTGGACCTGGCCGTTCTGGCCGCCGATGGAGATGAGGACCTTCTTGCCGGCGGCCTGCTTGGCCTTGATCGCCGCCTTGAAGTCCGCGGGGGACTCCACGGTGGGGCACTCCGTCGCCGGGCAGAGGTTGAAGCGGATGTCGCCGGAGGTGACCGAGGTCGGTTCGCCGAAGGCGAGGTTGATGACGTCCCAGGAGTCGGGCACGTCGGCCATGCGGGTGTAGCCGGAGCCGTTGGCGAAGCTGGCGTGGAGGTAGCCGACGAGGGCGCGGGCGGGCAGTTCGCCGCCTCCGCCGCCGCCGCCGGAGGTCGTGGTGGCGGTGACGGCCGCGGACCGGGCGGACTCGCCGGCGCTGTTCACGGCGGAGACCTGGAAGCTGTACGCGGTGCTCGGGGTGAGGCCGGTGGCGGTGTAGGAGGTGCCGGTGGCCGTGCCGACGGCGGCGCCGCCGCGGTAGATCCGGTACGAGGTGGCTCCCGCGACGGCGGGCCAGCTGAGCGGCACCGAGGTGGACGTCGGGCTGCCGGCGGTGAGGCCCGTGGGGGTGGCGGGTGTCTCCACCGGGGCGCCGCCGGGGCCGTACAGGGAGAGGTCGTCGGCCTGGTAGGCGGGGGTGCCGTACCAGCCGTGGGTGTAGACGGTGACCGAGGTGGTGGTGGCACCGGTGGTGAAGGTCTTGCTGAGCTTCTGCCAGTCCGGGGCCGACTGGGTCCAGGCGTGACCGTCGGTGGTGCCGGTGCCGGTGCCGGTGACGCCGAGGTACACGTAGCTGCCGCGGACCCAGCCGCTGAGAGTGTAGGCCGAGTTGGGCTTCACCGTGATGGTCTGCGCGCACTTGGCGTTGTCGCTGCCGGCGGGGGTGGCCTGGAGGGCCTTCGTCCCGCCGTGCACGGGTGAGGAGACGACGGCGCCGCTGCCGGCCGTGCAGCTCCAGCCGTCCAGGCCGGCCTCGAAGCCGCCGTTGCGGGCGAGTTCGGAATCGGCGGCCCGGGCGGCCGGGGAGAGGGCGGCGAGCCCGCCCATGGCGAGCGCGCCCGCCAGGAGCAGGGTGAGGGGTCTGGTGCGGTCCACGACTGCCTCCGGGGGTGGGGGATCGGAGTGGAGCGCGCCACAGCATGGTCCAGACCAATCGAGTGGTCAAGACCTCTGCACGGGGGAGGGCGTGGGAACGGGGGCGCGCACGGGGATGGGGTCAGGAGGCGCCGCCCCCGCGCGGCTCCTCCTGCGCGAGCGCGCCCGCCGCCTCGTGCATGGCCAGTTCGAGCAGCGGGGCGTCGGTGAGGGTGCCGAGCCCGTCGGGCGCGACCAGCCAGCGCGCGGCGCCGGTGAGGCGCCCCGGGTACGGGACGACGATCCAGGTGCCGGGGCCGGCGCCGCGCACCCCGGTGCCGAGCCAGCGGGCGGTGGTGCCGGGCGGGACGAAGAAGCCGATCCGGGCGTCGCCGAAGTCCGCGAGGACGGGTCCGGGGCGGTCGACGAGCCTGGTCAGGACGGAGAGGGTGGCACGGCCGAGCGCGCCCGGCAGGATCAGGACGTCCCAGCGCCGGCCGGCGGGCAGCAGGGCGATCCCGTGCGGGTTGCGCTCCCACTCCCACCGGCAGGCTTCGGGATCCGGTGCGACCGCGGCCAGCCACTCCACCGCGGCCTTGACGCCGGGGGCCCCCGTAGATGTCATCGTGCGAACTCCTCTCCGTGGGGACGCGCGGAGGTGCGCGTCCACTCGGAGAGAGCGCGGGGGGTCCCGGCTCTTACGCGGGTTTCCCCTCCCGTGAGGTGTGACCTGCATCACACCTCACGGGGAGGGGGGTCAGCTGTCGAAGCCGAGGCCCAGCTTGTCCATCGCCTTCAGCCAGAGGTTCCGCCGGCCGCCGTTGGCGTCCGCGCGGGCCAGCGACCACTTGGTGATTCCGATGCCGGCCCAGGCGATCGGCTCCGGCGGGAACGGCAGCGGCTTGGAGCGGACCATGTCCAGCGAGGTGCGCTCGGTGCGCTGCCCGGAGAGCAGGTCCAGCATCACCTCGGCGCCGAAGCGGGTGGCGCCGACGCCGAGGCCGGTGTAACCCGCCGCGTACGCCACCTTCCCCTGGTGGGCGGTGCCGAAGAAGGCCGAGAAGCGCGAGCAGGTGTCGATCGCGCCGCCCCAGGCGTGGCTGAAGCGGAGGCCCTCCAGCTGCGGGAAGCAGGTGAAGAAGTGCTCGGCCAGCTTGAGGTACGTCTCCGGGCGGTGGTCCATCTCCGCCTGCACCTTGCCGCCGAAGCGGTAGACGGCGTCGTAACCGCCCCACAGGATCCGGTTGTCGGCCGTGATCCGGAAGTAGTGGAACTGGTTGGCGGAGTCGCCGAGGCCCTGCCGGCCCTTCCAGCCGACGGCGGCGAGCTGCTCCTCGCTCAGCGGCTCGGTGACCAGCGCGTAGTCGTACACCGGGACGGTGTAGTGGCGCAGCCGCTTGACCAGCGACGGGAAGACGTTGGTGCCGAGGGCGACCCGGCGGGCGGCGACCCGGCCGTACGGGGTGCGGACGGCCATGCCGGCGCCGGCCGCCACCAGGTCGAGGCCCGGGGTGTTCTCGAAGATCCGCACGCCGAGGTCGAGGCAGGCCCGCTTGAGGCCCCAGGCGAGCTTCGCCGGGTGGAGCATGGCGACGCCGTCGCGGTCCCACAGGCCGCCGCGGAAGGTCGGCGAGTTCACCTCGGCCCGGACGGCGTCCTGGTCGAGGAGGGTGAGGCCGTCGGCGAGGCCGAGCCGTTCGGCCTCCTCGTACCACTCGTGGAGCTCCTCCACCTGGTACGCCTCGGTGGCCACGTCGATCTCGCCGGTGCGCTCGAACTCGCAGTCCAGCGCGTAACGGGTGACGGCCTCCTCGATGGCGTCGAGGTTGGCCGCGCCGAGCCGCTCCAGCTTCGGCAGCTCGCCCGGCCAGCGGGCCAGGCCGTTGCCGAAGCCGTGGGTGAGGGAGGCGGCGCAGAAGCCGCCGTTGCGGCCCGAGGCGGCCCAGCCCACCTCGCGGCCTTCGATCAGCACGACGTCCTGGGAGGGATCGCGCTCCTTGGCGAGGAGCGCGGTCCACAGTCCGCTGTATCCGCCGCCGACGACGAGGAGATCGCACTTCTCGGTGCCGGTGAGGGCGGGCAGGGCGCCGGGCTTGCCGGGGTCTTCCAGCCAGAAGGGGACGGGCTGGGCGTCGGAGAGAGATTGTGCAGCGAGACGCATGGCGACTGGGGCCATGGTTTCCAACTCCTTCGGTGCCTGAGACGGCCTTCGCTCAGGCTGTTGCTGTTTTCTTGCGCCGGTTCGTGATGATCTGCCCGGCCACGACGATCAGTACCGCGAGGACGAACATCGCGGTGCCGATCACGTTGATCTGAACGGGGGTTCCTCGCTGTGCCGAGCCCCAGACGAACATGGGGAAGGTCACGGTGGAGCCCGCGTTGAAGTTGGTGATGATGAAGTCGTCGAACGAGAGCGCGAAGGCGAGCAGCGCGCCGGCGGCGATGCCGGGCGCGGCGATCGGCAGGGTGACCCGCAGGAAGGTCTGCGCGGGCCCCGCGTAGAGGTCGCGCGCGGCCTCCTCCAGGCGCGGGTCCATGGACATGACCCGGGCCTTGACCGCCGTCACGACGAACGACAGACAGAACATGATGTGGGCGATGAGGACCGTCCAGAAGCCCAGCTCGATCCCCATGTTGAGGAAGAGGGTGAGCAGCGAGGCGGCCATGACGACCTCGGGCATCGCCATCGGCAGGAAGATCAGCGAGTTGATCGCGCCGCGCGCCCGGAAGCGGTAGCGGACGAGCGCGAAGGCGATCATGGTGCCGAGGACGACGGCGCCGACGGTGGCCCAGGCGGCGAGCTGGAGCGAGAGCGTGAGCGACTCGCACAGGTCGGCGACGCCGCAGGGGTCCTTCCAGGCGTCGAGGGAGAACTGCTGCCAGGAGTAGTTGAAGCGCCCGTTCGGCTTGTTGAACGAGAACGCCATGACCACGACGTTCGGCAGGATCATGTACGCGAGCGTCAGCAGGCCCGCGATGACGACGAGGTTCTTGCGCAGCCAGGTCATCAGACGAGGTCCTCCGTTCCGGCCTTGCGGATGTAGACGGTGACCATGAACAGCACGATCGCCATGAGGATGAAGGACAGGGCGGCGGCCGTCGGGTAGTCGAGGACGCGGAGGAACTGCGACTGGATGACGTTGCCGATCATCTTGGTGTCGGTGGAGCCGAGGAGTTCGGCGTTGACGTAGTCGCCGCTCGCCGGGATGAAGGTGAGCAGGGTGCCGGAGACGACGCCGGGCATCGACAGCGGGAAGGTCACCTTGCGGAAGGTGGTCGCCGGGGAGGCGTAGAGGTCCTGCGCGGCCTCGTGCAGCCGGCCGTCGATCCGCTCCAGGGAGGTGTAGAGCGGCAGGATCATGAACGGCAGGAAGTTGTACGTGAGGCCGCAGACGACCGCCATCGGGGTGGCGAGGACCCGCTCGCCCTCGGTGAAGCCGAGCCAGCTGGTCACGTCGAGGACGTGTAGCGCGCCCAGCGCGTCCACGACGAGGCTGTCGTCGGCGAGGATCGTCTTCCAGGCCAGGGTCCGGATGAGGAAGCTGGTGAAGAAGGGCGCGATCACCAGGACGAGCAGCAGGTTGCGCCAGCGGCCGGCCTTGAAGGCGATGAGGTACGCGAGCGGGTAGCCCAGCAGCAGGCAGAGCACGGTCGCGGTGCCCGCGTACAGCAGCGAGCGCAGCAGCTGCGGCCAGTACTCGGCGAAGGCGTCGACGTACGTCCGGAAGTGCCAGGTGACCTGGAAGCCCTCTTCGAGGGAGCCGGTCTGCACCGAGGTGGAGGCCTGGTAGACCAGCGGCAGCGCGAAGAAGACGACCAGCCAGAGGATGCCGGGGAGCAGCAGCCAGTAGGGGACGAGCCGCTTGCGGGCCGGAGGCTTGCGCAGAACCGGTTCCTCGACCGGTCCCGGCGCCTCCTTGGTCAGGGTGGTGCTCACGAGGCGTCCTCCACCGTCTCCACGCCCGCGGCGCCCACTGTCCCGGCGAGCAGGGACTGGTCCGCGTCGAGCCCGAAGGTGTGGGCCGGGTTCCAGTGCAGGACGACCTCGGCACCCGGGACCAGCCGGGCGTCGCGTTCGATGTTCTGCTCGTACACCTGGAGCTCCGCACCCGCCGGCGAGTTCACCACGTACTGGGTGGAGACGCCGATGAAGGAGGAGTCGACGATCCGGCCGGTGACCCGGTTGCGGCCGTCGGCGATCGAGCCCGCGTCGTCGGCGTGCGCGAGCGAGATCTTCTCCGGGCGGACGCCGACGAGGAGCTTGCCGCCCCGGCGGACGGCGTCCGTACAGCGGTCGCCGGGGACCTCGAGCTTGCCGCCGCCGGCGGTGACGACGACGTCGGAACCGGTCTCGACGACCTCGGCCTCGATGAGGTTGGAGGTGCCGAGGAAGTTGGCGACGAAGGTGGTGCGCGGGTTCTCGTACAGGTCGGCGGGGGCGCCGAGCTGCTCGACCCGGCCGCCGTTCATCACCGCGACCTGGTCGGCCATGGTCATGGCCTCCTCCTGGTCGTGGGTGACGTGCACGAAGGTGATGCCGACCTCGGTCTGGATCCGCTTGAGCTCCAGCTGCATCTGGCGGCGCAGCTTGAGGTCGAGGGCGCCGAGCGGCTCGTCGAGGAGGAGCACCTGCGGGTGGTTGATGAGGGCGCGGGCGACGGCGACGCGCTGCTGCTGGCCGCCGGAGAGCTGGTGCGGCTTGTGCTTCGCCTTGTCGCCGAGCTGGACGAGCTCCAGCATCTCGTCGACCTGCTTCTTCACCGACTTGATGCCGCGCCGGCGCAGACCGAAGGCGATGTTCTCGGAGATGTCCATGTGCGGGAAGAGCGCGTAGGACTGGAAGACGGTGTTGACCGGGCGCTTGTAGGGCGGCAGGTCGGTGACGTCCCGGTCGCCGAGGAAGACGCTGCCGGCGGAGGGGTCCTCCAGGCCGGCGATCATGCGCAGGGTGGTGGTCTTGCCGCAGCCGGAGGCGCCGAGCAGGGCGAAGAAGGAGCCCTGCGGGACGGTGAGGTCGAGCGGGTGGACGGCGGTGAAGGAGCCGTAGGTCTTGCTGATCCCGGTGAGTCGGACGTCGCCGCCGGTGGTGTTCTCAGTCATGGGTGTGCGGTCCCGGATCTTCGTGGCTTCGTGGCCTGGTGACGGTGGACGACGGCTCAGGCGCCGATGAGCTTGGCGAACTTCTCCTCGTACGCCGTCTCCTCCTCGCTGCTCAGCGAGCGGAAGGCGCGCGACTTCTTCGCCATGGCCTTGTCCGGGAGGATCAGCGTGTTGGCGGCGAGCTCGGGGTCGATCTTCGCCAGCTCGTCCTTGACCCCGTCGACGGGACAGACGTAGTTGATGTAGGCGGCGAGCTGGGCGGCCACCGGGAGCTCGTAGTAGTAGTCGATGAGCTTCTCGGCGTTGGCCTTGTGGCCGGCCTGCGTGGGGACGAGCAGGTTGTCCGTGGACGTGATGTACCCGGCGTTGGGGATGGCGTACTGGATGTCCGGGTTGTCCGCCTGGAGCTGGATGACGTCCCCGGCCCACGCGAGGCAGGCGGCGAGGTCGCCCTTGTCGAGGTCGGAGGTGTAGTCGTTGCCGGTGAAGCGGCGGATCTGCTTCTTGTCGACGGCCTTCTGGAGGCGGCCGACGGCCGCGTCGTAGTCGGCGTCGGTGAACGTGCCCGGGTCCTTGCCCATGTCGAGCAGGGTCATGCCGACGGTGTCGCGCATCTCGGTGAGGAAGCCGACCCGGCCCTTGAGCGCGGGGTCGTCGAGGAGCTGGCTGACCGAGTCGACCTTCCTCCCGCCGGTCGCCTTCACGTTGTAGGCGATGACGGTGGAGATGCCGGTCCAGGGGTACGAGTACGACCGGCCCGGGTCCCAGTCGGGGCGGCGGAACTGCGCGGAGAGGTTGGCGTAGGCGTTGGGGAGGTTCGCCGGGTCGAGTTTCTGCGCCCAGCCGAGGCGGATGATGCGGGCGGCCAGCCAGTCGGTGACGCAGATCAGGTCGCGGCCGGTGTCCTGTCCGGCCGCGAGCTGCGGTTTGATCTTGCCGAAGAACTCGACGTTGTCGTTGATGTCCTCGGTGTACTTGACCTTGATCCCGGTGCGCTTCGTGAACGCCTCCAGGGTGGGGCGGGACTTCTCGTCCTCGCTGACGTCCATGTACTCGGTCCAGTTGGAGAAGCTGAGGGTCTTCTCCTTGGCGGACCGGTCGGTGGACGCCGGGCCCTGGCCCTCCCGCTTGGCCGGCGGGATGCCGCAGGCCGTGAGGCCGGCGAGGCCACCGACCGTCAGCGCGCCCACGCCGCCGGCCCGCAGCAGCGAACGGCGGCCGAGGGCACCACGGCCGCTCGTCATGCTGCGCCGGATCGCCGCGAGCTGGGCGGCGGACAGGCTGTCGGGCTCGTACTGCTCCATGCGCTGTGCCCTTTCGGGATGGTTGCGCCGCTGGTCGGGCGGCGGATCGGCTATCGGTCCCCGAAGATCGTGCGGTGCCAGTCCTTGGCCGCCACCGCCGTGTTGTCGAACATCACATGCTTGACCTGCGTGTACTCCTCGAAGGAGTAGGCGGACATGTCCTTTCCGTAGCCGGACGCCTTGTATCCGCCGTGCGGCATCTCGCTGATGATCGGGATGTGGTCGTTCACCCAGACGCAGCCGGCCTTGATCTCGCGGGTGGCCCGGTTCGCCCGGTAGACGTCGCGGCTCCAGGCGGAGGCGGCGAGGCCGTACGGGGTGTCGTTGGCGAGCCGGATGCCCTCGTCGTCGGTGTCGAAGGGCAGGGCCACCAGGACCGGTCCGAAGATCTCCGACTGCACGACCTCGCTGTCCTGCGCGGCGCCGGTGATCAGGGTGGGACGGTAGTATGCGCCGTTCTCGAGCTCTCCACCAGGGGCTTCGCCTCCGGTGACGACGGTCGCGTAGCCGCGGGCCCGCTCGACGAAGCCGGCGACGCGGTCGCGGTGGACGTGGGAGACCAGCGGGCCGAGGTCGGTGGCCGGGTCGGCGGGGTCGCCGAGCCGGACGGTCTCCATCAGTTCCGCGACCCGGGCGACGAAGGCGTCGAAGAGGGGGCGCTGGACGTAGGCGCGGGTGGCGGCGGTGCAGTCCTGGCCGGTGTTGATGAGGGAGGCGGCGACGGCACCGTGGGCGGCGGCCTCCAGGTCGGCGTCGTCGAAGACGACGAAGGGGGCCTTGCCGCCGAGCTCCAGGTGGAGCCGCTTCACGGTGGCGGTGGCGACCTCGGCGACCCTCTTGCCGACCGCGGTGGAGCCGGTGAAGGAGGTCATGACGACGTCGGGGTGGCCGACCAGGTGCTCGCCCGCCTCGCGCCCGCTGCCGGTGACGACGTTGACCACGCCGTCCGGGATGCCGGCGTCCTTGGCCGCCTCGGCGAACATCAGCGAGGTGAGCGGGGTCAGTTCGGCCGGCTTCAGGACGATGGTGTTGCCCGCCGCGATCGCCGGGAGGATCTTCCAGGCGGCCATCTGGAGGGGGTAGTTCCAGGGCGCGATGGAGCCGACCACGCCGATCGGCTCGCGCCGGACGTACGAGGTGTGGTCGCCGGAGTACTCGGCGGCGGACTGGCCCTGGAGGTGGCGGGCCGCGCCGGCGAAGAAGGCGGTGTTGTCGATCGTGCCGGGCACGTCGAACTCGGTGGTGAGCCGGATCGGCTTGCCGCACTGGAGGGACTCGGCGCGGGCGAAGTCCTCGGCCCGCTCGGCGAGGATCCCGGCGAGGCGGTGCAGGGCGTCGGAGCGCTCACCGGGGGTGGCGCCCGCCCAGCCGGGGAAGGCGGCCTTGGCGGCGGCCACGGCCTCGTCGACGTCCGCGGGGGAGGCGAGCTCGTAGGTGTACACGCTCTCGCCGGTGGCCGGGTCGACGACGCTGTGCGTCCGTCCCGAGGTCCCGGCGCGGAGCTTTCCGCCGATGTACTGCGCGCCGTCCGCGAAGCGGTCCGTCACCTGGAAGCGGTTGCCCATGACGCTCTCCGTTGTCCCAGCTCGAATTGAGTGCCGATCCTGACAGAGGGATACGACCCGAACAAGTGATTCCGTTGTTGCCTTTTGGTTACTCGACGGAATCGGTCGACCAAGTGTCGAGGTCGCGGGAAAATCTCCGTACGGTCTGTCGCTCGCGGATGTCAGACTCCCGTGCATGATGACCGTCGAAGAGCTGACGCAGCAGGTCAGCAGGGGTGAGAAGGTGAAGTGGCTGCACTTCTGGGGCCACCGGCCGGCCCCGGACGGACGGCTCACCCAGAGCTGTCTGAGCCAGTGGTGGCCGTCGCCCTTCGAGGTCGGCGGCGTACGGTACGCCACGGCCGAGCACTGGATGATGGCCGGGAAGGCGCGCCTCTTCGGCGACGCCGAGGCGGAGCGGACGGTGCTCGCCGCCCGCACCCCGGCCGAGGCGAAGAACGCCGGCCGGCTG
Source organism: Streptomyces roseolus (assembly GCF_014649855.1). Classification (GTDB taxonomy): domain Bacteria; phylum Actinomycetota; class Actinomycetes; order Streptomycetales; family Streptomycetaceae; genus Streptomyces; species Streptomyces roseolus. The sequence goes on along the minus strand of NZ_BMTV01000017.1, from coordinate 92,167 downwards.
GTCCGCGGCTTCGACGAGACCGTGTGGGCGCGGGAGCGCGCCGCGATCGTGGTGGCCGGCAGCGTCCACAAGTTCGCCTCGGACGAGGGGCTGCGGGGCTTCCTCCTCGGGACCGGCTCCCGGACGCTCGTGGAGGCGAGCCCGCTGGACCGGGTCTGGGGCATCGGCCTGGCCGCCGGCGACCCCGGCGCCCACGACCCGGCCCGCTGGCGCGGGCTCAACCTCCTGGGCTTCGCCCTGATGGAGGCCCGGGAGCGGCTGCGTACGTCCTGAGCGGCCGGTCAGCGGCGGTCGTCGACCACGAGGACCGCCGAGGTCGACTCCTGCACGTCGGTGTCCTCGTACTCGTCGTAGCTGGTGACGGCCCAGACGATGAAGGCGATCAGCGCGGCTCCGAGGACCATGGAGACGATGCCGAGGACGATGCCCGCCGTGGCGGCGCCGCCGTTGGACGCCTCGCCGCGCCGGGCGCGCTTGCGGCCGAGGATGCCGAAGATCAGGGCGAGGATCCCGAGGACGATCGACGGGACGCCGTAGAACCAGAAGAGGCAGGTGCCGATGATGCCGAGCACCATGCCGGCCGTGCCCATGCCGTTGTACTGGCCGGGCATCGGCCCGTACGCCGCCGGGTGGGCCGGCGGGTAGCCGTACGCGCTCGGGCCGGCCGGCGGATAGCCGTACGCGGCCGGCGGGGCGGCCGGGTGGCCGTAGCCGGGCGGGGGCGCCGGCGCGCCGTAGGCGGCCGGTCCGCCGGGGGCGACGGGCGGCGGAGGCAGTTCGCCGTCGGCCCCGTCGCCGGTGGGTATCGAGGTGACCGTCAGCTGCTCGTGGACCGGGGCGCCGGCGGCCGGCCGCTTGCCCAGGTCCACCGGCCCGGCCTGCCCGGCCGGTTCGGCCCGCCGCTCCGGCGGGGCCCACGGATCGGCGGCCTCCCGGTCCTGCGGGCGCGGCTCTGCGTTCTCGGACAATCGGGGCTCCCTCCCTGGTCCCGTCATGCTACGGCGTTCCGACGGCCCCTTCCCGACCGGCCTACGATGACCCGATGACCGATCTCCACCCCTTCATCGCGGGCCTGCCCAAGGCCGAGCTGCACGTCCACCACGTGGGCTCCGCCTCCCCGCGGATCGTCTCCGAGCTGGCCGCCCGGCACCCGGACTCCAAGGTCCCGACGGACCCGGAGGCGCTCGCCGACTACTTCACCTTCACCGACTTCGCGCACTTCATCGAGGTGTACCTGTCCGTCGTGGACCTGGTGCGCACCCCCGAGGACGTCCGGCTGCTGACCTTCGAGGTCGCCCGCGACATGGCCCGGCAGAACATCCGCTACGCCGAGCTGACCGTCACCCCGTACTCCTCCACCCGCCGCGGCATCGACGAGCGGGCCTTCATGGCGGCGATCGAGGACGCCCGCAAGGCGGCGGAGGCCGAGTTCGGCACCGTGCTGCGCTGGTGCTTCGACATCCCCGGGGAGGCCGGCCTGGAGGCCGCGGAGGAGACCGCGCGGCTCGCCACCACCGACGGCATCCGCCCCGAGGGCCTGGTCTCCTTCGGTCTCGGCGGCCCGGAGATCGGGGTGCCCCGCCCGCAGTTCAAGCCGTACTTCGACCGGGCCAGGGCGGCCGGCCTCCACTCGGTGCCGCACGCCGGCGAGACCACCGGGCCCGAGACCGTCTGGGACGCCCTCCGCGACCTGGGCGCCGAGCGCATCGGCCACGGCACCAGCTCCGTCCGGGACCCGGAGCTGCTCGCCCACCTGGCGGAGCACCGGATCGCCCTGGAGGTCTGCCCGACTTCCAACATCGCGACCCGCGCGGTGGCCGCCCTCGACGAGCACCCGATCCGGGCCATGGCCGACGCCGGCGTCCTCGTCACGGTCAACAGCGACGACCCGCCGATGTTCGGCACCGACCTGAACAGCGAGTACGCGGTCGCCGCCCGGCTCCTCGACCTCGACGAGCGAGGACTGGCCGCCCTCGCGAAGAACGCCGTGGAGGCCTCCTTCCTCGACCCGGCCGGCAAGCGGCGGCTGGCCGCCGAGATCGACACGTACACGGAGAACTGGCCGGCGCGCTGAGCCCCGGAAGAATGGCCCCATGCGATCCGTCACTGTCGTAGGCCACCGCGGCGATCCGTACCGCGCCCGCGAGAACACCCTCCCCTCGATCGGCTCCGCCTTCGAGCGGGGCGCGGACGCGGTCGAGGTCGACGTCCGCCTCACCAAGGACGGCGTGCCGGTCCTCCTCCACGACGACACCCTGAAACGGCTGTGGGGCCACGACCGCCCGCTCTCCTCGCTCACCCACGAGCAGCTGCGCGAGCTGACGGCCGGCCGGGTGCCGACGCTCCGTGAGGCCCTGATCGCGGCCGGGCCGCACCGGCTGATGCTCGATCTGCCCGGCGGGAACGAGGAGTCGGTGCGGCGGATCGTCGGCACGGTCCGCGAGGCCGGCGCGGGCGAGCGCGTCTTCTACTGCGCCGGCGCGGTCGCGATGCTCCGGGTCCGGGACGCCGACCCGCACGCGGAGATCGCCCTCACCTGGACCTCGCTCGCCCCGCCGCGCCCGGTGCTGCTCGACCGGGTCCGCCCGAAGTGGCTCAACTACCGCTGGGGCCTGGTCGGTCGGGAACTGGTCGAGCGGCTGCACCGGGACGGCCTGCTGGTCTCCACCTGGACGCCGGACACCCGCAGGAGCATGCGTAGGCTGATCGCCCACGGGGTCGACTCGATCACCACGAACCGGGTCGACGTCCTCGCCGCCGTCCTGCGAAAGGCTCCCTGATGACCGACCGGATCCGGACCGACATCGCCCACAACGCCCGGGTGTGGAACTACTGGCTGGGCGGCAAGGACAACTACCCGGTGGACCGCGCCGTCGGCGACCAGGTCACCTCCTTCCACCCGGGCATCGGCGAAGTCGCCCGCGCCGACCGGGCGTTCCTCGGCCGCGTGGTGACCCGGCTGGCCGGGGAGGGGACGCGCCAGTTCCTCGACATCGGCACCGGGCTGCCGACCGCCGACAACACCCACGAGGTGGCGCAGCGGGTCGCGCCGGACGCCAGGATCGTCTACGTCGACAACGACCCGATCGTGCTCACCCACGCCCGCGCCCTGCTGACCAGCGCCCCCGAGGGCGTCACCGAGTACGTCGACGCGGACGCCCACGACCCGGAGAAGATCCTGGCGGCCGCCGGTGAGGTGCTCGACCTGGGACGCCCGGTGGCGGTCCTGATGCTCGGCATCCTCAACTTCGTCCTGGACACCGACGAGGCCCGCGGGATCGTCCGCACGCTGATGGCGGCCGTGCCGTCCGGCAGCCACCTCGTCCTCACCCACCCGACCCTCGAGCCGGAGCTGGGCGGCGAGGGCAACGAGGCGGCGATGGCCTTCTGGAACGAGAACGCCACCCCGCCCATCACCGCCCGCACCCGCGAGGAGTTCACCTCCTTCTTCGAGGGCCTGGACCTCCTCGCGCCGGGCGTCGTCTCCTGCTCCCGCTGGGGCGCCCCGGAGGCCGCCGCGGTGGCCCAGTTCGGCGCGGTGGGCCGCAAGCCGTAATGCGGATACGGGGGTTGGGGCAGGTCCGGGCCTGGGGGGCCGCGCACCCGCGGGCCATGGACGCGGGCCTCGCGCTGCTCGTGCAGGCGGCGGTGACGATGCCGTTCGTGGTGCCGCGCGGGCCGGAGCTGCCGGCGGCGACCTGGACGGCGTACGGGCTGACGACGCTGACCGTGCTGCCGCTGGTCTGGCGGCGGCGGGCGCCGATGGCGGTGCTGCTCGCCGTGATCGCCGCGAGCGCGCTGTACCGGCTGGCCCTGGAGGGGCCGGGGCAGCCGCTGCCGTACCAGGGGCTGGTGTGCGCGTACACGATCGCGGTGCTCGCGCCCGCCCGGCAGCGGCTGGCGGCGGGTGTCCTGCTGCTGGTCGCGGTGCCGGTGTCGGTGTGGCTCAACACCCGGTCGGCGCGCGAACTCACCTTCTCGCTCTTCGTGTTCGGCGCCGCCTACGCCTTCGGGCGGCTCGCCGACGCCCGGCAGCGGGAGCATCTGGCGGAGGCGGAGCGGGCGGCCGCGCGGGAACGGGCCCGGATCGCCCGGGAGATGCACGACATCCTGTCGCACGCGGTGAGCCTGATGATCGTGCAGGCGGAGGCCGGTCCGGTGGCGGTGCGCCGGGCGCCGGACCGGGCGGAGGCGGCCTTCGAGGCGATCTCCGCGACGGGACGGGACGCGATGGGCCAGCTGCGGCGGATGCTCGGCGTGCTGCGGGAGGAGGACGCCGGTGACGGCCGGTCCCCCCAGCCGGACCTGGACGGGCTGCCCGCGCTGCTCGACCGGGTGCGGGCCGGCGGACTCGACGTGCGGTACGAGCCGGCCGGCGCGCCGGCGGTGCTGCCGGCCCCGCTCGCGGCGACCGCGTACCGGATCGTGCAGGAGGCCCTGACGAACACGGTCCGGCACGCCGGGGCCCGTACCGCCACCGTCCGGATCGAGCGGGCCGCCGGGCTGCTGACCGTCGTGGTCCGCGACGACGGCCGGGGCCCCCGGCCGGCACCGGGCCGCCCGGTGGGCCACGGACTGACCGGGATCCGCGAGCGGGCGGCCGTCCACGGCGGCACCGCGACCGCGGGCCCGGGCCCGGACGGCACCGGGTTCGAGGTGCGGGCGGAGCTGCCCGTGCCCTCCGCCGCGGAGGTGGGGACGTGACGATCCGCGTGGTGGTGGCCGACGACCAGGAGCTGGTCCGCAGTGGCTTCGCCCTCATCCTCGACGTCCAGGAGGACATCGAGGTGGTCGCCGAGGCGGCGGACGGGGCGGCGGCCGTGGAGGCGGTGCGCCGCCACCGGCCGGACGTGGCGCTGCTCGACATCCGGATGCCCCGCGTGGACGGCATCGAGGCGTGCCGGACGATCAGCGCGGAGAGCGCCTGCCGGACGGTGATCCTGACGACCTTCGACTCGGACGCGTACGTGTACGAGGCGCTGCACGCGGGCGCGAGCGGCTTCCTCCTGAAGGACGTGCGCCGGGACGACCTGGTGCACGCGGTGCGGGTGGTGGCGGCGGGCGACTCGCTCCTGGCGCCTTCGGTGGCCCGGCGGCTCGTCGAGCAGTACACGGCGGGCGGCCCGCGCCGGGCGCCGGTGCCCGATCCCCGGCTCGGCGTCCTGACGGGCCGGGAGCGGGAGACGCTGCTGCTGCTCGCGCGGGGCCTGTCGAACGCGGAGATCGCGGCGGAGCTGGTGGTCAGCGAGCACACGGTGAAGACGCACGTGGGCAACGTGCTGGCGAAGCTGGGGCTGCGGGACCGGATCCAGGCGGTGATCTGCGCCTACGAGACGGGCCTGGTGGCGCCGGCTCCTCCCCCGCGCGGGGGAGCCGCGGGCCGCTGATCCTCCCCCGCTCCGGCGAGGGGCCGGGCGGGCGGAACCGCCGGTGCGGGCGATCCGCCCGGCGGGGCCGCTCCGGAAGGCTGGGCGCACCGAGAACGAGAGCCCGCAGCCGAGGAGTCCGTCCATGAAGCGCGCCACCCGCACCCTGCTCGCCACCGCCCTGGTCCTGGGCGTCGCGGCGGGCCCGACCGCCCTCTCCCCCGCCGTCGCCGCCACGGCCCCGGCCGCCGCGGCGACGACGTCCCCCGACCTGTCCTCGGTGCTCGCGGGCCTGCCGCGCGCCGACGCGACCGCGGCCCTGGTGCGGGTCGGCGGCACCGAGGGCTCCTGGGCGGGCAGCGCGGGGGTGCGCGACCTGGAGTCGGGGGCCCCGGCCGATCCCGGGGGCCGCTTCCGGGTCGGTTCGGTGACGAAGGTCTTCACGGCGGCGACGGTGCTCCGGCTGGCCGAGGAGGGCCGGATCGACCTGGACCGCACGGCCCGCTCCTACCTGCCGGAGCTGGTCCCGGGCCGGTACGCGACGGTGACGGTCCGCCAGCTGCTCGACCACACGCACGGCATCCCGGCGGCGGACCTGCCGGGGGAGACGGTGGAGGAGTGGTACGCGCACCGCTTCGACGTCCACGAGCCGGAGGAGCTGGTCCGCGCGGCGACGGCGAAGCCGCGGGAGTTCCGCCCCGGCACCCGCCAGCACTACCTGAACATCGGCTACACGATCGCCGGGCTGATCGTGGAGCGGGTGACGGGGGACGCGTACGAGCACCAGGTGGAGCGGCTCGTGCTGCGCCCGCTGGGCCTGCGGGACACCTACTTCCCGGGCCGGGAGGCCGGCATCCGGGGCCCGTACAACCACGGCTACCAGGTGATGCGGCTGGCGGACGGTTCGACCGGCCTGCGGGACGTGTCGGTGTGGCGGGTCACGGAGGCCTGGGCGGCCGGTGACCTGATCTCGACCACGGCGGACCTGGAGTGCTTCATCCGGGCCCTGTTCGCGGGCCGGGTGGTGCGCGGCCCGCTCCTGGAGGAGATGTTCACCCTGCCGAAGGTCGTGGACTTCACGAGCGGCGCCCCGGCGGCGTACTCGGCCGGCCTGTCGGTGAAGAAGCTCGGCGGCCGCGAGGTCTGGGGCAAGACCGGCGGCCGCTGGGGCTTCAACGCGGCCGTCTCCTCGACCCGCCGCGGGGAGCGGACCCTGGTCTACGGCGTGAACGCGACGGACGCGAAGGGCGAGGGGATGAACCGCACGGCCCTGGAGCTCATGCTGGCGACGTACGGACTGCCGTCGGAGTGACCGCCCGGGCGGCTTCCAGCCGCTTGACGAGCCGGCGGACGTGGAGCAGCGGCAGGATCCCGAAGACCCCGAAGGACATGTCGATCACCGACCACCAGAAGGGGATGTCGCGGATCGGCCCGCAGATCAGGGCGAGCGGGATGATCCCGACGCAGGCGATCATGCCGAACTCGACGACCCAGATGTTGCGGACCGGGTCGCGGTAGGGCCCGTAGAAGGCGACGGCGATGACGAGGTGGGCGAAGGCGAGCCAGTCGGTGCCGTAGAGGAGGTACGGGGCTCCCTCGCCGGCCGCCTCGACCCCGCCGGCGACCTTGTGGATCCACTCGGCGAGGCCGGGCAGCGCGTCGGCGACGGGCGCGGCCCAGCCGGTCAAGGAGGAGTCGAGCCAGCGGAGTTCGGTGACGAGCGGGAAGGCGGTGGCCCCGCTCAGGACGAGGCAGACGACGAAGAGGATCAGCCATGCGCGGATGCGCGCGAGAAGGGCTCTCGGCCCGTTCGAGTCGCTCATGAAGGCAGCGTACGCCTCCCTTGAACGCGTTCAGAAATGGGGGTCGCCCTCCCCTGACGGCCCGCTCGACCGCCGCCCCGGCCGCGGGCCCCTGCCCCGCCGGTGCCGCGGACACCCGGCCCCTGTCCTCCTCCCGAGGAGGAACGGCCGGGCCGCCCGGCCGAGGGGGCCGGGCGGTCGTCCTCCCGTCCCAGGACGAAGAGGTCCGCGCTCGTGCCGGGTCGCTCACAGGCCGACGATCCCGTTCCAGCGCTTGGCCATGGCCTTGCGTTCGGCGGAGGTGATGTCGCGGGCGGTGGCGAGCCGGCCGCGCATCTCCCGGTCGGGGAAGACGAGCGGGTCCTCGGCGAGGGCGGCCAGTTCCCCGTCGCCGGAGTCGGCGAGGACGGCCCGGGCGGCGGGGACGGGGCAGACGTAGTTGACCCAGGCGGCCAGCCCGGCGGCGACCTCGGGCTCGTAGTAGTGGTCGACCAGTTTCTCGGCGTTGGCCTTGTGCCGGGCGAGGTTGGGGATCAGGAGGGACTCGGCCCACAGTTCGCCGCCCTCCTCGGGGACGACGAACTCGATGTCGGGGTCGTCGGCCTGGAGTTGGATGACGTCGCCGGAGTACGCCTGGCAGGCGAGGACGTCGCCGCCGGCCAGGTCCTTGATGTAGTCGTTGCCGGTGAAGCGGCGGATGTGCTTCCTGCGGACCAGGTCCTCGATCCGGTCGCAGACGGCGTGGAAGTCGTCCTGGGTCCAGCGGGTGACGTCCGCGCCGTCGCCCTGCATGAGCAGGGGGAGGGCCTCGTCCAGGCCGGAGAGGAGGGTGACCTTGCCGCGCAGGTCGGCGTCCCAGAGCTGGCGGGTGGAGCGCAGTTCGCGGCCGAGCCGGCGGCGGTTGTAGGCGATGCCGGTGATGCCGGACTGCCAGGGCACGGAGTGGAGCCGGCCGGGGTCGAACGCGGGGCGGAGCAGCTGGGGGTCGAGGTGGCCGGCGACGTTCACCTGCGCGGCGCGGTCCATCTTCTGGACCCAGCCGAGGCGGACGAAGCGGGCCGCCATCCAGTCGCTGACGACGACGAGGTCGCGGTCGACGGGCTGCCCGTTCATCAGGGCCGGGCCGATCTTCCCGAAGAACTCGTCGTTGTCGTTGATCTCCTCCGTGTAGTGGACGGAGATCCCGGTCCGCTCCCGGAAGGCGTCGAGGCTGGGCCGCCTGCGCGGATCGTCGTCGTCGGTGTCGATGTAGAGCGGCCAGTTGGCGAAGGTGACGCTCCGCTCGCGGCCCGACAGGTCCGGTCCGGCGCGCCGTTCCTCGGGGACGTAGGCGGGCTTCACGCCGCAGGCGGCGAGGAGGCCGCCGGCTCCGGCGGCGCCGAGGCCCGTCAGGACGGACCGGCGGGTCATGGGTTTCCTGGCTGTCGCTCTCACCCGCCGAGCATCCCGCCGGGCTCCGGGCCGTCACAAGGGACGGTCCGTCGAGCGGCACGGCACGGCCCCGACACCTTGTCGACCATCGGATCGACGGGTGCCGGGGCCGCGGCGGGCACTACCGGGCGGTTCAGCCCAGCGAGGTCATCACGTGCTTGATGCGCGTGTAGTCCTCGAAGCCGTACGCGGAGAGGTCCTTGCCGTAGCCGGACTTCTTGAAGCCGCCGTGCGGCATCTCGGCGACCAGCGGGATGTGGGTGTTGATCCACACGCAGCCGAAGTCGAGCGAGCGGGACATGCGCATGGCGCGCTGGTGGTCCTTGGTCCAGACGGAGGAGGCCAGGGCGTACTCGACGCCGTTGGCGTACTCCAGGGCCTGCGCCTCGTCGGCGAAGGACTGGACGGTGATGACCGGGCCGAAGACCTCGTTCTGGACGATCTCGTCGTCCTGCTTGAGGCCGGAGACGACGGTCGGGGCGTAGAAGTAGCCCTTGTCGCCGACGCGGTGGCCGCCGGCCTCGACCTTGGCGTGGGCCGGGAGGCGGTCGATGAAGCCGGCGACCTGCTTCAGCTGGTTGGCGTTGTTGAGCGGGCCGTAGAGCACGTCCTCGTCGTCCGGCTGACCGGTCTTCGTCTCGGCGGCGGCCTTGGCGAGGGCGGCGACGAACTCGTCGTGGATGGACTCGTGGACGAGCACGCGGGTGGCGGCGGTGCAGTCCTGGCCGGCGTTGAAGAAGCCGGCGACGGAGATGTCCTCGACGGCCTTCTCGATGTCGGTGTCCTCGAAGACCACGACCGGGGCCTTGCCGCCCAGCTCCAGGTGGACGCGCTTGACGTCCTTGGCCGCCGACTCGGCGACCTGCATGCCGGCCCGGACGGAGCCGGTGATGGAGGCCATCGCCGGGGTCGGGTGCTCGACCATCGCGCGGCCGGTCTCGCGGTCGCCGCAGAGGACGTTGAAGACGCCCTTGGGGACGATGGAGCCGATGATCTCGGCCATCAGGACCGTGGACGCGGGGGTGGTGTCCGAGGGCTTGAGGACGACCGTGTTGCCCGCGGCGAGGGCCGGGGCGAACTTCCACACGGCCATCATCATCGGGTAGTTCCACGGCGCGACCTGCGCGCAGACGCCGACCGGCTCGCGGCGGATGATCGAGGTCATGCCCTCCATGTACTCGCCGGCCGAGCGGCCTTCGAGCAGCCGGGCGGCACCCGCGAAGAAGCGGATCTGGTCCACCATCGGCGGGACCTCCTCGCTCGCGACGAGGGCGGTCGGCTTGCCGGTGTTCAGGACCTCGGCGGCGATGAGCTCCTCGGCGCGCTCCTCGAAGGCGTCGGCGATCTTGAGGAGCACCTTCTGGCGCTCGGACGGCGTGGTGTCACGCCAGGCGGGGAAGGCGGCCGCGGCGGCCTCCATGGCGGCGTCGACGTCGGCCTGGCCGGAGAGCGGGGAGGTCGCGTACACCTCGCCGGTGGCCGGGTTGATCACCTCGATGGTGCGGCCGTCGGCCGCGTCGCGGAACTCCCCGTCGATGTAGTTGCGCAGCCGGCGCAGCTCGGTGGTCACTTGCCACCCCTCCTGTCACGTTTGTTCCGCACGGCCTTGTGCGGTCGTCCCGATGGGTGAGACACCTCAGCCTACTGGTTCGGCTGACGCTTTCAACAGCCCCGAGCCCCCTCGACTTCGGATTCAGTGACTCTGAGGGTCCTTGACAACGAATTTCATCGCTCCGGGGTTGCGCGACTGCGCATCTCGGTGCACAGTGAAGGCGTGGCCAGTCGAAGCACAGACTCCAGAACCGGAACCGGTTCGTCCCCTACGGTCGATGCCGTCTCCCTGGCGATCATCGAGCAGCTCCAGGAGGACGGCCGCCGCCCCTACGCCGCCATCGGCAAGGCCGTCGGCCTCTCCGAAGCGGCCGTGCGGCAGCGCGTCCAGAAGCTCCTCGACCAGGGCGTCATGCAGATCGTCGCCGTCACCGACCCGCTCACCGTGGGCCTCAGGCGCCAGGCGATGGTCGGCATCCACGTCGAGGGCGACCTGGACCCGGTCGCGGAGGCGCTGACCGACATGCCCGAGTGCGAGTACGTGGTGATGACCGCGGGCTCGTTCGACCTGATGGTGGAGATCGTCTGCGAGGACGACGACCACCTTCTGGACGTGATCAACAAACGGATCCGCACGCTCCCCGGCGTGCGCTCCACCGAGAGCTTCGTTTACCTGAAGCTCAAGAAGCAGACCTATATGTGGGGAACCCGATAACCGTGACCCAGTCCCGCAGCGACCTGTCAAAGTCCGCCTACGACCACCTGTGGATGCACTTCACCCGCATGTCGTCGTACGAGAACAGCCCCGTCCCCACCATCGTCCGAGGTGAGGGCACCTACATCTTCGACGACAAGGGCAAGCGCTACCTCGACGGTCTCGCGGGCCTCTTCGTGGTCAACGCCGGTCACGGCCGCCAGGAGCTGGCCGAGGTCGCGTACAAGCAGGCCCAGGAGCTCGCCTTCTTCCCGGTGTGGTCGTACGCCCACCCCAAGGCCGTCGAGCTCGCCGAGCGCCTCGCCGACTACGCCCCGGGCGACCTCAACAAGGTCTTCTTCACCACCGGTGGCGGCGAGGCCGTCGAGACCGCGTGGAAGCTCGCCAAGCAGTACTTCAAGCTCCAGGGCAAGCACACCAAGTACAAGGTCATCTCGCGTGCGGTCGCCTACCACGGCACCCCGCAGGGCGCCCTGTCCATCACCGGCCTGCCGGCTCTGAAGGCCCCCTTCGAGCCGCTGGTCCCCGGCGCGCACAAGGTGCCGAACACCAACATCTACCGCGCCCCGATCCACGGCGACGACCCCGACGCCTTCGGCCGCTGGGCCGCCGACCAGATCGAGCAGCAGATCCTCTTCGAGGGCCCCGACACCGTCGCGGCCGTCTTCCTGGAGCCGGTGCAGAACGCCGGCGGCTGCTTCCCGCCGCCGCCCGGCTACTTCCAGCGCGTCCGCGAGATCTGCGACCAGTACGACGTGCTCCTCGTCTCCGACGAGACGATCTGCGCCTTCGGCCGCCTCGGCACGATGTTCGCCTGTGACAAGTTCGGCTACGTGCCGGACATGATCACCTGCGCCAAGGGCATGACCTCGGGCTACTCCCCGATCGGCGCCTGCATCGTCTCGGACCGCATCGCCGAGCCGTTCTACAAGGGCGACAACACCTTCCTCCACGGCTACACCTTCGGTGGCCACCCGGTGTCCTCGGCGGTCGCCATCGCCAACCTCGACATCTTCGACAAGGAAGGCCTCAACCAGCACGTGCTGGACAACGAGGGCGCCTTCTTCTCGACCCTGTCGAAGCTGCACGACCTGCCGATCGTCGGCGACGTCCGCGGCAACGGCTTCTTCTACGGCATCGAGCTCGTCAAGGACAAGGCCACCAAGGAGTCCTTCAACGACGAGGAGGTGGAGCGCGTCCTGTACGGCTTCCTCTCCAAGGCGCTGTACGACGCCGGCCTGTACTGCCGCGCCGACGACCGCGGCGACCCGGTCATCCAGCTGGCCCCGCCGCTCATCGCCGACCAGGGCACCTTCGACGAGATCGAGGGCATCCTGCGCAGCGTGCTCACCGAGGCGTGGACCAAGCTGTAGACCCCCAGCGCCACGCCGCCCTCACGGCGTGACCTCCGGCCCGGGCCGCCGCCCTCCGAGTGGATGGCGGCGGCCCGGGCCGCGTGCCGTCCGTACAACCGGATCCGAATACTTACGGTGCCCAGTGACCGACAGGCCCGGACCTCGTTCCCCCGGACGGGGGAACGGCAAGAATCGGAACCGACATCGAGGTGTACGCGATGGCCCCACCGGACAACGACGTGCTCTGGGCGCGTTCCCTGCACTGCTCCCTGAACGGCACGGAGGCCCTCAGCGGCGTCTCCGTCGGCGTCCGGGAGGGCGAGATCCTCGCCGTGACCGGCCCCCGCGGCAGCGGCAAGACCACCCTCCTGCGCTGCCTCTCCGGTGAGCTCGCCGCCCAGCAGGGCGAGGTCTGGTTCAACAGCTCCCCCGTCCACACCCTCCCGGCGGCCGCCCGCGAACGCCTCCGCCGCGAACGCTTCGGCTGGATCGGCCCCGACGACGGCCTCGTCCCCGAACTCACCGCCTGGGAGAACACCGCCCTGCCGCTGCTGCTGCGCGGGGTCCCCCACCGGGCCGCCCGGACCGCCGCCTGCGAATGGCTCGACCGCCTCGACGCCGGCGCCTGCGCCCGCGTCCGCCCGCACGCGCTCACCCGCTCCCAGCGCCAGCGCGCCGCCATCGCCCGCGCGCTCGCCGCCGCCCCCTCGGTCCTCTTCGCCGACGAACCCACCGCCGCCCTGCACCGGGCCGACGGCACCCAGGCGCTCCGCACCCTCACCGCCGCCGCCCGCTCGCACGGCATCACCGTGCTCCTCGCCACCCACGACCCGGAGGTCGCGGCGCTCGCCGACCGCACGGTCACCCTGCTCGACGGACGCCGGGCGGGCAGCGTGCCGCCCGCCACGGGGGCGGAGGGCGTCGCCGCGTGCTCGCTCTCCGTCTAGTCCGCGGCTCCCGCTGGCCGGTCCAGCTGCGGCGGCTCCTCGTCGCCGCGGCCGCCGCCGGCGTGGGCTTCCTGCTGCTCTGCACCCTCGGCTACGCCGTCGGCCACCCCGAACAGTCCACCGCCTCCGCCCTGCGGCTGCTCTGGTGCGCGCTGCCGATCGCCGCCACCGTCCAGTTCGCCGTCGCCGTCGCCCGCACCGACCCCGCCACCCGGCCCCGCCCCGGACTCTCCTCGATCGGCCTCGGCCCCGCCCGGCTCACCGCCATCGCCGCCGCCTCGACCGCCGTCGCCTGCACCCTCGGCTCGTCGGTCGCCCTCCTCGTCTACCTCCACCTGCGCGGCGACCTCACCGGCCTGCCCTTCGACGGGGCCGCCGCCGGACTGCTCGCCGCCGACCAGCCGCTGCCGCTGGCCGGGGCCCTCACCCTGCTCGCCGTCGTCCCGGTGGCCGGCGCCCTCGCCGCCGGCCTCGCCCTGCGCCCCCGCGCCGGCGCCCCCGCCCCCGAGGGCGCCGCCCGGCCGGTGCCGAACGGACTGCCGTGGGGCGTGGCGCTCATCGCCGTCGGCCTCGCCGTGGAGACGTACGCGGGCCGCGGCGGCGACGGCGGCGTCGCCCTGCCCGGCCGCTTCGACGGCTCCCCCGCGGGCGTCCTCGCCGGGTGGGTCCTCACCGCCGCCGGACTCGCGCTCGCCGGGCCCGGCCTCGCCCACCTGTGCGGCCGGCTGCTGCAGACCGCCCGCCCCGGAGCCGTACGCCTGCTCGCCGGACGGGTCCTCATGGACGAGGCCGGCCGCATCGGCCGCCCCCTCGGCGTGGTCTGCGCGGTCCTCTCCGGCACCCTCGCCGCCGCCACCGTGTACGAGGCCGGGGACGGCGGCACCGCCTTCGGACCGCTCACCGGCCTCGGCGCCGGCGTCGTCCTGGCCTGCACCACGGCGACGCTGCTCACGGCCGCCCTGGAGTCCCGCCAGTGCCGCGCCCGCACCACCGAGGCCCTCGCCCGGCTCGGCGCCCCGCCGTCCGTGCTGCGCACCGCCGCCCTGCTGCGGGCCGGCGCCCTGCTCGCCGTCTTCCTCCCGCTGACCTGGCTCGTCGGCGAACTCGCCGCCCTGCCGCTGACGGCCTGACCGCCCGGAGACCCAGCGGGCCCCGTCGCCCTGGGCCGCCTATCGTGGGCCCATGGCGACGCCCCCACCGCCGCGTCCGCGCAGGAGCGGCCGCGAGATCCACACGCTGGACGAGTTCGACGCGTCGCTCGCCCGGCCCGGCGGCCTGGCCGGCCTCCGCGTCCAGTCCGTCGACCTCACCGGCCGCACCTTCGCGCTCCTCGCCTCCTCCACCGCCACCGCCGCCTTCCTCGGCTGCCCGATGGAACCGGAGGCCGCCGCCAAGGTCCGCGCGGACGGCGCCCTGGTCTTCCCGCCCGTCCCCGACCTGCCCTTCGACCCGTACCGCAACCGGCTCTACACCCCGGACGAGCTGTACGAGGGCGTCACCGGCACCGGCGGCTACGAGACCACCCCCGACGCCCGCTCCTACGCCTGGTTCGGCGTCACCCGCGCCGACGGCGACGTGTTCTCCTCCATGCTCCGCTCGATCCACGACGACGCCGTCGGCGACGCCCTCGACGAGCACCTCGCCGGCCACCGGGTCGTCGGCGTCATGGGCGGCCACGCGATGGGCCGGGGCACCGAGGCGTACGCCGGCGCGGCCCGCCTCGGCCGCACCCTCGCCCGCGCCGGGTACACGGTGGCGACCGGCGGCGGCCCCGGCGCGATGGAGGCGGCGAACCTCGGCGCGTACACCGCCCCCTTCGACGACCCGGCGCTCGACGACGCCCTCGCCCTCCTCGCGAAGGCCCCGTCGTTCACGCCCTCGGTCACCGAGTGGGCCCGCGCGGCCTTCGCCGTACGGGCGCTGCTGCCCGACGGCGGCGACTCGGTCGGCGTCCCCACCTGGTTCTACGGCCACGAGCCGCCCAACGCCTTCGCCGGGCACATCGCCAAGTACTTCACCAACGCCCTGCGCGAGGACGGTCTCCTGGCCCGCTCCACCGCCGGTGTCGTCTTCCTCCCCGGCGCCGCCGGCACCGTCCAGGAGATCTTCGACAACGCCACCCCGAACTACTACGGGTCCCGCGGCGCCCCCACCCCCATGGTCCTCGTCGACCGCGCCCACTGGACCGACCGCCTCCCCGCCTGGCCCCTCCTGGAGACCCTCGCGTCCGGCCGCCCGATGTCCGCCCGGATCGCCCTGGTCGACTCCGTCGACGAGGTCCCCGCGGCCCTGGCCCGGCCGGCGGCCGCGTAGGACGGGGCCCGGCACGCACCGAAGGACCCGCCCGGGCTCAGGCGCCGTCCAGCACCACGACCTCCTCCGCCCCGAAGGCCACCGTCACCTCCGCGTCCACCTCCGGCACCTCCCGCAGCGGGAGTTCCGCCTCCAGCGGGGGGCCGTCGGCCGGGCGGAGGACGACCGTGACGCGATGGCCCCGGAAGGTGCGGGACTCGACCCGGCAGGAGAGGCCGTCGTCCGTCACGCGGACGCCCGCCGGGCGGACCAGCAGCGTCCGCTCGCCCTGCGGGGAGCCGTCCGGGACCGGGATCCGGCCCCACGGGGTGTCCGCGACCGCCCCCGACACCGTCGCCGGGACGACGTTCTCGAAACCGAGGAAGCGGGCGACGAACTCCGTGCCCGGCCGCCGCCACACGTCCACCGGCGTGCCCGACCGCACGATCCGCCCGTCCCGCATGACCACCACCCGGTCCGCGAGCGCGAACGCCTCGCCCTGGTCGTGGGTGACGGCGAGGACCGTCGTGCCGAGCCGCCCGAAGAGCGCCCGCAGCTCCACCACGAGCCGCTCCCGCAGCCCCCGGTCCAGCTGCCCCAGCGGTTCGTCGAGCATCAGCAGCCGGGGCCTCGGCGCCAGCGCCCTCGCCAGCGCCACCCGCTGCTGCTCGCCGCCGGACAGCGCGGCGACCGACCGCCGCCCGGCGCCCGGCAGGCCCACCAGGTCGAGCAGCTCCTCGACCCGCGCGGCCCGCTCCTCCTTCGGCACGCCGTGCATCCGGGGCCCGAAGGCGACGTTCCCCGCGACGTCCCGCTGCGGGAAGAGCTGGTGGTCCTGGAACATCAGGCCCACCCCGCGCCGGTGCGTCGGCACCCCCGCCTGGTCGGCGCCCGCGAGCAGCACCCGGCCCGCGTCGAGCGCCTGGAGCCCGGCGACCGCCCGCAGCAGCGTCGACTTGCCGGACCCGCTCGGCCCGAGGACGCACACGATCTCGTGGTCGGCGACCTCCAGGTCCACCGCGTCGAGGACCGCCCGCGGCCCGAACCGTACCGTCGCTCCCTCAAGGGTCAGCATCAGAACTCCCCGGTGGTCCGGTCGCTCCGCAGCCGCTCGAGGAGCAGCAGGGACACCGCGCACACCACCATCAGAATCGTCGACAGGGCCATCGCCTGCCCGTAGTTGAGCTCGCCCGGCCGGCCGAGCAGCCGCGCCACCGCGACCGGCAGCGTCGGGTTGTCGGGCCGCGCGATGAAGACGGTCGCCCCGAACTCGCCCAGCGACACGGCGAAGGCGAACCCGGCCGCGATCAGCAGCGCCCGCCGCACCAGCGGCAGGTCCACCTCCCGCCAGGCCCGCCACGGCGAGGCCCCGAGCACCGCCGCCGCCTCCCGCAGCCGCTGGTCCACCGCCCGCAGCACCGGCAGCATCGTGCGGACGACGAACGGCACGCCGACCAGCGCCTGCGCGAGCGGCACCAGGATCCAGCTGGCCCGCAGGTCGAACGGCGGCTCGTCGAGCGTGATGAGGAACCCGAAGCCGACGGTCACCGCCGACACCCCGAGCGGCAGCATCAGCAGCGCGTCGAAGCCCCGCACCAGCCGTCCCGCCCGCCTCGTGAGCGCCGCCGCCGCGAGCCCGCCGATCACCACCGCGATCGCGGTCGCGGCGACCGCGTACCGCAGCGAGTTCCCGACCGCCTCCAGCGGCGGCACCAGGAACGTCCCGGCCTCGTCGAGCGAGCCGAGCGCCCGGTAGTAGCGGAGCCCGTACCCCTCCGGCGTCGCGAAGGAACGCTCCACGAGCACCCCGAGCGGCAGCAGGATCAGCACCGCCACCGAGGCCAGCACCCCGCCGAGCAGCGCCCACTGCCCGACGCCCCGCGGCCGGCGCGCGGTCCGCTCCGGGGACACCAGGCGCAGCGCGGTCTCCCGCCGCCGCACCGTCCGCGCGTGCACGGCGAGGATCGCGCCCACCGCCACGAACTGCACGAGCGTCAGCACGGCCGCGGTCCGCAGGTCGAGCAGCCGGGCCGTCTGCCGGTAGATCTCCGCCTCCAGCGTCGTGTACGCGTCCCCGCCGAGGATCTGCACGACGCCGAACGACGTGAACGTGAACAGGAAGACCATCAGCGCCGCCGCCGACACCGCGGGCACCAGCGCCGGCAGCGTCACCGACCGCCACGCCGTCCACCGGGACGCGCCGAGGACCCGGGCCGCCTCCTCCTGACGCGGGTCGAGCTGGGCCCACAGCCCGCCGACGGTCCGCACGACGACCGCGTAGTTGAAGAAGACGTGCGCGAGGAGGATCGCCCACACCGTGGTGTCGAGCCGCAGCCCCCACAGCCCGTCGGTGAACCCGCCCCGGCCCACCAGGGCCAGGAACGCCGTGCCGACGAGCACCGTGGGCAGCACGAACGGCACGGTGACGACCGCCCGCAGCACGCCCTTCCCGGGGAAGTCGAAGCGGGCGAAGACGTACGCGCCCGGCAGCGCCACGAGCAGCGTGAGCCCGGTGGAGGCGGCCGCCTGCCAGACGGTGAAGCCCAGCACGCCGAGGATGTCGGAGCGTCCCAGGGTCGCCCCGATCGCCCCGGGGTCCCAGACGCCGTCGGGCCGCAGCCCGCGCTCGACGATCGACACGACGGGCCAGGCGAAGAAGACCGCGAAGAACGCGACGGGCAGGACCATCAGCCCCAGCCGCGCCGCGCTCCCCTTCGGGTCGCGCCTCACTTGAGGACGAGCGACGACCACTGCTGGATCCACGCCTCGCGCTTCTCGGCGATCTTCTCCGGCGCCACCGTCTCCGGCTTCTCGATCACCACGCCGTGCTTCGTGAACAGCTCCGGCAGGGTCGCGTCCTCCGCCACCGGGTTCACGAACATCTGCAGCGGCATGTCGTCCTGGAACGCCTTCGAGACCAGGAAGTCGATCAGCGCCTTGCCGCCCTCGGGGTTCTTCGCCCCGTCCAGCAGGCCGGCGAACTCGATCTGCCGGAAGCAGGTGCCGGTGGACACCCCGGTGGGGGCCTCCTTCGGCTGCGGCTCGGCGTACAGCACCTCGACCGGCGGGCTGGAGGCGTAGGAGACGACCAGCGGCCGGTCACCCTTGGCCTCCTTGCCGCCGGCCGAGCCGGAGAACTCCTGGTTGTAGGCGAGCTCCCAGCTGTCGACGGTCTTCACGCCGTTGGCCTTCAGCTTCGACCAGTAGTCCTGCCAGCCCTCGTCGCCGTACTTCGCGACGGTGCCGAGGAGGAAGCCGAGGCCCGGGGAGGACCGCTCCGGGTTCTCCACCACGAGCAGGTTCTTGTACTCCGGCTTCGCCAGGTCGTCGAAGGTCTGCGGCGGCGCCAGCTTCTTGTCCGCGAAGTACTTCTTGTCGTAGTTGACGCAGATGTCGCCGGTGTCGATCGGCGTGACCCGCTTGTCGAGCTTGAAGGTGTCCGGGATCCGGTCGGCGCCCTTCGCCTGGTACTCGACGAAGATGCCGTGGTCGACGGCGCGGGAGAGCAGGGTGTTGTCGACGCCGAAGAAGACGTCGCCCTGCGGGGAGCCCTTGGTCAGGATCTCCTTGTTGACGGCCTCGCCCGCGTCGCCGGCCTTCAGCACCTTCACGGTGAAGCCGGTCCGCTTCGTGAACTCCGCCAGCACCTCCTTGGAGGCGTTGAAGGAGTCGTGGCTGACGAGCGTCACGGTCTTCGGCGCGGGCTCCCCGCTCTTCCCCGCGGCGTCGCGGGCGGACTCGGTGGAGCAGGCGGCCAGGCCCGTGACGCCGAGCGCCGCGGCCAGCGCCACGGCGGCGGCCTTCTTGGTGTGCATGAGTGATCCTCCTGGGTGGGACCAGGAAGAGACGCGGCCCTGCCCGCGGCCGGGGACCGGACGCGGGCAGGGCGCAACAGCTCGAGGTACGACCGAACTTCCTACCCAGAATGACCTGGGCGAGGTTCAGAGGGTCTGCGGTCTACGGTTACCGCACTCTCAGCGCTGTGGCGCTCCCCTGTCGGAATATGCAGGTGTGTTCGAGCACAGGGTACAAGGTCAGCGTTCGGCGGCGGCGAGCTGTCCACAGGCGCCGTCGATCTCCTGGCCCCGGGTGTCCCGGACGGTCACCGGCACGCCGTGCCGGGCGATGGCCTCGACGAAGGCCTTCTCGTCCTCCGGCCGGGAGGCGGTCCACTTCGAGCCCGGCGTCGGGTTCAGCGGGATCAGGTTGACGTGCACCCGCTTGCCCTTGAGCAGCTTGCCCAGCAGGTCGCCGCGCCACGCCTGGTCGTTGATGTCCCGGATGAGGGCGTACTCGATGGAGACCCGGCGTCCGGACTTCTCGGCGTACTCCCACGCCGCGTCCAGCACCTCCCGCACCTTCCAGCGGGTGTTCACCGGCACCAGCGTGTCCCGCAGCTCGTCGTCCGGGGCGTGCAGCGAGACCGCGAGCCGGCACTTGAAGCCCTCGTCGGCGAAGCGCAGCATCGCCGGCACCAGGCCCACGGTCGACACGGTGATCCCGCGCTGCGACAGGCCGAGGCCGTCGGGCTCGGGGTCGGTCAACCGGCGGATGGCGCCGACGACCCGCTTGTAGTTGGCGAGCGGCTCGCCCATCCCCATGAAGACGATGTTCGAAAGCCGCGCGGGCCCGCCGGGCACCTCGCCGTCGCGCAGCGCGCGCATGCCGTCGACGATCTGGTGCACGATCTCGGCGGTCGACAGGTTCCGGTCGAGGCCGGCCTGCCCGGTCGCGCAGAACGGGCAGTTCATGCCGCAGCCGGCCTGCGAGGAGATGCACATCGTCACCCGGTCCGGGTAGCGCATCAGCACCGACTCCACGAGCGTGCCGTCGTGCAGCCGCCACAGGGTCTTGCGGGTGGTGTCGTCGTCGCACGAGATGTGCCGCACCACCGACATCAGGTCGGGCAGCAGCTCCCCGGCCAGCTTCTCCCGCGAGGCGGCCGGGATGTCGGTCCACTCGGCGGGGTCGTGCGCGTAGCGGGCGAAGTAGTGCGTCGACAGCTGCTTGGCGCGGAAGGGCTTCTCGCCGATCGCGGCGACGGCCTCCTTCCGCTCGGCGGGCGAGAGGTCGGCGAGGTGCCGCGGCGGCTTCTTGGCTCCGCGCGGGGCGACGAATGTGAGTTCTCCGGGCAGCGGACGGGCCACGACGGCGTCTCTCCTCATACAGGAACGAGGTCGGACGTCCCGCGTCGGCGGGGAGTGCGGCAGGGCGATGCCGGGGCGACCTCACTGGACCGTCCCCGCGGTGGCGAGGACGACGAAGGGCCCGGACCACCGGTCCGAGCCCTTCCAGAGTACCCGCTGTCCGTCAACCCGTTCCGACGAACAACGCCGGCAGCAG